>NZ_CP119789.1:0-1200000 GCF_029338275.1 Haloarcula ordinaria | reverse complement strand
TACCTCTGGCGCCACCGCGGTTCGCTCCGGCGACGGAACGGCACGCAGCTCGACTCGCTCGGGGTCGCCAACGGAATCACGCTCGCGCGCGCCGCCCTCGTCGCCGGCGTCGCGGGGTTCGCGTTCGTGGACGGCGCAGGCGTCCTCGCGTGGCTCCCGGCGGTGGGCTACGGGACGGCCGTGGCCCTCGACGCGTTCGACGGGGCGGTCGCCCGGTCGGTCGGCGTCGAGACACGGCTGGGCGAGCGCCTCGACATGGCCGTCGACACCACCGGCTTCCTCGTCGCACCGGTCGTCGCCGTCGCGTGGGGCTTGCTCCCGACGTGGTACCTGTCCCTGTCGGCCGCCCGGTACTGCTATCTGGGCGGCTGTGCCCTCTGGCGTCGCCGCGGCGGCACCGTCGGCGACCTCCCGCCGAGTCGCCTTCGACGGCCGCTGGCGGCGCTCCAGATGGTGTTCATCACGTGGGCGCTCGTTCCGGTCGCGCCGACACCGCTCGTCCGGACGCTGGCACCGGTCGTGTTGCTCCCGTCGCTCGCGGTGTTCGCCCGCGACTGGCTCGCAGTGACGGTGCGAACGTCCGAAGAATGATACGTGCGCGAACCAACGAAAGTCTGTGACAGGGAGATCAGAGTCCGTCGTCCAGCTGTCCTTAGTCCAGCTCGACGACTACGGTCCATGGACCGTGACACCGGAACCGCGACCGGAACCCGCGCTGCAAGCCCTGCAATCGCGGCTGTACGCAGACCTCGCGGATTTCGTCGGGAGCCGCGACGGCTACGTCTTTCCGGGGCGCTTCGACAACATGGTCGCGGTGACGAACCGCATCGCGCCGAGCGAGCACCAGCGGTTTCAGGAGCTCGTCCGCCACCAGTATCCGGTGACGGCGAGCGTCGGCGTCGGGACCGGCGGGACGCCGGCCGCGGCGCTGGGGGCCGCGACCGAGGCGCTGCAGTCGACCGGGAGCGCACAGGACGCGGACAGGACCGAGCGGCTGGCGACGGCCTGTGAGCGCGAGCCGACGGGTCCGCTCTCGGTGGCGCACTTCGACGTCGTCGACGCGACCGGACAGTACACCGACAGCCAGCACGCCTTCGACGCCGAGCGACGCATCAGGCGGGCGGCCGTGGAACTGGCCGACCAGATGCGCGACCACGGTGCCGTCACGTCCTTCGTCGGCGGCGACAACGCCATCTCAGTCTGTCCTCGGCTCCCACAGCGCGCCTACGACGACGTGCTCGAAGGGGTCCGAGAGGCCGTCGGTGTGGAGATGCGCGTCGGCGTCGGGACCGGCGAGACGGCCCAGCTGGCGGGCCGAGAGGCGAAACACGCACTCGAGACGGGGCGTGCGACCGGGGAGTGGGTGACGGCGGCGGCCGAGGCGGGTGGCGATGACTGAGCGCGCACGAGCGCTCTACTTCCAGCGACCCCGGGAAGTGACGACCGAACCGACGCCGAAGCCGGCGCCCGGCCCCGACGAACTGCTGGTCGAGACGGCTGCCTCGGGCGTGAGCCCCGGGACGGAACTGCTCGTCTACGACGGCAAGGTGCCCACGGAGATGGCCGTCGACGAGACCATCGATACCCTCGACGGCACGTTCGACTACCCGGTCAAGTACGGCTACGCAGCTGTGGGGCGCGTCGTCGAGACCGGAGCGCGCGTCGACCCCGACTGGCGGGGCGAACGCGTGTTCGCCTTCAACCCGCACGAGAGCTACTTCTGTGCGGACCCGGCGGACGTGTACCGGGTGCCCAGCGACGTCGACACCGAGACGGCGACGCTCTTTCCGACGGCGGAGACGGCGGTGAACTTCGTCCTCGACGCGACGCCCCGCGTGGGCGAACGCGTCGTGGTCTTCGGTGCGGGTCCCGTTGGCCTGGCGACGACGGCGGTGCTCTCGTCGTTCCCGCTGGAGTCGCTGGTCGTCGTCGACCCCGTCGTGACCCGCCGAGACCTCGCGCGGGAGCTGGGCGCGACGGAGACGGTGACGCCCGAAGGTGTGGCCGAACTAGCGTGGGACGGCGACCCGGCGGGTGCCGACCTCTGTTTCGAAGTGTCGGGGAACCCGGCAGCGCTGAACGACGCCATCGAGACAGTCGGCTACGACGGGCGCGTCGTCGTCGGCTCCTGGTACGGGACCAAGCCGGCCGAACTCGACCTCGGCGGCCACTTCCACCGCGGCCGTGTCGACCTGCTCTCGAGCCAGGTAAGCACGATATCGCCCGAGCGCCGCGGCCGGTGGACGAAGGAGCGCCGGATGGACCGCGCCGTCGAGGCGGTCAAGCGCCACGACCTCGGCCGTCTCGTCACCGACCGGGTGCCGTTCGACGACGCGGCGACCGCGTACCAGCTGTTGACCAGAGACACCGACGTCCTGACGACCGTCTTCACGTACGACCGACCCTAAGCCATGCCCATGTACGAACTGTCCGTCTCGCGTGACTTCGTCGCACAGCACTACCTCACCGTCCCGGACCCGGGACCGGAGGGGGAGGTCCACAGCCACCACTACGAGGCCCACGTGCGGTTCGCCGGCCCGGACCTCAACGAGTACGGCTACCTCGTCGACATCGACGACGTCGAGGCGGTCCTCGACACGCTGGCCGACCGGTACCGCGACGAGTTGCTCAACGACCTACCCGCGTTCGACGGGAACCCGAGCGTCGAACGCTTCGCACGGATATTCGCCGACGAGGTGGCCGAGCGACTCGACGCGCCGACGCCCGACCGCCTCACCGTCCGCATGTGGGAGGACGACGTGGGGTGGGCGAGCTACGAGCGGTCGCTGTGACGATGGACCACGCTCGCGTGCGGTATCTCGAGGCCAAACGCACCGTCGACGACCGGGCGCTGAACCGTCGGGTCCGCGAGCGGCTCCTCGAGGCCCTCCCGCCCGACCCCGAAATCGTCGAGTTCGCCGCTGGAACCGGCGTGACCGTGCCGAGACTGCTGGAGTGGGGTGTCACGCACGGTCGGTACTGGGGCGTCGACCAGGACGCCGACCTGGTGGCGTACGCCGGACGGCAGCGGGCGGCGGACCTCCGCGACGCCGGATACGCGGTCACGCGCACCGGCGATGGGTTCCGCGTCGGCAGCGACGACGCGCTCTCGGTGTCGTTCACCGCCGGCGACGCGCTGGCCTGCGAACGGACGGGCGCCGACCTCGTCGTCGCACAGGCGTTCGCCGACCTCGTCTCGCTCGAAGACCTCCTCGACGCTCTGGAGCGGACGCTCGCGCCCGGCAGCGTGGCGTACCTCCCGATTACCTTCGACGGCGGGACGCTGTTCCAGCCGGACCACCCCGCCGACGACAGGGTCGAGCGGGCCTACCACGACAGCATCGCCGCGCGACCGGGACGGGATCCACGGGCCGGCCGCCACCTGCTGGACCGGTTCCGGACCGCCGACGGCCGCCTGCTCGCCGCCGGTGCCTCGGACTGGGTCGTCAGACCGGTCGACGGCGGCTACCCGGCCGACGAGCGGTACTTCTTAGAGTGTATCCTCGATTTCGTGGCCGACGCGCTCGCCGACCGGCCCGTCGACGGCGTCGGCGACTGGCTCGAAACGCGCCGCGAGCAACTGGCTGCCGGCGAACTGACCTACGTGGCCCATCAGTACGACCTGCTGTACGCCGTGTGAGGTCCCGCTGGGGACTCCGAGAGACTACTCGCGCATGAGGAGGAGGACCAGGACGACGAGCAGTCCCACCTGTGCGAGCTTGTCGACCGCGCCGAGTGCGCCCACGTCGGCGGGGAACGACTTCGGCCCGGCGGCGAAGTTCAAGACGTACCAGATGACGATCTGCCCGGCCGTAAAGGGGATGCCGAGTCGGTAGAGCAGTCCCCGACGGTAGTTCGTCGCGACGCCGACGCTGGCGAGCAGGAACACGACGCCCGCGAAGAGAAAGGAAAATCCGAGCGGTGACGGGACGAAACTGATGCCGAGCCAGAGGTGGATGACGCCGCTGAGAGCGGCCAGCACGATGCCGAGGTAGTGCAGCGGTTCCAGCCCCTCCAGGTTCATCGAACCGGATTCCGTGGCGGTGCTCATACAGAGTAGTCGACCCACGGGAAAATAAATTACTGGCCCGACGTCACTCGCAGGTATCGCAGTCTGGGACGCCGCCACGTCGGCGTGCCGGAGGCCAAACGTAGATTACCGCGAACGGCCTACTGGAGGGTATGCTGTTTCCGACCCATCTCGCAGTGGCCGCGCTCCTCGGGCGCTGGTCGCGGTTCTCGTCGGCGTGGCTGGTCGCCGGGGCCGCCCTCCCGGACCTCGTCGACAAGCCGCTCGGGATGCTCGGGGTGTTCGACCTGTTCCAGACGGTCGGTCACTCGGCGCTGACGCTGGCCGTCCTCGCGGTGCCACTCGCTCGCCACAGCCGGGCCGGCCGCGCACTCGTAGTTGGGTGGGTGTCACACCTCCTCCTCGACGCGGTACACATGGTCGTCAACGGTCGCCCCGAGCACACGGTGTTCCTGGCCTGGCCGCTCGCGGTCCCGGCGTCACCGCTCACGCTCCCGCCGGTCGAGTTCTTCTTCTACTACCTCTGGACGCCGTCGTTCTACCTCGAGGTCGGCATCTGGCTCGCCGTCGTAGCCGCGTTCGTCCCGGCACTACGGACGCGGCTGGACGGGTGGCGAGAGGCCCACTGACTGCGCTTGGCTCCTCGCGGCCGACGACTGTCACCGAGAGTTCCGGCTGCCGACACATGCGCACCCGAATTTATGTCCGGGCCGACCCTGGTACGGCCGTGAACTGTCTGTTCGTCGGCGCCGGGTCGGTCGCCCACCAGTACGCTGACGCCCTCCCGGGGAGTCCGTTGTCGCTAGCTGGCGTGTGTGACACCGACGCCGAGCGAGCCGCTGACTTCGGCGAGAAACACGACGCTGCCGCCTTCACCGACCTGGAGCGGGCGCTTTCGACGTGTGACGCCGACATCGCCGTCAACCTGACAAGTCACACGGCCCACGCGACGGTGACGCGGCAGTGTCTCGAGGCCGGACGTCACGTCTACAGCGAGAAGCCGCTCGCGCTCGACGGCGAGACGGCCGCGGACCTGCTGGCGGTCGCCGACCGCGCGGACCGGGGACTGGCCTGTGCACCGGTCACGCCCGAGGCCGACGCCCAGCGGCTGGCCGGGCGGGCACTCGCCGACGGCCGGTTGGGTCGCGTCGGACTCGTGTACGCCCACGCCCACGTCGGTCGGGTGACGGACTGGCACGACCGTCCCGACGCCTTCCTGTCGGTCGGGCCGCTGTACGACGGGGCAGTGTACCCGCTCAGCCTGCTCGTGGCGTGGTTCGGCCCCGTCGCAGAGGTGCGCGTCGCGGACGCGCTCGACGTCTGGCCGGCTCGCGAGGACCGACGGCCGTCGGCGCCCAGCCACGTCGAAGCGACGCTCGACTTCGCCGACGGCCCGGTCGCGCGCCTGACTGCCAGTTTCTACGCCCCGCACCGCGCCCGCGAGTTCTACGGACTGGAACTGCACGGCGACGACGGGTCGCTGTACCTCGAGGACGCCGGCGCGCTCTCGGCAGACCGGACGTCGGTGTCGTTCGGGCGCGTCGACCGCGAGTACACGCCGATGCCCCCACAGACGCCCGGACGCGAGACGGTGTACCTCGACGGTGTCGAGCGGTTCGCGGCGGCGCTCGCCGACGGGCACCAGCCGCGCGAGACGGCCCGCCGGGGGGCACACGTCGTCGCAGTGTGTGCGGCCATCGAACGAGCCGCCGCGGATGGTGGGTCGGTGTCGGTCCTCGACTGCGGCGCGACGGCCGACCCCGTGCCCCGGCCCATCGTCCGTCCGGACCCCGACCGGCATGTGAGACACGGCAACGCTGAGGGGGACCCCCCGGGGACTGCCGCCATCAGGCTGCCCCCTGTCGGCTTCGGGTGCTCGCGCTACCGGGGCGACGGCGAGTACGTCGACCGGGACGAGAGCATCGCGACGGCGCTCGACGCCGGCTACCGGCTCGTCGACGTGGCCGAGCTGTACGGCAACGAACACCGAATCGGCGAGCTGCTGGCCGCGCCGGGGTCGCCCGACCGCGAGACGCTGTTCCTGCTCGGGAAGGTGTGGAACACCAACCACGGGCACGTTGTCGAGGCGTGTACGGGGAGCCTCGAGGAGCTCGGCGTCGACGCCTTCGACTGCTACGCGCTCCACTGGCCCGACGCCTGGCAGTACCAGGGCCCGCTCGAACGGCTCGCCGAGCGCCCTACGGCCGAGGCGGAGGCACTGACCTTCCCGACGGACGACCGGGGCGACCGGGCGACGGCGGACCTCTCGCTCACGGAGTCGTGGGCGCACCTCGAGACGGCCTACGAGCGCGGTTTGACCCGAACTCTCGGGGTCTGTAACGTCTCGCTGGCGCAACTGCGGACAGTTCTCGACGTCGCCACGGTGCCGCCGGCACTCGTTCAGGTCGAGCGCCACCCCTACCAGCCACGGACCGACCTCGTCCAGTTCTGCCACGAGCGGGGTATCAGGGTCGTCGCCCACTCGCCGCTGTCGGCCCCGGGGTTGCTGGACGAACCGGTGCTGACGGACATCGCCGCCGAGCGGGGCCGGTCGCCGGCCGAGGTCGTCGTCGCGTGGAACGTGAGCGAGGGTGTGGTCCCGATTCCGTCGAGTACCGACGCCGACCACGTCGTCGCGAACCTCGCCGCCGCCGGGCTGCGCCTGGACGCAGCGGAACGAGAGCGAATCGCCACGCTCGAGGACCCGTCGTTCGAGCGGTGAGCAGTCGAAGGGGCGAGAGTCGAGACGCCAGGCCGTGCAGACCCAGAGTCCAGACCACGTTGCTCAGTCGGAGGGCCGCACCGTAGAACAGTGAGCAGTGACGTCGCGGTTCACGACGAGATGCGTCCGTCACCACCGTCGCGGAGCCGCGCAGTTCGGGTCTCGAACTCCCCGTCAGTAGGTTCTGCGGGTACAGTCCGGCGGGTAGTGCGACCGTCAGAACGCGCCGTCGGTGACTGAGACGTCGGCGTGTAACCCCTCACGTAACGCCGATTGAACGTGGCAGATGTCTTGTGCGTACTCGACGATGGCGTCGGCCTGCTCGCCGAGTGTCGCCTCGACGTGGAGGTCGAAGCTGATACTGGACAGGTCGTCGTTCTCGTCGAGCGTGGCCGCCACTTCGATTCTGACCTGGCCGAGGTCGTCGATGCCGTTCTCACGGGCACTGACGCGCAGTGCCGGGATGAAACAGGACGCGTAGTTGGTTACCAGCAGTTTCTCAAACCAGATATCCTGTTGTTCTGTAACGTCCGACAGGACCACAACGACACGTTGGGCAAGCGGCGACAGACCATCGCTCGCTCGTTCGCCCGGTCCGTACCGGAGGGGTGTCACGTCATCAACGCCGAACAACACGGTGTCATCCACGAGTACCTCACGGAGGAGGTCGAGGCACGAGGCGCCACGATAGAGCAGGTCGACGTCCCCGACCACCATCGTGACCTCATCGGTGCCGAGACAGTGCACGCGCTGAACCACATTCTGACACACCTCGACGAGCCGCCCCTCCCGGACGCCGAACTCCAGCGGATGCTCGATACCATCCAGCCCGAATGGGTCGACCTCCCCGGGGGTCGCGTGTTCAACGGGGCCAAGGTCAACGAGATCGAGAGCACTGAGCTGTTCCGGCGGCAGCTGGTCGGGACGGGGGACGACGCCGAACTGGTCTGTCCGTTCGTGTTCCTCCGTCACGACCGCCGTGGTCGGACTGCGTCGTTCGTCGAGTACATCAACATCCTCGCCGACCGCGGGCTCATCGACCGCCTCCACGTCGGCGGGTCGTACACCGGTGTCTTCGCGCGGCGCGTCGACGTTCCGGCGACAGCGCACGATACCGACGCGACGAGCGCAAGCGAGGTGCTCGATCGCCTGCTCGCGACGGACCAGCCGGTCATCTTCATGGCGAATACTGTGCATCCGTTCATGCGCGACCTCGCTGACGAGGTGGCGTTCCGGGAGCGCGGTGGACCAGCGCCGCTTCCGGATTACTGAAAGCGACCGGCTTAGTAGCGCTCCCGAAGGCGAGTTGACATAGTCTTTCGTCCCGGCGCCAGCGAGCAGTCCTCGTGGACTGGTCGCTTCGCAGGTTCGGCGTCGCTACGGCGCCAGCCACCCCAGGGTGTCACCACGCACGAACTCGTCGTCCTCGGCCTTGACAACCTCCACGAGGGTGCCGTCGACCGGCGCGTAGACGTCGAGGCTCACCTTCTCGATCTGGACCTCACACAGGCTGGCCGAGGCCTCGACGGCCGCGCCCTCACGGACGAACCAGTTGACCACGACCCCCTCCTCGCTGTCCGCGTCGTCCGGCCACTCCTCGAGCGTGACCGCCACGCGGTCCGAGCCGTCCGTCATCACTGTGTGCGCTCGACAGCAGCGGCGATGTCGTCGACGTCCGGGATGACCTCCTGTTCCAGGGGGCGAGCGTAGGGAATCGGGACGTCGGGGACGGCGACCCGCTCGACGGCGTCGAGAGCGGCGAGTGACTCGTCGGCGACAGTGGCGACGATTTCGCCGGTCACACCGAACGAGCGGTAGTCCTCGTCGACGACGACCAGCCGCCCGGTCTTCTCGACGGACCCCACGATGGTGTCGGTGTCCAGCGGGACGAGCGACCGCAGGTCGACGACCTCGGCGTCGACACCGTCGTCGGCCAGTTGCTCGGCCGCCTCCAGTGCACGATGGACGTGCAGGCCGAGCGTGACGATGGTGACGTCCTCGCCCTCGCGTTTCACGTCGGCGCTGCCGAAGGGGATAGTGTAATCTTCCTCGGGAACGGGCGTCTTCGGACCGTCGGGCGCGGGCATCCAGCCGATGCCCATCAGTCGCTTGTGGAACATGTACAGCACCGGGTCGTCGTCGCGGATGGCGTTGTGCATCAGCCCCTTGGCGTCGTAGGCCGTCGACGGGACGACTACCTTGATGCCGGGGACGTGCGCGAAGGTCCCGTACAGCGTCTGGGAGTGCTGGGCGGCGTCGTTGTAGGTGCCGCCGACCGCGGCGGTCAGCACCATCGGGACCGAGACGTTCCCGCCGCTCATGTAGGTGTTCTTCGCCATCTGGTTGTAGATCTGGTCCATCGCGACGCCGAAGAAATCGACGAACATCAGCTCCGCGATGGGCCGCATCCCCTCCTGGGCGGCACCGACCGCCGCGCCGAGGTAGGCCGTCTCGCTGATGGGGACGTCCATGATTCGGTCGTAGCCGAACTCGTCGAGGAGGCCCTGGGTGGAGTCGAAGATGCCGCCGTAGTCGGCGACGTCCTCGCCCATGTAGAACACCTCGTCGTTCTCACGCATCTCGTGGGCGATGGCCTCCACCATCCCCCGGCTCATCGTCAGGTCGCGCTCGACCCGCTGGCTCTGCTTCGACATCAGTCGTCACCTCCTGCGAGATCGTACTCCGGCTCTGTGTCCGTCACCCCACTGGGTGGGTTCACCCACACGTCCTCGTGTGCTGCCTCGGGCTCGGGCTGGGGCTGCTCTTTCGCCCACTCGATTGCCTCCTCGACGCGGTCGTGTGCCGCCTCGCGCAGCGAGTCGATGGTCGCATCGTCGACACCGTGCCCCCGAAGCGTCTCGGCCAGGCGCTCGATGGAGTCCCGTGCCTGAGCGGCGTCCTGGTCCTCGTCCGAGCGGTAGGTCTCCGGGTCGCCCATGAAGTGGCCCATGCGGCGGTGGACCTGGAGTTCCAGCACCGACGGCCCGTTCCGGTCACGGGCCCGACCGATGGCCTCACCGGCGGCCTCGTAGACCGCGACGGCATCGTCGCTATCGACACGGACGCCGGGCATGTCGAACCCCTTCGCGCGCTGTGATCCGTCCTGAACGTCGGTCACTCGCTCCTTGGGCATGCTGATGGCCCAGTCGTTGTCCTCGATGACAAAGACGACCGGCAGGTCGTGAACAGCGGCGAGGTTCAGCGACTCGAGGAACGCGCCCTGGTCGATGGCACCCTCTCCCAGGAAGGCGACAGCGACACTGTCCGTGTTCCGTTTTTTCGCCGCCATAGCTGCGCCGGCAGCAGGCGGACAGCCCTCGGCAATGATACCGCTGCAGGCGAACTTGACCTCAGGATCGAAAAGGTGCATGTGGCCACCCTTCCCCTTGCCGAGACCGATCTCGCGTCCGAATATCTCTGCGGTCATCCGCTTGAGGTCGACCCCCTTCGCGATGGCGACGTGGTGCGGTCGGTGCGGGGCTGTCACCGTATCGTCGTCCCGGAGGTGCTGACAGACGCCAGCGCCCGAGGCCTCGTGGCCCGCGGCGAGATGCAACTCGCCGGGAATCGGTCCCGCCGAGATGTCGAAGGCCGGTTGTTTCCCCTCCAGATACTCCTCCTGCAGGCGCTCTTCGTAGTGCCGCGCCGTCACCATATCGGCATACATTTCTTGTAGGTCGCTAACAGGTACCATGCTAATCCGCCTTTACTGTTGGAATCCCGCATATATAACCATGAGGGTAATTCACTTCCAGCGGAGTGTCTTCGCGAAGTACAGTTAGTCGGGGACTGCGGGGTGACGATCGTGTCGCCGCGAGCGTCGAGTCAGTAATCACTTCCACAGATCGAGAGTGTATCCCGTATCTGTCAGTACCGGTGTGCGAGATACAGGGGAGTGTAGTCAGCAGCATGCTATATCTTCTTTATTTCCCTAGGACCCCATCTACCGCCCAGTGAAATTACGACCCAATCAGCCAGTGAACGAGCACATCTGTTCGTACACGGTTCTGTCACATCCTTCCCTGAGATAAGCATGGTCTAGTGAACTCTGAGCTGTTGTTCGGCCTAATGTTCGATATATGAGACTGTTTTTCCGAAGGCGTTATTAGATGGTACTAATATATACCTTGAATCGACATATCTGACCAAATCTATATTATACAGAGTCCATTTGTCTCTGTAAAGGGACAGGTTGATGTTTATGGTTCCAAATCAGGTATCGGCGGTCGCATCGACAGTCGACTCGGGCTGTGGCTCACTCTCTACGTCGTGGGACTCTTCGGACCGGGAGTGCAGATCAGCGAGGATGAACTCGATCGAGATCAGCGCAGACGCCGCGAGCAAGACGAGAAACTGTGCGACGCCGTCGAGGAACGGCTCGATGTCCACGATCGGGATCACCTGTGAATCGAGGAGGAGATTTACGACGAAGACCACCACGAGCACGCCGCTCAGATACCGACCGAATTTGGCGAGCGTATTGGTATCTACCATCACGAACATCTTTACCAATCAAATATAAAAAAGTACTGGTTCGGTGGAGGCCCCCGACTGTACTGCCTGCAAATGCCGTCGAGCGGTGCTAGATTCCCCACATGGAGAGCACGGGGATCCACGCGATCAACAGGATGATCGCCAGCATGGCGATCATGAACGGCACGGCGGTCTTCGCGATGTCGGTGATGGACTCCCCACTGACGCCGGACATCACGTACAGGTTGAGGCCGATTGGTGGCGTGATGAACCCGACAGCCAATGCCGAGATGAAGAACACGCTGAAGTGGACCGGATGCATCCCGACCCGCTGGGCGACCGGCAACAGCAACGGGCCGAGTACGAGGATGTTCGGCGTCGTTTCCATGATCGCCCCCGCGACGAACAGGAAGACGATCATGATTATCGTCACGAGGTAGAAGTTGCTGGTCGTCCCGATGATTGCACTCACGAGCGCTTCCGGAATCCCGAGTGCCGAGAGCGCCTGACTGAACAGCAGGGCGATCGCGATGATCGGCGAGATCACGCCGTTGACGAGCGCGCTTCGCTCCAACATCTCCGGGAACTGGGGGAGCGAGAGGGTTTGGATGCCGATGCCGATCAGGATCGTCGTGATGACGGCGACCGCCGAAGCTTCCGTTGGCGTGAACGTCCCGCTGTAGATGCCGCCGAGGATGATGAAGGGGATCAACAGACCGTATTTCGCATCCCAGAGACTCCACCCAACTTCCGACACTTCCGGGTGCTCAGTCCCCGTTTCGTACCCCTTCCGTCTGTTGACCAGGATATTCATCACGACCATCCCCAGCAAAATCGCCACACCTGGGATGAGCGCCGCCAGGAACAGGGTGGACGCGGAAATCCCGAAGACCAGCCCGACGATGATATAGGAGATGCTCGGAGGGATGAGAATACCAGTTGACGCACCGCTGGCCACGATCGAACAGCCGTAGGGCCGCGGGTATCCACGGTCCTCGAGTCGGTCGAGCGTGATACGACCGAGCGCTGCCGCGTCCGACGCGTTGGAGCCGCTGATGGCCGCAAACAGGCCACAGCCGAACAACGTGGCCGTTCCCATTCCGGTCCGGAAGCCACCGAAGACGCTCTCGGTGAAGTTCAACAGCTTGTGTGAGAGCCCTGTCTCGACGATGGCGTCGCCGGTGAGGATGAACAGCGGCACCGCGATGAGCGCGAATGCGTCGAGGCCCGTGAACAGGGTCTGACCGAACAGGGTCTTTGGCAGCACGTTCGTCACGTCCAGGAGCAGATAACTCCCGATACCAAGAGAGGCGAAGATAGGGATCCCGATGAGGATCAGCACCGCGGTGAGGATCAGGATACCGATGACAGCTGTCGAGACCATGGTTACGCGAACAGCTGTTCCCCCTTGTAGACGGCGCGGCCGGCGCGGACGTCCTGTACGTCACGATATAGCGCCTGCAAGATGCGGACCGTCATCAGTCCCATCCCGATCGGGATCGCCATCTGGAAGAATATCTTGTTGACCCGGAGCGCTGAAGTGACGGCCCCGAACTCCAGTAACGTCTGGAGCTGTGGGATGGTCCATTGAACCGCAACGACGACGAAGGCGAGCATGACCAGGTCTCCGAGGATGTAAAGGAAACCCGTCGCGCGCTCTGAGATGTACTGGTGGAGGATGTCGATCCGAATGTGGAGGCGCTTGTGGACGCCCCAGCTGGCGCCGATCCACGTCAGATAGATGAACATGAACCGAGCAGTCTCCTCACCCCAGAGGCTGGCGTTGTCGAGGAGGAACCGGCGAAAGACCTCGACCCCGATTATCGAGATGATGTAGACGTAGATCGAGAGCAGGAGATAGCGTTCGAGGTTCTCGTTTAATAGACGGAGCACTGGTGTTGTCCGCTCGACGATGCTGTTATCGGTAACGTTGATCGGGATGTTGTTCATCATGATAGTGAGACTGCTCGGAGTGTGAAAATCTGTGTTGGCGCTCAGTTCGGGACTTCGAACTCGCTTTGCTGGGTCGTGGCCTTCTCGAGTTGTTTGAAAGTCTCCATGTCACCAGCGAGTTCCTTCTTCCAGCTATCCCACTCCGAGCGCTGGTAGCCGACGGTGTCCTTCCACTCTTGCAGCTGTGAGTCAGAGGGGTCATGGACCTTGACGCCGGCTTCCTCGAGTTTCGCCATCGAGTTCTCGCGCGATTTCGGAACCTGCTTGAGGTTCTGCCGGAACGTCTTGTCGGCGGCCTCGTCGACCGACGACTGCAGGTTGCTTGGTAGGTCGTCGTACCATTGCTTGTTCATCGCGTACACCTGCGCGTCCTCCACCATATTGATCCGGGTGATGTGCGAGACGAGGTCGGTGAACCCGAACGTCACGAAGGCTTCGATAGAGACGTGGAGCGAATCTGCCACGCCCTCTTCAATTGCGGATGGCGTCTCGCCCCACGCGATTGGCGTCGGATTCGCACCGGCCATCTTCCACGCTTCCTCGAGTATCTGTGATCCTGGAATGCGGTGTTTGTAGCCCTTCATGTCCGACGGCGTCATCACTTGGCCTGCGCCCTTCCCGACACCGAGCGCTCGCGGATCGATGACGAGGTAGAACAGTGGTTCGAACCCGTTGGAACGGACCTTCTCGTGAACGTTTGTCTCCCAGGTGTCGCTCGTGACGAGGTTCACGAACTGCTGATTGTTGCCGGCGAAGTACGGCAGGTTGACCAGATCGACTGCCGACGCGTACGGCGAGAAGTTCGAGAAGGAGAACTGGGCGGCCTGGACCGTCCCTGACTGGACCTTCTCGGCGAGCTGGGTCCCTGCTCCGAGCACCCCGTTGGGATGGAGCTTAACCTCAATCTGCCCGTCACTGGCTTCTTCGACGTTCTTCTTGAACGCCTGTTGCATGACGGGATATTCCTTGGTCGTGCCGATCTTGTAGGCCGTCGCGACGTCCATTTTGTACGTGTTGCCCCCGGCGCCTGACGTGGACGTACCGTCCTGCGAGCCGCCACTGTTCCCGTCGCCACTGCTACCGTCGCCCTCACCACCGCCGCCGTCGCCCCCGCTGCATCCGGCTAGAGCGACGACGCTACTTGCAACACCTACGCTCTTGATGTACTGCCTCCTGCTGACATGCGGCATGATTCAACCCATAAGAGCATACTATTAATAGATAACGATTATTTAGAATGTTCCGCCCAGTCTGACCACTCCGCTTAGTCAGTAACGGGACAAAACCACCGTTCCGGACGCGTGGTTCGGTGTCGCTCGCCTCTGCCGGTTGGCTACCGCCTGCCAGTCCTCGAACTGTCGTCGTACTCAGTCGTCCGTCACCGGTCGGTACTCCGCCGAGAGCTGGTGACCGTGCATCCCTTCCATCTCTGAGATGCGAGCGGCGTAGTCCGAGAGATGCGCTGCCCCCTCCGGCGTGAGTTCCTGGTGCGTGACGGTCTTCATGTACGAACTAATCCAGCACCCACCGTTGAACCGCGCCGTCCCGTGCGTCGGGAGGATGTGGTCGGGACCGGTGACCTTGTCGCCGAAGGAGACCGGTGCGTTGTCGCCGAGGAATGCACCACCGTAATTGCTGATCCGGCTGAGCATGTCACGGGGGTCTTCGGTCATGATCTGGACGTGCTCCAGGGCGTACTCGTCGGCCACGGTCGCCGCCTCCGCGTCGTCCTCGACCAGCACGACCTGCCCGTTCTGCTCCCAGCACTTGCGAGCAGTCTCTTCGGTCTCCAGTTGCGGGAGCCAGGACTCGATCTCTTCGAGCGTCCGTTCGCCCAGTTCCCGGTCGGTCGTGATGAGGACTGGCTGTGACGTCTCGGTGTGTTCGGCCTGCGAGAGGAGGTCGAGTGCGACGAGTTCCGGGTCCGCGGTCTCGTCGGCGATGATGAGCACCTCGGTCGGTCCAGGAAGCAGGTCGAGGTCGACCTCGCCAAATACCTGGCGTTTAGCCTCGAAGACGAAGACGTTGCCCGGTCCCGTGACGACGTCGACTGCGTCGATCGTCTCGGTCCCGTACGCCATGGCCCCGATGGCCTGGGCGCCACCGACCTTGTAAATCTCGTCGGCGCCAGACTGGTCCATCGCGTAGAGCTGGTAGGCGTTCGCCGACCCGTCCGGGCGCGGCGGCGTACAGGTGATGACCCGGTCGACGCCGGCCACGCGGGCCGGAACAATCGACATCGGTGCGGTCGCGATATGGGTAAAGTGCCCACCGGGGACGTACGTGCCAGCGGCTTCCACGGGGAGTGTCCGCTGCCCACAGCGGATGCCGTCACCGAACTCTTGCTCGAAGTCGTTGTCTATCGCCTCCTTCTGCGCCTGTGCGAAGTCACGGACACGCTCGATGCTGTAGTCGATCCGCTCTTTCTCTTCGTCGGTCAGTTGCTCGTGTGCATCCTGGATCTCCTCGTCGGTGACGCGGAACTCGTCGAGCTCGACACCGTCGAACTTCGCGGTCAGCGTCCGGATTGCCTCGTCCTGTTCTTCACGGATCTGTGATAGGATGTCGTAAACGCTGTCACGCACTTCTTTCGAGATCTCCGTCGACTGTTCCGGTGCGTCCTTGAGGTATGTTCTCTCGGT
This sequence comes from Haloarcula ordinaria, assembly GCF_029338275.1. NCBI lineage: Archaea > Methanobacteriati > Methanobacteriota > Halobacteria > Halobacteriales > Haloarculaceae > Haloarcula > Haloarcula ordinaria. Next base: position 1,184,180 of record NZ_CP119789.1, on the reverse strand, counting down.
CCCCATACAACGGGGTGGTCGTCGAATGTATATAAATCTTTGTTAGCGTTTATTCAATTTTCTCTATTTATTTGTAAATAAAGAGGCCAGATTACCCAGCCAGACGCGCGCCGCCGGGAGGTTCAGGTCGAGGGGCCGATGCGGTGGATGGCGAACTGGCTCTCGCCCATCGCCTCGCTCAGCGTCACCTGGCCGTTGACGACCTTCTCGATCTCGTCCCACAGCTGGTCGCCGGCCCAGTCGAAGGTCTCGTCACCGACCAGTGCTTCGCTGACGTCGACGTCGGTCTGTTCGGGGACGCGCTCGGCGCTGCCGGGGTTCCCGGTGATCTTGATGGTCGGCATGATGGCGTTCGACAGCGTGTGGCCCTGGCCCGTCGAGATGACCATGAAGTGGGCGCCGCCCGCGCCGATGCCGGTCACGGACTCGGCACCGTGGCCCGGCGTGTCCATGATGTACATCCCCGAGTCGTCAGGGATCTTCGCGCCGTAGTCGATGATGTCCTGAATCGGACCGTCGCCGGATTTCACCAGCGCACCCAGCGACTTCTCCTCGATGGTGGTGAGTCCGCCGTCCATGTTGTCCGGCGTCGGCTGGGCACCGCGGACGTCGTAACCCGTCGCCTGCAGTCGCTTGTCCCAGTTGTCGACGCGTTCGAGAATCTCGTCTCGAACCTCGTCGTTGACCGCCCGCTCGGAGAGCTCGTTCTCGCCGCCGAAGAACTCCGGCGTCTCGGCGAAACAGCCCCGGCCGCCGTGCTCGTCGATGAGCCGCCAGACCGCTCGGGCCGTCGCCTTGTGCTGACAGAGACCGCTCGTCGTGTCCGACGTCGCGCAGTTGATACCGAAGGTGAGGTTCGACATGTCCGCGGGGACGCGGCGCTGGGCGCTGGCTTCCTGAACCATGTCACGCGCGGAGTCCACGGTGCGCTTCAGTGCGTTCATGACGCCTTTCTCGGCGTGGATGTTGACCGAGTCGCTCGGGCGACCGGTCTCGGCGACGTCCGCGGCCAGCTCGTCACCGTCGACGATCTCGCCGGCGTGGGCGACGACGACGGTGCCGTAGACGTTCGGGTGTGTCCCGTAGCCCAGCAGCGTCCGGTAGGTCTGGAACACGTCGGGCTTGGTCTGACAGCGGCCCAGCGGGTGCGTGATGGGGACCGCCCCGTCGATGATGTCCGCAGCGCGCTTGACCGTGTCGTTGGCGTACGGCGCCGTCGAGATAATCGCCACGTGGTTTCGAATGCCGACACTCCCATCGTCCCGTTCGTATCCGAGGAATTCGCTCATGATTACTCACTCACCGTCGCGGTCTGTTCGTCGCCGGCGAGGTCGCCCCGGCCGTAGTTGCTCTCGACGTTCTGGACGTGGACCCACGTGCCAGCTGGGATGTCCTCGGTCGCGTTGCCGATGGACTTCCCGTACTTCGTGATGGTCTCGCCCGACGCGATGTCCTCGACGGCGATCTTGTGTCCGAAGATGACGTCCTCCTGTACCTCGATTGTTCGTTCCTCGTCGCCGACGGCGACCGTGACTGTCTCGCCTGCCTCCAGTTCACGGAGCGCCGTCGCGACGTTGTCCGACGGTTCGACTACCTGTAAGTATCGATCCGGCATGCAGAATGGGAGTCTACCTGCCCAGATATAAACATTTGGGTGGAGACTCAGAAGAGCGAGAGGACCAGCGAGAGCGTGAGCACGCTGACCGTGACGAGATGCACTAACACGAGGAGCACTGGCCGAATTCCAGTGGCACGCAGCTCGTCGACGTCGATGTCGAAGCCGAGCCCGACGAACGCCAGCAGGAACAGCCAGTCGCGAATCGTCCCGATAGAGGCGACGGCGGTGGTCGAAGGCCCGCTCAGGTTCACGATGAGAACGACGACCAGGAAGCCAAAGAGGAATTTGGGGAACCGGCCCCAGATCTGTGCCACGTTCAGTTGGTTCGTCTCAGTGGTCGCGTATCGGACGGCGTACCCGACGACGATGATTCCGATGAACGTGTTCCGAGCGAGCTTCGTGATTGTCGCCCACTGGCCGGCGGTCTCCGAGACGGCGAAGCCGACTGCCGCCGTCGGGCCGGTACTGAACAGACTCAGGCCTGCCCAGATACCGAACTGCTTGCCCGAAATCTGGAGGAGGTCGCCGACGAGCGGAAAGACGACGAGCGTGATGGCGTCGAACAGGAGGATCGTGGCGACGGCGTAGGTGATGTCCGTCTCGTCGACGTCGATGCTCCCCGCCACGGCCAAGACGGCAGAGACGCCACAGACGCTCGCACCGGCCGCGAGCAGCGACGTCGTGCGCTTGCCAACGTCGAAGAGCCGGCCGACGACCGTTTCCATGTAGAGGACACCGAAGACCACCATGAACGCTGCCAACGCGGCCACCATCGGACCGGTCTCGATGACCTGCGCAATCGTCAGCCGCACTCCCAAGAGCACGATGCCCGTCTCCAGGAGGAGTTTGTGGTTGTCGAGCCCCGGACGGACCCAGTCGGGAACGCCCGTGGTGTTGGCCACGAGCGCACCGCATCCGATAGCGACGATCAGGGGGCTCATCGCGGGCACGACGGTCGCAAAGCCCCGCGAGAACAGGGCAATCCCGAACAGGACGAGCACGCCCGGTGCAAGCGTCCGTGCTCGCGCCGCCAGCGACATCATCAGGGGAGAACTCCCGAGAGGTGCGGGAGAACGATGAGGATGCCGAAAAGAGCGGCTTTCCAGCCACGGTCGAGCGCGTCCCACCACTGCAATACGGCGTCGCGATAGGTCGCCGAACGAGGCGACTGCTGGTCGAACATGGTAATTGGTTCCAGAGTTGCGGATTATTTATGTCTACTGGATGGGGTCTCATAGCACCACGTGGTCACACCGCGACCACCAAAAGTATCGAGCGATGGCGTGTCGAGTGTGACCGCCAGCCCGCTCAGACGATGGAGAATCCGCCGTCGGTGATGAGGACGTGCCCGTTGACGTAACTCGCCATATCCGAGGCGAGGAACGTCGCCACGTCGGCTATCTCGTCGGGTTCGGCCAACCGGCGAAGCGGCGTCGCGTCCTCCAGATACTCCTGGCGCTCCTCGCTCATGACCTCGTGGACCATCGCGGTCAGCGTGCCACCGGGACCGATGGCGTTGACCCGGATCCCCTCTGGTCCGTAGTCGATGGCGTTCTGTCGGGTCATCATCGTCACCGCACCCTTCGACGCGCAGTAGGCGGGCGCGTTCGCACGACCGATCTTCCCGCTTATCGACGAGATGTTGACGATGCTGCCGCTGTCCTGGTCGATCATGTGGTCGACGGCGGCTTTCGTCCCGTAGTAGACGCCGTCCACGTTGATGCGCATCAGTTCTTCCCAGTCATCGGCTGGCGTCTCGTGTAAGAGCGACTGCTGGAGGATACCGGCGTTGTTGACCATTACATCGAGCGAGCCGTATTCCTCGACCGCCGAATCGACGAGATGGCGCACGTCGTCGTAGTCTGTGACGTCGGTGTCGACGTACATCGCCTCCCCGTTTTCGTCGGCGATCACTTCGTCGGTGGGCTCCCCGCCCATGCGTGGGTCGCGGCTGATGTCACCGATGACGACGTTCGCCCCCTGGTCAGCGTACTCTTTCGCGATTGCACGTCCGATGCCGCTAGCACCACCAGTTACGACGGCAGTTTTGCTGTCAAGCATCACACGTCAGTCATGCCCGACCCGGCTATATAAATCTAGTTCCCGGGGAGCGTCGCGCGCCCTCTGTTGGCACAGCGGCGGGAGCAGCTCGAGCGAGACGATACCGATCTGAGAGAGGTCTACGAAGACGACGATTCTGCTCTCCCGTCCGTATCTTCGCCAGGTACGAGACCCTTTAATTCATCTAAACGGCTTCTGTGGAGGCGGTTCCCCGCTCGTCCTTTTCAGTGCCCGAAAGAGCATAGGACAGCCAGAGCGAACCACTCGTGCTGTTCGAGAATCACTGTCGGCAAATCATGGTAAGTTGTGACAACCCATGTTCGACTCAATCGAATATATTTGCCAAAAGGGAAACCGGGATATCCGTCGTCTAGCGGGAACCCGATACTCCGGATACCGTGCGACGGTGGGGATTCGCGGGGAGCGAGTCCAGTGCTGCGGCCTGTCGTCTGTTCTCAAGAACTGTTCGTCTGAGTTGAACAACATTTATAATGAGTGACCATGATGGATTAGTATGGCCGGAGAAAACGAACATACGGGTCGGACGACGAGGAAGTTGTTAGACATCATCTCCGACCTCGACGAACACGGCGCACAGGGTGTAACCGAACTTGCCAACCGTCTCGACATCCCGAAGAGCACGATTCACTACCACCTGCAGGTACTCCGGGACTCGGGATACGTCGTCCAGGACGAGAAAAAATACCGTCTCGGACTGCGCTTTCTCCAGGTGGGAGACCGGACCCGCCGAAGAATCCCCCTCTTCAAAGCTGCTAGGGAGGAGATCAACGACCTCGCTGCGGTCACGGGAGAGCTGGCCATTCTGATGATCGAAGAGCAGGGGCTGGGAGTGATACTCTATAAGCAGGCCGGCGACAACGCTGTGGACATGGATGCTTCCATCGGCCGGCGCGCTCGTCTCCACGACAGAGCACTTGGAAAAGCGATTCTCGCGCATCTCCCGAAGGAGAGAGTCGAGGAAATCATCCAGGAACATGGACTCCGACAGACGACAGCGCGAACAATCCACCAGCCCGAAGAATTGTTCGAGACAATTGAACATATTCGGGAGCAGGGTATCGCGTACAATAGGGGTGAAGCCGTCAGAGGTCTCAATGGAATCGCCGTACCAATCCTCGACGACGACGAGAAGCTGCTCGGGGCGATAAGTATCGCGGGGCCAGCGACACACCTCGAAGACGATGAGGTCGTCGACGAGATCGAAAACCATCTCTTCCAGGCCAAGAACGTGATCGAACTCAAGCTCAAGCGGGGCATCTAGGTCGCGACGAACCAGGCTGGTCCGTGCCTGCCGAATAGATTCAGATATCAAGTGTACACATGTTATTATTTCCAAAGGCTGTAGTCGACTCGTTTTCGTTCCGGCTTCTCGCCGTCGAGCGTCGCGGGCAGTACTGGGAAGGTTGTCTCGCGGACGGTTCAAGAATCTCTGGAAAATTGTAGGAGAGTGTGAATTAGATGGGGTTTCCCCATACTATATTTATATCCAATTCACTGGCTTTATATTTAGCAATTCAGAATGGATGTAGAGATATATTGTTTTTAAGTGTCTTTTTTAACTATATTTACCCAGTATTGGTAGTTATAATGTAGTATACACCTCCAAATGGATGATTATGATTTCATATAGTGATATTAGACACCATTTTTTTGGCCTATACGTTCATTTTATCGTTACATGGGGAGAGAGCGCTGTGGACATCAAATATAAAGCAGGAACCGACGTGATGAATTCGTTGTGTCCCCGCTCGGGTTGTGCTCTCGAGGGACCCGACGTACACAACCCGGCCGACCCCGTGAAAGGCAAACGTCTTTGAGGTCTTATTCGGCGCCTTTGCACAACGGAGAAAGTGTACGTTTCGTGACCGACTTGCGCCCTATATTCAGCACGACCGAGAGAATCCACTTGATTCCTGTCAGTACCGGCGTGCGAGATACAGAGGGTGTGTTCAGCAAACTAGAATACTGACAAACGAACTGTGGTTGATATACCGGCTTATTTCTGTGCGGGAAATCCATCGATATCGTCACATTCGATGTCGAACTGCTCGATGGGATCACAGGCGGAACGGCCACGAAACTCAGCAAACGAACGAATATCGTTGTACCGTGGGGACGGACGGCCCAGTGTGAGGGGGATTAGTTGACCTGTCCCGACAGCTCTGCTCCCGCTTTGAACTTCACCTCGTTCGACACCTCACCTGCGTTCACCAAGTGAAGGGCGGTTCCGAATCGAATTGGTAGCCACTAGCAACCATCACGGGACTGCACCGATGTCGCTTCCAGTCTCAGTCGCACCGAGTGGAACGTCACCGGAGAATTCAATCTCGTCGTACCAGATGGTCGGACGTTTCGCACGCCCATCCTCTTCCAGTTCGATGAGCCCGTAGTCCGCAAGTTCGTGAACGTTCTCCGTGACCTCTGGTGGGTGGCGATCCACGACTCGAGCAAGTTCGCGGATACTGTCCGGTTCGTGTTCGACGATCGCGTCCAGTAGTTCGAGATTCGTCGGCCGGAAGATCCGTCCGAACGTCGCGAGACTCTCGATGGTGAGTCGAGAGGGACGGGGCTCGACGTCCTCGCCCGCGTCGATGGAACCGAGCGTCTCTTCGAGGTCGCTTCGGTCGGGACGAGTGCCGATAGTGATGTGGAGTGTACGGGTCATAGTGTGATGTGTTCGTGTGAATGGCTTGTTACCAGTCGGCTCGTTTCTCGGGTGGGAGCGCAGCGCGCCATGCGCGGTACAGGGCTCGCAGTCCGGGGAACTCGATCTCCAGTACCTGCCCGGCGATGTGGAGTTCGTGCGGACCGTGGTGATTATCGAACCGGACGATGGGTTCACCTGCGCCGGCTTCACCGTAGTGGAACGCGTACTTGATCCCGGCCGGGAATCGACCGGACTCCGGAACGTCGAGGACGCGGATCCGAGCGACAGTGCCGTCGTCGTAGGCCTGAATCTCGTCTTCCAACACCGCAACGTCGTCGCCCATCGATGAATGTTAGTTTGCACCCTAACACATTGAATGTTAGGGTTGTGGCTAACAGTCAGTGGTGATGATTAAATCGAATTCGTCACGCACCGTGATTAGGTCTAACCGGTTCCACCATAACCCTCATAAAATGCCAATAAAAGTGCTCTAACGGCGGTACAGCGATGAATGGACTCGCCGGGAGACGATGACGCCGCGTGAAAGAATCGATTGAATCCCAGCACCTTCTGGCGGTTTCAGGAACAGTCTCAGCAACAGTGGGAGGTCAATACCGGGACCGGCGACTTGTACTGACAGAGACCGAATGGCTATCCAGTATCTGTCAGATACGCCGTGACCGATACAGAGGGTATTATCGTGCGATAAAACGATGGTTTTCACATCGAATTGCGGGTCAAAGATCGGCTGAGCTCAGAATAATTGCAGTAATCCAGCTTGCAATTGTGGCAACAAAAAGGATTGCTGTGATCATAACTAGTCTATCAAACTCCGGCTGGGTTATCTGTCCGTCAAGAATGGAGCTAAAAAAATATAGTGCGGTCACCACAAGAGCGAATATAAACACAGTCGTGACCATCGTAGCATAGGGATGGTTGTAGACACCTGTTCGCAGATCCATCATCTTCCAGTAGTCCTTACAAATGGCAAATTCGGGAACTGGCTTGAATCATTCGCCTCAGAGTCACTTGTCTCTGTCACTTGTAGATTCGCTTCGAGATATTCCAGTCGGCAAAACTGTTTGTAATTGATGTCGATCCAACTATATCCGTTTCATCTTCAGTAACGTTCTCGCCGGAGTGGCTGTAGGCGTCGCGATAACGCAGCTAGCTCTCCGCTCCCCGATTATAACCCCCAAAAGAATGCGATTCCGACTGTGGTAACGACGGTGAGTATCAGTTGTAACGGTGCGCCAACGCGTGTGAAATCCGTGAATTTGTACCCGCCTGGACCGTAAACCATGAGGTTCGTCTGGTAGCCTACGGGGGTCAGTAGCGGTGTGCTGGCCGCGAATGTCACGGCCATCACGAACGCGAAGGGATTGACGCCGAGCTGGCCGGCAACCTCGACCCCGATCGGTAGCAACAACACGACGCTGGCGGAGTTGCTGACCATCTCCGTGATGATCGCGGTCCCCAGGTAGAACAGCCCCAGGACCGCGATCACAGGAAGGAGAACGCTGACGGAAACGACGAGGTCGGCGATGAGGGCCGCCGTCCCGGAGGCCTCGACCGCGATGCCGAGTGGGATCACACCCGCCACCATGAAGATCACCTCCCAGTCGACGGCCTCGTATGCCTCCTCGGGTGTGAGGATGCCAGTGAAGAACATCGCCGCGACGCCCGTCAGCGCACTCACCATGAGCGTGAGAACGTCGAGTGCCGCGAGTCCGAGAGCACCGGCGAGGATCCCCAGCGCGATTGGGATCTTCGACCGGTCGAAGTCCTCCCATCTGTCCTCGCCCGCGATGGCGACGTTCGTGTCCCTCGCGATGCGGTCGAGCATTTGGTCGGGCGCCTGGACGAGGATGACGTCGCCAGCCTGCAACCGGACCTCTCGGAGACGCTGACGGATTACCTCGTCGCCGCGCCGGATCGCCAGCACTGTCACGTCGTAGTCGCGCTCGAAGTCTGTGACACCGCTGCGCCGACTCGACCAGGGACCGGGCAACAGCACGACTTCGGTGAGTTCGTCCTCCTCGTCGGAGGCCTCCTCGGCCGTCTCGTCGCCGTCTTCCTCCGTATCTTCGCTCGACGCCTCGTCCTCGACCAGAGAGTCGCTCCGCTCCGCGGTGAACGACTCCCAGTCGTGACGCCGTGGCGAGAAGCCGGGTGGGAGGGGTGCATCGTCTTCCGTGGCCGCCTCCATGACCTCCGGTAACAGCTGCAGGTGGTCCTGCTCGATGACCTCCTGGAGGGTTTCCTGGTCGGCCCTGACGGAGAGGACGTCGCCCGCCTGGATCCGTTCCGATCCGAGTCCACGGGCGATCGTCCGGTCGCCACGGACGATCTGGAACACGTCGAGGTCGAGGTCCCTCTCGTTCAGTTCCGTGACCCGGGAACCCACGACCGGCGAGTCCTCCATGACGACGACGTCGGTGAGGTAGTCGGTCATGCCGAACGCGTCGGTGGGCGACTCCGCCGGATCGATCCGTGCTGGAGTGAGGTATCGACCGACGGTGAGCAAGTACACGAGCCCCACGAGCAAGACGATGGCGCCCAGGTGCGTGAACTCGAGGAGGGCAAACGGCTCTGCGTCGGGACCGCCGACCTGGACCCACACCTCGCTCGCCAGGAGATTCGTTATCGTCCCGACGACGGTGAGCATGCCACCGAGCATCGAGGCGAACGACAGTGGTATCAGGAGCTTCGAGGGCGACGTCTTCGTCTGCCGGGCGAGGTTCATTATCGCAGGTATCAACACGGCGACGACCGAGACGTTGCTGACGACCCCGCCCGGCGGCCCGGAAAGCGTGACCGTGGCGAGCAACTGTTTGAACTCGTTGTCCCCAGCAAACGCGATCAGTTTCCGCGTGAGGATCTGGATGACGCCGGTCCGTCGGACGCCCTCACTCAGGACGAACATCGCCAGTACGGTGAGCGTCGCGGGGTTCGAGAAGCCCGACACGCCCTGCTCCGGCGAGACGCCCGTCCACTCGCCGAGGAGGACGAGTGCGACCATGAGGCCGACCGCGGTGGCGTCGATTGGTACTGGCTGGGTGACGAAGAGGACGAAGACGGTGGCGATGATCGCCAGTACGACGACTACGTCGAACGAGACCGGAAGCTGCACGGGGAGTTGTTGTAGAGGGAAACTATTGTTCCATGAAAAAAGAAAAAAGAGAGGACTCATCGATTCACGCTTCACCGAGAATACCTCGACTGACCACATAGAATTTGTGCTACATATTCAGCACGGATATCCAAACACGACAGCGATGCAGCATTCCCGATAGACCGCCTGCCAGGCTTGCCATCATTGACTGAGCCCTCCAGAAATACGGCGAGAAGCTGCGCTCCCTGAGTTAGCACGGCCAGTTCCGGGAGCACACAGCAGAAACACGAGAAGTCAGTGGTGGCCTGTCTCATGCGCGGTGAGGAAGCGGACCGTGCGGCGGGCAGACGCAAAGCGTACGGCATCCCCCAACTACTTCGAGCCGGCCAGAGCAGTTCCCAGCCTCGAAGCACTTGCTGACTATCGAGACGTCACGGAACGCGAATACGAGCAGCCGGCAGCGTTCGAGGAGGAACGGGCGGTTCTCCGACTACTGGGATACGGCGTTTCACCAAGAGCGAGTCACCAGACCCCTCGCCTGGCCCCTACCCGCCGTGACCGACCGTGATGACGGGCACTGGCGCAGACCGGACGGTCTTTTCGGCGACACTCCCGAGTAGGATTCGATCAGCCCCGCGTCTCCCCGTTGTCCCCATCACGACGGCGTGAATATCGTTCGATTCGATGACATTGAGGATCATCTCGACGGGCGCGCCGTGTTCGATGTGTCGTACGGTGTTTTCAACCCCGTACGTCTCTGCCTCGGACACGACGTCCTCGACGGCATCGGTCGCGGCCTGTTCTCTGTCCAGCTCGGGAACGGCCGAGCGAACGTCCGGATCTAGCGACGTATCGTCCACGACAGACAGCACGTGAACCGTCGCGTCGAGAGACGCTGCAAGGGAGATACCGTGCTCGGTAGCACAGGTAGCACCAGTGCTCCCGTCTGTCGGTATGAGGATGTTCTCGTAGGGGAATATCAGTTGTTCGTCGGGCTGCATCCGCGCCGTAAGAACGGGGACAGAAGACAGACGGACGACCTTCTCCGTGACGCTTCCGAGAAGGTACCGTGAAACTCCTTCACGACCGTGAGTCGGCATCACGATTAGGTCGTGGTCGTATCGCTCGGCGTACTCGACGATTGTCGGCGCTGGATTCCCCTGGACGACGTCAGAATCATAGTCCACCCCGAGCGTGCGCAGTGTCTTCTCGGCGTCCTCCACGATGTCCTCGCCCTGCTGGACGAGGGCGTCAACGACCTGGGTTTCGACGACGGTGACACTATCGCGTGTCGTATCTGCTACAAAGAGGACGTGGATAGTGGCGTTGGCCCAGTGAGCGATTTCGGCAGCGTGATGCAGTGCCTCCGCAGCTCCATCACTCCCATCGAACGGAAGCAGAACGTCGTTGTACATACCACTTCAAGCGACTACGACGGATGTCCCCTAATGGTTTGTCACCATCTCGGCTTCGGGACCCGACTCTAGAGGCCCACAAGTGGCTTACGGCGATGATTTGCGAACCCACATCACCTGACGGGCAACGTACGGCTGAGTTCCCGGTTATGCCACTCGTCACGTCTCGGCTAAAATCGGTCTTGGCGTGTACACTATTACGGCTCCGGAGCGTGACAGCAGTCGTTGTTGTCCACCGAGAATGCTGGTTTCGAGCAGCGTCACGAGTCGGACGTCCCGGATCGCCGTCGGAATTCGCGCTCTATCTGTCCGAGCACGAGGGGTAGTAGACTCATCCCGAACACGAGCAGCCACCCCTCGAACCCAATCGGGGTTGTGCTCAGCGCCAGGGAGATGCCGGGCAGGTAGACTGCGCCGAAGAGGATTACCGACGAGAGGCCAAGTGCCCCCCACACGTACAGGTTTTCCGTGACTTCATTTCTGACGAGACCGGACGTGATATCCCGGACGTTAAACACGTGCCAGAGTTGGGCGAAGGCCAGTGTGAGGAACGAAATCGTGACGGCCTCATCGGTGTCCATACCGCCGGCGTACATCCCACCGCCGATGATGAATGCACCGATAACCGCGGCTGAAATCAGTATCCCAAACAGCCCCAGTTCGGTCCAGTTGGTTCGCGTCATAATCGATTCTTCGGGATCCCGAGGTGGACGGTCCATGATGTCGGTGCTGCCGCCACAGGCACCGAGTGCGAATGCCGGGAAAATGTCGGTCACAACGTTGAGGAAGAGAATTTGCAGGGGGAGCAAGGGCAGAGGAAAGCCGAGGAGCGCGGCGATCAGAATGACGAGCAGTTCGCTGACGTTACACGACATGAGATACAGCACGAACTTCCGAATGTTACTGAAAATGATCCGTCCCTCTCTGACGGCGTGATAGATGCTCTCGAAGTTGTCGTCCTGTAGAATCATGTCCGACGCTTCTTGGGCGACTTGCGTCCCGCGCTGACCCATCGCCACGCCGATGTCGGCCCGCTTGAGTGCCGGTGCGTCGTTGACACCGTCGCCAGTCATTGCGACGATAGAACCGGTTGCCTGGTGAACGTCGATCAAATCGAGTTTGTTCGCGGGATTGACTCGCGCGAAGACGGAGGCGTTCACGAACCGGTCCCGCTCCGCCTGGGTGAGGTTTTCGACGTCGTCGAGTTCGCGGCCCGCGATGACCTCGGTGTCGTCCGGGTCTACCAGCCCGACGCTCCGGGCGATGTTACTGGCCGTTCCTGCGTGATCGCCGGTCACCATGACGACACGTATTCCTGCGTCCTGACACCGCTGGATAGTCGATCTGACTTCTTCGCGCGGTGGATCGATCAGCCCAACGAGCCCGATCAGCGACAAGTCCTCGTACGGCGAGCCCTCTGTATTATCCACGTTTTTCCGAGCGAGTCCGAGAACGCGCAACCCGTCCTCGGCCATTCGTTCGCTCTTTTCGATCCACTCGTCCTTCTCGGTCGCCGATAACTCCCGGGAGTCCTCTCCCGTCACCACCCGGGAAGACGCGTCGATGACCGCCTCCGGAGCCCCCTTTACGGCTACCGTGTACCGTCCGTCGAAGTCGTGGTACGTTGCCATCATCTTGACGGCCGGGTCGAACGACACCTCCCGGGCTTCCGGCAACGATCCGAGGAGATCGTCCCGGTCGAGCCCTCCCTTCACCCCGGCGATCAGGAGGGCAACTTCCATCGGATCGCCCGTCACGTTCACCTCGCCGTCTTCCTCGGTAACGGAGGCGTTGTTACAGAGGACACCCACTTTGAGTGCCTCCTGCATAGCGGGATCCTGTGGCTCGTCTCGCTCTTGGCCGCCGTGCTGAAACGTCCCGTCGGTGTCGAGTCCAGTCCCCGTGACCTCCACCGAGCCATTCGCCAGCTCGTAGGCGGCCACAGTCATCTTGTTCTCCGTCAACGTCCCCGTTTTATCAGTGCAGATGATGGTTGTGGAGCCGAGCGTCTCGACGGAGGCGAGGTTGCTGATGAGTGCGTTGCGGTCGGCCATCCGCCACATCCCCCTCGCCAACACGAGTGTGGCGACAATGGGGAGCCCTTCCGGCACGGTCGCAACCGCTAGCGCGATGGCCGTTTCAACCATCAAGAAGAGGTCCTGCCCCCTGAGCCATCCGGACACGAGGACGATAGCCGCCACCACGAGGAGTAATGGAACGAGCTTCTGTCCCAGCTCGTCGAGCTTCTCCTGGAGTGGCGTCTTCTTCTCACCTGTCTCTTGGAGCGATGCCGATATCTGCCCCAGTTCCGTGTCCGGTCCCGTGGCGACAACGACTGCTTCTGCGGTCCCGCGGGTCAGGTACGTCCCCTTGTAGAGCATGTTCTCCCGCTCGGCAAGGGGTACGTCCTCGTCAAGGTGGGCGCTCGTCTTGCCGACGGGGACCGATTCGCCAGTGAGAGCCGACTCGTCTACCTGGAGTTTAGACGGATCTATCACCCGCAGATCGGCTGGGACAATATCCCCAGCATCGAGAATGACGATATCGCCCGGCACCAGATCTGCTGCCGAGATTTCTTGATCGTCACCGGCTCGACGGACTCTGGTTGCGACCTCCGTCATCTCCTGCAGGCTCTCCATCGAACGGATGGCGCGCATCTCGGTGACGAAGCCGATAGCGCCGTTGATGACGAGCACAGCGAGAACCGCGGTTCCTTCGATAACATCCCCCATCACGAACGCCGCCACGGCCGCGACTGCGAGCAGAAGGACGATGACACTCGTAAATTGGCTTATCAGAACCGCTAGCCAACGTCGCTGTTCGACTTCGTGCAGCTCGTTGAGACCGAACCGTTCTCGTCTGCTCTCGACTTCCTCTTCCGTCAGTCCCTCGTCTTTGGATACGTCGAGTCGCTCCAGAACGTCGCTAACCGACCGCGACCACGGTGACGGAGTATCGTCCTTGTTTCGTACCATTACTTAACGAGGGTGCCGTATTTCTTACAGAACATATCGACTGCGACGCCTTGTGTAGCTTCGGTACGTATCGCCGAGAGAGTCAAGCGTCGTTCGCCTGTCCTCGCCTCCATCGTTCAATCAGCTATTGATCTATTGACGTCACCGCCGAGTCTACTAGTAGTTTCTGAGTGTGGAACACCGTTTCCCGGAGAGTCTCTCTACAATTGTGAGGTCACGACACCTGAGAACCACTGGTAGGCCACCACCGGCGAACATCAGAGACGTATTGAATCTCAGACAGGAACAGCGTGCGAGATACAGAGGCTGTAGTCAGCAAACGTCCACTCTTTGTTTCGCCACAGATTCACTGAATGAGTTGATGAGTTCAGACTGGGAGCTTATTGCTGGGGTCTGGAAGCCGTGGGAGTATACTGATTGCGAAGTTCAGAAACCAGTCCGACGATTCCTGCGAGGATGAACAACCCCGCAAGAAGGAGCCAGTCGCCGTCAAGATACTGGAGGACACCAATTGCCATAAAACCGCCATACATAAGGGGTTGGTAGAGGTAGTGGCTCCGGACACCATCCACTGTCGTAGAGAACAACAGTGGAACGACGATTATCCAGAGAGCAACTGAATACAGACTTGCTGGCCCAGAATATACGAACTCAAAGTAGGTAGCGCCCCCAACGAACACTGTAATAAACAACAACGCTCTCGGACGGATTCGGTCTCTGAGGGAGGGACTGGAACGCATGCGCTGTCTTGTCTCTGTGGCAGCATCATCTTACTGTTCGTCACTCAATGGCCCATAGACGCCGACACTCAGCATCAAGACCGGCAGGGCCGAGTGACCGACTCGCGACCTCTATTCAGCACACCCGCAGAAACCTCACCGAACGCTGTCAGAAGTGGTGTGCAACACTCAAAGCGTCTATGCATCACCCCATCACGGTTTAGTTCAAGCCGCTACCTATGAATCAACTCCTCAGTCTTCGTACATAGTAATCATTCTCCAACCGTTCTTCTACGCGCTGTATCTCCGGCATTAGGGCTTCCTTCTCGATTTTGCCAGGGCTTTGCCTAACTCTATTGCGGCGGTGGCGACTTCAATTTGCCCTGTAGATTATTCGGCGGCCGTAACGCCCGCTCCGTCGCCACACGCCCGACAGCCGCGCTCAGGCTGGCACCCGCATTCCGAGGAACGCGTCGAGCAGTTCCACGAGGCGCTCGGACTGGTCCTCCGGGACCAACGCGTACGCATCCGCGACCCGCTCAAGCCGCGCGTTCGGGAACTCGGTGACCAGTCGCTCGGCGTCCGCGACGGGGAAAATGGGGTCGTCGGTCCCCCAGACGACGAGGACGGGCCGCTCGAAATCGGGGAACGACGCAGCCGCCTCGTTGGTGTAGCGCGGTTCGACGCCGAGCAGCGCCCTCCGGAGGTCACGCCGCACCTCCGGCTCACGGGTGAGCGAGTCGACGTAGCCCGCGAGGACGCTGTCCTCGACGGGGTGTTTCGTCAACAGGCGGAAGGCGAGTCGTCGGACCGTCGCCGACCGGAGCGACCGGGCGAACAGGCCGAGGACACCCGGCACCCGTGCGCCGATGGTGAACGGCTTGGCCGCCAGCGGCGGGAAGTTGTCGTACGCATCGCAGTTCACCAGCACCAGCCGCTCGACCCGTTCGGGGTGTCGAGCGAGGAACACCTGACAAATCGCGCCGCCGGTGTCGTTGCCGACGAGCGTCACCCGGTCGACTTCGAGGGCGTCGAGGAACGCCGCGAGCAGGTCGGCCAGCCCCACGGGCGTGAGGTCGGCGTCCGCGTCCATCGGCAGTCGGTGGCCACCGAGTGGGAGCGTCGGGACGAGACAGCGGTGGGACTTGGCGAGCGGCCCGGCCACGTTCCGCCACAGATCGCCGTTCACGAACGCGCCGTGGACGAAAAGGATCGGGTCCCCGCTCCCGACATCCACGTACTCAAGAGTGCCACCGGTCAGGTCGACCCGCGACCTCTCGTTCACCGCGCCTGGCCAGGCCGCCCCGTCTGTCTCCGGTCGTGTCATACCGGGAGGAGGCGTCGTACGGGCCTCAAGACACCGGCCGGGAAATTCCGAGCCGCTCGGAATCGGCTCGCGATGGTAGGACTGATGTACCGTTGACGTGACGGGATGGTATGGACGGGTCGGATCTCACTGAGTTGCTGGGCCTCCGGCACGAAATCCTTCGGGCCATCGTCGACAAGCCACGCCCACGTCACGAACTCGTTGACGCGCTCTCGGACTCGAAGTCGACGGTCTACAAGGGCCTCACACAGCTGGCGGAGGCGGGGCTAATCGAACGAACCGACGGGGGATTCACCCCGACGCTGTTCGGCGTGGCTGCACTCTCGCGGTTCGAGTCACTTGCGGACACGGCCGGCTACGGAGACCTGCTCGTGGACCTGCCGGGGGACGCAGTGGACCCGGCGGCGCTCGTGGGCGCGACAGTCGTCCGGCCCGACGACTCCGACGCCGAGCGGCACCTCGAAGCCGTCTGGGACCTGCTCGCGGGCGCCGACCGGGTCCGAGGCATCGCACCTGTCGTCTCGCCGGGATATGTCGATCGGTTCCGGGCGATACTCGACGCCGGACTGGACGCCGAACTTGTGTTACCGGCGGGCGTCGTTGAGACGCTCCGCCGGGACCACGGCGATGCGCTCGCGGACGTGGCCGAGCGTGCGGCCCTCTACGAGACGGCCGACCCCGTCCCGTACGGCGTCATCGTCACTGACGGCTCGCCGGCACGGATGGCCATCGAACTCCGCGAGGGGGCGCTCATCACCGGCCTGATAACGAACGAGACGCCGGCCGCGGCGGCGTGGGCGCGGGAGACGGTCGACCGATACCGCGAGGGCGCGACCCCAGTAGAAGTGTAGACACGACTCACTCGACCAGCACGCTCTCGCCGGCCCGCACCTTCTCATCACGCTCACGCGGCTGTCGGCGGGCGAGCGGTAGCCGTCGGCGTCGACGTGCGTCAGTTGTCAGCGTAGCGGTCCGCGGAAATCCTACATCGACACCCTAGGGTAAGCGATTCAACAGCTTACCGAGGTACTGACAGAAACCTCGCTGATCGGGAGTTCCACGCTGCGGATATTATTTCGGCACTCGAACCCGGGATCTCAACTACGTAATTCTGGCAGTGAACAACATACAAATCCGTGTATCAATGATTTTCACCAACTGCCTTGCGAGATACGCGCCCTGTACTGATTACTCCAACCACCCGTAATTGGGGGACAACTGCCTGCGAGATATGCGCGCTGTATGCAGCAGTGAATTTTCGAACTACACAGGGTCTGTCAATATATAGGTAACCGATACAGAGGGTGGGTCTACCACTCCTTGTGCTTACGTTGCACGGTCTCTGTGTGCGACACCCAGGTACGGGTATCAGCTCGTCACGGACTGCCCACTTAGATGGTTAGTACTGAGTTAGGCTTCGATGTCGGCCATGGCGTCATCCAGTGCATCCAGGAGTTGGGTATTGCTTGGAAGGTCGCTCCACGAATACCGGTATGTCGTAGCAGTCGTTCCAGCTGCTGCGGCAACGAGCAGATGTGGTTCGGGAGTCGCTTCACTCTGCCCTTTCGATTGGAACGTCTCGCGGTAGACATCGCTCTGCGTCCATTCTATCCACGTACTCTGGGCACTGTCTCCGAGGAGGGCGACAGCGCGTTCGTCTGCAAGCCACGTCACCGCCTGTTCGGCGTCGACTGCAGGGTTCCCATGTATCACAATGAGATCTGCATTGGTTGGTGCCTCGACTGTCGGGAGTCGATCTGGGATTCGAAGTCCGACATCGTCACTCCGATAGACCGGGGTATTTCTGAGGTGGTTGTAGGAGGGAGTCGGCGTGGGAGTGGAGGTACTATCGGAAAGGGCCGAACAGCCGGCAAGCACCACGGCGGGGAGGGTGGTCATGGTTTCGAGGAGCCGGCGGCGGGGGAGCTCCATGGCTACCCCGACGCACGAACGGAGAAAGAAGGTTGCGAAGACTAAAAGCTACAGTTGAGCGTCCGACCAGTGGCCCACGTCAGTCGACGCGATATGCACCGCCACGATATCTCTGAGAGCAATTCGACCCGAATGCTGACTATGCGTGCTGTATACAGCAGCGTCTGGACGAACTGCTCAGTGCCTGTCAGTAACGGTGTTACCGATACATCGGTTGCTTGTAACACTCGTCCAACGCAAACGCATGTTTAGAGGCCGTCCAGACTCTGCTTTTCCAGACGGTATCTCCCCCAACAAATATTGCTCGATGGGGTCGAATTCACCGTAATGGCGCGGTGGACACGACGGTCGCTCCTCCGAACAGTGGGTGTCGCCGGACTCGTCGGGACCACAGGCTGTTCCACATCGCTCCCTGGAGTGCCCCCATCAGAGCCCCGTGTCGATGTCCAGCCCAACTGGTTCGAACCCGGTCGGCTCGTCATCGACCCCGGTGAGACGGTCACGTGGTGGAACATCGAAACCCTAGAGCACACTGTTACAGCCTACGAAGGTCGAATCCCCGACGATGCGGACTACTTCGCAAGTGGTGGATTTGACTCCGAAATCGCTGCTCGAGCCGAACAGTCGGATGCCGGACTCCTTGGTCCGGGCGATCGCTTCGAGCACCGGTTCACTGTCCCCGGACACTATCATTACTGTTGCCTGCCCCACGAGGATTTCGACACGATGGCCGGCAAAATCGTCGTTCGAACGCCGGCAGGCGATATCCCACCACCTCCCGAGGTCGTCCAGCCCGATACCGACCACGTCGTCCAGATGGGCCCGATAGCCTACTACCCGGAGTCATTGACAGTTCGACCGGGTGACAGCGTCGGCTGGGTGAACGGGACGGGAATCGCCCACTCAGTCACCGGCGAGGACGGCGGACAGGCGATCCCCGAAGGAGACGATAGAGAGTTCCCGGAGAACGGCGAGTACTTTGCCAGTGGGGGATTCGATTCGGCGGAGGCCGCGGTCGAGGACTGGCTGACGGCTCGGAAGGGTGATGTCCTCCCTGAGGAGCCATTCGTTCATACGTTTGAGGAAGCTGGTACGTACCCGTATCTGTGCCTCTTGCATGCCCTCAATATGGTAGGAACCGTGACTGTACGTAATGTGTGAACTGCCGACTCCACAGACCACCATTCTTTCCGTCGATGTGGCCCGGCATGTGCTGCATACGCGCGCCGTATTCAGCACGGCCGATAGAATCCACTCGATTTCTCTCGGGAGCGGCGTGACCGATACAGCGAATGTAATCAGCAGCTCGGTTCTCTGTGAGTTCGTTCTAAACAATCGCTTGGCAAATGCGCTGGGACTCTCTTCGTCCTCTATCAGCGGAAGGTGGTGCTCATCCAATCGATCTGAGACACAGGATAGCACCGACGTTCGATACCGATGGATGAACTCTTGAAACGGGACGCTGAGCGTCGCGAATGGTACACCAGAGAACACCGAGGCTCTCAGTTGATCGATTTCGACAGCTCTGCCCCTGCTTTGAACTTCACGTCTTTCGATGCGTCGGCAGCCCCGACGAAGTGCAGTACTGGGGCATCGAGCGCCGTTATGACGGCTGACGGGTGGATGTCGGGATCTTGGTCGTCACAGTCTTTCGTGTCGTGATTGGCGAGTGCTTCGCGAGACTGGACTCCCCAACAGTATAGGTCGCCGTCGTCTCTGCACACTGAGTGGGCATCCGCCGGCAAGTACTCGGCGTCCAGATCATACTGGCCCTTTAGCGTGATGTTCGAGTATTTCGTCCGCCCAGGCTTTTTCCGAGTGCCGCTATCGCTGGCCATCTTCGCGAGGTCAAGACCGCCGTCATCGATGTCCGAGCGCGTGACGCCGGTGACGACGTTCGGGCCGTCGGCGACCAGCAGTGTCGCAGCGTTCTCGTAGAGTGCACCGTCGTCTATGTGCCAGCCGCCGACGTAGAGCAGCTGGTCGTCATGGCGGATCCGGCGCACGTGGAATAGCGCGGGCATCGGAGACGGGCAGTCCGGCGGCGTCGCTGCCACGGGAACGACGAACGTCTCGGACACGGTGGCCTCCCCGGAAGTGGTCTCATCGCCCCAGGACTCCAACTCCTGTATGATTACCGGAGTCGACTGCCCATTTCCACAGCATCCGGCCGTGACGCGTGTAATCGGCTCGGACCCGTCGACATCCGGCGACGCACCGGTGACGACGACGCCGCCCGAGGTACCGAAGGCGGCGACGTTGCGAGACGTCATTCCCCGACGGATGTCCTTCTTGTCGATGCCACGAAGCTGTGACCCGACGGCGTCACCGACTTCGAGCGTCGACGTGAGGAGAGTCCGGCACGCGAGGTCCCGATGGACCGCGACCGCCCGGTCGCTCTCGCCGCAGCTATCGGCGCCGCGTTTGCCGAAGAAGTACGCGAGGACGCGCTCGAGCGTGAGTTCCTCCGCAAGCGCCGGCCCGCCGCCCCGGACGCGGGCGTCCGGGAGGCTGACGACGAAATGCTCGCCGATCGTCGGCTCCGCGTCGAGGTAGTCGTAGAGCGATTCCGTGCCGTCCAGGAGTCCGTCGTCGTCGCTGTCGAGGTCGTCGAAGATGTCGTCGACGTCGCCCTGGACGATGCGGCGGGCCTGCTGGAGGGACCGCTTCGCGCTGTCCCACTCGCCTGCGTCCATGGCGTCGCTCGCTTCTCCGGCGAGCTGTTGAGCAGTCTCTATGTTCTCTCGAATCGTCCCGCAGCGGTCGGTGGAGCAACGGTTGATTCGATCCCCTTTCTTCAGCGCCTTCGTGGTCGCGTTGATGAACGCGTCGAGCGTGGCCTTCGCGTCGTCGGTCGTCCGGTCGTCCACGGCCTCGATGGCAGCGTCGGCATAGACCAGTAGCGCCCGCTCGATGTCGAGGAGCGTCAGGAGGTCGTCGATACCGTCGCCATCGACGTCGGGACCGGGCCACCAGATGCTGGTCGGTTTGTTCGACCGCGTGGCGTTGTAGTCCTGTGCCTTCGTCGTCGTGCTGGTACTCCAGCCGTCGATTTCGATCCGCTGGCCCTCGGCCTGCAACGTTGGCGGAATGAATCGCACGTCGACCGGCCCGCTCCGGTAGAGATCACCGGAGGTGTCGAGCGTCTCCGATCCTGTGTAGAATCCCGCCGGCGACGCCGTCCTGTTCTGTACTATCTGGTCGCTGGCGCTGTCCAACAGCCCCTCAAGCGCACTACAGCCAGCTAATCCGCTCAGTGCGCCTGCTCCGCACGCGGCGAGAATCGCTCGTCTCGTCGTTCCGGGTTCGTCAGTACTTTTCCCGGCCTGGCGTCTCAGGTCGCTCGATATACGATACATAAAACGAGTACACAAACAACTTATAAGTATATAAATTAGTAGTATATGATAATAAATAGCGTATCAAATCCTGTTCGGTGTCAGCCGCACTGATCGGGGAAACAGCGGACAGAGCGATGGTCCGGATTCGTCTCCTTCCAGAGACACGCACTGTATCCCGCACTCGCTGCCAGATGTTTCTCGAATCTACCAGAAGCGGACCACGGTCAGTCCGCGGTGAGTCCGCAAACGGGTGTACTGTATCGCACCGGTTCGGTCGTGATCACACCGAGCGGACTCGATACTGCATACACGCTCTGTATTCAGCACAGCCGTCGAAATGGATCAGGGCTCAAGACGATTAAATGCAGCAAATCACACGACTGTGAGGGGTACATCACGAACCGTGACGGAATCGATTTGATATTTGTCGGCAAAACAGCCGTATCAGGCCATCTAATCGCCGAATGTTCGATAGAGACTGAGTGGACTCGCCGGGATTGAGCGAACGCGTCGCGTTCGCGATGTGCGAGAGACGCCGGTGGCGTCTCTCGGGATACGATGACGCTGCGTGAAAGAATCGATTATATCGGTCCGTCGTCCGGTGATTTCGCGTGTGGGGAATCTAATCGTCGTCAGCAGTGTAGGCACCGCTTCGGTGTTCGATGCGATGAACTTCCAGTACCGATCCGCTCCGGTCGAGTGTACAGGCGAGTCGATACTGCCCGACTCGGAGTTTCGAGAATGGACCACCAGTTAGCGGTTCGAGAAAATCGTCGGGTTCGCGCCATTCTGACTCGACGATCTCATCTAACTTCGAGACAATTCGGTCCTGTACGTGCGGGTCGAGGGAATCGAACTGGTCGGCCGCCCTCGTCGTGAACTTCCACGTCCACTCGTCACTCGTCATCTTCGTCTCGATCCATCATCTCGACGACTTCCTCACGCGACACTAACTCTGCGTCGCCAGACCGCAGCTCGTGTTCACTGGCAGCAATCTGTTTCCATCCCTCGCGAGAAAATTCGGGGTGCTTCACCGCGTCGCGTGCTGCGTATCGGAGGAACTCATTCCGAGAGTTGAATCCTTCCTCTTTCCACGTCGTGTCGATATCTTCGAGAAACGCCTTGCTCAACCGGAGGTTGATTTGGACCATCTCTGGCCCGTCGTCGCCAGCCGTGGTATCTGCATCAGACATATACAATTGCTTTACGAGCGCATATACAAAATCTTGCCGCTGGACTGAACACGAGAGCGGCGTCTGGTGAGGTGTGACTCATTAAATAGCCTCTGTCATAGAGCGTGATGGATTCACGAGGAGTTGATCACGCCCTCGAAGATCGGCCACAGAGCACTCCTAACGGGAGTATAAGTAGGAATGGACTCGCCGAGATTGAGCGAACGCGTCACGTTCGCGATGTGCGAGAGACGCCAGTGGCGTCTCTCGGGATACGATGACACCGCGTGAAAGAATCGAGTATGTCAGACTGCCTTCTGGTGGTTCCGGAAATACTCACTGCACCGCTTGCGGCAAAGCTGTATCAGTCTTCATGGGCGTGTCACACCCACGCGTCTAGTTCTTCACGACCAGTGAACGCGTCTCGGTCTGGATACGCATCGACAAGTGCAATGAGTGCTGCTGCGACTCTGTAGGCTGGCATCGTATCGTCGTACAGAAGAATGATTCCAGCGTGAGAATCTGATGGTAGTGCGCCGAAATCGTTCACATCGCTCGTTACGATGATGCGGTCCTGTTCACGAGCGTAGGGAAGTACGTCAGCTTCGTCGTCGGCACCTTGTCCAAGCGTATCCCGAACGTGGGTTGCATCCAGCGCTTCTTTCTCCAGATACGTCGCTACTTTCGGGTCGATATTTTCGTCGAGCAGAAATACCCACTCGGACATCTCAGGCTGTGTCGGGTTCGACACCCTCGGGGCGGTCGATCGACTCTCGGAACGATTCGATAGCCTCCTCACGCTCGGCTTCGACGTCGCTCATCTCCCGTGGGTGATCGTGGTAGTACGCAAGGGCGTGGTAGACGTCAGCCACGTCGAGGTCGTACCGGTCGGCGACAGCTTCAGGATCGACATCTCGTTCCTCGACGAGCGCGTACACCTGGCGGACGCTGATACGCCGCCCGGTGATGTGGGGTTCGCTCAGTAACTCGTGGGCGATCCGCCGCGACTCGCGCTCGGCCATACCGGTTTCTATCGCCCGCTATCGCAAAAACGTTCGCACAACCAGAGAGAACAGTAGTCCAAATCGAGCTGCGTTTAAATCGAATCCATCACGCTCTGTGACGAATGCTATTCGATTTCATAACGACCCCGAGAAAGAACGGACAGAAGCGTTGTAACGAGGATACAGCGAAGAATGGACTCGACGGGATACGATGACGGGACGTGAAAGAATCGATTAAACCGGGCCGTCTTCCGGCGGTTTCGAGAATCGTCTCACCACCAGCGTTGAGTCAATGATCAATCCCACAGATCAAGAGTGTATCCCGTATCTGTCAGTACCGGCGTGCGAGATACAGAGGGTGGATTCGGCACCCATCCCGTGTCAGTCGAGGTTGCTCTCAATCGTCATTCACATAGCGGGTGGGAGCGGGCCAAGTCTCTTCATCTCATATTTCGGGCTGGCGGCCATCATGCGTTCGAGGTCCTCTTCTGTCGGGCCGCGATACTTGGGGATCTCTCTCGTCTCAACGGAGGTTCCGACCTCCCGGAAGAAGTCCCCCATTCCGGCGGGTACAAAGATAGCGAGGACGTGGAGAGGGTCATCACCGGTGACGCGAAACCCGTGCGGCTGATTGGCTGGAACGAATCCGGTTTCACCCGGCGTCAACTGATGCGACTGCCCGTCTACATACAGCGTCATCGTTCCCTCAAGGACGTAAAACAGTTCATTCGGCGGGTGCGTGTGGAGGTTGTGCTCTGTACTGAGCGATTCGTCGGAACACTCGTTCATCGCGGGCAGGACTCTCTCGCTATATGAAGATAGAGCCGGGGATGAGGTGTTGGTCACGGGAGCGACGAGGGATACAGCGGTTCGAGCGAACCGTAGATACTTCTCGAGAACCGAACCAAATCGATTGACGCTCTGTGCCGTGGGTAGCACAGGAGACCGGCCGGAGACGTGGACGTACTGAACTCAGGGTAGGCCTACAGTACCAAGGCAAAGAGGAGATAGGAGCTGACGACCGAGAGCGATGGCGCGAGAATCCAGAGGATGACGATTCGGCGTGTGGCAGCTCGATCGAACAAACTCTCTGCGCTGAGTTCATCGACGTGTTCCTCCCCGATCGGGGGAACCGCTGTGTCTCTGTCCCGTCGACCCGGTCGCTCGCCAGCCATACTGCTCGCCAAGTCGCCGACTGTCGGGCTCAACGGTGGGTCATCCGAATCCGTCGACGCGGCCAGCGCACCCGTGGTGAGGCCTGCACCCAGATCACCCTCGACAGATGGGGTTGCGATCTCTGCGAGCGTGACAGCACGACTCGCTCGGCCCCAGCCGAGTCCGATAATACAGCAGGTCGTGCTCACCGCGAGGCTCGCCGGAATACCGAGATACGAGAGAACAGTGATGATAGTCGCTCCGATGCTCGAGACGACGAGTGCGGCCAAGATGGGGAGATCGGTGATGCCGTCACTGACCGTCGCGAGCGTCCGTCGGGCGATCGTGAACCCTCCGAGGCCGATGGCAGCGACGGCGAGCACGATGCCTTGCTCGAGGGTAATCGACCCATTCCCGACGAGCGGTGCGACCGCATTCGCGGCGTTCGACGCCCCTGCACTGAACCCCATGTAGCACGCGATTACGATGACCAGAAGCGAACCGACGAGGTCGCGTGGGGCAGCGTTCGTATTGAGCCGTAGGCGCGGAACCCTGCCCGATCGGTCGAGTTGGACAAGGTGCCGCTCGAAGCGCGTAAACGACAGGCGAACTTCTAACTGAGGGTACAGATACCGCCCGACGATGGCACCAGCCACGAACCCGAGCAGTGGCGCAACGATCCATGCGGAGATAATTGTGAACATCAACGCCTCGTTGAGCGAATCCGTCGCGAGACCGAGCCCGACGATGGCACCGACTGCAGTCATCGATGTCGAGGCGGGAACCCCGTAGAGGTTCGAGACCAAGAGCGACAGACCAGTGAAAAACAGGACACCGACGGCAGCAGTCGGCGAGAACTGCGCCGCCGGAATGATGCCGTCACTCATGGTGGCAATGACGTTCCGACCGACCGTCCACGCACCCAGAAACGCGAACAGTGAGAACAGGGCTGCGGCAGTGACTTTCCTGAGGAGACGACTCCCGACGGCCGGCCCGAAGGCCACCCCGGTCGACGACCCACCGATATTGAACCCGACGAACGCAGCCACGAGCAACCCTACGACAACCAGTGTCGATACCATGTCACCTGGGCCTCATCATACTGGTTCCAAGTCGCCGGTTCACGCGTTGTGCGTCTCATCGAGGGCAGTTGGGGGTGAGTCTACAGAACGAACGTCACGATAGCGAGGACGATGAAGATGATAACAAGCCATTTTGCGATATCCATGCTGAGTCCGGCGACTCCTCGGACGCCGAGCACCGCCGCGACGATCGCGAGTAGCAAAAAGAGGACTGCAAGCTCGATGAACCCACCCCCCGAACTGCAACAGCACCGCCTGGACTGAGACAGCACTATCTAGAGCTCCGTGTGAAGCTATCATAGCATATCTACGGCTCCCGAATATGTTAACCCCTGACATATTCATCTCCATCCTGTTTTTGATTAACCGGGTGACTCTGTCTGGGCGGCATCGATTCATCCGATTAATCAGAACACAGTCTCAGTCGGAAATTCGGGGCTACTATTCTCTCGCCAACCGTATTGGACTGTACTGTGTCCCGAGACGACTACGGAAATGAACTGACAGCCGGTCGGGAGGAGATTGCATCCATACTAAGCGGTGTGGCGGAGGGAATTCGCACAGGAACCGTTCGGTTAGGCGATAGCCCGGATGCCGTGACTGTCGAGACGCCAGACGAACTCACGCTGGAAATCGAACTCGAAACCGAAGACGACGAGATGAGTCTGGAACTGGAGCTGGAGTGGACCGTATCGAGTGACGTGTCTCCTGTTTCGTCCCCCGACGTTACTCCCGAGGGTGAGGACGAGGAGACCTCCCGTTTGGGAGCTACCGATGTAGCACAATCACTGGCTCGATTCGAAGTCTACCGGGCCCGAGATGAGGAATGGCGCTGGCGACTCCGCCATCGAAACGGGAACATCATTGCGACCAGTGGCCAGGGGTACACCCGAAAACACAACGCCCTGAAGGGCTTCCGGAGTGTGATAGCGAATTCGGCAGACGCAACAATAGTTGAAGAGACATGATAGGGAAAATCAAGACCTTACTTGGTCGACTGAACACGAGGTCCGCCGACGGTGTCGCTAACGCCTGGTCACATGGTCGAACGTTGGTCAGCGAGGATGGCGAGATGGCGGACGAAACCACCACGGGCGGTTCTGACACCGTCTCATCACCGCACCTCTACGAGTGCCCATCGTGTAATCGAGTCTATGTTGCCACCGACAAACGCACGTGCTCTTCGTGCGACATTGCCCTCGATCGCGCCGCATAGACTGACGACAGTACTCTGTTCAGAAATAAAATATGAAATCAGACAACTCACACCCACCGCGAGATTCCACGGAGTGGGATACCCCCGACCTCTGTCCGTTCTGTGGCACGGCCTTGCGAGACGGGGGAGCCGGATTCATGGAACACATCGAGACAGCGGATACGTGTCGGGAACGGTTTGGGGCGTGGTTGGAGAACATCAGTGGCGATATGGGGAGTACGTGGACGGGATAATCCCAGGTCAATCACGATCTCTGTCATCCCGGGAGACCTCAGTCTGTAATGACGCCGCCACTGCTTCGGCGTGCGCTCGCGCATCTTCCAGACGACGTACCCACAGGGACGGCCTGAATTGGCATCGCTATCTGTCGCTTCGGACGTCAGAGTCGGTCGGGAGACAGTGACTTCGTTCAATGGTTCTCATCGTATATCGTCCCGGTAAGAGATATCTCGCCGTTTGTACGCGGTGACTTCTCCGAGCCATTCGACGGAGTTCTTGAAAATCTCCATGCCACCGAGGAGCAATGCACCCGCCCCGATGAGGACTCCGAGGTTCAACAGCGGAATCGAAAATATCTCGACCGAGTGAGGCCTAGCTGCGTGTTCAATTCAAGCGTCGTTCCCTTCGTAGGCATCGAACCAGCCTGTGACGACCTGCTTGAGCGCCCCGGTCGTGCTCCCGAGGTTCAGCATCTGGTAGCCGTTCGTCACTTTCTCGTTGACATCATCCATCCCGAATCCGAGGCCTGCAACGGGGACGCCCGCACCGACGGCCGTCGATCGAACCGTCTCGACGGCTTCCTGCACTTTCGGGTGATCGATTTCACCGGGATAACCGAGCGACACCGAGAGATCAAGCGGGCCGATGAAGACAAACCCCAGCTCCGGGACAGCGAGGATGTCATCCAGATTCCCGATTGATGCCTTGGTCTCGATGGTCACACCGACGAGGGTTTCCCTGTCTTCGGTCGCAATGTAATCGTCAGCGAGACCCCAGCGAGACGCCCGTGGCGAGGACAGTCCCCGATCACCGGGGCCGTCGTCGTAACGGAACCGTGCGGACCGAACCGCATCGCGGACTTCGTCGGCGCTTTCCACGCGGGGGAGGAACACGTTTCTCACACCGAGGTCCAGCGCTTTCCGGACGAGCGTTGGATCCGTATCGGGAAGTCGGAGAAGTACTTCCACATCCGTTCGTTCGGCTGCGCGGAGCAGGTCTTCCAACTGACGTGCATCCCACGGGTTCGGTCCACCGTGTTCGAGGTCCAACCAGACGAAATCAATACCGAGTTCACCGTAGAACTCCACGAGCGTCGGGCTGTACGTATTGTCGAGTACGCCGAGAGCGACACCTCCGTCGTTCAGGGTAGCGGCGAGATCGTTGGCTGGCTGTGAAGCTTTCTTTTCGTTACTCATCGCAAGCGGGGTATTCGGTAGCCACGTATAAAACACATTACAGTTTTCATCGCACACGGGATTGTGATTAATCGAGAGATAGGTGGTAGTCGGACGATCGCTGAGTGGGTACGGCTCACTTCCATCGAGGATCTATCGTGGAATCGTGAGTAGTACAACTCATGGTCCTCGGACGTTGGTGTCGGTGAAGGCAGAGCCCTCAACGGTGCATTTCGTGAGGCTCCGGACGGGACATCTGATGCGGGCGCAGCATACGTGTTTTCCACGTAGAAAAGCAGACTCAGTAGACTCAACTTTGCACGATTCGCGCTGTGTATTCAGCACAACCGTTGAAACACTTCAGGGCTCGAGACGATTGAATGCGGCGAACCACACGACGACAGAGGGTGCGTCATGAATCGTGACAGAATCGAGTTAATTGAATTCGACAAAATGACCGTTTTAGGCCCTATAACCGCCGAACAGCCGATAGAGAATGAGTGGACTCGCCGGGATTTGAACCCGGGGCCTCTACCGCCTCGGGCAAGATGGCCCCATAACCGCAAGATGGGGCCGCCCTCGGCGGCCGTGGCGAAGGCACGCAATGCACTATCCTGCGTGCCCGCATCCAACTGCGTGGACTCGTTCGGTGATACGAGGTACGAGAATGAACGCAATCCCACCGCACGAAGCGAAGAACCGATACCTGAAAGACAAATCTACCGACGTAACCGACTCGACGCTGTCGAACTACCGCACTACGTTGAACGGATTCTGTGATTGGCTATGCGATGAGGCGGGAGTGAAGATGCTCAACACCCTGACGAGTGACGAGATTCAGCAGTTCAAGGAATGGCGGCTGGAACGTGTGAAGACCATCACGCTCAAAACCGATATGACCTGCATAAAGGGATTCATCCACTTCTGCGAACACATTGACGCTGTCCCTGAAGGGATGCATCAGTTGGTTCGCGTCCCAAAGCCGAACCGTGAGGACGAGGTTGCTGATAGCATTCTGACGAGCGATGAGGCAACCGAGATTCTGGCCTACCTCGAAAAGCACGAGTACGCGAGCCTGCGCCACGTCATCTTCTCGATTCTGTGGAAGACTGGAATGCGACGGAGTTCGCTTTACGGACTCGACAAACGTGACTTCGAGGACGGGGCGAACCCATACCTCCGCGTTCGTCATCGGCCAGAAACCGAAACGCCACTCAAGAACAAGAGTCGGGGAGAACGTGACGTGCGTATAAGCGATGAGGCCGCCAGTGTGCTACGTGACTATCTCCGGTTCAACCATCCCGATGATGAGGATGAACACGGACGCACGCCGCTACTCACGTCGTCTCACGGGAAACGATGCGAGCCGTCTACCATCCAGCGGAACATCTACACGGTGACTCGCCCCTGTCACTACACGGGGAAGTGTCCGATGGGACGCGACCTCGATGAGTGCGAAGCGACCTCGTACAATACCGCGAGCAAGTGTCCTGGCTCTGTGAGTCCTCACGCACTCCGACGTGGCTACGTCACCGAGGCGCTGAACGCAGGTCAACCAAAGGACGTGACTGCCGACCGTGTGGATATGAGCCACGAGGTGATGGATAAGCACTACGACAAGGCGACGAAGAACGAGCAAATGGAACGGCGGGAGGACTATCTCGTGGACGTGTAGAGCACTATCAATTCACATCGAGGCGCTTCGCAATCCACACGACGAAGTTCGGATTTGGGTATAGTAACCATCGGACAGTGCGCCCAATGACACCCCTATCTGTGTGCTTGGTCATTTGTGCATGACGACGTTGGTAAGTAGCCACTCCGAGTTTTGAGACAGCGAAAAGTTCCGCATATCCCTCATCCAACCACCAAATTAGGACTATCGGGATAGTTAGGAGTAGAACCGAAATTAGTGTAGTCACGGTGAAAGTCGTCAATTGTCCCAATTCAGGTACAGAGAGAGCGAATCCAAGCCATCTGCCAATCAGCACGGGAACACCTATGATTGCTAAAAATGTCAAAGGAATCCTTAGAATGATACTCGCTACACTCAGGATTGTAGGGGTCTTCGTATGGCCCACTTCATGCAAGAAGACATAATCTTTCACACTATCGGGAACGTTACTCAATCGGTCTTCGTTCAGTAGTATCGTCCCGAACGGGGTACACTGCCCCGCCGCAGACCAATCCTCAGCATCTATCCAGAACACTTTCTGTTCTTCATTATGGCTCTGGTATGTTTCCTCTCTGCTAACCCCACTGAAATCAAGCGCCCTCGCATAGCCCCGGGTGAGCCATCTTGAAAGTCGGTCGTGAACCCGCATGGTGCTAATCAAATTTGCTTCCGAGATACCACAGAATGGTCATTAATGCGAGGCCTGTCACAGCGAGTTTAGCGAACTCCGAGGGCGTGGTGATGAAGATACTCAAAAAGCCCCGCAGTATCTCCTTAGGGTTATTCAGGTTTCTGAGGATGTGAGCGAATCCGAGGATGTAGTCCATTGGATGAAGTAATCCATCCATGTAGAGATACGCAGTGATTAGCCCCCAACCACTGGTCAGCATCCCGAAGAAGTACTTGACTGCACCAGTTTCGTACCCCATGTTTGCTTAATCGCCGCCAAGTGTCAAAAAGATAGGCTGACCGTAGTGAAAGTAAACGGGCTAATATTCTTTTCTCACTAATTCCTTGGAAGTTCGTTCTGTTTCGCTTAATTGAGTCGGTACGCGAGGACGCCGCGCGTTTTGACCTGGTACACTACTCGCTTAGACCCACGTATGCCGAACCAAGACCAGTCTGTTTCGCTAATTAGAGTGGTGAAAAGAAGGCTCCACGCGATGAGGCGGTGATGTTGGGATATTTAGAGACGTATCTTAGCCGACCCATTCAATTCGGATGTAAAGGACGCCTTTCTATCAATTCTGTTTTTTATCAACTATGCCTATTCGTCAGCATCGTCCCCAAACGGACGAGTTCGTAGATGAGTTTCAAGAAACTATTGTCCCCTCCGCTATCCCTTCGACAGAGTTCATTGACTGGAGCGGGATTGAGGACGAAATCGAAAACTACGAAGTTCAGATTGATGCGATTCTTGACCTCGAAGATGTTTCCGAAGATAAGTTTGTGGAAGGGCTTGCAGATGCTTTGATGGCCGCCGATGATACTCGAAAATGGATTGATTTCTACTTCGAGATTCTCGGGGAGCGAGGCAACAAATACAGCGCCCTCGAAGGTGTCTGGAAGTTCTACGATATTCAACGCGCTATCGACTCCGGTGACAGACAAGCCGCTCGTGACTTGGCTGACATACTCCAAGAAATTGGCCTCCAATACGTCGTGGACAAAGCAGATGTTCGTGACCACTATCGGGGGATGCTCGTGGGGATGGAATCTCACGCCCGGAAAAACCGGCAGGGAGAGTGCTTCGAGGATTTAGTGGGTGAGCAGATAGCCGAAATTGCTGACCGACTCAATAACGCCGGATACTCCGTCGAAATGGACGATGAATACACGACCGAGTACAACGACGAATCAGGGCAGAAGAAGACCGTGGACTTCGCGCTGTTCGAGGACGGTAATCTCCGGCTCGTCGTGGAAGCGAACGCCTACAAAGTCGGTGGAAGCAAGCCCTCCGAGATACGCCGTTCGTACAACCACGTCGCTCAACGGATGCGAAACGACGACGTGGCGTTCGTCTGGATTACCGATGGACAGGGATGGGAGAAGTCACTCACCAACGTACTGCGCGAGAGTTATAACGATATAACCGACCTCTACAACCTCCATCAAGCAGAAACCCAACTTCCCGAAGACGTGGAAAGGTTCTTAGAGACGAAAGAAGTGTAGGGCGACTCCTTAGAAGTCTGCGAGTCCCTGCTGTCCTGCTCGACGCCGCTCTTTTGGCGGAACGTTCGTGGCGATGACTTCATCTACCTCATCTCGATTCTCCGCGTCACTATTGATGGCCCGTGTCGCGCCTTCCACTTCCACGTAGAATCCTGCTTCATCGTACATCTCGTACATCACCCCGCTGTTGCTGAGGATGACGTTCACGCCCCTTTCATCGAGTTTCTGAGCAACATCGCGGAGTTGTTCTTGGTCTTCTTTCCCGAACCCTTCGGCGCTGTAATCTGTGAAGTAGGCCGTCGGACTCATCGGCTCATACGGCGGGTCAAAGTACACCAAGTCGTCTTCCTCAGCCACCTCTAAGATGTACTCGAATCCGGTATTCCGAATTTCTGTATCTTCGAGGACGTGGCTGGCCTTTCGGATTTCTTCGGCTCGAACCCAATCCGGATTACTGTATCGCCCGATGGGTACGTTGAAGCCTCCACTACTATTCTCACGGTAAAGCCCGTTGTAGCACGTCCGGTTCAGGTAGAGGAGTAGGGCCGCTTCTTCGAGTTCATCGTAATCGTCGTCGTAGGGGCGGTTATTGAATAACTCTCGTTGCTGGTAGTAGTAGTTCTTAATCTCCTTTCCTTTCCGGTTGGTATCCGAAAATCGACGGTCAGGGTCGGGGTCAGATTCAGGGTCGTCGAAAGAACGGAGAGTGTCGATTAGTTCCTCTGGTCGGTCGCGTACGTGTTCGTAGAAGTTGATGAGCCGGTCGTTCGTGTCGTTGATTGAGCCATTGGACGGCTCAAGGTCGAAGAATAGTGCCCCACCTCCGAAGAAGGGTTCGTGATAATGCGCGTAGGAGTTAGGGAACCGGCTGTATAGTTCATCGAGGAGTTGCCGTTTTCCACCGGCCCACTTCAGAATTGGGCTGACCATCTTGTTAGCGATTGTTGCGGCTTCAGGTTTAAACATACCCTTTCAATATATGTTGAACGGTAGTCGGTTCTGCACGTTTAAGCCATTTCCTTCTCAACCATCATCTGTGACTGCTGACCGCGATGAGGACTCGGGAAAGTTCACGGAGCAATATCCCCGCGAGGCGTTTCTTCAAGCGGTCAATTCACTTGATAATGCAACGACGGCACGGGTGGCAGATGAAGTCGGTTGCTCGTATGATTTGGCCTACAGACGGTTGAAAGATTTAGAAAAAGAAGGAGATGTGACCCGAACGGAAATTGGGTCGTCTTTCGTCTGGTCGCAATAATTTATTCCGCCCTCTAAATCCGAAGGTTCACCCGGTAAAATGCCTCAACCGGGTGAGTGCCGTTCGAAATATCACAAAATAGAGAGATAGCAAGTTCACTCCCTTTGCGCCCCTCAGGAGTGTTTACACCTTGTTGCTGAAGGATTTCATCAATCTCACGTTGCTTGGAGGCGTCACGGCCATCCGGCTCGTAATTAATATCCTCTTGTTCCAGAATCCAAGCCATTGCGTAGAAGATGTAATCAAGGTTGTACCCCGGTAGCCCCTCTTGATAGGAGGACTCTCGCCACTCATCGAGTTCCTCCTCTACATCATTTCCGTGCCAAATATCCACGAGTGACTGGAGAACTCGGCCCCCTATCTCGCGGTCGTACTGGAGTTTACCAAAGAAATCGATAGCGAAATGAGCGTGTTTGACTGTGACGCCTCGAGGGTGGTGTTCGTTGATTAATTTGACCCGGAAATCTTCTTCTGAAAGTGTTCCTTCCGTCCGAATCAACGTTTGATTATCTGAAAGTTCTTTAACCTCAAGAATTTCGTCACCATTGCTGGTATCTCCTACTTCCACCATTACTAAGAAGAAGACATTTCACAGAAATAATACACCATTACAGATGTATTGAATGGTATTAGTCAACAATCAAAGCCACGATGAGCGGACTGTCTCCCATTCATTCACTTGCCAAAAAGTTAAATCATTTGCGAGATGAAAGACAAATGACTCGGAAAAATATAAGTAAATAGTGTATAGTGGCAAACCTACCAGATAAATTTAGTAAATTGTTGCCCTGTATTTCACGAATCCGGGCCTTGGGTTCCTACTGAGAGTCTCCGAAACGCAGAGCAGGCTCGTAGAGCGGTTTATTTTCTTAATACGATGTGTCCCTCTCGGAGTTATCAGAAACGCCCTCACGGGTCGTATGTAGCCACGGGTGGCTTCTCTCACTCCACTCAGTCGGTGGCTCTCGGTGGTGTTCCTGATTCACCCCGAAATTGGCTTGAAATCACTCTGTCATAGGACGCTCCGTGCGGCTCCCTACGCGGTTTCATTTTTCTTTGATGAAAGGTACTCGACCGTCCACGAAAGCCGTCCACCGGCTTATCAGAGTGCTTAGGATTGACGAGAAGATAGGTGGAGAGTCAGGGTGTCGAACTACACATCGCCCTCACCCCAAGCGTCTCGCTAAGAATCCCTCCAGATGGTACTGTGTCGTTCCTGAGACAACCGTTCGACTGAGAGGATACTTCCCCCTTCCTCGGTGCCTCGAACATCCACAGCCACTCGTCGTATGGCTGAGTGGGCTTAGAAGCGATTGTGCC
Organism: Haloarcula ordinaria; assembly: GCF_029338275.1. Taxonomy (NCBI): domain Archaea; kingdom Methanobacteriati; phylum Methanobacteriota; class Halobacteria; order Halobacteriales; family Haloarculaceae; genus Haloarcula; species Haloarcula ordinaria. Next base: position 1,149,561 of record NZ_CP119789.1, on the reverse strand, counting down.
ACGTCTCGTTCTGCGGCGTGCCCCACGCGGGCGCACTGCTGTAGCGGCACATCTATGGGCACTACTGGGTGAGGCTACATGCACTACCATATCACTATTCCATATTCAATTCAAAGAGAATTAACGCGATGAGGGGGAGTGTATGTAACAGAACTTGGCGGTAGAATTTAACCTCATGTATTGAAGTTCATCGAATTGAATTAGAATTGTCCATAGTACCAGTCTAATAGTCGTTCTAATCTATACTTCAGAGAACTGCAGTTATTGAGTTGCTATACTTCTTGTATGGCCCACCTGGAGTTAGAACTGTATGGCATTCGTTGAGTGGCAACGCGAACTATCGGCTTGACCTCCGCGCCGCCTCATCGCATATCTCCTCGTGGTCGTGAGCGCGACGAGAGCGAGTAGGCGAATAACTATCAGAAAAAACTGTATTAGTAGAAACTGATACTAATCCAGTCCCAATGCTCGCGCGACTTCCTCGGGTGGCTCCGGAGTGAACTCCCATCCCCAATAGACGTAGGGACACTCCTCTTTAAGATATTCTCGATACTCCTCATCGCTGTCTTCCAGTCGCTCCTTGATTTCGAGGCGACCGTCAGCGAGCCAGTCGTCGTGGTCAGAGATGGACGTTCTTCTCGACGTGGGGATAAGAAAATCAGTGTTCACAAAATTGCATACTCTCCATACACTCACCTTTCCATTTCTCTCGTTGTCGAAAATTCGACGGACTGGCGAGCCACACAGCCCGCGAGGTCACATTCCCGTCGAAAGCCATCGACATATCGCAATCGCTCCGAAATTGCTTCGAGAATCGAGATATTTCTCGCACGGGGTTACGTAAGTCCGCGCCCGCGCTCACCCGTCGTGTGCTAACCGGGCAGTCGGCTTCCCACGGGCAGACTCATACACACAGCCGTCGAGCCTACTGTAGTGCTGTTCATAAGTTGGAGTGCGATGACGGGGCGGTGAGTTACCACGAATTAATTCAGATTACTTTTCTGAAATCCACCAGATTGAGTTTCGCCCGCCAATCTTCTTGCTGTCCAGCCGGCCCTCATCGCGTAGCGACACGAGACGGTTATACACGGAACGCCGTTCGAGTGGTATCTGCTCGGCCACCTCCGCAGTCGAAAGGACGGGGTCGCTCGTCGCGTGAAAGACCTCCAAAATCTCCTCGTCGGTTACGCTTGGTTTTGGTCCCGGAGTAGATTTTTCGCCCATATGGGACAGTCTCGCTCTGTCTACTAATCACTTCCCTCTAAGGAATAGACTTAATACACTTCCCTCTAAGGTAGTAATACGGAGGTCGCTCTCCCTCGGGGCGTAGTCGTTCGGAAAACGCCCGGTGCTGGAACACCGGACGAGTGGCCTTCTGTGGAGCAGAACGCCAATGCAAGATAGCACGACTACGGCTGATAAACGCATCGTTGAGGAACTAAACTACGGCTCGAAGACTGCGAAACGCGTTGGATGGGAAGCGTGGGAGTTCAGCGTAGAAGCGCCCCATCTCGTTCGGGTGACGAATGCGAGTTACGGGTGTGAGAAAGACGACCACTCGTACCTCGTTGGTGTCGAAGACCGCGACGGACTTCTCGTTCCTGCCGAATGTGAGTGTCCGGCTGACAAGTATAACGAGGAGTACGACTGCAAGCACAAGGTCGCGCTCGCTACAATCGGCGGCCCGGTCGTTCTGCAAACGGCTGTGGACTGTCCAACCCCCACCGTGGACGGCGAAGGAGCGGACTCCAAGACGCTTGTGGAGCGCTTGCGTGCTGACGGCGGTGTGATTGTCGAGGAACAACGCGAGGACGGCGCGGGCGTCATCGAAGCCGAACACGGGTGTCCGAACGGCGAGAAGTGGTGTTCGGGGCCGGGTGCTGATTCACTCCCCTGCTTTGCGTGCTTCCAGTCCACGGAGGGCGAATAATGGCGCTCCAATGTGACCCACCCCACCTCGGGGATATTGGTGACGGCGAGCCGGAAGCGGAACCCAACCCCGACCGGGTCTATGAGCGGGAGATTGGAAGAAAGGGGCGAGAGGTGAGGGAGGAAGACTAACTCAACCCGCCCCTCATCGCGTTAAAATATATGGAATAAATACATATACTTTGGTTGTAATTTGCCGATAGTGTCTGTGGGCGAGTCGGATAACGATGATTCAGAGGATGGGTATAGTGAAATGGAAAATGTCGCAGGAGTGGACTTAGAGAATGCGCGCCCTATCGGGATACTTGGGTTAATACTCACAGTCCCACTCACGTTTTATCTCTTGGTGTTTGGACTGATAGAATTGAATCTTGGATTGATTGCCTTTGCTGGGATTCCTGCAATCGGGATGGGGCTTTCATATATGTATAGTGTATCGGAAAAGCGCTGGATGGATTCGTGGATTATGACTGCAGGGGCAGACGCAGAGGAGTTAGAACACGCAGGCGAAGGCAGTACCACGGAAGATAACGTGAAATCTATCTGCCGAGAGTGCCGTACAGAAATCTCACCAAATGTGAAGCGGTGTCCAAACTGCGGATGGAAACCCAAGAAGCGCGGAGGGTTGTGGTGGGGAACAACGGCTGTGATGAGCCTCAATCCGATTGGGTGGGCTATGGGAGCGAAAGGTGCCTCCGACAATATCAAGGCATCAAAGGGAGTCTCAAAGGAGGTTCCAGCAAACGAGACGGATGGTACAGAGGAAGAAGTCGAAGTATCCTCTGAATCCGACCCTACAGATACGCTTGAACGACTGAACGAACTCCGAAACCAGGGTGCGATTACGGAGGCCGAATTTGAGAGGAAAAAGAAAGAACTGCTTGACCGAATCTGACTGACGCTAAGGTACTACCAGATTTGTTCTACCGCGCTGTTACGCGTCTCGGTTTCAAGATGGTGGTATATGATACTGGCTGAGTCGGACATTGAAAATCTTCATTCTGGAAAACCGCCACTCGGCGCACGGTGGACTCGGAGAAATCACGAAAACATAACCGGCAAGCCGTGCCTCGTGACGGAGCGAACACACGGCTCAACGGTGTATGGGTTTTATAAAGAATGACCGCCTTGGGGCGATTACCGAACGAGCGAAATTCGCATGGACTCGCCGGGATTTGAACCCGGGGCCTCTTCCTTGCGAAGGAAGCGATCTGCCACTGATCTACGAGCCCGCACCTGCCTCTCTAACGCGGGGTGGTAAAAACCCTGCGCGTGAGGGCGACCTTCGATAGCGATGCACACAGCGTGTGGAGTGTGTCCCGGCCTGCGATTCGGATGGAAGCCAGGTGCGACCGAGCGGTCGCGACCCGTCTCAGTCCTCGAGGACGATCTCGATGGAGACGTCGTTGGGAACCTGGATGCGCATCAGCTGGCGCAGCGCCCGTTCGTCGGCGTCGATGTCGATGAGGCGCTTGTGGACGCGCATCTCCCAGTGTTCCCACGTCGCGGTCCCCTCACCGTCGGGGGACTTGCGGGTGGGGACTTCCAGCGTCTTCGTGGGGAGCGGGACGGGGCCGGACAGTTCGACGCCCGTCTTGCTCGCGATCTCCCGCACGTCGGCGCAGATGTCGTCGAGGTCCTCGGGGCTGGTCCCCGCGAGCCGAACGCGTGCCTGCTGGGCCATGCGTTATCGCTCGTTGACGCTGAGGACCTTGCCGGCGGCGATGGTCTGACCCATGTCGCGGATGGCGAAGGAACCCAGCTCCGGAATCTCGCCGGACGGCTCGATGCTGAGCGGCTTCTGCGGGCGGATGGTGACGACCGCTGCGTCGCCGTTCTGGATGAAGTCCGGGTTCTCCTCGGCGACCTCGCCGGAGGACGGGTCGATCTTCTTGTCGATGGACTCGACGGTACACGCGACCTGTGCGGTGTGCGCGTGGAAGACCGGGGTGTAGCCCTCGGTGATGACCGACGGGTGCTGCATCACGACGATCTGGGCCTGGAACGTCTCGGCGACCGACGGCGGGTCGTCGGCGGGGCCACAGACGTCGCCGCGGCGGATGTCGTCCTTGCCGACGCCACGGACGTTGAACCCGACGTTGTCACCGGGCTCGGCCTTCGGGACTTCCTCGTGGTGCATCTCGACGGTCTTGACCTCACCAGCGACGTCGGACGGCTGGAAGCTGACGTTGTCGCCGGTGTTGAGGATGCCCGTCTCGACGCGGCCGACGGGGACCGTCCCGATGCCGGAGATTGTGTAGACGTCCTGGATCGGCAGGCGGAGCGGCGCGTCCGTCGGCGGCTCCGGAGCCGGCAGGTTGTTGAGTGCCTCGAGGAGGATCTCGCCGTCGTACCAACCGGTGTTGTCGGACGCTTCGGCGATGTTGTCGCCCTCGAAGGCCGAGATCGGGATGAACTCGGCGTCGTCGGTGTTGAAGCGGACCTGGTTGAGGAGCTCTTTGACCTCCTCGACGGTCTGCTTGTAGTCGGATTCGTTGTAGTCGACGAGGTCCATCTTGTTGACGGCGACGATGAGTTCGCCGATGCCCAGGGTGCGGGCCAGGAAGACGTGCTCCTGGGTCTGCGGCTGGACACCGTCGTCGGCGGCGACGACGAGGACGGCGTTGTCGGCCTGGCTCGCGCCCGTGATCATGTTCTTCACGAAGTCGCGGTGGCCGGGACAGTCGACGATGGTGAAGTCGTAGGTGTCCGTGGTGAACTCCTGGTGGGCGATGTCGATGGTGACACCGCGCTCTCGCTCTTCGGCGAGGTTGTCCATGACGTAGGCGAACTCGAAGCCGCCCTTGCCCTTCTCCTCGGCCTCTTCCTTGTGCTGTTCGATGACGTGCTCCGGTACCGATCCTGTCTCGTACAGGAGTCGGCCGACGAGCGTGCTCTTCCCGTGGTCGACGTGGCCGATGATGGCCAGGTTCTGGTGTTGTTCGTCGCTCATTGATTATCTCACGCGCAGGGGCGCTATGTGAGTGTCTTTACTTTGTAGTTCATAAAACGATTTCGATAGCGAGCAAGCGTCAGGCCCGCGCTTTCGTGCGATTTGCCACATAGTGTCATGGGGCCGGCGCGCACGGTCTCCCCGCGACGGCGACGGTGCCAGCCGGCTGACGGCTCGAAGCGCCACGGCTAGCCGGGGAACGACGACGGGAGAACAGCCGCAGGCGTATGACTACTCCAGTCGGCCGACGTCGGCGAGCACCGCACTCGCCGTCTCCGGACCGCCCGCACCCCGGCCCGAGATGTTGAGCCGGCCGGCGTGTTCGGTCTCTAACTGGACGATGTTGCGCGTGCCCGTGGGTGCGAGCGCCGCGTGTTCGTGGACGAGCCGCGGCCCGACACGCACGTCGCCCTCGGTGACTTCAGCGATGAGCCGGACCGTCTGGCCGTCTTCCTGGGCGAGTTCGAGCGCACTCCCCGAGATGTCCTGGATACCCTCGACGTCGGCGTCCGCGAGCGTATACTCCTCGCCGTCGTCGGCCAGGACGTTCGCGACGATGACGCCTTTCAGCGCGGCGTCGGTGCCATCGACGTCGAAGGTCGGGTCGGCCTCGGCGACGCCGAGGTCCTGGGCTTCGGCCAGCACGTGCTCGTAGCCCAGTCCCTCGGCGGACATCCGCGAGAGGATGAAGTTCGCCGTCCCGTTGAGGACGCCGCGAACCGCCGAGATGTGGTCGGGGTCGAAGTCGGCGATGGTCGAGAGGACCGGCATCGCGCCGCCGACGGTCGCCTCGAACAGGACCGTGCCCTCGCTGTCGGCCTCCAGTGCGCGGACCTCGGCGAACCGCTCTGCGACGGGGCCCTTGTTGGCCAGCACGACGTGGCGGTCGAGTTCCAGAGCGGTCTCGACGTGGCCGAAGCCGGGCTGGGCGTCGCCCAGCGTCGTCGGCGTCGCCTCGACGAGCACGTCGTAGTCGGCGGTCAGCGCGTCCTCGGGGCCGGCGTCGCCGACGATGCCGTCCCGCGCTTTCCGGTCGAGTGCGCCCTGCGGGTCGATGCCGTCGGTGTCGACGACGGCGCTCTGGGAGTCCGCGAAGGCGGTCACGGTGTGGCCGTAGTCCGCGGCGAGGTCGACGACCGACCCGCCGACGGCGCCGGCGCCCAGCACGGCGAGCCTCATGTGTCACCACCCACCGTGAGCGGCTCGATGAGACGCAGGTCCTTCTCCGTGGCCACCTCGCGGACCGCGGCCAGCGCCTCCTCGACGGCGCCCTCCTCGGTCGCCAGCCGGAGGCGTGCGCTGGAAGCGTCCTCGGTTCCCTCGGGGGCGGACAGCGAGAGGTCGGTGACGGTGGCGCTGGTCGACTCCTGGATGTGCGAGAGTGTATCCGAGAGGTCGGTGTCGACCAGGTGACCCGAGAGGACGATGGTGAGCGCCTCGCTGTAGCGCTCGGCGCCGGCCTGGATGACGTTGATGCCCGCATCGCGCAGAGCGTCGACGATGCCGTCGAACCGGTCGGGCGTCGCCTCCAGGTCGACCTCCACGGGGATGTGGCCACGCGGGGTGACGTTCCCCCGCTCGTGGAAGATAGAGAGGAGGTTCCCGCCGTTGTTGGCGATGGGCTCGAGCGCCCGCAGCAGTTCGCCCGGTTCGTCGACCAGTTCGAGCCGAACTGTGTACGCACGAACCTCTTCGGTCGAGTCGCTCATCGCCCGCTCACCTCCTGTGGAGTGAATCCGCTCATTGTCGGATACTCAGCAGAGGTGGCTATAAGAATCCCGTCCTTTCGGCCCGAGGGCTGCACGACGATGATGGGCGGGTCGGGGCGGTCGGCGGTCTGATGCACTCAAAACCGCCCCTGAGATAGCGACGACGGCGGCCCACCCCAAGCGCAGGGGAATTCACTGCAAGCAGACCGCGCCGAACGAAGTGAGGCGCGGTTTCACGGGACCGAGCGAAGCGAGGTCCCGCCTTTTCTCCAAGTTTTTGCAAGTCGAGCGGGACTTTCGGTCCCGCTGACTATGCGAACGGGCGCTGCACGCCCGTGAGCAGAGAGGTTCGAGCGCGCCGAAGGCGCGACTCGAACGCGACGCAGCAAAAAGTGGGTTCTAGAAGTAGTCGATGGCCTCGGGCAGTTCGAGCTTCATGCCCTTGCGCTCGCGGATCTCGGTGATCTTCTCCGGCTGGAGGTTGTCGGCCATGACCTGGAAACCGGCGTTCTCCGTGTTCCAGGAGGCACGACCCTCCGTCGCGGAGCGGATGTCCGAGGAGAAGCCGATCATCTCGTCGACGGGGGCGATGCCCTCGACGACCATCAGGTCGCCTTCCTGGTACATGTCGTCGACGCGGCCACGGCGACCCTGGATCTCACCGGACGCGGCGCCCATGTGGTCGTTGGGCACGTCGATGCGGACCTGCTGAATCGGCTCGAGCAGCTTGATACGCGCGTCGATGAGCGCGTTGTGGACCGCGTTCCGGACCGCGGGGATGACCTGGGCCGGACCGCGGTGGATGGCGTCCTCGTGGAGGCGGGCGTCGTGGAGACGCAGGAGCGAGCCCTGAACCGGCTCCTTCGCCAGCGGCCCCTCGTCGAGGGCTTCCTCGAGCCCCTCGATGACGAGTTCCATCGTCTCGTTGAGGTGCTGAATCCCCTTCGTGTCGTCGATGAGGATGTTGGTGCCGTGGATGTGCTCGACGTTCTGGGACGTGTCCTTGTCGAGGCCGGCCTCCTGCAGCGCCTCACGGCGCTCGAGTTCCGGCATGTCCATCGACGCTTCGCCCATCTTGATGGTCTCGACGATGTCCTCGGCGAGCGGGTGGACGGAGATGTAGAACCGGTTGTGGCGGTTCGGTGAGATGCCCTCGACCTCGCGGGACTCCTGCTGCGGGGCCTCGCGGTAGACGACGATGGGCTCACCGGTGTTGATGGGGATGCCCTGGTTGCGCTCGATACGCTGGCCGATGACCTCCAGGTGGAGCTCACCCTGGCCGGAGATGAGGTGCTCGCCGGTGTCCTCGTTGATCTCGACCTGGATGGTCGGGTCCTCCTTCGCGACCTGCTGGAGCGTCTTGATGAGCTTCGGCAGGTCGTCCATGTTCTGGGCCTCGACGGATTTCGTGATGACCGGCTCCGAGATGTGCTCGATGGACTCGAAGGGCGTCATCTCGACACTGGAGACGGTGGAGCCGGCGATGGCGTCTTTCAGACCGGTGACGGCGGCGATGTTCCCGGCGGGAACCTCTTCGACTTCCTCGCGCTCGCCGCCCATGTAGATGCCGACGCTCTGGATGCGGTTCTTGCCCGCGGTCCCGGAGACGTACAGTTCCTGGCCCTTCTCCAGCGTCCCGGAGAAGACACGCCCGGCGGCGATCTCGCCGGCGTGGGGGTCGATACCGATGTCGGTGACCATCAGGACGACCTCGCCGTCCTCGTCGACCAGGCGCATCTGCTCGGCGAGTTCGGAGGTGTCGTCGCCGCGCCAGATGCGCGGGATACGCATCGGTTGGGCGGCGTTGGGGTTCGGGAAGTGCTCACAGACCATGTCGAGCACGACGTTCGACAGCGGCGTCCGCTCGTGGAGTTCCTGGCGCTTGTCGGCGCGCTCCAGTTCCATGATGTCGCCGAAGTCCATCCCGGTGCGCTGCATCGAGGGCATCGAGACGCCCCACTTGTACAGCGCCGAACCGAAGCCGACGGTCCCCTCCTCGACGGAGACGGTCCAGTCGTCGATGTCGTCCATCTCCTCGGTCATGCCGCGGATGAGGTCGTTGACGTCGCTGATGACCGAGAGGAGCCGCTTTTGCATCTCTTCGGGCCCTTCCTGCAGTTCGGAGATGAGGCGGTCGACCTTGTTGATGAAGAGGGTCGGCTTGACGCCCTCGCGCAGCGCCTGGCGAAGCACCGTCTCGGTCTGGGGCATCGCGCCCTCGACGGCGTCGACGACGACGAGCGCACCGTCGACGGCACGCATCGCACGGGTCACGTCGCCACCGAAGTCGACGTGGCCAGGCGTGTCGATGAGGTTGATGAGGTGGTTGGTGTCCTCGTACTCGTGGGTCATCGAGACGTTGGCCGCGTCGATGGTGATGCCACGTTCCTGCTCGTCTTCCTCCGTGTCCATGGCGAGCTGCTGGCCGGCCGTGTCGTCGGAGATCATGCCCGCACCGGCGAGCAGGTTGTCTGTCAGCGTCGTCTTCCCGTGGTCGACGTGAGCCGCGATGGCGATGTTCCGGATGTTCTCCGGGTCGTGCATCAGGGACTCACATTCCTGAACGATTTTCTTGCGTCGGCCCATTATACAGAAGCGTATCAACAGGAGGGTCAAAAGGATAGTGTTTCCGCCTGAGCGTGTCAGAGACACCCGAACGCGGAAGCCCGGCGGGGAGCGACCCTGTCGAGCGGCCTGTCGGTGTTTCGGCGGACGTATGTGAGCGGCCCACAGGCCGCGGGCGAATCGAGGGAGGCCAAGAGTTACCAGGGTAGCAGTATCAAACCGGAGGCAATGGTTGCGCTGGTCGATATCTTCGTGGCCGTCTTCGTCCTCGTCTTCCTCGTCCCGGTTCTCGCAATGCTCGCGGTGCTGTGGTACTACTTCCGGCTGGGGCGGTCGCTCACGCACGTCGGCCGTCGCCTGGGAGTCAGGTGGTGGGACGCCGCCGGACCGGTGATCGCCGGGACCGGGCTCCTCGCACTGGTCGCGCTCCCGGGTGACGTGCCCGCCGAAGGCGAGCCCGGGTCGCTCCCCTTCGCGGTCGGGTTCGGATTGGTCGTCGTCGGCACGGTCGGCGCGGCCGTCGCCATCGGAAATCTCGACGAGTACCGGCAGGTCAGGCGCGGAACCGACGCGATGGCCGGGCTCGACGAGGGGCCGACGATCGTCTCCGGGACGGGCGAGGTGGACGAGGACGCCGTGACCGCGCCGCTGTCGGGCGAGCAGTCGCTGTGGTACTCGCTCAGAGTCACCGAAGATCGGGGCATCGCACACCGGACGGCCCCCGCTGAGTGTCATTACGAGCGGACAGACGCGCGCTTCGTCGTCGACGACGGAAGCGGAGCCGTCGTAGTCGACCCCTCCGGCGGGTCAGTCCGGCTCTGGGGGCGACCGCTCATGGGTGGCGAAGACGTCCGAGTACGAGGAGGGACAGGGAGCACCGACGCACCCGACCTGGCGGCCGTCCGCGAGCAGGCGGGACTCGACGCCGACCCCGACCAGGCGTTCGTCGAGCACCGACTCGAACCGGAGTGTGCGGTGACGGTACTGGGGACGGTCACCCGCGACCCCGAGACGCGGTATCCGCTGGTGAGCGACGGAGAGCGACGGCTCGTCGTGTTCGAGGGCGAGGCCGAGGCAGTCAGGCGGCGACTCCGGCGCTGGGTCCGGGCCGGTGCGGTCATCGGCGTCGTGGGGTTCGCCGTCGGAGCGGCCGTGGTGCTCTCGGTCGGGGGCGTGGTGTAGTTCGGCCGCCGACCCCGCAAGAACCATACAGCCTCGGCCCGTGTGAACAATATACATGGACGTTCACGTGCGGGGCGGCCCGGCCGAACCGTTTCTCGGAGCGCGCGACCTCTTCTCGACGGAGTACGACCTCGACCGTCCGGTGACAGTCCGCGTGCGCACGGACCCGGACGAGCGCACGCGCGTCAGCCACGACGAGGAGAGTCACCTCCTCATCATCTCCCGGCAGGCCGCGACGAGCGCGCTGGCCCGCGAGCTCGCGCTGCACGAGTACGCCCACATGCACCACTACGAGCGGGGTCACCCCTCACACACCCAGTCGACGGAGGAGGCTATCTTCCTCGCGATAGCGGGCCGGTCGGTCGAGCGCCGGAAGCTCGTCCACTGCTACCAGATCGCGAACCACATGAAAGACGTCTACGCGGACGACGTCTGGATGCAGATGGTGCCGGGCGACAAGGTGGTCGACTTCCTCGAGGCGAGTCTCGCGGCGGCCGTCGCCGACCGCCCGGTCGACCCGCCGGCGTGGGACGGCGTGGGGACGCGGGTGGCACCGCGGGACGGCACGCCCGAACCGTCGAGCCGTCGCACGCCGGCCGCCGACCCGGACATCACGGCGGTCAACGCCGCGTTCGCGCTGGCGCTCTGTGAGCGACACGACCTGCTCGAGTCGGACCATCGGCTGTACGACCTCGCGCACGCGGCCGCGTCGGACGCTCCGGACCTCGATTTCGGCGCGTTCAAGCGCCAGTTCGCGGCGTTGTCACCGGACCCCGACGAGTCCGAGTTCCGCAAGGCCCTGGTCGACGCGACGAAGGCCTACCTCACGAGCGGGTCGAGCCAGGCGGCCGACTGAGTCACGCGAGCGGTGGTCACAACAGCGGCGACAGCGTCAGCGCGAGCCCCAGTGCCAGGACCGGGTAGTCACGCCCCTCGAATGCCAGCGCCGGGAGCGTCGGGTTCCAGGCGAAACACCGGGCCCGGAGCGCGACCCCCAGGCGGTCCGAGCGGGCGAGCGTCCGGTCCAGCGACCGGACGACCAGTACCCGAGCCCGCTCCCACGGCGACCGCCGCTCCCCGCCGCGGGCCCGAATCGCGTCCCGCACTTCCCGGACGTCGCTGAGTACGAGGGGGAAGAGTCGCACGACCAGCGCCATCCCGACGCCGAGCAACTGACCGGGCTTGCCGGGGACGACTCGCTGGACGGCGGCCCGGGTCTCACGGACCGACGTCGTCCGGAGGTAAGCGGCGCTCACGAAGAGGATGGGAACCACCCGCGCGACGGCGCGAAGCGAGTCGAGCGCCGGGTCGACCCGAAACCAGGGTGGACCGAGGGCCACGCCGGCCAGCAGCGGGGCGACGGCCAGCACTGCGAAGACGACCCAGTACGCCCGGAACACGGTGAGCGGGGAGAGCCGTGCGGCCGCCAGCGCGGCCAAGCCGAGCAGCGTCGCGCCGACGAGCCACGGGACAGTCGGGTGCGCGACGACGGCGATGGCCAGGCCGAACTGCACGAGGAGTTTCCCCCGCGGGTCGAGGCGGTGGAGCGCCGTCGCCCCCGACTGGTAGGTCAGCATCGCGGGTCCCGGACGCCGAGGGGTTCGACGCGGTCCAGTGCCGCCGCGGGCGCGTCGTCGAGGACGACCTGCCCGCCGTCGAGTCCCACGATCCGGTCGGCCCGCTCGTGGAGGTCGCGCAGGTCGTGGGTCACGACCAGCAGACCAGTGCCCGCGTCGTTGAGTGCCGAGAGGTGTTCGAGCACGGACTCGCGGGCCGGCCAGTCGAGGCCGACGAGCGGTTCGTCCAGCACGAGGTAGTCGGGCTCCATCGCCAGCGCCCCGGCGATGGCCGCCCGCGCCTGCTCGCCGCCCGACAGCGAGTCCAGCCGGGCGTCGACCCGGTCGGCCAGTCCCACGGCCGACAGCGCGTCGTCGACCCGGCGGTCGATTTCGTCCCGCTCGAGCCCGAGGTTCTCCGGCCCGAACGCCACGTCGGCCCCGACGGTGGCGGCGACGAACTGGTCGCGTGGGTGCTGGAACACCATCCCGACCGTGGTCCGGGCGACCACCGGGGACTCGCTCACGTCGACGCCGTCGACGGTGACGGTCCCTGCCTCGGGCGTCAACAGCGCGTTCAGGTGCCGGACGAGCGTCGTCTTCCCGCTCCCGTTGGGGCCGACCAGCAGGCAGAACTCCCCGTCGGGAACCGACAGCGAGAGCCCGTCGAGGACGCGGGTATCGTCGTAGCGGAAGGTGACGTCCTCGAGCGTTATCATCGCGTCGCGAGGTAGCCACCCTCGACGATGGCGACGGCGATGCCGAGCTTCACCACGTCGAAGGGGACGTACGGGAGCATCACGGTGGCCGCCCGGACGAGCGGGAGGCCGGTGACGGCCGAGAGCCACGGGACGCCGATGGCGTAGACGACGACGAGCGCGGCGGCGAGACCCACCACCTGGACGAGCACCGACACCGTCGAGAGGTCACGCGGGTCGATGTCACGGTGGACGATAGCGCCGGCGACGACCGCGCCGGCGAGGAAGCCCACGAGGAAGCCACCGGTGCCCTGGCCCACGAGGACGTAGCCGAGGCCGGCGTTCCCGTTGGAGAACACCGGGACACCGGCGACGCCGACCAGGATGTACAGCGCCAGTGCCAGCCCGCCCCACAGCGGGCCGAGCAGCAGGCCGGCGAAGAACATCCCGAACGGCTGGAGCGAAAAGGGCGGGAGCGACCCCGGCAGCGGAATCGAGATCTGCGAGAGCGCCGCCGTCAGCGCCGCCACGAGCACCGCCATCGTGAAGTGCTTGACCGTCTCGTCACCGACCAGCTCGACCGAGCTGTACTCCTGTGACATGGACGAACGTCTATCGTCAACCCCAATATAATCGTGGGTTAACGGCAGGGCCGACCGACTCTCGGCGTCGTCACTGGGCAGCGAGTGAAGACGAAAAGACAGTCCCGCAGATTATCGAGCGGCCGCCGCGACGCGCTCTTTCTCCTCTTTCTGGTTGACCGCGTAGGTCTGGACGTCGGCGTTCGCCGCGCCGATGAGCTGCTGGGCGAGGGCCTCCTCGGCGCTGGTGGTCGTCTTGAACGAGCTGCCGTAGACGCCCTCGGCGAGGAACTTCAGGGCCTGGTCGACGCGGCGCTGGGGCGCGACGTCGACGGCCTTCGGGACGCTGATGCCCCCGTACTTCAGGCGGACGGTCTCCTCCCGGGGCGCGCTGTTCTCGACGGCGCGGACGAGCACCTGGATCGGGTTCTCGTCGGTGCGGTCGTGGACGATGTCGAAGGCGTCGGTGACGATAGACGTCGCCAGCTGCTTCTTGCCCGTGTTCTCGTCGGTCTGCATCAGGCGGTTGATGAGCCGCTCGACGACGCTGATGTCGGACTTCTTGAACTGCTTCTCGGCGTGGCGCCCCATCGTGTGGGCGATGGGCGTGACGTTGATGTAGCGCTCGGTGGAGGGGTCCGTGTACTCGATGTCGGAGATGTCCCACTCGCCAAAGAGCTTGGCGCGGGTGGTCTCTTCCTCGACGTCTTCGGGCTCCTCGCCTTCGGGTGTGTCTTCGGCACTCATGGTTATCGGACCGGTTTCTCCGCGTTCCCGCGAACGAGCTCGATCATGGAGACGCCGTTGACCTTCTCGACCTTGTAGTTGACACCGGAGAGGTCCCCCATCGCACGACCCTTCGCCCCACCGATACCGGCGATGGTGACCTCGTCGTGCTCGTCGATGAAGGAGATGGCACCGTCACCGGGACAGAACGCGGTGACCTGCTTCCCGTTCTTGATGAGCTGAACGCGGACGCACTTCCGGATGGCGGAGTTGGGCTGCTTGGCCTCGATGCCCACTTTCTCCAGTACGATGCCTCGGCCCTGGGGCGCGCCCTCGAGCGGGTCGGACTTCTTGCCCAGGCCTCGCTCGCGGCGCGCGTAGTCGGAGTCGGACCACCGGTGCTTCTGGCGGTCCTTCTTGAGTTTGCGCGCGGCGTATTTGCCGTTCGTCATAGTACGCGTTCGTAGCCTGCCGAGATACTTAAGACTCCTCTTTTGTTTCCGGGCGAGAGCAGGCGTGTGTGGCGTTCTGTCCCACAATCGTGTCCCACAGCCATCGCTCTCGGTGTAGCGAACGACCGGAGAGCGCCCGGTCTCAGGTGAGTTCGATGCCGTCGATGTCGAAGTGGCGCTTCGCCAGGTCCCGTGCGGCGTCGATGTTGCGGCCGTCGCGGCCGATGGCGGCCCCGCGGTCCTCCTGGGCCACCTCGACGTAGGCGACGGTGTCGTCGTTCTCGGAGATGGTGACGTTGTACACCGCCGCCGGGGCCAGCGCGTTGGCGACGAAGTCCGCCGCCGTCTCGGCCCCCTCGACGAGTTTCACGTCGCGGCCGAGCTGCTCTTCGACGCGCTGGACGGTCTGGCCACCGGGGCCGATTGCGTCGGCCATGTCACCACGTTTGACGAGATAGACCACCTGGTCGTGGTCCTCGTCGACCACGCAGTCCCGGACGGTGATGGACGCCTCGTTCTCGAAGAGGGCGACCAGTTGTCGGGCCTCGTCCGAGAGCTCGACCCGCATCAGTCGGCGTTACGACTGACGCCCATCCGGAGGTCGACGTCTCCGGTGCCGAGCTTGATGGGTTTGCCGACGATGACGTTCTCCGTGACGCCGTCGAGCTGGTCGACCTCGCCGTGGATGGCGGCGTCAAGCAGGTGGTTGACCGTCACCTCGAACGCGGCGCGGGCGAGCACCGAGTCCTTCGACCCGGAGATACCGTGGCGACCGATGGACTCGATGGTCCCCTCGTTGGTCATGATGTCCGCGACCAGCATCAGGTGGCGGACGTTCACGTCGTCCAGCCCCTGCTCTTCGAGGGTGTTCATCGTCTCGTTGATCAGCGTTTCGCGGGCGGCCTCGACGCCCAGTTCGCGGTAGATCTCGTGGATGTTGTTACACGTGGTCCGCGAGGCGTCGACGCCCTCGATACCGAGGACGTCGCCGAAGTCCGACCCCTCGGTGTAGAGGACAAACTCCTCGCCGTCCTCGAGGTCTTCCTTGCGGATGACGACGCGGGAGACCTCCTCGATGCCCTTGAAGATGATGTCGCGCAGCTCCTCGACCAGCTGCAGCAGGTCGCGGTAGCTGGGCTCCTCGGGGCCGAACTCGATGACGGTTCCGACCTGGCGGGCCTCGACGCCGAGGTTCGACTCGATGGTCTCGGCGATCTCCTCGGCGATGGCGTCGACGTCGTCGACGGTCGGCCACCGCTCGAGCAGGGTGTCGTCGTTGAGGTCGATCTCGACGAGCATGTCCGCGACGTTCGTCGAGATGTCACCCAGCGCGAGGATGCGGGTGGCCTCGATCTTCCAGACGACCTCGTGGGCCTTCTCGCGGTCGGTCGCGTACTCGTCGTCGAGGTGGACGGTCATCATCGGCGTGTCCGGCGTCTTCCGGGCGTCGACGAGCTCGATGAGGCGCGGGAGCCCCTGGGTGACGTCGATCTCCGCCACGCCGGCGTAGTGGAACGTGTTCATCGTCATCTGCGTGCCCGGCTCCCCGATGGACTGGGCCGAGACGGTCCCGACCGGGTCCAGCGGGTCGACCCGCGTCTCCATGTAGCGCGACTCGACGGCCTGTGCGATGCGGTCGGCGTCCTCGACGCCGAGGTCGCGGTCTTCGATGGTGCTGTACACCTCGTCTTTCAGCCGTCGCGGGAGCTCCGTGTCCTCGACGACCGCTTCGATGTCTGCGGAGACGTTTGCTGTCATTGTTAGTCGTCACCCTCGGCCATCCACCAGTCGTCGGCCTGTTCCGAGAGGTTGGTGTGTTCGGTCCGCTGTCCCAGGAACGACTCCTTCTCGCGCTCGGAGCCGAACTCCTCGTTGAGGACGCTGTCGGCGATCTGCTCGACGTCGACGGCGGCCTCGTCCTGGCTGGAAGAGACGTTGACCGGCGAGGTGCCGTCCTCGCCGAACTCGAACTGGACGATGGTGTCCGAGGTGTCCCGGACGGTACCGTCGTACTGCGTCTCCAGTTCGGACAGGGCGTTGATGAGCCGGCGCTGGAGGTAGCCGGACTTCGACGTCCGGACTGCCGTGTCGACCAGGCCCTCGCGGCCACCCATCGCGTGGAAGAAGAACTCCTTGGGCGAGAGCCCCGAGCGATAGGAGGCCTCGACGAAGCCGTGGGCGTCCGCCGAGAGGTCGCCCTCCTCGAAGTGCGAGAGGGTTCGGCCCTCGTAGCCACGGTTGATGCGCTCGCCACGGACCGCCTGCTGGCCGACACAGCCGGCCATCTGGGTCAGGTTCAGCATCGACCCACGCGCGCCGGACTCGGCCATGACCACGGCCGGGTTGTCGTCGTCGAAGTGGTCTTCGGCGATGTCACCGGCGGAGTCACGCGCCTTGCCCAGCGTCTGCATTATCTTCATCTCCAGCGTCTCGTCGACGGTTCGACCGGGCAGGGACTCGAGGTCGCCCTGCTCGTAGGTCTCGATGAGCTCCTCGACGCGGTCGTACGCGGAGTCGATGGCGTCGTTGATCTGCTCTTCGGCCGCTCGCGGGATGGACTCGTCGTCGATTCCGATGGAGAACCCGAAGTGCATGATGGAGCGCATCGCCAGCGCCGATACCTCGTTGACGAGGATGCGGGCGCGGGTCCGCGAGTACTCCTTGGCGATGGTGTCGACGACCTCGCCGCCGAACGCGCCGACGGCGTCCTCGTCGATGGTGCCATCGTGCATCTGGCCGTCCTCGATGAGGACGGTGTCGCCGGCTGATGACATGAACTCGAGGTTCAGGTCGTCGGGCAGCAGTTCGGAGAACAGCGACCGTCCGGTCCAGTAGGCGTCGCCGTTCTCGTCTTCGCCGTCGGGGTCGGGCAGTTCGTCGATGCGCGTCGCCCGAAGCAGGTCCAGGGCCTGCGTCTCGTTGAACTGCGGGTTGGTGTGGGTCAACAGGTACGTCCCGCTGATGTGGTCCTGGATGGCGCCGATGATGTTCTCGCCGAAGCGCGGCGAGAGCATCTGTTCCTGCACGCGCATGAGGACGCGCGCTTCGGCCCGTGCCTCCTCGTTTTGCAGCGCGTGCATGTTCATCTCGTCGCCGTCGAAGTCGGCGTTGTACGGCGGGCAGACGACGGTGTTGAGCCGGAACGTCTTGTACGGCATCACGACGACCTCGTGAGCCATGATGGACATCCGGTGCAGCGAGGGCTGCCGGTTGAAGATGATGATGTCGCCGTCCACGAGATGTCGGGAGACCTCCCAGCCGGGTTCGACCTTCTCGGCCAGTTCCTCGCAGTTCTTCTCGGTCACCTTCAGGCGGCGGCCGTCCGGTCGTCGGACGTAGTTCGCGCCGGGGTGGCCTTCGGGCCCGTTGGCGACGTAGCGCCGGGCCTTCTCGAGATTGCGCTCGTTGGCGTTCATCGTCTGGGTCATCTCACGCGCGACGCGCTCGGGGACACCGACCTCGTTCAGGCTGAGCGTCGGGTCCGGCGAGATGACGGTTCGCGCCGAGAAGTTGACGCGCTTCCCGGACAGCGAGCCACGGAATCGCCCCTCCTTGCCCTTGAGGCGCTGGGAGAGGGTCTTCAGCGGGCGACCGGAGCGGTGTCGCGCCGGCGGCGTGCCCGAGATCTCGTTGTCCATGAACGTCGTGACGTGGTACTGCAACAGTTCCCAGAGGTCCTCGATGATGAGCTGGGGCGCACCGGCCTCGCGGTTCTCCATGAACCGCTGGTTGATGCGGATGATGTCCACGAGCTTGTGGGTCAGGTCGTCCTCGGAGCGCTGGCCGTTGTCCAGCGTGATGGAGGGACGGGCGGTGACCGGCGGCACCGGCAGCACGGTGAGAATCATCCACTCGGGTCGCGAGCGGTCGGGGTTCATGCCCAGAACCTCGATGTCCTCGTCCGGGATGTCCTCGAACCAGTCGCGGATGTCCGAGGGCATCAGCTTGTTGTGGTCCTCCTCGGTCAGGTCGACGTTCAGCGCCTTCTCTAAGGCGCGGCGGTCCTCCTTCCGGGGGCGGAACTCGCCGCTGAGGATCTCCTGGACGCGGCTCTGGTCGATGCCGGTCTCTTCGGCGAGGTCGACGGGCGAGATTGGGTCGTCGGCCTCCTCCATCGCGGCGGCGATGAGCGAGGGGTACTCCGAGGAGAGGACGTCCTGGACCTCGTAGTACGTGGTCGGCTTCTCGTGTTTGATGTCGTACTGCTTCTCCCCACAGAACGGACAGCGGTCCTTCTTGCGGGCCTGCCGGATGGCGGCCTTCGTGACGTCGTTCAGGTCGCGGCCCAGGTCGCGGGTCCGCTGGAGCTGACCGGCGAACTCCTCGCGTTCGGCTTCGTCGAGACAGAGCCGCGAGCACTCGCGACAGGTCCCGCGCAGCAGCCGTCGGATGAGCTTCGAGAACCCGACGTGGATGACCGGCGCGGCCAGTTCGATGTGGCCGAAGTGGCCGTTACACGACCCGCTGTGTTTCCCGCAGGTCTTGCACTCCAGGCCGGGGTCGATGACGCCCAGGCGCGGGTCCATCAGGCCCATGTCGATGGGGAAGCCGTCGTCGTCGTAGGTGTCGGCGGTGATGACCTTCGTCGCCGACATGTCGCGGTACTCCTCGGGGTTCATCAGCCCGAAGCTGATCTGGCCGATCTCTTTCGGTGTCTGTTGGGAACTCATACTGCGTCCTCCAGTTCGATCCGCGGGGCGATTCCGAGCGCCTTCATCTCGTCTAAGAGGAGCTTGAACGCGTAGGACATCTCGACCTCGTGGATGTCGGTCTCCTCCTCACAGTTCGGACAGTAGACGCGCCGTTGCTCGACGTTCTCGACGGCGGTCATGCCACACTGGCCACAGACGTTGATGAACTCCCGGTCAGACTCGTCGAGGAGTCGTTCCTTGAGTGCCATCGCCGCCCCGTGGCCGATGAGCACGTCCCGTTCCATCTCACCCACGCGCAGGCCACCTTCGCGGGCTCGCCCTTCGGTGGGCTGGCGGGTGAGCACCTGCACCGGCCCGCGCGAACGGGCGTGCAGCTTGTTCGAGACCATGTGGTAGAGTTTCTGGTAGAAGATGTCGCCGACGAAGATGTCGGCTTCAATCTTCTCGCCGGTGACCCCGGAGTACATCGTCTCCTTGCCACTGGAGTCGAAGCCGTGCTCCTCCAGGGAGCCACGGAGTCGCTCCTCGTCCTCGCCGGTAAAGGCGGTGCCGTCGACGCGCCGACCTTCCAGCGCACCGACCTTCCCGCCGATCATCTCTAAGATGTGGCCGACGGTCATCCGCGACGGCAGCGCGTGCGGGTTGATGACCAGGTCCGGGACGACGCCCTCCTCGGTGAAGGGCATGTCCTCCTGGGGGGCGATGTGGCCGACGACGCCCTTCTGGCCGTGCCGGCTGGCGAACTTGTCGCCGAGCTCTGGGATTCGCTCGTCACGCACGGAGACCTTCGAGAGTTTCGAGCCGTCCTCACCCTCCATCAGCGTGACCGTGTCCACGACGCCGGATTCGCCCGAGCGCATCGTGACGCTGGTTTCACGTCGTTTCTGGGGCGAGAGGCCGCCCATGTCGTCCGGTTCCTCGAGGAACCGGGGCGGGCTGGTCTTCCCGAGCAGGACGGCGTTCTCGCCGACCTTCGTCTCGGGGTTCACGAGGCCGTCGTCGTCGAGGTGCGTGTAGGCGTCCTCGCCGCGGGCGCCCCGGACCTCGTCGTCCGGAATCTCGAAGCGGTCCTCCTGCCCACCGGGGTAGCGCCGTTCCTCGCCCTCGTAGGTCCGGAAGAAATGGGAGCGGGCGAGCGCGCGGTCGACCGACCCCTGGTTCATCACTAAAGCGTCTTCGATGTTGAACCCCTCGTAGGACATGACGGCGACGACGAAGTTCTGGGCCGCCGGGCGGTCGTCGTAGCCGATCTGCTCGGTGGTCTGGGTCTTGACCATCGAGAGCTGCGGGTAGTGCAGCAGGTGCTGGCGGGTGTCCGGGCGGATGCGGTAGTTCGCGCTCGGGAGCCCCAGCGACTGCTTGATCATCCCCGACCCCATCGTAATCCGGGGCGAGGCGTTGTGTTCGGGGTACGGAATCATCCCCGCGCCGATACCGAACATCAGCTGCGGATCGACCTCGAGGTGGGTGTGGTTCTCGGTGAGTTCCGTCTCGTCGACGCCGACGAGGATGTCCTCCTCTTCTTCGGCGTCGATGAACTCGACGAGACCCCGCTCGACGAGTTCGTCGAACCCGAGGTCGCCGTCCTTGACGGCCTCGATCTCCTCGTCCGTGATGAGTGGGTCGCCGTCCTCGACGACCAGGAGCGGGCGGCGGGCCCGGCCGGCGTCGGCGTTGATGATGACCTCGTCGGTGCGGTCCTTGACCGACACGTTGACCATCTGGGAGACGTCTCCCCGTCGTCGCGCCTGTCGGACCTGTTGTGCGAGCTGTTCGGGGTCGGGGTGTGTTCCGACCAGACTACCGTTTACGTAAACTTTGGCTTCGCGTCCCTGGCTCATGGTTTAGTCGTCCGCGGGCTGTGTTTCGATCGATTCGATTCCGGGGATGCCCTGGACCCCCATCTCTGCGAGTTCCTGTTTCAGTCCCTGTGCGTCCTCGACGTCCTGCGAGAGTTCCATGGCCTGGGCGAAGTTCTTCACCAGTCCACAGTTCGGTCCCTCCGGCGTCTCGGAAGGACAGATGCGACCCCACTGGGTCGCGTGCAGGTCACGCGCCTCGAAGTGGGGCTGCGAGCGGGAGAGCGGCGATCGCAGGCGGCGGAGGTGTGACAGCACGCCCATGAAGTCGGTCCGGTCGACCAGCTGGGAGACACCCGAGCGTCCGCCCACCCAGTTGCCCGTCGCGATGGGATGTTCGAGCCGCTCGGTCAGCACGTCCGAGCGAACCACGGTGGAGACAGAGAGCTGGCGGTTCCGCATGTTGGCTCGTTCGAGCTGGTATTTCACGTCCCGGGCGAGCTTGTTCAGCGCCGTCCGGAACAGGTCGGTCATCAGGTCGCCGCTGACCTTCAGTCGCTTGTTCGCGTAGTGGTCCTTGTCGTCGGACTCGCGGCGGTTGAGTGCGAGTTCGAAGCACGCCTCGGCCATCCGGCAGAGGTAGAACGCCTTGTTGATACGGACCTCCTCCTCGTCGACGCCCTCCTCGTGGAGGTGCGGCAGGAGGTAGCGGTCGATGACGTAGTTGGCCCGCTTGAGCTGGTAGTTCTTGCCCTGGCCGGAGGCGACGCGCTTCCCGAGCGCCTCGATGGCGCCCTCGGTCGTCTGGACTTCGGCTTCCTCCAGATTCTCGAGCATGAACTTCACGATCTCGGGGTCCTCCGAGACGCGGTGGACGATCTCCTCGTCGGATTCGAGGCCGAGCGCCCGGACCAGCGTCACGAAGTCGATGCTGCCCGAGACCGAGGGGAACGAGACTTCGAGCAGTCCGTCACGGGTCCGCTCACAGAGCACGAGGGCACGGTAGCCACGGCGCTGGGAGAAGGTCTTTGCGACCTGGACCTCGTCGCCGTACTTGGTGTCGTACTCGGCCAGAATCTTGTTCGGGGCGAGGTCCTCGCTGGTCATCAGCACCCGCTCGGAGCCGTTGACACAGAAGTAGCCGCCGGGGTCGGCGGGGTCCTCGCCGATGTCGATGAGCTCCTCGCGGGTGAAGCCCGCGATGTTGCACTTGTTCGAGCCGACCATGATGGGCATGCGCCCGATCTTGGTCTCGGTCCGGTCGACGACTTCCTCGGGTTCCTCTTCGCCGCCCCGGACGATGGCCATCTCCATGAACACCGGCGCGGAGTACGTGATGTTGCGCAGTCGGGCTTCCTGGGGATAGAGCAGTTCCTCGCTCCCGTCGGCCTCGCGGACGCGGGGGGTGACGACCCGGACGTCGCCGAGTTCGACCCACACCGGTTCCTGTCCTTCCTTGTCGCCGATGTCGGTGTCGATGGTCTCTTTCTCGTCGACCACCTGCTGCATCCCTCTGTCGAGGAAGGCATTGAAGGAGCGGAAGTGATGTTCTGCGAGCCGTTCTTTCGCGAAGTAC
Source organism: Haloarcula ordinaria (assembly GCF_029338275.1). Taxonomy (NCBI): domain Archaea; kingdom Methanobacteriati; phylum Methanobacteriota; class Halobacteria; order Halobacteriales; family Haloarculaceae; genus Haloarcula; species Haloarcula ordinaria. The sequence goes on along the minus strand of NZ_CP119789.1, from coordinate 1,127,183 downwards.
TCACGCGAGATTGCGCGTCGGTCCTGTGTGTTCATTATTCCACCACCAGTCGGTATACGATGGCCTCGTCGGTCGTCCGTGAGTCACGAACGATTCGAATCACGTCACCTTCCTCGGCGTCGTCGGGCAACGCCGGGTCGGCACGTTTGATCTTCGGGAGGTCCGTCCGCTTGATGTCGTACTCGTCGAGCACTGCTTCGAGGTCGTCCTCGTCGACGACGCTGTGGTCGGGGACGAGGTCGTGTTGACTTACATCTACCATGTGTGTGTGCGTGCGTGGGGCCTGCTGCTAGAGAAGGTGGCTGTCACGAGATACTACAGGTCAGTATTGTCGGGACGCATATAACACTTGCCAACTCAGCCTGCCGTGGCTACTCGACCCCGGTCGGCGACGCCACACGCCGGCCATGGGATGTCCTTGCGTGCCAGTCCGTTGGCCGAGGGCCGACATAGAAGTTTGGGTCCGCTACGGGGTACCGTCACAGGGCGTCCTTGTTTGGAAAGTCTTAATACCAGCACCGGGATACCACGAAGTGCAGCAAGGCAGCGTGCCCGGATGGTGTAGTGGCCCATCATACAACCCTGTCACGGTTGTGACGCGGGTTCAAATCCCGCTCCGGGCGTCTTCTATTGCGAACAACTTCGACGAGCGCCGCGTAGCGTGTGCTCGTCACCGTGAGCAAGGAACCGCCGAAAGGGATTTGAATCACGCAAACGCGAGCGACAGCGACGCGTTTGCCCGGGTTCAAATCCCGCTCCGGGCGTACTTTTGTCGAACTTAATTCCCAGCGAGACGTCTCGTCGCCGAGCAACTGCGAGTTCGACGAATACGGCGACGGGCGGATATGAACCCTGCCAGTCGCGCACAGCGAACGGAGTGAGCGAGCACGTCTGGCTCGGTTCAAATCCCCTCGACCACACTGCTGTCGAATACGATCGGTCCGTCTCGTCGCCGTGGCAATACCGGGTCACGACGGGCAGAGCGGGAGAAGTCGGCGCATAACCAAGCGACGCTCACGGGAACTGGCGGCACGCGAGGGGGAAAACCCCCCTCACCCTGTCATAGCCGTCCGTCCCACCTCGGGGAGCGGACGTGTTAGTCCTTACAGCGATATGGCATATGTTTTGTGTTACCGGGAACCGTGGGACGGGCGTGGGCAACAAACTGTTTAGTGACCACACCTGAAGGAGAGAACATGGACGACGTGGACGGCGAAGAGATGCCGGGGGCAATCGTCGAGTCGTTTCTCGAGCGCGAACGGGGGGTCAGGACGCTGCTCGACGAGCTCGAACGCCAGACCATCGAAGGCCATCACGAGGAGGTCCGCGAGCGGGTCCGGAACCTGGCAGACAGCGACGAATCGGTCTTCTACACGGTGGCGTTCAGCCTCACCAACTCCCGACAGTTCTTCGGCGACGTGGAGGCTCAGCTCGACGTGACGGCCGCGGACCAGCTGCGGGACCTGGCCGACACCTACGCGTCGCTCGCAGAGCCGTTCAACATCGTTCGGACCGAGCGGGCCGAGGACCGACACAACCCGGTCACGGACACCAGCTACACGGTGACGTACCATCGCGAGATCGAGTCGCCGATGGTGACCTACCGACCGCTGTCGGGCGACGTCGAGCTGTACGAGTCGCGGGGGACGCCGAGCGAGGTGCTGCGCGTCTCGACGGACCTCGCCGCGGCGACCACGGATGCCCTGGACGTCGCCCTGGAGAACGACTACTCGGTCAACACCGAGGAGTTGAGCACGCTCATCGACCGGCGCGAGGAGCTCGAGACGGAGCTGAGCCGCCTCCGGGACCAGCTCGACGAACTCCGTCGGAAACCGGTCGGGAACGAGTGAACGGGCGGCTCGCCGGCGGACGGCGACGCACGCAGCGCCTGGCACTGGACTCGAAACCGCCGGCGTTTATATAGCGTCGAACGGTATCCTGTCGTACGATTTCAATGGGAACGGACCGACTTATCAATCAGGTAGACAAGGAGAGCCGCGACCTCGCCATTCTCGAGGCGGTCATCACTGACGGCCCCATCGGCATCGTCAGGCTCTCCGAAGAGACCGGGATTCCCGAACACAAGGTACGGTACTCGCTGCGGATGCTGGAAGACGACGAACTGGTCGAGCCGACGCCACAGGGGGCGATTCCGGCCGACGACATCGAGGCGCGCGTCGACACCATCAACGAGGGCATCGACCACCTGGTCGCCCGCATGGAGGAACTCAGGGACGTCCTGCCGTCCATCGAAGCCGTCGAGTAGCGACAGACAGTTTTGTTCGGCGGCCGATGTGTGGGTATGGACGTCGCAGTCATCGGCGATACTCACATCCCGTCGCGGGCGCACGCCATCCCGGCCCCGTTCCGGGAACGCATCGAGGCGGCCGACCACGTCATCCACACCGGCGACTTCGACGCCGAGGGGACGCTCGCGGACATCAGAGCGATGGCGTCGCGACTCACCGCCGTGGCCGGGAACGTCGACCGGCGGATGGGATTGCCGGACGTGGCGACCGTGGAACTCGGCGACGTCACGTTCGTCGTCACGCACGGCGCCGGGTCACACCGGGGCTACGAGCGTCGCGTGGCGAACATCGTCCGCGAGGAAGCGGGGCCAAACGCCGTCGGCGTCGCCGGCCACACCCACGAGGTCCTCGACACGGTCCACGACGGCGTCAGACTGCTGAACCCCGGGAGCGCCACGGGCGCGCCGTCGGCCGACCGGGCGACGATGCTGACCCTTGGGGTACGGGACGGGGAGCTGGACGTGACGGTCCACGAGGCCTGACCAGGCCACCGGAATCAGCAACGATTGCCACCGTTGGCCGGGCTTGCACGTATCAAGGGGCTTTTTCGGGTGCACCACGCAGAGGGGGTATGGAGGTATTCGCGGTCGAGGGACTGCCGGAGGTCAGACCCGGCGACGACGTCGGGCAGCTCGTCGCCGAGCGGGTCGACCTGCAGGACGACGACGTGGTCTGTGTCGCCAGCACCATCGTCTCGAAGGCCGAGGGACGACAGGCTAACCTCTCGTCGTTCCCGCCCGGTGACCGCGCACGGGACATCGCCGCCGCCATCGAGGCCGCGGTGGACGAGGAGAAAGACCCCCGTTTCGCGCAGGCGGTCGTCGAGGAGAGCGAGGAGATACTGACAGACGCCCCGTTCATCCTGGCGGTCACGCGCTTCGGGCACATTACGGTCAACGCGGGCATCGACCGTTCGAACGTGCCCGACGCTGACCTGCTCTTGCTCCCCGAGGACCCGACCTCGAGCGCCGAGAGAATCCGAGACAGCATCCAGGACCACGCCGGCGTCGCCCCAGCGGTGGTCGTGACCGATACGTCGGGTCGCCCGTTCCGACACGGCCAGCGCGGCGTCGCGCTCGGCTGGGCTGGTATCCACGCCTCTCGGGACTGGCGCGGCGAGCACGACAGAGAGGGCCGCGAACTCGCTGCGACGGTCCAGTCGGTCGTGGACGAACTCGCCGGCGCGGCCAACCTCGTCACCGGCGAGGGCGACGGCGGCACGCCCGTGGCCGTCGTCCGGGACTTCGACTTTGGCGACCACGCGGGTAGCGACAACCTCTTTCGGGACGACGAGAACGATATCGTCCGACAGGCGCTCAGGGAGTGGACACATGTACGCGATTGAACTCACGCCGGAACACCCAGTGGCACAGCTCGCCGACTTCGCCGGCCATGCCGAGGCCGAGGGCTTCGACGCGGTGTTCGCCAGCCACCACTACAACAACCGCGACCAGTTCATGGCCCTGGCCCAGATGGCCGCCCGAACGGACGAGGTGGCACTTGGCCCCGGCATCGCCAACCCCTACGAGACGCATCCGGTGACGCTGGCCTCGCGGGTCGCGACGCTCGACGAGCTGAGCGACGGGCGCGCCATGTTCGGCGTCGGCCCCGGCGACAAGTCCACCATTCGGAACCTGGGCTTCGACCACGACGACGCGCTGCGGCGCGTCCTGGAGACGTTCACGGTCGCCAGGCGGCTGTGGGCCGGCGAGCGCGTCGACCACGACGGCACCTTCCAGGCCGAGGACGCGGGCCTGAACTACGACGTCGGCGACGTCCCGGTGTACGTCGGCGCACAGGGGCCACACATGACCCGGATGGCCGCGAAACACGCCGATGGCGCGCTGTACAACGGCGCGCATCCGGCGGACCTCGCATGGGCCCGCGAGCAGGTCGAGGCCATGGCCGACGAGCGCCCCGACTCGCGAGGCGAGTTCGACCTGGCAGCCTACGCCAGCGTGTCGGTCGCAGAAGACGCCGACGCAGCCCGCGAGGCCGCCCGGCCCCCCGTCGCGTTCGTCACCGCCGGGTCACCGCCGCCGGTGCTCGACCGGCACGGCCTGGACCAGTCGCTCGCGAGCGACATCGGTGAGGCCATCTCGGCCGGCGAGTTCGAGCGGGCGTTCGGGCTGGTCACCGACGAGATGATAGACGCGTTCTGTATCGCCGGCACGCCCGACGCAGTCGCCGAACGGACCGACGAGCTGCTGGAACACGCCGACAGCGTCGTCTACGCCTCGCCGCTCGGGCCGGACGTCGAGACGGCGATTACTCTGCTCGGGGCGGTTGTTTCCCGCCGGACGGGTTGAACAACGAGAGCGCAGCCCCCAGCGAGAGGTATCCGAAGACGGCGACGGACAGCGTCGTGATGACGGCACCCACCAGCAGCATCACTGCGGCGAGCGGGTCGTTGAGCGCGACGGTGAGGAACCGGCCCGGCATCTCCAGGACGCTCGTGACGAGTTCCGTGAGGAGTCCTTGCATGGGCGGCCGTTAGCAGGGGGCCTACTTTGCGCTTCTGTTCGAGTCGGCGGTGTTTACTTTAGCTAGTATTGAGTTAGAGAGCCAGAAAGCCCCCGCGTTCTCAGCTTTGGTTCGCGGGCCGATAGCCCGCTCGCCAAGACGTGGGACCTCCGGTCCCACGCGACCCGCGGCTCGCTGAGAACGCGGCCCCTTTCAGTCCCACCCGAAGCCGGGTGGCCAGCCGGGGCTTTCTGGCTCTCTGTACTCCTACTTTCGTAACTAACCACTACCGAACCAACGCGGGACAGGTATTTGCCGCGCCCGGCCTGAGAGGGGACATGGTCGAAGACGCATCGCTGGACGACTTCCTCGGGAGCGGGGACGACGATGCCGACGAGGAGCGGGACACGGGGTCGACTGACGCGGATGGAAGCGAGACGGAGCGAGGCGACGACCCAGCGACCGACGCCGGGACGGCGGAAACCGAGGCCGGCGCATCGGACGAAGAAGCCGACAGTACAGACGGCGACGATGGCGAGACCGCACCCGAAGACGGCCGGGATGTCGCGCCGGCGACGACCACCTACGCCTGGTCGGACGAGGGGACCACCTGCGAGGAGTGTGGCGCGCCCGCCGAGCGCCGCTGGCAGCAGGACGGGGCGCTCGTCTGTCCGGACTGCAAGGTCTGGTGAGGGCGGCGTGTGGGACTGGGTCGCACCCAGCAAAGTTACCTGTATTCGCTCCCAAGGCGGGGGTACGACCGACCCGCACAGGACATGCGAAGGAACGACACCTCGCTGGGGGGACGAGGCGCTGTCGACCCATCGGGCGCGTTCCGCGGACTGACACGGACCTATGACAGACACGGACACCTCACGAGGGCAGCAGTCGGACAGCGCGCTTCCAGACGCCACACGGGTAGCGACGGACGTCATCGAGAACGTCGAAGAGGTCATCGTCGGCCACCACGACGAGATCGAGCACCTGGTGGTCGCCATCCTCGGCCGCGGCCACGTCCTCCTCGAGGACGTCCCCGGCGTCGGCAAGACGATGCTGGCCCGGGCCGTGGCCGCGTCCGTCGACGGCGTCTTCAAACGCATCCAGTTCACGCCGGACCTGCTGCCGACGGACGTGACCGGTGTCAACGTCTTCAACCAGAAGTCCCAGGAGTTCGAGTTCCGGCCCGGACCCATCTTCGGTAACGTGGTGCTCGGCGACGAGATCAACCGCGCCCCGCCGAAGACCCAGTCGGCGCTGCTCGAGGCGATGGAGGAAGGGCAGGTCACCACCGACGGAACCACCCACGCCGTCCCGCAGCCGTTCACCGTCATCGCGACGCAGAACACGGTCGAGCAGAACCGGGCCTACGACCTGCCGATGGCCGAGCTCGACCGCTTCATGACGAAACTCCACCTCGGCTACCCCGACGAAGCCGAGGAGGCCGCGATGCTTGGAAGCGTGGTAGGCCACCACCCCATCGAGGAGCTGTCGCCCGTCGCCAGCATCGACGCGCTCGCGACCGCCCGGAACACCGTCGCCGAGGTGACCGTCGAGGAGGCGATACGCGAGTACGCGACCCGGCTGGCGCGGTACACCCGGGAGCGGGCACAGCTCGGTGTGAGCCCCCGGGGAAGTCTCTCGCTGCTCCGTGCCGCCCAGGGCCGGGCCGTCCTCGAGGGGCGCCCCTACGTCGTCCCGGACGACGTCCAGCAGGAGGCCCCCGTGGTGCTCCCTCACCGGGTTCAGACCGACAGTAGCGAACAGACCGCCGAGGCGCTGGTCGCCGAGGCGTTAGAGACCGTCGCCGTCGAATGAGACCGACCCGTCGCGGCGTCGGGGTGCTCGTCGTCGCCCTCGCGGCCGTCGCGATGGGTGCACGGTACGGTCAGGCGGGCCTGAACGCCGTCGCCGGCCCGCTCCTGGTCGCGCTCCTCGCGGCCGCCGTCCAGGTCCGCCTCGCGGGCACGCCGACCGTCGAGCGCGACCCGCCGCGACGCGGGTTCCCCGATGACCGTCGCCAGGTCGAGCTCACCGTCGAGGGCAGCGGCATCGCGACGCTGACGGACCGCCTGCCCGAGGGAGTCGCCGGAACAGCCAGTGCCAGGCGCTCGCTGCCGACGACCGTCACCTACGACCTCACCTACGAGCGGCGCGGCGAGCACCGTCTCGGCCCCGTCGACGTCGTCCTGACCGACGTGCTGGGCCTGGTCCGGCGGTCGGCGACCGTCGAGGCCGTCGACGACGTGCTCGTCTACCCGCCGGTGTACCGGATGGGCGGCCCGGACGCCTTCGCCCGGACGCTGGCGCCCGAGCCAGAGGACCGGCAGGCGTTCGACCGCCTGCGCGAGTACGTCCCCGGCGACTCCCTTCGGGACGTCCACTGGAAGTCGAGCGCGAAGCGCGACGAGCTTACTCGTCAAGGAGTACGACGACCGCCGGAGCGACGACGGGGTCCTCGTCGTCGGCGAGGCGACGCCGGGCACCGACGACGCGATGGCGGCGGCCGTCGCGACGGTGGCGATGGCGGCCCTCGACAGCGGCATCGCCGTCGAACTGGCCGTCCCCGGCGGGACCGTCCCCCCCTGGATTCGGCGACACCCACCGGACCCGACTCCTCGAGGTGCTCGCCGTGACACCCGACGGGAAGACAGACCGAGCCGACGACGCCGACGTACTGGTACAGGCCGACGACGACGGCGTCACCATCGCCACCGACGGTCGCCAGCATCCCTTCAGCGACGTGACCACCGACCAGCCGACGCCGCTAGCGGGGGAGGGCGAGCCGTGAGTCCGACGCTGTCCGAACGCCTCGGCGACCGGGTGCCCGTGAGTCGGACGCGGGGCGTCGCACTGCTCGCCGTCGCGCTCGCGCTCGGCGCGCCGCTGCGGACGCTGTATCACCTGACGGACGTCGTCGGGTCGCCAACGCTCTTTCTCGTCGTCGTCGCCCTCTCGCTGGTCGTCGGGACCGCGATGGCCCGAGTCGTCCGCCCCGCGCTCGCTATCGTCGTCGGCGCAGTGTTGCTCGCCGGCGGACTGGTGTGGTACATCTCGACCCTCGCGATCCAGCCCCCGGTGTCGGCGCTGCTCGCGGACACCGTCGCGCTCCTGACCGGGCGGTCGCTGTTGCAGATCGAGAACGTCCGGCTGTGGGCACTCGCCATCGCGCCGGCACCGGTGGTGCTGACCTGGTACTTCGCCCTCAGGCGGTGGTACGTCACGGCGACGGTCACCGCGGCGACCACCCTCGGTTTCCTGGTGCTGACGACGGACGCGGCCCTGATTACGGCACTGCTCGGCGTCGTCGGGGGCGTCGCGACCATCGGCTTCGGAACGCTCGATACGGTCGCACCGGCAGACCCGGTAGACGACGAGCGCCGCCTCGACGCCCCGCTGTTCGGCGAGCGACGCACACAGGCGGACGGCGTGGACACCGGCCGTCGGGCCGTCCTCGAACAGCTGGCGGCCATCATCGTGCTGCCGGCCGTCCTGTCCCGCGTCCCGTCGGTCGGCGGGCAGTCGCTGTCGTTCACCGAGGACGGCGAGCAGGCGACGATGGAGGGGAGCCTGCTGAGCGCCGACGAGTCCATCGACGTCCTGGGCTCGATCACGCTCTCGCCGGAGGTCCGGTTCACCGTCGAGAGCCCGGAGGCCCGCTACTGGCGAGTGGCGACCTACGACCGCTACACCGGCCAGGGGTGGGTCCGGACCGGAAGCACGGGGGCCTACGGCGGCGGACGGCTCGGCGCACCGCCGGGGAACACCCGGACCCTGCGCCAGTCCTTCGAGGCGGAATCGACCGTCAGGACGGTCCCGGCGGCCTGGAAACCGGTCCGGTACGACGGCGACGTCGACGTCGAGGTGACGACCCACGACGGGTTCCAGCCGACGACGTCGCTGTTCTCCGGCGACCGGTACAGCGTGGAGAGCGAGGTGCTCGTCGCGACGCCACAGCAACTGCGCGAGGCCGGCGACGACTACCCCGAGGACATCGTCGACCGGTACACGCGGGTCCCGGAGAGTACGCCGGCCCGAGTCGCCGAGCGAACCGCCATCCTGACTTCGAACGCCGAGACCCCCTACGAGGTGGCGCTCGTCGTCGAGCGGTGGCTCCAGAACAACAAGGACTACTCGCTCGACGTGAGCCGGCCGGACCGGGACGTCGCGGACACGTTCCTCTTTCAGATGGACGAAGGGTACTGTGTCTACTTCGCGACGACGATGGTGACCATGCTGCGCACGCAGGGCATCCCGGCCCGGTTCGCCGTCGGCTACACGCCCGGCCAGCGGGTCGACGACGACCGCTGGGTCGTCCGGGGGCTGAACTCCCACGCCTGGGTCGAGGTGTACGTCCCCGACCAGGGCTGGATTCAGTTCGACCCGACCCCGAGCGGCCCCCGCGAGACGGCCGAACAGAGCCGAATCGACGAGGCGCGCGACGACTCCGAGTCGGGCGTCGACACCAGCGAGACGAACAACGACACCGAGTTCACCCCGACACCGACGCCGACGCCACCGCCCCTGACCGAGACACCCGAGACCGCCACCCCGACCGAGACGCCAGAGACCGCCACCCCGACGCCCCAGGACTTCGAGACGCCGACCGCGGTCGGCGGCAGTGGCGCAGCCGGAAGCGGGGGCGGTGGGTTCCAACTCCCCGACCTGCCGTCACGGGAAGAGACGGCGCTCGGCCTCGTCGCGTTACTTGGCGTGGCCGCTGGCGCCAGACGGGCGGGAGTCGTCGACCACCTCCAGCGGGAGCTGTGGCTCCGCTACCAGCGCCGCGAGGACCCAGAGACGGACGTCGAAGTCGCCTTCCAGCGGGCGATGTACGTCCTCGGGACCGAGACCCGCCAGCGCGACCCCGGCGAGACGGTCCGGGCCTACCTCCAGGCGGTCGACGCCGACGAGCGAGTCCGTCGGCTGGCGAGCCTCCGAGAACGGACCCGGTACGCCGGCGAGGTCGACGAATCGGTGGCGGCGGAAGCGGTCGAACTGGCCGACAGTGTCGTCGCAGAACGGTAGCGTCGCCTGCCGGTGTTCGCCTTCCCGACAGTGTTTAATATGACCCTTTCGTACGTCTGGGTGTAATGTCGGAAGTCTGCTCGACGTGCGGGCTCCCTGAGGAACTCTGCGTCTGTGAAGACGTCGCCAAAGAGTCCCAGGAGATCAACATCCGCATCGACGAGCGCCGCTACGGTAAGGAGGTAACGATCATCGAGGGGTTCGACCCGAAGGACGTCGACATGGACTCGCTGTCCTCCGACCTCAAGTCCAAGTTCGCCTGCGGGGGCACCGTCGAGGACGGGCAAATCGAGCTCCAGGGCAACCACACCGGTCGCGTCGAGGACTTCCTCCGCGACAAAGGCTACAGCGTCGCCTGACCTCCCGACAATCGGTCGGTTCTGTGGGAAGCGACTCGCGAGTGACTACGCCGTCGATTGAGCCGTTTTATAGGCTCAAACAGCCATCCGTCGGAGCATCCGCCGAGCGAAGCGAGGCGGTTCACGGAATCGCCGCGGTGCGGCGATTCCGCCTTTTCGCCCACGTTTTTGGGCGGGGGTTGAGCGCTCGCCCCCGGCGAGCGCGAACCCCGTGGAAAAAGGTGGTTTAGAAGAACTGAAACAGGTCGTCGCGCTGGGCCTCGTGCAGATGGTGTCGAACGGCCTCGTTGAGCGGGCCGATGCTGCCGCGCTTGGCGCTGATGGGGGCGATAGTCTCTTGCCACTGTTGCCAGGGCGGGTGCAGCCCCAGGCGCTCACAGAGGTCGTTCAGCCGCTCGTCCGTATCGTCGACCTTGTCCATCTTGTTGACGGCGACGACGGGTTCGACGCCGACCTCCCGGAGGAAGTGGAACATCTCGACGTCGTGGGGGATCTCGTCCGGCCCCGAATGACGGTCGATGATGTCGATGACCGATTTCCCGTCGACGACGAGGACCCCGACGAGAATCTTGTCGGCGTTCTCTTCGACGTAGCGGACCACGTCGGTCTTAATCTGCTCGCGGACCTCGTCGGGGACGCCCTTCATGAAGCCGAAGCCGGGCAGGTCCGTGATGACGAAGTCCTGTGGCGCCCAGTCGTAGTGGTTGGGCTTGCGGGTGACGCCGGGGCGCTGGCCGGTCGAGAACGTGTGGCCGGTGAGTTCGCGCATCAGCGTCGACTTGCCGACGTTCGAGCGGCCGACCAGCACCACCTCGGCGTCTCGGTCGGGGCGTGAGTCGAACATACCCGGCGTAGACGGCCGGCAGGGAAAAGCGCGTCAGTTCGCGGGCGGCGGCACCCACGGGTTTTTGCCCCCTCGCTTCGGACCGGAAGCCGTGCGGTTCGTCCAGATCACGATTCCGAAAGGCAAACACGACGCGGTGCTCGGCGTCCTCGACGACGAGGGCATCGACTACGTCGTGACCGACGAGACGAGCAACCGGGAGTTCACCGGCGTCGTCGAGTTCCCGCTGCCGACGAACGCGCTGGAGCCCGTCCTCGAATCGCTGCGCAGCGTGGGCATCGACGAGGACGCCCACACGGTCGTGATGGACGCCAACACGGTCATCTCGCGGAAGTTCGACGAACTGGAGGAGCGGTACGCCGAGACGGAAGACGAGGACCGCATCGCCCGGGAGGAACTGACCTCGAAGGCGGAGGACCTCGCGCCCAACGTCGTCATCTACACCGCGATGACGGTCATCAGCGCCGTCATCGCCACCGCCGGCCTCCTGTTGAACTCGCCGGCCGTCGTCGTCGGGTCGATGGTCATCGCGCCGCTCATCGGGCCGGCGATGTCCGCCAACGTCGGCACCGTCGTCGACGACCACGACCTGTTCGTCCGCGGCGTCAAGCTCCAGGCGTTTGGCCTCCTGCTGGCTATCGGAAGCGCCACCGTCTTCGCGCTGGTCGTCCGGTACGCCAACGTCGTCCCGCCGCTCACGGACGTCACCACCGTCGACCAGGTCCGCGAGCGGGTCGCGCCGGACTTCCTCTCGCTCGTGGTGGCGCTGGGCGCCGGTGCGGCGGGCGTGCTGAGTCTCACTTCGGGCGTCTCGACGGCGCTGGTGGGGGTGATGATCGCGGTCGCGCTCATCCCGCCGGCGGCGACGGTCGGCATCGGTATCGCCTGGGGCCAACCCCTCGTCAGCCTCGGGTCGGGCGTGCTCGTGCTGGTGAACGTCCTCTCGATAAACCTCGCGGTGCTGGTCGGCCTCTGGTACCAGGGCTACCGGCCGGAACACTGGTTTCGCGAGGGGAACGCCCGAACGGCGACTATCAAACGAATCGGCGTACTCATCGCGGCTATCGTCGTCCTCTCGGCGTTCCTCGGCGGGGTCACGCTCGACTCGTTCCAGCGGGCGACCACCGAGACGGAGATTCGGACCCAGGTGACAGACAGCGTCGACCCGCCGCTGCGCATCCTCGACGTCGAGATCAGACTGACCAACACCGTCATCTTCCAGGAGCCGCGTCGGGTGGTGGTCACCGTCGGCATCCCGCCCGGGACCCCACCCCCCGACCTCGTCGGGCGCATCGACACGGTCGCCGACGGCGCCGCCGGGCTGGACGTCGAGACGGAGGTCCGGTACATCGTCTCCGAGACCGCGTGACGCTCAAAACCGGGTTTGAGCGTACGACGAGGTCATTATGTCGCGTAGCGATATATGGAGTATGGCATCGAAACTACTCCCGGTCGTCGCGGTCGTGGCCCTCCTCGTGGCCGGCGGCGTCGGCTTCGCGGTCGCACAGACCGGCGACACGCAGGTCGCCGAGAACGCCACTGTCAGCGTCAGCGCGGACGCGAGCGTCGAACGCAGCCCCGACCGCGCGACCGTCACCGTCGCGGCCATCGGTCGCGGTGACACTGCCGAGGCTGCTCGCAACGCCGTGAGCGGTGACGCGGACGCCGTCCAGCAGGCGCTCGCAGACGAGGGCGCGTCGGTCACCTCCTCGCGGTTCAGCATCCACCCGGAGTACGAGCGCACCGAGGATGGGCGTGAACAGGTCGGCTACGTCGCGGTCCACACCATCGAGGCCGAGACCGACGACGTCGAGAACGTCGGCGCACTCATCGACGCGGCGGTCGACGCCGGCGCCGACCGAGTCGACGGCATCCGCTACGAGCTGAGCGAGGAGACCCAGCAGGAAGCGCGTGAAGAAGCCCTGACGACGGCGATGGACCGAGCGCGGGCCGACGCCGAGACCGTCGCCGCCGCCGAGGAACTGACCGTCGACGGCGTGGTCACCATCCAGACCAGCCAGAGCGGGCGGCCCGTGGTGTACGCGGAGATGGCCGCAGGCGGTGACGGCGGCGCCCGGACGAACATCTCGCCCGGCCCGGTCACTGTCGACGCGACGGTCAGCGTCACCTACGAACTGGCCTGAAGAGAACAGCAGTCTGGTTTTCCAGTTACTCGTCGTCGAACGGCAGTTCGAGTTCGTAGCCGACGGCGTCGACCGCGGCCTGCAGGACGCCGTCGACGTTGTCGTCCTCGGTGACGCTCATGTAGTGGTCGGCCTCGACGTCGGTCGAGCGGTCGCTCTTGTTGGCGATAGTCAGGACCGGCGCGTCGAAGCGCGACTCGATGTCGTCCCGGAGGTCGAGCTGCTGGGCCAGCGGGTAGCCACACTCCTCGCTCGGGTCGACGAGCACGAGCACGGCGTCGGCGAGGTGTTCCAGCGCGCTGACGGCCTGTGACTCGATCTCGTTTCGGTCCTCCGGCGGGCGGTCGAGCAGGCCCGGCGTGTCGACCAGCTGGTAGCGGATGCGCTGGTCCTCGAAGTGACCGACGCGAATCTGCGTCGTCGTGAAGGGGTAGGAGGCAATCTTGTTGTCCGCGCGGGTCACCCGGTTGACGAACGAGGACTTGCCGACGTTGGGGTAGCCGGCGACGACGATGGCCGGTTCGTCGGGGCGGATGTCGGGCAGGACTTTCAGCGCGTCGCGGGCCTTCGAGACGGCCACGAGGTCGTCCTCGACCTCCTCGACCACGTCGGCCATGCGGGCGAAGGCCTGCTTGCGGAGTTTCCGGGCGGTGTCCTTGTCGCCCCGGACCAGCCGACCCTCGTACTCCTGGCGGATCTCCTTGGCCTTGCGGCCGGCCCAGGAGATCTCCGAGAGGTGCTGTTTCAGCGCGTCGATGCCGTCGTCGTCGTCCGCGGGGTCGGTCTCGCTGATGACGGCGTCGGCCAGTTCGACGTAGAACGGGTCCAGGTCGTCGATGGTCGGCCACGACTGGGCGACGTTCTGGAGATTGTCGGAGATGATGTTCGAGGCCGTCATCAGCATCGACTGCTGGGCCTCCACGCCGTCTTTCGCGCCGCCGGCCCGCGTCGCCCGCGAGAAGGCCTGGTCGATGACCTCCTCGGCGGTCGGTGTCGTCGGGAGATTCTCGAAGGGATGGCTCATTGCGCCGAAGTAGACGACCAGCGCGTAAAAGCGCGTTCAATCGGGCCTGAGAGCGAGCCACGCTTTTGCCCGTCGAGGCCCCAGACCCGCTATGGCACACATCGACGCCAGCGAAATCCTCCCGAACGAGCACGTCCAGCAGCAGGCGGCCGAGGGGCGCGTCACCCAGTTGCATCGCGGCCACCAGTACGCCGACGAGGGCGACACCTTCGACATCGACGGACAGCGCTTCGAGGTGACGGACGTGACCCACCGGACGCTCGGCGACCTCACCGACGAGGACGCGCGGAGAGAAGGGTCCGAAGACCTCGAATCCTATCGGGACCGACTGGCTCGCGTCCACGACTCCTTCGAGTGGGACGACGACAGTGAGGTGGTCCGTCACCGGTTTACACCCGCAGAGGAGTAGCGCGACGGGTTCGCTCCGCCGCCGAGCCAGTTCGTCGCGCAGGAATCGGGTCTGGAGGGCCGACTCGTCAGCAGGGAGTCACTGCAGGCGGCGGTGGGCCAGCACGCCGGCCGAGAACAGGGCGCCGAGCGCGACAGCAACGCCGAACCCGGGCCCCGAGGACCCGGTCGAGGATTCGGAAGGGGGCGTCTGCTGACTGGCCGGCGTGGCGACCACGCGGAAGTCGTCGAGACCGGTGTCCGGTGCCCAGTTCGCGACGGTCCCCTCGGTGCCGGCGACGTCGGGCCGTGGCGTCACCGTCGAGAGGACGAACCCGTCGGGCGCGGTGACGACGAACTGTCGCTCGGGGTCGAACGAGGACGCGAACGGTTCGGTGAGCGTGACCTGGTCGCCGTCGACGGCGGCGAGTCCGACCCACGTCGCCGAGAGCGAGACGGTCCCGACCGTGTCGGTGGCTTCGACGGTCACCGTCGCGTTCTCGACGGCCATCGAGCGCCCGGTCGATTCGGCCGTCGCCGCCGCCACCGCTCGGAGTCGCTCGGAGAACCCGTCGCGGAGCGCGGTCGTCTTCGTCTCGTTGTCACGCAGTTCGCGGAACGCCGTTCGCTGACTCTCGGTGGTCAGGTCGAACGTCGACCGGAGCGTCACCGTCGCGGAGCCGTCCGCCTCGAGGGCAACGACGAACGCGTCCCCCGAGTGGTCGGCCCCGCTCGCGGTCCCCACGGGGCCCACCAGGCTCACGACGACCAGAGCGGCGAGGGCGAACGCTGCGACGGGGCGTCGCGTCGGTCCACCTGTCCCGCTCATCTGTCGTCCTCGTCGGACTCCTCGTCGTCGGACTCCTCGGTCTCGTCGTCTTCAGGTTCCTCCGTCTCATCCTCTTCAGGTTCCTCCGTCTCGTCTTCCTCAGATTCCTCCGTCTCGTCTTCCTCAGATTCCTCCGTCTCGCCTTCCTCAGATTCCTCCGTCTCATCCTCGTCGGATTCGTCCGCCTCGTCGTCCTCGGACTCCGCGTCCTCGCGCTCGACCTCGCCGTCGGGGCCGTCGGTCAGGACCAGCGAGCCGTCGCGGAGTTCGTACTCGAACTCGGCCTCGAACTCGCCTTTCACGATTTCGACGTCGAGTTCCTCGGTCCCTTGGGGCACGTCGAACGCGACCGTCCCGTCGCCGTCGGTGGTTCCGACCTGCCGGTCGTTGGCGTAGACGACGGCGTCCGCGACGCCGCGGTCCTGGTACGTGAGGGTCACGGTGACCGTGCCGTCCGCGAGCGCGGTGTCGGCACGGAGGTCACGGAAGACCTCGTTCTCGTCTTCGCCGAGTTCGAACTCGAGTTCACCCTCGCCCGCAGTGAGTTCGGCGTCGCCGCCAGCGGGGAGCGTCACCGAGACGAGCCCATCAGCATCGGTCGTCCCGACCGGCTCGCCGTTCAGCGAGACGGTGACGTCGGCGGCGGGCTGTCCGTTCTCGAGGGCCTGGACAGTGATCGTCTCGGAGGCGGCGACGGTACCGTCCGCGACGACCAGCGCCAGTTCGCGGTCCTCGTCGTCCTCGCGCTCGTCGTCTTCTTCACGCTCGTCGTCGTCCTCACGGTCTTCTTCGCGCTCTTCGGCTTCTTCGCTCGGTTCGATCTCCTCCTCGATGCGGAAGACCTCGCCGGAGGACCCGTCGACGCGGATCTCCGCCTCGCCGGTCCGGTTCGCCGTGGCGAAACCGAACTCGAACCTGTAGTAGCCGCTGTCCTCGTGGACGCTGGCCGACTGCAGCCGCCACGTCGCGCCGGCCTGTGTCGAGAGGGCACCTCGTGCGGTCTCGAGCGCATCGGCCTGACTGGTCGTCAGCGAGGAGTCACCGTCGGTCGGGCGGGTGATCTCACGCGAGAACTCGCCGTCCTCGCCCTCGACTTCGATCGAGAGGCCACCGGTGGTCTCGAGCTCTATCTCGCCCTCGCTCGTCCCGGTGAACCGCTGGAGGAGCGCCGCCGCGCCGACCCCACGGACTCTGTCGAGGTCGGTTACCGCGGCTCGAAGTTCGGTCTGGTTGAACCCGGCGGCGCGGAGTTCGAGTTTCGAGACGTCACCGAGCCGGTCCTGGAGCCGGTCGTGGCTCTCGACGAGGTTCTCCGCTCGCGCGTTGAGCGTCGCGATGCGCTGGGCGTACGCCGAGCGGCTGAGTTCGCCGGCCTCGTAGGCCTCGGTGGCGTTCTCGTAATCGTCGCGGATGGCTTCGGCCCGTTCAATAAGTCGGGTGCCCCGCTCGGCGACGACCTCGGCGCGTCGCTCGTCCGAGCGGTTCTCGTACTCGACCTCGAACTCGGTCTCGTCGACCTCGCTCTGGACGTCGTCGCTCGTCGCCGACAGCACAGTCGAGAGCTGCTGGCCGGTCGTGACGTCCACGGTACTGTTGCCCGCGGACTGCGCTTGCATGCCCGACCCGTCGAGGAGTGCAGCCGCACCCGCCGGGACGCCGGCGGCCACGACGAGCACTGCCACGAGGGCGGCGGTGAATCTGGTCCATTCCATACCTGTCCCATGTATCCAGCCCACTATCAACCCGGAAGTCCGTTGCACTCGTTCCCACCGGTTTCCGGACGATTGCAGACGTTTGCAGACGCTTGCATCGGACCGCAGTCGTGTGGTTTTCGAAAATATCGTTTGTTTGTCACTTGGAGCGTCGGAAACATACTTGCTTGGGCTGGGACTACCCCTACTCGATGGATGGCACGCGGGTCGTGGGAATCGTGCTGCTGGCACTCCTGGTCACGCAGGCGGGTGCGGGCCAGACAGTCCCGGACACGGACAACACGGTGACACGCATCTCGGTCGCGGCCGACGGCGACGCCGAGTGGACGGTCACCGTCCGGACCCGACTCCACGACGAGTCCGACGTCCGGGCCTACCGTGCCTTCGAGGACCGGGTCCGGGAGAACCGGTCGCAGTATCTGGACCCGTTCCGTGACCGCCTCACCGGCGTCGTCGCGACGGCGGCCGACCGGACCGGGCGGTCGATGACCGCCGAGAACTTCGCCATCTCGACGACCGTCCAGCAGGTGCCCCGGCGCTGGGGCGTCGTCGAGTACACGTTCACCTGGACGGCGTTCGCCCGCTCGGACGGTGACGCGCTGGTCGTCGGCGACGTGTTCGACGGCGGGTTGTTCATCGCGCGCAACGACACGCTCGTCGTGACGGGCCCGTCGTCCTACGAGGTCACGCAGGTGACGCCCAACCCCGAGACACGCGACGACGGGACGGTCAGCTGGCTCGGTCCGCGGGAGTTCGCCGACGACCGGCCAAAGGTTCGGTACGTGCCAGCGCCAGCGACCGACGAGACGGGGACGGCCCAGCCCGGAGCGCCTCGCCAGGACGCTCTCCCGTTCGTCCTCGGGATAATCGGCCTCGCTGTCGCTCTCGCGGGTGCAATCGTGTATCGGCGCCAGCGCAGGCGTGGCGACCCCGGGGACGGAGAACAGCCGGGAACGACAGCGGCGGCGATACAGACGGACGGTGACCGCGTGGTCCAGTTGCTCGGGGACAGCGGCGGGCAGATGAAGCAGTCGGCCATCGCGGAGCAGTTCGACTGGTCGGCCTCGAAGACGTCGCGGGTGGTCTCGGCCCTGACCGACGACGGTCGGGTGGAGAAACTCCGCATCGGCCGCGAGAACGTCGTCTCGCTCCCCGACGAGCGCGAGGAGTGAGGCTACCGCCGCTTCGCCAGCTCTTCGCGCAGATCTCCCACGTCCATGTCTTTCATCGCCAACAGGACCAGCATGTGGTAGACGATGTCGGCGGCCTCGTGGGCCAGTTCGTCGTGATCGTCGTCCTTCGCCGCGAGGATGAGTTCGGTCGTCTCCTCGCCGAGTTTCTCTAAGACGGCGTTCTCGCCTTTCTCGTGGGTGAACAGCGAGGCCGTATAGGAGTCTTCGGGCAGCGTCTCCTTGCGGTCCTCGATGACGGCGAACAGCTCGTCGATGACGTCGTCGCTCATACCCGGAGGTCGGCGGGTGGCCCCTTCAGGCCGTCGCTACGCCTCGACTGTCTCGAAGAAGGCAAGGTCGTGGATGCGGGAGTCGGGCGTGAGTTCGGGGTGAAAGGAGGTCCCGACGACAGGGCCGTCTCGAATCGCGACCGGGCGGCCGTCCCACGAGGCGAGCACCTCGACGTCGTCGCCGACGCTGTCGATGACCGGCGCTCGGATGAACACGCCGGGGAACGGGTCGTCGAGTCCGGTGACGTCGAGCGGGGCCTCGAAGCTGTCCTTCTGCCGGCCGAAGGCGTTGCGCTGGACGGTCGCGTCGACCAGCCCCAGCGTCTCGACGCGGTCGTCCTGGGCGTCGCTCGCGGCGACGATGAGGCCGGCACACGTCGCCAGCACCGGCTTGCCGGCCGCGACGTGGGCCCGAATCTCGCTGGCGATGCCCTCACGCTGGACGTGCCGGGAGATGGTCGTCGACTCGCCGCCCGGCAGCAGTAACACGTCACAGTCGGGAACCAGGCCCGACGTCCGGATCTCGACGACCTCGGCGTCCTCACCGTGGGCCTCGGCCGCCCGCTCGATGGCCGCTGCGTGCTCCGAGACGTCGCCCTGGACGGCGAGTACGCCAGCCCGTATGGTCATGGGGAGGGGTAGGAAATCGAACGCGAAAAGCGCCTCGGTGTCCTCGCGTTAGTCACTGTCCACCTCATACGCGGTCGAACGACGCACGGCTCGCCGAACGAGGAAGGGCCAAACCGTTAGGTGCCGCCGACCCCAGGTCCGACTATGGCGAAGCGACGACAGGACCCCGTCGAGGCGAACGCCGGGTCCTCGGTCGACCTCTACGAGATAACGGAGTGGGAGCCCCGGTCGACGCTCGACCGGTTGCTCCACTGGCTCTATCACGCGGCGCTGTGGGCGGTCCGGAGCCTGGTCATCGTGCTCGCAGTGGCGATTCTCGTCCTCCAGCTCGCGTTCGGGAGCCTCGGCGCTATCGGGAACCAGCCGGTGTTCGCGGGGATGGCGGTGCTCTCGGCCGTCCCGGCGCTACTGCTTGCGGGCTACGTCTGGTACGCCGACGTGACGACCGCAGAGCCGCTGACGCTGCTGGTGGGGACGTTCTGCCTCGGGGTGCTGTTCGCAGGCTTCGCCGGCCTGCTCAACGTCTTCCTGGGCGGCCCGGTACAGGCCATCGGCTCCGGGTTCGGACTGCTCCCCTACGTCGGGCAGGTGGTCTTCTTCTTCGTCGTTGTTGGACCGGTCGAGGAGAGCGTGAAGCTGCTCGCAGTGCGGCTCTACGCCTTCCGCGACGACCGCTTCGACGCGGTCATCGACGGCGCGGTGTACGGCGCGGCGGCGGGGCTGGGCTTTGCGACCATCGAGAACGCCCTGTTCATCACGCAGAACACGGAGATGGTCGCCGGGTCGCTCCAGGCGTTCAACGAGAGCGGCGACATCGCGGCCGTCCGCGCACTGGCGGGCCCCGGACACGTCATCTACTCGGCGTTCGCGGGCTACTACCTGGGCCTGGCGAAGTTCAACCCCGAGAACGCCGGCCCCATCGTCATGAAGGGGTTGCTCATCGCGGCGCTCATCCACGGGACGTACAACTCGCTCGTCGGGCCCGCCTCGTTCGTCCTCTCGAACGTCTACAACCTCAACCCGTTCGTCGCGTTCTTCGGCTTCGTCATCGTCTTCGACGCCATCTTCGGCCTCCTGTTGCTACGGAAACTCGACGCCTACCGGCAGGCCTACGAGCGCGCCCACGAGACCGACGAGGTCGGCCCGCCCTCCGAGCAGGTCGAGTTCGACCCCTAGCAGAGCTGTTCGACGTACTTCGCGACGACGTCGACCTCCAGGTGGACGGGGTCGCCGACCGACTTCTCGGAGAGCGTCGTCTCGCGGTACGTCGTCGGGATGATGGCTACGTCGAAGGCGTCCTCGCGCCGGTCGGCGACGGTGAGGCTGATGCCGTCGACCGTTATCGACCCCTTCTGGACGAGGTAGTTCTGCTGGGCCTCGGGCAGCGAGAAGGTGTAGGTCCAGTCTTCCCCCTCCGCTTCGATTGCCAGGACCTCGGCGGTGGCGTCGACGTGGCCCTGGACGACGTGGCCGTCGAAGCGTCCGTCGGCGGGCATCGCCCGTTCGAGGTTGACCACGTCGCCCGCAGCGAGGTCGTCGAAGTACGTCCGGGCGAGCGTCTCGCGAGCGAGGAACACCTCGAAGTACTCGGCGTCGACGGCGTCCTCGACAGTGAGACACGCCCCACTCACGCTGATTGACTGGCCGTCCGAGAGGTCCGAGAACGGCGTCCCGATGCGGACCCGACGGCCGCCCTCGTCGTCTACGACTGCCTGCACCTCGCCGGTGGCCTCGACGATGCCGGTGAACATACCCGACGTTGGTGGGCGGGCGCCCAAAGGGCTTCGTTTGACTCGTCGGGAACCTTACTGCTGGAGGGCTTCGACGCCGACGAGGTCGGCCCCGGTGAGCGCGCGGATGTAGGCGCCGCCGGCGATAGAGACGTGGTCGAAGTCGGCCTCGTCCAGCCCGTACATCCCGATAGCGCGCGAGGTGTCGCCGCCGCCGACGACGGAGAAGCAGTCGGTGTCGGCGATGGCCTCGAGGACGCCGACGGTCCCGACCGAGAACGCCTCGACCTCGAAGACGCCGAGTGCCCCTTTCAGGAAGACGGCCTCCGACTCGCGGATGACCGGCGAGTACTCCATGACGGTCTCGGAGCCGACGTCGAGGAAGGCGATGTCCTCGTCTTCCGGGACGTCCTCGACAGCCATCTCCTCGCGGTGGCCGTCCTCGCCCTCGTAGGCCATATCGACGGGGAGCGTAATCTGGTCGCCGTACTCCTCGAGCATCCGCACGATCGTGTCCTCGTTCGCCTCGTACTGCTCGTCGAAGAGCGCTGCGTCCCCGACGTCGTACCCGAGCGGGTGCCCCTGGGCCCGGAGGAACAGCTGGGCAGCGACCCCGCCCAGCAGGAAGTCGTCGACCTTCTCGCCGAGGTGGGACATCACGTCGATGACGTCGGTGGCCTTCGTCCCGCCGACGACCATCGTCACCTGGCCGTCGAACTCGCGTTCGGCGATGGCGGTGTTGGCCTCGTACTCGGTCTCCATGACGCGGCCGGCGTAGGCGTCCATCACGACGGGGAAACCCACGAGCGAGGCGTGCGAGCGGTGGGCTGCCGAGTAGGCGTCGTTGACGTAGGCGTCGAAGTGCGGCGCGAGCGCCTGGACGAACTCGGTCTCGGCCTTCACGTCGGGGGCTTCCTCGGGGAGTTCGTCGTCGCACATCCGGGTGTTCTCCAGGACGAGAACGTCGCCGCCCTCCAAGGCGTCGATGGCCGTCAGCGCGTCCTCGCCGTACGTGTCGGCGACGAAGTCGACGGCGTGCCCGACGTGGTCGGCGAGAATCCGGGCGTGCTGTTCGAGCGAGACGAAGTCCTCACCGCCCGGACGGCCCTGGTGGGCCATGACGGCGACGGCGAAGTCGCGGTCGACGAGTTCGCGGATCGTCTTCGCGTGCCTGGAAAAGCGGCGGTTGTCCTGTACCTCGCCGTCCTCGACCGGCGAGTTGAGGTCGAGACGGACGAGGACGCGCTGTCCGTCCTCGAGGTCGTCGAGCGTCTGGAAGGTCATGTGTGCGGACCCACGATTGGGGGACGTTTAGAGATTGTGTCATCGGCCGAGACGTGCCAGGACGGCCCGAACTGGACCGCTATCGTGGTCCACGTCGACGCGGCGTGTTGCCGTCCGCCACGCACACCTTTTGTCCGTGCAGCACCTACTCAGACAGGTATTGAGTAAAGATATACTCGACATCGCAGGGCTCCCCGAGGAGCTCGGTATCGGAGACGACCTCGACCGCGCACAGCAACGCGTCTCGATTACCGTCGACACCCGCCGCTACGGGAAAGCGGTGACCGTCGTCGACGGCCTGGACCCGAAGGCGGTCGACCTCGACGACCTCGCGTCGACGCTGAAGCGCACGCTCGCGGTCGGTGGAAGCGTCTCGGACGGACGAATCGAACTCCAAGGGAGACACGACGCCCGGCTTCGAGCAGCGCTCGCCGACGAAGGGTTCGACGTCGAGACCTGACGGCCCGGTTTTTTCGCGGTCTCCCCGTGTGAGCCGTACGCACGACCCGGAGAGTGCGAGACCAGTGGTCGTGACTTACTGTTCGGTGATGTACTCGGCGACGTCGAGCATCCGGCACGAGAAGCCGTACTCGTTGTCGTACCAGGTGAGAATCTTCGTCATCCCGTTGACGACGTTGGTCGACTGGAGGTCGACCTGCGTCGAGTAGGGGTCGCCGAGGATATCGGAGGAGACGACGTGCTCGTTGGTGACGCCCAGAACGCCCTCGAGCTCGCCCGCGGCGGCGTCCTGGAACGCGGCGTTGACGTCTTCCTCGGTCACGTCGTCCTGGAGGTCGACGACGAACTCCGTGATAGAGCCGTTCGGGACCGGGACGCGGATGGCCATCCCGTCGAGCTTGCCGTCGAGTTCGGGCAGGACCTCGGTGGTCGCCTGGGCGGCACCCGTCGAGGTGGGGATGATGTTCTCGGCGGCCGCGCGGCGGCGACGGGGCTTGCCGTTCGGCCCGTCGATGAGGTTCTGCGAGCCGGTGTAGGCGTGGACCGTCGTCAGCTGGCCCGCCTCGATGCCGAACTCGTCGTCGAGTACCTTCGCGACCGGCGTGATGGAGTTGGTCGTACAGGAGGCGTTCGAGACGACGTCCTCGCCGTCGTACTCGTCCTGGTTGACACCGTAGACGATCTGCTTGACCGCTTTCTCGCCTTTCGGCGGGGCCGAGATGAGCACCTTGTCCGCACCGGCTTCGAGGTGCTGGCTGGCGTCCTCGTAGGTGCGGAAGATGCCGGTCGCCTCGAGGGCGACGTCGACGTCGAGGTCGTCCCACGGGAGCTGTGTCGGGTCGGTCTCGTGGAAGACGCCCGCCTCGAAGTCGGTGCCCTCGACAGTCAGGACGCCGTCCTCGACGCTCGCACCCTCGAGTTTCCCCATGACGGTGTCGTACTTGGCGAAGTAATCCATCTCCTCGTCGTCGATGACGTCGTTGATGCCGACGAGCTCGACGTCGTCGTTCTCCAGCGAGGCACGGAATACGTTGCGGCCGATGCGGCCGAAGCCGTTGAGGCCGACGCGAACTGGATCGCTCATATCGTGTAAAATACATCAGGTCCGGAGTAAAGTATTTTCGAAGTTGAACTCGGATGTGTGTAAATGATTGATTTCGTGCAAATCGTATCATCGACACCGAAAGTTCACTCGGTCTCCAGTTTCGAGCGCGTCAGAAGGCTTTTGAGACGGTCGCTCGTACTCACAGGCACTGATGAGACGTGACGACAGAGACGACCCCTTCGACGAGTTCTTCCGCGAGATCGAACGGATGATGGACGAGATGATGGGGACAGAGGGGAACGTCCACATCGACCGGAACGCGAGCGCCGACGGAGGGAACTTGCACGTCGACGTCCACGAGACCGACGACGAGATCCGTGTCGTCGCCGACGTCCCGGGGGTAGACAAGGACGCCATCGACCTCAAGTGCGACGGGAGCGCGCTGACCATCGACGCGACCAGCGACCAGCGGGAGTACCACGAACGCCTCACCCTGCCCGCCCGCGTGGACGAACACTCCGCGTCGGCCACCTACAACAACGGTATCCTCGAGGTCACGTTCGACCGCGAGGAAGACTCTGCGGACATCGAGCTCTAGAAACCACTTTTTAGTTCGGGGGGTGTCCTCGCTCGCTGCGGGCACCGCTCTCTGCTCACGGGCGCTGCGCGCCCGTTCGCTTACGAGGTCACGAAGTGACCTCGCTGTTCGCGACCGGTGAAACGACTCGCATCGCTCGCCGTATGCTACTGCGACGTAGAACCGCACTGCCCTATCGCTCGGCCGTCTTCTCGATCAGGTCGGCCAGCCGGTCCCAGAACCCGTCTTCGTACTTCGTCGCGCTGTCGATGGTCGGCCGGGCGTTCGTCTCGTTGACGACGGCGCGGTCCTCGCTCACGAGCAGGTCGACGCCCAGATAGGGTATATCGAGCACCTCGGCCGCACGCTCGGCCAGTTCTCGAAGGTCGTCCGGCAAGGCGACTCCCTCGGCAACCGCCCCGCGGTGAACGTTGTGCTTCCAGCGGCCGCGCTCGCGGGCGTCAGCAGGGAGTCGCCGTTCGACGGCTCCGACGTACTCGCCGTCGACGACCATCGCCCGGTAGTCCCTCGCGTCGACGATGACCTCCTGGACCAGAAACGACCGGTCGCCAGTCGCTCGGTAGTCGTGGACCAGCGAGAGGTAATCACAGATGCCCAGGAAAGAGTCCAGGTCGTGGGCCTTCGCGACGCCGACGCCCCGCGTTGTCGAGTTCGGTTTGACCACCACCGGCGGGTCGAGGCGCTCGAACGCGGCCACGAGGTCGGCCTCGTCAGCGGGGTTCGACACCATCACGGTCTCGGGGACTGGAACGTCAGCCCGGCCCAAACGGGTGAGCACGTCGGCCTTGTTGCGCGACCGGAGAATCGCCTCACGGTCGTTGACCCACGGGACGTCGAGGAAGGCGTCGACGACGGCCCCCTCCATGAGGCGGGTCGGGTAGACGAAGCCCACGTCGAAGTCGTCGAAGGGGGTCTCGGTGAGCGGAATCGCTCGCTCTTTGGCCCGGACGTGGCCCACATCGATACCCCGCTCGGCGAGCGGATCCTGCATCCGCTCGTAGGTCTCGGCCTCCGTCGCGACAGCGAGGTCCAGCATCGCTCGCCGGTTGGGCCGGTCGGTACAAAGGCCTGTCTCAGGGCGTCGGGATTCGAGGAGTCCATTGTAACTCTCGCCCTCTGTCAATACTGGCGTGCTGAATATAGAGGGCGTATTCCTCGGGTTAGTAATCTATAAGTATCTTTTTCGCCTTCACTCCGGAAAATCCTTGTCAAGAGTTACCAATGCACTATATCGCCACTTTAGAGCACAGCCCAGATAATTGCTGGGGACGCGAGGAAAACCAGGAGACAGCACTGGAGTTGATACCCCAGTTAGACCAGCGAGCGGAGGAACACGGCGTGGAACTGCACGGAGCGTACGGCACCCCGAACGAACACAAGTTTTATTTCATTATGGAAGCCGATAGTTTCGAGGCCGTCACTGGCTTCCTTGGCCCGCCTATTCTCGAAGACCACGACGGGCACATCGCGCCCGTCCTCACATTACAGGAGTCTATCGACGTGGTCGTTGAAGAGTGACTGTATGCCACGAATATTGTCCGCGTATTGGCGAAGAGTACGTGCGCAGCGAAGCCGTGTTGGGGTCAAGACCCGTCGAGTGAGGCGCTGGAACGGAGACACTACATGACTAACGGCACAAAGCCAGCTCAAGAAACGGAGATAGAAACAGTTAGGTCCGCAGATGGGACTGAAATCGCCTACGCACGGTCGGGTAGTGGGCCGCCGCTCGTACTCGTCCACGGGGCGATATTTGATCGTTCGATATGGGAAATCGGTGGCGTCCGTTCTACGCTCGCGGAACATACTACGGTCTACGCCATGGACCGACGGAATCACGGCGATAGCGCGTCTTCTGACGATTGCCGTCCGGACGCACAGATTGCCGACGTGGTCGCGGTCGTCGAGTCGATCGACGAGCCAGTCCACCTGCTCGGTCATTCCTCAGGAGCCAACTATGCGTTATGGGCGGCCCTGCGAACCGACAATCTCCGTAGCGTTATCCCGCACGAGCCTGCTGCCCCGCCCGAAGAGGACGTGAGAGCCATCCTCAAAGAGACGATGGAAAAGACGATTGCGTTGATAGAGAAGGGGCAGAGCGAGGAGGCGCTCACGATGGTCGTCAACGATTTCGTGGAAATCGCGTCGGCTGAACTTACCGAGCTTCGCTCATCACCGGTATGGGACGCCCACGTGGATACGTTCCATCAGACCCTCCTGCCCGAAGCGAAAGTTGCTGGGGAGTTCGACTGGTGGGATCTCGAACCGTTCGGAGCGCTCTCCACCCCGACGTTACTGCTCGTCGGGAGTGAGAGCCCCCACAAAAGCATGGCCGAACGACTCCACGGAATGCTGCCGAACAGTCGGCTCGATACCGTGGAGGGATACGGACACTTTGTGCATCTCGTCGCCCCAGACCGCTACACCGACGAGGTGCTGTCCTTCATCAGCGAAGTAGACTAAGGGATAGTTTTCCTACACACGACCCTTGTGGTGCATTCGAGTCTTCCGAAACGTGAATGTCCCATGTGTTGAGAGTTAGTTGGTGTTCCGATGGCTGGGCCCGCAACAACGTCACCTCGCCCGAGGACTCACCACTTTCGTAGGTTGAGCCGGATCTCGTGCTGTATTCGCACTCTGTCTGCAGCAGACCGTTCCCACCTCCCCCATCGCCTGCCATGACCGGCGTGACCGATACAGAGCGCGTAGTCAGCACAGCACCGTTGTTTCATTCAACGACTCGTCGCTGAATCAGTCGGTCAGTGTGCGCGCGGATGGACCGCTGGGAATTTCGGCAGCGAGAAACCGGCTTCGAAGAATTGTTCGAATAGCGGTTGTAACTCTCACATCACGGTCCCAGTTACTACGAATCGTGGTTCTTAGCGGTTTAGTTCGCCTCGCCCTGTTCGACTTCGAAGATTTCGTCTGCGGTTAGACCGTGGGCTTCACGATGGACCTTCTCGCCCGCTTCTTTGCTTGGGCCTTCGAACAGGCAGAAGACGGCACCTTCGTCCTCGTCAACCCAGTAATTTAGGTATTTGACACCGTGTTTATCTTGTGTTTCGACGTCTTTCTTGTGAGCCTCTACGACGTCTTCGACACTGGCGTCAACATCTCTGTGGACGTCCAGGTATAGTGGCATGGTATATCCTGTTAGGATATCGAAACGTATAAAGTTAATTAATAATAATTATATTAGTTTATTGGTATTCGATCGATTCTCATCTACTATCGCTCAACGACAGTAGCATCACAGATATTCTACGTTATCAGTTCGCCTGCCTGCAAGCGGGACGTAACTCCGTGCGAGCTACGCACCAGTATTCAGCATGGTTACTGAAACCAGTCACTGACTGAGCGTTACAACAAGGCCGATTAGCGGAACCCCTGAAACGAGCATACGGCGAGCGGAGCGAGTCGCGATTTTTCCACACGTTTTTACAAGTCGAGCGGGACCGACGGTCCCGCTGACCATGCGAACGGGCGCGCAGCGCCCGTGAGCAGAGAGCGGTGCCCGTAGCGAGCGAAGCGAGCGCGCGAGGACACCCGACGCAGCAAAAAGTGGTCGGTGAGAAGTGGTTATGCGATCAGCAGCTCTTCGCCGCGCTCGACCTTGATGCGACAGGAGGGCGTGATCTTGTTGTACGCGCGGCGGAACGCCTCCTTGACGTGGGCGGCGTCCTCGACGTTGCAGTAGGCGGTGAACAGCTGCTCGCCGGACTGGATGCGGGCGGCGGTCCCGACGATCTTCCCGAACGCCTGGCGCATCCCGTCGGAGACACGGTCGGCCCCGGCACCGGTCGCCTGCTTGTTCTCGCGCAGGACCTGGTGGGGGAACTTCCGCAGGGTCATCTTGTAGTCGCCCTCCTCGCCGAGCGTCTTGATGAGGTGGCGGTTGGCCGACAGGCGCGAGGCCTCCAGCGAGCCGTGACGGAGCTGGCAGGACTCCTCGACGATGAGGCTGATCTGGACGGGGTAGTCGTCCGCGTCCTTCTGCTTGCGTCCCATCTTGTGCTGTGCGATCTTCGAACCGGGAATGCCCGTGATGTACTCCCGTCGGGTGTACGAGGGCTTGTCGATATCCCGATACATCGAGGCGGGTTTGTCAGACATGGGTACTCTTGAGTTATCACTCGCCCAGCGCCCCAATAAGCGCTTCGAAGGGCGCGCGCGCGGCGCTGTATGGCCGTGTTTGACACACGCACGGCACGACCTGGCTCGGTTCCCGCCGGCTCACGTGGTGACACTGGGGTAACTTCGCTAGGGTGTTTATGCCCGTCAAGCCCCTTCCTGCGACCATGAACATGCTCGTCGACGGCGAGTGGCGAACCGACGCGTACGAGAGCACGAACGACGACGGCGAGTTCGACCGGCAGGACACGACGTTCCGGGACCGGATTCGCGACGACCCCGACGCGCGATTCCAGCCGGAGGCCGGTCGCTACCACCTCTACGTCTCGCTGGCCTGCCCGTGGGCACACCGGACGCTGCTCGTCCGGGCGCTCAAAGGCCTGGAAGACGCCATCAGTGTCGACGTCGTCGACCCGTACCGCGCGGACGACGGCTGGCAGTTCACCCCCGAGAAGGACGGCTGTACGGTCGACTCCCAGTACGGTTCGGACTATCTCCGCGAGCTGTACGTGAAGGCCGACCCCGACGCGACCTGTCGCGTGACCGTCCCGGTCCTCTGGGACACACAGGAAGAGACCATCGTCAACAACGAGTCGGAGGAGATCCTCCGGATGCTGGACACCGAGTTCGACGCCATCGCCGAGAACGACGTCGACCTGTACCCCGATGGCTACCAGGACGACGTGGACGACGTCATCGAATCTATCTACGAACCAATCAACAACGGCGTGTACAAGTGCGGGTTCGCCGACACCCAGGAGGCGTACGACCGCGCCGCCGAGGCGCTGTTCGACGCGCTCGACCACTGGGACTCGGTACTCGACGACCAGCGCTACCTCGCCGGCGACCGCCTGACGGAGGCGGACCTCTGCATGTTCACGACGCTGATCAGGTTCGACGAGGTGTATCACACCCACTTCATGTGCAACCACCAGTTGATTCGGGAGTACGACAACCTCTGGCCGTATCTCCGTGACCTCTACCAGACGCCCGGCGTGGCGGAGACGGTGAACATGGCCCACATCACGGAACACTACTACACGACGCACCCGGGCGTCAGCCCCAAGCGCATCGTCCCGATGGGGCCCCACCCGGACTTCGATGCCGCCCACGACCGGGACGACCTCCCGGGAGACCTGCCGGACGACCTCGTCGCCACGGTCTGACCGGCCGTTTTCTCTCCGTGAAAGGGGTGGGGTAGTTATATCAGACAGTACCACCGACACTCGCTAATGAGTAGTGTGCGGGACGCGACGCGCGGTGTGGGCCCGGTCATCGGCGTGGTGCTCATGGTCGCCATCGTCGTCGTCCTCGGGACGGTCATCGGGGCGTACTTCGTCTCGTTCAGCGAGCAGGAACCGACGCAGGCCCCACAGGTCGCCATCGTCGCGGACTACAGCCAGCGCACCGGCGGCAACGGCGAGTACCTCAACCTGAGTTTCGAGAGCGGCGACACGATCGAACGCGACGACCTCTCGCTCGTCATGCGCGACGCGCGGAGCTCCGGCGGCGGGGCGGCGACGTTGACCGGCGACCCGGTCCAGGCACAGGCACCGACGCGCATCACGGCCGGGACCGAGGTATCAATCCACGCCGGCCAGTTCAGCGGTGTCGGGACCGGCGAGCATCTGGACCTGGGCGAGGCGACGCTGCGACTCGTCTGGCAGACGGACGCCCACGAGGAGACGGAGACCTACGTCATCTACCGGTGGCCGGCGCCGAGTCAGCGGTAGCGGCGACGAGGAGAGCAGCCCGAGGACGGGCTACTGACTCGTCACTGGAACCACGCCCGTCGTCATCCAGCACCCCTCGTAGGCGGCCGCGGTCTGGTTCTCGACGCGCCAGGTGTAGCTCGTCGTCGCGCCATCCGGCCCCAGCACGCTGACCCGCTGGGTTGCGACGTCGCCGTCCAGCGTGAGCGGGCCGTACGCGACGGCCCGGGCGGTGAACAGCGGCCGGTACTGGACGATGAAGGTGTCGGTGAACCCGGTGTAGGAGCCGAACGACTGGCGGTAGGACGGGGCGAAGAAGCGCCAGGTGGCGTTGAGTCCCTCGTCGGTGGTCGGGTCGTTGTTACCGAGCGCGGCCACCTGGATGTGGACGACCTGCCCCGGCGGGCGCTCGCAGGTCGGTTCGAGGGCGAGGTATCGCGGCTGAGTAACGGCCGTCCCGTTTTCGTCGGCGGTGATACCGGCCCAGTAGTCGCGAGGGGGCGCCGTCCCGCCGAGGGCGCGACCGTTGGGCGGTGACGTCGACAGGGTCGGCGTGGCCGTCCCGGTGTCGGCGGGCGGCGTGTTGCGCCCGGCGTCCTCGGGCACCGGGGCTGGCGTCACCGTCGGCTCTGGTGTCTCGGTGTCCTCGCCGGCGAAGAGACCGGCACAGCCGGACAACACCACGAGGGCCGCGACGGCCGAAGTGGCGAGCCGCGGACGCGAGGGAGCCATACGCTAGCGAGGGGCGCGAGCCTCTTCGCGGCACTGTCTAGTTGAGGGATTGAGAAGTGAGCAGGCCGTAGCGAGAAGTGTTCATGCAACTCGCAGACCTGCTCAGAGAAACGTTGGAAACGGACAGTCAAGACGTTTGGGAGAACGAGCGCACCCCGACACCCGTCCGGCGATTTGGGGTGCGTCTCCACACGGCAGGGTTGTCGATCAGGGAGACGGTCGTTATCTTAGAATCATTGGGTGTCGACCGTTCTCACGGCGCGGTCTGGAATTGGGTGCATAAGCGTCCGAAGCCAGAGCGACCCGCCGACGGCGGAGCCGTCGCGGGTCGCGGTCGACGAGAAACAAATCAAAGTTGACGGCGAAAAGAAGTGGTTATACGCCGCTGTCGACGTTGATTCGAAGCTGTTGCAGATATCGACGTATTCAGCCGCCGTGGGACTGACCCCGCGGCGGCGTTCCTGCATCGACTCACTCAGAAACACGATGTCGCCGATACAGAGTTTCTCGTCGATGCTGGCGGCTATTTGACTGCCCTCTCACGCCACGATCTGAGCGGTCGGCTCGACTATCGACTCCGGAACCACATCGAAAAATGGTTCCAGACTGTGACCATGCGAATCGACCGCTTTCACACGTTTTGGAGGGGCAGTCAATCCAGCGCGAAACAGTGGCTCAGACGCTTCAGACATCACTATAACCACGAACGGCCGAACCAAGCACTCGATGGACGAACGCCAGCTGAGGTCATCCAGAACTAGACAGTGCCCTCTTCGCTGTTGTGTCGGTCAGTCTAGTCGACCCTCGACGTGCGTCCGGTCGGCCGGTTCGTTCACGTTGTGACACCAGCCGTCGAGTTCGACGGCCTCGACGCGGTGCCCGGCGGTACACAGCAGGTCGATGGCGGCGGGGAGTTCGTACTCGCCGCGAGCGCTGGGCGTGACGAGCCGGCATGCGGGGTCGATGGCCGGTCCGAAGACGTAGAACCCGCGGCTGACCAGTGTCGACGGCGGGTCGTCAGGTTTCTCGACCAGGCCGGTCACGCGGCCGTCGGGGCCCGTCTCGACGACGCCAGTCTCCTTGGCCTGCGCACGGGAGACGCGTTCGACGAGCAGTGTCGCGGCAGCGTCCGTCTCGCGGTGTCGGTCGAGGACGGCCGCGAGGTCCGCCCGGCAGACGTTGTCACCGTTCATCGCGACGAACGTGCCCTCGACAGCCGGGAGCGCCTGTCGGAGCGCGTGGGCGAGGCCGAGTCGCTCGTCCTGCCGGACGTACTCGATTGGTGTCCCCTCGTAGGCGTCGCCGTAGTAGTCGACGATGTCGTCGCCACGGTACCCCACCACGACGACGAGCCGCTCGATACCGACCGACAGCAGGGTATCGAAGCAGTGTGAGAGCAGCCGCCGCCCGGCGACGGTGACGAGTCCCTTCGGTCGGTCGGCGGTGAGCGGGCGCATCCGGGTCCCCTCGCCCGCCGCGAGTACCACGCCGTCCATACGCGTGGCGTGGGAGCCGATGCCGAAGGCTCTGTCGGCCAACGCGTTTTTCCGTCAGAAATCCTGACAGACGGCTATGGGTCGCTCTGTCTTCGAATGTGGAACCTGTGACCGGACGGTCCAACCGGATGCGGCCATCCGCTCGAGCACGTTCGGGGGCCTCGACGACGACCGGTGGGAGACGATGTGCTGCCCGCACTGCGGCGAGCGACTGAAGACCGTCTTCGTCGGGTGAGTCGGGGGGAAAGAACCGGGTGGCCAGCATATGTCACCACATCACATGGAAAGCGGGGCGTGGCAGTCGGTGGACGTCAACCGGAACAACGAGGGCGTGCCACACGTCCTAAAGCAGAACGTCGCGGTGGACACGAGCGGGCCCACCGAGGCGTCGTCGGGGTACACGAAGCCGACCATCGAGCACCGACTGGTGCCGCTGACCGAGTTCACGAAGTTCGGCACCGAGTGAACGGCCCGGCGGGAGTACCGTCGACGGGTCAGACTTTTGTTCTCAGGTATCCGATATCGAACAATGGCCACGGAGCTGTACGTCGGCGTCGTCTGGAGCGGAGAGACGTGGCTCGGCGTCGGCTTCACGAAGTCCGGCTTCGACCACACCGCCGCGTTCGACGGCATCGGCGACTGCTGGGCCCGGTACGAGGAGACGGCGCGGTCGATCCTGGTCTCGCTCCCCGTCGGCCTCGTCGAGTCCGGCGACCCGACCCGGGAGTGTGACGCGCTCGCCCGGTCGGTCCTCGGCCCGCGCGACGTCGCCGTGCTGACGCCGCCGGTCCGTGAGGCGACGCGCAAGCGACGCTACTCGACGGGGAACCGGGTCCACGAGCGAAAGAGCGGCGAACCGCTCTCCGAGGCGGCCTTCGGGCTCAGCGACGGTATCGCCATGCTCGACGAGTTGCTCCAGGAGATTCCCGAGGCGGCGGCGGTGGTCCGGTCGGCCCATCCCGAGCTGTGCTTCCGGGCCTTCGCCGACGAGCCGCTAGAACACTCGCGGGAGACGGCAGCGGGCTACGCCGAGCGGATGCGGACGCTGGCACACTACGACCGCGACGCCGCGCCGACCGTCCAGAAGGCCGCCGAGGCGACCGACGGCGCGCCCGTCACCATCGCCGACGTCCTCGACGCGGTGGTGCTCGCCTACACCGCACAGCCCGGGTCGGGAACGCTCCGGACCCTGCCAGCCGACCCCCCGACAGACCGGAAAGGGCTCCCGATGGAGCTGGTGTACCGCGCGGACGCGCCGCTCGGCGAGTCCTGACGCCCGGCGGCGGCGACTGCTGGTGCTCGCGGTCGTTTTGGATAGTGCTGGCTGCAGAAACCGCCTTACAGCCGCGTGAGGTTGCTCGCGCGCGGACCCTTGTCCGCTTGCTCGATGTCGAACTCGACTTCCTGCCCCTCCTCGAGGTCAGGACCGCCGACGTCCTCCATGTGGAAGAAGACGTCGTCGTCCTCTTCCTCGGTGTCGATGAACCCGTAACCACCCGTGTCGTTGAAGAAGTCTACTTTACCAGTAGCCATCGTTAGAGTCGGGTGACGTTGGTCGCGCGCGGACCCTTGTCCGCTTGTTCAATGTCGAACTCGACTTCCTGCCCCTCTTCGAGGTCAGGGCCGCCGACGTCTTCCATGTGGAAGAAGACGTCCTCGTCGGAGTCCTCAGTGTCTATGAAACCGTAACCGCCCGTGTCGTTGAAGAAGTCTACTTTGCCTGTTGCCATCGTTAGAGCCGGGTGACGTTGGTCGCGCGCGGACCCTTGTCCGCTTGTTCGATGTCGAATTCGAGTTCCTGTCCCTCTTCGAGGTCAGGGCCGCCAACGTCCTCCATGTGGAAGAAAACGTCCTCGTCCGCGTCCTCAGTCTCGATGAAACCGTAACCGCCAGTGTCGTTGAAGAAATCAACCGTTCCTTTCGCCATTGCAACTGGATAGAGGCCAGTACCACGGATAACAGTGTCGGTACGCGTATCTGCCGCGAATCGGCGGACAACGGCGATATCCTGGTAGAGAGTCTCACACTCTCTGTCGCTATCCCGACCGTTCTTGTCGGTCGACGACGAGACGTCGACCATGCTCCGCCGACTCCGCGAGAACGGCCCGGTCGTCCTGGTGCCACTGGCGTGGACGTTCGTGACCGCCGCGCACCTCGACCTGGTGGCGCTCAGAACCGTCCTCATCGCGCACCTCGTGATGGACGCCATCATCGTCGCGTTCACCGTCGTCTCCTGGCGGGACATGACCCAGGGGGTGTTGCGTGCGTGGAAACTCGTCTTGCTCGCCGGTCTGGGCGCGACGCTCGCGGGGACGGCCGGCCTGCTGGCCTCGCCCCCGGTCGACCCGCTCCTGTCGCTGACCGTCGTCGCCTGGATGCTGATTCCGGCCGCCGGCCTCGCGTACACCGGCCAGCACGTCGCCGAGGCTCCCTGGGTGTACAGTGTGGGGGCGCTACTGAGCGGCGCGGGCGCCGTCGTCTACGCCGGGACGCTCCTCGTCGGCCTGCCTGCACCGGGCCTGCTCGCCGGACTGACGCTCGCGAACGTCGGTCAGACCGCCGGAATCGTCAACGCCGTCTACCAGTACTGAACGTCGTCGAGGAGCTGGGCGCGCGCTGCGAGCAGCGTGTGTCCACTGGCGTGGTTGCTGTGGGTCGGCACCGACCGTCGTTGCGCGTGACGGACCCGGAAGAAAACCAGTCTGGACGACCGTTAGATCGGATTAAGTCGCTCGAAATCGGTGGAGAGACGGGTTGTACGTCGGGCTGCCTGAAGTGGGTAGGGTCTCTGGGCGCAAGTGAGATGAAACCCGAGCGCATCACCCTGGCCGGAGTCAGTGCGGTCCTGCTGGCGACTGGGCTCGCGGTCGTCGCCCCGTCGCTGACACCCGGACTGGTCGACTGGTACTGGCTGTTCGAACTGCTCCTCGTCGGCACGGCGACGCTGTTCGCCCTCACCGCACTCGCGTGGGGCGTCCTGACCTACGTCGTCGGAGCTGACTACGAACCGCCCGAGGCAGTCCACGGCGGCGACGATATCCAGGTCCGCATCCTTACCGTCGACGCCGCCGACGTCGTCCAGGCGACCGTCGACTCGCTCCCGAGTGAACTCGACGACGTCCACGTGGTCGCCGAGACCGACTTCGACGTCGGCGTCGTGAACGACTGTCTGAACGGCCTCCCGGTCGTGGTCGCGAGTCGGTCCGGGGTGGAACCGGTCGCCTACGTCCGCGGCGTCGACGGCCGGACGGTCCAGTTCGAGCGTGACGGCGAGTACCTCGTCGCCGGTGGCTCCCAGTGGGATATCACGTCGGGGCGCGCCGTAGACGGCTCCTACGAGGGGGCGAAGTTGATACAGGCCAACGACCGCTCGCCGATGTTCTGGTTCGCCTGGGCGCAGTTCTACCCCGAGACCGATATCTGGGGCTCCTGAGATGGGCGAATCGAGTCGAGACGGCCGCTCCCGCCAGGCGCTTCAGCGGGCCTGCCAGAAGAACTTGTGCTCAGGGACGTCGTCCGCGTTCGCGTAGAGTGCCGGCGGCGGCGTGAACGTCAGATACAGCGGCTCGGTGCCCTGTGGTATCCCAGCGGCGATGATCCCCTCGACGGCCTCTCCGGGTTGAATCCCGTTCGGGAGGTCGATGATCTCCCGCTCGCCAACGCTGCCCTCGGCACCACGGTTCGAGGTGTACCTCGTCCCGACGTCGTCCTGGAACCCGAAGCCACCGAACCCGATGCCCGCAGCGACCGGCAACCGGGTGCCGTTGTCGATGCGGACGTCGCCGAGCCCGAACTCCTCGCCTTCACGGAGGCGACCACGACCCGCCTCGTCGGCGAAGAATATCTCCCGGACGGTCACGTCCAGTCCGCCGACGCCGACCGTCTCGTCGAGCCCCCGGAAGGGGATGTCGAGTGTCTGTGTGATCGGTGGCAGGCCGGCGTCCTGTGCGAAGTCGACCAGTATTGGGTCGACGGGGAAGAACTCGGTGCCGGGCAGGGTCTTGACCTCGAACCGGCCGGCGACACCGTAGCGTGACGCCCCGTCGGGAACCTCGAAGGAGATATCGTAGGTCCGGAGTTCGCCAGGTGCGAGCGCGACGCCGCCGAACGACGTCGAGGTCAACTCACCGAACTTCTGGTTGTCGACGACCTGCTCGGCGTCTGCGAGCATCGCGAAGCCGTCGGTTGCGAAGGAGACGTACGCGTCCGAGGCGTTCTTGAACGCGAGGGTCACGGCGTAGCCGACCATCCCCTCCTCGACCTGCATCTCGATGCCGAACGTATCGACCGTGTCGACCTCGGTGGCGTGCTGGACCTGGATCTCGAGCGGTGTCCGGAGCAAGACCTCGCTGACGGCGCCGATAGCGACCTGGTCGCTCTGCGACCCGGATGCACCGGACCCGCTAGCACTGTCCGGTTCGGGTCCGGACCCGGAATTCGACTCCGACGACTCGCCGTCGCTGTCGTCGTCGCCGCCGGTCGAGCAGCCAGCGAGCGCCAGCGCTGCGCCGAGGCCGCCCATTCGAACGACATCTCTCCGGGTGAATCCGGGTGTCATCCGTCCAGATACGCCGTCCGAGGATATCATGTTATCTGAGAATGCAGATACCCCATCAGTTCTGTCTCGTCGGCGCATACGAGGGATAACGGATGCCGTCTCGACAGACCAACGACATTCACTACCGTACCGGAGTCTGGCCAGTGGTCGCTTCGAATCCACCGAGGCACCGAGCGGGACCAATTCGTCCGGCACCCAATGCAAATCTGGGCGGAAAATAGCGAAAACCGAGCAAAACGGGCCGCTGTGCAGTCAATGTAGATCGTGTAGAAGCCGTATGCCGCCTCCCGGATTTGAACCGGGGACAGCTCGATCTTCAGTCGAGTGCTCTCCCAGTCTGAGCTAAGGCGGCGCGCACTTCAAGCGATGACGAGGGTATCAAAAAGGATTTCGATAGCCGGCGCGCCATCGGTCGAATCACGGGAGACGTCACCGTGCCACTACGGCAGGAAGAGGTCGGCGGTGTCGAAGTTCCGGCCGCAGTCGTCACACTCGTAGTCGGTGCCGTTGTCCGTCGAGACGTGGCCGCTGCAGACCGGACACGTCGACCCGTCGATCATATCCCCTGGTACCGGATGTCGTGGTATAGCGCTTTCGTCACCTGTAGACCGAGCGAGCAGTCCGCCCGGTGTGACCGCTAGGCTTGTACTGCCGGGGCCACATCGGCCCGTATGGACCTCTCCGAGGCGACGTGGCCCGACGCGGCCGCGGTCGACACCGACCTGGCGGTGCTGCCGGTCGGAAGCACGGAACAGCACGGCCCGCACGCGCCGCTGGGGACGGACGTGCTGACGGCCGAAGCGGTCGCCAGGGCGGGCGCGGACGCGTACGAGGACGAGGTGGTCGTCGCGCCGGCGGTTCCCGTCGGCGTCGCCGAAGAGCACCGGCAGTTCGCCGGAACGCTGTGGGTCAGCGAGGACACCTTCCGGGACTACGTCCGCGAGACGGTCGCGAGTCTGGCCCACCACGGCTGGGACCGGGTGGTCGTCGTCAACGGGCACGGCGGCAACGTCGATGCACTACGCGAGGTCTGTGGCCAAATTACTCGGCACGACGACGCCTACGCGGTCCCGTTTACCTGGTTCGACGCGGTCGACGCACACGACATGGGTCACGGCGGGCCAGTCGAGACCAGTCTCCTGTGGCACACCGACCCCGACAGTGTCGACGAGTCGCGCCTCGAAGCGGCCGCCGAGGACGGTGCCGACGGCTGGGGCGAGTGGGTCGAAGGCGTCAACCTGACCTACGATACGGTAGAGTTCAGCGAGAACGGCGTTGTGGGTGACCCCCGCGAGGCGAGTGCCGAGCGCGGGGACGCACTGCTGGACGAAGCGAGCGAAGCGCTTGCTACGGTGCTTTCACGGGTCGCGACGCGCGAACGATAGGGCGGGTCAGGCGCCGGCCTCGGCCTCGGCGTCACCGTCCGCGTCGGCCTGTTCGTCGTCGGCCGCGAACTCCTCGAGCGTGCTGCGCAGCTGTGGAATCGTCGCGGTGAGGTCCCCGACCTGTTCGCGGGCGTCCTCGACGGTCTCGACGAGTTCCTCGACGGTCTCGATATCCTCGGCGAGGTCCTCGGCGTCCTCGAAGGCGTCGGCGCGCTCGCCCATGGTGTACCACTTCTTGGCGTCGCGCAGGTGGTCCTCGGCGTCGCCGACGTCGAGGGCGGTCTTCAGGGCGTTGAGCACGCCGAGCGTGTTGTCGGCCTCGACGTCCCAGACGGCGTCGGCGTCGGGGAGCGCCGCACGGGCCTCGTCGAGCGACGCCTCGACGTCGGAGCGCATCTCCGAGGCCGCTTCGCCGAACAGTTCGTCGTCGTCCAGACTGGTCTGTGTCATAGTGTACGATTGACACCCGGAGGGATTAAAAGCCCGCCTGAAAGTGAAAGTGTAATCGCCGGACTCGAGCGTTCCGATATTCGGAAAACCGAAAGTGGCCTACCGAATCCGACCTACGCCTCGTCGCGAATCGAAGCCCGGACCTCGGGGATGGGGTCCAGGTCGGCGTCGATATCGCCCAGCACCAGCATCGCGTAGTACCGGAGGAACGACTGGAGCGGGGCCTTGATGAGGTTCGCGACCACGAGCAGGGCCAGCACGAACAGCAAGGCGACGATACCGACGAGGACGCCCGACGCGAGACCCTCGCCCAGCGCGAACCAGAACAGCGCCCCGACGATGCCGAAGGGGATGGCGAGGACGACGAAGGCGATGGCGCCCAGCACGGCGCCGACGATGCCGACGCCGATGCCCAGGACCACCGAGAGAAAGAGGTACGCGAGGTACTGTTTGGGTTCGGCGGTTATCGACGACCAGAGCCGGCCCCAGCCGGCGAGGATGCCCTCGTCGCCCTGAACCATCAACGGGACGACGAAGACGTTCGTGAAGCCCGAGATGGTCCCGAGGACGAGCGCCGCCGCCGCGATGACGACGACGACGAGGCCGATGGATCCGAGCATCACCGAGGTCCCGAGGTTCGCGAGGTCGGCACCCACGACCAGGGCGAACAGGCCGAGCAAGATGCTGCCGAACACCAGCAGCCCCAGGATGCCCAGGACGATGCGGAAGCCGAGGAGCCAGAGGCCGTCGCCGAGGTGCTTGCGGAACGACCGGCGGACGTGCACCTCCTGGGTGATGAGCGACTTGGTGAAGACGAACTCCATGACCGCGCCGACGACGGCAAAGACCAGGGCGATGGCCAGGATGACGATGACAGCGATAGCGACCACTGCCACGCCGAGCCCGCCCAGCGCACCGCTCGGGTCGGCCGGAACGTCGGGGCCCGGGACCTGGAACAGGACGTCGGAGAGAGCGGGGAGCGTCTCGACCGGTGCGGTCAGCGAGAAGCCGCCGGTCGCACCACCGCCGGGACCACCGGGACCGCCGCCGTCGCCGATGTTCCCGAGATTACCGATGTTCTGGATACCGCCGGTGCCACCGCCGCCACCGAGGAAGAAGACGACGAACGCCAGTTTGAGCCACCGTCGTAACTCGAACGGTAACACGAACGCCTTGGTCG
Source organism: Haloarcula ordinaria (assembly GCF_029338275.1). NCBI lineage: Archaea > Methanobacteriati > Methanobacteriota > Halobacteria > Halobacteriales > Haloarculaceae > Haloarcula > Haloarcula ordinaria. Next base: position 1,087,238 of record NZ_CP119789.1, on the reverse strand, counting down.
CGTCGATCGCGTCGTCGATGTTTCCGACTGCGTGGAGGGCCATACTGACCGCTGCACAAGGAACGAGCCTAAAATTTTCGGAGGAATGACACGGTTATAGCCAGGAACGCCGCCGGTGAAGCCGTCCTCACCCAGCGTGCCGGGTCACTCGGCGACGTCGTCCACCTGCATCAGCGGGTAGCCGTCGACCATCGCCATGCTCGTCTCGACGGTGGTCCCCTCGTAGTCGATGACCATCTCGACCTCGACGAGTCGGCCGGTGAGTTCGGTGTAGTCCGCGCCGCCCTCGTCGATGGCCGCCCGGAGCGCCTCGTCGTCGAAGTCGACGGTCACCGACTCACAGTGGGGCTGGTTCTCGATGGCCTCCGCCATCGCCGTCGCGAGTGAGTCCGCGCTCGCGGGGCTCACTGGCGTCCCGGCGAACTGGTGGTACAGCGACCCGAACTTGACGCCGGCCTCGAAGCAGGCCAGCTGGGCGGTCGTGGGGTCCATACGGGGACGTCGGGGTGGCCGGATAAATACTGTGGGTCGGCTCGCGAAAGCAGACGGTTAGCGCCCCGTCGACAGTCGCTGCTCCCCGTTGGACCACTCAGAATCGAACCGCAAGTTACCTATTGCATGCTCACTTCCCATTACTCGAATGGACGACCCGGTTCTGCTCACAGGTGCTGGCGGCGCTGTCGGGGAGGCCATCCTCGAGGGCATCGGGGACGAGTACTACTGGCGGCTCATGTATCACAACCCGCCGGCGGAGAACCCCGGTCACGAGTACCTCGTCGGCGACGTCGTCGACACTGACGACATCAGGGAGGCGATGGACGGCGTCGGCGCGGTCATCCACCTCGCCGGCGACCCGCGGCCGGAGGCCCCATGGAACTCCGTGCTGTCGAACAACATCGACGGCACCCAGAAGATGTACCAGATTGCTGTCGAGGAGGGCGTCGAGAAGTTCGTCTTCGCCTCCTCGAACCACGCCGTCGGGTCCTTCGAGACCGACACGCGCACGCCCGAGATGTACCGCACGCACGACGACTTCCGCCTCGACGGCACCGAACTGCCCCGCCCGGGCAACCTCTACGGCGTCTCGAAGGCGACCGGCGAGGTGCTGGGCCGGTACTACCACGACGAGTACGGCATCAACGTGTGTAACATCCGCATCGGGAACCTCACCCGCAATCACCCGCCCGTCGAGTACGAGCGCGGACAGGCGATGTGGCTCTCCTACCCGGACTGTGCCCACATCCACCAGTGTGCGCTCGAGGCCGACTACGAGTACGAGATCGTCTACGGTATCTCTGACAACGACCGCAAGTACTACTCCATCGAACGCGCGAAGGAGGTGCTGGGCTACGACCCACAGGACAACTCCGCCGAGTACACCTTCGACGGCGAACCCATCGAGGGCGCGGGCCCGACGAACTGACGGCACCACCCCGACAGCCGAACGAGTAGTCGAGAGCGACACACCACCGCGCTTCGTACGTGCTTACTCGAACAGGTTCTCGACGTCCGCGTCTTTGCCTCGCTCCCGCTCGACGTGCTGGACGAGTCGCTGAGCCACGACGGGCCGTTTCTCGTCTTCGCGGACGAACGAGAACAGCAACCCGACGAACCTGCCTTCGCCACGCTCGGCCAGTTCCTCGCGGGCGTATCCGATCGCATCCTCGATCGCCTCCTCGTCGTAGCCGTCGGCCTCCGCGAGAACCTGTGCGGCGACGGCCGTCGCGTCGAAATCCAGCGCCTCGTAGTCGAGTGCGACGCCCTCGTGGGTGAGCAGCGGGACGGCGACCCGCTCGGCGTGTTCGGGATCCGCGGCCACCCGCGCGAGGAACGGCCGGACGACGTTGAGGTTCACGCCCCGGTAGTCGTCCGAGAGTTCCGCGAGGTACTCGCCGGCGCTCTCGGCCAGCCCCTGTGCGCCCGACCAGTTGCCGGTGTGGGCGTGATGGACGACGGCGGTGAACTGGATGAGTCCGTGGAGGAACCGCTCGTCGTCGCCCGCCTCAAGATCCAGCCAGTAGTCCTCCCAGGCGTCGTGGGCGGCGTGGTACCGGCCGGCGTTGTAGACGGCGATACCGGCCCGGAGGTGTGAGTCCATAGCCGTAGTACGGGCGGAACGAGCAAAAACGGCGGGGCGAAGGCGTCGGGCACCGAGGCCGGAGACGTGCGGGCTCGATACCGCTCCCGAGCAGGAGGGAGCGATATATACCCGTCATAGTAACCACGTTGTAGGTCAAGACGAGAGCTCTCATCGATGTCGGTCCAGTTTGACGAGCGATTGCCTGCGCGATTCGAGCAGTTACACGTCGGCATCGTGTTGTACGATTCCGAGACCGGTGCCGTGCTCGACGCGAACGACCGAATCGAGGCGATATTCGGCTACGACGTCGCGGCCTTGCGTGAGATGGCCATCGACGAGTACAGCGCGAACACGCAGACCGACGGTGGAACACAGCTCCGCAAGTGGATGCGGGCGGCCGCTGACGGCGAGCCCCAGCAGTGCCAGTGGCGGGTCAAGCGCGCCGACGGCGAACTGATATGGACCGAGATACGGCTCTCGCATTACGGGCCCCAGGGCGAGGGGTGCGTACTCGCCGAAGTGTTCGACATCACGGACCACTACACGGCCACGCGCCGGGTCGGTCTGTTCTCCCGTGTCCTCCGACACAACCTCCGAAACGACGTCACCGTCATCGCCGGGCGGGCCGAGCACATCGGCGACGAGGCCGACGAGCAACGCGTTCGGACCGACGCCGAGACCATCCGACGCAAGGCTGGCGAGGTCGCCCGGTTGACCGAGGCGGTGAAGCAGATCGACCGGGCGATGGCCGAGACGGTCGCCGACCGGACGCTCGAGAACGCGACGGACGCGGTGGCCGAGGTGGTCGAGCCCCTTCGCGAGCGGTATCCGGACGCGACCGTCACCGTCGCAGAACGGGACGAGATGTGGATTCACATCGACGACACGTTCGACCACGCACTGACCCACGCCGTCGACAACGCCATCCGACACGACGACGGCGACCCGACGGTCGAGATCACCGTCGGGGCCTCGCCCAACACCGGCCGCGTCGAGATCAGCGTCGCCGACACCGCCCCGCCGATTCCGGACACCGAGCTCGACGCCATCGACGACCTGACACAGACCACGACCACCGCACACGGGTCCGGGACGGGCCTGTTCGTATTGAAGTGGTGCGTCGAGTCACTCGGCGGCGAACTCCGGTTCGACCGCCGCGACGGCGGCAACGTCGTCAGGATCTATCTCCCGCCGAAGACACCCTGAGTCACGTGTCATCGAGTGGTACATATATTGAATTTAAATGGTGTTTATATATTCGCGGCGCGTATAATGCATATGAATATTCGGGGGCAATACGGACCGGCGGTACTGTTGTTGGCCGGACTGGCCAGCGTCGCACTCTATCTCCGGGTGAACGCAACCGCGTTCGTCCCCGCGTCCGAAGGGCTCCGGTTCGCGTTCCAGCTGATGCTCGCGGGGACCGTCATCGCCGTCCTCCGCAACGAGGTCGGCCTGTCGACGTTCGGGGTGTTCGGACCGGTCATCCTGGCGTTCGCGTGGCTCGACATCGGACCGCTGTGGGGCTTTCTCTTCGTCGCCTACGTGTTCGTCGCCACCGTCTCGGCCCGTGTCGCGCTGTCGAACCTGGACCTTGGGACGGCCCACCGCGTCGCGACGTTGCTGGTCGTCGCCATCGTCGCAGTGTACGTCATGGTGTCGGTCGGTCGGCTCCAGGGAGTTCCGCCGTTCAGTGCGGTCCTGCTGTTCCCCGTCATCCTGACGACCTGGTACGCAGAGCGGTTCGTCCAGGGCGTCACCGCGTCCGGGTGGGGGCCGTCGGCGCGACGGCTCGGGTACACGCTCTTCGCGATCGGGGCGGCGTATCTCGTCGCCGGGTACGACCCGCTGGTCACGGCCGTCGTCGAGAACCCCGAACTGTGGGTCGTGCTCGCCGGGGTCAACATCGCGCTGGGTGCGAGCACTGACGTCCGCCTCGGGGAGTACCTCCGGTTCCAGACGCTCAGACAAGCGCTCACCACAGAGCGCTCGGCCGACGTCCTCACTATGCGTGTCCGCAACCGGGAGTTCATCAGCCGGTACAACCCGGCCCCGCTGATGGGGCGCTACGACAAGGTGGGGATGAAACAGCGCCTCCACGGCCTCGGCATCCCGACCCCGGAGACGCTCATGGTCGTCGACGGCGACGAGGACCTGGCCGCGCTCCGTGAACTCGTCGAGACGCGGGACCTGTTCGTCGTCAAGCCCGTCGACGGCAGCGGCGGCGACCGCATCCTCGTCGTCAGCGGGCGCGACGCCCCCAGCGGCCACTTCACCACCAACCGCGGCCAGCTGACGGCCGACGAAATCGTCTCACACGCGCGGGACATCTGCTTCGGGAGCGTCACGAACTACGGGGACCGGACCCGCGCGCTCGTCGAGGAGCTGGTCGTTCCGGACGGTCTGCTGGCGGACCGCGCACCCGGTGGCGTCCCCGACCTGCGAGTCATCACGCTACACGGCTACCCCGTGATGGCGATGGTCCGCCTCCCGACTGCGGAGTCGCGGGGGACCGCCAACATCCACGTGGGCGCCGTCGGCGTCGCCGTCGACATCGCGACGGGCGTCGCGTCCGGCGGCTACCAGCAGACCCGGCAGACGTTCGTGGACACGCACCCGGACACGGGCGCGTCCCTCGCGTTCGAGATTCCCGACTGGTCGACCGTCCTCACTATCGTGTCCGAGGCGGCGATTTCGACCGGCCTCGGCTACACCGGCGTCGACATCGTCTTCGACGCGGACCGCGGCCCCATGGTACTCGAGGTGAACCGCCGGCCCGGGCTCGGGATACAGAACGCCAACATGGCGGGGCTCCTCGGCCGCCTCCGGTTCGTCGAGGCGCAGGGCGAGGCCAGCCAGTTCGTCACCGCCGACGAACGGGTCCGTCGAGCACGCGAGTGGGCACGGAACGGCTGGCAGTCCCCGGCGGTCGACTCACCACGGACAGCGGCCACCGTTGAGGTGCAGCAATGACCCTGCTGCGGAGGTATAGCCAGCTGTCGGCCGCGCTCGCGACCGGCGTCCTCCTGTTCGTCCCGCTGGTGCTCGCAGGCTATCCCCTGTTCCAGCAGAACGGGTTCCCCGGCCCCTACACGCGGACCGACGCCATCCTCGTGTTCTTCGTCGCCGTCGTCGTCCTGTTCGCCGCGTTGACGGCCTACGAGGTCGCGCGGTACCACGGCGTCGTCGGCGGTGGCGACGGCGGACAGCAGTAACGCGGTGCGTACATGGAGTGGGGTGCTTCGCTTGCGGATTTGTTGGCGGAACTGTAGCGTCCGGACGGAGATTTGAACGCGTGAGGACGTGCCGGGTCGCTCACTTCGTTCGCTTCCCGGGCTGCGACTTCGCTGCTCAAATCTCCGTGGCTCCGCATAACCGCTCACGAGAGCGAGCGAGACGGCAGTCGCTCGCGAAGTTGTTCCCGGAAGTGTAACGTCCGGACGGAGATTTGAACCGAGGCGAGACGTTCCGGGCGTGCGGCCTCACACGGTTCGGCCGTTCCGGGTCTGCGACTCGCGTGTTCAAATCTCCTCGTATCCGTGTCGTGCTGCAGAGAAACGTCCGGACGGAGATTTGAACTCCGGTCCCTGGCTCCGCAAGCCAAGAGGATAGTCCACTACCCTACCCGGACTCATATCGAGGGAGGCGGGTCCTGCTCAAAAGGGTGACGGTTCGGCGACCGCCACGCGACGGGGCGACACACCACGGTCAAGGCCGGGTTTGAGCGAACACAAACGCCGTATCCAGGGGGCACGTCAGGAGCAGTATGAACCGGAGAACGCTCCTGAATGGGCTGGCGGCGACCGGCGCGGCACTCCTGGCGGGGTGTTCGTCGTCGGGCGGCGACGGCGAGGACCCGGGCACGGACGAGACCACGGAACCGGGCTCGAGTCAGTCGCCGACGCTCCAGGACACCGAGTTCGTCGTCGACGACCGGACGAGCGGGGGTGAGCGCGACGAGGCGACGGTCCGTTTCGAGGAGTCACGCGTCGTCGTCGAGGGCGTCATCTGGGGGAGCGACGGGTGCAAGACCGCGACGCTGCTGGGCAGCGACTACGACCGAGAGTCGAACACCCAGACTGTGACTGTCGGGACGACCGACCGCGAGGGGACCGAAGACCAGGCGTGCACGGAAGCCATCGTCGAGATCGAGTACACGGCGACGGCCACGTTCGAAGGCGGGCTTCCCGACCGGGTCGTCGTCGAGCACGACCACGGCAACGAACCGGTGCAGGTGACCGAAGCCGAGTTGTAGCCAGCGTGGCGTCGGCGACACGGAGGTTTATACCACAGGGGGCGACCAGTGCGTCGTGATGACCGACCACCAGCAGAAACCGACAGACTGCACCGGGTCGCTCGGCCAACGACAACGCTTAAGCGGAGCCCATCCCTGCCTCCCATAGATAGATGGGCGCGATAGAAGAGGTCTACGAGGAGGACGTCGAGGCGGACGTCTCCGAGGAGGAGTTCCGCGAGGCCGTCGAGGCGAAGGTAGAGCAGATGGGGGGCCTCGCAGACGAGGAGACGGCCGCGATGCTCATCGCCCACGAGCTCAGCGAGGGCGAGGTCAACGCCGTCGCCGACATCGAGTCGGGGATGGAGGAAGTGAAGTTCCTGGCGAAGGTGATGGCGGTCGGCGACCTCCGCACCTTCGAGCGTGACGGTGAGGACGCGGACGGCCGGGTCATCAACGTCGAGGTGGCGGACGAGACCGGCCACGTCCGACTCGCGTTCTGGGACGAGCAGGCCGCCGACATCGACGACGGGGCGCTGGACGTGGGCGAGGTCCTGCGCATCAAGGGCCGGCCCAAGGAGGGGTACAACGGGCTGGAGGTTTCGGTCGACAAGGCCGAACCGGACGACGACGCCACCATCGACGTCGAGCCAGGCGACGGCTCGACCATCGAGTCGCTGACGATGGGACAATCCGACGTCACGCTCCGCGGGCTCGTGCTCGGGACCGACTCGATTCGGACCTTCGACCGCGACGACGGTAGCGAGGGCCGCGTCGCGAACCTCACGCTGGGCGACGAGACCGGGCGTGTGCGCGTGACGCTGTGGGACGACCAGGCCGACCGAGCCGAGGAGCTCTCGGCCGGCGCGGCCGTGGAAGTGGTCGACGGCTACGTCCGCGAGCGGGACGGCGCGCTGGAACTGCACGTCGGCGACCAGGGTGCCGTCGACGAGATAGACGAGGAGGTCGCCTTCGAACCGGACGCCGACGCCATCGAAACCGTCGAAATCGACGAGACGGTCGACATCGCCGGCGTCGTCCTCGAAGCGGACCCGAAACGGACCTTCGACCGCGACGACGGCAGCGAGGGGCAGGTCCGGAACATCCGCCTGCGGGACGCCACCGGCGACATCAGGGTGGCGCTCTGGGGCGAGAAGGCCGACGAGGACATCGCGCCCGGCGACGAGGTGCTGGCCGCCGACGTCGAGATTCAGGACGGCTGGCAGGACGACAAGGAGGCATCCGCCGGCTGGCAGTCGACCGTCGTCGTCTTCGACGACAGCGTGGACGTCTCGCCCGCCGCGGCGCCCAAGCCGGCGACCGGCGACGACGAACACGCCGGGCTCTCGTCGTTCGCCGACGGGGCCCCGGACACCGGAAGCACCGAGGACTCGACGAGTGGCGGCACGGCGGGCGACACGATGGGTCAAGACGGGGAGACCGGCGCCCAGGCAGACGGCGAGGACGTCGAGTTCACCGGCACGGTCGTCCAGACCGGCGACCCAGTGGTACTCGACGACGGCGAGCAGACGATGACCGTCGAGACGAGCGACCACGTCCAGCTCGGCCAGGAAGTGACGGTTCGGGGCGTCATGCGGGACGAGCGGCTCCACGCCGAGGACGTGTTCTGAGACGGCAAGCGGCGCTACGGAAACTCTTAAGACGGCAACACTCCGGACTGTTGGTATGAGCGTCGAGCTTCCGTTCGCCCCGGTGGACGCAGTCATCCGGCGCAACGCAGACGGGTTACGAGTGAGTGCCGGCTCCGCGGAAGAGCTGGCCCGTCGAATCCAGACCCACGGGGCGTCGCTGGCGGTGGCGGCGGCCGAGGATGCGACGGCCGACGGTCGGAAGACGCTGATGCCGTCGGACTTCGGCGTCACGCACGTCTCCGACAAGGACCAGCTCGAACTCCCGGTCGCACCGGTCGACCGCATCGCCCGCCTCGACATCGACGACAGCTACCGGGTGGCGATGGACGCCAGGGTCGCGCTCGCCGAGATTCTGGAGGCCTACGCCGACGACGTGGCCGCCGCGGCCGCGACGCTGGCCCGCCACGCCGACCGACGGACCGTCAAAGCAGAGGACATCGAGATGTACTTCCAACTCGCGCAGTACTACTGAATGAACTTCGGCTATCGCGAGGTCTGTCTGGACCACGACACCGGCCCGCGACATCCAGAGAGTCCCGACCGTCTCCGCGCCGTCAGGCGCGCGCTGAAGGAGAAACACGGGGTCGAGTACGTCGACGCCCCCGACGTCGACCTCGACCTGCTCCGCTCGGTCCACGACCCCGACTACGTCGAGTCGTTCCGCGAGTTCTGTGCCGACGGGGGCGGCGACTGGGACGCCGACACCGTCGCCGTCGAGGGGACGTGGAACGCGACGCTGGCCGCGGCCGGCGTCGCCGTCTGGGCCGCCGAGACCGCCCTCGAGGACCCCGTCGCCCGCGACACCCCGTTCGCGCTCGGCCGCCCGCCGGGTCACCACGCCCTCGAAGACGACGCCATGGGCTTTTGCTTCGTCAACAACGTGGCCGTCGCCGCACAGGCGGCTCTCGACGGGGCGGCCGACACCGTCGCCATCTTCGACTGGGACGTCCACCACGGCAACGGGACCCAGGAGATATTCTACGACCACGAGGACGTCTTCTACGCCTCGATCCACGAGGACGGCCTGTTCCCGGGCACCGGCGCGATAGCCGAGACGGGCGATACCGGCGCCGACGGGACGAACCTCAACGTCAAGTACCAGCCCGGCGCCGACACCGCCGACTACCTCGCGGCCCTCGACGAGTACATCGCCCCCGCAATCGTCGACTACGACCCCGACCTGCTGCTCATCAGCGCCGGCTTCGACGCCCACCAGCACGACCCCATCTCACGGATGCGCGTCTCGACGGAGGGCTACGGTGCGATGACAGCCCGGGTCCGTGAGACTGCGGCGGCCTGCGACGCCGGCCTCGGGTTCGTTCTGGAGGGCGGCTACGGACTCGACACGCTGTCCGACTCGGTCACGATGGTCCACGAAGTGTTCGACGGGTACACGCCGATGGAACCGGACGACGATGTCAGCGACGAGGCGCGCGACGTCCTGGACGAGGTCGAGGCTCAGGGTTTCGGTTCGAAGTAACCGGCCAGCTCGACGCCGAACGATTCTGTCAGCGCCGTGAGTTCGGCACCGACGAGCACCTCGTAGCCCGTCTCGAGCGACGACTCGACGTGCGGGCCGAGGCGCACGTCGAAGACGCCGTCACTGCGGAGGAACGCGACAGCCGACGTGAACGTCCGCGGCCGTTCGACGACGTAGCGGTCGCCGTCGACGTAGGGGCCCGTCACGTCCGGGTCGTCGGCGTACGCCTCGCAGAACCCGGTCGCGTGCTCGCGGACGTGGACCGGTGGCCCCTCGTGACGCTCGACGGCCGGCCGCTCGGTCACGGCGAGTTCGACGAGGAAGACGGCCTCGCCGGCCACGGACTGTGTCGGGTCGGCATCGCCGTCCCTGGAGTCGTCGCCATCGATAGCGAACGCGGCCGACCGAAACACGTCGAAGCCCTGCCGGTCGAGCGCATCGGTGAGGCCGCCGAGCGATTTCCGCAGCTGGGGCCACAGCTGGTCCTCGACGACGTCGGGTGCGTCGAACCACAGCGCCACCGGCGTCGTTCCCCGACGGTCGATAGCCGATAGGACGTCGTCGGGGCCGTAAGGGGCCGGCCGTTCGGCCTCGAAGAAGTCCTCGTCCGGGTCCGCGAGCATCGCACGGGCGTAGTGCTGGAACCGCGCGACGTTCTCGGCCGAACAGACGGCAGCGACGTTGCGCTCGGGGTCTGTCGGGTCGATGACCACGAGCGGGTCGTCGAACGACGCCTGCCCGTGGCCTTCCGGGTCGAGTTCGACGGGGGGCTGCCAGTCTGCCACGGCCGAGAGCAGGGGCCGGAACCCGTCGTATTCGAGGACCAGCAGTTCCGTCAGGTACCCGGAGAACCCCCTGGTCCGGAGGTCGCTCCCATAGACGCCGATGCCCTTCATGAACTGCTTTGTCACTCGGACGTCGCCGGCGACCTCCGAGTCGAGGCGAGCCTCGAGATAGCGGGTGTGGAACGGCGTCCGGTCGACGGCCGAGCGGATGTCGGTCGCCGACGCGACGTCGTAGCACGGCACCAGGTCGACGCCGTAGCCCTCGCGCTCGCCGACGACGTACGGGTGTTCGGCGAACTCCTCGCGGCCCTCGGGCAACACTGCGTGCCCGACCTCGAGCCCGTAGCGCTCGAGCGTCTCGCGGTCGAGGTCGGTCGGGAACGAGACGAAGACGTCGATGTCGCGGTCGCCGGCCGTCCAGGTATCCCGGGCCGTCGACCCGACCTGGAGCACCGACGCCTCGACGGGGAGGTCGGCGACGGCGTCGCGAGCGCGGTCCATCACCTCGTCTGCGACCCGCTGGAGCCGCTCGCGCTCGTCGGCACTGGGCGAGACGCGCTCGCGCACCCGCTCGACGACCGCGTCGAACTCGTCGCTCATACCGCGTCGTTCTGTGAGAGTGCGTGAAAGCGTGTCGATGCGGGTCGGAAGCGAAAGCCCTATTTAACAACTCCAACTACCCAGCAGTGCAGCAAGCCGCCGTAGCTCAGTTGGTAGAGCACCACGCTGTTAAGGCGCGCAGTTTCTCTGTGTGCCGCAGACACGTGGTTGTCCCAGGTTCGAGCCCTGGCGGTGGCGTCGTCTTCTGTGAACACGATGGTGAGCGGAGCGAGCAAAACCGTGACCAGCGTTGCTCCGATGCACCAGACTCGAATACACGAGCCGTCTCCGGTTCGTCGCTCGCAGACCTGCCGGCTGAGACCCGACAGGCTAAAGACGTGGACTCAAGAATACGACGACGAGGGCCCTTAGCTTAGTCTGGTTAAAGCGATCGGCTCATAACCGATTGAGCGCTGGTTCAAATCCGGCAGGGCCCATTCACCTTCTGAACGCTTCTTAGCCGGCCGAAATCCGCCGTTTGAGGCACCGAGGCGCCCACACTCGGCAGTCGATGGTTTTGCTGCCCCCGCAATTTCGCGTGTGAGTCCATTCATACTTTGACAGGGGGTCGCCGCCGTCCGGGATTCTCTATAGCCGAACTATTGAGTGAGTAATAAAAGTTTGGCTTCTTGCCACCCTGATATTGACAGATATTTGAGGTCAAGGTTTTAAAAGGGGCTATTTCATTTAGTTCGGTGTCGAAAAATGACTGCTAAACAAAACTTACCGAAAAAGATTGTAACACGAGTTGAAGACCTTGACGAGGAACTGAAAGACGGAGAGAAAATCGTTGGCAACGGGGATATCGAATTAAACAGTACAAATCCAGTGAGTGTTGTCGAATATTTTCTCGGTATCCATGCCGACGAGTGGGCGAAAGCGACCTACCAAGATTACTCGTATGACTGCACTCGGTTCTTGGAATATATCGAATTCACTGACCTCGATGACCTCTCCAGTCTGTCTTCGAGCAATCTAGAAGAACTAAAGCAATGGAGAAAGCGAGACGAGAATATCGGATTGGCAACCCTCCACGGACAGTTGATGAACATTCGATCCTTCATCAGGTGGTGTGAGAGTAACGAAATAATTGAGCAAGGGGTTGCGGACAAGCTTGATATGCCTGATCTTGACGATAGTGATATTGTCTCGTATGAGCGCCTCGAAACAGAAGCCGCTGAAGCGATACTGGAGTATAACAAACAGTTCGACTACGTGACGCGGGAATTCGCAGAATTTGCTATGATTTGGGGCCTGCTTCTCCGTCTTGGCGATGTGCGTTCCTTGGACTTAGACGATTATGACCGCGAAGAAGGGTACATCACGTTATCTCACGATCCAGAAGAAGATACGCCATTAAAGAATGGAGAAGGTGAATACGAACATCAAGGCGGGGAACGGCAACTTAATGTTCCAGATTGGCTCTGTGAGATTCTGAATGTGTACATTGATGGAACCGATGATCCGCGCGGACCACAACGCATAGACAGTGTGGATGATTTCGGCCGGAAACCGTTGTTTACAACCCAATATGGTCGGGTCTCAAGGACAACTCTCCGACGAGACCTCTACCGGGTTACTCAACCGTGTCAATACGGGGAAAGCTGTCCTCATAATATGGACCCGGGGAAGTGTGACTCTGCGACCAAGAACAACCTCTTGAGCAAGTGCTTATCAAACGTGTCACCTCATCCAGTTCGCCGAGGTGCAATTTGTCATCAACTGAATGAAGGTGTGCCGAAAGACACAATTTGTGACCGGGCAGATGTCACCCGAAAAGTACTGAATAGACACTATGACCTCAGAACGAATGAAGAAGCTCGAAAAGACCGCAGAGAGGTACTTAAACAACATCTGGAAGGATATGGCGACTCTCCACAGGAGTCCAATAAGTATCAGTCACCTCTGATTCAAATGCTCCCGACATTCCGTGATGTTATCCGAGACAAAGATGATTACCTGACTTCACTCGGGAACACACCATCACGTGCTCGCATGGTGCATGGGTCCACATTGTACGCGATTTTTGTAGCTCTGCTTGGAGTCGACTTTGCCCTCATGGGTCTCCAAGTATAGTGCAATTAGATTCGGTCCTGAGGCTGGTGAGTTCGAAGATGCTAGGATCTCCAGCGAGCAGATTAAATCGTAGAAAGGACGAATCAAGACCATTGGTTCGATTATCCAAAGCCCCGAAGGACAATAGGTGGTACGCCTACTGAGCCGGTAAGTGAACGTGGTGAAGAGCCAAGCATAGATGGGGAAAGTTCGACCACGAGATTGAGAAGGTGAAACAGAGAGAGGAGAGCGATGAATCTCGAACCGAACAAATGCGATATAGGTAAAGCGAGAAAACAAGAGCGGGACCATCGCCCAACCAGGAACCCAACTGGCAACAGGATGGCAGGCTGAAAGTCGGCAGGACGGACTGACAGCACGACCATTTTGTCCCCGCCACGTGAGTGAATATTGACACAAACCCGCGTAAAGGGGGTCAGATTAACCAGACTGTTCTCTACGCAGGGGGTCAATTACTCCGTTACGCAGTTACAGAGCCGCGAGAGTGTCTGAGACGCCTGTCTGAAAAGCCGCAAATCCTGCGTAACGGTACAGACTGTTGTGTACCCCATGGGGTGGTGCGGGATTTACCCGCCAGGGCGCTCTTATTGACTATATCAGTTTTTTGAGTGGTATTCTTCGAATAGTTCTTGGATGGTATCCCTGTCACCCTCCAGGAGACCGGTCACGGTGTGAACGAGGTCGCCGGCTGGCTCCTCGCGGTATTTATCCGAGGACCGCCAGATTTTGCGATTGATTGCCTTCGCACTCCAGTTGGAGTGATGATTGAATCGGCCGTCGAGGTAGAAATGGCTGCGGGAGTCGAGTGCATTCCACAGCTGGCATGCTGTCTCTCGGGTGTCGAAGATCCAGAAGGTGAGTCGGTCTTCATCTTGGTATCGACTCCACTTCGAAACGAGGTGGTCGAGGTTGTTGCTGGAGGTGATGACCTCGACGCCGACATCGTCCATCCACTCGTTCGTATCGACGTGGAGGTCGTGACAGGCCTCGCCTCGGTTATCATTGGGGTACCACTCAACACCGTACGGCTCGCTTGGATGCTCGATATCGAAAGCCCACGCCATCCAGGGAAGGACCGTGCCGGCAATCTCGACACCCTTCCGGTGCAACAACCCCTCGTTCGGGTCGCCATATAGCGGTCCGCTGTCCCTCTCGTCAGCCCATTCGGGGCGGACGTAGTCTCCCCACGGCTTCAGGCAGTCTCGGATAGCCTGGCGTCCCTGCTCGGTCGGTGACCAGTCGATCTTTCGGCGCGCCACGTACTCTTCCTGGAGGAGATCGTTGTTGAGCAGGCGCTGGTGGGCGTCTGCGTGCGATTCGTAGTCCCACTGAGACGCTCGGAACAAGCCTTCGAGCGAGGGTTCGTGGTGTGTGGCGAGTTTGCGTTTCTCGCCGCGTATGGTGACCGGACGCCCGTTGAACCAGGATGTGATGACCAGGAGGACGCGGATTTCTGGCTTTCTAATCCCCCAAAACGTGGCCTGCGATGGTACTTTGTCTGTCATGGAGAATTAAGTTTGATGGTCACGGAAAAACGTTAGTAATGCAGCACTGTCGTCTTTTCAGCTGCCCGAATTCGGGCGATTCAGTTTCGCGGGACTCGCCGTGTGGGGTGCGTAGCCGCAGGTGATTATGGGCGCAGTATGGCAGTTCCGAAGAATCCATTGTTCCGTACTCTGCAGACGGCGCTATGACCGCGCCCTCTCTCCCGTGTGGTCTTAGGCTATCACCAGAGAGACGGGAGACGGCGCTCTCTGCAGTTCGTCTGGTTCGGCGTCCGGATGGCCCTTTGACTATCCTTCCACGTGCAGGGCCGGCGTGTACGCCCGTTACTCCGCCGCGTACGCCGCCGTGTGTGGTTCCTGTCTTCTCAACTAACGCACGTGGTCACGCAATGCTTCATCGGCTATCCACCGGTGGTCACAGCGAGACGTCTTCTTCGATCGTCTCCGTATATGCTCGGTCAATTATTTCAACCAGATCGGGATTAGTGAGCGCTGCTTCCGTGACGGCTTGCGCTAACGTGTGAATGTACGCGTCGAAGAAACTCTCGTGCGCGTCAACCGAAATGTCGTACTCGCCGCGTAACACGTTCGATTTGTTCCCCGTCATGGTGTAGTTTGTGTCGGCGATCGCAGGCCGGACTTCGGATGCTGCTTCAGCAAACCGGTTCGCAAATCCATCGTAGAACGTGTCGTGACCAGACGGAGCGTTCCGCAGATATACGATGAGCGTCTGATCGCGGACCGCCTCGTCTCGGTGCCAGTCTAGCCGGTGGACGAACCCGACTCTCGCGTTCGGTTTCGTCGCATCCGATACCGGACGCCGCTCGTCCAGTTGCGTCCACCACTCTCGCGGGAACACCCACGACCAATCAGACTTCCCCTGTCGGAACGTCCACTGCCGCTGCTCATCACCTACCGGTAGCGACACAGCGACGTACTCGTTCGGTATCTCCGTGTCCTCGATACGCGTCGCATCGTCAAGTTCCTGTGCTAATCGCGTGCCCCACGAATCTTCGAACGACGCCCACTCCTCGTCGAACGCGTCCTCCAGTTCCGTGATGACATCGTAATTCTCGATAAACAGTTCCACCATCTGCTTCAGTTGTCGTCTCGAACCCGACTCCGTCGACGCTGAATTCATACGCAACCGGATACTCGTCCCCGGAGTCGCTGTAGGGAACTGACTCAGGAAGTGGAAGGTCTTGTACGATATCGTCCCACAGATGCTCGTCTAGTGTCTGCAGAATGGCGTCCCATTCGGGTGCCTCCTCTTTTGCCTCGGCTTTCGTGTAGATGATGCGTTCTTCGACCGTTGCGAAGCGATACCGAGCACCGCTTTCGTCTTCATTCGGTCGAATGAATTTCTGCATCCGTTCGAGTGATTTTTCCACTCGGTTCTGAGTGCTGATCCAGGAAGGACCGTTCAAATCAGACATCACGGAGACCGCGATGTTGCCTTCAGTAAGCGGGGCTATTTCGTGGACATGCTGTAGCAGTAGTACTGCTTTCGCCACTTTGAGATCGAACTCTGTCAGCTCGCCCTTCTTCACTTCATCCGCGATGCCACGACTCGCTTCCAATTCACCAATGACTGAATCATCGTCCAGTTCCTCCGGGAGTTCCGACTCCTCTGTCCCTTCGATAACACGCATGTCCTGCGTGAGTATTTCCCGGAGCTCCGGCTTGACAAGTTCGTAGAAGTCAACGAGAGTGATGACATGATCAGGTTCCCCTTCTTCGATCCAGTTCTGCAACAGACTGTGCATAAGCGCCAGAATAGCTCTGGCAGTTCCCGAGAAAATCGATTTCGCCGGGTCATTCGCCTCTTGCCGGAGATTAAACAGGATTTCGAGAAACAGCGGTGCGTGGTACGGGAGGAAGGGATAGTATTTGACGAGCTCTTCGTAGTCAATACTGTCGAGTGGTGGCTTCGTATTCTGTCGGATATCGCTGTAGACCAGCGACTCGGTCGGTTTGACCGTCGCCTCATTGAGCACGTTCCGAACGCGAGTATCTCCGTTTTCCGACTTCTTGAACAGTCGGCGTTTCGCAATGTCGCCGACGTGCTTGCTCGGAAGCTGGTAGCGGTGCGGGAACCGGTCCTTGAGGATGGTAAAGTCTGCCCCGTGGGCTGCGAACTGTGGTTGGACATCCTCGATATCGGCCTGCGCAGTCACGACCATCTGGATGTCACCGCTGTCAATCTCGTCAATATTTTCAGCCAGCGTCTGTAGCTCGGTCAGACGTCCGAAATCAGTGCCAATAAAAAGGCTGACCTCGTCCAAGAGGAGGACTAACTTTACCGGCTTTTCCAGTTCAGCTTCTCTTTCGCTCCGAAGTTCTTCCAGTCGGCTGATGACCTCGTCAGGGTCGATATCGGACGGTTGGAGATCTTCGTAACCGTCACGAATCCCGTTGATTTCCTCGAAAAGCCTCGGGAGTACGACGTTTGCCAGTGTGCCGTATTTTTGAATATCCTTCCAGAGTTCTCCGGACTCCCAATCATATCCGCTCTCAGGAGTTGTGATGTCCTCCAAGATATCCGCTGCATGGGCTTCTCTATCGGACCAGGCGTCTGTCGTCCGAAGCCACTTCTCGAAGTAGGCGACCTCAAGCTGTGACGAGAGTCCGTCGGAGACACCGGTGAGCTGACTGTTTGTGTGGGCATGGTTGAGTATAATCTCGCTAAAACTCCGCTGCTTCTGTCCCTGGTACTTCAGGAGGTTGACCGAGACAGGAATGACACAGTATTCCTCGTGTATTGTTCGCCACTCGTCCTGCAATTGCGCTAATTCATCGTCTTCAGAATCTTCGACGAGGTCTGACCAGACATCCCCGTGCTTGTCAGCTAGCCAGTTAGAGTCGATTAACCCGTCCAGGACAGTCAGGAGGTGGCTTTTCCCGCTCCCGTAGTACCCGTACAGCCAGTAGTTCGAACCGGTTCGCATGTCGTCTGCTTGGCCGAGCATCCGGTCGCCGAAGTCCGTAATGAACCGCTGTGAATCGACAGTGAGGTGGTATGACTGGATAGCTGTCGTGCGATGGTCATCCTGATCGCGGTCGATACGGACGGATTCTTCGAAATCGTCAGGCAGATCTTCAAACCAGTCTTCGTCTCGCATCAGATATCGACCTCCTGGTCAACCCACGAGTAAGGACTGTCGGTAGGTTGCAACTGCAACTCTCCATGAAGGTCAAGATACTCCCATGCACCAGTGTTGGCAGTGCGGTCGTAGAGTTCCTGCCACCGGTCCTCCGGTTGGAGGAGATAGAGGAGACCAGTCGGTGATTCGAGCCAGTTGTCCTCGTCTTCTTCGTACGAATATCCTATTGAGATCAGTAGCGGGACCTTCCCTATCGAGGGCGGTTCTCCAGCGACTGCCTGTTGATTCTCCAAAACGCCGATTTTACGCATGACAGCTCTGAATCCCTCACACCAACGTTCTGTTGTCGAATCAGCGTAGTCGAACGCTGACCCATCTGCATACTCGAACTGGCTCAGTATCGATGTGAGTGTCTCGTTCGAGAAATCCAGCGCATTGGGCCGATTTTCCAAGAGCTGCTCGACGTACGTGTGTACGGTATAGCGAACAAGAGGGTCATCGGCAATGAGATACAAGTAGAGTACTTGCGCTTTGTCCTGTATTGTCGAACATTTATCGAACACCAAAGGCAGGTCACGAGGGTTTGGAAGGCTAGACGGAGCGTTTTTGAATCGGGATGTGAGAACGCGATATATTTTCTGCGAACTCCCCCTTGTACTGCGGTTTGAGAGCCGTTCCTCGAACCACACGTTTCTAACTTCATTCCAGTTTCCGTGCTCACGATACAGCTGAGCAAGTTCTTCAGCTCGCTCAACCAGGAGCCCACACATTGTGAGATCCATGTTCACTTCTGCGGAAGATAACCGCTGAGAGACAGGCGGCAAAGAAATCTTTCCACCATCCGGAGCAGGATCCATACAACTCTTGAGTCAAGCGACCCACTTTACTATTTGTCATCAGGGTGAGTGAGCAACTACCAGACCGGACTCATCGCACCGAAGCTGTTCTGAAGCCATACCAGTCTGTGTGTAATATTCCTATACTTCGTTGAAATGTTTGAAGCAGACAATTCTAGATACGCCGCCAATTGCGTTCGAGTCGCTTCTGGCGGAGCTGTAGCGTGAGTATAGGGATCTGGTGGATAAATCCGAACTCAAAGAGATCTCGAATCACCTTGGAAGCATTGACTGGTCGACCACATTCTTTAGATGATGAACAAGGAGTCCTGAACCCGTATTATTCTCACAGCAACGCAGTCTTCGATCTTGGTTAATCGTGTGTACCATTTATACCTAAGTCACAGAAAGAGTGACTCATCGATGAAAGCGGACACACTGGATCTGAAGGACATCTTCCGGAAGGACACTCGGTATGTCGTCCCGAGGTTTCAGCGGCCGTACGTCTGGAATCAGGACGAGCATTGGCAGCTACTGTGGGAGGATCTCCGGCTTGTTGTCGACGAGCTGATGGAGCGCCAGGCTGAGGCCACCGACCAGTTTGAACGGGATGAAGCTCAACTGGAGACTTCGCCGCATTTCCTCGGCGCAATCGTCCTCGATCAGCAGTCGACGCCGACGCAGAAGTTGGAGACGCGTGAAATTATCGACGGGCAACAGCGCCTCATAACGCTCCAGGTACTTCTCTCGGCTGCACACTCAGTTGCCACGGAGTTCGGGGACGAGGAGTCGGCATCGATGTTTGAGAAGCTGATGTATAACGATGCGGACCTAATTCGGGATGATCGTCACCGACTGAAGGTGTGGCCCATCGAAGCTGACCAGGAAGCGTTCACGGACGTAATGTCTCTTTCTGATCCCGAGTCAAAAGTGACTGAGCTCGACGGCGGTGAGATTCTCCACGAGTGTTTTGAGTTCTTCAGCGATCAGATACGTGATTGGGCCGAGGACGGACCGGAGTCACCGGCAGACCATCTTGATGCCTTGGTGACGACGATGTGGAAGTTGCTTCGCGTTGTTGTTATCGACCTCGAATCGAACGACGACGCGCAGGTCATCTTCGAGACGCTGAACGCTCGCGGGACGCCGTTGCTCGCTGCAGATCTGATCAAGAACTACTTGTTCCGGGAGGCGACGCTCGAAGAGAACGATCCTGGTGAACTCCACGACGAGTACTGGAGGCAGTTCGATGAGGACGAGTGGCGCGTCGAAGTCTCGCAGGGTCGACTGGAACGCCCGAAGATAGACGTGTTCATTATGCATTGGCTCACGATGCAGATGGGCCAGCAGGTCCGCGCGAAGAAACTGTTCCCGGCGTTCCGGAAGTTCCTCGACCGCACAGACCTTTCGACCGAGGAGATCCTGCAGAACTTCGACTACTACGCGTCAATCTACGAGGAACTGACCGAACCGGACCAGCAGTCCCGGCAAGGCGTGTTCCTCCAGCGGCTGGACGTGCTCGATACGACGACGCCGTTCCCGGTGCTCTTGTACCTCTTCGGGCAGGAGGCCGTGCCGGACGAACAGCGGGTCAAGGCCGTCGAAGCTATCGAGAGTTGGCTGATGCGGCGGATGCTTTGCCGGCTGACCTCGAAGAACTACAACAAGATATTCATCGAACTGCTGGAAGAACTGAAGGTAGCCGACGATGAACATATCGGCGACGCTGTTGTGGACTTCCTCCAGAGTCGGGACGGACAGAGCGACTACTGGCCCACCGACGATGACCTCTCTAACGCGATGGTGAATCAGCAGTACTGGTCGAGAATCAATCAACGCCGGCTGAAGATGGTTTTCTCCGCGATCGAGCGTGAACTCCGCGATACGGGGTACAGTGAAACGCTGGAAATAACGCAAGACCTCGAAATCGAGCACATCCTGCCACAGGATTGGGAACTCCACTGGTCGCTGCCGGGGGAGCAGCCTGCGGAGGTCGAGCGGATCGAGCGTGACGAAATCAAGAACACCATCGGGAATCTGACTATCCTGACAGACAAACTCAACCCCTCTATTTCGAATGCAGCGTGGGAGGACAAGCGCGAGGCGATTCAAGATCACACTGTATTGCTGCTTAACCGGTATCTCGTCGACACGTGGCCCGAAGAGTGGAACGAAGAGACCATAGCCGAGCGCGGTGCGTGGCTCGCAGAACAAGCGAGCGATGTCTGGCTTGAACCTGACGCACCACGGTGGTCCTGAGAGGAACATCTGGCACGCCGTGGTCAGTCCGACGAGTTATCGTATAAATACGGTTTGATGCACTGCGTGATGCAACACCAATGGCATAACGAATGTAGTGCGCGGCTCGTTACTGAGGAGGGTGATTTCTCGTTCAGATGTGGTTTCGCCGACTGATTTGTAATCGGCTACGCGTGCTTCCCGGTGGTCCAGATACTTGTTTGCCAGTCGAAGATTGCGCCGTGTTGTTCGGTGTAGCGGATGAATTTCGTGAGCATGTTTCCCATTGGTGCGTTCGCTTTGATTTCATCGCGGTTCCCGAGCATGATGAAGCGTTGTTTCGGGCGGGTGGTGGCGACGTTGAATCGGTTTTTGTTTCCGGCGAATCGCATACCGCTCGTTTCGGTGTTGACGGTGCTGAAGATGATTGTGTCGCGTTCGCGGCCTTGGAACCCGTCGACGGTTGAGACTTCGAGGTCGCTGTATTCGGGGAGTGCGTCGTCGATCAGACTTCGCTGTCCGCGGTATGGGGTGATGACGCCGAGTTCTGCCTCGGGGACCACGTCTTGCCGAATGAAGTGCGTGACTAGATCTTCAACAGCGTCGATTTCGGCTTCATTTATTGTGCCGCTGAAGCGTCGTCGCCACGCTTCTTCGCCTGGCACGTTGACGAAGACGACTGGTGGGCCGTCGGCGATTGCGGCTGGTTTTGAATCGATTTCTGTTGGCGGGGTCCAATCAGTGTGTTCCGGGTATGAACTGTCGGTTTTGATGTTGTCGTTGTAGACGTGGGTTTGTGCGAAGCCGATGATGTCTTCGTGGCTTCGGTAGTGGTGTTGGAGCCAGCGTTCGATGTCGTACCGGTCTCTGAGGAATGTGAAGAGGGATGCGCCGCGTGGTGGGCTGCCGTCGGATGTGGATGCGGTTTTGATGACTGGTTGGAGTTGGTTGTGGTCGCCGACGATGACCCATTTCTTCGCGTTGACCATGCCGAGCAGGCCTAATGGAACGGAGATTTGACTGGCTTCGTCGATGACGACGGTGTCGAAGTTGATGTCTGCGAGGCCGCCGAGTTGTGAGCGGATGATTGTGGCACCGGTTATGTCGGCGTTTTGTATGGAGATGGCTTCGGCACTGTCCTGCAGATCTTGGATATTCCGTTGGATTTCGGTCAGTTGTGCTTGTTTCGCGTCCACCTGCGCGCCGTTTTTGAGATTGCTGATGCTGTCCTTGAGTTCCTCCACTTTTTCCAGGACTCTGTTGACAGTGTCATTGTTGCTGTTTTCCAGTGCCTTCGAGAGCATCAGCTCCATGGATCCTTTGGAGAGTTTCTCTGGCCGGCCGACGCGAACGACCTGGTGGTCGCCGTTGCTGGCGAGTTTTTCAATGACGTTGTCGACCGCGATGTTGGTGTGAGAGGTCACTAGCACTCGTTCGCCAGTGGCGGCGAGTTCTTCTGCTGCTTTGGCGATGACTTCTGTTTTTCCTGAGCCCGGGGGTCCGACGACAAGCGAGAGATCTCCTTCAGTAAGTCCGAGAATCTTGGCAATGACTTTCTTCTGTGAGTCATCTAACTCGAATCCTTCGAGGCTCTGCCACGTGGTTGGGCGTTCTGGTTCTGGCTCGTCGATGGTCTGTTGATCTAAGGTTTCGATTAGACGCGGGGCGTTCGAAGCGAGTTTCGAGACCGTGCGGTCATCACTGGAGGTCTCCCAATTGCGGAATCCGCGGCGGGTTTCGAGGAGGAATCCGGCCTGTTGCGTGGTGGCGATACTGGACTCTGAACTGCAGATCGTGATTGTCTGTCCTTCAGCCAGTCCAGTCGCCGATGAGTGTCCGTAATCGATGTGGATGTCTTTGTGGTCTGTGTTGACGATGCGCCCGAGGCTGTCGAGTCCTGAGTTCGTAATCGACCCGACGCGACTCCCCGCTTCAACCCATCCAGGGAGCGACGTGTCTGCCCGCACGATCAGGAAATTGCTGGCTCTGTTCTGGCGAAGGACTGTCACATCCATTTGCTGCCGCCATCTGGCATTCCCCTCTTCTTCACCTTCAGCGTAGACGAGTGCTGGCCACCCTGGAAACCGTGCGTCACACGCATCACACCGGTACTGGAACGGCTCGTCTAGCTCGGCCCCGCAACTATCGCAGTGCGTGTAGGTGGGTGTGTCCGCAGTATGTGCCTTTTCGATACGTTTCAGCTCCATTTTGTGCGCAGCGAAATACGACGCAACGCGATCGACTTCCGATGAAATTGCGGGGGTATGGACAGTGTCAACCAGATAATCTCGAATATGCGAAGCCAGAAGGGCGAAACCAGTCTTGGTATCGGTGTCAGTACGTTCGACAACCTCGTGGCCAACACATCTGATAGTCGCTGCAATAGCTGCATCTGATCCATATGTTTCCTTGCAGAATTCAATGCCTTCCGTAGGGTAGTTCTTGAGCCATGTACGCCGTGTTCCGACCTCATCCAGGATCTCGACATCTAGATACGGCGGCTGATTCGCAACGAGATACCCACCGTCGGCGAGAATATTAATCAGATGCATCGTCTCGCTCGGAACATCTAACTCTCGACCAATCTCCTGATAGACTCTCCAAGGAACCATACACATCTCCTCCCCGCTATACGTAAATAACTCATCAGCCGCTTGTTATCGTTGATAACCCCACGCAATGTTGCCTACCACAACACAAAGTCGATTCGCAAGACTTGACAGATTGGTACTGACAAGTGCGAGATGAACAAACACCTGTGCGAAGCGGTAAAGCGTCGTTGACACTGCAATCGAAGTCTTGTCCCTGTGGAGCCGGTCTGGCCGAATAAACTGCGAGTTCCGAATAAGGTCAATAGCGGGCAGTTATGTGGTGAGTTTGGTGGGAAACCCTGTGTGTTGATGAGGTTGCGTACGGTTGTGGGCGTGAGAGTTGGTTTCTACGTGGGCAATGAATTAGTTGAATTATACGATAGCCTCTCAGTGGTGTACAAATCGGTACCGTCGAATGCGGCGTCGGAATGGAAGGAGGCGTTGAAATCGGTGCTGTATGGTGGGACATTGTTGGCTGCTGATGCAGTGTGCTACGCGGAACAGCAACGTGATCGGAATGATGTGACGCGGAAAGAGTACGCGCGGTTGCACGGGGAGCATGACCGCGTGACGGAGTTTTCCGGAATTACTGTGGCTGAACCACGCACAGAAGACGAACAGTACCTGCCGTCTGGTGCGGTGGTACCGGTCGCACCAGAATCGGGTACGGTGCTGCCGGTTGCGGTATCGGCGGATGAGGTGGAGTGGACGATTTCGCTGCTGGCTGAGTTCCCGGTTGAACCGGCGGCTGACACTCCGGGGACGGGCGCAACTGCGTTACTGGAGCCGTCCAGAGTGGCGGCAGCGAAGCGTGCGTTGGCGGCGGATTCCGAGGATGTGACGGTGTTGTTTGTGAGTGATACGCATCTTGGGTTTGAAAACCGAGCAGACAATGAGAGCGGGAAGGAAGTCCCGTGGATTGAGGAAATTACGAGTCGAATGACGTTTTCGCGGATTGCAGACATCGCGCTGGCTCAGGATGTGGATGCGGTTATTCACACGGGGGATATCCTGGACCATGAGGTGGGGGAGATTACGCTCGACGCCGCCGAGGCGGCGTTGCACACACTGTCTATGGAGGGGATTCCAGTGTACTGTATTATCGGGTCCCATGATCACGGATCGAAGCACCCGTCTAATCCCGGGTCTGTTGATGGTGTGGCGTGGTTGCAACGGCAAGTTGAGCAGGGGTATTTGGCGGAGTTAACGATGAGTCCAACGCGAGTTGCTGACAGTCCGGTTGATGCGTACGGTATCTCTGCGAGTAACGTCGGTATTGACGATGTCGGGAAAGGACTTGACTGGAGTTTCGCAGAGATCGCGTTCGGTGCCGCTACGCCGGGGCCGAATATCTTGTGCCTGCACGAATCAACGTCGCTGTATCGAGGGCAAGATGGTGACGTTGATGTCGATGAACTACTCGCCCAATCACGCGTGCAGTTCGACTGCGTCCTCATCGGAGACGAGCACAGCCCGAAAGACGACGATTTCGAGACCGGGTACGCGTTCGAAACTGCCGACGGAACACCGGTCCACTACACTGGCCCGGCAATCCGTCTGAATGAAGCGTACGAAAACCACGACGCGTTCGTGACTGAACTCACGATTTCTTCTGATAGTATTACCACGGCGCGTCACAGCGTATAATGGGTGCTGGCGGAGCAAGAGGGGAGAAATTGGATACTGTCGTGTCGCGTATCAGGAGCAGGGGGGTGAGTAGCGATGATTGGTGCTGTTCAGAGCTTCTTGCCCGATAGTAAGTCGTTTTTTGTGCCTGCGGGGCCGCCAGATACTTTCGGGATTCCGCCGGAGTTTGAGGTTGACCCGGTACTGGTTCCGGATTTTCGTCGTGATGTTCGTTTTGATTTTGGGTTCGGTTTGAATGTCTTGCTGTTCCGCGAGCTGGTTAAGGAGGTTGACTGGTCTTCGAGTTGTCCAACGGCTGTGTTCGTCTTGACGTCGGTAATCTCTAGCAGGACAGTAGCGCCATCCTTAATTTCGTCGTCAAGCTTGATTGCTTGCAGATCGTACCCATCGATGTAGACAAACCCCTCTTCTTTCGAGGCGTCGTGAACTTGGATGTGCTGGCCTTCGGTCAACGGGATGGCATCGTCACGCTGGAGTGTCCTTTGTCCGTTCTCATCGGACTCATAGGGGAACGTGTAGGGCTTGTCCGTGCCCCCTTTCGAGCACAAGTTTCCATCGGCGTAGTACGCTACTGCGGTTTCTCCGACGGTCCCGTTCTGGACGTGGATGTGATTGGGCTCCGCGTCGACTGGTTCAGCGATAATATTCCCTGAACCGCTAATTCGGTCCACGGTTACCTTCATCAGATTTTCCTTGGGGATACTGTTCTCTTCCGTTGACGAGTCGCTGGAAGCTGACGCTTGATCGTCCTCATCAGTAGGATTTGAATCAGCGTCAGTGTATAGCGGTGTGTCGTATGAGTCAATCTCTGCGGCGGCCATGCTGGTTAAAATACGGACGACGTCTTGGATGGCTTCGGCGTGCAGTTCTAGGTCCCCTGGTGCAGCGCCGGTCTGAGCGAACGTCTCGATATCTTCGCTGAGAGCTTGTAACGAATCTAATGCGACGCCGAGTCCCCCTGCAGTTCCAGCTTTACTCGTGGCGAAGTCAGCAAACTCGATTAAATCGATATCCTGCCCATTGGCGAGGCCTCGTTCCTCATCCGCCATCGAGATCGGTGGGACACAAACCTCAACAACATCGTCAATTTCTCCATCCTCGCTAGACATTGTGCTTACATATCAGGCTCGCCGGTTATAATCATACACGTCGCGTCAATCTATCACATGGAAATGAGAGGACCACTAAGTCAATGGTTCCGAGACGTGATGGGAATTACTCATCTGTCTGTTCGGAGGAATTTTCGCTTGGGTTTTTCTTTGGAGGTTTTGGGTGCGCCGTGGGTTTTCGGGTCGAATTTCCTGTCGTCGACGGATTGCGTGGCGGATTTTTCGCTGCGGGAGGCGGTTGCTGAGTTGCCGTCGTGGTGGATCGGAATGTTCGGTGTCGAGTCGTGATTGTGATGGGTCCCGTCCGGGGCGTGGCTGAGGAGATTAGCTAAATGATGGTCTCGATTTGTGGATTGGATACTAAATTTCAGATTATCACCCTCGTCGATTTGCTTCCCGTCGCGCGCTTTGACAACGATTCGTTTCGTTGCCTGCGGTAGCATCACGATCGGGTTCCCGGAATTCGTAAAGTCAGAAACAGTGCCAGTGTGTGTTCCGTTTACTGAGATACCCACGATAACCAATATACTCACGTAACCGTCATATGTTTTTGGGTACCAATAACATGCGAGTGAAAACTACTTTTGACGTGCCGTTTGATTAGGTGACCTGATGCCGTTTATTGGGGTCCGTGGTAACCGACCGGTGTTACCGTTGGAAGTGGCTGATGATGGGTTTGTGTGGTGCCCAAGTTGTGAGGCAAAAATGAAGGTTCGGGAGGGTGAGGCGGTTGCGCGGCATTTCTATCATGTCCCGGTTGATGCGGAGTGTGGTGGTGAATCGGCGATGCACATTGAGATGAAGCATATTGCGGCGCAGAAGTTGCTTGAGCAGTATCCTGACGCGGAAGTGTCGTTTGAACATTCGATGGTGGATGGGCAGCGACGGGCTGATATTCGCGTATTGTTTGTGGAGCCAGATTCACAGCTTGGTCGCGGGATTGCTGTCGAAGTGCAACATCACCATCAGCGGAAGTCTGTAAAGGACGTGACTGAGGATTATCTGAGTGCAGGGTTCAGCGTGTTGTGGTTGTCTAAGGCGGATTACGAGGGGAGTCATCCCGGGTATGAGGATGTGACGTTGACAGACCCGGTACCAGTGTGGTTGTATGCTGTGCCGCAACCGATAGAAGAGGATTCTCGACCGGGTGAAACGGCTGACTGGTCTGTGCAGGTGACTGAGCAAGAATTGGCGGTATACTTAGAGGATACGCAAATTGGGCAACAGGCACTTACGGACTATGGAGATGATGCAGACACCGACGCATCTGAATCACGAGAGCCGACGTGGTCGTTGGAAAGAGAAGTATCGCTTTCGCTCGCTCCGGAAGACAATGCAACAGGACGGTTAGTGAACGAGATTTTTCGGCGAGTACTGTCCGAGTGGGTGTGCGAATCCGATCTGAACGAGGTTGCGCATGAGTATCAAGAGTCGGCGAGAGCTGCCGAGAGGCACTGCTATCTTGACGAGTGGTTTTCGGGTGGGGACCGAGACTCGTTCACCATAGAACTCCTTGTTACGCCGACCGGTGAGCCCGTGAACTTGTCAGTTGAAACGAGACGGATCGGTGAGGCACTTACCGTACCTATTGAACCTGGATTCCACGAAGTATTCACGGAACTCGTACTCACATTGTGTACTGAGATAGCGTTTGTTTCAGAGCGAATCCCGCCAGGTTCCGGGGGGCAGGATATCTGGTCGCACAAAGTAGCCACAGGTGCACAACCAGTCACGTGTTCGATTACGAGAATGCATGATGAATCAGTAGTTCTGTCTCTTCATCAGTCTCGAACACAATCCGAGCTTGAGACAAGGGTGTCCGTACAGTTTCTCCCGGCGGATATTCAGGGGCTTCTTGAATTATGTTCCCGGCTACGAGTCCATACTGATACCGCTGGTGCATTGCCGTAACACCGGTATCGCACCGCTCTGTGGGGCAATGGTTCTCACTTCGATTTGAATTCTCCGCTGAACTGTTTCTTTCCTTTGGTGAAGAATTCGGAGGGTTTGACGACGTTGTCGTTGAAGAAGTATTCTTCGGCGGAGCGGCCGATGGCCCATGTGGTCCCGGCGGCGACACCGCCTGAGACTATTTGCCCGGCTACGGGGAGGAATTGCGCGAGTGAGCGAGCGAGTTCGCGGGCGGCGAGGCCAGTGACTGTGGTGCTGCCCATCGCAGTTAAGTAATCCTGAACGGTGGCGAACTCGAATTTGCGGCAGGAGAACCCGCCGATGACGCCGACGAGGAGGAGTTGCAGTGGAGTGAGAACTGCGATGTCTGCGATGGGTGAGGGTGTCCCGCCAATGTTGCCGGCGATGAGTGAAAATCTGTTCGTGTAGTCGCGTGACATGCGTCGCATTAGCTGGTCGCGCTGTTGGGCTTGCATGAACTGCAGGCGCGCGTCATCTGGTAAAAAATCGCCGATCAACCAGGACAATGTGTCGACGTTCCAATATGTGTCTTCCCGCAGGCACAGCGGAATAACGCCGATGTGAGTGTCGGAGTCGAATTCATACCCGTGAAATGGGAGTTTGTCTGCAAGCGTCGATTTGTGTTCGATATCTAATACTCGGGCGACGAAATCCAGGTTGTCTTTGATGTCGTGTGCCAGCGCGTTGTTCTTGTCTGGTGGCCACAGCCCGCCAGGGGACATGTGCATATCGACTTTATTGAGGCAGTAGACAACGGGTGGGAACGCGTCACCGAGTTCGTCTCGAAGCTGTTGGACGGCTTTGAAGTCTTCTTGCCCTGCGCGGACTTGGTCCGGAGTGACGACGTGCAGGAGAATATCTGGTCGGTACTCCTGCAAGTCGTCTTTCATTAGAGACACTGTGTCAGCCGGGACGTCGCCATCGGGCGAGACGGTTTCAAACAGGCCGCGTGAGTCAACGACTTCCCATGTCGCGTGTTGCTCGGGGAAAGAAATGTTGTACAGCTCAGAATCTATTGTCGTCGGCTCGACAGTTCCGACGTCAGCAACCGGGTCGTCCTTGTTGGCGAGTGCGTTGATGAGTGAGGATTTTCCGGCTCCGGACCGGCCAAATAAGTATAATCGCGGTGAGCGAGAGTCCTCAACTAAATCTTCTATTTCACCGAAGGCTTCACCAAAGACTTGGTTGATGACGTACTGTCGGTTCTCGTCTTTGAGCGGTGCCCATTCGATAATATCGTCGACAATTTTGCGGTAGTGAGTAATCTTCTCTGGATCGATCGCCATTATCAGTAATGGCATATCAAACATTAATAAATTACCTGTGATGGCATGGTCTGCTTTCCGAACGATTTGTTTTTCTCGACTAGTATCCGCTTCGGGATTAAGAATATTATAAGCGCAAATTCACCGACTAAATCTTCTCGCTGATCGTTTCAAGTACGCGCGGGCTTGTCCTCTGGTAACCTACAGCCTTGGTGTTTATGAGGGAGCTATACCGTGGGTTATGAGTGTACGAGTCGGATGCGCAGGAACGGGTGGCTGACATCGTTATTACTGAAAATCCAGCGGATGTGACGGCTGCGATTTCCGATAGTGAGCTTGCGGTGATTCTCCAGGCAGGGGAGTATGATGCTGCGTACACTGCTGAGGAGGCGCGTGAGTTCACGAGGAGTATGTTGAGTATTTATCATCAGCGCGGATGGGGGGAGGACATGATTCCGGCGGCAGATTACATCCAGGACCTTGCTGACGTGGTAGACGACGAACTGACACTTGACGCTGTTGAGGAGAAGTGGGATTACGAGGGAGAGATGGGATCTGGCAGTACGTTTGGTGTTTTCGATGAGTATGATGGCGGGCCATACATGTCGTTTGCAAAGCGAGAAGTTGCAAAGCGATTTTGTGCAGACTGGAATGAGTTACCCGACCCAATCAGATATCACGTCGAAAATCTTTCGTGAGTAATACGCATATCAGGTGACAGTTTTATTTCACCCGCGTTTATGCGGTATCAGTACATACATTGGGGTATCGTTGATAGTCTCCTCGGTGCACTTCGCCGGCTGCTGACTGTTGAGAACATTGTTTCGGAATTACGGGAGCACGTCGTGACGACTGGTCTCTTGGCTGTTTTCTTCCTAATGGTGATGATCGAGACGGTTGTTGCGTTTGGGGCTGGTGGGGCTGCGTATCAGTACTGGTTTGCTGCGACTACCGAGTTGACGCCGGGGCTCTTATCGGTGATTGTGAGTCACAGCGTGGTTCCAGGGTATCGTCTGCACGTGGTTGGGAATGGCGTGTTGTTATTTGTATTCGGGCGCGTTGTGGAAGAGCAGTGCTCTCGTGCGAGGTACGTGCTTCTTTTTGTGGTGTTCGGGTACGTCACGACAATCGCTCAGTTGGGATTTCTCGTCGTGACCGGTAGCAATAATCCGTCTGTGTTAGGGGCAAGTGGGAGTATCACTGCATTCGCAGCAATTACTGCTGTCTGGACGGGTGCCGGTCTATACAGGGACAATGTTAGCGACGCTGAAGCCAGTATTCTCTTATTGGCGACCGCACTCGGATTCATTTTGTGGTGGCTGCTTGAGTTGCTGATTCCCGAATTTGGCGGTCCGCAAACAGGGTCAGTATCGCATACGGTGGGGATTTTGCTCGGAGTCCTGTATGGGGTAGCGACGGTCCGAGACGTGTTGCGTTGAGTGGTAGTTCCTGAACTAATACTTGGTTTGCAGGAGTAGTTTTATCAGCGACTGTAAGGGTGTATAGTGGTACGATGGTTGATTCGTCAAGTGAGGAGTTAGTTGCGGCGTATCTTGCGGATCGGGAGTGGGATGAGCAACGAGTGCCGGTGGTGAAGACGGCCGGGATTGTACAGGATCTTGCGGCAGTGCTGCTTGAGGCGGGGGAGCTTGGGCAGCAGGAGTTGACGGCGTTGTATCGGGTGTGTATGAATAATAGTACGTACCCGGTGTCGAGCAAGCGCGGTGAGATTGATGAGTTAGATATTCCAGGCGAGGTGAAGAGGGATTTGAAAGAACGTCTTGCTGAGGAGGTTGGGACCGTCGGGGGGTTGTTGTTCCCGATCGAGGTGCCGGCTGAGCAAACCGAAGCGGTGACAGAGTGTTTTGACACGCTTGTGACGTCGGAGGACCCGGAGGCGTGGGATGATGCGGTTCGCCGGTTGGCTGAGCTTGACCTGCCGAATGTGAAGTGTGGGAAACTCTCGCCGATTCTCTCGTATCTGCATCCGGAGTATTACCCGGTCGTGAATACGATGTCACGGACTGGTCTGGCGGAGTACTTCGATGAAGACGTGTCGAATGCAGTTTCTGAGTTCCCGGAGACGGCTGCAAGGTACCGGTCAGTTCGAGATGATTACGGATTCGAGGCGAACTTCCGTGACTTGGATTACTTTTTCGTGTGGGCGAACGATCGAGAGGGAGAACGGGGTGGCGTAACGCTGGAGGGTGAGCGGTCGTATTTTTGGGTGAATCAGTCGAACCAATCTGAAATTGAGGACGAGTATCTACGGGCGAAAGTGGACGATGTGTGGCATCACGAGCTTGGGGAATTGGCCGACGGTGATGTGGTGTTCCACAATTTTAACGATGAGTTGGTCGGCCTCTCGACGGTAACGGGGACACCGACCCGGTACGAGTTCAGAGATGAGGAGTATCATCGCGTCCCGGTTGATTTCGAGTGGTTCGCTGATTCAGTGCCTGTCGATACGGAGTTAAAGCAATCGCTGGATACGCCGGAGTGGCATCAGAAGTACTACCCGATCGATTCGAACGGGAATCTGAAGCAAGCATACCTGTCACAGTTGTCGTTAGCGGCTGCAGAGTACCTGCTGGATACCGGTGAAGCGTGGAATCTAATCAAATCGCCTAAGCCCGATGAGCCGGGTGAAGAGATTCCCGAAGCACCTGATCAGGCGGCTGAGATTGAACGGCAGTTACTGGAAAAGAAGCAAGTCGTGTTCTACGGGCCGCCAGGGACGGGGAAGACGTACACGGCGGAGCGCTTCGCCAAGTGGTGGGTAGGGCAGCAGGACGGTGGTGACGCGGTGTCTGACCGGGTTGCGACGGTGACGTTCCACCCGTCGTTCACGTACGAGGATTTCGTCGAAGGGTTGAGTGCGAAGACGGACGACGATGGGCAGGTAGCGTATGAGGTGCAGGACGGCGCGTTGAAGCGGATGCAGACGGTGGCGATGGCTGCGTACGAACGGGCGGTCGAAGCCGGCACAGAACCGGACCGGTACGTGCTAATTATCGACGAGATCAACCGCGGGAACCTCGCACAGATCTTCGGTGAAGTCATCACGTTGTTAGAGGCCGATAAGCGCGGGTCGTTCGACGTGGAGTTGGCACACTCAGGTGAGACGTTTACGCTCCCGCCGAATCTGTACGTGATTGGAACGATGAACACGGCGGATCAATCGATCGCGCTGGTGGATACGGCGCTTCGCCGCCGGTTCCGGTTCGTAGACTTCCCACCGGACCTCGATATCGTGTGGGAAGAAGACGGCATGGTCGCTGCGGATCCGCGCTCAGCGGTCATGCAACCGAACGAAGACGTGTCGCGCCGAGAGCAATTACTCGGGGTGAGCGTCTTAGCAGTTGAAACGCTGAACGAACGGATTTTACGCGCACCGGAACTCGGGAAAGGGAAGCAACTCGGGCACACGTACTTGCTCGGGCACGACTCGGCGACGGACGTCGTGGACGCATGGCGGTACGATATCCTCCCGCAACTGGAGGAGTATTATTTCGGGCAGTTTGACCGACTGCGAGATGAATTGTTGACTGAGACCGGGGAGCGACTCGTCCAGTGGGACGCCGAGAAGATCCAGTCGTTTGACGCGGCAGACCTGTACACTGCGCTCTGCCAGTTGGCTGGTATCGAAGATCCAGTCCCGCTGGCTGCGGCACCTGTCGAAACGATCGCTGATGGGACCGGTGTTTCACGGGGTATCGAAGCGTGGCGGGAAAGCAACAAGTCGGTGGAAGCGTTTCGTGAACTTATCACGTCCACGTTAGACGAGACAGAGCATGCCCGTGCAGAACGGTTATTGACGGCTGGTGAAGAGATTGGACGGCTCGATACGGGCGGTGGGGATCACAATGTGACTGCTCAATTGAAAACGGATCTCATAGACCCTGGTGTTGGTCTCATACAGCTCAACCAAGATGGGAAACTGAAGTTCAGGTTGGATTGGATCGCTGGTCGAGACGAGAACGGGCTGACGGCTGAGTTCGTCGACGAAGCAGCGAGAGTCTTCGACGAGATCGACGCGTACTCGTACGAGCGACGCCCCGACCCGGGCGACGGCGAGAAGGAATTCGTTGTGTCGAATATCCAGATTGCCGATCTCTCTGAGGATGAAATGGATATCTTAGTGGAGGGATACGAGACATTCGCACAGCGAGCAGACGAGTTCCAGCATGGCTGAGTTATCACAGATCAGTTTCGTCGGGTCGCCGGTGCAGACGAGCGGGGCGGTTGAGACGGTGCCGCCGTCGAATCCGCTGGTGTTAGCGGAACACGAGGAGTCCGACCCGTTCGAGATTAGTGCGGACGACGCGGCGTTTCTCGACCGGCTCGGTGAGGTACACGAGTCCAGTCCGCTCGACGTCTCGTACACGAGTGACGGGCAAGCGATTGTGAGTAGCGGCTCGTACGTTGGTGTTCTGACGTTGCCGAGCGGGGTGCAGATTGAGGTGTCGCCGAAGCAGTCGGTGACGCGGTTACTGTGGGCACTACAGTATGCGTTTGACACGCCGGTCGATTCGGTGGGGCAGGAAACGGAGTTCGCTACAGCATCGTCGTTTTTCGATGCGATCGGCGTCTTGTTCCTGACGGAGCTCAAGACTGTCCTTGATCAGGGACTGCACCGGGATTACGTGCGAACGCAGGCTGTCCAAGACAATGTTCGTGGGCGGATTAACGTGCAACGCCAGTTACAGCGGCCGGATCCGACACCGACTGATTTCGCCGTCGAGTACGACGAATTCACCACGGACACCGTGTTGAATCGCGCTGTGCTTGCCGCTGTCCGCGTGCTGACCGGGTTAGTCCGTGATAGTGAGTTAGCAGGGCAACTCCGACATCAAGAACAACGGCTTCGGCAGTTTACGACCGTAGAACCAGTGCCGCTTGAGGCCGTCGAGCGAATCGAGTTGTCGCGGTTGAACGAGCATTACGAGGTCCTGTTAGATCTGACGCGAACAGTGCTGGCGCGGGAGTTCTTCGAGGATATTAGTGCGGGGACGAACCGTTCACTGGCATTGTTCGTGAATATGAACGAGGTCTTCGAGCGGCTCGTCGAGCGGGCGTTCCGAGCTGCCGCGAAAGACATCGGCGGGCTCACTGTCGAAGGGCAGGCATCGATTCAGAATATCATCGACGGACCACACGCTGTCTCGATGCAGCCCGACGTGCTCGTCAGGCATGATGACGGCACGCCGGCGACTGTTATTGACGCCAAGTGGAAGACCGGGGCGAGGTCCTCCGGCGACGTGTACCAACTCACATCGTATATTCTCGCGCTGGACACGTGCGGTGCACTCGTGTATCCCGGCCATAGTGAGCACGGCGGTGAAGAATCGACGGTGATGAACGAGTACTTGCTTCGCTCTGTCGAGTTAGCTACGAACGCGGAGGCTCCGTCGTATAGCGACTATGTCGACGTGTTAGAGGACAGCGCACACCGTTACCTAACTGAAATCCTTTAGCAACGGGGACACGGTGATTACATCGGTCATTTGAGTATCGGGGAAAGATTCAAACTCGTTGTATACGACTGTATACATATGGGGACGAAATCTATTCGACTTGACGAAGATGTCTATGAGCGTATAAAGGCTCACAAGCGGGAGAATGAGACCTTTTCTGAGGCTATCGATCGTCTCACGAGCGAGTACTCGCTGTTAGATTTTGTGGGCGGGTACTCGGATGAGGATGCGACCCGACATCGTGAGCTGCTTGACGATGCAGAGGAGGAAGCAGTAGCGGAACGACGTGAGCGGTTAGAACGAATGGGCATCTCGTCTGAATGATTCTCGATACGGAGTTTCTTATTTCCTTGCGAGCTGAGGAACCCGACGCAGTTGAACTTGCAGCAGAGTTGGAAGCAACTGGTGTTCCGACACGTATCCCTACAATCGTCATTCAGGAACTGTACGTCGGAGTCGGCGCTGGTGCAGACGAAAATGAGAACGTCCGTGCGTATGAGGCACTCATTGCGAATAAGCCAGTTGTCGAGCTCGACGAAAATATTTCACGGCGGGCCGGCGTTCTCGAAGGACAGCACCTCACTAGCGACACGAAACCATCGCTTGGCCCTGGAGATGCAATCGTCGCGGCCACTGGTCTTGTGCATAACGAACCCGTCGTGACTAACGATGACGACTTCGACAGTGTCGACGGCTTAACCGTCGAATTATACTAAATCAGTCTTCCTCCTGTTTCTGGAGGATCCCTACCAATAGGCTCTATATTTACTAGCATCTGTGCGTATACCGAGCTAGTGTTGGTTAATACGATTGCGAATCCACCCAAGACTACCAGAAATCATGCATTAGAACCCATCTCTGTCATGGCGAGTGCTTGCGCAAGCAGCTCCAAATCATCTCGGTATTCCAGTGTGTCGAGCCACTGGTCGGGAAGTGCGTCGGCTCCGAAACGCGCTCCCGCTATCGCGCCTGTGACTGCGCCGAGAGTGTCCGTGTCACCGCCGCGGTTCACAGACGCGGTGATGGCTTCCGCTGCATTGTCAGCTGTGAGGGCCTCGTACAGCGATGTCTGGAGCGTGTGGACGACGTATCCGGTGTTCTCTAACTGATTTTCGTCGACGACGTCGGGCACGAGGCGGATTGTTTCGACGAGTTCGTCCGGTGCAGCGCCGTCGATGCGTGCGATCGCGTCGGTCACCGGGTCGTCGGTACCGTTGAGATACCCGGCGATGGTGTGGTTGAGGAGAACGCAGCCGTACTGACATCGCGGATCGTGATGCGTGATAGCGGAGGATTGCTTGCTGACGCGTTCGAGTGTGTCCGACTCGTCAGCGAACGCGATAGCGTGTGGGGCACACCGCATGATGCTGCCGTTACCAGCATTTGAGCCTTCGGCGCGACGCTGCCAGACTTCGCGGCCGGCGTCGCGCCACGATGTCCCGGTCTTGTATTCGCTGATGGCGTCGGCGGTCATGAGGCCGACATCGAACGGCCCGTCGTCGTACCACTCGGCGAACCGGTCGGCGATATCTTCCCCGTCGAATGCGGCCTGCTCGGCGAGACTGCGAGCGATGCATAGAGCAAGGTCCGTGTCGTCAGTCACTGTCCCGGCGGGTTTGCCGTGCGTTCCGTGCCCAACCATGTCGGTGAGCGTGCCGTGCTGCTCCGTGATCTGCTCGGGGGAGCGAAACTCGACGGGCCGGCCTAACGCATCCCCGCAAGCAAGGCCGAGCAGCGTTCCTTTCGCAGCATCTGCGGAAACCATTGGATGTCTCCTGCGTTACGTTGGCAGCTACTTGTACCCCGGTGCAGGAACAAGCGACCAGATATTGTCGGTTGAGGATTGCCACTGGATTATTGAAGTTTCGGTGAGAAGCCGAGGGTACTCATGCCGATTCGTCTCGATATGCGCAACCCCGATATTGACGTCGAACCGGGAACAGCGAAATCGGAGATTGTGGTTTTCCTCTACACAAACTTGGAATACGGGTACAAACCCGAAGAGATTGCCGCTGAGCTCGATCTCACAGATGAGACGACGACAGGTATTCTAAACGAACTGTGCGAAGTGGACTACGTTGGACAAACTGAGAACGGCTACTATCATGGCCTGCGGAGCCAGACGCCGCTTCGCCGATATACGTCGAGCGTTGCACAGACTAAGCGTATGTTTGATCAACCTGCTGAGGTCGATACCCAACCGGAATTCAATGTAGAGAGTGTCAACGAAGCGAAGTTGGACGCTGAAGTCGAGAGATTAGAGCAGGAACTGGAAGACGAGCTGAAGCGCTGATCTGAGATCCGCTCTGAACGGCTTTCTTGCGGGTGTTCCTCACCAGGGCGCGTTATCAGAAATAGTTCAGTAGCCGACGGTTTAATCATCAAGTTGGACTCACACTGCGTATGGACGTTTGTCTGCCGCGTAACTCCCGTATTTTTCTGCGAGGGCACGTTGATGAGTGAGCAAGCAACACTGGACGGGGAACTTGTTACAGTCCCGTTCGGGCAGTCAGAGACGGAATCAGCAGTTCGGGATCGGTTTCGAGCGTTGCGTGACGAGTACGGGCCTGAGAACGTGCTTGTGCTGACTGGTTCGCCGACCAGTATGGGGACGTTCGAGGACCTTCTGCGTGATGAGGTCCCGGGGGCGGGTGTCCCGCGTGTCTCGTCGCTGGTCGTGCACGCGACGGATGTCGTGAACATGGTGACTGATGAGACGATCCTGTCGGACACGTTGCGTCGGGAACTCGTCCACCGATTTCTCGCGGACACAGAGTGGCAAACGGAGTATTTTCAGCGCGCAGCGGAACTTGATTCGTTCGCGGGTGATATCGCTCAGCTCATGGAAACAGCGACGTGGCAAGATGTCGATCTTGACCGGACGCCTGAACTCATAGAGGTGCAGTCAGTAATCGACGAGTTCCACGCGTGGTTGGCCGAACACGACCATATCGAACGCGGGCAACTCATCTCGACAGCGCTCGACCACTTGGCTGATCCCGATGACCGGGACGTTGTCGTCGATGTCGACGCCGTGCTGGCCGTTGAATTCGAGGAGTTCTTTCCACTCGACCGGCGGTATTTGGCGGCGCTGACTGCGGAACTCGATCTGGTCTGTGTGCGTGAGCAGGATAGCAGCGTCCGCCGGACAGGTATCGAGACTGGCCCTGTGACGGAGCACGTGTCGCTAACGGCACGCGAAGGAGAAGCATCATCGTCACCGTCGTCTCGGCCAGAAGCAACAGCGCAGTACCTAGCGACCGGGAGAGTCCCTATCGACCCGGGTGCAGGGGATGTGACAGTGTTACACGCCGAGTCCGGCGAAGCACAGTTAGACGAGATTGCAGATGAAATCGAGCGGTTACGGGAGACACAGGGGTGGCAGTACAGCGACTTCGCGGTGGCGCTCGGTCACGGTGGCGAGGCTGTTTCGGAGACGATTCACGCGCTCACGCAGGCTGGTGTGCCGACAGAGTCAACAACTGTCACCGGGTTCGGTGACGATCCGGCGATCCGTGAGTTACTGCAAGTCACGAAATACTACGCAGTTCGGGCCGAGACGGAAACGGAGTTCACCGTCGACAGTGGCGCTGTCGATGAGGGGTTGCTCTCGACGATTCAGGCTGAAGAAGACACGATCGCGGATGTGTTGCGGCGGTGGGCGACTGCGTCGGGGTTGAAGGACCGGATTGCGTCGCGGGCGTCGCCACTGGACGCGCGGTCGCAGTTCGGGAACGTTCGCAGAGCGTTTGCGATGGCGGAGTTCCTCGAAGACACGGCGTTCATCGACGCGTCGTGGCCGGTGTACGCGGAGATGCTGGAACGCGCCCACGAGCACGCGGAGTCAGAGACCCGAACGAGCGCCACGGACTTAGACGGCGGTGTACGTGTCGACCACGTCCAAGCGGTGAAAAACGGGTCGTGGCGGGCCGTGTTCATCCCTGACGTTATCGACCAAGCGTATCCAGGAAACCCGTTCTTAACCCGGTTGTTCCCACAGGAACGCGTGTTGCAGATGCCTGATTTCCCGGGTGTGACTGACGTGACCGCGAGTGAAGTCCAGGATACGTTCCGGACGAACTCGACGGCGTCCAGTCAACCGATAACGCAGTATCACGTCGAACAATCCCGGCGGCGATTAGCAATCGGGGCGAATGCCGCGTCACAGCGCCTGTATTTTTGCTTGTACGAGCACGAGGACGGCGCGCTCGACGAGAAGGTACAGCCATCGCGGTTCCTTACTGACGCATACCGGCAGTTGCCGTGGGTTCAAGATGAGTCTGAGAACGCGATTCGCAGCGAGCGACGCGCCGAGGAATTTGTCCTGTCCCGAGTCGACCGAGCGTTAGCTGACGTGCGGCGAACGCAGAGCCGCGACATGACGGTGTCCCTCGACGACCTGTCGGGTGATCTCGGTGAGATTCACCGCGTACTTGGCGAGAGCGGGGAGCGCGGTGAGGCAATGCGGGAGGCGTTGCAGGCTCGCGTCGACTTTGCAGCCGGGAGGGTCCGCCGTGAGTGACGTCGTGTCCGTGTCGCCGACGCGGCTAGCCACGTATGCCACGTGTCCGCGGCAGTACGAGTACAGTTATGTTCAGGATGTTTCTTCGCCAGACGAGACGAAGCTGTATCTCAACCAGGGGAAGGCGTACCACGAGATGATCGAGCGCGTCTGTGACGCCGCGGCTCGTGACGATGACCCGGCCGTGATTTACGAGCGCGCAATGGACGTGTTCGGTGACACGTGGGCCAAGCACATCGATCCGGATGACTACGCGTCGAAGGCCCACCAGGAGTATCAGCGCCGGGAGACGCTCGCTGGCCTCAAATCGTTCTTCGACCCCGAGGATGGTGACGGGATCGAACACGCACAGCACTCCGTGACGACGGAGAAGCGAATCCAGTGCGAACGCGACGGCATCGGGCTGCACGGGTACACTGACAACGTGCTTCGTGATGGTGACACGCTGCATCTCATCGACTACAAACGGAATGTGAGGGGAGTGCTCGGGTCCTGGAGTGCTGACAGGCTCGAAGAGCACCTGAACGAGGAAGCTCACGAAGCTCAACGCGTCAAGAACGCGTTCCAGACCGCTGCGTACACGGAAGGCATCAAAGACTCGTCACTGTACGAACCGGGGATGTCCGTTCGCTTCAGCTTCTACGGATTGTTGCACTCGACGGAAACACAGAGCACGCCGGACGGCTACACCGTGACGGCGAGTGGGCGGGCCCGGGAAACGACGGAAGCGTACGAAGAGTACTACGACACGATTTGGGACCTCATTGGAGCCGCGCACGAAGGAATCACGACCGAACGGTTCGCCCCGGACCCGTTTGACCTCATCCAGGCGGAAGCCTGTGAGGACTGTGACT
This sequence comes from Haloarcula ordinaria, assembly GCF_029338275.1. Taxonomy (NCBI): domain Archaea; kingdom Methanobacteriati; phylum Methanobacteriota; class Halobacteria; order Halobacteriales; family Haloarculaceae; genus Haloarcula; species Haloarcula ordinaria. The sequence goes on along the minus strand of NZ_CP119789.1, from coordinate 1,047,251 downwards.
ACCAGTCGATGTGTGCCGAGTACATCACCACGGAGGTCCAGCAATGACCAGCGAAAACGGCGACCTGCCGGCGTGGCTCCCTACTATCGAGGAGGACGTTGACCCGAAGGACCAGCAAAAGAAGATTATCAGGTCGGACGAGTACCCGATGCGAGTGTTGGCGGGTGCGGGGACCGGGAAGACGTTCACGATGGTCCGGAAAATCGAGCACCTCATTGACGAGGAAGGCGTGTCCCCGGACCGGATTCTTGCGTTGACGTTCACGAACAACGCGGCCGATTCGATGCAGGAGAAACTGCAGGAGAAACTCGGGACCGCCGGCTACGACATCGACGCGTACACGTACCACTCGATCTGTAACGCGATTCTGAAGGATTACGCGTACACGGCCGGGATCGACCCGGATTTCGACGTGGCAACGGACGCCGAAAAGTACGCTGTTGCACTGGAGGTACTCGACGAAATCGAGTACCGGGCAGTCAAGCCGAACGTCTACGGCCCGAACTCACACGGGAGCGGTGCAGCTGACGCACTCACCGGCTTCATCAGCTCGATGAAACGCAGCGGCATCGACCCGGACGCTATCGACGCATACCTCGGCTCGGCTGACCGACTATACGATCTCGCGGACATCCCCGCGACCATCGAAGACGCCGCGAGCGAGAACCTCGGTGGGCGGTCCGTCTCTACGGTACTCGACGGTCTGCCGGCAGTCAGGGAAGCGCTGGTTGAGGCACGTAAATATATCGGCGAAGACGGCGTTGAGGCTAGCATATCGGTTTTCCTCGATGGTGCCATCGCGGTGTGTGACTCGCTTATCGCGGCGTTCGAAGCCGCCGAGTCTGGCGACCGTGACCTGCCGGAGAACGCGCACAAGATTCCGAAATACCTGTTCGGCGGGTACGCCAGTGGCGCGCCGAAGGGTATCCCGGACGTCGGGCTCGAACTCCCTGAGTATCTCGCTGACTTCCTTGACGATTGCTTGCACGCTCGTGACCTCGTCGCCGGGTACGCCGCGTACGAACAGGAGCTGGTCGATCGTGGACTGCTCGATTACGACGACCTGGTCGTCGAGACGGTCAAACTCTCACAAACTGATGCGGTCGACGACATCGCGGGCCGGTGGGACTACGTGTTTTGCGACGAGTTCCAAGACACCGACCGGCTGCAGTTCGACCTCGTCACGTCGCTTGTCACCGACGAGAACCTGTTCGTCGTCGGTGATGACGACCAGGCAATCTACGAGTGGCGCGGGGCGAACGTCGCCAACATCACGAACGAACTCGACCGTGAGTTCGGTGACGCACTTGCGGACGAACCACTTGAACAGAACTTCCGGTCCCGACAGCCAATTTTGGACCTCGCAAATGCTGCGCTTGACGAACTCGACGAGCGGAAAAGCGACAAGACGCTGACGCGCGTCGACGAGCCGGCGTACGACGGCGACAGTGTCGTCACTGTTGAAGAAGCTGAAGACGACGCTGACCGAGCGGACCAGTTCGTCACCGTCGTGCAGAACCTGCTGTCAGGGACTGCCAGTGAGATTGACCGGGCGTACGATCCTGGAGAGATCGCGTTGCTCGTTAGGAAGAACAAGCACGCTGAGCCACTCGTCGAGCGGTTCGAGGACCTCGGGATTCCGTACGAGGTAGCCGGCGATCTGGCGACGGAGTCGGTCGGTGTCGGTACGGTCATTGCATATCTTAAAGCGCTTGCTCGACCGGCCGAGGATGAGGTCAGCTGGAACCGCGTGTTGACGATGCGGTACCGGCTCTGTGACGCGGACCTGCGTCACCTCAACACGCGTGACGAGATGCTCCTCACAGCCCTGCTGGAAGCGCCGTTGTCGGAGTTCGACGAGCCTGACCGGGTCGAAACCGCCAGAACCCACATATCGCACCTGCTCGAACTGCTGGACAGTGCATCACTTGCGCGGCTCTACCGCGAGATAAAGGACGTAACCGACATCGAGTGGTATCTCAGCGAGCAGGACCGCCGAAGCCTCGATCAGTTAGAAGACGTCATCGAGCAGTTCGGTGACGACGCGGTTCAGCCGTCACTGACCGGGGAATTCGTCGAGGCGCTCAGACATCACGACGAGGTGTTCGCCGAGAACGGTGGGACGCCGACAGACCAGCCGGAGTTAGCTGACGACGCGGTGAACGTCATGACGATTCACAAGAGCAAGGGCTTGGATTTTCCTGTAATTCTCATGCCGCGCTTGACGGCCGACGAGTGGGGGCCGCGTGGCCGATCGTACGACGCGCTGGAAGCCTCACTGACTGACGGCCCTGAAGCGGCGTTCGCACAGGACTTCGTCGCCAATGATGCCCGGGAAACGCGACGTGTTCTCCACGTCGGCCTGACACGTGCCGAAGACGTGCTCGTCCTGCAAGGATCGAGCGAGGACGATGACGCGAGTGACGAGTCGATGCAAGACTTCCTGCGGGAAACACTCACACCGGGACTGCCGTGGGAACCGGATGCCGACCACCTCCCTATCTGGCAGGACATCCAGAACTGTCTTCCGCCAGAAGCCGCCGACTGGACCGAATCACTGGCTGACACCGTTCTCGGAGACCTCGGGGGGACGGTAACCCACGACGGCAACATCATCACCCTCGAATCTGCACGAGACGAAGTCCTCACACTCGGTTCCGACCTGGCAGCAGGAGCTGTGGAACCTACTGCACCGTCTCGACTCACGCTTGAGTCGCTTAGCGGCCCGCCCGAAGTTGCTCCGGAGATCCAGCACAGCTATACGTCGCTCAAATCGTTCGAAGACTGCCCGAGGCAACACTACCTCGATTACGTCGTCAATGCGTTCCGTGATTACACGCCAAGCGATGCGGCGTGGACAGAGAACGACACCGGCCCGTCACAGCAAACCGTCGGGATACTGTTCCACGACACGGCCGAAATTGCGGCCGACGAGAACGCATCGTCACCGGCCGAGTGGTACGAGATTTGTGAGCGACTCGCTAATCAAAAGCGGGCCCACGACGCACTCCCCGACGCGAAGGCGTGTATTGATCGGTACTTCGAGCTCGACCTCAGCGAGTGGGACGTCGTTGACGCGGAACGCGAGTTTGGCATGGACATCGATGGCGAGGAAATCGTCGGGTACATTGACGCCGTCTATCGCAGACCCGACGACGAACTCGTCGTTATCGACTACAAGGCCACGCAACGCGAACGCGACATCGAAGGCAACAGGCAGCTACCACTGTACCTGCTCGCGTGCCGTGACCTGTACGACGAACCAATCCACAGAGGCGGCTACGCGTACGTCGGACCGCTCGGTCCGAAGGTCGAGACCAAAACGTTCTCCGAGAGTGACTTGCAGGACATCCAGCATGAAATCGAAGGCTTGCTTTCGACTATTAGTGATCTCACATACGACGAGTTCGTTGCAGACACGCACTGCCAGTGGTGCACCCACAACGAGCTACCGTGTGCAGCGTCCCTCCCGACAGAATGAGCATAGCAGTGTCTCGCCCATCGCTTCAAAACCACGGAGGGGTGACGATATGACAGTTGTGTAACCGCGATCTACAGATAACACTCTTATTATTGGCTTTAGAAGGGACTGGTATGTTTGACTCGTCTACTTCGCCGATAACGGTTTTCGAGATTGCTCCGAACGGGAGTGGGGGTGAAATATTCTGGATTTACGACATAGAGAAGCCCGATGAATTTTTCGCAGGGTGTGAAACAGTAGATGACGCATCAGAACGTTTGATTGAGTCTGATAGAAGTCCTGATGAGCAGATTGAAACATGCGGCTACACCCTCGTTTTGGATCACCCTGAAGATCCACCGTCGACCAGCTCACTCACGATTCCAGAGGGGCCGCTCGTTTTTGAGGCAGTGAAAAGTGATGGTCAACATGAGCGGTACGAGTTCTACAGAATCGAAGATCCGGAGGATACGTTCGGAGATTCCTATGGAGACACGCAAAAAATGTTTGACTCGATTGTGGACGCAGGTATCGAACCAATGTTAGAGTATGGTGATGTTTCACTAACATTCCAACGGCCATACGGAGCGTTGTAATTGGCTGTCCCCTAACCGAGTTTACTGACGCAGAGCGTGAGCTTGGACAATTGGCTGGTCTCGTTCTAAAATAGCAGCCAACTTCTCACTTCGCGTGTCGATATCAATTTCCTCGTTTTTCCAGTTACGCTCGCTCTTCCCATCCCACACGCCGTAGAGCGTTGCCCGTGGAAGAACGAGAACACCAAAGAGCACGGCGAGTTGGTACAGCAGCGTCGCAATCTGACCCCATGTTCCGGTGAGTCGCCGTGGGAAATCAATGCTAAAGTCGACGTGGACGGCCGGGACTTTCCGTTCGCGTGCTTCGTCAACGAACCCGTAATCGTTCGAGAAGAGGATTTCGCCAGTGGGTTTGTCGGCATAGTACTCGGCACATCCGTCGATGATGTTGGTATCGCCGGTCCCGGTCGAGATAATGTCGTGTGGTCGCGTCTCCCGTAATCGGCGGTATTCTCGCAGTCCGAGTCGTGTCTCACGATTGTCTTCGGTCGGCTGTCCCGCGAGGCGCTCGTATTCAGGACCGAACGCGTCCGCTAACGCTGAGGCTGGCATGGCGTTCGTGCCATACCGGTAGCTGATGCTCAACTCCGAATCGACGCCTTCGAGCAGTGCGTATCCGTTGACTGGTGCCCGGCCACCCGGTTTCGTGTGTAACACCGGGTCGATACCGAGGACGTCGTGCATCCGCCATGGCAAGAGATTCGTGTCGAAGCCAGCGTACCGCGGCGGGTGGCCTTCTTGTAGATCCTGGTACCCGTACCGAGTGATGAATTTATCGAGCTCCTCACGATTCTGAATATCGAATATGCCGCTGGCAGTGACAGCTTTGACGTACGCCGCTTCATTCGGGAGTTCTTTCCTAACTGTCGGGCCGTGTTCGCGTTCAATCTCGTCGAGTGCGTCTTCGTACGTCACCGCACCGGTAGTCATGCTGACGGTACTGTCCGTAGCGTCGCCGAGGTCGATTCGCAACAGCTCACCGATTTCCTCTGCCGGGTGAACGACTGAGAACGATTCCTCGCCAAGCTCGTACAGCCCGTTCAACAGAAGCATCAGGTCCTCGTGTGCGAGTTCCATCAGAGGATCTCCGTGAAATCGTACAGTTTCGCCGCTGTGCGTGGAATCTCGGGGTAGATGCGGCTGAAGTAATCGCTCGATTCCAAGTAGAAGTAGAAGATGTGGTCGACATCGTACGTCATGCCGGCGTTGAACGCGATGACGGACATGAATTTCCGCCCGGGCGTGACGTCGACGGCAACGTTCGCAGCCGCGTCGTGTGCCTCAGCGATCGCGTCCTGGAAGTGTGTGGCGATTCCCTGGAAATCCGTCTCGTGACCGATGTGTCCCGTTTCAATCGTCGGACTTTCGACGCCGTACTGCTCAAGCAGTGTCCGAGTGAGCACTTTCGTATCCGAGAGTGCATCCCCGAGCCCGGGATTATCAAGAAAGTACACTGTGTCAGGGATGAACTTGGAGTCGAGCCCATCCCCGGCACACGCCGCTGCAATCGGATTCACCATCGCCTCTACGGTGGTACTGCCAGAACTCACCCACACATTATCCATCACACCCATCACCAAGCCAAAGTATCATAAGGGTTCCCCACACGTCACTCCTCGATCCGTGAGAGCGCCCACGACGCCCGTTCCCGGACCGCTTTATCATCGTCTTTTTCCAGTCGCGCTTCCAGCGCGGGCTTCTTCTCCGCGGCGCGAAGGTACCCGAGCGCCCAACACGCGTTCTCCCGAACCGCCGACTCGTCATCAGTCAGCAACTCGACAAACGTCGGCGTGACGCGCTCGACAGCATCCGGGAAGTCCTCGGCCACGCGCGCAAGTGTCCCACTCGCATTGACCCGCGTGTACGCATCATCGACTGTGAGGAGATCGGCGATATCGTCGACATATGGTTCGATGACATCAGTATGGATCGCTGCGACCTCGAACAGTAACGCAACCGCGTTATTCCGGAGCCGGTGGTTCTCAGCGGTCAACAAGTGTGCAACATCATCAACGATATCCACGGCGAGACTCGGTAATACCTCAACACACCGACCAAGAGCCGCGATCGCACTCATTCGAACAGCATCTGATTGTGACTCGTCGAGGACGACCGTCCCGAGCAGTTCCACAACCGGGGTGACAGCGTCCGGGTGCTCGCGTGCAACAGCTGCAAGCGCAGTCACGGCGTCGGCGATCCCGTCAGCACGATCCTCGATAACTGTCGCTAGCCCCGGAACAGCATCGACAGCATCACTCGGATCCGCCGACGCGATGTGTGCAACACACGCAGCAGCCTCTCGACGCGCGGATACACGCGTAGAATCCAGATACGACGTGATCTCGTTTACCGCGGGTGCAATGTCATCCGGGTGCTGATCCCCAATCGCGCTGAGCGTCGCTAACGCATCGGCCGGTGAGACCAACTGCGAGTCGTGCATCAACGATCGGAGAATCGGGATCGCTGGCGTGCAGTCGCCGGGACGCACAGTTGCGATGGACCGCAGCGCTCGCACGGCCTCTCGCTGCTGAAGCGAACTCATCTCCTCACAATCGATGAGAGACAGCACAGCAGACACACGGACTGCGTCAGGGTTGGCCGACGCCGCTCGTCGAAGCAGCGTTGCCTCTTCGGCCAGCGAGTCCGCCTGCATCGTGAGCGTCGCCACTGTCTCAGCCGTGATGTCTACCAGCGAGACCTGTTCAATCGCGTCCATCGACACGATGAACTTGTCAGTGCCTGGTTCGAACGGTGTACAAAGCGCACCAGGCGCTTGCGACGGTTCCTCTAAAAACACTGCATCGACCGAGATATTCGATAGCAGTGCTGTAGCCGTGTTGTCGTCGTTCGTGTACGTGAGTTCGAAGGCTGGTGCCTCACGGTTCTCGCTGAGCCATGAGGAGAGATGTGACGCATCAACTGGTACCACACCAGCCGACGTTGGCCGGCCACCGTCTGTCACGGGCTCGTTGACCCACGGCAACGCCGGGTCGATATCGCCACGCGTGACCGCCGGCACGAAGTCCCACGCGTGATAGTGCGTCCATCCATCGACATCGCTCAAGTCGAGATCATCGATGGCGATGTACTCGTCAGCATCCGGGTGCAGGTCAGCGATCAGTGAGAGTCGTTCACGTCGCGTTGGGAACTGTTCGTAATACCCGTCGGGTTGCTTCGAACCGAGCCACTCGTCCCACGCATCGCTGTGCCGACCGACGATATCGACGACGCCGGGAATCGCTGCTTCATCCGCAAGCGACTGGTTCCCGATCGCGTACACCGCGTGATCGGTTTCGTGTGCGAGGTGCCGAACCCACGCTAACGGCACCGCTTCGTGCCGCGGGTGAGCGTTCACATCAACGGTCCAGTCACGGTCGAACGCGAAGACGATCATGACTCGTGAACCTCAGTGGGAGCGTCCGCGTGTTCCCACAGCGTGTCGAGGAGTTCCAGTTCCTGCTGCAGCGACGCGTCGTCTACTGCGTCCATCTCGCCTGCGAGGTACTCACGGAGGTCAGCGAACCCACGGGCGTACTCATCAGGGACAACCAGCGGGACGGATTCGCGCTCGTGTTGCCCGCGCTCATCGTGGAGCAACCAGTCGTCGACACCGGTTGCGCCATCAGCACGGTCGTGGACGTCTTGAGCCCACGCTCGAAGTTCCCGAGCGTACCGAGCCAGCGACACGGCCTTCCGCACGCCGGTGTGCGCGAACGTTTCAGGCTCGTCAGGCATCGTGACGGACACGCGTTCTGTCTGCTTACTCCCATCCCGTTCCGTCCATGACGCAGTGAGCTCGACATCACCATCTGGCCGCGTTTCCGACAAGCGAACTAGGATGACACCACCACGGGCTTTCCCATCTGCCTTGGCCGAGGGAAACAGCGTTGAGACATGCATCAGCTGGTCGCTCGCATCGTCCGCCGACGGTGACCCGTGAACGGCTTCAATCTCGTAGCCGTCTGCATCGAGCTCCAGGTCGAGATCGTACACCAGCGGCGTCACCATATAATCGAACTCGTCGCCGAGGCGCTGCTCGAACTCATCGGCCGAATGGATGAAGTAATGATTCGCCCCGCGAATCCCTGACAACGCATCAGCCAGTTCAGCGTTCGTATCCAACCCCATCCCGACGAACGTCGTGTGGATACCGTCCGCAGCAGCAGCTTCGAACAGTTCCGTCAGGCCACTTTCACCAGTCTCACCGGTATTCGGCATCATGTCGGTCATGAACACCACGCGGCGCTCGACGCCTCGACTGGATTCCCCATCCACCAGCATATCCATCGCTGCTTCAAACCCATCTTCCATGTTCGTACTGCCACCCGCTGCGATCTCACGGATGTGTCGTCGAATAGCAGGCATGTCTGTCGCCCCGACATCCCGAAGCGGCTTCGCAACGTGCGCCCGGTGATTATAAAGGACGACACCGAGTCGATCCTCGGCGTGCAGTTGCTGCGTGAGTGCGCACAGCGACTGCGTTGCCGCCGCCAGTTTCGTCTCACCAGCGGTGTCGGCCTCCTTTTTGCGGCCCTGCTCGTCGTAATAGTACTCATTGAACGGACTGGACATCGAACCCGACACATCCAGCACGGCAACGAGATCGAGCCGCGGCCGGTCGAACTCGGACACGGACAGCGTCGAATCGAGGCCAACTGAGAGGTACTGTTCGGTGTCACCGGTCAGTGGATGCGTGCTCACCGCAGCGGCGTATCGTGGCGCGAACAACGCGTCCGATGCAGTCCGTTCACCGGTCTCGAAGCAGTAGTCATAGAACAGCCCCTCGTCGCTGATGGCCTCGGGTTCAGGCGTGAACCCGTTCGCAACGTTCTCGCGGAAATTCACCACGTCTTTCGCACCACCAGCAGCAAGCCCGACCGTTTCAGACGCCATGTCGTTCATCGCCGGAGCGGACTGCACGGACTCGTTCACGATTGGCTGTGATTCGGAGCGGAGATCGACCTCGTCGAGATGCCGGTCACACGACCGGCACACGTAGTCGGGTGTATCGATCGTCTCCGTCGGCCGCTCTTGCTCCATTGTCTGCCAGTCATCAACGAATTCGGCCTTGACGTCAACTGCCTCGACAGACGAGGCAGCATCGATGATACCGAACACATCGTCGATTCCAAGCTCTGTAACGGCTGCCACGACAGCACTGCCGACGGTATCGATGACTTGCCCTGGTCGAAGCTCACCGCCGCATGCAGGGCACTCACCGATCGGTGCGTGGGTCCCGTCGATCGGTGCCCCACCGAGTAACTCCGAGAGATGGTACGTTGCCCCCGTTTCGAGATGACAAAGAGAGTCGCTGTCCGGCGTTGCAATCACTGAGAACTGTTCGCCGGACTGGTCAGCAACGAGTACCCGCGTAACATCCGTGCCGTCGGCGTTGATCGTTCGCTTGGTTATGAACTCGACTTCGATGTCGATTCGCGCGCCGGGCCGTACATCCGTGTATATTCCATCCATAGTTTTGCTTGACTGCCTGTCACCCGGACAGCCTGCGGGTTTCCGACGACGATACACTCGCCCCCCGTGCCTGCAAGCAAATTACCACCATCGCAGTGGTGCTTTTGCGTTATCTACACCCAACAATATGCCCTTTATTGCTATAAACCCTTCGACAAAAAGCAATATAGGGAACCAATCACATCCAATAGATACATTCCAGTGCCGATTAACCCAAGTGCCTGCGGCCAATAGTACAGTCAGACACGACTAACATGCAGACAACCACCACTGTGACGTCGAGAAGACAAGCGGAACAATCATTGCGACGCCACTCCACGACAAAACAACTGTATTATGCCTATTGACGCTGGTGACGCCTTGGTCGAAGCACTTCACGACCACAACCCGTGGTGGGACCAAGGAACCGATGTATTCGACCTGCCAACCCGGCAGAAAAGCGACTTCTATCATCTCGCCAGACCAGAGCAGCAAGGCAGTCAGTTTGAAGATCAATCCATACTCGCGCTTGTCGGTCGACGTGGCGTCGGCAAAACTACGCTGCTCCATCAATTCACCCATCACAGAATCGCAGACGGCGACGCACCGGAGCAATTCCTCTACCTTCCATTCGACGCCAACCCACTCTACCAACTCCAATCAGACGAACAGCTCCGACGCGCCGTTCGATACTACGAAAGCCGCATCCACGGCCGAACCGCAGACAACAACCCACACTTCATCCTCATAGACGATATCCACCAAATCGAACACAGCAACAAACCAACAATCGACGGATGGGGCACCGGAATCCCAAATCTACTCGAAGACACACCGGACCGTCATCTCGTCATGACCGCAAGCGCCGGCGTTCAAATCAAACGGGAACTCGCCAACACAACCCTCGAAGCGGACCAATACCAGATCCAACCCGTTCTCCCGGAGAAATTCCGCGATTACCTCTTCACTCTGTATCCAGACTTAGAAAACGAGGAAACCCGCGTGAGTCCCACCTCGCTGCGACGCGGTGAACACAGTCTCCCCGCCGCACTCCAAAGCGGTGACATTGACCCACTTATCGAGGAGTTCCGACGGAAATACGACCAAGTGGCAGACGTCGAACGCCGCATCCAATCACAAGTCGTCGACTACCTCTCGATGGGCGGCACCATCAGTTACGAACACGATGGCGTTGTCGAATCAGCAACCGACCTCACCGCCGACGACTACACGCGCCTCCGCGAAAACGTCCAAAACGCACTGTACCAGGACGTCCCCGGCTTCGAATCAATTCAAACAATTGCAGACCTCGAACGGTTATGCGCGTTGGCCGCTCGCAACCGTGCGGCCGAATCCTTCCGATATCAAGACCTCGTCGAACTATTCGACGTCGACCGCCGCACCATCGCCGACAGTTACCTCCCCGCCTTAGCCGAACTGTACCTCCTCACCGGCGTTACGGAGTACGATAACAGCCGCCCGCGCGGTGTCAGACTCTACCTCCGCGATACCGGCCTCGTCACCGCACTCGCTGACGGCAACGCATCCGCCGTTCGAAACGATTTCCAGCGAGAGGCAGAACTCGCCCGCGTCGCAGCATTCGACCACACGATGCGATTCGCCTACGGAATCAACGCTGCACAGGGGAACGACCCTACACCGAGTGTCCAGTACTGGCGCGGCCGGCAAGGCGAAGTCGACTTTGTCTTCGAGATCGGGGAGACGCCAATCCCAATTGGGCTCGCATATCGCTCGCGCGACCGGGATGAAGCGCTTGCTGCTATCCAGGAGTTCCAAAATGAATACGACACGCCAGTCGGCTTCCTCCTCGCAGGCGATACTGTCCGAGGCTCGAAACCAGTCCAACAAGTAGACGATAATATCCTTCAGTTGCCGTACTGGTTGTATCTTCTACTCTGTTAGATGCACAACCACAGTCAGAGGATTCCATACCGCGATTCATATACTCACTCTTCGCACTCTCTATCGATCATTACAGGTGAATCACTGAACAAACCACGTACCAAGCATCGGGTGACTGATCGCCTCAAGGGACCCGTAGGTCGCCCGGTTCACTCGCTATAGTCGGATTCGTTGGTAGCCGTCGATTCGACCGGGAAGACCTGCGTGTCAGGTGCGTCGAGTGGGCTGTCCGAGCCGGTCAGCCACACGGTGAGGTAGACGACGCAGGCCGCGATGACAGCAATGGGAAGCTGGAGAGTGAAAACGCCGTAAATGAGTGTGACGATGATCGTTGCGCGAGTGGCCGTCTTTCGGTTGGTACCTCCGTAGTACGTGAATATTGCGACGACGAAGGACGCGATCGCAACGCCCGTGCCGAGAAGGAGTTGATAGGTGACAATCACCGAGTAAAGGAACGCAGTGACACCAAGCAGGACGAACGCTGCTACAATGTGGACACGTTTCAGGGAGGGCATGCAACTGATGTTCTCCACGATATGCTAAAAAATGCGTGTTCTCAATTTGGATAGAGACTGAACACCGCAACTGCAGTACTAAATACGCACGAACACTGAGCAGTCGATTCATCAGAAGTAGCGTTGAAACCAACCACCGTTGAGAGCAGTCCGGATATTACACGCTAATTACACCATTTCTAATTTCGTCGATGCTGTTGTCATGACAAGGATGGCTAGTCACAACAGTTATTCTATCGCGCTCCCAATATCTCTTCACAATGGCGACGGGGAACGACAAAATCCAGTTTCGGGGGGAAACAGAGAAGCAGGCAAGCCAAATCGTTGATCAGATGCGGCTTGGGGGTGTCAATCTTAGTGAACTCGCTCGGCGGGGACTTCGTGAAAAACTGCGTGAGACGCTGTCGGATGAAGAGAAGATTCAGATCCACCAGCAGTACAGAGAGGGAGAGATCTCTGAAGATGTCGCTCGTATCCTCATCGGAGATGGGATTGAAGAAATCGAGCGAGAACGTGCAGCATTCGAAGAGGCAACTGAACTGGATACCGACGGCGTGTACCAATCCTAACCGATGGGGAGTGGGACACGCCATCCAGTCCTCGTTGATACGGATGCGCTCATTGCTGTCGCAAACACAGCACTCTGGCCGAAAATCACTGAGACACTGAATCTGACGACGACGAACGTCTGCGTACAGGAACTCAAACGACACGTTCAGGAGACCCCAAAGTACCCATTGGATGGGAGTCGTGAACAGTGGATTCGGAACGGGAGCGAAAACGCCCTGGTCCCGTTCGAAGATGACGCCAACTCGTCGTTCACTGTTGTCTCTAGCGTCCCCCGACCACATGGTGAAGATGCAGGAGAGAAATCATTGCAACAAGAAGTGTCTCAACAGCCAGGTGCGTACACGTTCGCTGTACTGATGGACCGAGCGGGTCGAACGGCTATCAACCGTGAATTCGACCAGTTGGACACGGAGGGAAGGGCCGTCGCACCACCGTTCCTCCTCTATCTCCTGTTTGATGCGGATGCATGTACGAAAGAGGAGTTCTGCCAGGCTTGCGGAGAGCTACTGAAAGGAGAGGGGTGGACAGGATATCAAGCAGTGCAGGCTGCTTGGGAAGCAATTCCTGTCGATTGTAGCGAGTTCCTTCCGGATGACGTTCTACCCACCTGAGTCGGCTCACCACCACCCGACATCAAAATCGAATTCTACGTCCGCGTCGAAAGACGAGATATGAACGTTGAGAGGGAAGCGATTGAGAACAGGAGTACGGATGCAGTCCTCGAACGCGGGAAAAACTACCGTGACGAGGGACGTATTCAGCAACTGGATCGGTTCGATAATCTCGTTACGGCGACCGTCTGCGGCTCGAATCTGTACGACGTGACTGTCGAATTCGACGAGCAACATATCGACACTCAGTGTACCTGTCCGTACGACGGGAGCGGCGACTGCAAGCACGTCGTCGCAGTGTTACTGGACATTGCCGCCAATCCACCACAGGATGAGAGTGACCGTGTCGAGGCAGTTTTGGACGACCTGTCGGCCGACGACCTGCGTGACTTCGTCCGGGATGCACTCGCCGAACACCCCGAGTTACGCGACCAATTTCTTGCGCGATTCGGCGACGACCACAAATCGGTCGACGAGTATCGTGAAGAAATCGCGCAATTGTTGGAACAGCATGCCGACCCGGTCTTGTTCGAGGCTATCGACTTCTCACGGTTTTTCGAGATTGCTGAGCAGTACCGGGACCGCGACCGGCATTTGGCCGCTGCGACCGTCTATCGAGCGGTGTTTGAGGAGATCGACGAGAAGTACAACTTGATCGACGGTGCTTACGACCACTACGCACGGACCATACAGACCGCAATCGATGGATACGCCGACTGTATTCTTGCGACGAATCCAACTCCCGAGGAATTCGACACGTACGCCGGCGTGTTAGAAGAGCGGGCAACGACAGAGCCCCGAATCAACGACGAACAGTTCTGGCGCGCACTCGACGATCTTGAAGAGCGATACGAATGAGCGAGCTATCGGATTGATTCATAATTGAGAGCGGAAGCGGAACAGTAGCACTACCAGATACGGAAGCTAACCAGGCGGAGATCGACTTTCCCCTCTTGTCCGGTGTTTATTTCGCTACCTCAGAGATCATAGAGTTCACTCCGTTCGTCTAATGCACGACGAATCGTTTTTCGACCACAGTCGAGTTCTTTGGATGCCTGTCGCTGACTCATTTCTTCACGAGCCACTTGCTCCAGCGTTTCACAGACTCGATGATAGTTGCCAGCCTGAACGAGCTCCCCATTGTCTTTCTCGAACCCAAGTGGAGCTGGCCCGTGCCGATAGTCCTCACTTTCTTGTCGAGCCGCGATTCCCTGACGGATATTCTGACGCTTGATTTTTGCATCCAGTTCGGCGAACACACCGAGCATCTGAAACAGCGCACGCTGGTACGGATCCTCGTCTTCCTGATCAGGTCGTAATACCATTCGCTCCGACACTATGTGTACCGCGACGCCGGCGTCCCGCAGTTGCTTGACTGTGCGTTCAAGATCGGAAATGCTTCGAGCAATGCGGGAGACTTCATGCACTACGACTGCATCCAGTCGTCCCGCCTCTGCATCGCTCAGGAGAGCTTGGTACCCGGAACGTTCGATATCGGTCCCGGTTGATTTGTCCCGATACACTTCCAAGGTAGACGGATCGCACCCGAGTTCGTCGACTGCGTAGTTATGTGTCGCTTCCAATTGTCGATCCAAGTTCTGGTCGGCAGTCGAGACCCGAACATACGCGGCGACGGTCATACACTCGCCCATGCTCCATAGTCATTTAAAAAACGGTGTTTCTGCCCATATGGGCGGATAGTACAGTATATACCCATACCAAACTTCTGAACCAGATTAGAAATCCTCACAGAGTCATTGTATATACCGGTCGGGAAAACCTGGCTGATGAATGCCGTTTCCGCAGAAGTCCCTCTACTGCTGTGCGGTTACCACACCAAAGGACTACTAGTAGCGCTCGGAATCCGGTGAGTGATGGATTCGCCGGGATCTCAAAGAATCAGATTAATACCCGTGTTGTCCTGCGATTATCCTAGCAACAGGCCACGGTGATACCGCTGACTTCACTAGTGGCCTTAAACATACAAGAATTGATAGAATAGTATATCGAATATAAAAATGTACTTAACAGGCTGTTATTCGGGACATTCCACTCGTGGATTGAAGTCAGCAAAGAGGCCGTTTGGATTGTCTTTCCACGCCCACACGTGGAGTGCCCAATTAGCAAAGGGTTCGTGGAACGGATGCATTTCGTGTCCGAGAACCACTGGTGGTTCTCCGCCATCTGCTTTGGATGTAGCTGTGGATAAGAATTCCACCGCAACTAGATGTCGTTTATTTCCTCGCTCTTCGTAGAGCAAGACCTCGGGCTCGGTGTGATCCAGAGTTTCGTCCAATCGACCAAGGTGGACGTAGTGGAAACCCATTGCTCCGACATCAGGATCGCCCGAAGAGACACAGTGGTCCTCAGGAAGAACGAATCCGTCAGTCAGGGCGTTCTCCAGATCGTGATACTTTGCTGTCGCTTCGCGCAGTTCGTTCAACTGCTGTGGATCAACGTCGTCTCTATGAGCCGACGTTACTCCAGTTCCTACGACAATCACTCCGCCAACGCCAACTAATTTCAACGCCTTTCGTCGGGATATCTCGTTCAAGTTCATTGGTTTCTCTGTTTTTGGATGGTGTCACGTTGCTATCTCTTCGACGATGGCCATCGGAATCTCGTCGGTCTGATGTGTTTCGGCGTGCTCGAACCCGGCTTTCTCGAAGAGTTCGGCATATTCGGCCTCGGTGCGTTCCTTGCCGGTCCCCGACACCATCATGTGGATGTCGAACAGTTTCGAGAGGTGGGACTGATCAGGTCCGGGAACGACGAGTTCGCAGACGAACAAACGGGCGTCGTCCGGCGCTGCCTCCCGTACCGTCGAGAGGATTTCGACGCACTCCGCATCGCTCCAGTCGTGAAGGATGTGTTTCATCAGGTAAGCGTCGGCCGTCGGGACTTCCTCGAAGAAATCTCCGGCGACGAAATCGACGCGGTTCGAGAGTCCCATCGACTCGTGGTAATGCTGGTCCTCATCTTTGACGACGCTTGGCAGTTCGAGTACCGTACCCTCGACACGAGGTGCGTCCTGAAGTAAGGTACACAGCAGGTGACCATGACCTCCACCGACGTCGCAGATGTGGCCAAATTCGGATACATCGACGGTACGGAGCAGGAGCTTGACCCAATCTGATTCCAATTGCGAGAGACTGCTCATCGATTCGTTGAATCGGGCCGCATAGTCGGGGTTTTCCTCAAGATGGTCGAAAACGGAGTGTCCGAACTCGCGCTGGAATCCATCAGGTTCCCCCTCGCGGACGATAGCCGGAAGGTGTGACCAGGTCGCGTAATGTGTCGGTCCCTCTTCAAGAAGGGCAATCCCTTGTAGACTGTCCGGGTGGTCCTCCTGGAGTAGTTCACCCGCGGGGGTTATCGAGAAGCGGCGATCTGAGGACTCCTGGAGCAGGTCCAGCGAGGCAAGCGCTCGGAAGAGCCGGTACCCCTGTTCGCGGTTGATGTCCAACTGATCGGCGATCTCGACGGCGTGTTTGGGGTAATCCCCGATGATGTCGAAGACGCCGAGTTCGACCCCGGCGTACAACGTCTGGCTACGCCATCGGCCGAAGATGAGATCGATCACATGGGCTTTCGCGTCTGTCATGGGTGTGAGTGCCACCCACAAAGGAGCAGGATTTGGAGGGTGAAAAGTATAATCTGGACGACATTCCAGTAATCGGGATTACTGGACGGTAAACCAGTATGCAGGTTGATGTTTTTTATCGAGCGTCGGCGTGGCCCTCAGTTGTTCGACTCGGTCACGTCAATTACGTTTAGATTTTCGTTCAAGGTCAAATATAGCTCCTCACCGCCACACGGTACCGTGACGCGAATCCGAACGGGATCCTCCGATACAAGCGTTTGCTCGCGTGCAAGGCGATCCCACGCCCGAGCACACGTCTCGGCGTCATCAAGATCAAACGTCATCTGGAACCCGTGGTCGTAGTAGAATGCGACGATTGCTGGATGGTCGAAGGCAGCTACCCACGCCGGATAGGAGCCACCATACTTACAGACAGAGCAGACGTACCTGACCCGGGCCTCGTTCCAGGTGCCACACGTCGAGCAAACTTCTCCCGGCGGTGACTCGTGAGAGTCACAGATGTGCAGTGACTCTTCGACTGGCCCCGAGCACTCGGGACACACGCCTCTGATGAGCAACGTCACCGCTCTGTGGTATTCGATCGTGCTCGCCACGAATACGTCCGCAGGAGCCCGATGCGTCAGACCGGCGGGGTTGAAATTGTCGTACACCATGAGTGTCCCCGTCGGGGCGCGTTCGCTGGAATCGGGCCCAACGTTGGCCTCGCATTCCGTACAGATCTGATAGAGTCTGTCGTCTTTGTAGCTGAGCTCCACAGAAGCGCCGCAGTGGTAACACGACCGGGGGATTTCGGTCGGCGTGAGTCGAGCGTCTTCGAGTCCCGTGCCGGCGATGATTGCCCGAACGATGGTGAGTCCTGAGTTCCGGAGTTGATAGCCGTCGCTGGTCTTTTCGACAAAGGTATCGACCAGTTTGTCGAGGTGGTAAGTAAAGGTGCCACTGTCGCCCATATTGACACGGTCGTACAACGTTGAGAACGGGACGGAGTTATCCTCGGCGTGCGGGTCGTAGTGCTCCCAAAGAGCCAGTAAAATGGCCAGACGCGTCTCATCGCTCAGTAATTTGAACGCCTCGACTGCGTGAGGGCCAGCGGTGCCAGCGGCCGCTTCGAGTGGTGACTCGGATACAGTCGAATCGGTCATGTGGGTAGTTACCACACAGTGAGACAAAAGGGATGGGGCGAGTACCGGTAGTTCACCTCGTGTGCAGGACGTATCGGATAGTGTGCTCAGAATTCAGGAGTTCGGCCGATATTCAAACCCCCGAATTCGGCCGCCTCACGCCTGAAATGACAAGTCGTTCGACAGTCGAACTGGAGCCTGCAGCGCCACTGCTGCATCTATTAGTAGTTTCTGAACGTGGAACGCCTTTTCCGCAGAAGTGCCTCTGAGCGCATGCAGTCACGCTACCTGAGAACTGCTAGTAGTTCACCACCAGTGGTCCAGTCAATGTCTACAGTATCTGTCAGAAACGGCGTGCGAGATATTGAGACGAAGTTCAGCACGAATGATTATCGGTATTCAGGGCGAAGTATGGTGTTATGCCAGTTATCGAATGCAATGGAGCTACCCTCTATTATGAAGAGTACGGAGAGGGACAACCGCTCGTGTTTCTCCATGGGGCGTGGATGGGGCTCAGGTTTTTCGAGCCACAACTGACGGATCTTTCGGACGGGTATCAAACGATAGCTCTCGATTTCAGAGGCCACGGTCGGTCGGAGAAGACCGAGCACGGCCATACTGTCCGCCAGTATGCCCGTGATGTAAATGAATTCCTCGCCCGCCGGAATCTGGACGACGTTGTACTGGTCGGGTGGTCTATGGGTGCGGGTGTCACATGGGAGTATGTAGATCAGTTCGGAACAGATCGGATACAAGCACTGGTAAATGTAGACGCCGAGCCATCCCCGTTCCAGCAGGAGGACTACGAATTCGGACGGATGGGGCTGGAAGACCTCAGCGATGTCTTCGTCGGAATCCAGACTGATCATCTGAATCTCGTCGAACAGGAGAACGAATTACTGCTCAAAGATTCACCTCCGCGGGAACTTGAAACCATGATGTTCGACGAGGCATCACGTACACCACCCCCGATCAAGAGCGCAATTTACGCCGATATCTTGCGCAAACCACCAAACGTCTTCCCTGACATCGACGTTCCGATGTTAGTGTGCGCCGGAGCAGACGAGAAGTGGCGGAGCGTCGAATCGGTCAAAGCAGTCGCAGAACTCGTCCCGGACAGCAGATTTGAACTATTCGAAGAAAGCGGTCATTGTATTACCATCGAGGAACCCGAACGATTCAATGAGATTCTGAGCGATTTCGCCGACTCACTTTGATGGATATACACCCTGTCTCTCGCACAGTCGCATCTGTTCTTCCCATGTCCTGTCAGTAACAGTATGACCGACTCAGAGGCTGAGTTCAGCACACCCTGGCGACGACATCTACTTCGCCCTTCGATACGTCTCGCGCAGTTACTCCGGAAGCCGGAAGCCGAGCAGGTGGCCAAGCCGCGCCAGCAGTTTGAACGACCAATGTGGGGGACTGACCACGCGCTGTTCATCTTCGTACTCCACGACCAGCATGGCCAGCAAGATCGCTGCCTTGAGCCCATCCGGCGGCATCGCCACCCCACGTTCGGTTTTCAACCGGTGGAACCCCCGAAAGAACTCCTCGAACTCCATCGCGGGTTGATGGATATTGATCACCTCGGCGGGCCCCGTGTTCTTGAACGCGTGTTCCGTGTCGGGCGGAATGACGACTGTCTCGCCAGCCTCAACCGTCGACCAGTCCCCATCGACCTGTACCTCCAGTTCGCCAGCGATGATCTCGTAACTTTCCTCTGCGGTCGGGTGGAGATGGGGCGGTAACTCGCCTTGTTCTTCCAGTTCCATACGCGTCTTGAACCGTTCCCCACCGGTTTCGTCGGCCGTTTCGAGAATTTCCCACCTGCCTGGAAATCCCTCGTGATCGAGTACCCGACGTGACCCTGTATGATCGACGTGATTTGACATACGTTATCATACGACAATTACCATCAAATTGGTTTGGGTGGCCAAAACGGACTCACCGCCAGAATTCGGGCAGAATGGGTGTGCCATGCCCGTTCACTCCCGAATATTAATAATCCGTACGTGCTAGTGTCTAGCATGGGCACCACGTCTGTGGGGAGAACGCTCGACGAGAACGGTGACCCCATTCCGGGAAGTGGTTTCGAGGTCGATCTCGACGGGGAACTTGCAGAGAACCTCCGGGAGAGAACCGGACCCCTCGTTTCTAATCCCGTGTCTCAAGAGTGGGTCGCCGATCTTGACCCACCCGAGAACACGGGTGGCGAGTATCACAGTGCGCTCTACCTGAGTGCTGGCGAGGGGCCGCCGGAACACTATCACGTCGGGTACGAGGAGACCTTCGAGGTCCTTTCGGGAGAACTGACGGTCGTCGTCGAAGGCACTCCCCGCCGTGTTTCAGCGGGGGAATCGCACACTGTTCCGGCCGGGACGGTTCACAAACCGCGCTACGATGGCGATACATTCACCGCGGCAATCGGCACGGTACGGCCGCCAGGAAAGACGCTCCAGTTGATCAAGACGCTATTTGGTCTCGCCCACGAGGGTAAATTAGACGATTCGGGACAGCCGGGTTTTCTCCAGGGCATGGTATTGACCGAGGAATTAGCGGACGATACGGTGTTCGTGTCGCCTCCTCCCACCGTGACCCGTCCACTGGCAACTGTCCTCGCGCCAGTTGGCCGCCGGCTCGGCTATCAAACGACGTATTCGAAATACGAGGACCCGGGATTTTGGGAACAGCACGTGGAACAACCCTCCTTCTGACGGCTCCGATTCAGAGATCGGATCAGCCACGACCAGTCCAATATCAACTTGGCAGAGATAATATTCCCGGCTATCGATTGCTGACAAAGCGCCCTGTATTCAGCAGACTTGCAGAATCACATAATACATCTATAACTTCGAACGGCCAGCCTGTTCCTGGCTGCCGATTCTCGAAACACTAGCGACTACTAGTAGTTTCTGAACGTGGAACGCCAATATCTTCAAACTACTAGTAATTTGATACTGATGATCCCCCAATCAGATATGGCGGTAAGAGTCGATTAGGAGGTGTTATATATTATCGAGATATCGCCGCCGCTGTTCAACTTTCACCTCCTCTGACCTCTGGTCGTAGTGCTTATCAATTACCTTACGGCTCACATCCATTCGATCACTCACTATTTCAACTGGAACATCTCGGGTCAGAAAGTGCGTGATACTGCCACGTCGGATCGCGTGGGGATTGACCGCTTCTGGACATTTCTTTGTCGACCCATCGTTGCAGTCCGGGCACGATTTGTCGAGGTAACATGGTGCTGTGAGGGTGTAGACGATTCGGCGCATCGATGGCCTACTGATTCGTCCTCGGTGCGTCGACAGCAACGGACTTCGATCATGGTCATCAGTTATCTCGATTCGGGTGTCCTCGATATAATTCTCTAAAAGCTCAAGAAGCTCCCGAGAGACAGCGACAAGCCGTTCGCCACCCTGCCCATTCTTGAGATTTGTTTCCGTCTCAGGCCGATGGACTAAGTCGAGACACTCATCCTCACTCTCGACATCACGGACGTCTAATGACCGTGCAGCACCAATTCGCATACCCGTTTCCCACAGCAACGCGAACAACACGTGTTCCTTCGAGGCATAGTGGTACCGCGAAAGGTGGCTAAGAATCTCTTCAGCGCGGTCAGGCTCTAACATTGTATCTTGCTGCCCTTCTTCCCGGCTCAACTGCGGGATAAGGAGTTTGTCGTAGAGATTGGGAGTGACAGCTTCGATTGAGCCGCAGTATTTCAGGAAGACTCGAAGCGTACACATCTGTGTCTCCAGAGAAACCTTGTTTAGATCTCCATCCTCCTCACGCCAGAGACGGAACTCGTGAAGATCCCGGCCACTTACCTCGTTCAGATTGTCGATGCCATTCTCCTTGCACCACCTCACAAAGTGGTTCGTCCGGTACTTGTGACTCTGGATCGTGACCTCTCGGCACTCACTCGCCTTGTGGTCGAGGTACAGTTCTTGCGCGCGCTCCGGTTTGATCGGTTCGAGATCGCTTGGATCGTTGGTTGTCATAGGGTGGATTTCCCGAATCCCGGACGGCGGGAAATCACCAGACTGCGTGGGGGTGGCAGAAGCGTTCAGTGGCGGAATGATTTCCGGCAGGGCCCACTTGCCCTGTGAACGATAGTGAGCAGTGACAAGTACCCCGAAGGATTCGAACCCCGGCAGGCGAGCGAAGCGAGTCTGCAGTCGGTTCATAGTCCGGCAGGGCCCATCCACTCCCCGGTCGAGTTGTGACTGACGGGTCGTTCGCCTTCTGGACCACCCGTGTGACCACGAGCGACGACACCCACCATGGTCGACGCCACCTTTTTCGTCCGTCCATCCGTCTCCAGACTATGAGCGACGAACTCCCGGCGGAGCTCGACCCGGAAGACCTGCCCGACGACCCGGACGTACTGAAGCAACTGGTCTGTGACCTCTACGCGACGGTGATGGCCTCGGACGAGCTCATCGAGGCCATGGAGGGTGGCCCCGCGACGGACGACACGAATCTCGGGTGGCTCTCAGAGTACCTCGAGGCCGGCGGCCCGGCCGGACACGAGCCCCGGGAGTAGCGTGCGGGGTTGAATCCCCAGCAGACGAACGGTGCCTGGTTCGAGTAAGAGAGAACGACGGTGCGGACGGCGAAGCCGTGAGCACGGTGCGTCTACAGCCGGTTCGAAATCCAGCAGTGCCATCCAGCGCTCGACGATTACCGCTCGCGGCGGGTCTCCCGAACGGGACTCCGCTCCCGGGCAGCGGCGAGGGTGTCGGCCTCGACCGGTTCGGTGACCGTCGCCGACTTCATCGGGGGCGGTGGCCCCGGCGTTTGGGTCATCGGCGGCATCAACCTCTTCCAGATGGAGAAGGTCCTCGCCAGCGCGATTCCCGGCGCACTCCTGGCGATTACGATGGACACGATGTTCGCCCTGATAGAACGGCGACTCGGCGGCGAGGCAGGGATCAATCAGCAGGCGACGACCGCGTGAGGCCCGAACCGGCGAGCGAACGGTAACGGGCCGGCTGGCGCGGAGCCGAGACGCGACAGGTTTGGAGGGAGTGCGTGACGCGTGTTCTCGGGCAGTCCAGACGCTCCAAGCGGACCGTGTGCCAGCACGGGACCAACTCAAGTGGGCTGTAGAACAACGAGTGTTGTTCCAAGACAATCCAGATTGCCTTCTCGGCGGCAGATACCGCGTACGGGTAAACTCTGGTCGCAGTAGGAACAAACTATTTTAGCCTCAGAGACGGAGTGTGGACAATGACCACGTCGCCCACCGACCAGGACGACTACGGCGTCCTCCGGAGCAAGCGGGACGCCACCAGATACCAGATTCTGGTCGAGATTGCCGAACGACAACCAGCGGTGAGTCAGCGGGAGATCGCCGACGAGATCGGCATCACGTCACAGGCCGTGAGCAACTACCTGCAGGACCTGGTCGAGCTGGAGCACGTCGACAAGCAGGGCCGCGGTCGCTACGAGGTGACCAAGGAGGGCGTCGACTGGCTCATCTCACAGACCGACCGCCTCCGGAGCTTCGTCGAGCACGTCTCGGAAGACGTCGTCGGGCAGGTCGACGTCGAGACGGTGCTCGCGACGACGGACATCAGCGAGGGCGAGACCGTGTCGCTGACCATGCAAGACGGGACCCTCCGTGCGATGGCCGGCGCGACGGGGAGTGCAACTGCAGTTGCAGTCACGGACGGGGTCGCCGGCACCGACGTCGGCGTCACGAACGTCGAGGGCGTCGTCGACTACGAACTCGGAGACGTGACGGTCGTCTCCATCCCGAAGGTGCAGGACGGCGGCAGCAGCGCGGTCGACCCCGAGCGGGTCGCCGCGCTGGCCGAGTCCCACGACCTCGTCGCGGTCGCCGGCGTCGAAGCCCTCGCTGCGGCCACCGGCGCGGCTGTCGAGGTAGACATCCGGTTCGGGAGCGCCACGGCAGTCCAGGAAGCAGCGACGAAGGGGCTCGACGTGCTCCTGCTGGCCGCAGCGGACCACGTGTCGAGTCACACGGACACGCTCGGCGACCAGAACATCAACTACGAGGTCATCGATGCGGCAGAGGAGTGACCGGCGTGTCTCCCGTGTGTGCGCCCGGTAGGTGAGGGGGATTGCCGGTGTCGTGAGCCCCCCGCTGGTCGCGCAGACGGAATCCGCAGTGACTGAACACCGAACAGAGGCGGTGGGAGGAAAGAGTTGCGCGTGACCCAACGTTAACTACGACGGATATCCTCGGTAACGTGTGACAGACCCACTCTGTTTCCGTTCAGTCCCGGAGCTCGCACTGGAGATGCGGCGTGACACCGTCTCCGCTGTGGACGTCGTCGAAGCCCATCTCGAACGTATCGAGGACAGGGACGAGCGGACGAACGCCTTCGTGGAGGTGTTCGAGAGGGATGCGTTGGCGGCCGCCCGGGAGGCTGACCGGGCACGCCGTGAGGGTGAGGAGCTCGGGCCGCTCCATGGCCTACCGGTAGCGGTGAAGGACAACTACGCAGTCGGCGGCAAACGGTTTACCAACGGGTGTGTCCCGCTCTCTGAAAACGTCGCCGAAGAGGACGACCTGACAGTTCGCCAGCTACGGGAGGCCGGTGCCGTCGTCATCGGGAAGACGAACACCCCGGAGTTCGCGACGAAGGGGGTCACAGACAACGACCTGTTCGGAGCGACCGGGACACCGTTCGACCGGACGCGGATGGCCGGTGGGTCCTCTGGCGGGAGCGCCGCGGCCGCCGGTGACGGGATGGCCCCTATCGGACTCGGGACCGACGGCGGTGGCTCCCTCCGTATCCCGGCGAGTGCGTGTGGCGTCTTCGGCATGAAGCCGTCCTTCGGGCGTGTCCCGATTCCACTCCGCCCCGACGGCTTCGCGCATCACACGCCGATGCGCGGACGGGGCGCGTTAACGCGGACCGTCGAGGGCGCCGCGATGGTTCTCGACGTGCTGTCGGGATACCACCCGTCTGACCCGTTCACCGTCGAGACCGGCGAGAGCGACTTCGTGGCGGCGACCCGTCGCCCCATCTCGGATATGACTATCGCCTACTCGGTGGACCTCGGTGGGACCTTCCCAGTCGACGAGCGTGTCCGCCGACGGTTCCACGAGGCGGTCGACGCGTTCAAGTCCGGACCGGCGGAGTTCGTAGAAGTTGACCCGGAGCTACCCCGTTCGCGGACGGAAATGTACCGCTGCTGGAAGACCGGATTCTCGGTCGTACTTGCAGAGGCACTGGAGCACATGAAACAGGACGGCACGGACCTCCTGGGCGAGCACCGCGAAGCGCTGGACGCCCAGAACGTCGCCGACGCCGAGGCGGCGATGGAACTCGGTGCCGTCGAGTACCGACGGACAGACGTGGTCCGGACGGAGGTTTTCGAAGCGTTCCAGTCGCTGTTCGCGGAGTACGACCTGCTACTGCTCCCGACAATCGCTGTCCCCCCGTTCGAGCACGGGAAGTGGGGGCCCGAAGAAGTCGAGGGCGAGTCCGTCGACCCGGTGCTCGAGTGGGCCCTGACCTGGTTGTTTAACTTGACGGGGCACCCGGCGGCTTCGGTCCCGGCTGGGGTCACCCGAGGCGGGCTCCCGGTCGGGATGCAAATCGTCGGGCCGCGGTTCGCCGACCAGCGAGTCCTGGCGGCCAGCGGAGCGTTCGAGCGAATCAAGCCGTGGCACGACACGTACGACGAACTGCGTTGACGGCGCGACAGGCTGGCGGGGCCGGCCCCTAGCCAGGAGACCATTTGTTTACGTAGGTAGAGGAATATGCGTAATTTCTGTCTATGAGACCAGGATTAATACGCTTGAGTCGGTAAATGTACACAGCACCACTCATGAGCAAGAGTAGTTACATTTCGGAGCACGGGCGGGAAGCGTATCTGGAGCGGGTGCAGGAGGCGTACGAGGAGTTCCAGGAGACCGACGTCTTCCGGTATCCCGAGTGGCTCTACGGGCCACCGAAGGGGGACCTGTTCGAGGTCGAAGTGGAAGATTGCCCCGACTTCGGCGACACCGCCTTCGTCGAGCTCGACTCGGGTCGGACCGCGTTCCTCTCGGTCGACATGCAGACCGACTTCTGTGGACCCGACGGCTACGTGGATGCGATGGGGTACGACCTGTCGCTGACACGTCGGGCCGTCGAGCCCATCGCAGACGTGCTCGAGACGGTCAGAAAAACCGACGTCGACGTCGTCCACACACGGGAAGGACACCAACCTGACCTCGCGGATGCGCCGTTCAACAAGCTGGTCCGAAGCAAGGCCGCGGGTGACGGTGTCGGAATCGGCGAAACGCCACCCGATGGCATGGGGCCGCTGCTCACCCGTGGGAACGAGAATTGGGACATCATCGACGAGCTGGCGCCAGTGTCGGGCGAGCCAGTCGTGGACAAACCAACGAAGGGTGCGTTCGGAAACACGAACATCGAGATGATTCTAAACCGGCAGGGCACCTCGTACCTTGTCATCGCGGGGATTACGACGGACGTCTGCGTCCATACGATTATGCGAGAGGCCAACGACCGCGGCTACTGGTGCATCCTACTGAAAGATGCGACCGGCGCGACCGACGTCGGAAACCGTGAGGCCGCCATCAAGCAGATCAAGATGCAAGGTGGCGTCTTCGGATGGGTATCCGACTCCGAGCGGTTCATCGAGGCGGTCGAGTCGAAGGGAGACTAGTACACCGACATCGATCGACGGGAGTGGGCGCTTCGCGATGATTGTTAAATTCAATTTCTATCTCGAGTTTAACCATTCTTTGTTCAGTTCTGAATCTGTAATACCATTATTTGCGTAATCAAAAGCCATTTTATATTAATATCGCGTTCTCATCGTGTGGCAGTAGATACGATAATCGCCGGTGGGACGCTGGTCCAACCGGACGGTACGTACGACGCAAGCATCGCGATGGACGAAGGGACGATTGTGGCTGTGGGGAAGCAGTCCGAGCTCCCCGACGCCGAGCACACAGTCGATGCGGCGGGGAAACTCGTCATGCCGGGCGCAGTTGACGTCCATGTTCATCTGGACGACATGTTCAGCAATGATACATACGACACCGCCTCACGAGCTGCGGCGCTGGGTGGGACGACGACGTTCGTCGACTTCGCCTGGCAAGCGTGGGTGAGCGAGTCGAGCATCTTCGAAGAGGAGAGTACGCTCCTCGAGGGCATCGAGCGAAAGCAGGAGAAGGCCGAAGGGTCCCTGATAGACTACAGTCTCCACGGGGCCATCACACGGGAAGACCCGACCGTGTTCGACGAACTGCCGGCGATAATCGAGGAGGGGGTGACGTCGATAAAGATGTTCACCGCCTACGAGCACGGCCTCCCGAACGGGTTCATCAACGAGGTGCTCCAGGAGGCGGCCGGTCACGACCTCGTGGCCGTCCTGCACACGGAGGACTCGTCGGTGTGTGAAGTCATCACCGAGGTGTTCAAACAGGAAGGGAACGGCGAACCGGAGTACTATCCCATGTCCCGTCCGGACTACGCCGAGGCGATGGCGGCGGACGACGCGCTCACGATGGCGATGGAGGCCGGCTGTCGCTACTACGGCATCCACACGACCTGTCGGAAAGCCGCGGAAGTCATCGAGGACCACCGCGACGACTACCACGACCGGGTCCGTGCCGAGACCTGTACTCAGTACACGGTCGCCGACGATTCGCTGTTCTCCGAGGTCGGATTGCTCCCCATGGCCGCGCCGCCGCTGCGGAAACCCGACGACAACGAGGCGATGTTCGAGCATCTGGACCAGGGAACGCTCGACGTCGTCTCCACGGACCACTGTGGCTACACCCGCGACCAGAAGCAGGTCGACCCGTGGTGGGAGGGGACCTTCGGGATGAACTCGCTCCAGCGGAGTCTCCCGGTATTCTTCGACGAGGCCGTCGAAGAGCGCGGGTTCAGCCCGTCGTTCGTGGTCGCGAAACTCGCGTCGAACCCCGCCCGGATATTCGGGATGCCAGAGAAGGGGACCCTCGAACCGGGGACCGACGCCGACATCGTCGTGTTCGACCCCGACGACACGTCGCCGATTACGCCGGAGGACAACGAATCCATGGCAGACTTCTCCGTGTACGAGGGCCGAGAGGTCGGACACGTCGAGAAGACGTACGTCCGCGGCGAACTACTCGCTGACGACGGGGACGTCGTCGGTGAGTCAGGACACGGAGAGTTCATCCAACGGGAAATCCCGGACTGGGAACAGTAGTCCGCTCGCCGGGCCGGTTTCCCGACTTGTCCGGAGAAACCGATAGCCGATGGACGAGTGTGGGATCCACTGCGGATTTCGACCGAAAGTGAAAAATCGACTTGGCGTATTTCCGTGTCGATGGGCGCGATGTCAGGCGTCTGAATCGCCGTGTCTAGAGATCAGCCGGAGTGTACTGGGTCGTCTCGACTTCCTCGGTCAGGTCACAGCCGACGTCCTGCAGGAACGAGGGCTCGATGAGATCGCCTTCTTGGCCGTTCAGGACCTCGATGTTGTGGTTCTCGTCGGCGCGAGCGATTCGCATGTGGTGTGACATGTGATGGGTCGGGCCATTCAGGGTGATGTCGCCCTCAGGCGCCTCCACCTCCATTCCTTCCTCAAGCGTCGCGATGACCTCGTCCTGATTGGTCGTCCCAGCTTCCTCGACGGCGTTCTTGTACAAGTGCATCGAGAAGTAGTTGTTGTGCGCACTCTGGTTGAGGTACCGGGCGTCCGGATGCATCTCGTAGTACCGGTCGACGAAATCGTTGTTACGCTCGGTGTCGAACTCCTGCATGTAGTTTGCACCGACGTGGACGTTCTGCAGGGCCGGCGGGTCAAGTCGAATGTGCTCGAACGGGAGCGCCATGACCGTCGAGGTGCCCATGGGGACGTCGAGCCCGGCGGCGGCCCGCTCCTCGTAGAAGGAGGCGTGGTTCGCGCCGACGAGAATCGACATCACGAAGTCGGGGTCGGCCTCCTGGATGTTGTTTATCGAGGAGCTGAACTGACTCTGCGAGAGCGGGACGAACTCCTCCCCGATCACGGTCGCACCCATGTCCTCAGCCAGGATTTCGACCCAATCGGCGCTCAGCTGACCGAAGTTGTAGTCTGCCGCGATTGTGTAGATGTCCGACCCGAACTCATTGGTCATATGCTCCATGACCGGTCTAAGCTGCTGCCGTGCGGTCGCTCCCATCGGGAAGGTGTACTTGTCGCAGACACCACCCTCGTACTGGGTCGTGTAGAAGTACAGCTGTTCGTTCCGGTCCATTATCGGACGGACGGCCTCGCGGACTGAACTTCGGATGCCACACCAGATGGCGTCGGCCTCGTCCTCGTTTATCAACCGGCGGACGTGCTGCTGGAAGGTGTTGATGTCGGATTCGGGGTCGGGTGTGAGCAGCTCGACTTCGCGGCCCATGATTCCTCCCTCGTCGTTTATCTCCGAAACCGCGAGTTCGCTGGCGAGGACTTTCGGAGTGCCGGTCAGCGCTGCGTTGCCGGACTGTGCGTCGACGACACCGACCGTAATTGGGTCTTCGTCACTTCCACTGGACCCAGTCGATCCGCCGTCGCCGCCATCGCCACCACCGGCGCTACCGCCCGAACAGCCTGCGAGTGACGTCGCCGCGGCGAGGGCTGCACCGCTGGTGCGGAGGTAGTTGCGCCGAGAGAGGCCGCTCCCGGAGCGCTGGTCGTCAGACATCCGCGACCACCGCACCCGCCGAACTTAATTTTATATTCATGAACTTTTTCTGCTTGTTGCTCTCTGTATTTCCACTCATCTGCTCATCTTACGGTAACTACAAACACGTAATAAGACTTTTGGTGGTCATTTGTATATTGTTAAAATACAGTCTGTGGCCTATAACACATTATATGTCGGCTACCGGAGCGGAATCAGTCGCAGTCGCGAGAGCACGGGAGACAGACCAGTCTGAGAGACTGAGGGCTCGAGTGTTCTCAGGCATCGGTCCTCGTGGGAACCGCTCGTTCGGTGTCGGGGACGATGCGTTCGGCAAACGAGAGCAGCGGGGCGTCGCCGTCGGCAGTACCGACCAGTGTCACGCCCAGATGAGCACCGTCAGGTCGGGTCCCTGCCGGCACGGAAACCGCCGACAGGTCGAGGAGGTTGACGTAGTCTGTGTAGTGCCCGAGGTTCCCGTTCGTCTCACGGGGCGCGTCTCGCACGGCCTCGACGGTGTACGTGGTACCGGTCGTCGGCGTCAGGAGGAAGTCGATATCAGCGAATACCTCTCGAACCCGGCCGCGATGTTCCTGCAGCCGATACATGGCCTCGAAGGTGTCGACGGCGGAGTAGTCCGCGCCCTCCGAGATGATGTCACGAGTGATATCGAGCACAGCGTCGGGGTCGTCCTCGAGGAGGTCGCCGACGACCGAGAAGCGCTCGGCGACCCAGGGCCCACCGTACAGTAGTTTCGCGGTCTCCCGGAACGGTTCTTCGGGGACAGTGACGACCGCCGCGCCAGCGTCTTCGGTCCGCTCGACGGCAGTGTCGAACAGCGCCGCAGCGGCATCGTCCCCGAAGTGCTCGGTGTGTTCGAAGACCCCGACACGCGGCGTGTCCGGTGCAGGACCAGTCAGGGAGCACTCGTCGGCGACGGGGCGCGAGTACGGGTCTGCGGTGTCGTGGCCGACGAGCAAGTCGCCGACCTGCCTGGCATCGTCGACAGTTGTCGCGAAGACCGCCACACAGTCGAGCGTCCGGCACGCGGGGACGACGCCCTCGGTGCTTATGAGTCCGCGCGTCGGCTTGTAGCCGACGACCCCGTTCAGCGCAGCCGGGACGCGCCCTGACCCAGCCGTGTCGGTCCCAAGAGCGAACGACACGTGTCCCCGGGCGACCGCGACGCCTGAGCCGGAGCTGGACCCGCCCGAGATGAGCGACCGGTCGTGTGCGTTCCGGCAGGCGCCGTACGGACTCCGTGTGCCGACCAGTCCAGTAGCGAACTGGTCCATATTCGTCTTGCCGAGCAGAATCGCCCCGGCCTCGAGCAGGCGTTCGACGACCGTCGCGCTAGCCTCGGGAACGTACTCGTAGTCCGGACAGGCAGCGGTCGTCGGCCGACCAGCCACGTCGACGTTGTCTTTGAGCGCGAACGGGACGCCGTACAGCGGGTAGGCGGACGGATCCACCGAGGCGAGTTCGTCGGCACGCTCGCGAGCCCGTCTGTCGTACCGGTCGATCCAGACGTTTCGCGGTTCGTCGCTGTCAGCGCGGGACAGCGCCGTCTCGACGACTGCACGCGGCGTGAGGTCGCGCTCTCGATAGGCGCGCTGGAGTGTCCCGACGTCGAATGCCGCAGGCACGTCGGTCATCAGTCGTCGGACAGGACAGTTGCCGGCGGCTCGCGGGTGTCCGCGACCTGGTCGTAGGCACTGGCAAGCGCAACCAAAGCGTGGTCGTCATAGGGGACGCCCATCAGCTCGAGGCCGACCGGAACGCCGTCGTCGGTGAGCCCCCCGGGAACCGAGACAGCCGGACAACCGGACTGAGAGGCGATGACCGTGTTCGTCGGGAACCCCATCGTCGAGTAGGTCCCGTCCCTGAGTTGCTGTTCGGTCGGGGGCAACACCGGCGCGTCGGGGAACACGATGGCGTCGAGGTCGTGTTCGGCGTGGACCTGCAGGATGTCTCGCTGCAGTCGCCCCTGTGCGCCGACGCCCTCCCAGTACTCGGGGACCGCAGACGGGTCTGCCGGCCCGTCGAGCATCGCCGTGAACAGGTCAGAGACGAGTTCGTGACAACCACCGGCAGCCGCGATATCCGCGACGGAGTCCGCCGGAACGTTCGCCCGCCCGTCGAGGAACTCGTTGATATCGTGTTTGCTCTGCAGGACGTAGAGTGACGTGTCGTCCAGCTGCTGGTCGAGGTCCGGGATGCTGACCGGGTCGACGAGCGTAGCCCCCGCGTCCTCGAGCGTCGAGAGCGCATCCTCGAAGACGGCGGTTACCGGGGCTGACTCGGGGTTGCTCTCGTCGCCGAGTGCCTGCCGGAGCACGCCGATACGCGCACCGTCGAGCGCGTCCGGGTCGAGCGCCTCGGTGAACGACTGGTCCGCCACGCCGGCGTTTGCGCCCGTCCAGCCGTCAGTGTCGTCGTAGCCGGTGATAGTATCGAGCAAGCGAGCGAGGTCCGCTGCCGTCCGGGTCATCGGTCCGGGGGTGTCTTGGCGGGTCACGAGCGGAGAAAAGCCGGTCCGACTCACGAGGCCGGTCGTGACACGCATGCCAAAGAGGTTGCAGTAGCCGGCGGGCAGCCGGACCGACCCCCCGGTGTCCTCGCCGATACCGACCACGCCGAGGTTGGCCGCGACCCCGGCACCGGTCCCGGCGCTGGAACCGCCGGGGTCCCGGTCGAGCACGTAGGGGTTCTTCGTGCGACCGATGGCCGACGAGTAGCCGAACCAGGACGCAGCCCAGTCACAGAGGTTCGTCTTCGCCAGCACGATAGCGCCAGCTTCCTTGAGCTCTTTCACCACCGTCGCGTCTGTCTCGGGCACGTAGTCGTCGAACACCGCAGACCCGAACGTCGTCCGTAGGCCGGCCGTCTCGGCCTGGTCCTTGACGAGTACGGGGATGCCGTGGAGCGGACCGACGAGCCCGCGGTCCGCGAGTGCCTCGTCGAGCTCTGCCGCGCGAGCCCGCGCATCTTCGTTGACGGTGACGACACTGTTGAGCGTCGGTCCGTCGCGGTCGTAGGCGTCGATGCGGTCGAGGTACCAGTCGACGAGTTCGCGACTCGTAACTTCGCCGTCCTGCATGGCCTCGTGGATCTCTGCAACGGTCGTCTCTAACGGGTCGAATGATGGAGTCATGAATATCTTAGACCGCCAGGAACTGGGCGAGCGTGTCGTCGGTCAAGTCACCGGAACCGAGTTCGTCGACGATGGTCCCCCGTTCGATCGCGTAGCATCGTTCGGACATCGACTGAATGACACCCAGGTTCTGTTCGACGAACAGGACGGTCATTCCGAGCTCGTCACTGATTTCGGGAATGTCACGCTGTATCTGCTGAACAATCGACGGCTGGATTCCCTCGCTGGGCTCGTCGAGCAGCAAGAGGTCCGGGTTACCGACCAGTGCGCGCCCGATAGCGAGCATCTGCTGTTCGCCGCCACTCATCGAACCGGCCGCCTGGTCTGCGCGCTCTTCGAGGATCGGGAAGTACTCGTAGACGATATCGTAGAGCAGTTCGTCGACGTCCTCGTTGACTGTCTCGCCGACGAGGAGGTTCTGTCTGACGGTCAGATCTGGGAAGACGTCCCGGCTCTGCGGGATGTAGCCGATGCCGGCTTTGGCGCGTTCGTCTGTCGGCCAGTCCGTGATGTCGGTTCCGTCGTACTCGACGGAGCCGGTATCGGGGTCGAGCAGCCCGACAATAGCTTTCATCAGCGTCGTCTTCCCGACGCCGTTTTTTCCGATGACGCCGACGACCTCGCCCTCTTCGACGTGTAGGTCGACATCCCGGAGAATCGGGGTGGAACCGTACCCGACGGTGAGGTTGGTACACGTAAGCATCTCAGGCATCTCCTAAGTAGATTCGGCGCACTTCTTCGTTCGACCGTATCTCGTCGATACTCCCCTCCTGGAAGATCTCTCCCTGGTTCAGCACCGTTACCTGGTCGGCGATACGGTCGACGAAATCGATGTCGTGTTCGATAACGATGAGCGTGAGGCCGTCGTCGTTGAGGGTGCGGACCAGGTCCGCGATTTCCTCGCGCTCCTCCATCGAGAGGCCAGCGACGGGTTCGTCGAGCAACAGCAGCGAGGGGGAGAGTGCGATCGTCATCCCGATCTCGAGCCGTTGCTGCTGGCCGTGTGAGAGATCCGAGGCGAGGACGTCGCCCTTATCGGCTAATCCGACGCGTTCGAGCGTCGAACGGATGCTGTCAGAGAAGTCGCCGTCCTCAGTTCGCTGGATCGCCATGCGGATGTTCTCCGAGGAGGTGAGCGAGTCGAAGACCGCTGGCGACTGGAACTTGATTCCGATGCCTCGTCGAACGCGTTCGTGAGGGCTGAACTCAGTCACGTCGGCCCCATCGTAATAGATGCGACCTTCGGTCGCGTCGTGGCGGCCGGTGATGAGTTTCAACAGGGTCGATTTTCCGGCGCCGTTGGGACCGATGAGACACCGGAGTTCCCCCTCCTCGATGGCGAAGTCGACGCTGTCGATAGCGGTGAGGCCACCGAAGCGTTTGGTCAGCCCTTCGGTCTGCAGGAGCGTCGACGTGTCGACGCCGGTCGAGTCGGCGGCTGGTGTCTTTCGAACGTTCGGCCCAGTGCCGGAGCCGGACTGTTCTGTCGTTTCGGTATCTGGGGTCATTCTGCTATTTCCTCCTGTGGAGCGTCGCGCGTCCGTTCGTCGTCGGTGCCAGTGTACTGCCGGTAGGCCGCGGTGCCTTTCTTGTGGACGTACGGGATGATGCCGTCCGGAAGGACGAGTACGATGAAGAGCAACAGCAAGCCGACGACGACGAGAGCGAACTCGCTGCCGGTGATAGAGAGCTGCTGACGGAACCACTCAAGAGAGACGGTCGCGATGACCGCCCCCAGCAGCGACTCTCGGCCGCCGACAGTCACCCAAATCACGGGTAGCGTCGCGAACGTCAGCGTGAACACCGACGGGTCGATGTAGTTCCCCCACGAGGCGTAAAGCACGCCCGAGAGCCCCGACATCGCCCCTCCGAGAGTGAACACGGTGAGTTTGACGCGCCGGACGTCGTACCCGAGCATCTCGATGCGGTCTTCGTCCTCTCGGACGCCGACCATCGCGTAGCCGAACCGTCCGTTCACGAGCGCACGCGATCCCAGGTAGGTGAGCACGAGCAGGGCGAGCACGAGCCAGTAGAACAGCACACCGCTGAACGACACTGACGCGCCTTCGACACCCAGAGCGATATTGGGGATTCCAGGCATCCCGTTGAATCCGCCGAGTTTGACAGCGCCGATCGCCCACTCGGCGCCGGCCGTCTGGGCCATGAACGTCTGCATGACGACTGTCGTGACGAGGGTAATGATAGCCACGAAGACCCCGGTGACACGACCGTAGAACATGAAATAGCCGAGGACGAACGCGACTACCGTGGCGACGGCAATCGCCACCGGGATTGCGACAGTGATACCCAGCGTGCTACCGAGGTTCAGGCTCACGATGCCGAACGTGTAGCCAGCGAACCCGAAGAACACGACCTGGCCGAAGCTCAACACACCGGTGTAGCCCCACACCACTGACAGCGATAACGCGAGGATACCGTACAACAGGAACAGGGCTGTGTTACCGGCCTGATAACCACCGACCAACAGCGGATAGACGAGCGCGCCGGCTAGCGCGACCGCGAACCCGATCCAGAATCCCCGTGAGTTTCCGATCGTGTTGGGCCCCTCGAATCGGCTGAGCAGGCTGCTGTCGCTCATCAATTGTCACCCCGAAGCTGTTCTCGGAGGCCCTCCAGCGCACCGGAGAGGCCGGTCGGGAGGAACCGAAGGATGCTGATGGCGACGATGAGCATCGCGACCTGCCCGATGAAGGTACCGTAGAGGTTGGTGAACAGGGCGTCGGCTGAACCCAGCACGCCTGCGGCCAGCGTCGTCCCGAGCAGGACAGAGGTCCCGCCGGTGACGACGGCCACGAACGCCTCGACCAGGAACGTCGACCCCATCCCGGGAACGATCGAGAGCGCCGGGGCGTACAGCGCTCCGGTGAGTCCGGCCAGCGCGCAACCGATGACGAAGGTCGACGTGTACATTCGGTCGGTGTCGACTCCCATCGCACGCGCAGTGTCAGCATCCTGGATAGTCGCACGGGCTCTGATACCGAACTCGGTGCGAGTGAACACGAGGTAGGCACCGACGAGGAGGGCCAACGCGACGACCGACAGCACCGTCCGGTACATCGAGTAAGAGAACGCGCCGAAGCGGATTGCCCCGAACGGGAGTCCGATACTTGACAGCGAGTTCCCGAAGATTATACGGACGACCTGTGTGAGCGCCAGCCCCAAGGCCCACGTCGCGACCATCGAGTCAAGTGGTCGATGATAGAGCCGCTTGACGATGAGCCGCTCGATGATGAATCCGGCAACGGCTGCTGCGAGCACACCAGCAGCCATCGCGAGTACGAGTGGCGCGCCCGCATTAGCCACGAGGGTGGTCCCGTACGCGCCGATCATGATCAGTTCTCCGTGTGCGAGGTTGATGACACCCATCATGCCGAAGATAACTGCCAGACCGATGGCAGCCAGCACGATGAAGCCGAAGCTGTCGAGGAACTGGAAAAACAGGTTTACCCCATTTACCATGCTATTGGGCCTCCTCGAAGTAGTCGACCGGCGTGTACTGCGTGGTCTCGGTCTCCTCCCGGAGGTCACAGCCGACCGTGTTCGAGAGGAACTGTTCGGGGATCTTGCGGTTCTCCATGGCTTCGGTGTTGTGCTGGTCGTCGGCCCGCATGACCCACATGTGGTGGTCGACGTGGTGGGTCGCCCCGTCCAGCTCGATGGTCTCGCCCTCGGGGGCCTCCGGCGCGCGCTCGGACCCCAGCGAGATACCCGATTCGAGGGCGTCGATGACCTCCGGCTGCTCGACGGTGCCGGCCTGTTCGACGGCCTGCTTGTACATGTACGTCGAGAAGTAGTTGGTCTCTGCCTCCTCGTTGAGGTACGGGGCGTCGGGGTACATCTCGTAGTACCGGTCGACGAACCCGCCGTCGCCGGTGTTGCTTTCGGTCGGGACCTCCTCCATGTAGTTGACACCGGCGTAGATGTTCGCCATCGCTGGGGGGTCGAGCCGCCGGTGCTCGTACCCCTGTGCCATCGCCGTCGAGGTCCCAATCGGTACGTCGAGCCCGGCCGAGGCCTTCTGTTCGTAGAAGGAGGTGTGGTTCGCGCCGACGAGCATCGACATCACGAAGTCGGGGTCGGCCTCCTGGATGTTATTGATCGTCGAACTGAAGTCCGTCTCCGAGAGCGGGATGAACTCCTCACCGAGGACGTTGGCGTCGTTCTCGTTGGCCAGAACCTTCACCCAGTCCGCGCTCAGCTGGCCGAAGTTGTAGTCGGCTGCAATGGTGTAGATGTCCGGCCCGAATTCCTCGCGCAGGTATGGAAGGACGCTGCCGAGTTGTTGCCGGGCCGTCGGCCCGACTGCGAACGTGTACTTGTCACAGACGCCGCCCTCGTACTGGGTCGTGTAGAAGTATAGCTGTTCGTTGCGGTCGATGGTCGGGCGGATGGCCTCTCGGGTGGCCGACGAATAGCCTGCCCAGAGGACGTCGACTTCCTCCTCCCGTATCGCCCGGGAGGTCAGTTCCTGGTATCGCTGGTTGTCGGACTGTGGGTCGGGGTCGAACACCTCAATCTGTTTGCCGTCGATCCCGCCATTGTTGTTGATCTCCTCGATAGCCAGCAGCGACGCCTTGTGTTTCGGATCGCCGACCAGTGCGAAATTGCCCGAGCGGTCTTCAATGACGCCAATCTTGATGGTGTCGTCGCTGGAGGCGGACCCACCGGAACACCCAGCGAGGGCCGTCCCCGCGAGAACCGCCGACGACGAGAGGAATCCACGGCGACTGACGAGGCGGTCACTCATGCGGCCACCCCAGGAAGAGATTCACATTTATCAGTAATTTCCACACTATTACTGTACGTATCGTTGGTTTCGTTCGAATCTCCAGGACATTCGTCCACGATTTCGTTCACATCCGTGGCCTTCAGGTGGACAAATATAAGACTTGCGAGTAAAATATTATGTTATCCTTCAGATACCGGGTTGTGTTTAAGGAAATTAAAGGGTAGCCGGAGAAAACCAAACGTCAGGATGATTCCCCGGGAAAATAGTTCGATTCGTCAGTTTTCAGCCATCGGCGACGGGCGAGGCGGCAATCCATGCTGGTTGCTGGGCGGGTCGGCGCGCTGGTCGGGCCTCGTCGAACGAGCACTCGAGAAGTCGTGGGCGACGGACCCCGCTACAGCAGCACGGGAACCGCGTCGACGAGCAGCGTCGCGGCGAGCGCGGCTATCGCGACGCCGGCGACGGTCTGGGCCGCGCCGTGGAACGTCTCGCTCCACGCTTCGGTGAATCCGAACAGCGCGCCCGCGCCGGCACCGAGGAGGCTCATCGTCACAGTGATGGTGACGCCGTAGGTCACGACGGCGAGCGAGACGACGGTCGTCCCGAAGTCCGGCAGGAGCGTCGAGGCGAAGACGAGCATCGAGACAGGCGGCGAGAGCGTGAAGAGCGCGCCGACGAGGCCGGTCTTGAGATACGAGATCGTGTCGTGGCCGTGGTCGTGGTCGTCGAACCCCGGCAACGGGAGGTGGAGGTGCGGGTGGCTGTGGGTCACCGTCTCGTGGTCGTGTTCGGTCGTGCGGACGGTCCGGCGGAGGCCCGTGACGGCCATCACGGCCCCGAGCAGGCCGAGCAGAACGCCGGCACCGGCCGTGCCGGCCGCCTCGAAGACGGCCGGGAACGCCGTGCGACCGAGGACCACGTAGCCGACGCCGAGCCACGCGACCACGAGCGCGACGTGCCCGAGGCTGAAACACGCGCCGGCCAGCGCCGACAGCCGCGAGTCGGCGTACTCGCTGGTCAACGACGAGATGCCGGCGACGTGGTCCGGTTCGAGCGCGTGCGTGACCCCGAGGAGTCCCGCGGTCAGGAGGGCGGTCAGTTCCGTGGTAGCCATCAGGTCGTCTCCTCCCGCCGACGCTCAATGACGGTTCCGATTACGGGCCCGGGCGATGCCGTGTTCGTTTGCATGGTCTTCGATTAGACGAATGTGTGTCAAACCAGTTCGCAACCGCGCAAATATTGTGCCACTGCGCCCTTTTATGACGAGACTCGTCAAACGCCTCCATAGGATGCTTGCCTTTACAATTACTCGCGGGCGGGCCGGAGGTGGCGAGTCGCGATGACCGACGGACTCGTCCCCGGTGAGACCGTCCCCGGCGACGGTACCGTGACACTGAACGAGGGGCGCGAGACGGCCGAGGTCACCGTCGGCAACACCGGCGATAGGCCAGTGCAGGTCGGCTCGCACTTCCACTTTTTCGAGGCCAACGCCGCCCTCGAGTTCGACCGGAAGGCCGCCTACGGGATGCGACTGAACATCCCCGCCGGGACGGCCATCCGGTTCGAACCCGGCGACGAACAGACCGTCGACCTGGTCGCCATCGGGGGCAAGCGCGTCGCCCACGGGATGAACGGGATGGTCGACGGGAGCGTCGACGGTGACCCGAGCGAGGCGCTGGAGCGCCTCCGGGCAGCGGGCTTCGGGGACACCGGCACAGCGGGGGACGAATGACCCGCGACATCGACCGACAGAACTACGCCGAACTGTACGGTCCGACCGTCGGTGACAAGGTCCGACTCGGCGATACGGAGCTGTTCGCCGAGGTCGAAGAGGACTACCGGACCCACGGCGACGAGGCGGTCTTCGGCGGCGGGAAGACGCTGCGGGACGGCCTGGGGATGGCCCCGGGCGTCACCCAGGAAGAGGGTGCACTGGACTGGGTCATCACGAACGCGACGGTCATCGACCCCGTGCTGGGAATCGTCACCGGCGACATCGGCATCCGGAACGGCGAGATCGTCGGCGTCGGCAAAGCGGGCAATCCCGACACGATGGACGGCGTCGACATGGTCGTCGGCCCGTCGACCGACGCCTACCCCGCCGAGGGGAAGATTGCCACCGCGGGCGGCCTGGACATCCACATCCACTGGAACTCAGCCCAGCTGCACGAACACGCCCTCGCCTCCGGCATCACGACGATGCTCGGCGGCGGCTACGGCGGCGGCGCGACCACCTGCACGACCGGCCCGGAGAACATCAAGCGCTTCCTGCAGGCCGCCGAGGAGTGGCCGGTCAACGTCGGCTTCTACGGCAAGGGCAACGCCTCGGACCCCGCCCCCCTGCGCGAGCAGGTCGAAGCCGGAGCCTGTGCGCTGAAACTCCACGAGGACTGGGGGTCGATGCCGGCGGCTATCGACACCGCGCTCGACGTCGCCGAGGACGAGGACGTCCAGGTCTGTATGCACACGGACACGCTCAACGAGGCCGGCTTCGTGGAGAACACCTTCGCGGCGGTCGACGGCCGGACGATGCACCTGTTCCACATCGAGGGCGCCGGCGGGGGCCACGCACCGGACATCATGGAGATGGTCGGCGAGCCCAACATGCTGCCCTCGTCGACAAATCCCTCGATGCCATACACCGACAACACGTTCGACGAGCACCTGGACATGGTGATGGTGTGTCACCACCTCAATCCGGACGTCCCCGAAGACGTGGCCTTCGCCGAGTCCCGCGTGCGAGCCGAGACCATCGCCGCCGAGGACGTCCTGCACGACATGGGGGCTATCTCGATGATGACGTCGGACTCCCAGGCGATGGGGCGGATGGCCGAGGTCATCTCCCGGACGTGGCAGACCGCCTCGAAGATGAAGTCACAGCGCGGCCCGCTCCCCGAGGACGAGGGCAGCGAGGCGGACAACCACCGTATCAAGCGCTACATCGCGAAGTACACCATCAACCCGGCCATCGCGGCGGGCATCGACGATTACGTCGGGACGCTCGAACCGGGCAAGATGGCCGACATCTGCCTGTGGGACCCGGCGTTCTTCGGGGTCAAGCCCGCGATGACGTTCAAGGGCGGCTTCCCGGTCCACTCGGAGATGGGCGAGGCCAACGGGTCGCTGATGACCTGCGAGCCCATCCTCCAGCGCGAACGCGCCGGCGCGGTCGGCAAGGCCAAACACGGTCTCTCGCTCTCGTTCGTCTCCCCGGCGGCCGCCGAGGCCGGCGTCGGCGAGGAGTACGGGCTCGACACGCCGGTCGTCCCGGTCAAGGGCACTCGAACGCCGGGCAAGGACGACATGGTGTACAACAGCTACTGTCCGGACGACATCGAGGTCGACGCCGAGACGTTCGCCGTCGAAGTCGACGGCGAGACCGTCACCTGCGAACCGTCGTCCGAACTGCCACTCGCACAGCGATACATGCTATGACGAACTGTCAGTTGTGCACCCCGAATACTCATATTTGCACCATTCACAACCGGTTTACCACAAATACATAAAGAATTACGCAGAATGTCTAAACGTTCGACGGACAGCCGATACGCGAAACCGAGCGGCGAGCCGCGACACCACACGGAGGAGTGCCGGTGAGCGAGCCACGGGTTCCCGGTGAAGTGTATCCGCGCGGCGACGGCGTCACGATCAACGAGGGCCGCGAGACAGCCGAGGTGACCGTCAGTAACACCGGTGACAGGCCGGTGCAGGTCGGCTCGCACTTCCACTTCTTCGAGGCCAACGCCGCCCTCGAGTTCGACCGCGAGGCCGCCTTCGGGATGCGACTGGACGTCCCCGCCGGGACCGCGGTCCGGTTCGAACCCGGCGACGAGCGCTCGGTCGACCTGGTCGCCGTCGGCGGCAACCGTGTGATGTCGGGGATGAACGCGCTGGTCGACGGCCCGCTGGACGAGTCGACGAAGGCGGCGGCACTCGAACGCGCCCGCGAGGGCGGCTACGGGGGGCTCTGAATGGCCCGCGACCTCTCGGCCGACGAGTACGCCTCGCTGTACGGGCCCAGCGAGGGCGACCGACTCCGGCTGGCCGACACCGAACTCGTCGCCGAGGTCGAGACCGACCACATCACGCACGGCGACGAGACCGTCTTCGGCGGCGGCAAGACCATGCGCGACGGAATGGGGCTGAAGCCCGGCTTCACCGCCGAGGAGGGCGCACTCGACTGGGTGCTGACGAACCTGGTGATTCTCGACCCCGTGATGGGCATCCAGAAGGGCGACATCGGCATCAAGGACGGCTACATCGCCGGCATCGGCAACGCCGGCAACCCCGAGACGATGGACGACGTCGACGAAGACCTCGTCGTCAGCGCGAACACGGAGGTCGTCTCCGCGGAGGGGATGATAGCGACGCCGGGCGCCATCGACGTCCACGTCCACTTCAACTCGGCGCAGCTGCCGACCCACGCCATCGCGTCGGGCGTCACGACGATGCTCGGCGGCGGCGTCGGTCCCTCGACGGTCGGCATCATCACCAGCGGCAAGTGGAACTTAGAGATGATGATGCGGGCCGCCGAGGCCTGGCCGGTCAACGTCGGCTTCTACGGCAAGGGGAACTCCTCGCGCCCGGAGGTCATCCACGAACAGGTCGAAGCCGGGGCCGTCGCGCTCAAGATCCACGAAGACTGGGGCGCGACTGCGGGCGTCATCGACACCTGTCTCGACGTGGCCGACGAGACCGGCGTGCAGGTGGCCATCCACACGGACACGCTCAACGAGGGCGGGTTCGTCGAGAACACGTTCGACGCCATCGACGGCCGGACGCTCCACGCCTACCACGTCGAAGGCGCCGGCGGCGGCCACGCACCCGACATCATCGAACTCGTCGGGAAGAAACACATGCTGCCGTCGTCGACGAATCCCACCATGCCCTACACGGACAACACGTTCGAGGAGCATCTGGACATGGTGATGGTGTGTCACCACCTGAACCCGGACGTCCCCGAGGACGTCGCGTTCGCCGAATCGAGAGTCCGCGCCGAGACCATCGCCGCCGAGGACGTCCTGCACGACATCGGGGCGGTCTCGATGATGGCGACGGACTCACAGGCGATGGGGCGGATGGGTGAGCTGATAGCCCGAACGTGGCAGACCGCCTCGAAGATGAAGACCCAGCGCGGCCCGCTGCCACAGGACGATGGCTCCGGAGCAGACAACCACCGCATCAAACGGTACCTGGCGAAGTACACCATCAACCCCGCCATCACGGCGGGCATCGACAACTACGTCGGGTCGCTCGAACCCGGGAAGCTGGCCGACATCGTCCTGTGGGACCCCGCCTTCTTCGGCATCAAGCCCGAGACCGTCATCAAGGGCGGGTTCCCGGCGTACGCCGCGATGGGCGAGGCCAACGGGTCGCTGATGACCTGCGAACCCATCGAGATGCGTCCGCAGTACGGCGCCTTCGGCTCTGCACCGGACGTGACCAGCGTCCAGTTCGTCAGCCAGCAGGCCTACGACGACGACATCGGGTCGAAGTACGACCTCTCGAAGATGGTCATGCCCATCAGCGACACCCGCGACCTGACGACCGACGACTTCGTGTTGAACACGTACAGTCCGACCGTCGACGTCGACCCGGAGACGTTCACGGTCGAGATGGACGGCGAGCGAGTCACGTCAGACGCAGCGAGCGAGATTCCACTCGCACAACGATACATCCTATGAAACTCACACCCAAAGAGCAGGAACGACTCACGGTCTTCACCGCAGCAGAAGTCGCGCGACGCCGCAAGGAGCGAGGCGTCCCGCTGAACCACCCCGAAGCCGTCGCCTACATCAGCGACTGGTGCATCGAGCGGGGCCGCGACGGCCAGTCGGTCGCCGAGATTCGCTCGGGCGCCTCCCAGCTACTCGGCCGCGACGACGTGATGGAGGGCGTCCCGGAGATGATAGACATGATCCAGGTCGAACCGGTCTTCCCCGACGGGACGAAACTGGTGACGGTCCACGACCCGATTCGCTCCGACAGCGTGGGCGCCGCCGACGCCGAGAGCGAGGAAGCTGCCGCCGACGGGGGCGAGGAGCCCGGGACGGACACATGAGCCTCACACACCGAGACGTGGCGACGGTCGGCGTCGGCGGGCCCGTCGGCTCGGGCAAGACCTCGCTGCTGACCGAACTGGTCCCCCGACTCCGCGAGGCGGGCCTCGACGTCGGCGTCATCGCCAACGACATCCTCACCCAGGAGGACGCCGACCGCCTGCGGGAGCGGTTCGCGGGCGTCGTCCCCGAGGACCTCGTCGCCGGCGTCGAGACCGGTGCCTGTCCCCACACGGGCATCCGCGAGGACCCGTCGATGAACCTCCAGCAGATAGACGCCTTCCTCGCCGAGCATCCCGACCTCGACATCGTGCTCATCGAGAGCGGCGGCGACAACCTCGCGGCGACGTTCAACCCCGAACTCGCCGACTACTCGCTGTACGTCATCAGCGTCGCCGAGGGCGACGACATCCCCCGCAAGCGCGGGCCCGGCGTCGTCGACTGCGACCTGCTGGTGGTGAACAAGACCGACCTCGCACCCTACGTCGGCGCGGACCTCGACGTGATGGAACGGGACGCCCGCGAGGTTCGGGACGGTCCGTACGTCTTCACCGACTGCAAGGCGAAAGAGGGCATCGACGAGGTGCTGCAGCACGTTCGAGAGGGGGTCCTGTTCGCCTGA
Organism: Haloarcula ordinaria; assembly: GCF_029338275.1. Taxonomy (NCBI): domain Archaea; kingdom Methanobacteriati; phylum Methanobacteriota; class Halobacteria; order Halobacteriales; family Haloarculaceae; genus Haloarcula; species Haloarcula ordinaria. The sequence goes on along the minus strand of NZ_CP119789.1, from coordinate 1,003,168 downwards.
TGGCGACGGACGCGCGAGCGGACCGAGAGCCCGAAGAAAGGGGAGAATCGGAGGACGAGAAGCCGACCGACGCACCACACCCGGCCTTCGAGGGCTACGCTGCCGAGGTGCCGCCCCAGGCCGCCGTGGGTGCACCGGGCAAGGACGGCGTCCTCGAACTCAGGTTCGCGCCGAGCGAGGGCGGAACGCGGCTCGTCTACGACTACGCGACGGTGCCGTTCCACATCTCGGGGACGCTGGGACACGACCCGCATCCGGACGTCGAGACGGTCTTCCTCCAGTCACCGACCGGCGGCATCGCGCAGGGCGACCGCCACGACGTGACGATAGACGTCGAGGACGGTGCACTCGCGCACGTCTCGACACAGAGCTCGACGAAGGTCCAGTCGATGGACCACAACTACGCGGGCGCCGAGACGACCCTGTCCGTGGGCCGAAACGCCCACCTCGACTACGTTCCCGAACCGACGATACTGCACGCGGACTCCCGGTACGTCCAGGACCTGGATGTCTCGCTCGCACCCGGCGCGACGGCCGTCGTCAGTGACATCGTCGTCCCCGGCCGCCTCGCACGGGGCGAGGCGTTCGCGTTCGAACGCTACCTCTCGCGAGTTCGTGCGACGGGGCCAGGTGAGCTGCTGTTCGAGGATACGACGCACCTCGTGCCCGACGAGTCCGACCCCCACGCGCCGGGCGTCCTCGGGGAATACACCGTCTACGGCACGACGTTCGTCCTGGCGCCGGACAGAGACGCGGCCGGCCTGAGCGACCGGCTCCACGAGGCGGTCGCCGAGGGCGAGGCGCGGGCCGGCGCCAGCGCGCTCCCGAACGGCGCCGGTGTCGGCATCCGGGCGCTCGGCGACCGGGCCGAGACCGTCCAGGCCACGCTCCAGGCGGGCTGGGACTGCGCGCGGCGGGAACTGATAGACGCACCGGCTCCGTCGGGGAGGAAGTACTGATGCTGGTCGCCGAGACACGCCTCGGGACCCGCGACGACCCCGACGTCGCCGAGCGACTCGCCGAGACCGACCCACACCACGTGGTCCTCTCGGACACGGACCGGCGGCGGTCGCGCGTCCGGACGACGACCGAGGACGGGACCGACCTGGGCATCGTCGTCGCCGACGACCTCTCGGACGGGGACGTCCTCGAGACAGCGGACGGCGGGCTGGTCGTCGTCTCGCTCGCCGAGGTCGACGCGCTGGTCCTGGACTTCGCCGAGGCCGACGTGAGCGTGACCGCCGCCGTCGAGCTCGGCCACGCGCTGGGGAACCGCCACTGGGACCTCGCGGTCCGGGAGACGGCGGCGCTGTTTCCGGTGACCGACTCCCGCGAGCGGATGGAAGCGGCGCTGGACGGCCTGCTGCCCGACGGCGTCACCGTGGGCTACGAGACGGTCCCGCCGACGACGTTCGACGACGCGACGCCGGACCACGACCACGACGAGGGAGGCCACGGGACCCACGGTCACACGCACGACGGGCACGACCACGGCCACAGCGACGGCGGACACGACCACGGCCACACGCACGACAAACACGAACACGGACACACCCACAGCGTCCGCCCGATCGACGGAGGCGAGCGATGAGCGACGACGCGACTCTCGAGTCGTTCCGCCTGGCGGACTCCTTTCTCCCCGTCGGCACGTACTCGGTCTCCTACGGGCTCGAACAGTTCGTCGCCGACGGCCGTGTCGAGGACGCAGCGGACCTCGAAGCACTGCTGGAGACCTATCTCCGCCGGCAGGTCGGCCCGGCCGACCTCGTGGCGCTGCGGGCCGCCCACAGCGCGGCCTGTCGTGGCGACCTCGACGCGGTCTGTCGCGCCGACCGCCGTCTCTCGGCCGTGACGCTGGCCGCGGAGTTCCGCGAGAGCGCCCAGCAGTCCGGCGACCGGCTGCTCTCGCTCCAGTGTGAGATTCGCGACGAGCAGTTCCTCGAGACGTACGCCGAGCGGGTCGGCGACGGCGACGCGCCCGGGAACTACGCCGTCGTCCTGGGCGTCGCCACCGCCATCGCCGGCATCGACGAACGCGAGGCCTGTCTGCTGTCGTGTCACGGCTTCGTCACCGGACTGCTCGGGGCAGCACAACGCCTCCTCTCGCTCGGGCATACCGACGCCCAGCGGATTCTAGACGCGCTCAAGCCGGTGATGACGGCGGCTATCGACGACAGCGCCGACCGGGCCGTCGACGAGATGACCCCGTTCGCGCCACTGGTCGACGTCCTGGCTGCAGAACACGAACGCGCCGAGCGGCGGCTGTTCGCGAGCTAGCGTCCAGTCTTACCCCGGCGCTCGCGACGGTTCGAGATTGGGGCAACGTGCCCACGTCACCGCGTGAACACTGCCTTTCGGTCGGCGTCGAGGCGGAGGAACACCGGGACGGTCATGAGCGCCAGGCCGAGTTCCAGCAGGCCGATGACGACGAACGCCGTGAGGTAGCCGAACGTCCCGGCGACGGTGCCGCCCAGCAGGATACCGACGAGGAATCCGAGACTGCCGAAGGCGTTGAAACCGGCCATCGCCACCCCACGGCCGGAGGGTGACGCGAGGTCGGTGACCAGCGCCATCGTCGCCGGGGCCATCAGCGCCCCGAGGACGCCGACGGCGACCATCGCGACGGCCACGAGTTCGACGGTCGGCGCGTACCCGACCGCGACCACGCCGAGGCCGTAGAGCGCCGAGCCGGCGACGATGGGAACTGTCCGACCGATGCGGTCCGACAGGACGCCGAACGGGTACTGTAACAGCCCGAACGGGGCGAAAAAGAGGGCGAGCAACAACCCGGTGGCCGCCGGGCTCAGTTCGAAGACGGTCCGAAAGTAGAGGGTCCCGACGAGCGCGAAGAAGCCCGCAGTCAACCGGTCGATGAATCCGAACGCGTACGGCAGCGTGAGGGCCGGCGTCTCGCGCACCCCGGCAGAGACCGCGCGAGTGACAGAATCGCGGTTCTGTGCCGGGGCGCCGTCCGGAACGGTCCACGCCACGAGCGCGACGAACAACAGCAGGAGCGCAGCGGCGTACAGGGGAACGAACGGCCCCAGGCCGAAGAGCTGGCCGCCGACGGGCGCACCCAGTGCGGTGCCGGCACCGATGGCGATACCCGCCGCACCCATGTTCCGGCCGTGACCGCCCTCGAGGTCCATCAGCATAGTCATCGCGAGCGAGAACGCACCGATGGTCGTCGCACCCTGGAAAGCCCGCAGGAAGAGGATAGCCTCGAACGGGAGGGCGAACTGCGCGGGCAGCGTTGCGAGGGCGACGTAGCCGACGACCCCGCCCAGCGCCGCCGCGATGACGAAGGGGACGCGTCGCCCGGCCGCGTCGCTCGCCGCGCCCCAGACGCCGGCGAAGGCGACGAACGCCCCGAACTCCGCGGCGAGGAACCACATGCTCGCGTTCAGCGGCGTGTCGGCGCCGAAGGCCGTGACGAGGACGTCGACGCCGGGGTAGAGGAGCACCTGCGCAAAGAGGACGGTGAAGACGATTCCGGCCAGAGAGAGTCTGGTGCGTGTAGTGGACATCTCGCCGCAGTCACCACCACTAGCGGTCGCTGCGGCTAATACTGTTGTGGACCGCGGTGTTCTGACTCGGCTGCCACGCGCCGGTCGCTGTGAGTCCCTCTGGCGTTCCCGGTCGTGCGTGGGCCGTCGCGGACAGCAAATCAGACTGGAGAGCATGGAAACAAAAACGTCGTAGTATGACTCGATTCTCGACCTTTCTCCTTTCGAGTTTTAAGTATAGATACGTATGCGAATATAGCAGCATAGAACCAGTCCTGTTCGAACCTAGAGGCGTATTTTAGAACTAGAATCCGAGTAAATAGAGATATTCTAATGCAAATGACCGGATTACATCTGTGTGTCGCGATACTCGGTCGAATCGCGGTGGAGAGTCACAGGTGCGCGACAGTGGGAGCACCGACATCGAAAGGTGTCAGTCGTCGGTAGCGAGTGCTTGGGCTTCGGCCCAGAGGTCGTCCGCAACCGTCACAGTGGTCGCGTTCCGGTCGCGCTCGACTGAGCGCTGTCCGGGGAGGCGGATCTCGTCAGCGTGTGCGGCGGGTGCACCGTTCGTCAACGTGGTGAGGAACGAGCTCGCCCGGTCGGCGAAGTCCGACACGCCCAGTGCGTCGGGGTCGATGGCGAGAAAGAGGTCGCCCTTGGTGCAAGGGTCTTCGGTATGGTAGGTGCCGGTGACGGCCTCGCCCATCGACGCACCGACGAGGCCGCCGGCCAGGACCTCCACAGCGACGGCCAGGCCCGACCCCTTCGGGCCGCCGAAGGGGAGCATCGTCCCGTCCAGGGCGGCCGCCGGGTCGGTCGTCGGCTGTCCGTCGGCGTCGAGCGCGACGCCCTCGGGGAGCTCGCCGCCGGTCTCCTGCTCTTGGAAGACCGTCCCACGAGCGATGGCCGACGTGGACATGTCGAGGTTGAACACCGGGTCGGTCGGCAGGCCGATGGCGATGGGATTGGTCCCCAGCACTGGTTCGGCGCCGCCGTAGGGGGGCATCGCCGGTTCGGTGTTCGTCATCGCGATGCCGACATAGCCCGCCTGCTGGAGCTGGTCGGTGTAGTAGCCCAGCATCCCGAGATGGTTCGAGTCGCGGACGCCGACCGCGCCGACGCCGTGATTCTCGGCGCGGTCCATCGCCTCGGCCGTCGCTGTGCTCGCGACGGCCGGCCCCAGGCGCGACCCGCCGCTGATGGTCGCCGCCCCGCCGCGCTCGCTCGCGACGGCGATGGTACCGTCGGGGTCGACGTTCCCGTGCTCGATGCCACGGACGAACCGGGGGAGCCGGAGCAAGCCGTGGGAGTGTTTGCCCCTGGCGTCGGCACTCACAAGGACCTCGGCCGTCTGAACCGCGTCGGGCGCAGTGATCCCGTGTGCGCGAAACGCCTGCGTGGCAACGTCGACGGCCCGTTGCCGGCCGATCTCCATTACGTCGAGGGGCCGATGCGGTGGATGGCGAACTGACTCTCGCCCATCGCCTCGCTCAGCGTCACCTGACCGTTGACGACCTTCTCGATCTCGTCCCACAGCTGGTCGCCGGCCCAGTCGAAGGTCTCGTCACCGACGAGCGCCTCGCTGACGTCGACGTCGGTCTGTTCGGGGACGCGCTCGGCGCTGCCGGGGTTCCCGGTGATCTTGATGGTCGGCATGATGGCGTTCGACAGCGTGTGGCCCTGGCCCGTCGAGATGACCATGAAGTGGGCGCCGCCCGCGCCGATGCCGGTCACGGACTCGGCACCGTGGCCCGGCGTGTCCATGATGTACATCCCCGAGTCGTCAGGGATCTTCGCGCCGTAGTCGATGATGTCCTGAATCGGACCGTCGCCGGATTTCACCAGCGCACCCAGCGACTTCTCCTCGATGGTGGTGAGTCCGCCGTCCATGTTGTCCGGCGTCGGCTGGGCACCGCGGACGTCGTAACCCGTCGCCTGCAGTCGCTTGTCCCAGTTGTCGACGCGTTCGAGAATCTCGTCTCGAACCTCGTCGTTGACCGCCCGCTCGGAGAGCTCGTTCTCGCCGCCGAAGAACTCCGGCGTCTCGGCGAAACAGCCCCGGCCGCCGTGCTCGTCGATGAGCCGCCAGACCGCTCGGGCCGTCGCCTTGTGCTGACAGAGACCGCTCGTCGTGTCCGACGTCGCGCAGTTGATACCGAAGGTGAGGTTCGACATGTCCGCGGGGACGCGGCGCTGGGCGCTGGCTTCCTGAACCATGTCACGCGCGGAGTCCACGGTGCGCTTCAGTGCGTTCATGACGCCTTTCTCGGCGTGGATGTTGACCGAGTCGCTCGGGCGACCGGTCTCGGCGACGTCCGCGGCCAGCTCGTCACCGTCGACGATCTCGCCGGCGTGGGCGACGACGACGGTGCCGTAGACGTTCGGGTGTGTCCCGTAGCCCAGCAGCGTCCGGTAGGTCTGGAACACGTCGGGCTTGGTCTGACAGCGGCCCAGCGGATGGGTGATGGGGACCGCCCCGTCGATGATATCCGCAGCGCGCTTGACCGTGTCGTTGGCGTAGGGTGCTGTGGAGATAATCGCAACGTGGTTTCGAATGCCGACACTCCCATCGTCCCGTTCGTATCCAAGGAATTCGCTCATGATTACTCACTCACTGCCGCTGTTTCTTTGTCGCCGGCGAGGTCGCCCCGGCCGTAGTTGCTCTCGACGTTCTGGACGTGGACCCACGTGCCAGCTGGGATGTCCTCGGTCGCGTTGCCGATGCTCTTCCCGTACTTCGTGATGGTCTCGCCCGACGCGATGTCCTCGACGGCGATCTTGTGTCCGAAGATGACGTCCTCCTGTACCTCGATTGTTCGTTCCTCGTCGCCGACGGCGACCGTGACTGTCTCGCCTGCCTCCAGTTCACGGAGCGCCGTCGCGACGTTGTCCGACGGTTCGACGACTTGTAGGTATCTGTCTGCCATACAGGTGGGGGAATGAGCCCCCAATATTAATGCTTTCCCCCCTGCCCTCGGAGGCGTGACACGTCGGGACCCCGACGAGTCAGAACAGGAGCGTGACCGCGGTGTAGGTCAGGACGCTGACCGTCGTCAGGTGGACGAGGACGAGGGCGACCGGGCGGAGGCCCGCCGCGCGGAGCCGGTGGAACTCGATGTCGAACCCGAGGCCGACGAAGGCGATGATGAACAGCCAGTCGGTCGTGCGCTCGATCGAGGACAGCGCCCCCTGCGAGAGGACGCCGAGGTTCGCGACGACGAGCACGACCAGGAACCCGATGAGGAACTTGGGGAACCGCGTCCAGACCTCGGTGGGCGAGACGGAGTCGGCATCGGCCGTCGCGTTCCGAAGCGCGTAGCCGATGGCCAGGACGCCGATGAAGCAGTTGCGGACGAGTTTCGTCAGCGTGGCCCAGCGACCGGCCGTCTCGGAGACGGCGAAGCCCACGGCGGCCGTCGGGCCGGTGCTGAACAGACTGAGGCCCGCCCAGATACCGAACTGCTGTCCGGTGAGGCCGAGCAGCGGTTCCACGGCGGGGAACACGACGAGCGTGACGGCGTCGAACAGCAGGATGGTCGCCACGGCGTAGGTCACGGCCGACTCCTTGACGTCGACGGTCCCGGAGACGGCGAGTACCGCCGAGACACCGCAGACGCTCGCCCCGGCCGCGAGCACCGCGCGGGCCCCGCCGTCGATGCCGAAGACGAACCGCGCCAGCAGTTCCAGGTAGAGGACGCCAAAGAGGACGACGAGCGTGGCGAGCACCACGACGGTCCCCCCGGCCTCGACGATGGCGTCGAGCGTCAACTGCGCGCCCAGCAGGACGATGGCGGTCTCCAGCAGCAGTTTGTGCCGGTTGGCTCCGGGCGCGGCGACCTCGGGGAGCCCGACAGAGTTCGCGATGACGACGCCGATAGCGATAGCGACGATGAGGGGGCTGAGCGCCGGGACGGCATCGCCGACGACACGGGCGATGACGGCGAGGGCGACCAGCAGCGCGAGCCCCGGGACTACTCGGCCAAGCGAACGGGACAACTGCCTCATCGTCACAGCGCGTGGCCCGCGACGATGAGGACACCGAAGGCTGCCGCTTTCCAGCCCCGGTCCAGAGCCGCCCAGCGCTCCAGCAGCTGTTCGGTCGACACCCCACCACGAGGCCACGTGTTCGAGCGGTCTGTCATACGTATTCGTGTGAGTGTGTGCATACCACCCGGATAAAACCTCCGCTATCTATGACGCCGCCGCCCACTCCGCACGGCGGGTTCGATTCGACGTCCCGTCGCGAACTCAGGTAGGTCCTCCCTACGGACGCCGAGGGCGTGTCCAGTCGCCGTCGGCGGGAAAATCGATGATGTTTAGTTATGGGAATTCGGAGGGACTCAATCAGGAAGCCCCGGCTGTGGTCGACCCGCGAGGTCTCGGCTCTCGCACCACCTTCGTCCTCGAACCGCAGGCGAACCGACGCGGACAGCGTCTCAGACGATGAGGTCGTAGCCGTCGACCAGGTACTCCTCGCAGATGTCAGGGTTCAGTTCGACGCCCAGGCCGGGGCCCTCGGGCACGTCGATGGAGCCGTCCTCGAGGACGGGGCCCGAACCGTCGACGCGCTCGGCCATCTCGTTCCACCACGGGACGTCCCGGGCGTGCCACTCCAGGCAAAGGAAGTTCGGGATGGCCGCGGAGACGTGGGCACCGGCGACGGTCCCCAGCGGGCTGGAGATATTGTGCGAGGCGATGGGGATGCCGTAGAGGTCACAGACGGTGGCGATGTCGACGTACTCGCCCAGGCCGCCGCACTTGTTGACGTCGGGCGCGGCGATGTCCATCATCCCCTCCCGGGCGGCGTCGTTGAACTGCGAGACGGTGACGAGGTTCTCGCCGGTGAGCACCGGCACGTCGAGCGCCTCGGTCACCCGGCGCTGGGACTCGGTCTTCTCCGGCGGGACCGGGTCCTCGAGCCAGGCGAGGTCGAACCGTTCGAGTTTCTTGCCCAGGCGGATGGCCGTCTCGGTCGTGAAGTTCCAGTGGAGGTCCATCCCGAGGTCGACGTCGTAGCCGATCTCGTCGCGGACGGCCTCGACGAGGCTGACCTTGTGCTCGAGCGCCTCGTTGCCCATCCGCCGGCTGGCCTCGTCGTACTCGGCGTGGGTCGGCACGTCGAGGTCGAACTTCAGCGCCTCGAACCCCTCGTCGACGACCTCGCGGGCGGCGCGAGCGTACGCCTCGGGCGTGTAGACGTCCCGTGGGTCGTGGTCGGCAGCCTCGCCCAGCGACTCGCCGCCGTGGGTGTCACAGTAAATCTTGATATCGTCCCGGTACTTCCCGCCCAGCAGTTCGTAGACGGGGACGTCGAACAGCTTGCCCTTGATGTCGTAACAGGCCGTCTCGATGGCCGTGAACGCGGCCTGCCCGATAGCGCCCGCGCCAGTGTAGCGCTGCTCGAGCAGTTCGCGCACGCGGGAGGTATCGAGCGGGTTCTCGCCGACGAGGTCGACCGCCAGCCGGCCGGCCATATCGAGCGCCGCCTCGGCGCGGAAGGTCTCGCCCAGGCCGTAGACGCCGGCGTCGGTCTCGACCTTAACGATGCCCCACGTGAAGTTGCCCGCGATGGCCATCGTCTCGATGCCGGTTATCTCGACGTCGCGTTCCGGCGGCCGGTGCGTCTCCTCCATTCCCATGTCCCGCCACGGCACGCCGCCGCCTGGGGGTATGCGATAGTCCGGTTCGTCTTCTCTCGCCATGGTCTCTGGAGACTCGGAATGTAGGGTTAAAGATTGTGGTACGCAGTATCGTAGCGAAGAGAGCGGGTCCGGGAGCGAACAGTCAGATGGGGCATGCCGACTCGCCGAATCGAGTCGTGCTACACACGGCTGAGCCGCAGGCGTGCGACAGCGAACAGGATACGTTGACGGCGATCACGAACCTCGGGGCCGTCAGCTCCCCCGCCGACACCGGGTTTTATCATGGGTGGTGTCAAACAGTGCCACGATATAGTGGCATCCCAGTCGAACCCTCGAGACAGAGTCGCTCGTCCGAACAGGACCGTCCGCGGGCAGCCGACGGCGTCGTACTGGAGCGGACTGCACAGAATCCATATTTCTATCAGACGTACATATGTTATTCTCAGAGAGCAGGGCCCAGTGGAGTCGGATGCCCGTCCGCTGGCCCGAACGCGCGATAGCGGCCGAGAACCGCGAGAGTGAAGATATCCGATAGAAGTGTAGTCACAGACAGGACTACTGAGAGGGTTTGCACACTGATTGGTAATTTCGAACTCATCTTACCCATTTTTGTTGACTAATATCCTTCTTCGAAATTTTAAATCCGAGTTTATTCGTGTTTTAGAGATATAATTCTTATATATGGTATAGTTTGGCCCTTTTGGGTACAAGGTGAGTCCATAATCCAGGATTTTGTAGATTTTCTCGTCAGTTCGGATGGTTCGAGACTAGACCACTAGCACTTCGAAGGGCGCGACAGGTCGAAGGGGGCCATCGAGGTAGACAGCTGGCGGCAACGGGGCCGTCGTCTCGTCGCGAGCCACCGGTCGGACGGCGCGACGGCGAAACAATATTGGTCGAAACCACCGTGGGACCCGTATGGCGGAGCAAACGTTGTACGAACGTTTGGGGGAACAAGCGGGCATCCGAGCGGTCGTCGACGACTTCTACGACAGACTTGTGGAAGACGAGGAGCTGGGTCCGTTCTTCGAGAACGCGGACATGGAGATGCTGCGGCGGACACAGACCGACTTTCTCTGTGAGGCCGCAGGAGGACCGGAGACGTACGACGCGGCGCCGGTCCGGGAGGCCCACCTCCACGTCCCGTTCACACCGGCGCACATCGAGCGTGCCGTCGAGTTACTCGAGGCGAGCCTCGACGAGTTCGATGTGCCAGCGGACGACGCGGCGTCGGTCGTCGGCGCCGTCGCGGCCTACGAAGAGGAACTGCTGGCTCGGCCGGACGAAGACTAGCGCTCCGTCCCGTTCCGTCCGGTGAGTACGTAGATGGAACCGCCCTGGAAGGTCCGGAGCGTCGTGTCGGCGAACCGTTCGTCGACCGCGCCGACGATGTCGGCGTCGGGATACCAGTTGGTGAGGTAGGCAGCGGCACGCTCGATGAACGGGTTCAACCACCGGGCGTACGCAGCCTCGAAGGGACGGGCGTCGAGTACCGCGAGCCGACCGCCCGGTCGGAGGACGCGAGCGAGCTGGTCGACGACGGCCGGGATATCGGGCATGGCACTGAGCGAGAGCGTCGCACACGCCGCGTCGACAGACGCGTCTCGCAGCGGCAGTCGGGCGGCGTCGGCCTGGAGTACGGTGGCCGAACAGTCGAGCGTCGTACCCCGTGCTGTCGCTCGCTCGACCATCCCCTCGCTCGCGTCGACACCGACGAGAGCCCCCGTCGGACCGACGGCGTCCGCGAGCACGTCGAAGTTCGGCCCGGGGCCACAGCCGACGTCGAGGACCCAGTCGCCGGGGTCGAGACCGAGCGACTCGACCGTCCGTGTCCGGAAGGCTCCCTCGCGTCCGAGCAGGTAGCCGTTGACGAAGGCCCGGTAGGCCCAGTCGTGTCTCCCCCACCAGTCGTACACCCGCTTGCTGTGTTCGGGCCCGCGGCGGTCGAACGCCCACTCGCCGAGCGGCGGTGTCACGATGGGCACCGAACCTGTCGACACGTACCGGGTCGGCGGGGGGCGGCCGTAACACTGGACATGCAATCGGTACCGCAGGCAAGTGAGAAGAGGGTACCGGTGGGGGTCGCGCTATTACCGCGGGGGTGTGAAGTGGGCACATGGAACTCACCGGACTCGATATCGACATCGGCACGCGGACGCCGACTGTCCTGCTGAACTCGGCCGACGCGAGCGACCTCGGGGCCCATCCGCTCGACCGGGTCCATATCACCCACGACGACCGGGTCACGACGGGCATCGTGGAGGTCACCGACGAGCTGGTCGGGGCTGGGGAACTCGGCGTCACGCGGCCGCTGGGACACATCACCGGGACCGTGGACGTGACGCTGGCGACGAGGCCCGACTCGGTGGCCTATCTGAAGAAGAAGCTCGACGGCATCGAGCTCGAACTCTCGGAGCTGCGTGCCATCGTCCGCGACATCAACCGCGACCGGCTGAACGACGTGGAGTTGAGCGCCTTCGTCGCGGGCGTCTACACCAACGGCATGTCCAGACAGGAGATGATCGCACTCACCGAGTGTATGGTGGCAGTCGGCGAGACTATGCGGTGGGACAGCACGCCTGTCGTCGACAAGCATTCCATCGGCGGCGTGGCCGGGAACCGGGTCACGCCCATCATCGTCCCGATTCTCGCCGCAGCGGGGCTCACAATCCCGAAGACGTCGTCGCGGGCCGTGACCTCCGCGGCGGGCACCGCCGACACCGTTGAGGTGTTCTGTGACGTCGACTTCTCGCTCGCGGAGATCGAGGAGATCGTCGCCGAGACGAACGGTTGTATGGTCTGGGGCGGGGCGGTGAACCTCTCGCCGGTCGACGACAAGATCATCCGCGCGGAGACGCCGCTGTCGCTGGACCCGCCGGGGCAGGTCATCGCCTCGGTGCTCTCGAAGAAGAAGAGCGCCGGCGCGACCAACGTCGTCATCGACATCCCCTACGGTGAGGGCGCGAAAGTAGAGAGCCTGTCCGAAGCCCGCGAGATGGCAGAGGACTGTCGCCACGTCGGCGAGCGCCTCGGGATGGCGGTCGACTGTGCGATAACGCGCGGGGAACAGCCAATCGGGCAGGGCATCGGGCCGGTCCTCGAGGCCCGGGACGTGCTCGCCGTCTTGCAGGGCGGCGGGCCGGCGTCCCTCCGCCAGAAGAGCGAACGGCTCTCGCAGATACTCCTCGACGGTGCGGGCGTCACCGAGGCGGCGTCGGACATTCTCGACAGCGGGCGAGCAGAGGCGAAGTTCCGCGAGATCGTCGCAGCCCAGGGCGGCGACCCGGACGTCACCGTCGCGGACCTCGACCCCGGTCCCGTCGACACGACGGTCACGGCCGACCGGGACGGCGTCGTCACCCACGTCGACAACGCGCTCGTGAACGAACTGGCGCGGCGGGCGGGCGCACCCAAAGACCATCGGGCCGGCATCCTGCTCCACTGTCGGACGGGTGACGAGGTGGGCGTCGGCGACGACCTCCTGACGCTGTACGCGGAGAAGGCCGAGAAACTCGACCAGGCCCGGTCCTTGCTCGAAGAGACGGCGCCGATTCGCGTCCTCAGGTCCGGCGACGTCCTGGTCGAGCGATGGTAGGTCACCGGGCCCGGGATATACGGCACTCCCGCGGCAACGTCGGGTATGGCTGACCCCGACCGAACGGCGATTCTCGGCGGTACGTTCACACCCATCCACAACGGGCACCGTGCCCTGTTGCACAAAGCGTTCCAGACGGCGAGTCACGACGGGCCGGGGGACGGCCACGTCGTCGTCGCGCTCACGAGCACCGAACTGGCTGCAGAGACACGAAGTGACCCCGAACACGTAGAGATGCTGGGGCCGTACGCGGACCGGCGGGACGCGCTCGACGACGAGCTCGCCCGACTCGCAGGGGCGTACACGGCGTCCTACGAGGTCCACCGGCTCGAGGACACACTGGGCCCCGCCGCGACACGGGACGACGTGGACGCGCTGGTCGTCTCGCCCGAGGCGAAAGCCCAGCACCGCGCTTACCAGCTCAACGAGCGTCGTCGCGAGAACGGCCTCCGACCGCTGGAGGTCCACACGCCGCCGTTCGTCACCGCCGAGGACGGCAGGCGAATCAGCAGCACCCGGATTCGGGACGGTGAGATCGACGTCCACGGTCGACTCATCGACGACGCCCACTGACAGGCCCGCCCGGGTACACCAGACGCGAGGGCGCGGCGGGATATCTGTTCACAGGGAACGAACGCCGACAAAACGTGGCGAATGAACGTTCTTGTATTATTAGTAGATGGTATATAAATTACAGATTTATTTATATAGGTTGGTAACGTTCCTATATTAAATACAGTGTAACTAGCTGTAAACTGGTAACAATCGATACCATCTGTGGGTGCTGCAGTTTGCGACTACCAGGGGCGGGCATCAGAAGTGGGGGACCGCGTCGCCAACGCCGACGTGGTCTTGACCGATAGCGTAACGGCGCTTCTTCCCCGTCGAGACGACCGGATTCCGGAGAACCGCAGCACGGTATCAGCGGCCTACCGGGAACTGCAGGAGACACAAATGGATGATACGAACACGGGAGTGACAGGGGATTCGAAACGGGCAGCGAGGCTGCTCGAGAGCACGGCTGACGAGACGGACGGCGTCTCGGACCGACGCGAAGAGCGGTCGGAGGACGACAGGGCGCTCACCGAGGTGCTCGACATCGACCTCGTCGACCTCGAGGAAGAACAAGCGGAGTTGGCGCTGTGGGAGGACCCGACGGTCACGAACATCCTCGCGGACGTAAGCGAGTACTTCGCGACGGCCACCGACAAACTGTTCACCGAGCCGCCGACGGACGAGTTCATCGCGACGCGGTTCTTCGACTTCTCGTTTCTCGACCACTACGAGCTGGTGGAGTACCGCTGGGTGAACAAGCCGTACGCGTTCATCGCCGTCGTCTACGACAAACACGACCGGGAACACAGATACCTCGTCGAGGAGGTGCTGATGAACAACTTCGAGCGGTACGTCCGACAGGACCTCGTCGAGCTGCTGCGCAACCAGCTCATGTACAAGGAGTTCGACGACGAGACCGAGCGCCGCGAGCTGTTCGTCAGCGAGGCGACGGAGATGATCCTGGAGAACGCGGCCACGGTCGAGAACGGGACGCTGTACAAGTTGCTGTACTACCTGGTTCGGGACTTCATCGACTACGGGGCCATCGACCCCATCATGCGCGACCCGGCCGTCGAGGACGTCTCCTGTGACGGGACGAACGTCCCCGTGTTCGTCTACCACCGCGAGTACCGCGACCTGAAGACGAACATCGCGTTCGACCGCGAGTCGCTGGACACCTTCATCTTCCGGACGGCCCAGCGGGCCGGGAAACAGCTCACCGTCTCGAACCCGCTGGTCGACGCCTCGCTCCCGAACGGGTCGCGCGTCCAGATGACCCTCGGGGGCGACATCAGCACCCGCGGGTCGAACTTCACCATCCGGAAGTTCGCGGACATCCCGTTCACGCCCGTCGACCTCGTCCGCTGGAACACGTTCTCCGCCGAGCAGATGGCGTACTACTGGGTCGCCATCCAGAACAACAAGTCGCTCATCTTCGCCGGCGGGACGGGGTCGGGCAAGACCTCGAGCATGAACGCCATCTCGTTTTTCATCCCGCCGCGCAGCAAGATCGTCTCCATCGAGGACACCCGGGAGATCGACCTGCCACACGAGAACTGGATCCAGAGCGTCACCCGGACGCCGCTGACCTCGGAGGGACGGGGCGAGGTCAGCATGTACAACCTGCTGAACGCCGCGCTCCGCCAGCGCCCGGAGTACCTCCTCGTGGGCGAGATTCGAACCGAAGAGCGGGTCGCACTGACCTTCTTCCAGGCGATGTCGACCGGCCACACGGCCTACACGACGTTCCACGCCGACTCGGTCGATACGGTCATCTCGCGGTTGCAGAACGCGCCGCTCAACGTGCCCGTCCAGATGCTCCAGGACCTGGATATCGTCTCCATCCAGCGACAGACCTACATCGGCGAGAAACGCGTCCGCCGGAACGCGGAGACCGCCGAAATCCTCCCGCAGGAGTACGACATGGACGAGGTCCGTTCGAAGCGCATCTTCGAGCGGGACGCGACCACGGACACCCACGAGCAGGTCGGGAAGTCCGAGCTGATGCGTGAGATCGCCGCGGAGCGTGGCTGGGACGAGGACGAGCTCCAGGCGCAACTCGACGACCGGGCGCAGCTCCTGCAGTATCTCGCCGACGAGGGCATCAACGGCTACGTCGAGGTGACGGCGGCGATTCAGCTGTTCGATAAGGACCGCGATCGGACGATGGACGACTTGGCGGCGGGACGCATCACGGCGTCGTACCTCCGGGACTACGGGCCGGACGTCGAGGACCTGAAGTCCCAGGGCGTCGACCTGCGGACGCTCATCGAGGAGGACTGAGATGGGGGGCGACGAATACAGGCGGTCGAACCGGGACAGCGGCGCGCCCGAACCCAGCATCAGCCACCACCAGGACCCGGACCCGATTCGGCCCGAAGACAGCGACGAGTTCCGCGAGCAGTACGGGTACGTCCGGAGCTACTACCGGCTACGCCCGGAGAAACACACGGACCTCCAGCGCTGGCTGAACCAGGCACGGTTCGGCCAGAACTACGACGCGTACCTCGAACGGACCGCGATATACGCGATTCTCGCGGCCGTCATCGGCGTGCTCGCTGGCGTGGGGCTGACCTACGCTCTCCTCGAACAGGGCGTCATCGCGTCGCTGTCGAACCCGCTCGCGTATCGGGGCGACCTCACGGTGTACCTCGGCGAGAACCGGGCGCTGTTCAGCGGGATGGCATTGGCCATCGGCACGGCGGTCGCCCTGGCGGCTGGCGTATGGTTCGGCCGGTACTACTACCCGAGGTCGGTCGTCGGGACGCGGCGCCGGAACATCAACGTCACCCTCCCGCACGCGATCACGTTCATGTACGCGCTGTCGTACGGCGGGATGGACCTGCTCGAGATCATCCGCGTCCTCGGCTCCGCACAGGACACCTACGGCGAGGTCGCAAACGAGTTCCAGACGGTCGTCCGCGACGTCGAGCTGTTCGGCAACGACCTCTACTCCGGGCTGCAGAACGCCCGGAACCTCACGCCGAGCGACAACTTCGAGCAGTTCTTCGACGACCTGCTGAGCGTCCTCGACTCCGGCGGTGACGTGACGGTGTTCCTCGAGAACCAGACCGACACCTACCTCGAGGACGCGCGCGACGAACAGACCGGGTTCCTGGAGACGCTGTCGCTGCTGAGCGAGATATTCGTGGTGCTGTTCGTCGCGGCCCCGCTCTTCCTCATCGTCATCCTCATCGTCATGAGCCTGCTCGGGGCCCAGACGGTGGGCCAGATCACGCTCCTCGTGTACGCGGTGATGCCGCTGGCGATGGGGCTGTTCCTCGTGTTGCTCGACACGCTGTCCTCGCCGTTCACGCAGGCCGAGGTCAGACTCGACGAGGAACACCACGTCACGAGCGAGAGCATCGGCCGCCTGTCGGTGCTCGTCGGTCGCGACGTGTTGCTGAGCGCCACTGAGTCACTGCGTGCGGCCGTCGATGGCGTCTTCGGCGAGGAGAAGACGCTGTCGGAGGACGAGTGGGAGGCGACCCAGCAGACGGCCTACCTCCGACAGCGCCGGCGCCGGTATCTCCGCGAATCGCTCGAGACGCCGTTCGCCGTCTTCGAGCGAGCGCCCCTGTACACGCTCCTGATAACGGGGCCGCTGGCGGCGCTCTGGGTCGGCGGCGTCGTCACCACCGGGACGGCCGAGCTGAGCTGGCAGGGCTTCCTTGACGCCCCCCGCTTCGCGACGGTGGTTCTCGTCGTCGCGCCACTCCTCGTCACGATGGTCCCGCTCACGCTGTTCGCCGAGCGCAAGTTCCGCCGCGAGAAGCGCATCTCGAGCCAGTTCCCCGACACGATGAACGCGCTGTCGAGCGCGAACAAGATGGGGGTGCCGACGACTGAGGCACTCGGGCTCGTCGCCAAGTGGTCGAGCGGCCCCATCGAGACGGAGCTCCAGAAGGTCCGCAACGACATCGAGTGGAACCACGACACGTCGCGGGCGCTCCGGGCGTTCGCCGACCGCCTGCGCGTGCCCCAGCTCTCGCGGGCCATCAAACTCATCGCGGAGGGGATGCGCTCGTCGAGCGACCTCGCGCGCGTCCTCAGTATCGCCGCCGACGACACGCGGAACCGCTTCAAGATCGAGCAACAGCGGCGTCGCGAACTCAGTTCGTACGTCGCCGTCGTCGTCATCGGGTTCCTCGTCTACCTGCTCGTGGTGGCGCTGTTGACCACGGCGTACCTCGAACCCATCTCGGCGGTGTCGACCGAACCGACTGGCACCGACGTCGAGTCCCCCGTGAGCATCTCGAACCTTCCGGTGGCGGCCTACGAGACGCTGTTCTTCCACTCGGCGATTATCCAGGGCTTTGGCTCGGGCCTGCTCGCCGGGAAGCTCGTCGACAACAAGGCGCTCAGCGGCCTGAAGTACAGTATCGGACTCGTCCTGCTCTCGACTGCGGCCTTCCTGTTCATCTGACCGACCATGCAACCAGACTCACCACACGACGACCGAAGTTCGCTCCCGGGTTCGAACCCGGTGTCCCGTCTCGCCGACCGGGTTACCCGGCGGTTCGGTGCCGACAGCCGTGGGGCAGCGGAGGTCATCGGCGCGATTCTGATGTTCGGCCTGGTCATGTCGCTGCTCGTGCTGATACAGGTCAACGCCGTGCCGGCCCAGAACCAGCAGGTGGAGTTCGAGCACAACCAGCGCGTCCAGCAGGACATGCTCGACTTCGACCGGGCCATCCTCCAGTCGGGGACCGAGAACGTCCCGACGTCGACGCAGGTCGAGCTGGCGGCGCGCTACCCCTCGCGGTTCTTCCTCCTGAACCCCGGGGTGGGATCGGGGACCATCGAGACGCTGGGGCCGGGAACGGTCACGGTCTCGAACGCGCAAGCGGCGTCCGCGTCGTCGTACTGGGACGGGAGTGACCGGACGTTCGAGACGACGGCCGTCCGCTACCGGCCGAGCTACAACGAGTACGCGAACGCTCCGTCGATGGTGTACGAACACACCACGCTCGTGAAGACCTTCGAGAGCGGGACGGCACTGCCGGCCGACACGGGCAGCTTCATCGAGGGCGACCAGGTGCTGCTACTGCTGGTCGACGGGCAGCTGTCGACCGCGAGCACGGGCGACGTCGCGGTCGACGCCGTCCCGCTGTCGGCCCCGGCCCGGACCACGACCATCACGAACGCGGACGCCGACGGCATCACGCTCACGCTCCCGACGACGCTCGGCGAGGAACAGTGGGCGTCGCTACTCGAGGGCGAGATGGTCGCCAACGGCGGCCGGATCTCTGACATCGCAGTCACCAGCGGCGACCCGTACAACACGTTGACGGTGACGCTCGAACCGGGCAGCTACACGCTCCGGATGGCCCGCGTGGGCGTCGGCAGCGACGTCGACGAGAGCGTTCTGGGCCCGTACTACCTGACGAGGGCGGGCGAAGAGACGACCGAGAGCATCCGAACCGGCGAGACGAAGCGGGTGCGCGTCCAGGTCAACGACCGGTACAACAACCCCGCGGCGGGCGACGTGACGTTCACGGCGACGGACGGCCAGGTGCAAGGGACCGACGGGACCTGGGCAGAGTCGGTCACGAAACCGAGCAACGAGAGTGGGACCGTGTCTGTCCTCTACCGGCCCGACAGCAGCTTCGTCGGGACCGGGAGCGTCACGGCCGAGCAGGACTTCGACGGCGATAGCACGGTCGACGCCAGGGAGCGGACCTCGTTCGACATCCCCGTCGAGAGTGCCACGGGCGGCGACGGGACCGGGGGCGGCTCCGTCTCCCAGATCAACCCGGCGGGCGCCAACAACGTCGAACTGGAGAGCGTCGAGCTGGTCAAGGGCCAGCAGAACTCGGTGGCGGTGACCTTCCGCAACACGGGAGCTACAGACCGGGAGATAGACCGGATGCGCCTCCTGTTTTTCATGGCGAACAGCGGCGACATCGCGCAGTCGGCAACGGTGAACGGCGACGCAAGAGACACCATCCAGCTGTTCGGCGACTACGACGACATCGACCAGGAGATCGTGGTTCCTGCAGGCAGCACGGAGACGATTACATTCACGTTCACCGACGCGGGGAACAAGGACCTGTTCGGGCTAACCATCGACTACAACGAGTACTCGGCGAACTACTTCATCCAGGTCCCCTGACCTCGAGTTCGGGTCAGTTCCCGAACAGTGCTACAGCGTACCGTGGCAATGAGAGACAGTACCAGTAGCTTGAAATACTGTCGTGGTATAGCATACCATGTATGGCGAGCGCACCGAGTCCCGACGACATGTTCGACGAGTTTCTCACCCAGCGCGGACACGACGTTGAGGAAACAGGTTGGGAAGACAACTATAACAAGAAACAGTGTCCGGACTGTGGCGGCCTGCACGGGTCGGCCGCGAGCGAGTGCTCGGTGTGTGGCTGGACACCGGTAAACTGACGCCGCCGCGGTAGCGGCCTTCTCCGTCGACGACGCGACCTGAACAGCCCTGTCTCTCGGTCGGCGTGACGATACATCGAAAGAACGCAGCGTCGCCGGCCGACGGGGGTCAGTCGTCGGCCGGCGAAGCCAGGTCAGGCGCTGGGTCACGAGGCCGACGTCGCGGGGATATCGACCGACGGCGACGGCCTCACACCTGACCAGCAACTGCAAGCGTCCCGATGGTGGCCGCCGGCATATAGCCACGTGAGCGTTTTCTGAGCGTGAAGACACATCCCGCTCGTTCGTCGGCTGTGAGTCGTCGGCCGAAGCGCCGCGACGCGCCGGGGCATCCGGCCGTACTGTCGACGCGCTCTCACGAACGCTTATGTGAGACGAGGAGTAGTCTGAACCAGTGTCCGAGGACAAGAGCATCGAGGAGATCCTGGACACGATCGGCGATTCCCACGCCCGTCGTGTCCTGGCCGCTATCAGCCGAGAGCCCCGGTCAGCGAAGGAGCTCGCCGACGAGTGCGACCTGTCGCTCCCGACGGTGTACCGTCGCATCGAGCTGTTAGACGAGTACGACCTGGTCACCGACCAGACGCTGGTGGCCGACGACGGCAACCACTACAAGGTCTACGAGTCGAACTTCGATTCGACGGTCATCTCGCTGGAAGACGAAGAGTACAAGGTCCGCATCTACCGCGAGGAGAACCTCCCGGACCGGTTCAGTCAGCTCTGGGACGAGCTGAATCCGGAATGAACCGGGCACAGCCGGGGAGGGGGTGGTGACGCCGTGGTCGAAGGCGTCGTTCTCGCCAGAGGCCTCCTCGTCCTGATGCGGATGGCCGTGTTCGGTCTGACGCTCGGTATCACACTCATCAGTTTCCAGGCCTACCGCAAGCGCCCCTCTGAACGCCTACAGTACGCATTCCTCGGCTTCGCGTTCATCAGCATGGGTGTCGCCGTCGGCAGCGTCATCACGCAGCTGGGGGCCGGAAACGTCGACCCGCTGGTGAACGTCTTCTTCCAGATGTCCGAGACCATCCCGTTCATCATCGGGTTCGCGATGCTGTACGTCTCGCTGTACAGATAGTCAAATAACCTGACGTTCAGTTTCAACGATAAGTATATGTGACTTGGTAACAATGTGAGAAGTATCCATGCCCGAATGCCAGAACTGCGGTGGATTCGTGACGAAGGACTACGTGCGCGTCTTCACCCCACCGGAGGTCAGCGACCCCAGAATCTGCCCGGCCTGCGAAGACAAGATTCGAGACGGCTCGGAGGTCAGAGACGCGCGCTCACCGCGACATCCGTAGACCGGGCCACGTGAGGGTGACACACTCGTTTTCCAAAGCACGTCGTTTATAGTTGCGGGGCCTTAGTCTAGGCCCAATGACCGATTCGACCACCGAGGTCGTCCGCCTGTTCGGTGGGCCCGGCAGTGGGAAGACGACAGCGCTCCTGGACCGCGTCGAAGAGATACTCGAAGACGACGACGTCGAGTTCCGGGACGTCCTCGTGGTCTCCTACACGCGTGCCGCGGCGGCCGAGATCCGCGAACGACTGGCCGAACGACTGGACCTCTCGCCCCGGGCGCTCCGTGGCAACGTCTCGACGATGCACGCGAAGGCCTACGAACTGCTCAACCTCTCACGGGGCGACGTCGTCGGCGAGAAGGACAAGGAGGAGTTCTGCGAGAACTACGGCCTCGAGTTCGAAGACGAGTACGAGGGCTCGCGACGCCGGTCGGCACGCTCGACGACGCTGGGTAACAAGATCATCGCGACGAGCCAGTGGCTCCAGCGGACCCGCCGGGACGTCGCCGACTGGTACGACGTCCCGTTCAAGTGGGACGAGGAGGAGGTCCGGCTCCCCCCCGAAATCGACGACCGGGCACAGACGGGTAACAAGTACACCCCGACGTGGCCGACCGACGACGACCGGGTGGACGTCCCGAACGCCATCCGTGCCTGGCGGACCCACAAGGGCGACAACGGCCTGACCGGCTTCGCCGACATGCTCGAACGGGTCGCCCAGCGCTCCCTGCTCCCGAACGTCGACTACCTCATCATCGACGAGTTCCAGGACATCACGACCCTGCAGTACGACGTCTACGAGGAGTGGAAACCCCACATGAAGCGGGTGCTCATCGCCGGCGACGACGACCAGGTCGTCTACGCCTGGCAGGGCGCCGACCCCGACCTGCTCTTAGAAGAGGAGGTCACGCAGGACGAGATTCTGCCCAACTCCTACCGGCTCCCCTCGCGCATCCTCAACGTGGTCAACCGCGAGGTGCGCCACATCGAGAAGCGCCAGGAGAAAGACCTCAACCCGCGCAAGGAGGGCGGCCGCGTCGAGGCGGTCCAGAACCCCTCGATGTTCGACCTCTCGCGGAACGTCACCAAGACCGTCGAGCAATCCGACGAGACGGTGATGGTGCTGTTCCGGGCGCGCTACCAGATGTTCCAGTTCATGGACGAGTTCATCGGCAACGGGATCCCCTTCTCCTGTCTGACCGACCAGCGGATGTGGACCGACCGGCTGACCCAGTACGTCCGCGCAGTCGAGGCGATGGAGAACGACGAGCAGCTGACGGTCCTGCAGGGCCGTCGCCTGGCCGACATGCTCGCCGACTCCGCGTTCGGGACCGGTGAGCGCGACGACTTCTTCGACGCGCTGGAGGAGGTCGCAGACGACCACGGCGAGGACGCGGACATCGCCGAGATAGCGATATCGCCCGACCTGGTGCGCGAGCACGTCCCGTTCGTCCCCGATCCGGCCTCGGCCTCGGACATGCTCCGGAAGGTGACCAACTTCCAGGAGCGCTCCGTCGACGCCTACTTCAAGGGCGACTATCGGGGTCTGGACCCCGACCGCGTCCGGCTCGGGACGATTCACTCCGCGAAGGGGCGGGAGGCCGACCACGTGTTCGTGGGGACGGACCTCACCGAGAAAGTCGTCGAACAGATGGCCGCGACGGTCGACCAGCAGGGCATCGAGGTGCCCGGGGTCGACGAGTTCACGAAACACACCAGCCCAGTCCCGGTCCTGACGGACAACGAGCGCCGGGTGTTCTACGTCGGGATGTCGCGGGCGCGTGAACGGCTGGTCCTGATGGAGAACCTCGTCGACGGCGCGCCCACGCTCCCGATCGGCGTCCTGCTCGAGAACCATCTGACCGACCGCGACATCGAAGACCTGCTCGACGAGGCCGGCGAGGCCGTCGCCGCCGACTGAGGCCGGCTACTCGTCGACTGTCCCGCCCTCCAGGTAGTACGCTGTCTTGTCCTGTGTCGCCCGTGCCACCTTGGTGAACTCGACGACCCGCTCGCCGTCGGTCCGTTCGTCACGGTCGACGACCACCTGGAGGCCCTGGTCCCGGAAGTACGAGAGCAGCGCGTCGAGAACGGCCGGGTCGCCCCGGACGGTGTGTGCCTCGCCGACGAGCTCGTCGGCGGCGACGGCCCGGATGGTCTCGACGGCCGGCGCGAGAATCGCCTCGCCCAGGTCGCGGCCGCGGTCCCGGACAGTCGACGGGTCCTCGTCGCGCTCGACGGCCTGGAACGCCTCGCGGACGACGCGGGTGAACAGGAAGTCACGACCGTAGTCGAAGGGGAGCGAGAAGGCGTGTGCGAGGTCGGTGCGGTGGATAGTGCTCGTGGTGTACTTCAGCGCCCGACGACCGTCGGCCGACTTGAGGACGACGCCTTCACGGCCGCGAGCGTCCAGGTCGGCGAGCACGTCGTGAACCGCCGAGGCGGCCGCTTCCGGGTCGAACGTCCCGAAGTACGGCACGGCGTCGAGGTCGTACTGGGTACACACGTCCCGGCGGCGTTCGGGGACCAGCGGGTCGCCGGTCGCCCGGTCCCGGACGCCGAACACGTAGAACGCCGCAGACTCGACCTCCGCGTAGTCGTGGGTCGTGTAGGGGTTGTCGGGGCCGACGAGCTCGCCACAGAGCATCCAGTCGGGGTGGTCGTCGAAGAACGCGGTCGGCTCGAACCGGTCTTCCAGCGCGGCCGTCGTGTACGGGCAGATGTAGCCCCGACGAGTGAACGCGAGTAAGTCACCGTCGATTCGCGCGACACGGACGTTGTAGCCGTTGAGTTTCTCCTCGACGATGACCGGCCCGTCGAACTGCGCCGGGACGGCCGTCTCGAGGACGAGGGCGCGAGGAATCGACGGGAACCCGCGGACGACGGCGTCACCCACGAGTGCGGTGCCCAGCTCGACGCCGTGGCGGGCGTCCGTGAGGTGCCGGTACTCCCGACCCCGGAACCACGCCCGGTCGAAGTGTTCGAGCAGGTCCTCGGGGTCGACGTCCGCCAGTTCCAACACGGTCGCCCAGTCGTCGTCCATGTGGGCGGTAGGTTCGCACGCGAGTAAAGTGTTGTCGAGACAACTACTCTTCGCCCATGGTTCTATCTCCTCGGAGGCCGAAAGGGCCGGTATGGCCGAGCGCCCGCTCAAACAACGCTTCGTGCTCGATACGTCGCTGTTTCTCACGACGGAGATACGCGGCCCGGACGGCGACCTCGAGACGGCCTGTCTCGACCTGCTCGAGCTCATCGCCTCGGCGAAGCAGATCCACAACATCTCCTGTTACATGCCGCCCTCTATCAAGGACGAGCTGACGACGATGCTGGACGACCGGGCGGTCAGCGACGAGGTGCTGACGAAACTCGACACGTGGGTCATCACGAAGTCGCCCGCGCACTACGAGGTGATGATTCCCGCCGAACTCGTCTACAAGTTCATCGACGAGATGTCCGACCGTGTCAATCGCGGTCTTCGCGTCTCGGAGAAGGCCGTCCGAAAGGCCGAGGAGTCGAGAGCCGAGACGGTCGAGGACCACGACCACATGACGCAGGTCGATGCGGTCATCTCGGAGCTACGCGACGAGTACCGCGACACCCTCCGGCAGGGCGTGCTGGACTCACGGGAGGACTTCGACCTGCTGATACTGGCCCGCGAGCTCGACGCCGGCGTCGTCACGGAGGACAAGGGCATCATCAATTGGGCCGAGGACTTCGGCCTGCGATATCTGAAAGGGCGGGCGTTCCCGTCGCTCCTGCGTGAGTACCTCGCGGCCGACGACCCGGACCGCTGGCGCGACGAGACCTAGTCCTCCTCGTCCCCGTCGTCGGTCTTCACGACGGCCCCGACGGTCTTCTCGGCGACCATCCCGGGGACGTCCGTCGGCGTCGTCAGGTACTGCTCGATAGCGACCATCAGCCCGGCGATACCGACGAAGACGAGTCCCGCGAGAATCTCGCCGCGGACGAGGTGTTCGGCCCCGAACAGCGCGACGGGGATGGCGAAGACCAGCACCGTCAGCAGGCCGATGGTATCGAGAATACCCTGGGGCATGCACAGGGGTTGGCGGTACCCGGATAAAAGGCGTGCGGGACGGCGTAAGGCAGGAGCGTCGTGGAACAATGACCATGACAACCAGAACGCCACGGTCAACTACGCTGCCCTACTCGCACAACCGACCACCCCGGTCAGTTCACCCGAGTGGTCAGTCCACGGCGGGGCGTTCTGACTCTGCGAACCGGGGAGTCTCGTCTCGGCAAAACCATCCATCGGTACCAGTTCCAGGGGACCGTGCTGGATACAGGGTGTATATCGCGCAGTGACTGCCGCGAGATGGATACGCAGCTACCCTGGTAGGGTTCTTCGGACGTCTACCGTCCAGTTCCAGCGGCAGAGATCGATTCGATGAGGTCCATCTGCATCTCCATCTTCCGTCGCTTGTAGTCTACGTCCACTGTCCGTATCTCACCGATTTCTTCGGGCCGAAAGACGATCTCGATATCGTCGAAGTAGAAGTCACCGATAACTGCGTCAGCATCGAAGTCGAGTTCGGACGGACTGTCGTCGTCGAGAATCGTCCGTTTCGAGATGACACCCATCGAGTCCTGCTGTCCGACGACGAAGAAGTCGGCTAACTCCTCCGGATCTATCTGGGTTTTTTCTCCGAGGTTATTAATCAGCCGTAGATTCGGGTTCCGGGGGTTCTGGCGGACGTTAGTAAACAACACGTTCTGTTCGTACTTGAACTCGATGTCCCATCCCAGCACTGTATCGACGAAATCTCGTTTGACGTCGTCGACCCACTGCAGCCGCCCGTCGCTGTACACTTCGAGGCACCGTTCGATGATATCGGACTTATCGAACCGGTCCTTTCTGCCGTTCAACTGGTCGCCAACAGACTGCACCAAGGTGGCGTAACGCTGTTTGTCGATCGATTCGGCCAACTCGCTCGCATACCGTTCTGTGGTTGGCAAATCCCGAGCCATTGCAAAATCGTCTTGCAAGCGGATTATATTAATCCTTATGCTATCGGATTATTAACCCGCTGCGTTCCGACCGTCGATATTCACGCTCTGTCTGCCACACTGAGTTTGCTATGGGCCTGTGGAGACTTCGACAGGACCCGGGGCTCCGAAACCGAGCACTCCTGTCGCCAGAGCCATACGTTCTTGGGGCCGCCAGCGGAACACACACGCATGGATATCGGCATCGTTTCTGACACACACGACAACCTGGAGCAAGTCGAGGCGGCCGTCGAGACGTTCGAGCGCGAGGACTGCGAGACGGTCGTCCACTGTGGCGACTTCGTCGCGCCCTTCTCGGTGACGCCGTTCGACGGTGACTGGGACTTCTACGCGGTCCGGGGTAACAACGACGGCGAGTGGGCCGTCGAGAGTACCGTCGAGTCGTTCGGCACCTACCTCGGCGAGATGGGCGAACTGCGCCTCGACGGAGCCGAGCTAGCTGTCTACCACGGAACCAGCGGGGCCATCGTCGACGCGCTGATGGAGTGTGGCACCTACGACTACGTGGTCCACGGCCACACCCACGAGGCAGGGACCGAGGAAGAAGAGGGGACCGTGCGAATCAATCCCGGCGGCATCGCCATCCCGCCGGCACCGGACCCCTTCTCCGTGGCGACGCTCGACACCGAGCGCGGCGCGGTGACGTTCCACGATATGGGGTGAGCCAGCAGCGTGACGGGGTATGGCCGTCGCTCGCGAGTGACACTGCACTGAGAAACAAGGCGGTCGACGCTACTGCGCGGGTCGGTATCGGACGCGGCTCCGGTGAGGCAGGTCGTGGGCTCAGTCGTCGGCGAGACTATCGGCCCGTTGGGGCATCCCCTCGTGTTTGACCAACCCGCGGCCGATGCCCAGCGCGTCGTCCGTCCGCATCATGCTCTGTTCGGCGCTGGCCGTCCGTCGGGAGAGCGCCCGAACGGCGTCGATGTTCTCCGGGACCACGTCGGACTCCTGGTGGATGGCCTGGAACAGATAGAGGTCACGGCCCTGGACGGTGACCGACTCGGCCCAGATGCAGTTCTCCCAGACGTCGCCGCGAGAGCGGCCGGCGTCGCGCGTGTACTCCTTGATCTTCCCCGTGCCGTCGATACCGAGGGACTCGGGGATGAGGAAGAGCCGGGACTCGCGAGCGAGGAGGTCCTTGACGGCCTCGGCTGTCGGTTCGGACTCGAGTGTGACGTTGACCGAGTGGGTGTGCATCTGCGTCGTGGGCACCTTCATCCCCATCGTGTCGATGTCGAGGTCGGGGAAGACCGTCTGGACGTCCGGGCCGTGGTGGGAGGGAATCTCGACGGGGTCCGGGAGCGTGTCGTTGATGGGCCCGCGGCTGGTGTCGCCCGGGTCGCCGCCACGGCGGACGAGCGTCACGCGGGCTTTCTCGATGCCGTAAGCCTCCTCGATGGGGGCGAACAGGCGCGAGAGACCGGTCGTGTTACAGGAGACGACGCGGGCGGAGTCGGCACCGACGGCGGCGTCGTAGTTCGCCCGAGCGTTGAAACTCACGTCGGCGACGTCGGCGTCCTCGCCGCCCTGGAAGATAGCCGGTGTGTCGTACTCGGCGTAGAGCGCCGCGTTCTCGGCGCCGACGCCGCTCGGGGTCGCATCGACGACGACGTCACTGGCGGCGACGAGGTCGTGAACCGTCCCGGCGGTCGGGAGGCCGGCGGCTTCGAAGGGGTCGCGACCGTCGGGACCGGCAGCATAGAGTTTGTAGCCCCGGTCGGTCGCGATGGTGGCCTCGAAGTTCGGCGAGCGCTTCGCGACGCCCGCGACTGTCATATCCGGTTGGGCACGCACCGCGTCAGCGACGCGCTTGCCGATCGTGCCGAATCCGTTGATGCCCACGTGAAGCATGTACTGTCGTACTCGTGACACCACGATATTCTTTTCGGTAATTTTCGTAGAGAAATTAACTCGGATTGTTGTACTAACGGCGGATGGGAGCACCGGACTGGTCCGGAACGGAGCGTCTCGGGCCCGTCGTATCAAGAGTTAATTCGACGGCGGGCAACTGGGTCGTATGGACAACTCCTCGCTCCGCAAGCCAGCGGAGACTGCCATCCACCAGTGTCTGAACCTCCAGGCCAGCGAATCGTGTGCCGTCGTCACCGACGACAAGCGCAAGGCCATCGGCGAGGCGCTGTACCGCGTCGCGAGCGAGACGACCGACGACAGCGTCTTCGTCCGCTACCCGCCGGGCGACCAGCACGGCGAGGAGCCGCCGGCACCGGTCGCCGGCGCGATGGAGACGGCGGACGTGGTGCTCGCACCCACCACGAAGAGCCTGACCCACACCGAGGCTCGCAGCGAGGCCAACGCGGCCGGGGCCCGGGTCGCGACGCTGCCGGGCATCACCGAGGGCGTGTTCCTGATGGGACTGGACGCCGACTACGAAGCCATCGCCCAGCACTGCCGGGACGTCCTCGACCAGGTCGGCGACGCCGACGAAATGAGGGTCACGACGCCGAAGGGGACCGACATCACCTTCGGCCTCGGCTCGCGGGAGTGGCACCTCGACACCGGTATCGTCCACGAACCAGGCGAGATGTCGAACCTCCCGGCCGGCGAGGTGTTCGTCTCGCCGGAGACGGCCGACGGCACCTTCGTCGTCGACGGGACGATGCGCCCCCACGGGAAACTCGACGGGGAACTGCTCTCCTTTGCGGTCGAAGACGGCCAGGTGACCGACATCTCCGACCCGGAGATTCGCGGGCAGGTCGAAGACGCCGCCGAGGAGGTCGGCGATGACGCCTACAACCTCGCGGAGCTCGGCATCGGAACCAACGTCGCCGTCACCGAACTGGTCGGGTCGGTCCTGCTAGACGAGAAGGCCGCCGGCACGGTCCACATCGCCATCGGCGACGACCACGCCATCGGTGGGGACGTCCACGCGCCGCTGCATCTCGACGGTATCCTGATGGAGCCGACCGTGTATGCGGACGGCGAGGAAGTGGAACTTCCTCGTGGTGAGTGAGCGGCGACCCTGCCCACGTCCGGCACCCCTCGGCCAGTGAGCGAGGGCGTCACCGGTCGGCATGGGAGTGCAGACCACGGATAGCGCCGGTGCGACGACCATTTACGCCAGGGCGCTAGAACGGTGGATATGACTGACGCTACACCGGGCGACCGCATCGCGTTGCCGTGCCCGGCCTGTTCACCCGACCTGGAGACCGTCCACGAGGTGCTCAAACCCGGGGGGCAGGTCACGGTCCGCTGCACCGCCTGTGACCACGTCCACAAGGAACGACTGCCCGAGGAACGGACCGTCCAGACCGACGTCGTCGTCTCGCAGGACGGCGACTCCTTCTCGGCACAGGTCGACGTCCCCGAAGACGAGGACCTGAAGGTCGGCGAGGAGTTCCTCCTAGAGACCGAGGAGGCGGTCATGACCGTCCGCATCACGAGTCTGGAGACCACCGACGGACGCACCGAGGAAGCGCCCGTCACCGACGTCGAGACCGTCTGGTCACGGGCCGTCGGGAACGTGGCCATCAACGTCACGATGCACCCGAAAGACGGGCGGCACGACGAGACCGAGAGCTCCAAGCTCCAGGTCCCCGGCGACTTCGAGTTCGTCGTCGGCGAGACCGAGCAGTTCGGCGACGAGGAGTTCACCGTCGAGGGCATCCACGTCCGCGACGATGCCCACGGTTACCAGCACGAGAAACTGGACTTCGACGGCGACATGGCCTTCGCGAAGGACATCACCCGACTGCTGGTCCGCGACGAGTCGACCACGGCCTGGTCGGCCTGGTAGCATGCCCGACTGGGGGCGACAGCGAGCGGCGCTCGCCGAGCGCCTCGGCCGGAGCGGCCAGTTCGACGAGGCCGTCGTCGACGCGCTCGCTGCGGTTCCGCGACACCGCTTCGTCCCCGAATCACGTCGTGAGGCTTCGTACAAGGACCACCCGCTCCCCATCGGCGAGGGCCAGACCATCTCGGCGCCCCACATGGTCGTCAGGATGCTCGACCTGCTGGACCTCCAGCACGGCGACACCGTCCTCGAAATCGGTACCGGCTGTGGGTACCACGCCGCCGTCGCCGCCGAACTCGTCGGCCCGGAGCACGTCTACAGCGTCGAGTACCGGGCGTCGCTCGCCGAGCGTGCCCGCGAGACGCTCTCGTCGCTCGGCTACGGCGACGTCTCGATACGCGTCGGCGACGGGAAACGCGGCTGGCCCGAACACGCCCCGTACGAGCGCACCTACCTGACCTGTGCGGCGCCGTCGTTACCGCAGCCCGTCGTCGAGCAGACCCAGCCCGGCGGGCTGGTGCTCGCGCCGGTCGGCCGCGACCGACAGCGACTCGTCAGCGCTCGGCGCCATCCCGATGGCTCGCTGTCGACCGATACCCACGGCGCCGTGCGGTTCGTCCGGTTGCAGTAGCGCCGGGCGCGTCATTGATATACCTCCGGTCGAACACTCACCTATGGACCCGGCGGTACTGCGGGACGATATGGTCGCGAGCCTGGAACACGACAGCAAGAGCGTCGTGCACAGCGACTGGCTCTCGACTGCGATGCGAGCAGTGCCGCGCGAGGCGTTCGTCGGCGACGAGCAGGCCTACTCCGACCGGCCGTTCGAGCGCCTCGGGACCCGCGTACTCGCGCCCAACACCGCCGCCAGGCTGCTCGAAGCGCTCGACCCCAACGCTGACGACTCGGTGCTCGTCGTCGGCGCGGGCGTGGGCTACACCGCCGCCGTGCTCGCCGAACACGTCGGCGCCGCAAACGTACAGGCCATCGACATCACCCGCCGGCTGGTCATCGAAGCACGGTCGAACCTCGCGGAAGCGGGCTACAAGGCCGTCCTCGTCGACTGTCGGGACGGCGCCGGCGGCCTCCCGGAGTACGCCCCCTACGACCGCATTCTCGTCGAGGCGGCGGCCATCGAACCCCCGCGTGCGCTGGTCGAGCAGCTGGCGCCGGACGGCCAGCTCGTGATGCCGCTCGGTGCCAGCCAGCAGACGCTCGCCATCGTGACGCCCGACGGCGTCAGCCAGCGCCTGGGGAGCGTCGCCTTCCAGCCGATGCTCGTCGACGGCGAGCAGGCCGACACCGTCGAGCGCAACCGGACGCGCCGGGAGGACCGTGAACACGCCCGGCGGTCGGCGCAGTCCCGGAACGGCTGGGAGCAAGAGTGGATCGACTGGGACCGGTAGCCGCCGGGCTTTCTGAGAGGGGTTCCGCGGTCACGACCCGACCACCAGCAGGGCCGTGTTCGACCGGTCGTCCCGGTAGTTGCTCCCGGCGGGCGGTTTCACGTCGAACGTGACGGTCCCCTCCCGCTGGTTCGGCCCGAGCGAGGGCGAGAGCGAGAACGTGGCGTTCCCGCGGGCGTTCGTCTCGGCCGTCGCCACCCCCGAGAGGGTCGCCGTTCCGCCCATCGCGACGACCGTCGCCCCCGCGACCGGCCCACCATCGGGGTCGACGACGGTGACGGTCACGTTCTGTGGCCCTGGGGCCGTCACCTCCGGCTCGGGTTCGACGTCGACCTCGGTGACCTGTAGCGTCTCCATCCCCGAAATCGTACTCATCATCACGCTCAAGCAGGCGACGCCCACGACGAGCGCGATGACCAGTCGAATCGGCAGTCCCTCGATGGCGCGGTCGTCGCGCCGCAGTGCCTCGAACATGGGCCGGTCTGGGCCCGGGTTCGCACTTG
Organism: Haloarcula ordinaria; assembly: GCF_029338275.1. Classification (NCBI taxonomy): domain Archaea; kingdom Methanobacteriati; phylum Methanobacteriota; class Halobacteria; order Halobacteriales; family Haloarculaceae; genus Haloarcula; species Haloarcula ordinaria. The sequence goes on along the minus strand of NZ_CP119789.1, from coordinate 971,479 downwards.
AACCCTCGGACGGAGGTTCAAATAGGAGGAGGGGTCCAGCCCCGCCATGGTCGTCATCGGACGCGAGTCGGGGCCCGACGACGGGCCGGTCGCGACGCTGGGACGCTACCGAGCACGGGACGGGAGCCACGGCACGAGCGTGGCGCTCGACGTCGACCGGCCACACGTCGGCCTGGTCGTGGGGAAACGCGGCAGCGGGAAGACCTACACATTTGGCGTCCTCCTCGAAGGACTGGCGGACGCGGCGGGCGTGACGCCGGTGGTCGCGGACCCGATGGGCGCGTTCGGGCCACTCACCGGGCCAGCGAGTCGTATCGAGGCACGCCGGGTCGACCCGACGGTCCGGGCGGACAGCCTCGGACCTCGCCAGTGGTGTACCGTCCTGGACCTGCCGCCCGAGAGCGGCGCGGGCGCGCTCGTCTGGCAGGCGGCACAGGAACACTCGACGCTCGACGGGATGCGCGAGTGGACGGGAGATGCTGACGCCGACGACGCCGCACAGCGCGCGGCCACGAACCACCTCGACCTCGCGGCGTCCTGGGACGTCTTCGACCCCGACGGCCTGGGCGCCTGGCGCCTCTGTGCCGACGGGGTGACCGTCCTCGACCTGGCCGGCCTCGACGCCGGACCCGCCGGCGCCGTGCTCGCGGCAGTTTCGAACGTGCTCTACGAAGCACGGGTCGAGGACGCCACCGACCGGCTGCCCTGGCTGCTCGTCGACGAGGCCCACGCGTTCACCGACGGCGTGGCAGCCCGCCCGCTCCGGCGACTCGTCACCAGAGGTCGCCAGCCCGGTGTGAGTTGCTGGCTCGCGACGCAGCGACCCAGTGCGCTCCCGGCCGTCACCGTCTCGCAAGCCGACCTGCTCGTCGCCCATCGACTGACGAGCCGGGCGGACGTCGACGCGCTGACGGCCGCCCGGCCGACCTACCTCGGCGACGGCCTCGAACGGGGCCTGCCCAACGAGACGGGGACGGCGTTCGTCGTCGACGACGCCACCGAAGCGAGCCACACCGTCCGGGTTCGAGAGCGACGGACGCCCCACGGGGGTGAGAGTCCACGGGCGTCGGCGGTCAGCAGGGGAGGTGAGACAGCAGTCGACTCCCCCACCGCCAACCACAACTGACGAATAGCCCCGAACTGTGTCCCCACCAATGAGCGACGGACACGCCCTCTCGCGGGCCGAGCCACTCCTGCTCGTCGCGGTCGGGGGCTTCGTCGGGGCCGTCCTGCGCCACTCCATCTCCCTCTCGACGCCCGCACTCGCGTCCCTGGACGGTGCCGTGGTCGGGACCCTGGTGGTCAATGTCCTGGGGAGTTTCGCGCTGGGCGTCCTGCTGTACGAGGCTCACCTCGCCGACGTGCTCTCGGCGGAGACGCGCCTCGTGCTCGGGACGGGATTCCTCTCCTCGTTTACCACCTACAGCACCTTCGCTGTCCAGACCAGCGACCTCGCGCCGATGCTGGCGGTGGGGAACGTCGCCGCGAACTACGCGCTCGCCTTCATCGCCGTCGTCCTCGGCCGACTCGTCGCGAGGTGGGTCTCGTGAACCCCCTGCTCCTCGTCGGACTTGGCGGCGTCGCGGGTGCGCTCGGTCGCCACCTCGTGGGCACGCGCCTCGAGCGCGACCGGGCCGACACGCTGGCGGTGAACGTCCTCGGGAGCGTCCTGCTGGGCGCGCTGGTCGCGGCTCCCGTCGGCGAGAGTGTCCTCCTCGTGGCCGGGACGGGGTTCTGTGGCGCGTTCACGACGTTCTCGTCGTTCGCGTTCGAGACCGTGCGCCTGGCCGAACTCGGCCACCCGCGAGCGGCAGGGTTGTACGCCGGCGGGACCCTCTTCTCGGCATTAGCCGGCGTCGGAATCGGCGGAATCGTCGGTGCCGCCCTGGTGTAACAGTACGCCTCAGTCGGAGGGCGAGTCGACGTCGTCGGGGGCGATACTCCCGACGTCGGCGACCGTGTCGTCGCCCATGGCCGTCTGCACCTTCCCGAGCGCGACGGCGGCGACGTAGATGGTGACGGCCACGAGGACGATGACGCCGCCCGCCGTCGCCCCGCCGTAGTACGAGACGCCGATGCCGAGCAGGACGGCGAGTTCGGCGAGCACGACCGAGACGACCAGCGACTCGGTGAAGCTCCGGGAGACCTGCGCCGCGCCCGCGACGGGGACGACGAGCATCGCGGCGACCAGGATGACGCCCATGATCTGCATCGCGCCGACGACGACGAGCGCGGTGAGCATCACCATGATGCGGTTGTACCAGTCGACCGAGAGCCCGGAGACGGCGGCGGCCGTCTCGTCGAAGGTGACGTAGAGCAGCTGGTTTCGCGTGACCGCGACGGTCACGACGATGATGGTGAAGAGCACGAGCAGGATGGCGGCGTTCTCCATCGACACCGTCGAGAGGTTGCCAAAGAGGAACTGGTTGATGCCGACCGCGAGGCCGCCGGCGTTGAGGCTGATGAGGACCGTCCCCAGCGCGAACCCGGTCGAGAGGACGATGGCCATCGACACGTCGTTGTAGGCGTCGGTCGCCTCGGAGATGAGTTCGATGAGCAGCGCCGCCACCATGGCGACGACCACGGCGGTCAGATACGGCGAGACGCCGAGGCTGAAGACGCCGTTGAGGAAGAGCCCGATAGCGACGCCGGCGAAGGCGGTGTGGGCGAGCGCGTCACCGATGAGCGCGAGCTGTCGGTGGACGAGGAAGGTCCCGATGAGCGGCGCCATCACGCCGATACAGAGCCCGACGAGGATGGCGCGGTGCATGAAGCGGTACTCGAGCAGTTCCAGACCCGTCACTGCGGCGACCCAGAACAGCAGGTCCGTCCACAGCTCCAGCAACAGGTACAGCGGCCAGAGTACCACGTCGAGCGAGCTCGACTGGAGGGCGACGAGCAGCAGGTCCATCAGGCGTCACCCCCGACGGGCATCGCCGTGCCGAACGCACGCGCCAGCGCGTCGCTGTCGACGAACTCCGCGGTGGGCCCGTCGAAGTACACCTCGCGGTTGAGACAGACCACTCGCTCGGCGTGCTCGGTGACCGCACGGAGGTCGTGTTCGATGAGCAGTATCGTGATGCCGTCGCCGTGCAGCGAGTCGAGGAGTTCGTAGAACGCCTCGACCGACTCGGCGTCGACACCGACAGTTGGCTCGTCGAGGACGAGCAGGTCCGCCTCGCCGGCGAGCGCCCGGGCGATGAACGTCCGCTGGCGCTGCCCGCCCGACAGCTGGGTCACCCGGCGGTCCGCGAAGGCGGTCATCCCGACGGTGTCGAGCGCCCGGTCGACGATCTGCCAGTCGCGCTGGGAGAGGCGACCGAAGCCGACGTGCGGGAATCGACCCATCTTCACGACCTCCCGGACCGTGATGGGCATCTCCTTCGAGGCGCTCGCGTGCTGGGCGACGTAGCCGATGCGCGACCCGTCGTCGAACCGGTGGGATGGGGCGCCGAACAGGCGCGCCTGGCCGGAGTCGGGCCGGTTCAGCCCGAGCATCAGCCGCAGCAGCGTCGACTTGCCAGAGCCGTTCGGGCCGACGACGGCGACGTACTCGCCCCTGTCGATGCGAAGCGATATGTCCTCGACGACGGGCGTGGCCGTGTAGCCGAACGCGACGTCTTCGAGTTCGATGACCGGGTCGGCCCCCGTCGGCTCCCGAGTGTCGTCCGAAGTCATTCGAAGTTCCTCCAGCGCTCGTTCCAGCCATCGATGGCGACGTCCTCGGGGGCCGTGTTCCCGAGCACGACCTCGAAGGTCGGCATGTTGATGTTGTCGGCGATCTCCTCGTAGCCCCAGCCCTGTTCGACCCAGTCTTCGCGGACGCCCGCGTAGGGCGTGACGGGGTAGTAGGCCTCGACGGCGGTCTCGGAGAGTAGCTGCTGGGCCGGGCGGCGCGTCTCGAAGACGGCCGCGCCGATGTACCGGATGTCGTTCTCGTCGATGACCCGCTTCGCCTCGGTGATGTCCGACGGCCGGACGTCACCGCTCGCGGCGAGGTTCACGACCAGCGGTCGCATCTGGATGCCGTATCTGACGCCGACGTACTGGAAGGCGTTGTGGGCCGCGAGCTGGACGACGTCGCGGTCGGCGGCCTCGAAGATGCGCTGGTAGTCGGCGTCGATGCGGTCGAGTACGTCCGTCTTGTAGGCCGTAGCGTTCTCGCGGAGCGTCGACTCGTGGTCGGGTGCGAGGGCGACCAGTCCCTCGGCGATGTTGTCGACGGACTGTTTCGCCCGAAGGGGGTCCAGCCAGAAGTGCGGGTCCTGGGCTCGACCCTCGCCGACGCCCTCCTCCTCGGGGTCGAGACTCGCCGCGAGGTCGACCAGTTCGACGCCCTCGCGGACGTTGATGAGTTGCGTGTCGGCGTCGTCGTCCTCGAGCGTCTGGATGGTGCGGTCGGCCCACGGCTGGAAGTCCTCGCCGACGTGGATGAACGCGTCCGCGTCGAGTACCTCCCGCGTGATGCTCGCGTTCGGTTCCCAGCCGTGCCCGTGCAGCCCGGTCGGGACGAGGTTGCGCACCTCGATGGGCGTCCCGCGCGCGATCTTCCGGGCGAAGTCGTAGAAGCTGAAAAACGAGGCGACGGCCACGGGACCGTCGTCGTCCGTCGTGTCGCCGGTCGTCTGTCCGCCGCCGGCACCGTCACCGATACAGCCGGCGAACGCACCGGCGAGCAGCGACCCGCCGGCGGCCAGCGCCTGTCGGCGAGAGAGTGGTCTGTCAGGTTCGGACTGCGTGTCACGAGTAGTCATTACTGGGAGAGAGTCACCCGAACCAATTAATAGTTCCGTTCAAAGTCTTTAATTAGACGAGTCTAATCCTTGGCCGAGATGGTGTCGGCCCCGGCGGTGGCACAGTCCTCAAGACGGCGGTGGCCGTATGCCGACTATGAACCCAGCGGACCTCCGCGCGTCGATTCCGGCGCTGGAACGGTGTACGTACTTCAACACGGGCGCGAGCGGTCCGAGCCCACGGAACGTCGTTAGTGCCGCGACGGGGTTCCTGGAGCGCCACGCCTTCGAAGCGCCGGCAGGGGAGGGACCCTACAAAGTCGCCTGGAGCGCGCTGGCCGCCGCCCGCGAGGTCGTGGCGGGCCACGTCGGTGCCGCCCCCGACGACGTCGCGTTCACCCGCAGCACGGCCGACGGCGTCAACCTCGTCGCGGGCGCCATCGACTGGCAGCCGGGCGACGTGGTGGTCAGGACCGACCTGGAACACCCCGCCGGGACGCTGCCGTGGGACCGCCTGGTCGACACACACGACGTCGAGGTCCGCGTTCTCGAGACCGAGCAGGGACGGCTGGACATGGCGGAGGTGAAAGCGACGGTCGCGGACGCGCGGCTCGTGTCGCTGAGTTCGCTCACGTGGACCCACGGGACCCGGCTCCCGGTCGGCGAGGTAGTCGATATCGCCCACGACGCCGGTGCGCAGGTGCTCGTCGACGCGGTCCAGTCGGTGGGCCAGCACCCGGTCGACGTCACGGAGTGGGGGGCCGACTTCGTCGCGATGGCGGGCCACAAGTGGCTACTGGGCGTGTGGGGGAGCGGCTTCCTCTACGTCGACCCCGAAGCCCACGACCGACTGCGACAGACCCGCATCGGCTACCGGAGCGTCACCGACCCCACGGCCGCCGACTACACCTACCACGAGGGGGGCCGCCGCTTCGAGGTCGGGACGACGTCGCCGGCCCCCTACGTCGCGCTGGCCGAGGCCGTCGAGACGATGGAGGCCGTCGGCCTCGACACCGTCCAGTCACACGTCGAAACGCTCACCGACCGCCTCAAGGCCGGACTGGGCGACCGGGTGTTGAGTCCCGCCGAGTACGAATCCGGGCTGGTGACGTTCGCCGCCGACGACCCCGAAGCGACGGTCGAGCGTCTCGCCGACGAGGGCATCGTCGTCCGCTCGCTCCCCCACCCGGACGCCGTCAGGGCCTCGGTCCACGTGTTCAACACCCGCGAGGACGTCGACGCGCTGCTCGACGCGCTGTAGCCCCCAGCCTCATTGCCCGGGCGCGCGACAGTCCCGTATGGACGAGCGCCACGTCGTCACCTGCTTCCTGCGCAACGAGGGGGAGATACTACTCCTGCGTCGGAGCGACGCCGTCGGGTCGTATCAGGGCCAGTGGGGCGGCGTCGCGGGCCACGTCGCCGACGACGAAGGCGAAGAGCGCGACCCGGAGACGGCCGCCCGGGCCGAGATAGACGAGGAAGTCGCCCTGGCCGACGCGGTGACGCTCGTCGAGACCGGCGCATCCTTCCCCGTCGAAGACGCGGAGCACGGGACCCGGTGGGTCGTCCACCCGTTCCTCTTCGACTGTGACTCGCGGTCGGTGGCGACCAACGAGGAGACGACCGAGTTCGCGTGGGTCGCCCCGCCAGAGATACTCCGTCGGGAGACGGTCCCGCGCCTGTGGACGTCCTACGACCGGGTACGTCCTCGGGTCGGGACCGTCGCCGAGGACACCGTCCACGGGTCGGCCTGGCTCTCGCTGCGGGCGCTCGACGTCCTGCGCGACGAGGCCGCGCTGGCTGCATCGGGCCGGTGGGACGACCTGGAGACCGCCGAGCGGGGCGGCGACGACTGGGACGACCTGGCCGACCTGGCCGAGCGGCTGCTGGACACTCGCCCCTCGATGGCCGTCGTCGCGAACCGCGTGAACCGCGTCATGGTCGCGGCGAGCGGCGACGGGACGGCTGTTGCCGTCGAACGAGCCGCGACGGGCGCCGTCGAACAATCGGTGGATGCCGACGGAGCGGCCGCTTCGCTGGCTGCCGAGCGACTCCCCGACAGGGTGGCGACGCTCTCGCGGTCGGGGACGGTCGAGGCGGCGATACGGGAAGCCGCTGCCGAGAACGTCCTCGTCGCCGAGTCCCGGCCAGGCGGTGAGGGCGTCGGCGTCGCCGAGTCACTGGCCGCCGACCACGACGTGACGCTGACGACCGACGCCGCGTTCGCGTTCGAACTCGTCGACTGGGACGCTGGCGCGGTGCTCGTCGGGGCCGACCGTGTCCTCCCGGACGGCCGCGTGGTCAACAAGGCAGGGACGCGGGCGGCCGCGATTGCTGCGGCCCGCGACGGCATCGACGTGTTCGTCGTGGCCGCCAGCGACAAGGTGGCGACCGGCGACGGCTACGACCTCGAACCGCGCGACGCGAGCGAGGTGTACGACGGTGAGAAGTCCGTCGCGGTTGCGAACCCGACGTTCGACGTGACGCCGGCCGACGCGGTGACGGCAGTCCTCACGGAACAGGGGGCGCTGCGCGGCGCGGAGATCGCCAGCGTCGCCGAGGCCCACCGAGAGTGGGCGGCCTGGCGGGAGTGAGACCACGTCGGCGGGCCCGGTTGTGTCAGTTGCAGCCCGGGTCGGCAGTCGGTCAGTAGATGAGTTCGGTGCTGGTGTCGACCATGTACAGCGTCCGCGCGGCGATGTTCACCGCGTGGTCACCGACGCGTTCGAGGTCACGGATGATGAGCAGGACCCGCGAGACGTCGTCGAGCAGCTGTTCGACGCCCCACAGGTCCTCGTCGGCCTCGCGCTGGATGAGGTCGCGGACGACCGTCTCGCTCGCGTGCTGACAGAGCGCGTCGATGTCGTCGTCTGCGTCCGCGATGGCCCGGCACGCATCGGCGTCCTCGCTCTCGTAGGCCGCCAGACTCCGCTCTAAGAGGGCGAGGGCGTCACGACCGATGTCGTCGATGGCCACCTCCGGCGTGAGGTCGTCGCTCGCCGCCAGGGCGTAGCCGGCCAGGTTCGAGGCCAGGTCGCCGATGCGTTCGAGGTCGGTGAGAATCTTGAACGAGGCGGCCACCAGCCGGAGGTCGCCGGCGACCGGTTGCTGGAGGGCGATGAGGTCCACACAGCGGTCCTCGAGCGAGAGATACAGGTCGTTGACCTCGTCGTCGCCCTCGACGACCGTCCGGGCGAGGTCCTCGTCGCCGGTCTCGAGGGCGTCGAGCGCCATCTCGAGGCGGTCGCCGACGAGTTCACCCATCGCGAGCACGTCGTTCCGGAGGTCCGAAAGGGCCTCCTGGTAGGGCTCACGGGCCACGGGGGATCACCCGAACTTGCCGGTGACGTAGTCCTCGACGCGCTGGCTCTCGGGGTTCTCGAAGATCTTGTCGGTGTCGTCGTACTCGACGAGTTCACCGCCCGTGAGGAAGACGGCGGTCTGGTCGGAGATGCGGGCCGCCTGCTGCATGTTGTGCGTGACGATGACGACGGTGTAGTCCTTCGAGAGCTCGGCCACGAGGTCCTCGATCTTCGAGGTGGCGATGGGGTCCAGCGCGGAGGCCGGTTCGTCCATCAGGATGACCTCGGGGTCGGTCGCCAGCGCGCGGGCGATGCAGAGGCGCTGTTGCTGGCCGCCCGAGAGGCCCAGCGCGTTGTCGTCCAGGCGGTCGCTAACCTCGTCCCAGAGCGCGGCCTGCTTGAGCGCGCGCTCGACGAGTTCCGTCTCCGCGGCGGTGTCGTCGCGGCCGAAGAGGCGCGCGAGCAGGCCCTTGTTGATGTCGCCGTGTTTGCGCGGGCCGTAGGAGATGTTGTCCCGGATGGACTTCGGGAACGGGTTGGGCGACTGGAACACCATCCCGATGCGCTTTCGCAGTTCGACGAGGTTCGCGTTGGGATTGTAGATCTCCATCCCGTCCAGTTCGACCGAGCCCTCGATGCGGGCGATCTTGATGCGGTCGTTCATCCGGTTGAGACACCGGAGGAAGGTGGACTTCCCACAGCCCGAGGGGCCGATGAGCGCCGTGACGCTGTTCTCGGGGATGTCCATCGAGACGTCCTTGATGGCGTGGTCGTCCCCGTACCAGACGTTGAGGTCCTCGACGGAGAGTTTCGCCGGGCCGTCGAAGCGGTAGTCGGTCCACTCCTCGCGGACCCGCTCGTCGGTCTCGCCGGCGGTCGTGGTCGTCGTCTGGCTCGTGGTGCGCTCGGGTTCTGTCTCTGTCATTGAATCACTCATAGTTCAGTTTCCTCCTGAAGTAGGTCCGGGCGATGATACCGACGGCGTAGAACGTCAGCACCACCATCAGCAGGATGAAGGCCGTCGCCCACCCCATCGACGGCGACCCGCTGACGCCGGCGGCGATGACGGCCCACACCTGGGTCGGCAGCGAGGCGGACGCGGAGAGCAACGCCTCGTTGGCGACGAACGGCGGTTCGGCCATGAACCGGAAGCCCTGGATGACCTCGGCCGACTCCGTGGCGTTCAGCGTCGACCCCAGCACCAGGATGAGCGGGGCCGTCTCGCCGGCGATGCGGCCGACGCCGAGGATGACGCCGGTGATGACGCCGGGCATCGCGGCCGGGACGACGACGCTCCGGATGGTCTCCCACTGGGTCACGCCCAGCGCGGCGCTCGCGTCCCGGTACTCGTCGGGGACGGCCTTGATGGCCTCCCGCGAAGTGATGAGCACCAGCGGGAGGAGCATGAAGCCCAGCACGAGCATCCCGGCGAGCAGCGACTCGTCGCCGCCGATGCGCGGGATGAGGAACGCCGCGCCGAAGAGGCCGAAGACGATGCTCGGCGTGGACCACAGCGCATTGGTCGCGATCTCGACGATGGCCGTGAACCGACCCTGTTCGGCGTACTCGGTCAGGAAGACCGCGGCACCGAGGCCCAGCGGGACGGCGAAGAGGGTCGCGCCGACGACCAGCCACACCGTGCCGACGATGGCCGGCATGATACCGCCGGGTTCCGCGCCCAGCGGGATGTACGCCTGCATCACCATCGGCCAGGAGAACGTCCCGGCGTTGGCGACGGCGAAGCCGACCACAAACAGCGGGACGCCGGTGACGGCCACGTGCAGGCCCACCAGCGCGAGGAAGCCGGCCGCGCCGGCGAGCGCGAGGCGCGTCTCCTCTGCGAGGAGTCGCTGGGGGAGCGTCTCATCGGTCCCCCGCCGAGCGACCGTCGTGAGCGCGGCCGTCGAGAGCGACCCGACGGCGCCCAGCAGCCCCATCGCGGCCACGGCGTTGACCGGACCGAGACTCGGCGTCACCTGGGCGACCGGCTGGAGGAAGAGGACAGTGGTCAGCAGCGCGAGCCCGCCGAAGACGCCGAGCGTGAACAGCTGCGCCCGGTCCTGGGCCCGCTCGCTCAGGTCACCGTCGCCGGTGAGGGCACTGGCCAGCGGGAGGAGTGCCAGGCCGGCGGCCGCAAGCGAGCCGAGGTAGACGACGGCCACACCGAGCGTCCCCCCGAGCGGGAGGCCGAGCGGCGTCGGACCACCGACCAGGAAGACGAAGATGAGCGCCGCGATACCCAGCACCGCCAGCGGAACGACCTGCCTGAAGATTTCGGCGCGCTCGAAGCGACTGCCGACGCCCCGCAGCGAGCCGTAGCGACGGAAGAAGTATACGAAGAGGACGAGCGCCGGGCCGACGAGCACCAGCGCGCCGACGGTCGTCTCGGGCGTCACCGAGACGGCGGTGTCCAGCGGTTGCTCGGCCCGATTGACCAGCACGAAGTAGGTGAACTCGTACGCGAGCGCGTTGCCCGTCGCGAGCACCGAGAGGAGAACGGCGGCGACGGAACCGACCGCCGCGAGCGGGAGGACGCGCAGGACCTGCCGGGCCCCGCTGTGCCACTCGTTGGTCCCCGCGGGCGTGCGAGCAATCTGGAGTGCCCCGACGAGCAGCGGCGAGAGGAGGACGAGCGCGGCCAGCGCGCCGATAGAGAGGCCGTGGAACGCGAAGCCGACGCCCTTCACCGTCACGAACACCACGATGGTGGCCATCACCGAGAGCATCAGGAACGCGTTCAGGTTGATGACGAGGAACGCACCGTACTCCCGGCCACGGGCACCGAAACCCGCGCGGGCCTTCGCGGCCGACCAGGCCGCGAGCACCGAGGAGAACAGCACGAAGACCGGAATCATCGCAGTCCCGGTGAACCCCCCGGAGAGGGTCTGGGGGTTCCACTGCCAGGAGACGCCAAGCACAGACGTGGCGATGACTGCGCCGAGCAGGCCGACGACGAGGGCCGTCGGGAGCGTCGACCCGAGGTCCTCGCGTGGGAAGATGGCGAGTGCCGCCATCCCCGCTCCAGCGGCAAGCGAGACGACCGGCCAGAGCAGCGACTCGAAGCCGACGAACGTCCCGCCGAGCGCCGCGCCGATGGCGAGGCCGATGACGCCGTAAGCGCCCCCGGCCAGCAGGCCGGCGCTCATGTTCGGTTCCGTGTCGACGAGATCCATCCGAGAGACGACGCCGGCGGTCGCGACGGACAGGGCCTCGAACAGGAGGACGAGTCCGAGGAGTGTCGCCAGCGAGACGCCCAGTCCGAAGGCGAGGACTGTCAGCACCAGCGTCGTGACGAGCAGTCCGAAGCCGATGCCACGGACGCGCTGTGAGGTGACGGGGGCGACGTTCGTGTAGGACGCGAGGCCGACGATGCCGACGCCGCCGACGACGACGGCGAGCAGCGTCAGGAAGAACTGGCCGAGAGCGGTCCCGCTCGCGTCGAGCGCGACGATGTTGACCAGCGAGATCAGGGCGACGGCGAAGCCGACGATGGTGAGTGAGATGGCGGCGTCGACGCCCCTGTCGTAGACGTTCGATTCGGCACTGACCAGCGCGTTCTCGTTGGCGTATGCGTCGCTCATTGTTGCCCCTTCAGTTTCGCTTCCATCTGCTGTTCGATGTACTGGGAGACGATGCTCATGCCGGCGACGATGACGAACAGCATCACGCCAGCGACGAAGAGCACGTCGATTGTGCTCTCGGAGGCGCTGCCGTACTGGGTCGCGATGAGGCTAGTCAGGGTCGCGTTCGCGTCGAAGATGTCGAAGAGCGGGTCGGCGAACGTGGTCCCCGACGCCATGATGGCGGCGACGGCCATCGTCTCGCCGATGGCCCGGCCGAGTCCCAGGATGATTCCCGCGGAGATGCCGGAGAAGGCGGCGGGGATGGAGATGCTCTTCATCGTCTGCCACTCGGTCGCGCCCATGGCGACCGAGCCGTCACCCATCGCGCTCGGGACGCTCGACAACGCGTCTTCACCGACCGAGACGACGGTCGGGAGCGCCATGACGCCGACGACGAGCCCCGCGATGAGAAAGCTCGCACCGTCGTCGAGGAAGTTCACCTGGATGAAGCTGTTGAGCACCTGGAAGCCGATGAAGCCGTAGACGATGGAGGGGATACCGGCGAGAATCTCGACGCCGGGCTTGACGACCTCGCGCAGGCCGTCGCTGGCGACTTCGGCGATGAAGAGCGCGCCGAAGATACCGAGCGGCCCCGCGACGGCCCCGGCGATAATAGTGACCAGGACGGTCCCCCAAATCATCGGAATCAACGAGTAGGCCCCACTGAGGGGGTTCCAGAACGTCGAGTCGCTCGGGAGAACCGCCTCGAGCCAGAAGAACCAGCGCGCCTGCCCGTTCTTCTCGGGGATGAGCACGAGCCCGAAGCCGTGTTCGAGGAACGCGGGCAGGGCACTCGAAAAGAGGAAGATGGTGATAAACGCCACCGTCAGGACCGTCAGTACGGTCGCGAGCAGTGTGAGCAGTCGGGCGATTTCAGCCTGATACGTCGTCCAGCCGATGGCAGTCACGAAGACGAACGCCCCGAAAACGGGGAGGGCGAAGACCGGTCGGAAGAGAAAGACCAGAAGCAACGCGACCAGCGTCACCGCAGAGGCACCGACGGCCAGTAACGACCCCTCGGTGGCGTCTCCGCCAAGTATCGTTTCACGTGCCGTTACCCTGACATCGTCCATCATTTCGTGTAGTACCAAAAGTTCACGGTATCAAAAGTTCACTGTATTTCGTTCGGCGGGAGTTCGTCTTCCGGGCACTGGCCGACGTGCGAACGACCCGGGGTAGGGCCGAAGCGGTGGGGATTAGACCTGGTCGGGGAGCTTCGCCATCTGTTCTTCCTGTCGGCGGGCACCGAGCGTGAAGTAGTTGTTCGGGGCGACGAAGATGTCCTGTCCGAAGTCGTTGAGGACCATGTTGATGACGGCGGCCTCCTTCTCGGAGGTGCCCTGCCACGTGTAGCAGTGCAGGTCACGCGAGAGCGGGTACGCCGTGGAGTCTAGGCCGTTCTCGTCGTCCTGGTAGGCGTAGGTCGTACCTTCCCACTCGAGGGCGATGGGCGCGATCCCCTGCGTGTTGATGAACGCGAGCGCGAGGTAGCTGATCGCGTTGTCGGCCTGGGCGATGGCCTGCGCGAGGCGCTGGTTCTGGCCGTAGCGGTTTGCAACTGTGGTGTCCTCCTCGGGGTTGCCGAAGACGTTGCTCACGAAGGAGGTTCGAGTGCCGGAGCCCTTGACGCGGCCCAGCACCTGGATTTCGCGGTCCGGACCGCCGAGTTCGCTCCAGTTGGTGATTCGGCCCTTATATAGGCCCTTGAGTTCGTCGCCAGTAATCTGTTCGACGCCGGCGTCGGCGATTTCCTGGGAGACGACGAGCGGCTGGCCGTCAACACCGACGACGTGGTCGACGAAGTCGTCGTAGGAGTCACGGTCCGGGAGCTCGTCCTCGACGTTCCCCGAGGAGTTGCCAATGTCGTGCTGGCCGTTCATGACCTTCTCGACGCCGGTCCCGGAGTGAGAGAGGCCGACCGTGAAATTAAACGGTGGGTCGCCGTCCTCGCCCGGCTCGAAGCCGTAGAGGCTGCCCCAGTAGTCGGCGAGGTTCAGGTCTGTATCAATGTCGTACTCGCCGTGTGGCCAGTACTCGCTGTCACTGGCCGGTCGGTTCGCGTTCCAGTACGACGCGGCCGAGTTCATGATTGGGTAGACCGTCGACGAACCACCCGATTCGAGCGGCGAGATGCTCCCGGAGGAGCTGCCCGAATCGTCGGAGCTGTCGGCCGATTCGTCCATTTCCGCCTCTGTCTCCTCTGAACTGCCCCCGTCGGAACTACCGCCATCGGAACTGCTGCCGTCGGAGCTGCCACCGGAGCCGCCGTCACCGCTAGAACAACCTGCAACAGTTGCGACGCCGGCCGCACCAGTCGTCGCGATGAACTTGCGCCGCGATACGCGGTCCGAGAGACGGTTTGAGTCGTGCGCCATCACCTGATGAAGGGGGACGGAGTATTAAACGGGTTTATATTATTGGTACGGTCCAGTATATTGTCTATATAGATGGGGAGAAGATATGTAGTTTGGAGTGGAATTAGGCCGTCGAATTCGCCCCAGTGGTCGATCGCTAACGAGACAGCGGCCGTCTGTCTCGAGACTTGTCCATAAATTACTGGTCAAACTACGACAAATCTGGGGATTCGACTCATTTATCTCACCGAAAATCCACTAATAGTTCTACTAGACCACTTCTATGTGCATCTTCGAAATTTCGAGTTTATATTGTCAGATTTTAACTCTTATATTGCCTTATTTGAGTCTGTTCTCTCGCAAAGTGGTTTCATACTTGCCCTTTTAGACGTCTATTTCGGTTAGCGGAGTCCTCTTCAGCTTGTTCCGGGAATATATAGTTACAGCGGCCCGCCGCTGCGTCCCACAGAGCCACCACGCGGTTGGTCCCCAGCCAGCCGACTGGTTGCCGGACAGAGAACAGAACCGGTGTCCTGGTCCACAGATTTAATAATGATGTTGTCGAAGCGTGAACTACCCTGGAGCGAACAGCTGCAGGGAACGCCGATGTGCGTTCGGGTACCACAGCGGCGCGACTCGGAGGCGACAGTTCGTCTGTCATGATTACCATACCGCGCGCACTGCGCCCGTCGCCTCCGATTCAGTTCCGTGGCCCACGTCGAGAGTGCGTGACTGACCGTCACGAGAGACGTCGATGCTGGGGCAGGCGATGGGTACGCAGGTGAGACGGTGGCGAACAGACGGCGTACGGCCACTCAATCGTGCGAAACGCTACCAGGCCACTGTGACCCGGTTTTTTATACCACGAAAGATGTAACGCCATATATGCGACCGCGAAACGTTCGGGCACCGACGGCCCTGGAAACGAGATTGAGGGATAGCCCTGCACGCGCTGGCGAGTGTCGAGCGAGTGTAGCAGAGAGACACGCTGTCGACGCGTCCGCCACAGTCGGGCGGGCAGCGGTTCCCAACGGGTTCGAGGGGAATGGCGCCGACTGACTACCCGGATGCCCAGACGCGGGACGCGGTGGTCGCGTGTCAGGAGCAGCTGCCGCCCGAGTCCAGCGGCGGCGACGTGGTCTTTGGCTTCGACGGGTACGTCGACAACGTCCGACAGGCCGGGACGAACGCCGGTTCCTCAGAGAGCGAACGGATAACCACGCTGAGCGAGCTCGGCGAGGAGATCGTGGAGTCGGCGGCGGCCGACAGCTCCCT
This sequence comes from Haloarcula ordinaria, assembly GCF_029338275.1. Taxonomy (NCBI): domain Archaea; kingdom Methanobacteriati; phylum Methanobacteriota; class Halobacteria; order Halobacteriales; family Haloarculaceae; genus Haloarcula; species Haloarcula ordinaria. The sequence continues at coordinate 956,192 of NZ_CP119789.1, read as the reverse complement.
GGCCATCTCGTGGGAGCGCCACGGGCAGCGGACGGGCGGCCACGTCAGCCATCTCTCGCGCGCCTACCAGACCCTCGGGTTCGACCCGACGATGGTCGGGATGTGTGGCGACCCGGTGCGCGACATCTTCGCCGAGGAGTTCGACGGGTGTACCATGTACTCGCTGGGCGACCCCGGCATCACCGACGCCATCGAGTTCAACGACGGGAAGCTCATGCTGATGGAGAGCGGCGGTGCGGCGACGCTCGACTGGGAGACCATCGAGTCACGCGTCGGCGTCGAGACGCTTGCCGACGAACTCGACGGCGCGAAGCTGCTCGGGATGGGCTACTGGGCGATGATTCCCGAGCTGGCGGGCATCCTCGACAGCCTTCGCGAGACGGTGTTGCCGAAACTGACGGACCCGCCGGAGCGCGTCCTGCTCGACCCGGCGAACATCCGCGAGACCGACCCCGAGATACTCGAAGCGACCGTCGCGGCGACGGGACGGCTCGCCGCCGAGGTCGACGTGACGGTCTCGGCGAACCGCTACGAGACGAAAGAACTCGCGTCCGTCCTCGGCGGCCACACGGGCGAAGACCTCGTCGAGGACGCGCAGGTCGCGTACGACGCCCTCGACGTCGACCGGTTCGTCGGCCACAGCGTCAGCCAGTCGGTCGTCGTGAGCGAGGACGGAACGAAGAGCGTCGACGTCACCCCCGTCGAGTCGCCGGCCCTGACGACGAGCGCCGGCGACCACTTCAACGCGGGGCTGTCCCTCGGGCTCGTCGAGGGCGTTCCGGAGCACGCCGCCGTCGCACTGGGCAACGCCCTCGCCCGTGAGTTCGTGCGGACCGGTGAGACGCCATCGTACGACGACGTCGTCGCGGCCATCGAGTCCTACGACGAGCAGTTCGCGGAATAATCCGGCCTGGTCTGTTTTTCAGTCATCGGTTCGGCGGCGAGCAGCCCGTGAACCGCCGCTATCAGTCCCACTCCATCGCGAGTTCGCCGTCCTCGTCGAACCGCCACGGACCGTCGTCGTGGACCTCGATGTCCTCGCGGTCGTCGAGTTCCTCGGCGACCGGTTCGGAGACCCACAGCTCGCCGGGTTCCATCGTGCTCTCGATGCGGGCGATGCGGAGGTCGCTCGCGCTCGCGACGCCGGTCATCGACGCCGAGAGGACGAAGGCCGTCGCGTCGCTCGGGACGACGAAGGGGAGTTTCGCCCGGTTGGTCTCGCCGCTGGTCACGATGTTGACGTACGTGTCCTCGAAGTCGATCTCCGACGCGAGGTCCTGGTGGACGAGGTCGGCGAGGCCCACCCCCAGGGCGTTCCCGTGGGACGCTGGTGTCAGCGACCGCACGTAGATGCGGGTAATCCTGGGCTCGTCGACCTCGACCTGGTTGTGGAACCGGACCCGGCCGATGACGTTGGTGTCGAGACCGGTCCCGCTTATCTCCTTGCCCATCGCGTCGACGACGAGCAGGTCCAGGTCGTCGACCGGGAGTTCGGGGAAGTGCTCTTTCGAGCGTTCGAGCAGTTCGGGCTCGCGCTCCAGCAGCTCCGACGCGGCGACGCCGTGGATCTCGGCGGCCTCCTCGGCGGCGTTCTCGATGATGCCCACGCCGCCCACGATGGGCGTCTCCTCGACGAGGATGCCGGCCCACTCCGGGATGACCTCGTGGAACCCGCGGTCGAGCGCGGCGTTGTGCATGTTGTCGGCGCCGCGTTGCTTGCCCAGTCCGACGACGGCCATCTTGCAGAGCCCGCTCTCGACGTCGCCCTCGAAGTCCGTGTGCAGTTTGATACGGTTGACGAGCAAGACAGCGTCAGCGTCGAGCGCGTCCTCGGCGGCGAAGACGGGCCGACCGGTCGAGTCGCTGCCCACCTGTTCGACGTCGAGCGACGAGCGAATCTCACAGCCGACGGACTCGGCCGTGACGCCGAGCGTCTCGAGCGTCTCGCGCTGGCCCTCGGGCGTCGCGCCGCCGTGACTGCCCATCGCGGGGAAGATGAACGGTTCGAGCTCGCGGGACTGCAGTTCAGAGACAATCGCTTCGAGGACCTCGGGCATGACTTCGATGCCTCTGCTACCCGCGGTGATACCGACGCTGCTCCCCGGTTCGAGGTCGTCGAGTTCGGGAATATCGGCCAGCGCGTCGACCGAGGCGGCGGTGACGTCGTCCACCGTGGGATGGTCCCGGACACAACTCACGCGGTAGGCGCGGGGGAGGTCGGACAGTTCGGCGTCGTTGGCCCCCTCCAAACGGGCGCGGTCTGGAAACTCGAACTCCATGTTGTACGTACCAAGTCGGATGTGACGCTTAGGTTTTACCCCTCACCGACGGGTCGTATTTAGCTACGGTGTTTCGTGAGTGACCAGCCAGAAAGCCCCGGCTGGCTACGCTCCCGGGCCTCGCTGCGCGCTTCACTCACTTCGTTCGTTGCAGTGCTTGTGTCGGCCAGGTTCGCGTAGCCAGCCGCCCCTTTCAGTCCCATCCGAAGCCGGTTGGTCAGCCAGCCTGGGCGGGACTGAAAGGGGCCGCGTTCTCAGCGAACCCCGGCGATGCAAGCACTGGACTGAGCGAACATCGTGAGCGAAGGAAGCGCACAGCGAGCCGCGGGAGCTGAGAACGCGGGGGCTTTCTGATTCTCTGAATCAATAGCTGCTAAGACACTGCTGGGCGGCGCGCGTGCGAATGTTTCTTTACGGAGTCTCTCACCATACGAGCTATGAACGGGCACATGCCAGTGGAGCGGACTCGAGACTATCAGTCGAGGGAGGGGCGATGAGCCGGTGTGTCGTCGTCGCGGACGACCTGACCGGGAGCTGTGACGCCGGCCACGAGTTCGCGACGCGTGACTACGACACCAGCGTCGTGCTCGGCACCCAAACAGACGCGGAACCGCGGTCCGACGTCGCCGTGTACAACACGGAGTCGCGCTACGCGGACCCTGAAGAAGCCGCCGACCGCGTTCGGACGGTGCTCGAAGACAGCGACCCCGCCGTCGCCTACAAGAAGGTCGATTCGACCCTCCGTGGGAACGTCCGCGCGGAGGTCGACGCCGCCACGCGGGCGGTCGACCCCGCCCTCGTCGTCGTCGCGCCGGCGTTTCCGGACAACGGGCGCGTGACGGCGTGTGGCTGTCACCTCGTCGACGGCCAGCTCGTGACCGAGTCACCGCCCGGCCAGGACGAGGAACGACCGCCGACGCACGACTCGCTCCCCGAGGTCTTCGCGTCGAGCGAGTACCCGGTCGAACACGTCGGCGTCGAAACCGTCGCGAGCGGCACAGCCGCCGTCGGCGACACCTTCGAGTCGCTGGCCACGGCAGCGGACGGCCCGGTCGTCGTCACCTGCGACGCCGTCACGGACAGTCACCTCGCGACGCTCGCCACAGCGGCCGACGACCTCGACGAGCGATGTCTCTACGTCGGAAGCGGTGGGCTCGCCCGCCACATCGCCGTTCCCGGAACCCCGTCCGGCGCGGGCGTCGACGTCGACCGCTCCCGGTCGGTCGTGGGCGTCTCGGGGAGCGTCGCCCCGGAGACGCTCGCACAGGTCGTGGCGGTGGCGAGCGACCAGCGGCGACAGCTCGACCTCGAGACGGCGGTCACCGACCCATCGGAAGCGAGGGCCGACCTGGCGGCTCGCGGGCGCGAGAGCGTCGACGAACACGGCGGCGTGCTCCTCCATAGTGCCGACGACCCGAGCGACGTCGACCGGGCGCTGGCGGCCGGCGAGCGGGCGGGCGTCGACAGTGCGGCAGTTCGGCGGCGAGTCACGGACGCGCTCGCCGTCGGGGCCGCGGGCGTCGTCGGTGACGGGCGAGCGTCGAACCTCTTTCTCACCGGCGGTGAGACCGCTCGAGCGGTCTTCGACAGCCTCGACGCGACGGCGCTGCGCATGGCTGGCGAGGCCGTCGCGCCGGGCATCCCGCTCGCGACCGTCGAGGGGGGTGTCGCGGACGGGGCGGCGGTCGTCACGAAAGCCGGCGGGTTCGGCGACGAGCAAGCAATAATTAAGTCCCTCGCTCGTCTGGGTCTTCGTGATGAGTGATCGAACTCCGACCGTAGGCGTCACTATGGGTGACCCCGCGGGCATCGGCAGCGAAGTGATCGTCAAATCGTACCCGACGCTCGTCGAGTCGGCGACCGTCGTCGTCATCGGTGACGCGTCGGTCCTGGAGGACGCGGCTGACCGGTTCGCGTCCGACCTGACGGTCCGTCCCGTCGACTCGCCGCTCGACGCGGCGGGCGACCCGGACGTCCTCCCCGTCATCGACCTCGACAACGTCACCGACCACGTGTACGGTGAGCTCTCGAAGGCGAACGGCGAGGCGAGTCTCGAGTACATCGAGCGGGCCATCGAACTCGCACAGGCGGACGAGATCGACGCGATGGCCACCGCGCCCATCAACAAGCAGGCGACCAAGATGGCCGGCAGCGAGTACGCGGGCCACACGGGGATGCTCGCTGACTACACCGACACCGACGACTACTCGATGATGCTCATCGAGGACGACCTGACGGTGACACACGTCAGTACGCACATCCCGCTGCGGGAGGCCTGTGACCTCGACGTCGACGACGTCGCCTCGACCATCGCCGTCACGGACGAGGCGCTTCGGGACCTCGGCATCGACGAGCCGTCGGTGGCCGTCGCGGGACTGAACCCCCACGCGAGCGACGGCGGCCTCCTCGGCGACGAGGAAGCCGAGACCATCGAACCGGCCGTCGAGCAGGTCACCGAAACCGGCGTCGACGTGACCGGGCCGCTCCCGCCGGACACGGTGTACGTCCGGGCCGCCTCGGGCGAGTTCGACTGCGTCGTCTCGATGTACCACGACCAGGGCCACATCCCCATCAAGATGCTCGGCTTCACCGGCGACGGGGACGCCGTCTCCGGCGTCAACGTCACCATCGGCCTCCCCATCATCCGGACGAGCGTCGACCACGGCACGGCGTTCGACATCGCTGGCGAGGGCATCGCCTCCGAACAGAGCATGATCGACGCGGTGTCGACGGCCGTCAAGCTCGCACGATAGTCACGGAAGCCGTCTGTGCGTCCGACGGAGAACCGCGCGGCCGTCTTCTCGACGCGTTACACCATCGCGAAGGCACGCACCGAACAGCCGCCGGTCCCCTGAACGTTGAGCGGCGTGAAGAAGAAGTCCGCGCGCCTGCTCTCCGCGCCGTCAAGGACCTGGTCGAGGTTCCGCAGCTCCTCGATGGGGATGATGTCGTTCTCGAGCAGCGGGAGATGCGAGTCCGCGGGGTGGACGTCGGTCGAGGGGCCGTGCGCGTCGACCTCGCCGTACCAGCCGCCGACACTCGCGCCCTCGGTTCCGACTGCCTTCGGTTCGAGCGAGGCGATGTACTCCGCGGCCTCGCCGGTCAGGTAGGGGAACTCGAAGAGGTACTCCGGCGTCTGCCCGTAGTACTCGTCCCAGCCGGTGTGGAGCATGAGGACGTCGCCGGGCTGGATTTCGGCCTCGTAGGCCTCGATGTCTTCACGCGTAATCGCCTCCTCCGGCTCCTTCGGCGTCAGGTCGATGACCACGCCCTCGCCCATGAACCGGTCGATGGAGAAGTCGTCGAGCGTCTTCCCCTCGGGGATGAAGTGCGCCGGGGCGTCGATGTGTGTCGCCGTGTGACTGCGCATCTCCAGTCGCTCCATCGTGAAGCCGTCGCGCGCGGCGATCGAGGTCTGTTCGAGTTCGACGGGTGGGAAACTCGGCCAGACGGGAATCTGCTCGCGGATGGGGTTGGTCAGGTCGATGACGTCGTTCGAATCGAACATAATAGAGGCGTCAGTCCACGGAAAAATAAATATTGTGCCCCCAGGGACGAGGGTGGGAACCGGGACACCACCGACAGTCTATTGAAGGTATCGCGTCCCCGAGCGCTACCGGGGATGCGAAACGGGAGACGGTCCCTCAGTCGTGCGTCCTGGCCTCGAAGACGCCCTCGACCAGCTCCGTGTCCTCGAACAGGTCGCGATAGTCGTCGGGCACGGTCTCGTCGGTGATGAGGAGGTCGATATCGTCGATCGACCCGAAGCGGCGGAAGCTCTGCTCGCCGAACTTCTCACCGACAGTGACGACGACGGTCCGTGCCGAGTGCTCGACGACGAGCCGTTTGATCTTCGCTTCGGATTCGTTCGGGGCCGACAGCATCCCGTCGGGTTCGATGCCGTTGACGCCGATGAAGGCGAGGTCGAAGTTGGAGTTCCGGATGTAGTCCTCGGTCGTCGGTCCGACCAGCGCTTTCGTCTCTGGTCGATACTCCCCGCCGGTCATCTTCACTGTCCCGTCCGATTTCGACAGCTCGAGTAACAGCAGGGGCGAGCTCGTGACGGCGATGGTCGAGTCGTCGCCCGGGGCCGCCTTGGCGACCTGCATCGTCGTCGTCCCGGCGTCGAAGTAGACGACGTGTCCCTCGGAGATCTCCTCGACGGCGCGGTCGGCGATCGCCTGTTTGCGCTCTAAGTGCTGGATGAGCCGGCGGTTGAACGAGTGTTCGATACCGACGTTCGTCACCGGAACGACGCCCCCGTGCGTTCGCTCGACGAGGTTCCGGTCGGCGAGGTTCCGGAGGTCGCGTCTGATGGTCGACTCCGAGACGTCGAGGCGGCTCGCCAACTCCTCGACGGAGAGCCCGCCGTGTTTCGTGACTAGCTCGGTGATGGACCGACGACGCGTCTCCGGCGTCGTCACGGGACGCCACCCCAGGGCTCGTTCGTCCGGCAGGCCGGTGCGGCTGGCATGCTACCCGGTAACGGCGAGGCCTACTTAGTCTTCTCGCCCGCTCGCGACGGCCTGTGGCTCTTGTTCGTCCCAGACCTCTTCGACCGAAGCGCCCTCGTGGACGATCTCGTTGAGCGCGGCGACCGTCTTCTCCGGGTCCTCGGACTTCCAGATGGTGCGGCCGATCATCAGGCCGCGTGCGCCGGAGTCCATGGCACCCTCGACGGATTCGAGCATCGCCCGGGTGGTTCCGGTGGCCGGACCGCCCAGAATCATCACGGGGACCGGGGAATTCTCGACGAGCGGCTCGAACGTCTCGACGCTACCCGTGTAGGGCGCCTTGAGGATGTCCGCGCCGAACTCCCAGCCCATCCGCATCGCGTCTTCGACGAAGTCGACGTCCGTCTCCAGCTGCTCCGGAACGCGTCGACCCCACATGACCGGCTCGACGACCAGCGGGATGCCGGTGCCACGCAGGTCTTCGGCGAGCTCGGCGATGTACTCGACGTTCCGGCGGAACACCTCGGTGTCGTCGCGGCCGAACACGAGGACGGTCTTGACGCCGACGGGGTCGAGTTCCGCGAGGAACTCCGCGTCGAACGCCGGCGTCCAGAGGTCCTTGTCGTGGTCCCGACCGGGGCTGGTCGACCACGTCACGACGTCGGCGGTGACGACGATGTCGACGTCGGCCTCCTCGAAGCGGTCCTGGTAGTGACGGGCCATGTGCGGTCCGACGAGGACGCCGTCCGGCTCTCCCGCCAGGACCTTGTCGATGGTCTCTACCGGGTTCTTGAACCCGTCCGGTGCACCGAGGCTGAGTCCGTGGTCGAGCGCTACGACGACTGCGTTACCCGACGGTGTGTCGAGAAGCTGTTGCGTGCTCATTGGTTCCGGTTAATCTGTCTGAATCCACATACAAAACAGTTTCTCATGACGGCCGCCGGGGGCTCAGATCGTTAGCCAGCCGCCGTCGACCATCAGCACCTCGCCGGTCACGTAGTCGGCGTCGTCGCTGGCGAGATAGAGCGCGGCCCCGGCGATATCGTCCGGAGTCCCCGCCCGCCCCGCTGGCACCGGCTTGATGAGGCCGTCGGTCGACGCCTTCTCCGGTGCCTCCTCCGACCAGCCGTCGATGAACTCGGTCGCGATCTGTCCGGGACCGATGGCGTTGACCCGGATGTCGTGGTCCGCAAGTTCCAGGGCTGCTCCGCGGGTTATCATCTTCACCGCCGCCTTCGTCGAGTCGTACTGAATCTGGTCCCGCTGGGCGACAAAGGAGCTTATCGAGGCCATGTTGACGATGGACCCCTCCACCCCGCGGTCGATCATGTCCTCGGCCGCGGCCTGACAGCCGAAGAACACGCCCTTCGCGTTGACCTCGTGGATCTGCTCGAACTCCTCCTCGCTGATGTCGAAGAGGCTCCCGCCGATGAACAGGCCCGCGTTGTTCACCATCACGTCGACGCCGCCGTACTCCCGGGCCTTCTCGACGACCGCGCGAATGTCGTCGGCGTCCGAGACGTCCGTCTGGACGAACTCGGCCGTGCCGCCCTGGTCACGGATGTACTCGGCCGTCGGGACATCTGCGTCCTTCGGCTCCGACTCGATGTCCGCGATGAGCACGGTAGCCCCCGCCTCCGCGAACCGAATGGCGATTGCTCGTCCGATACCTGAGGTCGCGCCTGTGACCACGACGGTGTCCCCGTCGAAGTCTGAGCTGTAGTCCGGCATCGTTACATGCTCCATCAGGATGGAGGTTAAACATTTGGGAGAACGCCAGCGCTGAGTGCCCCTGCGTCTCGGCTCCCGCACGGGTTCTTATTTCTCCCCGAGTTGTATAAATTCTCTATCTAAATGGGTAGAATAAATATCGTTCGAGTGTCCTGGTAACACGTGTCAACCATTGGATTAGCGGCATCTACCGACTTACTCAGCGACAGGTCCCGGAGGTTGTAGAAGTTTTTGACTGTTTTTATTCTAAATTAATGAAGACTGTGCAGAATTATGTACACCTGTCGCCGCCAGTCAGCCCTGGTCCAGTCGAAACAGAACAGACGCTCCCGTAGGACCACGCTCGAAGTGGTCGACGGGGTGTGGCGTTCTCCGTCACATATCCTAACAAGCGTACGGCCGTTATTTCGTACGACAGTCGCCAACTAAGTGGACGGTCGGGTTCCGTGGCTCCAGCTCTATCTTTGGAGATAGGGATAAATCGGTGCAGACTGACAGATTAATTTCGTATTTCAATCCAGAAAGGTGTATTAAGAATTCGAATATCTCAACTCGTTCTCATATTCTGTTATCTACTCGTTGGTATCGACATTTACTCGTCAAATTCGCAAGTCTATCTTATAGACCGTGGATGATATCGGAAGCACAGCCAGGATTCAGTTTGAGTTCATCGATCGTGAGTGGGTATACGAGAGAACGACAGACTGCCAGAGATTCGTGAGTCGGATTACGTTTCGATCCAGATGGGGGAAGACCAGGCTCGCTGATTGTCGGTCTGAACAACCCGCAAATAGTAATGACTGCCATCATCGCCAACCGGGAGGTCTTCGAACACAACGCTTGCCCGGCACGCAGAGCGGGGGTTCGACCGGTGAATACGCACCTTGCGAGCATTATGATAGATAACGTCCTCATTCTTGATCTCCTCTGGGGAGAGGCCGAACTCGGTCTCGAACCTCTCCCATGATTCGTCGACGAATGGAAAGAGGTGTGTGCGCTCAATGAGTGAAGTGTGCGTAACTTCGAGGGCGTTATGACCATCCAGGTCAACGACCAGATCTGTGTTAGGCCCTCCACTGTACTCCACAACGAGTCCCTGGCGGTACGACCTGGCTTGCTCTTCCGGAAGGAACCCCTCGCGTTCGGCATCCCGAGATGTGACAAGGTCAAAGTGACAGACATCGCCACGATGCTCGAATGACTGTCCGAAACCTACGAACCTGGGCCAAACGCGCCGAATCGTCCCGTTTTTAGCCCGCAACGTCCCGGTCCACTCGTGGGTCAGGTCCTCGAAATCGCCGTATGCCAACGACGGCCCCCACCCGAACTCTACGGCCGTCCGAAACGTTCCGTCATTGGACGGATTTTCCGCTGTGGAGTGGGTGTAGGTTCGCTCAACGTCGCCGTTGCGGACGAGTTCGACGCGAGTCAGCGGCCGTGGACAGTCGACGCTGACGTGTGCCGAGGGGGCAACGGCCCCGTCAAGTGTCGATCCGATAGGCTTCCCGTCGATGTCCCACCACAGTGCGATACGATCGCCGGTCACCCCGTATGTCCGGCGCTCATGTATTGCGTCCCAGATGGCGTCACGAGTCAGGTCCGTCGCCCAGACGCCAGCGAGACCTTTGTTCCACGTGCCCGGAAGCCCCGGGCCATCGTTCGAAGCGACAACTCCCACATGTCGGCCGCGATCGAGAGCCTCTTGGTAGGTTCCGCCGCTGGTTCGTGGGCCCATATCGACGTTGTCATTCATTGGGACCGGTGTTTCGATTCCCTCACTAGAGCCATGACTGGAGTAGATTTCGGCGACGGGTGACAGCGACGAGTCGTGCACGTCCCAGTCCTTGCCCCGTTCGCCGACCAGATAGCCGGTGTGGTGAGGTATGACGAACGCATCTCGGTCACACATATTCTCGTACAATTGCGGGAGGTCCCACTCGTCGTCGAGTGGTTGCCCCTCGTCGCGGTAGATGATATGGTGATCGCCCCACTGGCGACGATTTCCGTTCCACTCGTAAGCGGGAAACGTGACGAACTCGCCGGTGTCGAGACACTCTGCGGAGGTTGCCTGGATTCGTTCCCACCATTCGTGTACCCCAGAAACGTTCTGGACAGATTCCTCGCGAACTCCCCCTTCTCGTCCCTTCCGATACCACTTGAACGGATAACAAAAGACAGAGACGAAATCGAGATGTTCGCGGGCGTGCTCAACCACCTGCTTGAGCCGGGTGACCTCGGCACCCGGTCCAGTCATGTGTTTGTGGAGGTCTCCCCAGTATAACTTGTAGTTATTCGGTGGTGAAAATTCTCTATCCGTCATGCAGTAACATATCCAAACTGGAATGAAAGATGTTCCGGTCACACCGTTGTAGTCCGGTGAAACCGGCAAAAGCGACCGAACTACGGAGATTACGTTAGTTCCGACCGACGATTTGAGCTGAGTTGACAGGGGCGATACGGGTGAATTTGACAGCCAATACGCGGACTGCCCACAACCGCAAGCAATAGTCACATCAAGGGTAGCAACCAGAGGATGCAATCAGTCACGGGGTTGAGGAAGGCATTTTGCATCCACAGACCGACCGTCTCACTCGGAGGCGGGGACAACACAGCGAAATCCGATATTGCTGGTGGAGCTGTCCGGCGTGTTCTTCGAACGGGCGGCCACTCGATACCGATTGCACCACGACCGATGGCACAAATGGGAACCGCCTCGCATCACACGCGCCTCGCCCGTCGGTGGGCCCGTCGGGTTATCAGCGTTATACTCGCCGGTCGTATGATACGTCGGGCTGAACCAATCATGACACCACTCCCAGACATTGCCCGCGACGTTATACAGTCCGTAGTCGTTTGGCTCATATGCATTGACCGGCGCTGTCGCCATGTGACCGTCCTCCCCAGTATTGTGCTCGGGGAACTCACCCTGCCAGATGTTGCATCGATGATCTCCCTCAGGCTTCAATTCGTCACCCCAGGGAAATCGACAGCCTTCGAGACCACCACGGGCGGCACATTCCCACTCAGCCTCCGTCGGTAAGCGTTTCTCTGCCCACTCGGCGTAGGCTGTGGCATCCCGCCAGGAGATATGCGTGACCGGATGATCCAGTAGGTTTGCTTCGATGATACTGGAGCCAGGACCGTACGGCCGGAACCAGTTCGCACCGTTGACGGCCACCCACCACGGTGCCGCATCGACATTACTGATGACATGTTCGGAGCCTTCCTCGGTAAGGTGGTTCTGGAAGACGAACGACCAGCCGTATCGCTCCGCGTCGGTCGTGTAGTCCGTCTCACGAACGAACTCGAGATACTGGGCGTTTGTTACTGCGTACTTATCCATATAGAAGGGGTCGACGGTCACCTCCCGGGCCGGACCCTCGCCGTCCTGGGGGAATCCGACATCGGAGTCTGTTCCCATAATAAAGGGGCCGCCATCGATACGGACCATGGCCGTCGTCCGGCCATCCTCGGGCGCTGCAGGGGCCGTCGAGTCAGTACCGTTGTGTTCAGGTCGGCCAGCCGACGCTGCATCGTCGCTCCGGGTAGCGGCACAACAGGCAGGATCTTTGTCGGCCATATCAACGATTCCATCGAGTGGGCAATGAACGTTACGCCGATCCGGAGACTCGCCAAGGCAGTGGGTTACGCGCTTCACACGGCCGTTCGTTCACAGGCCAAGGCGAGTCCACTGTGAGTCGGGGGCATCGTACGCCGCCAGCCTGTCGTTGAGTAGAGAGCGCAGCCTAGCAACGGATTCGCTGTCGTCATCAACCAGATTGTTCGTCTGGCCAGGATCTGTCTCGGTGTCGTAGAGTCGTTCGTCGCGGTGCTGGAACCACCCATCAGCCGGGTACCGCCACACTGAGGACGAGGTGTAAGGGAGATACTCCCCGGCATCGACCCCAGATCGCGCTGTCGGCGGCGTGAACCACGAGTGGGGGTTCTGCATCATCGTCGAGTGATACATCGCCTCGGAATCGGACTCGGGGGGGCGATGATACGTATACTCACCGTCAGTGACGTTGACAGACGTTCCCCAGTAGCCATAGAGGACACTATCCCGGTGGTCCGTTTCCATCCCTCTGATCAGGGGCATGAGCGACTGACTGTGTGTCCCGGAAGGCGCGTCAATCCCCATGGCCTCCAGCATTGTTGCATAGAGGTCAACGGCAGAGGTAAGAGCCGAGACCCGCTTCTCGGTGGCCCCTGGATGCCAGACCATAAGAGGTGTGTGAGCAATGACATCATAGACGGTGAAGTCGTTCTTACCAATCCAACCGTGGTCGCCGAGTGCGAACCCATGATCGGAGGTGACGATGACCATCGTCTCATCCCACAGCCCCGTCTCGTCGAGCGTATCGAGCACACGTCCAAACCATCGGTCGACCATCGTCACGCTCCCAGCAAACTGCGAACGGACGAAGTCCAGCTCACGGTCAGTCAGTTCGCTCTGGCCCTTGTTGACCGGCCCATAGTACGGCCACACGGGGAGGTCCGGGTCGGTTGGATCCTCGTCAGTATACATCGAGGCGTAAGGCTCAGGCACATCGAAGGGCTCGTGGACATCGAAACTGTCGGCATAGCAAAACCACTGATCCCAGTTCTGGTTTTCCCGAATCCACTCCGCAGTCCGCGAGAACACCTTTGGGGCGAAATAATCAGCCTCTTGTTCGAAGTCGACCGCATTACGTGCATAGGCGCTCCGGTTGAGGTATTGGGTCGATTCAGGTGGGTCAGCATCTCTGTTGAGCAACTGGTCGAGGAAATCCTCATCGGGTACCCTTGGGCTGGTCTGCCAAGCATCGTATTCGTTCCCTCGCACGAACTCGAAGCCGTTGAAGTCCTCGTAATATCCGCTGCTCCCGTGCTGGAAGTAGTGAAAGTGGTCTGTGACCAGCTGGGTGAGGATGCCCTCATCCCGGGAGAGTTTAGCAATCGGATCGTCGAACGGCTCCATAGGTCCCCACGACCGCCAGAGGAACTCCTTGACACCAGCGAGCCATTCGCGGCGGGCTGGCATACACGGGAGGCTCCCAGCATAGTGGGAATTAAAAACCGTTGCCCGTTCTGCAAACTGGTCCAAGTTGTCTGTCTCGACATCGTAATCCACTACATCCGGCCGATCGCTGTAGGCTCCCAGGAAATCCCGTCTAAGGCTATCGATAGAAATCAGCAGGACGTTCATCAGTCTCCCTCCGAGCCGACGAGGTCAGCGAGTACTGCTGAGAGTTCTGTCCCTGAAACCGGCCGCCCATCTACAACAGCGAACTGTCTGTCCCGACAGATACCACACTGTTCCAGACACCGACGTTCACAGATATCGAGCTCATCAACATCGATGTCGCTTATTACCGCGGACTCACGACTACTAAGACAGTACTCGACTGTCGATGGCATGATATACGTGTTGTTGTAGTCCAATATAAAGACTGGGTCGAGCAGGCTCGTTCTACGCGTTACTGGGTTACTCGTCGAATCATCGTAAGTGTACGAGACAGCAGAATGTCGTCTTCAGGAGAGATGCTGCTGGTGAGTGGGAAACTTGCGAGGAGGATGACGGCGGTCGCGGTGAAAACACAGAGTAACATCGCCCAGGAGACAGTTCCGAGAACGAGCGAAAGACAGCCCGCTGCCGCCGTGGTCAGAAATAGGGGCCAGTAAATTGCACTCCGAAGGGCATGGATGCGCCCCCTTCGGTAAAGCATGGCAAGCCGTAGGAGATTGCGGAGGACAACAGCGATGGCGGTGGCGATGGCGGCACCGATCAGGTCATACTCAGGAATCAGCGCGATATTCAATCCGAAATTAACAATCGCAGAGACGAGATTGATGCCCATAACCACACGAGTGTGCCCCATAGCGATGAGAGTCGCCCCTGTCGGCCCGAGGAGGTTTCCAGCACAGAATGCGACTGCGAGCAATTGCAGAGCAGGGGCTGCGACGGTGAATGTGGACCCGAACACCACGCGGAGAGTGCTTGCCGGAAAGAACAGAAAGAGCAGTACGAGGGGGACTGTGGCCGAGGCGAACCATTTAGTCAGCACGAAGTATACGCGCCTGATGGCATTGAGATTGTCCCTGGCATACATGCCAGACACAAGCGGAATGTACATGAATATCATCCCCTGCCAGACAATCGGGATGATGCGCACTAACGGTCGAACACCGTCGTAGAGCCCGACCGCACGCGACGTAGAAAAGTACCCGAGCATCAGGATGTCCATCCAGGTCATCAGTTGCAACAACAGCGTCGCAACCATCAACGGGGCCGAGAATCTAATCAGTGACACCGGGACCGCCATCTGACTGAGTCGATCTACGACATCGTCCCTAAACCGGCCCGGATTGTCACGATACAAATAGCCAAAGTAGAGAGCTACAGTAAGACCGAGAGACAGCGGGAGCATCTGTATCGCTGCCAGATGGTCCAACTCCACACTGACGACCACCACTAAGAGGGCGAGAAACGAGCCGTTCCGTAGTAGCCCTTGGAAGAGCACCCGCTCCCTCGGCTTGCTGTAGCCTCGAAATACTGCTGAGATAACGCGAATCACCGTAAACAGAGGGATTGCAAGGGCAACGAGTGCGAGTGGGCGGGCATATCCGCTGTCACCGAACACGTGAACCGAAATGTCGCGGTTGAACTGGAGGAGCACGGCACCAGTCGCGACGGCGACAGAACCACCTAAGACCAGTGCCCAGAGAGTCAGAGTTCCAGCGTCCCCGGCTTGCCGGGTGCTATCTCGCCGACGGTCGCTGTTGTCACCGCCGCTCTCGTCATCGGCCTCGACAAATGCTATCTGTCTCGGTAAACCGTTCTGAAGCCCCAAGCAGGCGGCTAGCGAGAAAATAAGGAGAATAGCGAAACTCAGCGAGAAGATACCGTACTCTCCGGGGCTGTAGGTCCGGGCGAACACAGATCGGGCGACCACGTTGATTCCAACACTCAGAAGGGTGCCAACGGCGACGAGAACTGCCCCGCCGAGTATGCCCTCGAGTTCGTCCCGGACGTGGTCCTCCGACATTATGATCGAGTGGTGAAATGTCTCCGCTGACCAACGCTGCGGCTGTCTAAAGTCGGTAGTAGACGAGTTGCTATACGCATCCGTTTTTTAACGACAGCGACGATGGATACAAATCTTATGGAAACCCCACATGGCAGACCTGTCTCTTTTAGAGCGGAGACGCGATGGGACCAGCTCCATCGAGAGACAGTGGCGACATGAGTCGCGGGTGGTGACCGAACACAATTATTTACCATGGCGCAGCGAACGTCTCTGCTGTGTCATCCATCGAGAACGTACTGTTGATCCTCTCGGACGAGCACCGCCCGGACGCTCTCGGTTGTGCCGGCCATCCACACGTCGAGACGCCGAATCTCGACGCACTGGCCGCCGAGGGGACACGCTTCACGGACGCGTACTGTTCGAGCCCACTCTGTGTTCCTTCGAGGGCGAGTTTCGCCACCGGCCGGTATGTCCACGAGATTGGGGCTTGGGACAATGCCGCACCCTATGATGGGGCTCCCTCTTCATGGGGACATCACCTCACCGAACACGGTGTCCAGCATGCAACCGTCGGCAAACTGCATTTCGAACCCGATGTCGACGACGGATTCGACGACCAGTACCTTACTGAACACATGGAAACGCTGGACACGTTCGGTCTCTATCGTGACCCGCCGGGGGTCAGGCCAAACGGCCGGAACCGCATTGAGCGAGCTGGGCCGGTCCCTGATGGGCAGGCCTGGTACAACACCAACGGCGCCAACGAGGTGTGTGATCAAAACCGCTTCGAGCGGGCCGTAGAGTGGATCGAGGACCGCAGTAAGAGCGAGGAGCCATGGCTGCTCTCGGTCAACTCTCTCATACCTCACTTCCCGCTCGAGGTAGAGCAGTCATATTACGACCGGTATCCTCCCGAGGAGATGGATCTTCCTGTCGACTACCCGCCCTCGGACGATCATCCGGTACTCAATCAACTCCGCGAGCACTTCGATGGTTTGGACCTCCGCAAGGAGACGCTTCGTCGGACCCGGAGTGCATACTTCGGGCTAATCACAGCACTGGACGATTACATCGGCGACCTACTCGATGCGCTGGAGCGGACAGGGCAGGCCGACGAGACGCTGGTGGTATACACCAGCGACCACGGGGAGGTGCTGGGGGACCACGGTCTCTGGTGGAAGTGCAACATGTACGAGCAGTCGGTCGGTGTCCCACTGGTTATGCGCGGACCCGGCATAGAACGCGGGCAGACCGTTGAGGGGCCTGTCTCTCTGCTTGACGTGGTGCCGACAATGACCGACGCACTAGACGTACCGGCCGATCCAGCTTGGCAGGGGCGATCCCTGCTCCCTATTGCCACTGGAAGGGGAGAGCAGGACCCGAGCCGAACTGTGTTCAGCGAATATCACGCTCACGGGACCAGTCACGGTATCTATATGATTCGACGGGGCTCACACAAGTACGTCCACTACGTCGACGGCCCCGACCAGTTGTTCGACCTGGAGACCGATCCCGATGAGTTGACGAACCGTGCCGGGGCCCCCAAATACCAGGATATCGGGACATCCTTGAAAGCTGAACTCCGAGAGATTGTCGATCCCGAGGCGGTCGACGAGCGAGCGCGGCGGAACCAGCGCCGACGGCGTAACGAGCTCGGGATTGACGGCCCATCGAACGTCGACCCACGGTAAGCGCAGGGATATACCTGACCGGCCAGACAATCCACTCCAGAAGTGTTTTCGTCACCCCTCGTCGTCCGCAGTCGGATAGTACATCGGCGTCAGCGCTGGGTAGAGCCATTCGTCCTCGGGCAGTTCCGGATCGCCGCGGTCGCGGAGAATCTCTGAAAGTTTGGCATTGAGATGGTCTTCCACAGCAACGTACTCGGGATCGGAGCAACGATTGGTGAGCTCGTTGGGGTCGCGGTCGAGATCGTAGAGTTCGCTCGTATCTCCTGCGTTCATGACGTACTTGTAGCGGTCCGTGCGCAACATGCGCTGTTCGTAGGGGAAGTTCAGTCCGTGGAACTCAGCGACGATGTGGTCGCGCCAGTCGTCCGAATCGTGTCCGAGAGTGAGGAGGCTCCGGCCCTCGTAGACGTCGGGAATATCGACACCGGCGAGGTCGACGAACGTCGGGGCGAGGTCTAACAGCGAGGCGAAGGCCGACGTCGACTCGTCATCGATGCCGAGACCGCGGGTGATGAACGGGACATTGTAGATGTCCTCGTACATCAAGGGCCCTTTGTCGAGATTCTTGTGGGCCGTTACGAACGACCCGTGATCAGCCGTGAAGAGGACTGCCGTGTCCTGGTCCACGCCCTCTCGTTCGAGAGCGTCCAGTATGCGCCCGACCTGGTCGTCGATGAATGTCACATAGCCCCAGTAAATAGCGATGATTTTTCGCCACTGTCTGACCGACAGGTTCTCGAGGTCAGTCTTGCGATAGCGCTGACGCTGGACCGTAGGCTTGTTCTCGAAGCGCTCTTTGACCGCTGATTCTGGGAGGTGGACATCTTCGGGGTCATACATCTCGAAGTACCGCTCGGGAATGAAGTACGGTCGATGGGGACCGAAGAAATGACTCCCGACGTAAAAGGGCGTCTGGGGGTATTCGTCGCCGTAAGATTCGATGCGCTCGATGGTCCGTTCGGCGATGAAGTACGTGAAGGAAGCATCGACAGGCCGCTCGTCGATGCCACCAATGACGTATTCGGCGTCGGCGGATGGATACTGGTCCACGACGTCCTCAGACCAACGCTCGAACCCGTGCTCGTCCAAGTAGGACACGTAGTCGTCATGCTCCATCGGGTGCATGAACCCGGGGTAATGCTCGCCGTCGAAGCCGAACTCTCGCGGGTGTTTTCCGACGTGCCACTTCCCGTCGAGGCCGACGTTGTACCCTTCTTCACGGAGCAGTTGCGGGTAGCAGGGATACTCCTCGTTGATCGTCGTCCCCGAACGAATGTTGCGGGTAACCCCGTGTGTCGTCGGGGATACGCCGGTCACGATTGAGGCGCGGGCGGGCGAGCAGATCGCCGTTGGGGTGTACGCGCGGTCGAAGCGAGTCCCCTCGGCGGCCAGTGCGTCGAGATTCGGCGTCTCAACGATGTCGTTGCCGTACGCGCCGATACTGTCCTGACGTTGCTGGTCGGTGACGATACAGAGGATGTTGCTAGGGGGGCCGTCCCCAGGCTCGTCACTAGGTGACATACAGGCACACTCACGAGGGGGTCCGATAAGTAGCTGTGGTCGGCCCCGTTCTCAGTATGGGGGTGAGACTTCGACAGTCTCGTACGGCTCCTCGAGGTACTCGACATCACTCGTCGAAAGGTCGATGTCGAGGGCTGCCACGGCCTCTCGCAGGTGTTCAACGCTCGTCGTGCCGATGATAGGTGCGTCAACGTACTCATTGTGATTTAGCCAAGCGATGGCGATCTGCGCCATCGACGCGTCGTACTCGTCTGCGAGCTCTTCGACCCGAGCATTGATCTCCGGCCCCCCACCCTCGCGATAAGGATGTTCGTACATACTCGTGCCGCCAGCCTGAGTTTTCTCCGACTCGCCACGGACTGTTTCGTCGATTCGCTCGTCCGGGCGCGTCAGATACCCCCGCGCCAGTGGGCTCCACGGGATGACAGCCACGTCCTCACGCGCACAGAGAGGCAACATCTCGCGCTCTTCCTCGCGGTAGACCAAGTTGTAGTGGTTCTGCATCGTCCGGAACCGCTCTAAGCCCAATCGCTCACTTTCCGTGAGCAGGTCTTCGAACTGGTGGGCCCACATCGAACTCGCGCCGGGATATCGAATGTCGCCGCGTCGAACGGCATCGTCGAGTGTCCGGAGGATGTCTTCGACCGCGACGGTGTCATCGAGGCGGTGAATCTGATAGAGATCGATGGTATCGAGGCCAAGACGGTCTAAACTCCCTTGCAACTGGATGTCAATGGCCTTCCGAGACAGGCCGACACCGTTGGGGTTGTTGGTCCCCGAACCAAAGTGTCCCTTCGTCGCGACGACGAACTCCTCGTGGTCATGTCCCTCTAGGGCTGTTCCGAGCACGCGCTCGCTCTCGCCGTTCGAGTAGACATTGGCGGTGTCGAAGAAGTTGACGCCCAGATCGATGGCCTCCTCTATGATCGCAACGCTCTCGTCCTCGTCAAGGACCCAATCGCGCCACGAACTCGTCCCGAAGCCCATGCAACCCAGACAGACTTTACTAACTGTTACGCCCGTATCGCCGAGTGTCGTGTACTCCATCTGCGTGAGGGATATCGAAACTCCAGCAATTAAATTTTGGCACCCATTCACAAGAGGTGTGAGCACAGTACGGTAGATTGGGGCGGCTACAGACAGGCCCGGTGTGCAAGAGGGGTTACGGTTCGAGGTCTAGCCTCTCGTACTGCCAGCCTGGGGCCTCCAGCACCGCCATTGCGTCTGTGAGCAACGAACGCATTTGACCAGCCAATTCTGGACGCTCGTTGGCGAGGTTGTGGTCCTGGTTCGGGTCCGCGTCAGTGTCGAACAGGAGTGGGTCCTCATGCCTGCTGTGCGAGGGGCCGGGGTACTGCCATACAGGGCTGTCGGTGTAGGGCAGCGAGGACGACTCGGCGTCAGTGTGGGGTTCGGGTGTTTCCATCCATTCGACAGTGTTCATCATTCCAGCCGAATAACACTGGGAATTCATCGACTCGTCACAGGGGTGATGGTACGTGTACTGGCCGTCTGTGATGTTGATAGAGGACCCCCAGTAGCCATAGACGGCCCAGTCACGGTGCTCGTCGCTCTCCCCAGTGAGATACGGGACGAGACTCTTACTGTGTCGGTGTGAAACGTTTTCGATTCCCATCGCGTCCAGAACAGTCCCATACACGTCGACCGCGGCGGTGACCTCTTCGACCCGTTCACCCGCGCGAGGACTGTCTGGGTGCCACACCATAAGTGGGGTGTGGGCCAGCACGTCGTATAGGGGGGCGGGTGGTTTGCCGACCCAACCGTGGTCGCCGAGATAGTGACCGTGATCGGACGTGACAATGACCATCGTCTCGTCCCACAGCCCCGCCTCGTCGAGCGTATCGAGCACACGCCCGAACCACCGGTCAACCATGGTGGTCTTGCCGGCGAACTGGGAGCGAACGAACTCCTGTTCCCGTTCCGATAGTTCGGAGTCGCCTGATTCGGTCGGCCCCGCCCCACCGTCGCCACTGCTACCGTCGACCGGACCGTAGTCGGGCCAGAACGTCAGCTCAGGATCGGTGGGGTCCTCGTCGGTGTACATCGACGCGTATGGCTCGGGGAGATGGAACGGTTCGTGCACGTCGAAACTATCCACGTAACAGAACCACTGCCCCCATTCTTGATTAGCCGCAAGCCACTCGGCCGTTCGGGAAAACACCTTCGGCGCGAAGAAGTCTTCTTCGTCCTCGAAGTCGGCGACATTCCGCGCGTAGTTGGTATTATTTTTCTTCTTGCCGTTGTAGGGGTCGTCGTCGCCCTTAAGTTGCCTGAGGAAGTCCGGGTCGAGGTCGTAAGGTGTCGTTTTCCAGGCATCGGTTTCGTGACCGCGAATTTGCTCGTAGGCCCTGAAATCCTCGTGATACCCCCGAGCACCGTGCTCAAAGAGGTGGTAATGGTCGGTGATAAGCTTCGAGATTGTGTCGTAGCCGTTTATTGCCGAGGGGAGCGTTTCGTCGAACGGTTCGATCGGCCCCCAGGGCCGCCAGAGAAACTCCTGGGTTCCAGTCAACCACTCTCGGCGGGCGGGCATGCACGGAAGACTCCCTGCGTAATGCGAGTCAAAGACCGTCGCCCGCTCTGCAAAGCGGTCCAGGTTGTCTGTCTCGACGTCGATACTAAACGATTCGTCGTATGCGCCGAGACAGTCCACGCGGAGACTGTCCATCGACACGAGAAGTACGTTGAGGTCGCTCATGTGGGTCTATGTAGTTGATGTTCAACCAGTAGTGGTTCCGAAGGCGATATCGATCCCAGACCGGCAACAGGCTACCATTCAGACGTTCCGGTTCAGACGTTGTGCACCCTCTTCCTTTATATTTCGGTGCTTGAACGTCTCGCCGTTTTCGTCGAACAGGTAGACCTGTTCGATGGGAAAGTCAATGCCGATATCCTCACCCTCAGACGGGAAGATGCTTTCCCCGACTCGGGCGACGATGTCCTGTCCCATGAACTTCAGGTGGAGGAGGTTTTCGTCGCCGAGACGTTCGACGACGGTCACTTTCGCTGTGGTGAGTCCCTCATCCGGATCGATGGAGGCAGCGATATCTTCGGGCCGGATACCGAACCGGATCTTCTCACCGTCGCGACGGTCACTTACGTCGTCGAGCGAGAGAATGAACTCGTCGGTCTGTACCGTCCCGCCCTCGACGGTAGCGTCGAAGACGTTCATACTCGGTGACCCGATGAACTGCGCGACGAACTCGTTCTCGGGCTGGTTGTACACTTCCGAGGGGGTTCCGACCTGCTGTACGTGACCATCGTCGAGAATGGCGATTCGGTCACCCATTGTCATCGCCTCCGTTTGGTCGTGCGTGACGTATATCATCGTCACGTCGAGTTGGTCCTGGAGGCGCTGGAGTTCGGCCCGCATCTGAGTCCGAAGTTTCGCGTCCAGGTTCGAGAGTGGCTCGTCGAGCAGTGATACCTCGGGGTCCCGGACGATTGCACGACCAAGCGCGACCCGCTGTTGTTGCCCTCCGGATAGCTGGTCCGGCTTCTGGTCGAGAAGATCGGAAATTCCGAGGAGTTCTGCTGCTTCTTCGACTTTCTGCCGTTGTTCCTCCTTAGTGAGATCGGTAGAGTACTTCAGGCCAAACATCATGTTCCCACGGACAGTCTTGTGGGGGTACAGGGCGTAGTCCTGAAACACCATCGCGAGGTCCCGTTCCTGGGGTGGTACCTCATTCATTACCTCACCATCGATCAGGACTTGCCCACCCGTGGGCTTTTGCAGACCCGCGATCATCTCCAAGGTCGTCGTCTTCCCACAACCGGAGGGACCGACGAGAATCAGGAACTCGCCATCTTGGATACTGAGGTTTACGTCTTCCGCGCCAATCACGCCATCGGCATACTGTTTCGTTGCATCCTTCAGAGTAACGTCAGCCATGATAGCTCCTCCCCGCAGAATTATTGCTATTCATTGTGGGAATTCTGTAGGAATTTTCTAATTGATGATTATTAAATGTTCTGGTTAGGCAGGCGTCCTTGGACGCTAAGGGGACGATAAAGCGCTCAGCGGACGGATTAGCAGGCTTCTATTCCGCCGCCCCGCCAGTGATGCCCTTGATGAAGTAGTTCTGAGTCAGGAGGAACAACACCGCAACTGGGAGCATGAATGCGAACGACGAAGCCATCATGAGCCCCCACTGGATATCGTACTGGTTCGTGAGGCCGACGAGAGCAACGGGCATCGTGTAGAGCTCGTCATCCTGGAGGAATGTGAGCGCGAAGACGAGCTCCTGCCAGGCAATGACGACCGAGAACAACGCAGTGGCGATGATTCCAGGCCGCACCATCGGGAGCACAATCTCAAGGAAGATACGGAATTCTGAGAATCCGTCAACCCGCGCTGCGCGAATGACGTTGTCCGGGATGTTCTCGAAGAATCCCTTGAGCATCCAGGCCGTCAACGGGAGCGTGTACACGAAATACGAGAGTACCAGTCCCGGATGCGAGTTTAGTGCACCAATCGAACGCAGGATTTGGAACATGGGGACGAGGATGACGACGATGGGAAAGATGCGGCTGAGAATGACAAACGTGGACGTGAAGCGAGACCCACGGAATTCAAACTTTGCCCAGCCGTACCCGGCAAAGACAGCGAGGATGACCGACGTAACCATCGTCGTGAGCGTGACGATGACGCTGTTAAGGAAATAATCCGGCATCTGACCGTCA
Organism: Haloarcula ordinaria; assembly: GCF_029338275.1. NCBI lineage: Archaea > Methanobacteriati > Methanobacteriota > Halobacteria > Halobacteriales > Haloarculaceae > Haloarcula > Haloarcula ordinaria. The sequence continues at coordinate 932,802 of NZ_CP119789.1, read as the reverse complement.
AGTACGGCCTGGTAGTGCTGTAGCGTCAGCGTGTCCAGGGCTGGAACGAGGGAGGGCGAGACAGTGACAATCGCGTTCGGAGATTTGAGTGATGAGGTAAGAATCCAGTAGATGGGGAACAGCGCCATGACGAGCAAAGTGTACGCTGCCAAGTATCGAAGGTACTGTCGGCCCTTGGATTCATATTCACTCCTCGTGGAACTCATAGCTCCACCCCCTGGCTACGAAGCGTGCGCATGTACGCAATCATGAATAGCACCATGATACCGAACATGATGACCGACAGCGCCGTGGCCAGGCCGGAATTGAACTGCTGGAACCCGAGTTCGTACACCTTCACCGGGAAAATCATCGTCGAGCCGATCGGTCCGCCTCCGGTCGCGGCGAAGATAATGGCGAACTGGTTGAAACACCAGATGACCGAGAGGAGCACGACAATCTTCAGCACCGGCATCAACTGTGGGAGTGTCACGTGACGCATCCGCGCAAAATACGGTGCGCCGTCGATTATCGCAGCATTTGTGAGCTGGTCATCGATGTCTTGCAGCCCCGCCAAGAGCATAATCATCACAAAGGGGAACCGCTTCCAGACGCCTGCAATGATGAGAGAAAACAGCGCGATGTCTGGGTTCGAGAGCCACTGGATGGGCGAGCCGAGGACACCAACTTGCATCAAGAGGTGGTTGAGGATACCGAACTGCGGATGGTACATCCATTTAAACACGAGTGCAACGACGACGGCTGGAGTAATCCAGGGAAGCAAGAAGAGTCCACGAAGATACTTTTTTTTCGGCAGTGGTGTGTTCAACAGGAGCGCCAGTCCGAAACCGACGACGATCTGCAGAAAGGCCCCCAAGATCACCCACACTGCGCTGTTCCGAACGACACGACCGAACCAGTTCGCGGTGAACAACGTCTCGTAGAAGGACAAAGTAAACCCGCCCTCGGTGAGGCCCACGCTGAGCAACAAGGTGTTCACCATCGGGTAGAGCAGGAGACCGGCGATAAGCAGGAATGTCGGCAGGATGAACGCAACACCGGCGTTCACCCCACTCTCCCGGAGGCGTTCTTTGAGGCGATTTAAGCTCGATATCGACTGTGTTACGTTGGTTTCAGACATGGTATCATCTGCTCAGGGCCGTGTTCGTCAGGGACAATGATGCAAAAGTAGAAAAGCGTTTGGGACCGAGAATGGCAGCCTCAGCGGCTCACAGCAACTCGGTTATGGCGCTGTCTAGGTCGTTCATCGCCTGTTCAGCGTTCTTTCTGCCGAGGAGAAGCTGCTGGAGCTCCTCTCGCTGTGCCGACCACATCCGTCCCTGGTTGGGGTGGATTGTCGGGAACGAGGCGTTCAGGATCTCCTCCACGAAGATGTCACCGACATCGCGACCGAGGCCGTCCTGGAACCCTTCGAAGACGTTCTCGAGACCGTCAGTGAGGATCGGAGGCAGCCCCGCGTAGGCACTGAGATTGTCAACCTGCATGAGGTGTTCGATTAACTGCCACGACTCGTCGACGTTTTCGGCCCCACGCGGGATGACGAAGAACCATCCGCCGGAGAAACCAGATGCTTGCCCGTCAGGTGCCTGGGGGTTGTAGGTAATCCCATAATTGATGTCCGACTCGTCGAGAGCAGCTTTCTCCCAGCTCCCGGTCTGGTAGGCGAAGAGTTGCTCAGACCTGAATAGCTCACGGAAGTCTAGCGCGTTCTGGTTCACCACGCCATCGGGGAGGAGGTTGTCGTCAACGCCTTGCTGTGTGAACTGAGCCGTGGAGATACCGGGATCCTCGTTGAGCACTGTGCTCGACTGGTCCTCGTTGAGCCACGAACCGGTACCGGTGGTGGCGAAAAACCCGTGCCACTGCACCGTCGAATGGATGTGGTCAGCACCCGAGAATCCGACTGGTTGAATTCCCACTTCCTCTTTGACATCGTTAGCAACCTCCATGAACTCCGGCCACGTCCGGAAGTTCGGCTCCATCGGATCGTAACCTGCCTGCTCCAGCATGTCTCCGTTGTAGTACAGCGACCCCCAATGACCGGACATGAACGGTATGCCGTAGAGGGTATCGCCGTTGAGAGAGCCGATGTCGAACTTCCGCTCGCGGGTGAAGTCCGACCGGCTTAGTTGATCGGAGCTATCGAGTCGGTCGCCGACCGGTTCGAGTAGGTCGTTATCGATCATCCCCAGGATGCCGCCGGCCGGAACCGCGGCAACATTCGGCGGGTTCCCTCCCTCGACGGCCGTTCGTGTCTGGTTGATGATCTGCCCAGCTTGTGCGATGCCGGACATGTCGACCGAGTGTCCGGTCTGTTCCTCGAAGCTCGAGATCGTGGAATCGAGCGCCGCGAGGTTCTCATCTGTCGTCTGTCCGGTGAACATGAGCATACTCAGTTCTATGCTCTCATCGCCGTTCGATCCGGAGCTGCCGCCGTCGCCGCTACCGCCGTCGCCACTGCCACCGTCGCCACCCGAACCGCCGTCGCCGCTACCGCCGTCGCCACTGCCACCGTCGCCGCCACCGTTCCCGCCACAGCCGGCGAGCAAGGTGACCCCTGCTGCGCCAGTACTTGCAATGAATGAGCGTCGTTTCAGCTTGTCGGTACTGCCACTATTCCGTGATGGCATATGTTGTCAATGTCACTCCCCGTATATAAAAGTGGGGAGTTTTTACATCAATATTCATCGACTATTCGCTATCCAGAGGCACAGTGCGAGCCAGAGACTCGCTCACTCGATGGAGCGGATCGTGATCCGAACCGCTCGGATATCCTCTAGAATCGCGCCGTACCCGCCAATGGTGTACTCGTCCTCGTCGTCAGAGACAACGATTGCGGCCTGGATGAACAACTGACTAAAAGGTTGGTCGTCGGCAATCCCTGAGTCCGTGTAAACAATATCATCAACCGTCCCCGTGATTTTCACCGGCTCGCCGGAGAACGTCTCGATGCCCTCAACGCGGACAACGACCTGTTCGTTGGTCTTGCGGATCGACTCTATGTCCCGGATAAACTCCCGAATGCTGGTATAAGTAGTCTCGTCAGTCTCTTCGGAAGAGTAGATCGTATTCCAGGGCTCCCACAGCTGAATCTGAAAGTACCAGTGTAGGATAGAAGAGTGGATATGATCGTCGATAACCATCCCGTATTCGTTGCCGTGTCTGCTCTGGACGCCGAAGACGGTTAAGTCGCCGTCGATCATCGCCAGAAACGGCAATACCGAACTACAGAACCGAACCTCACTGGCCACCGCCGAGTACTGGATATCCAGCTCTGCAGGGTCGTCGATCTCGCGATACCCCTCATGGAGTGCGATGCGGACGATAACATCTCGGTCGCGCAACGTTGCGAGCGTGTCTTGTAGCTGTTCGAGTTCGTCCGGTGAGACGGCCAGGTGGACAATCGTATCCGCATCATGTAACCGTTCCCGGGCCTCGTCTATCGTCCTAGTGTGGTTCTGGAAGACTCGAACATTGTGTTGTCTGAGTGGTGGCTGTTCCCACATATTCTCGATATCCGCCGCCGTCTCCGCGAATCGTCGTGATTTCTCGTACAGTTCGTCCGCCACTGTCGAAGGGTCAGTAATCCGGGCCCGGAGTGAATCCGCCTCATAGGTCTCTAGGTAACCCTGCGTTTCGAGGTCACGGAGTACGTCGTACACCCGGGAACGTGGAACGGTCGAGATTTCCGCGATATCTGCAGCGCTCGCGTCAGTGAGTTCCAGTACAGAGAGGTAGACCTCCGCCTCATACTTCGAGAAGTCAGCATCGGTGAGAACGTCGGTGAACGCCTCGTGGGATTCCATACCGTGGACAGATGGGAAGTCACAATAAACATTGGTGTGACCCCGACGCTGAGCCGGTCATCGAGGACTGTTCGAGCGCCTATGTTCGGTCCCGGCCGTTGGGGCCGACCGGGGCGAACCGGTGCATACCGTAGTGCAGTTCTGAGATCTGGTAGTCTCCGGTCTCGCGAGCAATCTCCCACATCCGTTCGGCGAGTGCTCGCTTGTCGTCTTCGTACTCTGGGTCGTCGGCGACGTTGACCAGTTCGTGTGGGTCTGCGGCCAAGTCGTATAGTTCGTCCTCGTCGAACGTGTTGAACACGTACTTCAGGTCATCCCGCCAGTGGATACGCTGTGCCCAGGGGAAGTCCTGACCGTGGAATTCGGCAAATGCCTCGTTTCGGTGGCCCTCAGGGACCTCGTTGTGTAGGAATGGGACCAGAGACGTCGCTGTGAAGGAGGGGTCTCCCTCCAGTTCAGCGATGTTCTCGCCACCGCGTGCGTGCGTACTCTTCGGAGAGAGTCGCGAATTGGGCGGGAACTCGTCTCCAGTGGCGAGGTCGACGATCGTGGACGACAGATCCTGCAGCTGGACAATGTCGTCCTCCACGATGCCATCGGGATACCCGTCAGGAGTCCTAACAAGACATGGGACGCGATAGGCCTCCTCAAACGCGGGCGCCCCTTTGAGAAACAGCCCATGGGCACCGGCGTAGTCACCGTGGTCCGAGGTGTAGATGATAATCGTATCCTCAAGTTGCCCGGTCTCTTGTAGCGTCTCGATAACGCGTTCGACCTGTTGATCAAGAAAGGAACAGTATGCCCAGTAAGAGACCATTGCCTCCAAACACTCTTCACGTGAAAGTTCCGACCATACCGCTCTCTGGCGCCGATAGAGCGAGGGACGGTCGGTCAGTGGGTCGTCAAAGCTCTCGGGTAGGTCGATGTCGTCGATATCATAGAGCTCCCGAAATTCCGTAGGTGGGAGATAAGGGTCGTGTGGAGCGTAAGTGCTTATTACAGTGCTCCATGGACCATCGGATTCGGCGGCTTCACGAATGAACTCCAACCCTTGCGAGTAGACGAAGTGATCGACCATCCCCTCAACCGATTCCTCGATTCGACCACTGAGGAGGAAGTCTTCGTAGCCCTCGTGTTCAACGGTGATGGGGTCGGATACCCCCTCCGGTGAACGGTCGGGTTCAGGCGGAAGGCCAAGTGAGGAGCGGTGCTCATGAAATATAGATTGGAAGTCGTCCGAGCGGAGGATACCGTAGTTATCGAACCCGAATTTATCGAGGTCGCCGCTGCGTTCGACATGCCACTTTCCGAAGTACCCGTTCGTGTAGCCCGCGTCACTGAGGCGCTCGCTCCAGGTATCCAACTCCGATTGAAATTGTGCCCCGTACGGTTCGACACCGTGTGTGACGTTTATCATCCCGTGCACATGGGGCAGTACACCGGTCATGAAACTGGCCCGGGACGGAGAACAGATCGGGTTCGGCGAGTAACACCGGTCAAATCGTGTCCCCGACTCACTGAACGTATCGAGAGTTGGCGTCCGACACGAGGATTCCGGGTGGACTGATGCTGCCTGTTGCTGATCAGTAAATAAGACTACGATGTTTGGGCTCGCCATCGTCTTACATCGTAGATTACGACACCAATATAAATAAGTTCGTACCCGATATGCCAGCAGTCGGGTACGCCAACATCAATGAGGACCCATGGGACTCCACTTGAAGAGCAACATTACGCGGCAACGAATGCACTGGGCAAATCCATTGCAGGGACGGTACGCCGACCGAAATCAGGGAATCGACTACTACCCCTCTCTGGGTTCGGCCCGTTATCACGCCTCAGAGCCGCGTCGGAGATGCATCCGCTTCGAGAGGGTCTTCCCCATTTTTTTCACGATTTGACCGTAGTTGGGGCCGATCCGGTCGCTCGAATCGTTGGTGCTGTCAATCAACAAGCCGATCGAACCTACGGGATCCTCTTCGACAGTAATCGGGGCGGCGATTTCACAGAGGTCCGAGTCCCACGGTAGCGTTGCGACCGTGATACCGTCTTTGTCAATCCGGTCGACGTTCTCGGTCAACGTCTGTTGTTCATTATCCGCAAGAGTTTCGGGGAGCAGTTTTTCACGTTTCTCCGGGCCATAGCACGCTAGAATCGCCTGTCCTGACGCAGTCTCGTGGAGACGGCATCGAGTCCCCTCTACGCTCCCAGGGGTGCTACGATCGTCTGGGTTAATCGATTGGATGTAGATTCCCATGCGTTGGTTGGGTACCAACAGGGCCGCAGACTCATTCGTGACATCAGCGAGTTCCTGGACGTTCGCTGCGGCCTCACGGTAAAGAGGATGGCGACGACGAGCCAACGATCCCATCTCGAAAGGGCGGAGCCCCAGTCGGAATTTGTTCCCATCACGAACTACCAAACCGTGCTCACAGAGCGTTATCATGTGTTTGTAGACGTTCGATTTAGACTTATCCAGCTCTCTGGCCAATTCCGTAACGCCCGCAACCTCTCTCTGCTGGACCGTTTCGAGGATGGAGAACATCGTGTCGACGGCCCGGACGGATTGTCGTTCGCTATTTGCCATATTTTCGTCTAATGAGCCAGTCCGGTAAAACTGTTCGCTAATTACGAACGCCCCAATGCCCACATCTTGTTTCGCTGACGACCTAATATAGCACTGCAGACCTCAACAAGAGGATTCGAGGCGGTCTAGTCGATAATCAGGTGACTTGAGGCGAACACGGGGAAAAGCACAGCTTAGCCGGAGCGGTCAAAACGCGGGTACGGGATACAAGCGTCAGGATTTCGTCTTCATGGGATGTGTTGTCACTCCAATCGCACACTTAAACATCATAACCGGGGTTGATCATGTTGTCCGAAAGCCGACTCTCTGCCCTACCTACATTTTTATACGGACTGGTTCACCATTGTAGATTGATGCGCACGCTCTACATAGACATTGATTCCCTCCGCGCCGACCACGTTGGCGCATACGGGTATGATGCCGAAACTACCCCGAATCTAGATTCGTTCGCCCAGGACGCAGTCGCATTCGACAGGGCATACGTCGCCAACTCGCCATGTCTCCCCTCCCGGGCGGCGCTCCTCACGGGCCGCTATGGCCTCCGAAACGGGATCGAGACACACGGCCCCCAGTCCCAGCTCCTCAACCATCCCGCGAACGAGGTCGAGTGGGCCGGAACCTGGAGTGACCACGTCCCAGGCCGTGAATGGTGGAGTCTTCCCCGGCTGTTCTATGAAGAACGGGTCCCGACCGTGGCCGTCACGTCGTTTCCCCGACACCCGGCCCCGTGGTTCAACGACACCTGGCACGAGATTTATCAGATACAGGAGCCGGTCGGAAATCGAGAGTCCTTCCAGACCCCGCGGGCTGAATCAGTCGTCGACACAGCAATCGACGCGCTATCGGAGTATGACGACGACCTGTTTATGTACGTCCAGCTGTGGGATCCACACGGGCCGTATCGGCGGTCCGACGACGAGGTCGCGGAGTTCGCGGATGGACCGGCACCACCGTACCCGACGGTTGAGCAGATAGCTAACCACCAGACATGGGACGCGTGGCGCTCTGCGACGCATATGGAGATCGAGAACCGGGCGGACCTCCGGCGAATGATTGCGAACTACGACGCCGAGATACACTATGCAGATCGACATCTCGGCAGACTCTTCGAGCGTCTCAAGCAGAGAGGACTGTACGAAGAGACGCTCATCATCGTCACCGGCGACCACGGCGAGGAATTCGGAGAACACGGTCTGTATCGAGAGCATTGGAGCACTCACGATGGAACACAGCGCGTTCCTCTGCTGGTCAAGCCACCCGCAGACGCAGCTGCTGAGACCGGCCACCGATCGCAACTCGTGACGAACGTTGATATGGCACCCACGGTGGCAGAGTTCGCGGGTCTCGAGGCCCCAGCACGGTGGCAGGGTCGTTCACTTTGTCCCGTCATCGAGTCAGGTGACGTGGACTGGCGGGACGCGGTATTCGTGGATCACGGTCTGTATACCGCCCAGCGAGCGCTCCGTACCGACCAGTGGAAGCTCATCAGAACATATCACGCTGGGATGTGGGACGACGCCATTCCAGAGCTGCAACTCTACGATATGGAGACGGACCCGTGGGAACAGACAAACCTGGCCGAGGAGAACCCTGAAGTCGTTTCCCGTCTTGAATCCCGCTTAGCGACACTTGTTGAGAGCCGACAAGGCCCATACCGGGATGCCCTCCGCGAGGTCGCCGAACGCGGACCGGCCGGCTATCGGGCTTTCCAGGAGGACTTCAACGGAGTATCCACATCCGGAAGAGACTGAAAGTGACACAAGGGACCCACATCAACGGGCTGTGTCGGTACCCTCTATGATTCACGAACAGACACCAAGTATCTCAGATTGAGGCGCCTGCGACCACCTAGCCGATTCCATGGAGAGAATTGGCGTAACTAACGGACCAACTGATTAGCAACCGATTCTGGGATTACAGTACCACTTAATCAAATATTTCGCCAGTCTGTATCCACGTACCGGTTGTCACTACTCTCGTAACAAATCAGCCAACGGTTGCTCACCGGGTCCTCAACTTTGATGGTCTGTGATCGAAACAGCCACCGACGGCGTTTGTAATCGACACCACAATTATTTCAAATAATTAAACGCCTCCACTCGATTTGACCCTTTCTCTGATCCTATTGCCCGGATACCCCCCAAAGCAGGAAGGACGAATAAATCGAGGAGGACGATTTTTAACAATATGAAACAAACCATTCCAGCCATCGGATACTCGAACATCCCGTGACATACGTACACCTGTTATCCCAGTTGGGATGAGGCATTACCACCTTTTTGATAGTAGAACAGACACAGCGCTTCAGATTCTAAAAAACAGGTGTACAGATGTGATATAGGTTGATAACTTCTTCAAGTAGTACCGTCTGAGGGGCAAAATGGCTTGCTCGTCTATTCAGAGCCCGATCGCCTCACATGAGACTAGGTTGATCCCGGTCACTCTTGTTGCATCCACTCGGAATACGTCGTATTAATTTCAACCACAGTAACGGCATTTTGTATTTTATTTGGTATTTCAGTTCGGAACCGGTGCTCTGACATTCTTTCGGTCGGAGCAGAGACGCTGAATGTGCCAAGAAGGGTACCGTCGCTGAGCTTTATCGGTGCTGCTACGCATCGGATGTCGTCATAGCGTTCCCGATCGTCAAATGCGACCCCTGTTGTTTGTATTTGTTCGAGTTCCGATCGAAGATCCAGTTCGTCTGTGATTGTATGCTCCGTATATGGTTCAAGTTTTTTGTTCGATAAGTACTTATTCAGCTCGTCATCGGGTATTTCGGCCAGAAAAGCTTTTCCTGCCGCAGTACAATACAGTTCTTCGGTGCTTCCTACGTGAGTATAGGTATTTTCGACATCATCTCCCTCTTCTTGATATAAAGTAATCCCATACCCGTCACGTTCAACTATCAGGCGGACTTTTTCACCGATATCTTGGGATAATTTGTCTGCATCACTCTTTCCAAGTCGAAATAACCGTTCTCTCTCACGGGCGGTACCTCCAAGTGTTAGAAATCTCAGTCCTAACTGGTATCCATCATCCACCCGGTCAAGATAGCCCCTGTCGGTTAGCGTCGCTAAGTAATGGAATGTGCTGCTCTTAGATCGACCTGTCGCTTCTGAGACTTCAGTTACACCTACCGGCTCTCGTTTCTGAATATACTCTATGATATCAAATGCATTTTCGACAGAACCGATAGTTTGTCTACCTGTACTGGTGCGTTCATTCATTGGTTTCTGATGCTTGATATGGTAGCAATTGATCCTTCCCGATTGTCGACGGCTCAATCATACAGTCCACCCGCTTGATACATTTGTTCTAGCATCCGTTGGATTCGAAGCGCTTGATCAATGTCGTTTGTTTGCGCTCGTTCGTTCTGATCTACGGCAGAGAGGAAGGTATCGAGTTCCTCTTCATATGGATCGTTCGCGGGGACTTTCAAGGTAGAGTCGATGAAGTGGTCGACTGGTTCAGAGCGGGTTTCGTATAGTTCCAAGCCCGTCTTCGAAGATGTTTCTGTTCTGGTATCTTCATACCGATTTGGCATAGTAAGTCGGGCACCTGCCTCGGTACCCTGTATTTCGTAGAAATGATTCGACTCCGTATTAGCAGCCCACGCAACCTCGATAGTCGCAGATATATCATTTTCAAATTCACAAAAAGCAACTACGGAATCTTCGACATCATACAATTTTCCATCGTCATCTTCCCCCCACATGGATAAATAGCTGTAATCAGAACGGTTTCCAAATTCAGACCGGGTCACCGATTTTATTTCTTTAATTTCTTCCCAGTCCAATAACGACAACAATAACGAAACAAGACTTGCACCGGTATCCATCAGTACTCCGCCACCGGCGATTTCTTGTGAGGTATACCATGTTCCCCTGCCAGGTATTCCTCTCCGTCGGGTGTGTCGCGCATTGATGTGAGAGATATCTCCAAAATACCCAGATTGAACATATTCTTCGGCTATTTGGAACGTATTTAGGAATCGATTCGAGTATCCGGTCATACAGATGTTTTCTGTTTTTTGTGCAACCGATGCAATCCGTTGAGCACTTTCCAGATCGTGCGCCAGCGGTTTTTCGATTAACACATCGAATCCGTTTTCCATGGCATCTACGGCCGCAGTTTCATGGAATTTGTTGGGCGTGGATACAATGATTGCATCGAGATCTCGGCGGTACAGACCATCGGGAGAAGTAACTGTGTCCACACCGAGTTCTTGCTCAAATTTCTCACAGTAATCAAGGTTTGCGTCGGCTCCAAATACATTGTGCCCCATTTTCTGCAGTAATTCGGCATGGTTGGTACCATGTGGCCCCAAACCTACGATACCAACATTCATAGACTCGGTTTTCATAATAAATAGTGTAGGTATATTTTCATTAGTCTTTCGCCCGGAGGCAGGTATCCAATTGAGCGGAAAGGTGGTTCAATCATGACATCTGCTTTCGATGGTCGATTACACGTCTAACCGTTCACGGGTAATCGATATCACTCAGACATTTGTTTCGTAGAGAGTTCCATTCTCATCGTAGCGTGCCTCAAAGATGGCATCAAACTGTTCATCAGTCAGGCTGATATCGATAGCTCCCAGATTATCATCGAGCTGGTCGATAGTCCGTGCTCCGATAATCGGCACACACGTGAAGTCGGGTTGGTCAATCAACCACCGCAGCGCGACTTGTGCAGGGGTGGCGTCGAGATCCGTGGCGATCTGACGAATTTTGTCGAGAACGTGCCAACCACGTTCAGAGACGTAGAAGTCCAAGAAGCGATCGTCAAGCTGTGCGCGAGTATTCTCTGGTGCGTCGAGATCATACGACCCGTCTCCCACGCGTTCGTATTTCCCTGTAAGGAAACCACCAGCCAACGGAGAATACGGACAGACAGAAAGATTCTGATCAGAACAGACCGTGAGATACTCCGCAACGTCCTCGTAGTACGCAGCGTGGAATAACGGCTGAGTGACGGTAAATCGCTCAAAATTGTTGAGGTCCGCAGTCAAGACTCCCTTCATGAGTTTCCAGGCGTCTGCAGTCGAAAGTCCAATATGCTGGATCTTCCCCTCAGTTATCAGATCGTCGAGGGTCCGCAGCGTGCGCTCGATCGGTGTGTCGTCGTCAAAGCGATGCAAGTACAGGATGTCGAGGTAGTCGGTGTTCAGTCGCTCTAGCGACCCTTCGACTTCGGCACGGACGTTTTTCCGTGAGAGATTCTCCTGGAAACGCGATTCCTTCGACCAGTAGCACTTGGAAGCGACGACGTAATCTTCACGTTCGCGCTCAGTGAGCCAATCGCCAATCCACCGTTCCGAGTCCCCATCACCGTACCCATTTGCCGTGTCGATGAAGTTACCTTCTCGTTCAGCGTATGCGTCTAACATCTCGTGTGCTTCATTTTTCCCGGTTTCTACCACGCCAGTCTCCTCGTGTTCCATGCCGAACCGCCACGTCCCCAACGCAATCGTCGAGACTTCTAGCCCTGTCTCTCCTAATCGAACGTAATCCATGAATCCTCGGTCGGATACTACTTTCATAATAGTATCGACCGTCACGAGAATCATCAGAGAGCCATGTCGGCTGGTTCGAATCAACGGGGCCGCCGTGTATTTTGCATTGCGACAGATGGGAATTACACCGAACACGACTACTGTGTGGTGGACCTCGATCAAACACTGTTTAGCCAGTAGAGCATAGTAAATGCAGCAACAGCTGGTACGGTACAAATCTAACTGCTAGGACAGTGTGGGGCGCTTCAGAAATAGTGTGGACCGAACCGGGTTAATCAGTCGATGAACGAGTTTTTCACCACCGACAGGCTACTCAGTGTTGGTGGCGATGACGAGCAGTTACCCCCGCTCAGCCCCGTGTGATGAGAGCGTTTTCGACCGAGCCACCACGATTCACGTCCCCGGAACAACCGTCCCCTGAGCAGCGGGGCTCACGTGCAGTGTGACTTGTCGTCTCGACGGCCAGTGGCTACTCAGAAGGGGGCGTCAGGGCCCTCGTCGTTCCCAGTCGCGTCGGCCGTCTCGAGCGGACCGTCCCAGCCGGTGAGCCCCGGGCCGAAGCTCTCGACGTCGCCGTCGAACCCCTCGTAGGACGCGATGAGGCGGGCGGCCTGGACGCTCGACTCGCCGTGGGGACAGACAGTCACGATTCGGTCGGCACCCGCGAAGCGCTCGACGGACCCGACGAGCGCCGGGAGCGGGACGTTCTCGCTGCCCGGGATGTGGCCACGCTGGAACGCGCCCGGCGAACGGATGTCTACGACCCGGACCCCGTCGTTCCCGAGCAGTGACTTCATCTCCTCGACACCGATTTCGCCGTCCATGTCGCGGGAAAAGCCGTCGATGCGTAAACGGGCTTCGGACTACGCCAGCACGTCGGTTCGGATGCGAATGTGCGGTCGCCGCCGTCGGAGTGTCGTCACGCCCTCGTCACAGAAGCCCCTCCGCGCGTGCGAGGAGGATGCCTTCGATAGTGGCGTCGTTAGCGGGTTCGCGCCGGGCGACATCCAGTGCGTCCTCGATAGGGACCGTGGTCACCGAGAGGAACTCGTTGTCGTCCAGGTTCGCGTCGGTGGGTTCCAGGCCCTCGGCGAAGACGATGCCGCGGCGATGGCGCAACACGCCCGTCGAACAGTAGAACTCCTCGAGCAGCGAGACGCCGGCAGGGTCGAAACCGGTCTCCTCGCGGAGTTCGCGCGCGCCGGCGGTCGTGTAGGACTCGCCGTCCTCGACGATGCCCGCGGGGAGTTCCAGACACTGCTCGCGGATGGTCGGGCGGAACTGGTCGACCATCACCAGCTCGTCGCCGGTGGTGGCGACGACGACGGCGGCGTCGGGCAGCTCCGCCCAGTAGTAGTCCTTCTCGGAGCCGTCGGGTTGCCGGACGCGGTCGTAGCCGCCGGTGTACCAGCCGGTCTCGTACTCGGTCTCGGACTCGACGACGGGCCACTCGTGGGACGGGTCGCGGCTCATACCGTCTGTGTGACCGCGACGTGGTAAAGCGTGCCGTTGTGACGAACGCGGACCCGGTCGCCGTCGGCCGCGCTCGGATACTGCTGGGTCAGCGCCGCCCGCTCGTCGAACGGCGAGTGGGTGAACGCGCCCTTGACACCGACCGGACCGCGCCAGTACGGGTCCGACCGGCCACTGTCGGTCGCCGTCGCGTTCGAGAGCGCCGCCGTCGTGAACGGGTAGAACTGGGCCTCGATAGCGGTGCTGTTGACCGCCGTGGCGTTGGCCCCGTCTTCGGCGGGGGTCGCGACGACGTAGAACGGGTCGCCGGACTTCAGCAGGCTCGGGAGCGCACCCAGTGCGAGCAGCAGGACGAGCACCACCACCAGTCCGAGGACGACGTTGCGCGTGATCCGACGCATCAGACGACCTCGTCGTAGAGGCGACCGAACGCCTGTCGGCGGAGTGTCCCGACGGCCGCGTCGCGTTCGCTCTGGTAGGTCGCGGCGACGGCCTGTCCGGTGAACGGCGCGGCGTGCCAGACCACGTTGTCGACGTTGTCGGCACCCATGACTGTCACCTCGAGGTCGGTGTCGGCCGCCCAGTCGTCGAACTCCTCGCGCGTGCCGACAGTGACCGCGAGCGACTCGGCGAACAGGACATCGCGGGCGGTCTCGACGACCGCACCGGTGACGCGCTCGCGATACTCCTCGGCGTCGAGGCCCATGGCCTTCGCGACCTCCTTGACGACCACCTGTGCGGTCGGACCGAGAGTCTCGTAGCGGTCGCGTGCCGCCTCGGCCGTCGTCGGCGAGAACTGCCCCTCTGTCTCCATGGACGTCGTTAGGGCCTCGCGGGACTACTGGGTTTCGTCTTCGGACGCGTCCGTGTCGTCGGCGTCGGCCGTTTCGTCGTCAGCGTCGAGCATCGCTTCGGTCAGGTCGCGGGCCTCTTCGAGCACGTCCCGGTCGGCCGCCGAGAGCGACCGCTGGTCGGGTGCGTGGTCGGCCCCACCGGCGTGGTCGTGGCCGTGGGAGTGTCGCTCGTGGCCGCCGGTCGTGTCCTCGAACACCTGCGGGTAGTCGGCCTCGCTGGCGTGGTCGACGACAATCTCGGCGAGACCGGACTCGCCCAGCTGCCCCCAGTCGGGGACGTGCTCGTCGAGCCAGGCCTCGTGGTCGTCCCCGCCGGTCAGAGCGGTGAACGCGAGGTGGTTGGCGAGATGCTCGGCGTCGGCCTGTGGCTGGTCACACACTGGGCAAGCGTACCCCATCGTACCGTAGTCGTCGCGCCCGAGCCCTAAATCTGGACGGGTCTCGTCGCGGCCCGGCTCAGAGCAGTCGCACCATCACGAGCGCGTCGTTCCCGTTGCTGTAGTAGTTCGGGATGGTCTTGCGGTGTTCGAAGTCGAACTGGCGGTAGAGGCGGAGCGCCCCGTGGTTGTCGGCACGGACCTCGAGTTTGACCGAGCCGGCGCCGGCCGCGGAGAGGACGGCCAGCGCCCGGCGAAGCAGTGCCGTCGCGACGCCAGTTCGGCGATACTCCGGCGTGACCGCGATGTCCTTGACGTGTCCGAGCGGTGTGCCGTGGTTCGGAATCGTGTCGGCGATGACGTAGCCCGCGACCGACGGGACGCCGTCCCGGTCCGCTTCGGCGACCAGGAACCCGGGTTCGCCGAGATAGCTCTCGAGCGCCGAGAACGGCCAGGGCTGGGGGAAGGCGTTCTGCTCGAGGCGGTAGATCTCGAGCAGGTCCGCCCGCGTGGCTTCCCGGATGGGAGGGCCCTCGACGGAGTCGTCCGGTCCGGGAGCGGTCGTCGTCACGTCCCGACGTAGGAACGGTGCCTACATAGATGTTGTCGCCGGCCGAACGACCGACCACAGGTGCAGTCCAACAGCGTCTCGTTCTCAATTGTGAGATTCGAGTACTCGGATTGAACCGGGGCACGGCGGGCCGCAAGATTCATACGTATCACCGACGAAATTCAGGATGCACCCACTTTGGGTGCCACCACCCCCACCCCCACCCCTCTTTCGATTATTCGTCCTTCCGAGCGACGGGTTCGTGAGCCCTCCGACTGCACTGTCGAGCCGTCTCCCAGCCAGGCACACCTCGTAAGCGACTCAACCAGTAGCAGCGGGACCGGTCGCTCGGAGCGGTGGCTTCGCAGTCGCTCGGTCAGCGGGCGCGAAAAAAGACGGGTCGGTCGAGCGGCGAGTTCAGTCGTCGGCGGGTGCCGCGCCGCCGTCCTCGTGTTGCATCTTCGTGTGGGGCAGCTTGCCACCGTCGGCGAGGATTTCACGTTCGCGCGGCGAGGCGTCCAGCGTCGCGGTCGCCTCCCAGTCGTCGTTGATTCGGATGGTGAACTCCTCCTGTCCGTCGCGGACGGCGTCGGCGACGTCGTCGACGATCTCGATGTCGTCGCCCTGCTCGATGGCCTCGTAGGTCTCGGAGTCGATCTCGAGGGGCACGATGCCGAAGTTGAACAGGTTCGCCTTGTGGATGCGGGCGAAGCTCTGGGCGAAGACGGCCTCGATGCCGAGGTACATCGGACAGAGGGCCGCGTGCTCACGCGAGGAGCCCTGCCCGTAGTTCTCGCCGGCGACGAGGACGCCGCCGGGGGAATCGAGTGCGCGCTGCGCGAAGGTGTCGTCGACGCGCGAGAGCGTGAACTCAGACAGCTTCGGGACGTTCGACCGGTACATCAGGATGTCCTGGGTGGCCGGGATGATGTGGTCCGTGGTGATGTTGTCCTCCATCTTCAGGAGGGCCTCACCGCCGACCTCGTGCTCGAGGGGGTCCTTCAGCGGCACGTCGCCGATGTTCGGGCCCTTGATGAGCTCGTCGTCGACGGCCTCGTCGGGCGCGATGAGGTCGGACTCGGAGTTGCCGATGTAGGAGTCGGGCATCTCCAGGCCGGGGGCCTCCAGGTCGCCCAGTTCGTCGGCGAGGTTGCGCGGGTCGACGATCTCGCCGGTCAGCGCGGCCGCGGTGGCCACCTCGGGCGAACAGAGGTAGACGTTGTCGTCCTCGATACCCGAGCGACCCTCGAAGTTGCGGTTGAAGGTCCGCAGCGAGACCGAATCCGAGGCCGGAACGTGGCCGATGCCGATACAGGCACCACACGTCGCCTCGGAGAAGTTGACGCCGGCGGCCATCATCTCCGCGGTCCAGCCCTCGCGGGCCAGCATCTCGGAGGCCTGCTTGGAACCGGGCGCGACGATCATCTCGGTCTTCTTGTCGATGTTTCGGCCTTCGAGCATCTTGGCCGACGGGAGGATATCCTCGTAGGCACCGTTCGTACAGGAGCCGATGATGACCTGCTCGACGTCGACGCCCTCGACCTCGCTGACCGGGACGACGTTGTCCGGCATCGACGGCGTGGCGATGAGCGGTTCGAGGTCCGAGAGGTCGACGACGATCTCGTCGTGGTACTCGGCGTCGTCGTCCGGGACGACTTCCTCGTAGACGTCCTCGCGGCCGAGCCGTGAGAGGTAGTCCTTGGTGTTCTCGTCGGTCGGGAAGATAGAGGAGGTGGCACCGAGCTCGGTCCCCATGTTGGTGATGGTCGTCCGCTCGGGCACCGAGAGCGTCTCGACGCCGGGGCCGGTGTATTCGAGCACCTTGCCGACGCCGCCCTTGACGCTCAGGCGACGGAGCAGCTCTAAGATGACGTCCTTCGCGGTTGCCCACTCGGGGAGCTCGCCCTCGAGTCGGACGTTGACGACTTCGGGCATCTCGATGTAGTAGGCGCCGCCGCCCATCGCGACGGCGACGTCCAGGCCACCCGAACCGATGGCGAGTTCGCCGAGGCCGCCGGGGGTCGGGGTGTGGGAGTCCGAGCCGAGCATCGTCTTGCCGGGCGCGGCGAAGTTCTCCTTGTGGACGTTGTGGCAGATACCGTTGCCGGGTCGCGAGAAGTGGGCACCGAACGTGCCAGCCGCAGAGCGCAGGAAGCGGTGGTCGTCGGTGTTCTTGAAGTCGAACTGGTAGGTCTGGTGGTCGCAGTACTGGGCGGCCAGTTCCGTCTGGACCTCCTCGAGACCCAGCGCCTCGAACTGCAGCCAGACGAGTGTTCCCGTCGTGTCCTGTGTCAGCACCTGGTCGATCTCGATTCCGATTTCCTCACCGGGTGTGAGGTCACCTTCGACGAGGTGTTCGTCGAGGATTTTTTCCGTGAGTGTCTGTCCCATAACAGTCCGAATGTCGACGGCGCGAACCTATAAATCCCGCGTATTCTTCCTTATTTTGCGTGCTGTTTCTTCCCAAGCCGTCCGGCGATTCGGACGAAGCGGGACCCACAAACCTTTCGGTCGGCCGGTCACAGAGCCAGGTATGTTCAAGAGTGGGCAGTTCGTCGCGTCGAAACTCGACGGACTTCGAGAGACGCAGGTCCAGCCCAACGGCGTCGACCTCACCCTCGGGGCGGTGTACGAACAGGTCGAACCGGGTCGTATCGAACGGGGCGGGAAGACCATCGGCGAGCGCGAGGAGTGTGTGGCCGAGGACGGCGTCTACCACATCGACCCCGGCGGCTACGTCGTCGAGTACGCCGACCGCGTCGTCATCCCGGAGGGCCACGTCGGCTTCCTCTATCCCCGCTCGTCGCTGCTGCGGAACTCGTGTATGCTGGATACGGCCGTCTGGGACGCGGGCTACGAGGGCCGGGGCGAGGGACTGCTCGAGGTCCACCATCCCATCGAACTCGAAACGGGGGCGCGAATCGCGCAGCTCGTCCTCGCCGAGGCGGCCCACGAGGGGACCTACGAGGGGTCCTACCAGCACGAGAACCTGGACTGAGACGACAGCGGGGGGACAGGGCCGGCTGCCGGAGCCGGAAGACGTGTTATTTCGTTGACGGGGATTTATCACCGTTCACCGCGCACAGCAAGACATGATAGTCGAATTTCACGTCGGTGCGTCGTTTCTCCACGAGACGGCCACCGACGTCCCGGAGGCAACCATCCGAGTCCAGCAGCTCCACTGTGCCAGCAACGGCTGCCGGACGGTAATGGCCTTCGAGTCAGTCGACCGGGGACCTATCGACGCGGCGCTGGCCGGCGACGAGAGCGTCGACGCGTCGACCCACGTCTCGACGACCCGGAGAGGGCACCTGTACTCACTGGACACACAGGACCACGTCCTGACGACGGTGGGCCGCAGCCTCGTCGGCGGGAACAGCGTCCTCGAGGGCGCAACGCGGGACGGCGACGTCTGGGTGGTCAGGGCCCGATTCCCGAACAAGGGGACGGTGCTGGCGTTCAGAGACGAGCTGGCCGACAGCGGCGTCGATATCGACATCCAGTCGTTCACCGAGGACGACGAGGTGCAGCCACAGTACGGCATCACCGACCCCCAGCAGGAGGTCCTGTTGCTGGCACTCGAACGGGGGTACTTCACCGTCCCCCGGGAGGCGTCGCTCTCGGACCTCGCTGCCGCCCTGGATATCTCGAGTCAGGCGGCCTCCGAGCGCATCCGACGGGGAACGCGGTCGCTGCTCGAGAACACGCTCGGGGACAGCGACAGCCGACTCGTCGAGTCGTCGCCGCAGTAGGCGAGGGGCGACGGAGAGACGGCCGTCCCACTCTCGCCGGCCGGTCAGGGCCCACACTTTACTCCCGTCGGGCCGCAGCTCACTCCATGACGCGCGTCGCACTCATCGCTCACGACGACGAGAAGCCCGAGATGATATCGCTGGTACAGGACTACGAGGAGCTCCTCTCGACGTTCGACCTGGTCGGAACCGGGACGACCGGCCAGCGCATCATAGACGAGACGGGACTGGACGTCGAGCGGAAACAGAGCGGGCCTATCGGCGGCGACGCCCAGGTGGGGGCCGAAGTCGCCGACGGGGCGATAGACGCCATCGTCTTCCTGCGCGACCCGTTGACCGCCCAGCCACACGAGCCGGACATCACGGCGCTGTTGCGTATCTGTGACGTCCACGACGTGCCGATGGCGACCACGAGGACGTCGGCCGAGTTCGTCCTCGACGGACTCGACCGCCGCGAAGCGGAGTGACGGAACGCCACAAGGGCTACTATCGTCCAGTCCTCAAAGGCGAATGTGACACGACGTGCTATGGAACGCGGGTTCGAACGCTACCTCGCGGACCTCGTCGAGGAGACGTACACGGCCTTCGACGTGGCCGCCGTCCTCCGCGGGTCGCGAAGCGGGGGGAGCAGGGTGGTGAGCAAACTGCTGAAAAACAGCCGACCGCTGGAACGGCACGTCGTCCGGCCGAAACTGACCGAGTACGAGCGGACCATCGGTCGACAGTTCGAGACGGTCCTGGACTACGCCGCCGGCGACGCGCCGTTCGACCGGTACACCGACGAGATTCTGGCACGCGACATCTACTGGGACGCCCTGCGCAACGGCGTCCGCGGCGAGCGTCGAGAGGCGATTCGCGACCGACTGCTGGCCCGTCAACGGGCCTTCGGAGACGACATCGCCCCCATCGTCGACGCCGAGAGCGACGAGTTCGTCCCGGCCGTGGCCGAGGCGTACGACCGGGAGGACGCCGTCGCGCTCGTCGAGGAGCACCTGGCGTTCAGCGCGCCCCTCCACGAGGAGCGCAGCGCCTTCGCGTTCGAGCTCGACATTGACCCCGGGGACATCCTCGGTGGGCTCGCGCGGGCGCTCCCGTCGATTTCGGTGGAGTTCACCGACGAGGCGCTCCGGGCGATGCGCCGCGCCGAACAGCAGGTCATCCCGCAGGCCACCTCGGAGATCGAACGGGCCTACCAGTCGTGACTCGGCGGCGGTACCGAAAGCGGGAACGAAGCCGGCCCCGCGCTGGCACGGCGCGGGACCGGCGAAAGACGCGATAGCGGACGAGACGGGTGGCCCCGTCTCCTGCTGACTGCCTCTGACTGACACGGCAGGCGCAGTTCGGTCCGGACGGAGCCCGATTTCGACTCCGGACTGACATGTATCATGACAGCGGCCGCCACGAGCGCGCGTGGCCGGTGGTGCCATCGGCCCGACCTCCTGCCGGCCAGCACCTACCGAGCCGAGCGGCAAATAACCTACGGAAAATGTTACTTCGAATCCGAGTCAATTTATTCTCTATTCGTTAGCCCCCAAAGCGACCAGAGACAGCAGGTCCCCGATGGCAGGTAATCACATGATAGTTGATACGTTCGCCCAGCGTGCGATGCTCGGCGGCATGCTATCAGCCAGGGGTCCAGGTCGGAGTCGCCGTGCGCGCGTGTCGTGTGACGGGGTACCGATACTCGACCCGTCGTCAGGAGAGCGACTCGGCGGCGAGGGCGACGGTCTCCGGGTCGTAGGTCCAGAGCCCCCGGTACCGGCCCGGTTCGGTCTCCTCGGCGATGAGGGCGCAGGCCTGCCATTCGTTCCCGCCACCGTCGAACAGGAGGAACCAGTACCGGCCGACCGTCTCGGCCGGCCCGGTGTGGACGGTCAGCGGGCCCGGGTCGAACGCCTCGGGCACCGTGTCCTCGCGCAGGTAGACGTGGACGTCGAGGTCGGTCGTCGCCGCCAGGCGGCGATAAGTCTCTCGCTGGGCCTCGAAGGCCGCCCGTCGCTGGAACCCAACCCGGAGCGTCCCCCGTCCCACCCGCCAGGCACGGTCCTCTATCTCCCGGGAGGTCGCGAGCAGCTGTCGCCGGTCGAGGGAGACGAACAGCGTGTCGTCGAGCAGGTCGACGACCGGCCGGTAGCCGGGGTCGACGTCGTCCAGCTCCCACGGGAGGAACTCCGTCGGGGAGAGGAAGGAAAGCAGGTCCTCCAGCGCGAGGGCACCGAGGAACTGGTCGTCGTCGCGGACGACGAGGAAGCCGCCGGGCGCCGAAAGCGGCAGCGCTCGCTGTTCGACGGTCGCGTTACGCGCCGACAGTCGCTCGGCGAGGTCGAGTCCGGCGTCGGTCGGTGCGTAGACGACGATGGTCTTGCGAGCGTCGTCCACGGCGTCGAAGAGCCTGTGGAACTGCATCGTCGGGACTCGTCGGGTCGGTTACTCCGAGGGGCGACCGCTGCGGTCGAGCACTCGCTCGTACTCCTCGGCGAAGCGGATGACGTCCTGGACGGGATCGGCGAGTGGTTCGAGCCGGACCTCTCCGGCCTGGTCGTCGAACTCAACGAGTCCGATGTCGTCCAGGAGCGGCAGGTGAGCGTGCACGAGTTCGATCTTTATCTGTGCCCACTCGTCGGGGCCGGCGGGGCCGTCGATGGTGGTCTGCCACCCGACGATGATATCGGTGAGGTCGTCGACGGCGATCTCCGGCCGGTCGAGGAGCACCGAGAGGACGTGACACCGGCGTGGCCCCGCCAGTGCCTTGAACAGCGCTGTCGGCGGGGGGGCCACGTCGTCCGCGAGCTCCCACGAATCCGCGGTGGTGAAGAGGTCGGGGCGGTCGGTGTCTCGGTCCATCGGAACAGATGGAGATTCGTGAACGAGCGGTTTATAATTTCCCCCGACCACCTCACAGATTCGCGAACGCTTCCTCGACGTATTCGCCGGTCTCTGCGACGATATCGGCCATCGCCTCGTCGTCGGGAGCCATGCCGACGAGCCGGGCGATGCGCATGATGCTGACGTGGTAGACCGTCTGGACACCCGGCTCGGCCTCCCAGATGACCACGTTACACGGGAACAGGCCGCCGATGCGATTGTCGGAGGCGGAAAGTGCCTTGTCGGCGACCGCCGGGTTGCACGCGCCCAGCACGTAGTACGGGTCACGGTCGGCGTCGACCTTCTCGTTGAGCAGGTCCGAGGGCGAGAACTCGACGGGGAAGCCGAAACCGGCGTCGGCGAAGGCTTCGCGGACGTGTTCGATAGCGTCCTCGTGGTCCATCTCCAGCGTGGTGCGTTTCTCGCCGATGGCGTCGGCGTCGAGCGCAGTCGGGTCGATTGGGAGTGTCATCGTCGGTATATTGTTCGAACGACTCAAAACTGTTGTGCACGCATGCGAGATACCGACGCGTCGGGTCGGGCCAGCGAGCAACGGTGGCCGACGGGAGACGGGCGGCGACACCCACCAGCGACTGCCGGCCGGACACCCGGCGCTCGGTCCTCGTCCGAGTCAGTGGTGTAGACACGTACAAAACTGTGCACTGCGTAGGGTGGGCCGTGTTCGAAGTCATCACTGCTCGCCAGCTCGCAGCGATGTTGGACGACGGAGCGGCGTTCACACTCGTCGATACGCGGCCACGCGAGAGTTACGAGGCGTGGCACGTCCCGGGCGCGGTCAGCTTCCCCTTCGGCCCGACGGAGGAGCTCACCGAGAGCCGCTTGCCCGAGGTCACCGAGCTGGTCGGCGACTATGACGAGCCGGTCGTGACCATCTGCGGGAAGGGCGTCACGTCGGCGAACCTGGCGGTGAACCTCGACAGACAGGGGTACGACGAGGTGTTCGCCGTCGGCGGGGGGATGCGCGAGTGGAACGAACTGTACGAGACGGCGACCCACGAGCCGGACGACGACCTCGTCGTCGTCCAGCTCCAGCGCCGCGCGAAGGGCTGCCTCTCCTACCTCGTCGGGTCCCGTCGGGCTGGCGACGCCGTCGTCGTCGACGCCGGCCGCCACACCGACCAGTACATCGTCCGCGCGGCGGAGCTCGGCCTCGGTATCACCCGGACGCTCGATACACACGTCCACGCGGACCACGTCAGCGGCGGCCGGGAGCTGGCCGACCGGCTCGGGATTCACTACCACCTGGGGGCCGGCGCGAGCGACCGCGACGTCGACGTCGACTACGTCCCGCTCTCCGACGGCGAGTCGGTCAGCGTTGGCGAGGTCCCGCTGACGGCGCTGTCGACCCCGGGCCACACCTCCGAGATGACGAGCTACCGGCTGGGTGACCTGGCGCTCTTCTCGGGCGACGCGCTGTTCGTCGACTCGCTGGGCCGAACCGAGCTCCAGTTCGGCGACGAAGGGGCCGCCGAGGGGGCCAGGATGGCCTACGAGACGCTCCACGAGGTGTTCGCCGGCCTGTCGGAGGACCTGCTCGTGCTCCCGGGCCACGTCGACGTCTCCGCGGCCGGCCACTACAGCGTCGGGGCACCGGGCGTCCTGGTCGGGGAGCGACTGGAAGCGGTTATCGACGGTCTCGAGCAGTTCGGCCTCGACGAGGCGGCGTTCGTCGACCGGATGACGACGAACCTCTCGGAGAAACCCGCGAACTACGAGCGCGTCATCCGCATCAACCGGGGCGTCGAGGCACTCACCGACCCCATCGAGGCAATCGATGTCGAGACGGGCCGCAACAACTGCGCGGTGTGATAGTCGTGGTAGAAGTGCAGCATATTCACAAGACTTTTCGGCCGTGACCGACGAACAGAGAGCATGACATCACAGCGGGGCGAGCAGGCGTCGGAGGACGCCCGGTCGCTCGACCCGAGGGTCGGTGAGGGGCTGCTCGACGTCGACATGGGGCCGAGCTCCGCGCTGGCACACCTCTACCGTGGCGAGATTCACCGGATGAAACTGTGGCGCGAGCGCCTCGACAGGACGACCAACTGGGCGGTCATCCTGATGGCGGCCGTGCTCACCTGGGCGTTCACCAACGAGACGAACCCCCACTACGTCATCCTCATCGGGAACGCCGCCGTCGTCCTCTTCCTGGTCATCGAGGCCCGCCGCTACCGCGCGTACGACATCTGGCGGAGCCGGGTGCGCTCGCTGCAGCAGAACGTCTGGGCCCGCGGCCTCGACCCGGGCCGCGACCTCGGCGACGAGGGCTGGCGGGAGTCCCTGGCCAGGGACTACGACCGACCCACGCTGAAGATCAGCGCCGAGGAAGCCATCGCGCACCGCCTCCGCCGGGTCTACCTGCCCATGTTCGCCATCCTGAACGGCGCGTGGCTCCTCCGCGTGACGGCCTTCGACGGGACGGCCTGGCCGAACAGCGCCGCCGTCGGGATGATTCCAGGCGTCGTCGTCACCGGACTGGTCGGCCTGTTCATGCTCCTGACCGTCGGTATCGCCTGTCGCCCGCGGACCTGGCACGCGACCGGCGAGCTGCGGGCCGAGGACCTGCGTGAGGCGGCCGACGACTGACGGGGCCGTACCGTGACAGGTGGGCGTGTGGGACGCGTCACTCCTCCTCGTTTGGCCACCACCGCAGGGTGAGCGCGACGGAGGTATCCAGGCCGAACACGCCGGTCGCCTGCTCTATCTTCGCCCGCTGTGGCCCGTCGAGGACGAACCGCTCGCCGTCCAGCTCCACCGTCATCGTCCCGCTCTTCTCGTCGACGGCAGTCGAGAGCGCCTCGAGGTCCGCGACCAGTTCGGCCCGGTCGATAGTCGCGATACTGGCGCCTTTCCGTCGCGGGACCCCGCCGAAGACGGGCGTGATGTCCACGTCGTTCGACCGGTTCGAGAGGACGGCGTTGATGGCCGCGCCCAGCAGGACGACCAGCCCGATGACGTAGAGCCAGGTCAACAGGACGAGGATACTGGCGATGAGGTTCCCGCCCGTCCCGCCGGACTTGAACGTCGTGAACAGCGCCTGGGCGACGGTGATGCCGACGGCGGCGAACGCCGCGCCGGGGACGACCTCGACGAAGCCGACGTCCAGGTCCGGGAAGATGTAGTACATCGGGTAGAAGACGAGAAAGAGGCCGAAGACGGTGGCCACGCCCCGCAGCAGCGCGACGAGCATCCCGCCACCGTCGAAGGCGAACAGTCGCCCGAGCAGACTGGTCGCGACGACGGCGACCGCGACGGTCACGAGCAACAGCAGGCCGTCGCCGATCTGGTCGGTGAAGGAGTTCTTCGCCTCGCTCTCGTAGATGTCCGAGAAGGCGGTGTCGAGACCCCGGAAGATGCGGAGCGCCCCCCAGACGAGGAAGACGATGCCGAGCACCGACACCGACGTGTCGGCCTCCGCCAGCCCCTGCTGGATGACGCCGCTGGCCTGTTCGGTCAGCACGGCCTCCATGATGCGGACGATAGAGTCCGCGAGCGCGACGTTCTCCGTGCGCTGGACGATAGTGAGCAAGAGGAGGAGCAAGGGGAGAATCGAGAGGAAGGCGTGGTAGGCGATGGAGCCGGCGAGGAACGTGATCTTCTCCGTCCTGACCTCGTGCACGATTGCCCGGAGTATCTCTGCGACGCGGGCATTGCGACCTGACATGCTGGTGACGTTAGCGTGGAGGGGTCAAATAGACGAGGGCGGGACGACATCGCGACGTCCGCGACAGACCGACAGCGACTGGCGCAGGTATCTACGGCGGGTCAACCGCCAGCCTCGGAGCGGAGCGCCGACTGGTTAGCCTCGACCCACGCTGGCTGGAACACCGTCGTCTCGTTCACCGCCGAGACCCGCTGGCGGACAGTGACCAGGACCGGGTCCGGACCCGCAGTCGCCTCGTAGCGGTAGACCAGTGCCACGACGAGGCCGTCCTCCCTGACGGTCACCCGAGCGGTCTCGTTGCGCCGGTCGGCAAAGGAGACGGGGATGACCGGCCCGGAGAGACGAACTGGGGTCGTCGACCGGAGCACGACGCCGTCGTCGGTCACTCGCTGGACCCGGTAGTCGGCCGCGGCGAGGAGCCGACCGGGCAGCTCGGTGCCGAGCAGGTGGAACGACGGCGGGTCCGGGTGGCGGCGGCTCACGACGGTGCTCCCGTCGGAGAACCGGGTCCGGGTCCAGAACGCCGACCCGTCCGTCCAGACCTCGCTCTCGACCACGCCCGGCGAGAAGAGACCCGTAGACGACGCCGTGAACTGCTCGATGGCGGCCCCATCCGGCCGGTTCCGCCGGTCGCGCTCGATTCGGACCTGGCCGTCGGCCCCCTCGATGACGGTGGTACGCTGGAGGCGGTACGACGACGTGTTACGGACTCGTCGGTCGGCCCGGCGGAGGCGGACGGTGTCGAGTCGTCGGGTGTCGGCGTCGGCCGTCGCCGCCGGGACGCCGGGCGCGAGCGGCGGTTCGAATTCGGGGACGTCGACCGGCGTCACCGTGGCGTCGCCCGCGGCGTCGTCGAACAGTCCCGAACAACCGGCGGTCACGGCGAGCAGGAGTACCAGCACGTGGACGAGTGACCGCCTCATCCTCAGTGTCTTGTGACGGCAGGAGTAAAAGCGAGTGGGCGCATCCGAACGCCGACCGTCATCGGAGACACCGCTGCCGGATGGCCTGAATCGACGCGAGGCAGTCGGTGATGGCCGCCAGTCCCGGACAGGTTGCCTCGAACTCCCCATAGAGGAAGTCGACGAGGCTGTCGCCCTCGATACCGGAGAACGAACCGACCGTCCGCTTGTGGAGGCGTGTCTGGCGCGCTCCGGCCAGGTCCGTGCATTCGCGTTTCAGCGTGGTCAGTCGGTCGTCGATCCGGCCCAGTTCGACGCTGTCGTCCGCGTCCGTCACAGCCTGGCTGAGTTCGTGGGCCTCGCGCTCGCACTCGTCGAGCGCCTCGCGGATCGCACACAGCGACTCGCGCTCCCGGTCCAGGACCCGCAGGAACTCGGTCCGCTCCTGGGCAGCCTGTTGGCTCCCCGTCTCCAGCGACTCGTGGAGGATTGGCGTGAGCCGGTGACCGTCGACAATCTGTGTGGCCACGTCGGCGCCGAATTCGGCCGTCACGTTCTGCCGGAGCGTCTCGTCGTACTCGCTGTCGAAGTGGCGGGTGGCCATCACCGTCTCACGGTAGGCGGTCCGGACGGCCCGGAGACCGTCCGACGGCGTCGGTTCGCCGGTGCTGAGCGCGACCGTCTCACCGCCGGACGCGACGGCCAACGGCGACGACGGTGGCGACGGTTCGATGGTCGCCAGCCGCCGCTGGAACCGACGGAAGGCCCGTCGCTCGTCGGTCAGGAGCCGTCTCTCGCGGTCCAGAACGTCGAGCGCGCGCTCGATGCGAGGGTGGGTTGTTTCGGGCATGACTTGTGTCGCGCTCCGCCTCGCCCGACGAGTGGGCCAGGCGGACGACGTGAGTCAATCCACCGTGGCCGACAGTTAGGCAGTTGCTATGACGGATATATATCCCACCCGCCCGAACGGAGCGGTCTATATCGCTCGGTAGCCTACCGGGGACGGCTACCGGACGACGGTCACGGGGACCGGACACCGCTGGAAGACCGTCTTCGCGACGTTGCCGACGAACAGCCGGTCGACGAACTTCCCGGCGTGGCTGCCGATGATGACCGTATCGAAGTCCTCGGCCCGGGTGACGATAGCTCGCCCCGGCCGACCGGTTCGGACCTCGGTCTCGATGTCGGCGTCGTACTCGGCGGCGACGGCTTCGGCGTGGTCGAGCACGTCGCGGGCGTACTCGCGGGCGGTGGCCTCGACGTCGTCGGACAGCGCGAGACTGGTCGCCTGGCCGAGCATCGCGGACGGCTCGCCGACCACGTGCAGGACAGTGACCGCGGCGTCGGGGTGGGCTTCGAGCGCGTACCGGAGCGCCCGTTCGCCCATCTTCGGGTCGGCCATGGGAACGAGAACGCGCGAAATCATACGTCACCTACGCTCGTCTGGCCTATAACCGCTGGGGGAACCCAGGTCGGACGGGTCGCCTGCCCGTGTATCTCGGGCGGCGGGCGCTATCCGGTGGTCGACGTGTCGGTGCGCAGCTGCCGGACCCGGGCTTCCAGTTCGGCGATGGCTTCGGACTGGTCGTCCGTCGTCGCCACGATGTTGGCCGCGGCGTCCTCGGTGTCCGACGCGTGTTCGAGCGACTGCTCCAGCGTCGAGGTCAGCTCCTCGACCGTCGCCGCCTGGTCGTCGGTCGCGCGCGAGACGTCGCTGATGCCGTCGGCCGCCTCGTCGATGGCCTCGGCGATGTCTTCGAACGCCGTGAGCACGTCGTCGATCTGGTCGCTCGCCGTCTCGATCTGCTGGTGTGACTGCTCGGCCGCGTCGACGGTCGAATCGGTCTGGGCCTGCAGTCGCTCGATGTTGTCGGTTATCTCCTCCGTGTGCTGGCGCGTCTCGTCGGCGAGCGTCTTCACCTCGTCGGCGACGACGGCGAAGCCGCTGCCGGCCTCCCCGGCGCGGGCCGCCTCGATGTTGGCGTTCAGCGCGAGCATGTTGGTCTGTTCGGCGACGTCCGAGATGACCCCGACGACGTCCTCGATGTCGTCCATCCGGTCGCCGAGGTCGGTGACCGACTCGACGAGGTCCTCGCCGATGTCGGTGACTTCGTCGGTGGCGGCGTGGGCGTCCTCGGAGGCCTCGAGACCCTCGTTTGCGGCCTCTCGTGCCGTCGTTGCCGCGTTCTCGACCTCCTCAGAGGTCGCGGCGACCTCCTCCATGCTGGCCGAGAACGAGTGCATCTCATCGACGCTCTCGCCGAGCAGCTCGTTTTGCTCGTCGACGTTGCGGGCGATGGCGTCCGCGGCCGTGACCGCTCGCTCGACCGAGTCGCCGAGCTGGCTCGTCTGCTCGTCGACGCGGGCGACGATATCCTGGAGGTCGGCGGCCATCTCGTTGACCTCGTCGACCACGCCGAGCAGCTGTGAGTCGATGGCCTCGCTGTCCGAGAAGGAGGCGCGAGCGTCGAGGTTCCCGGCCATCAGCGCCCGGAGTGTCGCCGACACCTCGTCGACCAGCGCCTCGATGGCCTCCTGTCGTTGCCGCTCCTCTGTCAGGTCGTGGACCATCTCGATGGCGCCCTGCAGTTCGCCGTCCTCGTACACCGGCATCACGGTGACTCGGGCGTAGTGCTCGACGTTCCCGCTGTGGTCGGCGACCCGGTCCTCTTTGACGTAGAGGTGGCGCGACGCGTCTTCGACTGTCAGCCCGTAGACGTCGTCGGCCGTCTTCGGCGCGGCGAGCACCTGCTCGATCATCGTCTCGTCGCTGCTGTCGTAGAGGAGCATCCCGATGTCGGTCCGTCCGCACGCGTCGGCAGCGGAGATACCGGTGAGTGCTTCCATGTCGTGGTTCCACGCCTGAATCGTCCCGTCGGTCGAGATGACGAAGGCGGCCTGGGGAATCCCGCTGAGCAGCGCCTGTTCGCTCATCCCGAACTCGGGGGTAGTAGCGTCCTCAGAGGACGAATCGATAGTTTTCGACATGGCCACTAGTTATTGGGTGAGCGATGAAAAGTTATGCCCAATAACGTGTCAACTGGTGTGTCTTTGGTCACGGAATCGGCGGTACTCGCCACTGCACAGCTCCGCCCGCGGGGAGGGCGCGGACTGCGTCGTGATCCGGCCCCAGCTAGCCGAAAACGTGGTATGTCCGTACCACGTACGCAAACCAACGTGCTTCCCGCCAGCCGCTGTCGTTCGTTAGTCCTCCCTGACGGAATCCAACGGGCGATAGCCGAGAGCATCGAGGCCAGCCATCCCGACGAGGCCGGCGGGTATCTCGCCTGCGACCGGCGCGGAAACCGACTGTTCGCCGTCGACCACGTACCCCTGGAGAACGAGTCAGAGACGCCACGCACCCGGTTTGTCTCGACTGCGGCCAGCGTCCCCGACCGACCACGCGTGTTCTACCACTCGCACACCTCGTCGTCCTCCCAGTCGGGGCTGACCAGCGTCGACCGGAGCAACATTCCGGACCGGTACGCACTCGTGGTGTTCGCCCCCCACGGCGAGCCCTTCAGCTACCGGTTCTTCCGCCGCGGTGTGTTCAACTGGCGAGAGGTGCCGGTGCGGGCTCCCGTCGACGGTCAGCTGGATGAGATGGAACGCCTGCCTCGGCTCATCTGAGACGGACTCGACTCCTTATATTTGTTAAACGCTCGAAGGAGACTCCTATCTCCTCAATCTGTAGGTTCTTCCTCCTATCTGGTTGAACAGTGGGAGTTCGTTCGAGTCTCACTATAGGGAGTAAACAATGACAGGATAAGGCCTTTTTAGAGTGAGTATTTTTCAACTTTCGTGCGACCTATCATGTCGAAGTCCGATGCGTACCGCGGTAAGAGTGGTGAAAACTGCATTATTCGGCGTATCGAGTGGACGAACGGTCAGGCGGAGGTGGCGCGATGAGCCTGATTCTCTACGGGCTAGCGGGGATGATACTGCTCACGATGGGTGTCGGGCTCTTCGTCGCCAAGAAGATTCAGGGCGACAGCGTCAACTACATCGTCGCCGGCCGGGGGCTCATCTTACCGCTGGCAGCGGCGACGTTGATGGCCCAGTCGCTCGACGCGAACGCGACGCTCGGTAACACGGACCTCACTGCCAGCTTCGGGTTCTGGGCCGGGGCCGCGTTGCCCATCGGCCTCGCGGGGTGTCTGTTCCTCACGGGGCTGTTCTTCGCCAAGCCGATGAACAGGATGGACCTGATGACGCTGCCGGACTTCTACCGGCGCAAGTACGGGCGCACGGTCGAGGTCGTCGCCTCGCTCATCATGGTCCTGTCGTTCTCGCTCCTGTTGGGCGGGAACCTCGTCGCCGGCGGCTTCCTCTTCCAGACGTTCATGGGGACCACGTTCGTCGAGGGCGTCCTGATTATCTCGGCCGTCGTCTTCGTCTACACCATCGCTGGCGGGCTGTTCGCGGTGGCCTACACCGACGTCATCCAGGCGTTCGTCGCGCTCGCCGGCTCCATGGCGCTCATCGTCTACATCGCGATGAACTACGGCATCACCATCCCCGAGGGGATGGGGCCGACCGCCGTCGTCCAGATCAACCCCTTCGACAACTCGGCGGGGTCGTGGATCAACCTCGCGACCATCTTCGCGCTGGCGCTGGGTGACATCGTCGCCATCGACTTCATGGAGCGCGTGTTCGCCGCCGACAGCCCAGAGACGGCACAGAAGGCCTGTTTCGCGGGCTCGGCCGGGACGCTCATCATCGGGATTCCGTTCTCCATCGTCGCCCTGTCGGCGAACAGCATCCTCTCGTCGATCGGTGTCGAAGCCGGCGAGCAGGCCGTGCTCTACGTCCTCCTGCAGGAGGCGGTCCCGCCGTGGCTGGCCGTGCTCGTCCTCGCCGGCATCGTCGCCGCGTCGCTCTCTACGGGAGACGGCGCTATCCTCGGCACGTCGGCGGCGCTCGCCCGGAACGTCCTCGGGATTCGCGACCCGGACTCGCCGGGCGAGGGCGTCAAGGCGGACGGCTCGGGCATTCTCAGCAAGGGGTCGGACAAACTCCTCGCCGCGACGCGCGTCATGGCCGTCCCCATCACCATCCTCGGTGCGTTCTTCGCGATACAGGTGAGCGCGACCGGGATGTTACTGGTGCTCGCGTTCGACGTGGCCTTCGCCGGGTTGCTGGTCCCGCTCGTCTTCGGCATCTACAAACCGGAAATCGCGACCGGGCCCGCAGCGCTCGCCGGGATGCTCTCGGGTTCGTTGACGCGGCTGTTCTTCTTCGTCACCATCCCGACGACCTACGCCATCCAGAACAACCTCC
This sequence comes from Haloarcula ordinaria, assembly GCF_029338275.1. Lineage (NCBI taxonomy): Archaea > Methanobacteriati > Methanobacteriota > Halobacteria > Halobacteriales > Haloarculaceae > Haloarcula > Haloarcula ordinaria. The sequence continues at coordinate 901,153 of NZ_CP119789.1, read as the reverse complement.
TGTACATCGAGAACAGTCTGGTCCCTGCGGGCTGGGACGGGCTGGTGACGTTCATCGCACCGGTGGTCGGACTCACGGTGTTCCTCACCGTCGCCTTCCTGACGAAGGACGACTACCCGACCTACGAGGTCACCGGACGGGGCCGCCGGACCATCGTGGCTGGCGGTGAGGACGACTAGAACCGACCGTTCGCCCAACGATTCCAGTTCTGCAGGTATTGTGTCAACCGGTATCGGTATACGACTATAGAAGTCTCGTTTATCCATGCTCGCTCTCGAACGTCTGTCACGTCGGGTTGCGGGGGCGTACCCGTGAGGCGGAACGACCCCGTCCGGATGAAACGGAAGGTCCAGCAGCTCGGCTCTTCGACGCTTGCAGTGACCGTCCCGGCCGACTGGGCGCGCTATCACAGTATCGAGAAGGGCGACGAGGTCATCGTCCAGCGCGACGAGAACGGCGGGTCGCTGTTGCTGGTGCCGGAACAACCCAAAGTCGAGGACATCGAGACCACCATCGACGCCGACCGGCTGACCGCGGCGGCGCTCGAACGAGCCATCGTCACCCAGTACGTCCTGGGTCGACAGCTCATCCGCATCGAATCGACGGCGCCGATGAGCCTGGAGTGTACGAACGCCATCCTGGACGCCGAACGGCGGCTGATGGGGCTGGGAATCGTCGAGCAGGCCGAGACGACCGTGACCGTCCGCTGCTCCGTCGCCCCCGGGGATTTCGAGCTCCCGACGCTGCTCGGCCGGCTGAGCCGGACCGAGGCCATGATTCGTCACGACGCGGTCTCGGCGCTGCTGGAGGGCGACGCCGACGCCACACAGCGGGTCGAGAGTCGAAGCGAGCAACTCGAGAAGCTGTACTACCTCTTCCTGCGGCTGGTGTTCGCCACGTACCGGAACCCCCGACTCAACAGGGCCGTCGGCCTGGAAACCGGGTTCCCGCTCATCGGCTACCGGTCGGTCGCCCAGGACGTCTCACTGATGGCCGATACGGCCGTCGAAATCGGCACGCTGGCAGCGGACGTCGACCAGGCCCCGGACGAGACGACGGCGTCCATGTTCCGGGACCTCGCCGACGCGCTGGACGAGGCGGCCAGCGCGACCCGCGACGCCGTGACGACGCCGGACTACGACGCGACGGAGGCGGCGCGCGAGGCGTTCGACCGCGTCGACGAGCGGGCCGCGGCGCTGAACGACCATCTGATGGCCGAACGGCCCGAGCCGCTGCTCGCCCTCCAGCGTGCCGTCGTCCTGCTGGAGCGGAGCGCCAGGCACTCGCGGGACAGTCTCACCGTGGCGACGCACCTGGCGTTCCGGGCCGACTCCTCGCTCGTCAGCGAGGAGTGAATTTTCGCGAGGGGGACTCACCGAACGGCGATCGCCAGCACCGCCCGCGCGCTCGTCCTTAAATTCCTCTAGGAGGCACGTACGGTACATGCGTACACCGGGTCATCAGGGTGGCTATTACACATCCGAAGGAAAGTTTTTCAGTATGACTCGGTCACGAACACACGTCGAAGTAATCTGCCGAAACGCGCACTGATAGCGCTAAAAAGACTACAAACCAATGACCGAAGACCGAAACGGCGAAGATATCTACGGCGAGAAGCACAAGGAAGCGAACGAACCCATCTTTAGTGGCATCCCGACGTTTCTCAAACTCCCCGAGGTAGATCGGGACGAACTCGACGAGGAGGACGTCGACATCGGTATCGTCGGGGCGCCGCTCGACACGGCGACGACCATCCGCCCGGGCACCCGCTACGGTCCGCGGGCGGTCCGCGCCGCTTCGACGGTCCCGTCCCCGCCCTACGAGCACTTCAACATCGAGACCGGGGTCGACCCGTTCGACAACTTCAGCGTCGCCGACACCGGCGACGCACAGGTCTCACCCGGCGACACCCGCCAGAGCCAGCTGAACATCGAAGACGCCGTCTACGAAATCAGCGAGCAGGCGACGCCCATCGTCATCGGCGGCGACCACTCCATCTCCTACCCCGACATCAAGGGGTGGGCCGAGGCCAACGGCTACGAGGACATCGGCCTCATCCACTTCGACTGCCACGCCGACACCGGCGAGGACGGCCTCACCGGCTTCGAGTACGACCACGGCGCGTGGGTCAAGCGGGTCTACGACGAGGACATCATGGCCGGTGAGAACTACACGCTCATCGGGCCCCGCGGGTTCTGGCCGGGCCCGGACACCTACGAGGACATGCGCGACGCCGGCATGAAGTGGTACACGGCGATGGAAGTCGGCCGGATGGACCTAGACGACATCGTGAAAGACGCCGTCCAGCGAGCGACCGACGGGACCGACGCCGTCTGGGTCTCCTTCGACGTCGACGTGATGGAACCGGCCTACGCACCGGGTACCGGCGAACCCGAACCCGGCGGCCTCATCCCGCGCGAGGCCATCTACATGGTCCGCGAGGTCGTCAAGGCGCTCGACCCCGAGGACTTCGGCTTCGACGTCGTCGAGGTCTCGCCCGCATACGACGTCAGCGACTCGAACTCCTACAACGGCGGCATCACCAGCGGGTTCGCCAACCGGCTCATCATCGAGGTGATGGGGAGTATGGCACTGGCGGAGCAGGGCCTCGAATCCGGTGACCCCATCAAGCCCAAGCAACCACTCGGTCCGACCGAAGAGGCCGAAACGCCGGCCGACGACTGAGACGCCGTCTTCTTTTGCTGGTGGCCGGGCGTTGGGGGCTCCGTGCCGTCCCGACGGTCCACCATTGCGGTTTGCTCCCGGTTCGTTCACGGCAGTTCACACGAAAAGCGGACGGCGAGGGATTCGAACCCGATGCGAGACATCGCTTCGCTCGTCTCGCGTGGTTCGAACCGCTCTTCGGTTCGCTATTCGCTCGTCACGTCCGTTCCTCGCAGAGATAGCGGGCGGCGAGGGATTCGAACCCCCGACCATCTGGTCCGGAACCAGGCGTTCTGTCCGCTGAACTAGCCGCCCACAGAAAGCAGTATTGGAGTGGTCGTCTTAACGGTTGGGAACCCGGGCGTCAGGGCGACTCGCCGGTCTCGATGGTGAAGTCCGAGACGGGGTAGGCGACACAGGTCAGGCAGTAGCCGTCCTCCATGTCGTCGTCGAACAGCGAGTCGTTCTGGCTGTGGCGGATGAAGTCCTCGGCCGGGCCGTCCTGAATCTGGCCGGAACAGGAGATACACTGGCCCTGCCGGCAGGCGTAGGGGAGGTCCCAGCCCTCCTCCTCGCCGGCGTCGAGCAGGTTCTCGTTGTTCGCGACCTCGATCGTCGTGCCCTCCTTCGCGAACTCGATCTCGTAGTACTCGACCTCGTCGTCGGCGATGGCGTCGGGGTCGAAGCCGACCTCCTCCTCGGCTTCCTCGCCCTCTTCGAGTTCGCCCTCGGCCCCGCCGGCTGGGATGGCGCCGGCGGGAGCGCCGCCACCGATAGAGCGGTTGTATGGCTCGGGGAAGTCCGTCTCGGGTACCGTCGCGGCGCGCTGTTCGAGCACCTGCTGGGAGATGTCCTCCGGTGCGTCCCACCCGGTGCCCTTCGCGTAGTGGAGCGCCACTGCGACGAGCGTGAGCGTGGCCCCGGCGGCGATGCCAACGAGTTCAACCATATGCGCGGCTATGGAGTACTGGGTTAACTAACCTTTGGATTCCTCGCGGCCGCAGGCTGGCGGTTTCCACCGACTCGCTGCATTCCGTAGTCGGCACCGGCTCCGTCGGCGACCGCTCTCCGTTCCGGTTCGAAGGCCCTCCTTTCAGTCGGGCCCCTCGCTACTCGCGGTTCCCGTCGGTCACCGCTAGTGTTCCGAGCCCCCTCGCTGCGCTCGGGCGCTCGCTTTCGAGGCCTCGAACGAAGTGAGAAGCCTCGCTACCGCCGCGGGACCTCGTGTCGCCCGAACCCGTAGCGCAGTCGGTTCGCCAGCCGTCGCGAGAACCGGCCGTCGTCGGCCCGCGAGCCGAATCGCTCGGCGAGCGCCTGATAGATGAGCGGCACCGGTACCTCCTGTTCGAGCGCCTCCTGGACCGTCCAGGTACCCGTCGACCCGCCCTCGACGCGGTCGGCGACGTCGCCCAGGTCGGTGCCCTCCTCGCGGAACGCCTCCTCGCAGAGTTCGAGCAGCCACGAGCGGATGACCGCGCCGTTGTTCCAGGTCCGCGAGACGGCCTCCAGGTCCAGGTCGTAGCGACCCTCGGCAAGCAGTTCGAACCCCTCGCCGTAGGCCTGCATCAGGGCGTACTCGACACCGTTGTGGACCATCTTCACGTAGTGGCCCGACCCAGCCGGGCCCATCCGGTCGTGGCCCGCCGGGCCGGTGGCGACGGCGTCGAACACCGGCGTGAGTTCGTCGTAGGCCCACTCTGGACCGCCGACCATCAGCGAGAACCCCAGTTCCGCGCCGGCGGGACCGCCGGAGGTCCCGCAGTCGAGATACGCCGCGTCGGTCGACTCGGCGCGACGGACCGAGTCCTCGAAGTAGGAGTTCCCGCCGTCGACGACCACGTCGTCACCGTCCACGAGGCCGTCGAGTTCGTCCAGCGCCGCGTCGACGGGGTCGCCAGCGGGCACCATCAGCCAGATGCGTTTCTCCGCGCCCAGCTCGTCGGCCAGGTCGGCGATGGAGTCCGCCGGGGTCGCACCGGCGTCGGCCGCCCCGGCGACGGCTTCCTCGTCGATGTCGAAGACCACCACGTCGTGGCCCGCGTCCAGCACGCGGTCGACGACGATACGGCCCATGCGTCCCAGTCCGATGACGCCAAGTTCCATACTCGCAGGTCAGCGACCGGGCAGGTAGGGGTTGCGATTCCCGCGAGCGACCGAGGTGTTTTCTCCCTCGCAGGCGACCAGCGGACATGGACGAACGGATTCACGAACACGCACGGACGCTCGTGGAGTGGAGCGCCCGCATCGAGGCCGGGGACGACGTCGTCGTGCAGGTAGAAGAGGGCGCACACGACCTCGCGGTGGCCGTCGCCGAACAACTCGGCGAGAAGGGGGCGAACCTCGTCGCGACCTACAGTTCCGACGAGGTAACGCGGGCGTACCTGCGGGCGTTCGACGGCGAGTTCGAGGCCGACCCGGACTACGAGCTCGCGCTGTACGAGCAGGCCGACAGCGTCCTCGTGTTGAAGGGGTCGAACAACACGGCCGGGAGCGTCGACGTCCCCGGCGACCGACGGCAGGCCTACGCCACGGCCCGCCAGGACATTCGCGAGGCCCGCCTCGACACGGACTGGGTCTCGACGCAGCACCCGACGCGAGCGATGGCCCAGCAGGCCGGGATGGCCTACGAGGCCTACAAAGACTTCATCTACGACGCCACCCTCCGAGACTGGGCGGCGCTCGCCGAGGAGCAGGCGCGGCTGAAGGACATCCTCGACGCGGGCGAGACGGTCCGTATCGTCGCCGAGGGGACGGACCTCACCCTCGACATCACCGACCGCATCGCCGTCAACTCAGCCGCGAGCGTGGCCTACGACTCGCACAACCTCCCCTCGGGCGAGGTGTTCACCGCACCCGCTGACACCGCCGGCGTCGTCACCTTCGACGTGCCGATGACGGTCCAGGGCCGCCGGGTCAGCGGCGCGAAACTGACGTTCAAGGACGGCGTCGTCGTCGACTGGGAGGCCGACCAGGGCATGGACGTCCTCACGGAGGTCATCGAGACGGACGGCGGGTCGCGGCGGCTCGGCGAGCTTGGCATCGGCATGAACCGCGGCGTCGACCGTATCACCGACAACATCCTCTTCGACGAGAAGATGGGCGGCACCGTCCACCTCGCGCTCGGGCGCGCCTACGACGCCTGTCTGCCCGAGGGGGAGACCGGTACCGAGAGCGCCGTCCACGAAGACCTCATCACGACGATGGGCGAGGGGTCACGACTCGAAGTCGACGGCGAAGTCGTGCAGGCAGACGGGACGTTCACGTGGGAGTGACTGGCGGCAGCGGACGCTAGAGGCGCTGGACCGGTCAGTCCTCGGACTCGACCGCGGCGGTGTGTGCCGGCTGTGACCCGGCCTTGATGGCGGCGGTGTACGCCCGCTCCGTCTCGACGAGCGCCGCGATGACCATGTCGGCGAACTCCTGGTCGCGTTCCAGGTCCACCTCCTCGAGGACGGTCGAGAGTGCGTCGTACGCCACCGCGAGCTGCGCCTTGTGTGACTGTCTGGTCTGCCGGCCGTGCCGGTCGGATGAACCCGTAGCCATACGAGTCACTGGGCCCACAGACGTGTTAGTAAACCACAGTTTAACACCCCGTGACTGGCACCAAGCGCCCCTGAGACGCTGGGTTCGGCGCGGCCCACGGGGCCGTCATATCTGGAGGAACTGCGTCACCAACCACTTGGTGAAAGTCCCGGTGAGCGCGCCGATCCACGAGAGGATGACGAAGTGCATGTAGGTGTTGGCCTTGTGGCCGCCGTCGACGGTCCGGATCATCAGCGCCGACAGCATCGCCGAGAACATGATGATGATGATGAGCAGGAACTCGATAAGCGGGATGTTGTAGACGCCGGTGTTGATGAGCGAGCCGACGTCGAGCTGGCTCCCGGCGTCGAGGTCGAGCGACATCTGGGCCAGGATGTTGACGACCTGCAGACCGATGAAGAAGGCGAACGTCGAGGCGGCCGTAATCCCGTACAGAAGTCCGACCAGCGTCGTCGCGGCCTGTTTCCGTTGCTGGCGCAACTGGAGGACCTCGTTCATGTTCGCGGCGATGAGTTCGCCCAGTTGCTTCGGCGAGCCACCCATCTCCCTGCCGACGAGGTACATCTCGGAGAACGTCTGGATGAGGTAGGACCGACAGTCCGCGGTGAAGTGCCGCCAGGCGGCCGTCGGTTCGATGCGCATGTTGAGTCGCTTGTAGAGGTCGTTGATGTTCTCCGTCAGCGGACCGAAGTCTTTCTTGCGGAGCGTCCGGAGGACCATCCCGGTCGTCGACTGCTTTGCCCCCTCGGTCGCCCCGAGCGCGCGGATGAAACTCGGAAACTCGTTGTCCCGCCCCTTGATCTTCTGCTCTTCCTGCCGGAAGACGATACCGGGGTACATCATCGGCGTGATGGGGACGACGGCGTAGAACGGGAGCGGCACCGACTCGAACATGAACAGGACGTCGTTCAACGTGAGGGGAGTCACCCCCAGCAGACTCGCGAGGACGAAGCCGACGAGGGCCACCGAGAGGCCCACACCGAGGTACATCGACCGGTCGAGGCGCTCCTCGACGGGCGAGGGGTACTCCTCTGGGTGGAACCACACCGGGTCGTACGGTGCCATCGACCGGATGGCCAGGAAGAAGCCGCTCTGGACGAAGACGAACATCACGATGACGGCGCTGACGGTCATCGTGGGGTTCGTCCCGGTCAACACCGGCAGGACCACGGCGAAGACGAGCGCGAACGTCATCGACAGAATCATCGACAGGTAGAGGTCCTTCATCACCTCGAGGCTGTCGAGCGAGCTCTCGTAGACCGTCGAGTAGTGCTGGATGATCTGGTCCTGTTCGGACAGCAGGTAGTCTTCCAGTGACTGTCCGGCCCCGAGCGTGTAGGCCAATCGGTCGAGGAAGTCCGAGAAGGCGTCGCTCGGAACCTCCTTCGCGCGCCGCCGGCAGGCGTCGTCGAGACTCTGGTTCCAGGTGTCGACCAGCTGGACGATGCGGTGCATCTCCAGGGAGAGCTCGCCGTACTCGTCTTCCTGTGCGAGGGTTCGAAACACCTCCATCCGATCGATCTTCGTCGTCGCCAGCACCGTCATGTGGGTGATGAGCAGGTGAAACCGGTTGTTGAGCTCGCGTTTGCGCTGGCTCAGCAGGATTTTGGGGTAGAAGACCGCCGAGACCATCGCGAGAAAGCCCAGCAGCGGGATGGGCGCCTTGATGGCCAGCGGCAGGTCGAGCGCGAGCGCGGCGACCACCGAGAGGAGGAAGAAGCCGGCCGACGGTCCGAGGATGAAAAGGAGGTACCGCTCGACGGGAATCGTCATCTGCCGGTAGGACTCGGCCAGTCCCTGGACCGTCTCGGAGATGGTCAGATCGAGGCCGTTCTCCGCTTCACCCTGTGCCATCGTTACTCCGGCCGGGCGACGTTGAACGGGATGCCCTCGATACCGTCGCGCTGGAAGTCGGAGATGAAGTCGTTGACCTCGTGGTACCCCAGGATGCCCTCCTGGATAGCGCGTTCGATGAGGTTCGCGCGGAACTGCAGGTCGTCGTAGATGTCACGCGTGTCCTCGTAGCCGAGCAGCGTCGCGATCTGCTCCTCTAAGACGTAGGAGTTGTTCATCCCCTGGAAGACGATCTCGTCCTCGACGGGGTCCCAGTTGAACGCCTGGCGGGTGACGACCCCGTCCATCTCCTTGGAGTAGCCCTCTATCTCCTGGACGCTCGTGACCCGGCGCAGGACCTGGTCGCCCTGCTTGACCCGGTTCTGGAACAGCGCCACGTCGGCGACGTCCATGAACGTCTCGGGGACGTTGATGGGTTCGCCGGTGAAGCGCTGGATCATCGAGACGATGTCGCTCGCGTGGAAGGTCAGCATCACCGGGTGCCCGGTCTGGGCGGCCTGGAAGGCCATCCGCCCCTCCTCGCCACGGACCTCGCCCACGATGATGTAGTCGGGGCGCGACCGCAGTGCCGCGGCGACCAGGTCGAACATGTCGATGCTCGTCCCCTCTTCGCCCTCTCTGGTGAGCAGTTGCTGCCAGGTGTTGTGCGGGGGCAGCACCTCGGCGGTGTCCTCCGCGGTGTAGATCTTCGAGTCGTCGGGGATGAACGAGGTGATGGCGTTCAGCGTCGTCGTCTTCCCTGACGCCGTCTCCCCGACGACGAAGACGGTCTGTTCGTTCTCCAGACAGAGCCAGAGGTACGCCGCCAGTTCCGGCGACAGCGTCGCCCACTTCGTGATCTGGAAGATGGAGAGCGGAATCTCGTCGCCCTGCCGGATGGTCAGCGAGGGGCCCTTGAGGCTCACGTCGTCGGAGTAGATGAGGTTGAGCCGCGACCCGTCGGGCAGCGTCGAGTCGACGATTGGGTCGGAGTCGGAGACCGGGTCGCCGATGCGTTCGCCCATGTTGCGCAGCCACTGGTCGAACGCCTGCTCGGACTCCCACTCGACGGTGGTCTCTAGCATCCCGTAGACGCCGTGGTCGACGTGACACTCGCTGCGACCGATGACGTGGATGTCCTCGTTGGCCGGGTCGCGCATGACCGGTTCGAGCGGGCCCAGGCCGACGATGTCGCGATTGAGGCGATAGAGGATGTTCTCGTAGGTCTCCTGGGTCACCTCGACGCTGGTGACGTCGGTCAGGTTCGACAGGCGAGTCAGCACCCCGCTGTCGGCGTCCTCGTCGCGGACCTTCGTGGTCTCCTGGAGGAGCTCCTCGATGCGGTCGTCGTACTCGGCCTCGCTCTCCGGGGCGGGCTTGTTGACGCTCTTCTGGAGGAGGCGGTTACGGACCTTGTCGAAGACGACGCCCTCGTCCTGGTCGAGCTCCGGTTCGATGGCGTAGTACTTCATGTCCTGGCCGACGTCGCCGTAGATGTGACAGAAGATGGGGCCGCCGACCGGGTAGAGGACGTTCGGGCGGTCGGACTCGTAGTCGTCGTCGGCCTCCTCGATGAGCATCGGGAACTCCCCAGTGATCTGCTTGAACTTCTTCAGGTGGTCCCGCAGGTGTGGGCGCCGGGCGGCCATCTGTCGCAGTTCGTCGGAGGGTTTCGCACGACCGTGGTCTGTCATATCTTAAGTCACCTCTAGGCAACGCTCCGTGATTCGATGACGATGCCAGTCCCCGAACGAACGGAAAAGCCGATCGTGTCGCCGACCTGTTCACCCATCCCGGCAAAGCGCAGGACGTTGATCTGGCGGCGGACGTCGTTGCCCACCTCGATCATCTCCAGTTCGATGAAGACGTCCGCGATGGCCCGGAACGGCCCGATGGCCTCCTCGTCGAGCGTCGAGGGGTCCACCGTCAGCATGATGCACTTGCCCTGGGAGATGACGTCCCTGAAAAAGGAGATGATCTCCAGAGCGGCCTGGCGCTCGTCGTTCTGCCTGACGAGCGCCTCGAACTTGGGGTCGTTCCGGAGGATGGCGTCGAACGTGTCGATGACGACGACGTCGCTGTTCCACATCACCTCCGCCTCCATCAGCCGGCGGAGCAGTTCCTTGCGGTCCTCCTCGTCGTTGCTGCCCGAGAACGTGTTCGAGTCCCCGATGTCGGCGTGCAGGAAGAGCACCTGCTCGTCTAAGATGTGGTCGACCATGTCGTAGGACAGCGAGTGCATCTGGTCCAGGAAGCTCCCCACCGTCAGCTCGGTCGAGAGGTAGGTCACCTCGTGGCCCTCCTCACACAGGCCGTAGGAGAAGCGCTGGCTCAGGGCCGACTTCCCGGCCCCGTAGTCGCCCTCGACGAGGATGATGCTGCCGGGCGGGATACCGCCGCCAAGTTCCTTGTTCAGCCGGTCGTGGTCGTCCAGGCCCAGCGAGAACAGGTCCGTGCTTGCGAGGCTCATCGGTTGAACTCGAACACCTCCTCGTCGCCGTTGACGATGACCTTGACGCGGTGGTCACCGGTCGACAGCCCCGGCACTGATATCTCGACGCGGACCACGTCACCCGGGTTCCAGGCGTTCCCGCCGTTGGGCTCCAGCGTCACCTCGTAGGCGGTGACGAAGGTCCCGTTGACGAAGAGATCCATCTGGTCGGGTACCGGTGCGAGCCGTTCTGTTCCGGTGTTCTTGATGTGTATCGTGATGTTCTCCGTGCCGCTGTCGTATATCTCCGAACTGCCGGCGTCGGAGATGACCTCGACGTCGGTCCGGACGTCGCTGCTGACGTCTAACCCCTGTTCGGACAGGGCGTTGCTCAACTGGCCGACGCTGTCGGTGAACACGCCCGCGACGCTGGCGGCGATCATCATCGACGCGATGAAGATGATGAGGTGGGAGGCCGAGACGCTCGCCATCTCAGGGCACCTCCTGCGTCGATTCGATGCCGGGCCCCGTGACGAGTTTCACGCGGTCAGGCTGCGCGGTGAGGCCGGTCACGGTTATCTCGAGCGTCGTCTGGGCCACCCAGAGGTCCGTCTCGGTGTCGCCGTCGACGGCCGTCTGGTAGCCCGACTGGTACTCGTTGTCCACGAGGACGTCCACATCGCTGACCGCGAGTTCGGTCGAGCCCGTGTTCTCGACGGTGAGATCGAGCGTGTCGGTGTCAGGGTCGTAGGCCACGTCGGTCACGGTGATGTCGGTGTTCTGCTGTTCGAGCAGCGTGTCTCGCTGGTCGTCGCGGGCGTCGGATATCTGTTCGAGGCTGTTGGCCGACGCCGAGTAGAACATCCCGAAGCCGATGAACGCGGCGAGGAAGATGATGGCCGCCGAGCCACTAACGCTGAAGCCCATCGGCACCACCCCCGCCCACCAGTTTCGAGAGCGCGACGGCCTCCGGGCCGCTGTCCTCGTCGAGCTGCGAGATGTAGTGGAGGCTCTCGGTGTGGTGATCGATGGTGAGTCCGCCGCCGGTGTCGTCGATGTCGTCGAACCCGCGGAGGTAGTCTTTGAGCTGGTCGGCGACGGACTCGTCGATCCACCCGATCGTCTCGTAGTAGTCGAGGGCCCGGGCCGTCTCACGGTACCCCGTCTGCTGGACGAGGTACTCGAGCCACTCGACGATTATCAGGTCGGCAGCGAAGTCCTCCGGCATCGACGCCAGGTAGGGCTTGCCCTCGCCGGCGTCCGCCGACGCATCGGCCTCGGTGTCCGTCGACGCCGTCGGTTCCGGGTCGGCGGTTGTCTCGGGTTCCGAGTCAGTCGTCGGCGCCGGTTCGGCGACGGTTTCCGGCTCCGGTTGTGCGGTCGGCTCGGGTTCCGGGTCGGTGGTCGGTTCCGGTTCGAGGCCAGTCTCGTCGGATTCGGCGCCCGCGTCGGCGTCGTCCTCGATGACCTCGTCGAAGAGGTCGTCGTCTTCGAGGCCGTCGCCGCTCTCGTCGAACGCGTCGTCGCCATCGTCGAAGAGGTCGTCCTCGTCGTCCTCGACCGTCTCGCCGGCGTCGGCCGACGATTCCTCGTCCTCGTCGGCCCACTCGGCGTCGCCGGACTCGTACTCGTCTTTCAGTTCGGCGAACGACTTGCCACCGTCGCTGTCGTCGCCGTCGTCGTCCATGCTCATGCCGTCGTCCATACTCATGCCATCGTCCTCCAGATCGTCGTCGAAGTCGCCCTCGAAGTCCTCGTCGAACGACCCGCCGTCGTCCTCGAAACCGCCGCCGCTGTCGCCGTCGTCCGGGAATACGTCATCGACACCCCCGTCGTCCATCGACATGCCGCCGCCGGAGCCCTCGGACAGGTCCTCGTCGAAGAAGCCCTCGGCGTCGGCGTTGGCGACATCCTCGTCGAGGTCGTCGCCACCGTCGTCGCCGCCGTCGTCGTCGAACAGGCCGAACGACCCGCCGCCACCGCCCATACCGCCGCCACCCATGCCGCCGTCGACGTCGTCGGCGAAGGGGTTGACGCCGCGCGTGACCATCTCGTAGATGTCGAGCAGTTTCCTGACGTTCTCCTCGACCTCCTCGACGGACTCGGAGATGCTCTCGTTCTCGGTCCGGACGGTGTTGACCGTCGAGGACAGCGAGCCGACCTCGTTCTCCAGTTCGTCCAGGCGGTGTTCCAGTTCGTCGGTGTCGGGGCCGGTGGCGTCTTCCATCTCCCCGAACTCGTCGTCGCCGAACCCGCCCATGTCGTCGCCATCGTCGAGGCCACCGAGGCCGCCGAGGTCGTCACCTCCGCCGCCTTCTTCGGCCATCAGGCCGCCACCGTCTGCCATCCCACCGCCGTCTCCGTCGTTGTCGTCCTCGCTCTCGTCGCCCGACATAATCGAGTCGAACATGTTCTTGATGCTCATGCCGACGAGCCCACCCGAGAGCAACACTAGCAGCGCGGGTGCGAGTGCAACCACCTCCGTCGGGACGGTTGCGAGGGCCGGGACGAGAGCGAGACTACTCATCGTTTGTAAGTGATGGCTTCAGACACCCTTGAATGTTCCCTCTAGCGTATCACAGTTGATAATAAAACATAGTTTTCTCCGTTTTTTGGGTTGATTTTACGCTACCAGCATGAATTTTCCGGCCCAAATATAATTCCAGAGAACTACAGTAGAAATTTGTCTCAGGAGTCCGCGTGGCCGGCAGACGCCCGACTGCCGTCCGTCAGACGGCCACCGTGACAGCCAGGGCTTCGTGGATGTGTCGGGGCCGTCACAGCGTAGTCGATTCCGCGTTCGCGCTCTTGACCACGAGGTCGCCGGTACCTGCGTCGAGTTTGAGCGAGCGGCCATGGTCGCCGCCGACGTCCTCGCCCTCCAGCGGGATGCCGAACTCCTCGAGGGTCGCTCTGACCTGTTTCGCGTTGCGGGCGCCGATAGAGGAGCCGCTCTCCGAGAAGTCGAGCATGTCGCTACCGCCCGCGATTTTCGCCCGCATCGACCGCCTGCTCCCGCCGGCAGCTTCGAGCGCCTCGACCAGCGCCTCGACGCCGGAATCCGCGAACTTCGCCCGGTTGCCGTCGTCGATGTCGTCGGCCGTCGGCAGCATCACGTGGACGAGGCCGGCGACACCCGAGACCTCGTCGTAGATGCCGACGCCGATGCACGAGCCGAGGCCGCTGGTCGTCAGGACGGCGTCGTCGGTCGTCGTCTTGTACTCGGCGATGCCGACCTTGATGCGTTCGGGCTCCGCCGTCTGCTCGTCGTCGGTCGACTGACTCCCGTCGTAGACCTTCATTATTCGAAGATTTGCTCGACGTTCGCGTCGGTCTCGTCCGCTCGGTCGACGTCCAGGTCGTCGAGTGCCTGTCGCAGTTCCTGCTCGTTTGGCAGCGCGTGAATCTCGGCCTCGAACTCGATGTCGTCGGTCTTCATCTTCGAGTCGATGATGAAGGCGTGTTCCTGGTACTGGCCGACCTGCGCAGCCAGCGGGTCCATGATGGACCGGCCCATGTCGTGGACCAGCCGCGGCGGGGTGTGGTCCACCGACGTCTGCAGCACGTTCGCCCAGCCGTCGACGAAACCGCTGGTCATGATGTTCCCGAGTTCTTCGATCGCCGATTCGTGCTGGGCGGTCAGCTCGTCGCCGTCCATCTCGATGGGCATCATCGCCTCGGCGACGTTGATAGCAGACATCTCGTCGAACAGCACCAGCAGATATCCGCTCGGCACGCCGGTGAACTCGACGACGGTCCCGACGTAGGTGTCGGTGCCGACCTGTTTGGGGACGTCGGTGATGGGCGCGAAACTGATCTGGCTCACCTCGGCCTCGGTCGGGATACCGGTCATCATCTCGACGTTGTCGGCGGCCTTCTGGGTCCCGCTGGTCGTCATCTCGTTGAACGTGTGCAGCTTGTCGATGGGGATGGCGTCGCCCTCGGTGTCGGCGTGTTCGGTCATCACCTCCGCGAACGCCTCGTACTCCGGGAGCATGTAGATGTAGAAGTTGACCGACTCACCGACCCACTCTATCTCCGACTTGAAGACGAACACTTGCTGGTGGTCGTCCGGGTGGCGTGCCTCCGGGAGCACGTCCTTGCCGGCCTTCTCGATGTACGTCGGCGGCGAGTGCTCGATGGCGGCCTCCAGGTAGTCGGCCCACCCGTCGATGAAGCCGCTCATCATGATGTTGCCGACCTCCTCGACGCCGCTCCGGGCCATCGCCTCGTCGTCGCTCCCGCCGGGCATCAGCGCCTCGACCAGCGTGTCCGCGGAGTCGGTATCGAAGACCAGCACGGTGTCGCCCTCGAGGACCCCGTCGAAGTCGAACTGGACGCCGACGAACTCCTGGCCGACGAGCGACTCGCCGACGTCCGTCCGGTCGACGAGCGTTATCTTGGTCACGTCGACGGACGCGTCGATACCCGTCATCTGCGCCAGCGACTGCGTCGCCTGCTGGGCGCCCTCGTGAGCCAGCTGGTTGAACGTGCCCAGCGACTGGATGTCGACGTTCATCTATGACGGGACGACGTCCTCGATAGCCTCGATGACACTCGGCTTCTGGAACGGTTTGGTGATGTACCCGTCGGCTCCCGCCTTGACCGCCTCTTTCATCTTCTCCTCCTGCCCGACGCTGGTGCACATGATGACGTTGGCGTTCGGGTTCGCGGACTTGATCTCGTCGGTCGCCTCGATGCCGTCCCGGATGGGCATCACGATGTCCATCATCACGAGGTCCGGCGTCTCTTCTTTGTACACCTCGACGGCTTCCACGCCGTTCTCGACCTCCCCCACGATAGTGTGGTCTTCCTCGAGAATCTCTCGAAGCAGGTTACGCATAAACTCGGAGTCGTCGGCTATCAGTACGTCGGGCATGACCTATCAATCCGAAGGTAGCCAGATTAGATAGATAAAACTGACCCGTAAATTATCGTGCGTGATACCGTACGACGGCGCGGGGATTGAGGTCCTGGAGACCACCCTCAGAGCGAGGGGAGCGAGCCGGCGAGCACTCGGACGAGGTCGAAGGCGTACGTCCCGTACCGGAAGTACACGAGCGCGCCGAGGAAGACGTACGCGGTGGTGAATCCGGCGGGGAGAGCCAGGCCGAGGGCAGTCGTCCGTTCGGAGACACGCTCCGGAACGACCGTCCGCCCGACGACGGCGCTCGCGCCGAGCGCTGCCGTCGCGAGATTCGCCAGCGCGTGGAACTGGACCGCCTCACCGACCGCCAAATCGAGAGCGAGAACCCCGCCGAGGACGACCAGCAGTCCCAGCCCGACGCTGCAGAGGTACGACCCGGCAAGCCAGCGCGGGGCGTCGGTCGCCGCGCCCCTGACGGCCGGGATTCGTGCAACACCGTACGCCGCCAGCGGGACCACCGGGTGGATGTAGCGCACGGTGAGCATACTGTGGAGCGGCAACCGAGAGAGGTAGATGACGGTCATGACGACGGCCAGCGCAGCGACCAGCAGGTCGGTCTGTCGGGTCGGAGAGAGTGTGCTGGGGGAGAGTGATTGGAGCGTCGGTTGTTCCGAAGCCGCCCTCGCGTCGCCCAGCCTCCGCTGTAATCGTCGGCCGAGGAGAACGGGGAAGACGGCGAAAGCACCTAGGAGCGGCATAGCTTCGGTGAGCGCGAGGTCGATGGTCTCGTAGTCGTTCGCAGCGTTGTTGACGCCCGGCAGATTTCCGCTCCGGACGAAGATAGCGGCCAGTCGCTCGGGGTCGTCGAGCACGCCGACACCGTCGGCGACGGCACCCACGGTGAACCCGGAGATGGTATCGGCTTTCGAGAGTGCGGCCGTTACAGCCCCGATGGCTGGCGTTATCAGCGGGAGTTGCCCATCCGTCGCGCTGTCGGCGGCGGACGAGCCCTCACCGCTACCCGCTGCGCTGCTGCTCGTGCCGCCGCTGGACTCCGTTCCGCTGCCGTCCGTCGCCTCATCGCCCCCACCACTATCAGCGCCTGCTCCGTCGCTCTCACCACCCGGTCCGCCAGCGCTCTCGCCTCCAGCGTCCCCAGTCGCCTCACCTCCAGCCCCCGGGAAGTTATCGGGGACGAATTCGACGTCACCACCGCCGACATTGGGCAGCAACCGGGGCGGTTCGGCCGGGTTCCCCGAGATGGCGTAGTTCGTCGCCAGCATCGGCGTCGAGGCGACGAGCAAGGCGAGTCCGATAACAACCAACCGACGCGGGCTGTTCGACCGCGCGGTCAGCACGTCGACGAGCGCCAGCGTCGCCACGAGGAAGAGCGCCTCGAAGGCGTGCGTCCAGGTCACGAACCCGGCGAGCGCGTAGGCACCGGCGCGTGCCCTGAGTGCCCCGCGACCGTCGGTCCGGTGGCGGCTCACCGCGAAGGCGTAGACCGTCGCGAGAGTCAGCATCGCGACGAACGTGTGGCGCTTCGGAAGCGTCGCCCAGAACCCCACGGGCGTCGCCACGCCGAGGGCGACACCACCCGCGAGTCCGACTCGGCGCCCGTGCAGCAGCGAGAGGAGGCGATAGAACACCAGTCCAGCGGTCGCTGCGGCGACGAGCGTCGAGAGCTGGTAGGCGGCGAGGGCGAGCTGGTCCCGGGGGAGGTCAGTCGCGGTGAGGAGCGTCCCGGTGAAGAGGACAGCGACGGCGAGACTCCCAGCAGTCAGCGTCCGGGTGCGGTCGAAGTGGGGCAGCCGACTCGTCTGGTCGACAAGCACCAGCCCGAGCCCGGACCACAGTCCCGCGAGGAGCAACCGGGGGTCCGCGAGCACCGAGAGCCCTTCGAGCAGCCAGACGAACGGCACCGCGACGGCTAGTTGCCCGTAGTTCCGGCCGTAGAGGAGTCCCTCGAACCGGTGAAGACCCGGTTGTGAACCCAGCGTCAGCGAGTAACGGATCTCGGTCACCGCGAGGCTCCCCTGCGAGAGGGCGACTAGCGTGTTCGCCGTCGCGTAGGTGTCGGTGATGAACACGCCGATGCGCCACGTCCCCCCGAGCGTGACCAGGAGCGCGAGCCAGAGGACCAGTCCGTACCGGTCGCCGAACAGCCAGCGGCCGAACGCCCGGAGTCGAGTGCGGAGGACTTCTCGCCCGAAGGCGTCGCTACTGAAAACCGACGACAGTGGCATCAGGACTGCACCTCGACGCTGACGTTCGCTCGATAGACAGTCTTCGACTCGGTGAAGCTCTGGACGCGAACGGTCAGCGTCGCGTCGTACGATTCGTTCCCGAGCTGTCCCCGCTCGAACGCCTGATCGTCCGGATCGAGACGGGTGGTCGACGCAGAGGTGAGCACCGCCTGGTCGGTGAGCGAGCGGTCGAGCGCCGGCACCTCGACGACGTAGATGAGTCGCGGACGGCCCGAGACGGAATCGACTTGCACGACAGCCGTGGGAACGCGGAGATAGTCGACGTCGGTCCCGAACCGACCGGGCGTGACGACGAGCTCGGTTGTGTCGATAGCCACGTCCCCGACCGACGCCGTCCCGTCGCCGAACTCGGTAGCCGGCGGCCCCGTCGCGTCGACGCCGACCAGTGGACCGGTGGCGACAAGTGACACCACGATGACCACAGCAATCAACAAATGAGGGTGCCGTCCGGCCATTACCTCCTCAACGAGGACGCCGGGATTTAAACCTCCCGCCGCTCAGAGTTCAAGGCCGTCCTCGTCGTCGACGGCCTCGATGAGGTCCGCGATGGTGTCGTCCGGGCCGAGGTTCGTGGATTTGACGAGGTCCTGGACGGTCGAGGACGGGTAGCGGACGGGGACGTTGGACTGCGAGAGAAGAATCCCGAGCACCTCCTCGACTGGCGTCGACCCGTCGAGTTGCCGGGCGTACCAGAGCAGCAGGCTTTCGAAGACGGTGACGATGTCGTTGGAGACGAGTTTCTGCTGGTCGACGCCGCCGTCGAACTTCGCCGTCACGTCGAAGCCGTAGCGCGCGTTCGACTCGTCCATCTGAGTTGCGAGCCATTCGTGGACGTTCGCGTCGGTGAACTCCGGGGTCTCGGGTTCCGGTTTCGGCTCGGGTTCGGGGTCCGGTGTCGGCGTCGCCTGTGTGCCCGGGCTGTCGTCGGTCCGAACGTCGGAGGAGACGACGTACCGGCTCTCGTCGATCTGCGTCACGTGCTCGTCGTCGGCGATGTCGAGCTCTTCAGGGGAGAGAATCTTGCCGTCTTCCGGGTTACCGTCGTCGGACCCCTGTGCCATACGCTATAGTGTGTGCAGGAGTGGTATAATTCCGTCGCTGGCGGGGGTTCGAGAGAAATCGAAAGAGAGTGCGCCGAGTTACAGCGTGACGGCGGAGTTTCCAGACAGGGTCTCCGGGACGACCAGGCGGACGGTCGTGGTACCACCGGACTGGGTGTTCATTCGAATAGTTGCCGTGCCACCTTCGCCAAGCCCAGTTCCGCCACGAACTTCCGCAGTGCTAATGACAATTCGTGCCCGGTCAGATGGATCATTAAGCACCTGACTTGACGAAATTGAGTTGTCATTGGTGTCCTGAACAGTTTGGACGCTGAATTCACTGCCGCCGTTGCTGGAGTGATCTCCCTCAGTCAAGTCTTCCGAGCCAGATGAGTCGACATACTGGAGAATGGTCGCGCTGAGGTCGATATTTCCGGCACCCGGTGCCTTTTTAACCGTGATTTCAACAGTATCGACGGTATCACCGGTAATGCCAGTCCCAACTGCACTTACCACTTCAAGCCGGTTCGTCACTTGGTCGCTGCTCTGTTGTCCGGTCTCCTCGGCACTGCTCTGCAGGAAGCCGGCCGTGTTGATCAGGACGCCCGCGGCGATCGCGGCGACAAGCACCATCGCGATGAACACGATGAGCGTGCCGATACCGACCTGCCCGCGGTCGTCGTCGTTGTGTTCCGTGAACATTGATATTCCGGGTCTGTCTGACCCTACCAGAATCGTTTGAGTCGTCAGTAATAATACCTCCCCCCAAAATATCTGTACTGATAACGCCTTTGTCAGCCCACAAGGTCCGCAAAATCGATATTAACGGTGCTCAATACTTGGTCAGTTTCAAGTGGAAGTATACGAGTTCGCATCAGTGCTGAAATCGTCGTTTGACTCGGAATCACGCGTGAAAACAATTTGCACAGTGCATCTACAGGCCGATTCGTCGTCTCGCACGCGCGGTCAGTCGTACGTGATGAGACTGTACATCACGAACAGGTAACCGAAGGTCGTGAGGCCGCTGTTGACGAGCAACAGCGATTTCACGCCTTCGAAGTCGTTGATGAAGGCGCTGATCATGGTGGCGGCCGCGCCCGCGACAGCGAGCGAGAAGCCGAGCGAGAGGTGAAGCATCGCCTCCCGCGATGTCTGGACGTACGCCCGCATCGCCATCCCGACCATGGTGAGTCCGGCGACGACGAACACGAGCGTCGTGATGGCGTAGAGAAGTTCAATCACCGGCATTACTCTGGGGTACAGGAGAACCGGTCTTAAATCCACGCACTAAAATATCTCTCGTGATAACCGATAAGAACGTCGGAGAATCGAGTAGAGCGGTTGTAGAACCCTCAGAACACTGTATTCTGGTCGCTATCCGTCGGAGAGGGTCCGCCAGGCTTCGTCGAGCTTGTTCGTCACTTCCGAGCGTTCCTCGACGTTGACCGACAGCTCCTCCTCGAAGTCGACACACACCTCGTCGACGTTCCGGCGGTACACCTTGATGCGCCGGCGGTCGTCCGAGAGGATGTTGTCGTGGAGTTCGAGCAGGTCGTGTTCTGTCAGTTCGTCGATGCGACGGTAGCAGGTCGCGATCGGAATCCCGAGCTCGTCGCTCAGCTCCTGAGCCGACACCGGCTCGTCGGTCGCGTCGAGTATCTCGGCGCTGTATTTGTTCCCCAGAGTCTGGAGAATATCCGCTGAGGACATCGTTATCAAAACATGAATTTTTCCGATAATAAAACTATCGCTGCTGATAGGCGGGTGAAATGATTGATTTTGTAGAGCCCGGCTTACTTCTCGATTTCGGACGACAGTAGGCCTAAAACCGCCATTTCAACCGTCAATAATAACGAAACATCCCGTTAAATTGGGGGATCCTGCTCGCCCATCATCGAGAACGCGCTGGCGTTCGGGTGGATCTGGATGCCACCCCAGTCGATCTCCATCGGGAAGATGTCGGTCTCGATGTTCTGCTTGCGCATCTTCGCGACCCAGACGTACCGGTTCACTCCGGACTCGGTCGGCGTCTGGATGAGATAGATGTTGCCGTCCGTCAGGTAGTTGGCCAGCCCGATGTCGGTGTCCGGGAAGGTGGCGCCCTGCTCGTTGGTGATGAGCGACGTCAGCCCGTTCTCGCGGAGGATGTCGGTGAACTTCAGCAGGTACGTCCGTTTCTCCATCTCGTTGTCGAAGAAGAGCTCGAACATGGCCAGCGAGTCGAGGACCAGACGGTCGTACTGGTCGTCCTCGAGGTCGTCGAGGAGCAGGTCCAGCGACGAGGAGAAGTCGTTCTCACGCAGGAGGACCTGCTTGTCGTACACCTTGATGTCCCCGTTGTCGACGTACTCGGGCCACTTGTCGAAGCCGAGCGACTCAGCCGCCTCCCGGAGGTCGGACGCGTTCTCCTCGAACGTGAGGTAGATGCCGCTCTCGCCGAACTCGTCGACGCCGTTGTAGATGTACTGGAGACAGAGTATCGACTTCCCGGCCCCCGGGTTACCGCTGACCAGTGTCGTCGAGTTGGTCACGATGCCGCCGTTCAAGATATCGTCGAGCCCGTCGATGCCCGTTTTTGTGAGTTGAATCATTGTATCGTTCGAATCGTACAGTTGTGTGAGTGTTCGTCAGTGGTGTCGAGAATCCTGTCCGAACTGTGCGGTGGCTCGATGGCGACCAGACTGGCGCATGCTGACTCAGTCACGGGCGTGGACGACCCCGGGGTCCACCCAGATGACGAACTCCTCGTCGCGTTTGACGACACCGCGGATCGCACCGGTGTCGTCCGCCGGCGACTGGTCGACCTGGTCGGGGTCGACCTGGACGACCTGGAACACCTCGTCGACCAGCCAGCCGACGGCGCTCTGGTCCTCGACGATGTCCGGGTCGAAGACGATGATGCGCCGTCCCTCCCCCTCCTCGTCGAGACCGAAGACCGCCTTCGGGTCGACGATGGATGTCGTGCGCCCTCGCAGGTCCATCACGCCCTCGACGTACGGCGGTGCGTTGGGGACCTTGGTCAGCTCCCCGACGTCGACGATCTCGGTCACGTAGTCGATACTCACGCTGTACGTCTCGGTCCCGAG
The DNA here is from genome assembly GCF_029338275.1 of Haloarcula ordinaria. NCBI lineage: Archaea > Methanobacteriati > Methanobacteriota > Halobacteria > Halobacteriales > Haloarculaceae > Haloarcula > Haloarcula ordinaria. The sequence goes on along the minus strand of NZ_CP119789.1, from coordinate 879,422 downwards.
TTTGAATTCGAGGACTTGGCCGGTCGTGCCTGACTGTGCTGACATGGATGCTCGGCTATGTATCAGAACGTAGGGAAACAGGCCCGTATAAAACTGCCTGCTGGATTATCGACTTTGATTACGTGGGCGGAGTCTTTATTTCGGGGCCGAACTCGACTTCAACGTAGGTATGCGAAGGTCCCGCGCTTCGAAAGCGTTCAGGCTACGGGAGCGGCGGTGACGATGGTCGATGGTTCCACGAGTGCCGTTGTCGCCGACGATTCTCACTTCATGCGGAGTGTCATCTCTGACATCCTCGAGGAGGGCGGCATCGAGGTGGCGACACAGGCCCGAGACGGGGCCGAAGCCGTCGAGGCCGTCCGCACACACGACCCGGACGTCGTGACGATGGACGTCGAGATGCCCGAGATGAACGGCATCGAGGCCACCGAGCGGATCATGGCCGAGCACCCGACGCCGGTGGTGATGCTGTCGGCACACACCGACGAGAACGCCGACGTCACCTTCGAGGCGCTCGATAAGGGCGCCGTCGACTTCTTCACCAAGCCCGGTGGCGAGGTGTCGATGGAGATGTCACGGCTGAAAGACCAGCTGGTCGACATCGTCACGTCCGTCGCCGACGTGGACGTCACGGGCGGGGCGGCGAAGAACGGTGCGGGTGGGTCAACTGCGACGGCCGGGACCGGTACGGTATCAAGGAAATCCACGAGCACGCGGTCGGACGCCGCCTCCGATTCCACTGGGGTGCACGACGAACGTGAATTCGTCGACAACCCAACACTGCTTATCGGGTCCTCCACCGGCGGCCCCAAGATGGTCGAGACGGTGATGGAAGAACTCCCGACGGCGGCCGACTTCCGGGTCCTCATCGTCCAGCACATGCCCGAGGGGTTCACTGGCCGGTTCGCCGAGCGAATCGACGCCCGCAGCGACTACGAGGTCCGGGAGGCCCGCGACGGGGCTCGACTCGCCGGTGGGGAAGCGGTGGTCGCCGCCGGCGACTACCACATGGCGGTCAAGAACTACCGGAACGGCCGGCTCCGGGTGAAACTGAACCAGGACCCGCCGGTCAACAGCGTCCGACCGGCCGTCGACGTGACGATGGAGACGGCGGCGGAAACCATCGACGACCCCCTCGTCGGGGTCATCCTCACTGGGATGGGCGGCGACGGGGCCGACGGCATCCGCGCAATAAAGGGCGTCGGGGGCCACACCATCGCACAGGACGAGGCGACGTCGGCCGTCTACGGGATGCCGAAACGCGCCGTCGAAACGGGCTGTGTGGACGACGTGCTTCCCATCGAGGGGATCGCAGGCGGCATTCTCGATACGATTACCACTGAGGTGACCAGATAATGGAGGACCAGTATCTCGACGCGTTCATCCGCGAGAGCGAAGAGGCGATAACGGAACTGAACAACTCGTTGCTCGATCTGGAGTCCGACCCGTCGGACCGGGAGGCGATGGACTCGATATTCCGGACGGCCCACACGCTGAAGGGGAACTTCGGCGCGATGGGATTCGACGACGCCGCGAACTTAGCCCACGCGGTCGAGGACCTCCTGGACGCGATGCGGCAGGGGGAGATGGACGTGACGCCCGACGTGATGGACCTCGTGTTCGCCGGCGTCGACCAGATAGAGGTCATCGTCAACGAGATCGAAGCCGAGGGCGAGTCACAGACGGACACCGACGAGATGGTCGAGCAGTTGCGGACCGTCCTCGGAGAGGGGGCCGCCGCGGCGGGTTCGACCGGCGGTGGCGGTGAGCGCAGTGGTGACAAGGCGGTTTCGAACGGCGACGCGCCCGGTGGGGACGTCTCGGTCGACACTGATATCGAAGTCGCCGACGCCGACGAGCGCGTCGTCCACGTGACTGTCGACGTCGGCGAGTCGGACATGCTCGGGGTCGACGCGATGCTCGCGATGGAGGCCATCGAGGAGCCGTTCGACGTGCTCGGCTTCGAACCGGAGCGGGCGGCCATCGAGGACGGGGAGTTCGACGAGACGTTCGTCCTCTACCTCGACGCCGTCGACGCCGCCACGGTCGACGCCGAGCTCGGCTCTATCGGGAAGGTGGACGCCTTCGAGGCGACCGACGTGACCGACGCCCTCTCGGACGAGGGGGAAGACGACGAGGCCAACGTCGCGGATTCCGGCGGCACAGACGCGACGAAAGAGGACGAACACAGCGTCGACGAGATAAAATCCGTCCGCGTCGACGTCGACCAGCTGGACGACCTCCACGGGCTGGTCGAACAGCTGGTCACCAGCCGTATCAAGCTCCGCCGGGCCGTCGAACAGGACGACGTCGACTCGGCCGGCGAGACGCTGAACGAGCTGGACAAGATAACCGCGAACCTCCAGAACACGGTGATGGACATGCGGCTCATCCCGTTGAAGAAGGTCGTCGGGAAGTTCCCGCGGCTGGTCCGTGACCTCTCGCGCGAACTGGAGAAGGACGTCGACTTCGAGATCGAGGGCGAGGACATCGAGCTCGACCGGACCATCCTCACCGAGATCTCGGACCCGCTGATGCACATCCTGCGCAACTCCGTGGATCACGGCATCGAGAGCCCCGCGGAGCGCGAGGCCGCCGGGAAAGACCCGACGGGCCACATCACGCTGCGGGCCTCCCGCGAGCGCGACCACGTCATCATCGAGGTCGAGGACGACGGCGCTGGCCTCGACGTCGAGGGTATCAAGCAGAAGGCCATCGAGAAGGGCGTCCGCTCGCCCGAGGAGCTGGAGGCGATGGACGATTCGGCCATCTACGACCTCATCTTCCACCCGGGGTTCTCGACGGCCGACGAGGTGACCGACACCAGTGGCCGCGGCGTCGGGATGGACGTCGTCCACGACACCGTCACCCAGCTTGACGGTTCGGTGGACGTCGACTCGACGCCCGGCGAGGGGACCACGGTGGCGCTTCGCCTCCCGGTGACGATGGCCATCGTGAAGGTGCTGTTCGTCGAGGTGGGCGACGAGGAGTACGGCATCCCCATCAAGAACGTCGACGAGATCACCGCGACGAACGCCGTCAAACAGGTCAACGGGACGGAGGTCATCAAACACAACGACGACATCTACCCGGTCATCCACTTAGACGAGACGTTCGACGTCGAGGGCGCACACACGAACGGCGACGGGATGCTCGTGCGCATCCGGGAGTCGGAACGACAGGTCGCCCTGCACTGTGACTCGGTCAACTCCCAGGAGGAGGTGGTGGTCAAACCGCTCGAGGGCATCCTCTCGGGGACGCCCGGCCTCTCGGGGACCGCGGTACTGGGCGACGGGAACATCGTCCACATCTTAGACGTGGTGACGCTATGAGCAAGGGCAGCGACCGGCAGTTCCAGCAGCTGGTGGAGTTCATCGGCGCGGAGATGGACTTCGAGTCCGGGTTCTACAACGATTCGTATCTCGACCGCCGTATCAGTGCCCGGATGCGCCGGACAGACACCGACTCGTACCGTCAGTACCGGCGGCTGCTCGAACGAGAGACCGAGGAGCGCGAGCTGCTGCTCGACTCGCTTTCGATCAACGTCACCGGGTTCTTCCGGAACCCCGAAGCGTGGGAGTCGCTGCGGCCAGTCCTGCGGGACCTGACCGAGAACAACCGGTCGGTGCGGCTCTGGTCGGCCCCGAGCGCCGACGGACGCGAACCGTACTCGGCGGCGATGCTGGCCCTCGACGATCCCGAAATCGACGCGCGGCGTATCGAGATCACTGGGACCGACATCAACGCCGACATCTTAGAGGAAGCCCGCGCGGCTACCTACGAGACGTCACAGACGACCGACATTGCGGAGGAGCTCGCGCCGCTGGACGATTACTCCGAGTACATCGACCAGGACGGGAACACCTTCCGCGTTCGCAAGCGGGTGCGGGATATGATCACCTTCGAGCAACACGACCTCATCCGCGGCGACCCCAAGCGGGACTTCGACCTGGTGTTCTGTCGGAACCTGCTCATCTACATCGACTCGGAGTTCAAGGTCCCCATCTTCGAGACCATCCGGAACTCGCTGCGCGAGGGCGGCTACCTGATGATAGGCATGACCGAGACGCTCCCGGCCGCGTGTCGCGACGACTTCGAACCGGTCCACAAACAGCACCGCATCTACCGCCGGGTGTGAGCCGATGAGCCTCTACGAACTCGAACGGAGCGGCGACGTCCAGGAGCTCGTCAGGGTGCTTCGGGAGAGCGAGAACGAGCGCGTACAGCGACGCGCAGCGGAGCTGTTGGGGAACTTCCCCGACCACGACGACCGACGCGACGTCGTCAACGCGCTTGTCAGGGCCGCACAGAGTGACAGCGACGCGGTCACTGCCACCGCTATCGACTCGCTGGAGGAACTCGGCGGCGACGCCATCGAGCAGCTCATCGGGAGCATGGCGGGCATCGACCTCGAGGACGACGCCGCCGACTGGGTGAAAGCCAAGGCGTTCATCCAGGCACTGGACGCGGATATCCCGGAGTTGCGGATGGCCGCCGCGAACGGGCTGGGGAACCTGGGACAGACCGATGCCGTGCCGAAGCTCGCCGAGCGCTTTTCCGACCCCGACCCGCGAGTGCGGGCCCGCGCGGCCCGGTCGGCCGGGAAGATCGGCGACTCGCGGGCGACCAACCCGCTGGAATCGATGCTGACCGACCCGAAGGCCGCCGTCCGGCGGGAAGCCGCCGAAGCGCTGGGGAACATCGGGAACCGGCAGGCGCTCCAGGCCCTGTTGCCGATGTACGAAGACGACAACGAGCGCGTCCGGCGCATCGCCGTCGGCGCCTTCGGCAACTTCGGGAACGACAAGCCGGTCGACTACCTCGTCGAGTCGCTGTCGGACGACTCGCCGGCGGTCCGGCGGGCCGGGGTCTACTCGCTCATCGAACTGCTGGCGAACGTCCCGACCGAGCAGAGCCACACCATCCGTGAGACGGTCGTCGAGAAACTCTCGAGTACGGACGACCGGAGCGTGGTCGTCCCCCTCGTCGAAATCTTAGAAGAGAGCACCCAGGCGGCACAGAGACGCAACACCGCCTGGCTGCTCGGCCGGGTCACCAGCGACGCGGAGCGCGACCGGGTCATCGACGCGCTGGTCGAGGCCCTGCGGGCGGACGACCAGATGCTCCGACAGTTCGCGGCCACCAGTCTGGCCGAGCTGGGCGGCGAGGACAACATGGTCGAGCGCCGGCTGCTCGACATCGTCACCGACGGCAGCGTCGCCCCCGACGTCCGCGGGCAGGCGATATTCACCCTCGGGAAGGTCGGCGGGGAACGCTCGCGCAAGGAGCTCGACCGTCTCGTCGACGAGACGGACCACGACGTGGTCCGCAAGAAGGCGTTCTCGGCGCTCTCGAAGCTCGGTGGCCGTGGATGAGCCGACGACTGGTGGGTCGGCACAGTCCGTTGGGCACGACCGGAGGGGGACCCGTTAAGTCCCGCAGGATCGTAACCCAGGACAGCACGGAGTAGCACGATGAGCGACGGAGAACGGAAGCTGGTCGACACCCAGGGCAAGTTCGTCCAGGTCATCAGCGACGGCCGGAAACAGAACGACATCGAGTGGACGCCGGGCCGCATCCTGCTGTCGAACAAGCGACTCGTGCTCGCGACCAACGACGGCAAGCGGACCATCCCCCTGTCGTCGCTCACCAGCGTGGCGGCCAGTCAGATGAACCAGCCGCTGGCACAGGTCGACGGGTACATCAAACTCCAGGCCGGCCGCGACGTCTTTCTCGTCTCGGCAGAGGACGACGAGGCGTTCGAGGAACACCTCTACAGCTCGCTTCTGGACCAGGTGGTCGTGCTCGTCGACCACCCCGCAGTGAAAGGCGGCGTCGTCCAGGAGACCGAGTGGGAGAAGGCGCGGCTCAAGATGGACGGGGACTGCGTCGACCTGGCGATTCAGAGCGGCACCTTCGTCCAGCTGGAACTCGACGACGTCGGCACCGTCGAGGCCAAACAGAAGGCGATTCGCGGGTCGGAACGCCCGGTGCTCGAGGTGGAACACACCGTCGACGGGACGAGCGTCGAGACGCACATCACCGGGACCCCCCGGCACGTCTCGCTGCTCGAAGGCCTCCTCCGGCAGGGCGAGCAGCGGAACAACACCGACGACGTGGACCTCTCTCCGGAGGAGACGCAGGTGCTGATGGCGCTGTACTCCGGCATCTCGCCGTTCAAGATACCCGACTTCGTGGACATGGACGTCGAGGAGGTCGAGGCGGTGTACGACCGGCTCATCGAGGCCGACATCCTCGAACCCGTCCGGACGCGCCGCGAGGTGCACCTCGAGGCCCGCGGGCGGTCTATCGCCGGCGACGCCATCGCCGACCAGTGAGCGGGCTCACACCGACCACGTCTCCTGGCGCCACGCGGCGTCCCAGAAGCGGTACTCGTAGCGAGTGGAGGTTCTGAACAGGTCGCGGTAGCGCTCGCGGTCGGCGTCGGTGGCGTCAGCCGCGACGTCGGCCATCAGGTCCTTGCACCACTGCGCGAGGTCGGCGAACTCCTCGTCCGAGTAGGTCCGAATCCACTCGGCGTAGCGGTCCTCGTCGGGCAACCCGTCGGCCCGGAGCCGGACGGCCGTCTCGTGGAACCCCCACATACAGGGCAACAGCGCGGCGACGAGGTCGCCGAAGGTCCCGGTCGCCGCGACGCGAACGAGGAAGTCCGTGTAGGCGCGCGTCGTCGGCGAGGGGTCGGTGGCTTCGAGGTCGGCCTCGGAGATGCCAAAGTCGGCGGCGTACTCCCGGTGGAGGTCCATCTCGGTGTCGAGCGTCGAGTGCAACAGCCTCGCGAAGGTCGTCATCCGGTCGAGGTCGGGTGCCTTCGAGGCCCCCAGCGCGAAGACGCGGCTGTACGCTACCAGGTAGACGTAGTCCTGCCGGACCCAGTAGCGAAACGGGGCCTCGTCGAGCGTCCCGTCGCCGAGCTGTGCGACCATCGGGTGGTCGAGCGTCGCCGCCCAGATGGGTTCGGCCACGTCTGCCAGGTCGTCGATGACGGACATACGGACAGGGTTGCCGCTCGCGGGGCTATAACGTACCGATATTCGTCGGTGGTACCGTGTCGTCCGACTCAGGCGTTGACGTCTTCGAGGTGGCGACTGGCGACGACCTTTCCTTTCGGCGTCAGCGAGGGGCCGTCGTCGGACGCTTGGACGAGATTGTCGGCTTCCAGGTCCTGCATGAGCATCGAGACCTGTGCGGCGTCGACGCCGAGGATGCTGGCCAGCGGCATCCCGTCCAAGCCGCCGGTGGAGTACAGCGCGACCAGCACCTCCTTCTTGTCCCGTGTGAGGTCGACGTCCTTGAGTTCCTCCATGAGCCCGGAGTACTCGCGGCGGAGGTACCGCCCGAGGACGGCCATCTTCCGCGGCGAGGGCAGGGCCGCCAGCGTCGTCACGGCCTTGCCCCCCTCCATGTGGCGGACCTCGAGTACCGGCCGCGTCGAGCCGGCGATCTCGCGCTCGGTGCGGCCGAAGTCGGAGACCGTCTCGAGGTCGACGGTGAACGTCGAGTCCTCGCGCCGGAACTCGACCGAGCCCTGTGTCAGGAAGAGCCGGGCGGTCACGAACGACTCGTCGGTGACGCGCCCGCCGACCCTGGCGCGCCGGGTGACCGTCGTCTCGGTCCCGTTGAGGATGGCCTTGAACAGGAGCGTCCCGAACTTCTCGATCTTCTCGTCGTCTGCCTCGACGGCCGCCGCGAGTCGTCGCCCGCCTTTCTCGAAGGCGACGGTCACCGTGGAGTTGAAGAAGTCGCCGAGGTCGTCGGGCACCTGGCCGATGGCCACGTCGAAAATCGAGTCGAGCGGGATGGTCAGTTTGTCGTCCTGGTTGGCGATGAGGACCAGGCGCTTCTGGGAGAGCACGATGCGGCCGTTGATGGGGTCCGACCGGGCGGCGACCTCCGAGTTGAATTTGCCCACGAAATCCGCGATAACTGATTCGGACATGGGCGGGTTGGTAGCAGGGTTGTACGCCCCCGATATTGAGCGTTTCGAGCCACTATCAGTCGAGAGAATGGCTTCTATCGGTGAGAATCGGCCGCCCTCAGCCGTCGAGCCCCTCGGCGATGTCGGAGAGCGACCCCTTCGGTCGTTCGGTCGTGGTGTAGACGACCCGCGTCCCGGGCGTCCGGAGCCCGTACTCGTGGTCGGCGGTAATCACGTCGAGGTGTGCGCTCCCGCCCAGCGAGACGGTGGCATCCGCGACCCACTCGGCCAGTCGGTTCTCGCCGTCGCGCTCGCGGGCGAGGCGGGCGTTGTCCGCGGCGTGGGTGACGACGAGGTTCCCGTCGAGGTCACGCTCGACCGCCGCGTGGTACTGCGTGCCGTCGAGCGCGAGCCGAACGACCTGCCCGTCCTCGAGGCCCAGGTCGTCGGGGAGGCCGACCCTGGGCCGGTCGGTCCGGCCGACACGCTCGAGCGAGACGCGACGGGTCTCGACGGCGTCGTGGTCGCTCGGAACGCGGTCGGTCACGGGTCGTTACTCGTCGTCGTCGTCCTCGCCCAGCAGGTCGTCGACGGCCTCGCTGCCGCGGGCGGAGATCTTGGCGTTGATCTGACGCGTGTCCTCGCCGACCTCACGGCCGCGGATGGTGATGCGCTTGCGCTCGCCGTCAGCCGTCGGCTTGAAGCCGACGCCGCCGTCGGACATGATGGCCTTCGTGGCGGTCCCGCGGACGTCGGGCCGCATCGGTCGGCCCGCCGTGTCCGAGCCGCCGGTGAGTTCGAGCGAGTAGCCGGTCAGGCCGACGGCGGCACCGTCGACCTCCTCGCCGAGTTCGCGGCCGATGAACCGGTTCGCGTCCTGTCCGTCCACGTCGATCTGGTAGGTGTGGCCGCTCTCCGGGTCGGAGACGGCGACCGTGAATTCTGCCATACCCGTGTCCAGTCAACGGCGAGGCAAAAGCGCATCGAACCGTCCTCGCGGTCACGATGGGCGTTGACACGGCCCGAGAAGCGTCACTCCTGGGCGGCGACGACGGTGCTGACCCGCGCGTTCTCCTTGAGTTTCAGTCCCGCGCCACCCACGGACAGGGGGACCCGTGGCAGTGCGTCGACGTGTAGCGTCGGGTGCGACCCGCCGCGTTCGAGCAGTTCCGTCCGTGGCTGCAGTGTGACCGTCGCCTCGCCGGTCAGTCCCTCGTTGTACTCGATGAGGTACTGACCCTCGCGGAGCGTCCACCACTCGTAGTCGTCGTCGGGATCTCGCTTGTGTGTCTCGTGGAGCGCCGTCGTGGCCGCTTCGAGCTCGCCGCCGCCGAAGTCGATGCGGCCGGGGTCCGTAATCTCGTAGACGGCGGCCACGGTGAGGTCGAAGCCGGGGCCCTCCGTCTGTGTCGCTTCGTGGACGACGTCGGTGACGTACTGGCGGAATTCTGCCATGCGTGACAGGTCGAGCGGGAGGGACAAAACGGTAGGTGCTGGATTCCGGAGCGCGTCACTTTTGGGCCGGCGGCGACTCGGAGCCAGCATGAGCAACCACAGCGAGTTCCTCGCCGGCGAGCGACCGGACGACGTCCTCTTTTTCCTCCACGAGGACGCCGTCTCGAACCCCGGAGCGCTGGCGGAGTACGCCGAGTCGGTGGACGACGGGCTCGTGCTCGTCCTGTCCGGTGACGACGGCCGGAGCGCCTTCCAGTCGGCGACCGGCATCGACCCGATGCGCCTCGCCCAGGAGGCGATGGGCACCGACGGGGTCGTCCACGACGACCTGACGGACGCGAACTGCCCCGTCGCCGAGGAGGAGCCCGACGAAGACCACACGACGCGGTTCGTCTTCGCGTTCGCCGAGGAACAGAACGAGGAGGTCGGCGGGCTCTACGCCGAGGGCGACGTCATCCACGCCTACGCGGTGTGTGCCTGTGGCGAGCGCTACTCAGATAAGTGGGTCGTCGACGCCTAGGCCGGGGCGAACGGCGACGGGCAGCATCGTGTGCGGTCGTCCTGCGCTCCACGACGAGGTCGACGAGACGGTACAGTAAGACCGCTTGGCGGCGGCGTCACTCCCGGACGGCCCGTCACGCGGGAGCCGTGACCGTGATGCTGCCCTCGTGTTCGATTCGGACCCGACAGTCTGCGTATCGAAACGTGAGGGCGAGGAGCCCGGCTCGGCCGACCGGACGCCCCCAGAGCTGTGCGACGCTCTCGACGTCGACGGCCCCCTGGAGCGGGGGAAGGTCGAGCGGGTCGCTGTCGAGGGTCGAGGCCACGGCGGCGACGACGGCCTCTGTGACGCCGCGGCCGGCGAGTTCGAACCGCTGACTGGCGGGTTCGTCGGTCATCGTGGTATGGGTTGACAGCCAGGTATATTAGTTCTACCTTCATAGGTACGCCGAGAGGTGATACACCAATATGCACCGGTGGCACGACCACTCCGTGTCGTCGCCGCTCCCTTCGAGAATCGTGGCCCGCGGTACGGGTCCCGGTACACCGGGGTTAGCTGTCGAATATCAGGCCGTCGACGACAGTGTTCATCGCGCGCCGGAGCCGCTGTGAGATGGCCTGTTCGCTGACGCCGAAGTGGTCTCCGAGGTCCGTCAGCGTCGCCGTCCGTGGCACCTCGAAGTACCCCAGCTCGTAGGCCGTCACCAGCGTCTGCCACTGGGTCTGGGTGAGCCGGTCCTCGATTGCGGGCGCGTGGGGGTTGTAGATACCGTTGACCTCGAGCGAGATGTCGTTCTCCATGCAGATCTCGTTGAACTCGTGGAGGGCGTCGCGGTCGGGGAACCGCAACCTGAGCTCCCACTGGCCGGTGATTCCCTTGCCCTCGAGGATGGCGCCGTCGGTCTGCATCAGCGCGTCGACGATCCCGTTCACCTCGGGCGTCCAGGTCACCTGATACAGGTGTCGGTCGTCGACGGTGGTCAGGCGCTCGACCGACTCGACGATGTCCTGTGCCACCAGCTCCGCCTCGATGTGTTCGGTCGAGCCGTTGGACACCCAGAAGAACGGCAGCAACCGGTCGCCCAGGGGGACCAGCCGCTCGATCTCGACGTGCATCTCGGGATTGTTCGTCAGCAGCGCCCCGAGCGCAAAGGAGTCCCCCGCGAGCGTCAAGTCGGTTATCGTTGCCATAGGTCGACCTTCGTATTTTAATGTAAAGCGTATATATAAATAGTCCTGTCCCCTCGCTGTCGAAGTCACGCCGATGCGTTGCCTGCTGCGTCAGACGTGCTCGAGCTGCCGGGCCGACTGCCCCCGCCATCAGACCCGCCGCTTCGCTCCGAGGGCTTAGCGCTCGGTGTCGACGCCCTCGCCGTCTTCCTCGGGCAGGCGCTTGAACGCGTCGACGATGGCCTGTTTCGCGACCGCGCCCTGTGTCGTCCAGTGGTGCGCGTAGTCCAGCATGTCGTCGTAGATGTCCGGCTTGCAGCCCGCCGCCTTCGGATGGCCACCGCCGTTGACCTGCTGGGCGACCTCGTGGGCGCGCTCGAAGGTCTCGGTCCCGCGGATGGACGCGGAGCCGGCGGGTTTGACGATGACGGCGGCGTCGGCGCCTTGCTCGCGGAGTGCCTCGGCGACCTCGTTCTGTGAACAGCGGCCGTAGGTGACGCCGACAGTCCACTCGCCGACCTCGCGCAGCTCCGCGCGGTCGACGGCCTTCGTGACGAGCGCCTCCTTCTCGACGCGCTTCTCGGCGATGAACTCGTGGACCGCCTCGGAGAGGTCGGGGCCGTGTTCGTCGATGGTCTCGATGTACTCCTCGGGTTCCGACCAGTAGGAGTAGTCCGCGAGGTCGTCGCTCCGCGGGTCCTCGCGAATCCAGAGGTCGTGGTCCCGCGTCACGGCCGCGAGGTCGGCGTACTGCTCGTCGAACTCGTGGTCGAGCTCGGCCAGCGCGACGTCGGCCGTGCAGACCTCCTCCGAGTCCCCCACTGTCCGCTCGACACCGGCGCGGTCGACCAGCGCCGCCAGCTCGTCGGTCCACTGGTGGTGGTCGAACCAGACGACGCGCTCGACGTGGTCGGTGAGGTCCTCGAGTGCCCCCAGGTCGGATTCGCTGTCCGGGCAGAGGTCACAGACGAACACGGTCGCGTCCGGTTCGGCGTAGTCGGCGGTCCAGGCCAGCGCCTCCTGGAGTTCGTGTGGGCCGGCCGGCAGCAGGGCGCCTTCGCCGTGGGCCTCGCGAATCAGCGCGGTGCAGGCCAGGCCGTCGGCGTCGGGGTCTGCGATGACCACCACGCCGGCGTCCGTGAGAATGTCGCGGGCCTCGGCCTCCGCCTGCTCGGCCTCGAATGAGTCGGGGAAGAAGAATCCCTCACCGGGAAGGACGGACTTGCGTCCGAGAGAGAGTCTATCGTCGTCGATGAGCCAATCGTCCATGCTCGGACAACCACCGGCACCGGCAAGAATCCGTCGCCTACGCCTCGTCGCGCTCGGCGTTCGGTTCGCCGTCGAGCTGACGGACGGTGAGGACCGGCATCGGCGCCCGTCGAACGATCTGCTCGGCGACGCTCCCCAGCAGGAAGGCGTGTTCGCCGTGCCGGCCCCGGGTCCCGGTGGCGACGACGTCGGCGTCGTGTTCCTCGGCGTAGGCGACGATCTCGGTCGCGGGGTCGCCCTGCCGGACGGCCGTGACGAGTTCCTCGTCGGTCCCGTCTTCGGCCGCCTCGAGGACAAAGGAGAGGGCGCGCCCGCCGGTCGTCGCCAGCGCCCGTTCGAGCGCTTCGCGGACCTCCTCGGGCGTGGTTTCGACCTCTTGCTCGTCGACGACGTACAGCGCGTGGACGGTCGCGTCGAACCGCGCGGCGAGGTCGAGTGCGGCCTCGACGGCCCGCTGGGCGCTTCCCGAGCCGTCGGTCGCGATGACCACCGTGTCGAACATACGCCGGGCTACCGGGGGAACGAATAAAAAGCCGCCCGGTCCGGACTCGCGGCTCGGTGGCTTTTTGAGCGGGGCCGTCCGAGACGTTGGTGATGGACATCGACCTCGTGCTCGTCCCGGTCGACGGCAGCGAGCAGTCGGAGCGAGCGGCCGAGTACGCCATTGCGGTCGCGGAGCGCTACGGCGCCGACCTGCACGTGCTGTTCGTCCTCGACGAGCGCCTGCGCCGGGATATCGACGCCGGCCGGGTGGACCCCAAAGAGATCGCCGAGGACCACAGAACGTTCACGGACAGCGTGCTCGAGGCGTTCGACCACGGCGAGGAGCGAACGCTGTGTACGTCGACGGCGACGGCGTTCTCGGAGGGGCGACTGTTACAGACCCCCGGAAGCGTCGTGCTGGACGTCGCCGAGGACATCGGCGCCGACTTCGTCGTCGTCCCGCGTGAGCGGGGCGGCGAGGAGGCCATCGGCCGGGCCGCCCAGTACGTCCTCGAGTACGCCAGCCAGCCCGTCCTGTCGGTCTAGATCCGGATCGTCATCTCGAGCTCGAACCGCTCCGAGTTGTTCGTCTGGAACCCGACCTTCCGGTACAGCGCGATTGCGGGGTCGTTCCAGCGCTCGACGGTGAGCCACACCTCCTCGACACCGTTGTCCTGCCCCAGCCCCAGGAGCGTCTGGACCAGTTCGGTGCCGATGCCGGCGCCCTGGTAGTCCTGGTGGACGAAGATGGCCAGTTCGTTGTGACCGTGACGGTCCGGGACGAGCGTCGTGTGGCCGACGGCGGCGCCTTCGTGGCGAGCGACGACGTTGAAACAGTCCTCGCTGAGGATCGAATCGAGCCAGTCGGCGATGGCGGGCTCCTGAACCGGGGGAATCCCCTGGGCCCGGTCGGCCGGGTCGAAGTTGAGGTACATCTCCATCAACGCCCCGCGGTCGGCCTCGTCCGCGGCCTCGTAGGTTATTTCGCGACCCGTCCGGTCCGCGAGCGTCCGTGGAGGCGCCGGGAAGTCGCCCGCCGGCTCCTCTGGATAGTCGACCGTCATCGAATCAACGTCACCGGAGTCTGTGCGTTCAGGAGGACGAACTCCACGATGGAGCCGAGTTGGATCTTCCCGAGCGGCGAGCGTTTCCCACCCCCGAGGACGATGCGGTCGAATCCCCCGTTCTCGGCCAGTTCGACCAGTTCGCCGCCGGGCTGGTCGCCCTCGACGTAGCAGATGTCCGCCTCGAAGCCGGACTCTGCCAGGCGTGCCTCGACGCGCTCTCTGATCTCGTCGCGGGTCGCCTCGGCCTCCTCGCTGCTGAATATCGCGACCGTCAGATCGTCGCCGGCCTCGTCGGCCCGCGAGATGGTCTCGCTGAGGGCGTAGTAGGACAGCTCGCTGCCGCCTACCCCGAGTAGTATGTTCATACCCGTCGTATGGCCACGGCCGCTCAAAAACCCACCTGACCGGGCGTCCGGTCCGGGCGGCGTTCACACGGCGCTCCGGGCGGCGACACGTTTTACCGGCACCGGTGCGCACACTCGCCCATGACCGAGGGCGCACCGACCGACGAGCCGGAGACAGACGCGACGAGCGAGGAGCCCACACGAGTGGTCGAGCCACACGACCCCGACGAGCAGACGCCCGACGTGGCCGAGGACGGTGCGGCCGACACGGGGGAGCAAGCCGTTGCAGGGCCCGACCTGCCGCCGGACGTCCGGAAGTACGACCGCTTCAAGAAGATCGAGGGTGGGACCTACGACCGCGCCAACGAGTTCCTCCGCGAGCGAACGTACGTCACCGCCCGCGAGTGGGCCATCGCGCGCCTCTGTGCGGACTTCCGGACCGAGACGGGCGTCGAGATGACCAAAATCGGCGAGAACCTCCCCGAGCTGGTCCCCTTCATGACCGACACGTACACGCCACAGGCGGTCAACCAGGCCCGGGCGGCCTTCGAGGAGAAGGTCCGGAAGGCCGGTGCCACCTTCCTCTACGGCGCGATGTGTGACTTCTTCACCGCCGAGGAGCTCGACGACGTGATGTACGAGGCGACGGAGGTCGCGAAGTTCCTGCTCGAGGTCGAGGGCGTCGACCTCGCCGTCGAAGACGAGATGGACGCCGAGGACCGCATCTCGACGGTGATGCGCGAGGTGCGCGAACACTCCGCGGCGCTGCGCCACGACGAGGTGTCGTGTCCCGAGTGCGGCCACGAGTTCGGCGTCGACGAGAAGTGACCCACCGATAGCCTCGCCACCGTTATCTGTCGGCCGTCTGAACTCCGGTCGATGGACCCCCGCACGAAAGTCCTCCTCACCGATGGGTTCGTCGCCGTGCTCGGCCTCGCGCAGGTGTGGCTGAACGTCGACGACGGCGTGGCGTGGCCGCTCGCGGTCCTGTTCGCGGCCGTGACCGTCGTCGCCGCCTACGCCGGCGAACACGGCTTCGTGGACCGACTCCCGGGCTCCGGATTCGGACGGACCGTCGCGCTCGTCGTCGTCGGAGGAGCAGCGATACTGGCCGGCGGCTTCGTCTTCGGTCCGGACCCAGTCACCTCGGTGCTGTTGGCGGCGCTGGCCGGGCTCGGCGCCGGCATACTCTGCTACCGGACCTATTTCGGCGTCGTTCGGCCGGTTCCGGCCGCCCGTCTCGAACGGGCGCGACGGCGGCAGGCGTAGTTAGCTCGCGCCGAGAACCTACTCCAGCAGTTCCGCGTCGGCGTCGCGAACGTTCGCCCCCTGGTGGTTGTAGAAGACGTCCTCGTCCGGGTCGCGCTCGTAGACGACGGTGCCCCGAACCATCGTCCACTCGGGGAACACCGCGTCGAAGCCCTCGAAGGGCGTCCACCCGCAGTCTGTGTGGCGCTCGGCGGCCCGGATTTCGGTCGTCTCGGTGGTGTCGACCAGCACGAGGTCGGCGTCTTTGCCCGGCTCGATGGCGCCCTTCTGGGGAACGTCGAACACCGCCGCTGGGTTCGCGGCCGTGAGGTCCCGCACTCGCTCGTAGGTGAGCGCAGTGTCCGGGTCCGCCGCCTCGGCGAGCAAGAGGGGGAACGCCGTCTCGACGCCGGGCACGCCCGACGGAGCGTCCCAGATGCTGGCGTCTTTCTCCTCGCGGGTGTGGGGCGCGTGGTCCGTCGCGATCATGTCGACGGTGCCGTCGGCGACCCGGTCGTAGACCTGCTGGCGGCGCTTCTCCCGGCGCAGCGGCGGGTTCATCCGGCCGAACGTTCCCAGCTCCGAGAGGTCGCGCCGCGAGAGCAGGAGGTGGTGTGGCGTCACCTCGGTGGTCATCCCAGCGTCGGCCGCGATGTCGATACCTTCCGGCGTCGACGTGTGGGCGATGTGGATGGTCGCGTCGTGCGCCGTGGCGACCCGACAGGCCCGTTCGACGGCCTTGGCCTCGGCCTCGGCGGTTCGGTAGGCGCTCCAGGCGTCGGCGTCGTCGCGGGCCGTCGCGTCCTCGTTGAAGTAGTCGGCGTCCTCCGCGTGGACCGTGACGGTGACGTCCCGCTCGGTCGCGGCCTGCAGTGCGTCCTCGAACAGGTCGGCCTCGATACCCATGTCGCCGGTCGAGTCCGCGAGGAACACCTCGCCGAGGGCGAAGAGCTGCCGACCCAGGAGGTCGTCGGGCACCCAGTCGGCGGTGACGCCGCCGTTTATCCCCCAGTCGACCAGCGAGTCGGCCGCGAACTCGGCTTTCCGGTCGAAGGCCGCGCCGTCGATGGTCGGCGGGTCGGTGTTGGGCTGGTCGACGACGGTCGTCACGCCGCCGGCCGCGGCCGCTCGCGAACCGAATGCCCAGGTCTCCTTGTGCGGGTACCCGGGCTGTCGGAAGTGGACGTGCGCGTCAATCATCCCGGGGAACAGGCGCTTGCCGTTCGCCGCGACGACCTCGTCGGCGGGCGAGAGGTCGCGACCGACCTCGGCGATAGTCTCGCCACGCACCCGGACGTCGCGCTGGCGGCCGTCGGGGAGCGTCGCGTTGCGGATGAGCATACCAGGGGGTCGGCCGGGGTGGCTCCTAAGTCTCCCGGATGCGTTCGACGCGGGTGTCCGACCCGTCGGCGAGGGCGCGTTCGAGCGCGCGACAGACGGCCTCGGGGTCGTCGTCGCCGCCGGCGCGGCCGACGCTCCCCACCGAGTTCGGGTCGAACGGGACCCCCAGCGCCTCGTATATCGGGTCGAGCACGCTGGCGAACAGCTCGTGGTCGCTGACGACGACGATGCCAGCGGTGAGGGCGACGGACTCCCGGACCCGCTGGGCGAGGCCGACTATCTTGCCCTCGGCCTGGAGCGAATGGGTGCCCGGGCAGAACGAGTCTGGCGGCTCACCTTCGCGTGCGTCGACGCCGACGTCAGCGAGTGCGCGCTGGACAGCCTCGGTCATCTGGTCGTAACGAGTGTGGATGCCGCCCCGACCGTCCGCGGTCGGTTCGGCGAGCGCGAACGCGACCGTCGTCCCGGTGTAGGCGACGGCCCGACCCCCCACCTCACGTTCGAGGACGGCGTAGCCCCAGTCGGTGGCAATCGCACAGGCGCGGTCGTAGTCGTCGGCGCGACGGTCGCGGCGGCCGAACGCGACCTGTCGGTGCGGCGTCCAGGCCCGGAGAGCCGGCTCGCGGTCCTCGGCCACGCGAGCGACCATCTCCCGGGTCCGGGCGTAGTCCTGTTCGTAGTCGGCGGCCCGTCCGCGGAGGAGACGCATACCGCTCGTAGGGGCCGGACGGACAAAACCCCCCTGACAGTCTCAGCGGTCGTGTTTACTTTAGCAGTTATGCGTTCACAGAGCCAGAAAGCCCAGGCCCGCAGGTCATCCGGCTTCGGGTGGGACTTTCTGGCTGTTCACTCCCGAGGTCCCTTAGCTAAACACTCCCGTCCCAGATAGCGAACAGGCGACACACGGCGACCGCGACGGGACGTGTCGCACACCCGCGTCCCCCGCCGCGGTGACGGTCAGCGCACGGTGGTGCTGGTCGCCCGACCGCACTTGAACCCTCGGCCGACAGCCACATGCTGATTCGGGCCGAACGGCCGTCAATGGTCACGGTTCCCCGGGACGTACTCCACCGGTACTACCGGTTCTCGCTGTACAACTCGCCGTTCGACGCCCACGACGAAGGCTGTGCGATAGACCTGTACCCGTCGGGGAAGCGAGCGCCCTCACCCGTCGCCGGCGAGGTGCTCGATACGAAGCAGGTCAAGGCGCCGCCGAAGCCCTACGCCGCGGAACACGACTACCTGCTTCTGGTCGACACCGGCGACTACGTCGCGCGCCTGCTGCACGTGAACCCGAGCGTCGAAGCCGGCGAACGAGTGGCCGTCGGCGACGACCTCGGCGAACTGGTTCGGGCGGGCTTCTTCGCGCCGTGGGTCCCGAACCACGTTCACCTGGGCTTTCGCGAACGGGACGCGAACCCCTACCGTGCGGCGGGGTCGCTCCCGGTCGACGTTGGCGTCGACGTCGATCCGCTCCGGTGGGACGGCACGGGACGGGTCGTCGAGGCCGGGGAGACCTGGGCGCGACTCGACCGCCCCGTCCATCCTGCCCCCGGCGAGCGGTTCGTCGGCATCGCGAACGACGCGGGCGGTGGTGTGGTCGACGGCGGGTTACCGCACTACGACCGCGGCGGGCTGCTGGGCGTCGGGGAGAATAGACCAGGGCAGCCGGTCAGTGTGGCCGGGACCCTGGTCGGTGTCGCCGACGGCCGGACGGTCGCGTGGGACGACGTCACCGTCCGTGCCAACGGCGAGCCTGTGGTAGGGCTGGCGCTGTGCTGCTCGCGCGATATCGCGGGCGTGAAACTCGTCGGCGAGGGCATCGACCTCGCGGTGGGCGAGTCGGTGACCGTGACGGTCGACCGCGAGGACTCGTTACCGTAGCGCTCGCGGTGGGCGACCGGTTCAGTCGAACGTGACGGCCTCGCGCTCGGTCACTTCGCCGAACAGCCAGTCGGCGTGTTCGACGGCGTACTCGCGGTGGTCAGGTTCGATGAAGCCGACGGCGTCCTCGACGAGCACCGGCCGGAAGTCCCGGAGGCCGGCGCTGGAGGCGGTGTGCAGGACACAGACGTTTGCGAGCGTCCCGCAGATGACCAGGTCGTCGATGCCGTGGGCGTCGAGCCACCCTTCCAGTTGGGTCCGGTAGAAGGCGTCGTAGGTGTGTTTCTCGACGACCAGGTCGGCCTCGCGGGGGTCGAGTTCGTCGACGAGTTCCGCTTCCCAGGAGCCCTCGACGACGTGCTCGCCCCAGCGCTCGAACTCGTCGTAGTAGTGGGCGTCCTCGAACTGGTCGGGCGGGTGGACGTCGCGGGTGAAGACGACCGACGCGCCCGCCTCGCGGGTTCGCTCGACGAGCGCGGCGACCGGGTCGATGGCGTCCTCGCTGGGCGGGGCGTAGAGGCTGCCGTCGGGGTGACAGAATCCGTTCTGCATGTCGACGATGACCAGTGCGGTGCTGTCCGGGTCGAACTTCATGTGGCACCGTAGGGTGGGGAGCCCTACCAAGGTTGTCCCGTGTGACTTTTGCCCGTGCTTCCCCTGGGATGGGTAGATGCGCCGCCTGTCGCTCATGTCTCTCCTCTGTGCGCTCGCCCTGGTGCTCGCCGGGTGCCAGGCGCCCGGGTCGTCCGCGGCCAGCGACGGCACCGACGACCGGACCGCGCCGGAGACGGCGACGACCCCAACACCGGAGACGGTCGTCCTCGAGGTGGCGACCGAGACGCCCGCAGCGCCGGCGACCGAAGCCGAGACGGCGACGCCGGGCGACGAGCCGCGGCCGGACCCCGAGACGGACCGCCTGGGGTGGGAAGACGGGTACTGGGCCAACGAGTCGCTGTCGATAACGACAGCCGACGGCCTCGACGAGCGCGAACGCGACGCCGTCGTCGCCCGGGCGATGGCCCGCGTCGAGACGGTTCGGGGACTGGAGTTCGAGGCGTCGGTGCCGGTGCGACTCGTCTCGCGCGCCGAGTTCCGCAATCGCTCGGGCGGCGACTACGGCGAGTCGCTCCGTCGGTTCGACGACGCGAAGTTCGAGGCGCTGTTCCTGATAGGCGAAGACGAGGACTCGATTGCCGCCCAGGACCAGCAGCTGGGCGCCAGCGTGCTCGGGTACTACAGCAGTTCGGCGGACGCCATCGTCCTCGTCTCGGAGACGGAGACGCCCCGGCTCAGCGAGCGGACGCTGGCCCACGAGCTCGTCCACGCCCTGCAGGACCAGCAGTTCGGCCTCGCGAGCGACGCGCGGACCCGCGACGCGGTCCAGGGCCGGAACGGCCTCGTCGAGGGCGACGCCACGGCGGTCGAACAGGCCTACCGCGAGCGCTGTGCCGGGGCGTGGGACTGCGTCGAACGGCCGGCGAGTGACAGCGGCGGGGGCGACCAGCACTTCGGGCTGAACTTCCTGCAGTACTTCCCGTACAGCGACGGCCCGGGACTGGTCGCGGCGCTCCGCGAGCGCGGCGGCTGGGCGGCGGTGAACGCCGCCTACGCCGACTCCCCGAGAGCGCCGCCGAGGTCATCGACCCGAGCCAGTATCCGGAGTGGCAACCCGAATCGGTCGCACTGGCCGACCGGTCGAGTGCCGACTGGGAGCGGGTCCGCCCCGACGGCCGCCCGAACTACGCCGTCGTGGGCCCCTCGGCTATCGCCGCGTCGGTCGCCTACACGGTGACCGACGACTACAACGGGAGCGCCGTCGTCCGGGCCACGGACGTAGTGAACTTCGTCAACGGCGAGGTCGACGACGGCGACCCGTACAACTACGACCTGCCGGCGACAGACGGGTGGCGCGGCGGCCGAATGTACGTCTACGAGAGCGGGACCGAGACGGCCTACGTCTGGAAGACAGCCTGGGCCACCGAGGCGGACGCTCGCGAGTTCGCCGCCATCTGGGCACAGGTCGTCGTCCACTGGGGCGGGCGGGAGACGGCCGAGGGGACCTGGGTCATCGAACCGTCGAGCCCCTTCGCGGACGCCGTCTCGATACGCGTCGACGGCCGGACGGTGACCGTCGTCAACGCGCCCGACGAGGCGGCGCTCCGGGAGGTCCACGATGCGTAGGGCCGTGCTGGTGGCGCTCGTCGTGGTCCTCGCGGGATGTAGCGCGCCGGTGTTCGACGGCGGGCCGGTGTTCGGCGGGAGCGACCACCCCGAGGCCCCGCCCGGCGGCGACACGATCGGCTGGGAGTCCGGCTACTGGTACGACGACCCGGTGTCGGTGACGACCGAGGACGGCCTCAACGAGAGCGAGCGCGACGCCGTCGTCGCCCGGACGATGGCCCGCGTCGAGCAGATTCGCGAACGGGAGTTCACCGAGCCCGTCCCGGTCGAGATCATCTCGCGGGCGGCGTACCGCAACCGCTCGCGCGGGAACGGGAGCGCCGCCGGCCCGCCCGAGGACCCCTGGAACGACCAGGTGTGGGAGGCGCTGGTCCTCATCGGCGAGGACGCGGGGAGCAGCGAGGCCATCGACGACACCTTCTCGACGACGGTCCAGGGCTTCTACTCGCCCAGCGAGGACCGCATCGTCATCGTCAGTCCCACGGAGACGCCACAGATAGACCGGGCGACGCTGGCCCACGAGCTCGTCCACGCCCTGCAGGACCAGCAGTTCGGCCTGAGCGGCTCCCCGGAGACCCAGGACACCCAGCTCGCTCGGCAGGGCGTCGTCGAGGGCGAGGCGAACTACATCCGGGCCCTCTACGAGCGGCGGTGTGAGGACGGGTGGGACTGCATCGACCGACCCGAGCGGAGCGGCGGTGGCGGCGGCGGGAGCGTCAACGCCGGCCTCTTCACCGTCGTCTTCCAGCCGTACGCCACCGGGCCGACGTTCGTCTACCAGGTCCGCCAGCGGGGCGGCTGGGACGCCGTCGACGCCCTCCACGAGAACGTCCCGGACAGCAGCGAGCAGGTGCTCCACCCCGAGAAGTACCCGGACGAGAAGCCGGTCGACGTGACGGTCCGCGACCGCTCGACAGACGAGTGGGAGCGCTTCGACCACGACCCCGTGGGCGACACCGTCGGGGAGGCCTCCATCTTCGCGACGATGTACCACAACAACCAGACGCAGAGCGACAGGTACAGCTACGACAGCGAGATATCGGCCGGCTGGGGCGGTGACACCGTGGTCCCGTACCGGAACGGGGACGGCGAGTTCGGCTACGTCTGGCAGACGACGTGGGACACCGAGGCGGACGCCCGCGAGTTCGCCGCCGCCTACCGGGCCATCCTCGTCGAGGAACGGGGCGCCACGAACCCGCGGGCGAACGTCTACGTCGTCCCCGAGGACGACCCCTTCGCCGACGCCTTCCGTGTGGTCCGCCGGGGAGAGACCGTCCGTATCGTCAACGGGCCGGCGGTGGCCGACCTGGACGCGATTCACCGTCCCGTCGGGTGAGGACGGGCGATATAGAGCAGTACGGACCGGACCGTAGCGATACGTTCAATTCATAGGTAGGTTCTTGTATTTGAGACTACAAGAGGGTCGTGTCGGTACGCAGCCGTCCGGTGGAAGCGCCGGGTTCGGGAGGCCACGCCGCCGAGCACACGCCAGCGGACGGTAGCCCACCAGCGACCGGTTACAACACATGACAAAAAGTGACACACCCCCCGGCTACACCTGTCCCCTCTGTGGGGCGGCCGCATCGTCCAGGAACGACGTCTACGTGCACCTCCAGGTCGACCACCGCAAGAGCGCCATCTGCGAGGCGCTGGTCGAGGCGACCGACGTGAAGCGGTCGGAGCCCGTCGTCGCCGGCAACTGAGCCACCGGGAGCGGTGTGACGACGGTCGGACCGCGAGAGCCGACCGGGCGGCTTTTTGAATCCCCGGCCGAAGAGCGCCTATGAGCGAGGAGTTCGACATCGTCTCACCAGAGACGATTCGCGAGGGGCGGGCGACGGACGCGTACTTCGACCGGACGATGGAGGCCCTGGAGTACGCCGGCAAGAACCCGGACGTCGTGGCGGAGGTGACCGCGGACCAGTTCCCGACGGGGACCTGGAACCTGCTCGCGGGCCTGCCCGACGCCGCGTCGCTGCTCGAAGGGCGTGCGGTCGACGTCGACGCGCTGCCGGAGGGACAGCTGTTCGACGGCGGCCCCGTCCTCCGCATCGAGGGGCCCTACCGCGAGTTCTGTCGCCTCGAGACGGCGCTGCTCGGCCTGCTCTCACACCCGACGGCAGTGGCGACGCGGGCGCTCGAGGTCCGCCACGCCGCGCCGAACTCGACGGTGCTGAGCTTCGGCTCGCGACACCTCCACCCCTCGCTTGGCGCGATGGTCGAGCGGGCGGCCCTGCTGGGCGGGCTGGACGGCTTCTCGAACGTCGCCGCGGAGGACACCGTCGGCCGACGCGCCGGCGGAACTATGCCCCACGCGCTGATGATATGTTTCGGCCGCGGCGAGCAGGAGGCCGCCTGGCGGGCCTTCGACGAGGCCGTCCCCGACGACACGCCCCGCATCGCGCTGGTCGACACCTACTCAGACGAGGTCGACGAGGCGCTCCGGGCCGCCGAGGCCGTCGACGACCTGACCGGCGTCCGCCTGGACACGACCGGGTCCCGCCGGGGCGACTTCCGGCACATCGTCCGCGAGGTCCGCTGGACGCTTGACGCCCACGGCCACGAGGACATCGACATCTTCGTCTCGGGCGGCCTGGGCCCCGAGCAACTCCGGGCGCTTCGCGACGTGGCCGACGGCTTCGGCGTCGGGAGTTTCGTCTCGAACGCCGACCCCCTGGACTTCGCGCTGGACATCGTCGAAGTGGACGGCGAACCAGCCGCCAAGCGCGGGAAGCTCACGGGGAAGAAGGCCGTCTACCGCACCGCGGACGGCGGTCACCACATCGGCCTGGCCGACCGGAACGCGCCCGACGACGCCGCCGAACTGATGGAGCCACTCGTCCGCGACGGCGAGGTGGTCCGCGAGTTCGATTACGAGACCGCCATCGACCTGGCCGCCGCCGACGCCGAAGAAGTCGGGTTCGGCGACGACGCGTAGGGTTCCCCGGTCGACCCGCCGGCGGTCGCGGGCGTTGGGCCCACACGCGGCGAAAGCCAGGAGACTTACAACCTTCCACCGGTGAGCCATGGGTATGACTGACTTCGGACTACGACTGCGGATGCTCGTCGTCGGGGCGATACTGTTCGCCTTCTATCTGTTCGCCGGGACCGCACTGTCGGTCCTGCTGAACCTGCCGCTGGTGCCGGTGTTGCTCGTCGGCATCCTCGTCGTGCCGGCCGTCCAGTACAAACTCGGGAAGTGGATGGCACTCAGAGGGGCTTCGGACATGCCCGACGACGCGCAGTACGGGCACGTCCACCAGAAGGTCAGGCGGCTCTGTCGCGACATGAATCTCGAGGAACCCCGGCTGATGGTGATGGATATGGGCGTCCCCAACGCCTTCGCCGTCGGGCGGAAGGGCGCCGGCGTCGTCGTCGTCTCGAGTGAACTGATGCAGCTGCTCGACGACGACGAACTGGAGGGCGTCCTCGCCCACGAGCTCGCCCACATCAAGAACCGCGACGTCATCACGATGGTCGTCGGACAGTCCATCGGGATGCTCGTCGGCTACGTCGCCTACTTCGCGGTGCTGTTCGGCGGCGAGCGGAACATGGGGTCCTGGATACTGGCGATGGTCGCCTCGTCGCTCGCGAACATGCTCGTGATGGTGTTCGTCCTGGCCATCTCGCGGTACCGTGAGTACGTCGCCGACGCCGACGCGCGCGAGGCCATCGGGAGCGGCGACCCCCTGGCCCGTGCGCTCCAGAAGATCTCCCGCGGCGCGTCGGGACGCGAGTCGAAGGTCGACGACAACCTGAACGCGCTCTGTATCTTCAACGCCGACGAGGGACTGCTCCAGCGACTGTTCTCGACGCACCCACCGATGGAGAAGCGAATCGAGCGGCTCCGGTCGTAGCGCGGGCGACCCGCTTCACGAGACTCGTTGTCCGTTCGGGTAGGCTATCGGCACGCCGACGAACGCAGACGTTTATTGCCCGAGTCCCGAACCCCTGAGTATGGTAGACCGCATCATGAAGGTCAACGCGTACACCACGTTCGACCTGCTGGACGGCCGGGTCGAGGGCCACGGCTTCGAGGAGGAGGCGCTCGCGGTGCTCAACGTCACCGCGCCGCGGACGAACCCCGACCACGTCGAGCTCCAGGTGGAGCTGGACAACACCGACATCGAACACGTCGAGCCGCACGCCGACACGGTGACGCTCTCGGCGGCCCAGGCCCGCGAACTCGCCGACGAACTCGAGAAGTACGCCGCGAAGGTCGAGGCCGCACAGTCCGAGTGACCGCGACACGTCACCGACCGAACCATTCATTGGTGTGGCCACGCATACCACAGCCGATGGCCACCCAAACACCCGGGAACCCGGCGGCACGGGAACTGGGCTACTGCCCGTGCTGTGGTTACCAGACGTTACCGGAGGGGGCACCGGGGTCCTACGAGGTCTGTCCGGTCTGTCACTGGATGGACGACCCCATCCAGTTCGGCGACGACGACTACGTGAGCGACACGAACCACGTCTCGCTGGCGACCGCTCGCGAGAACTTCGAGGAGTACGGCGGCTGTACCCCCGACGAGGCCGACAGCTGTGCCGACCCCGACGGGTTCGACCGGGACCCGAACTGGCCCTACGACGCCTAGCCGAGCGAGATGTCCAGGTACAGCATGACGATAGCGCCGAGCATCAGCCCCAGCGTCGCCACCCGCTCGTGGCCGTGGCGGTGGGTCTCCGGGACTATCTCGTCGGAGATGACGAAGAGCATCGCGCCAGCGGCAAAACCCATCGCGTAGGGGAGCAAGGGTTCGACGAGCGTGACGGCGACGGCGCCGAGGATAGCCAGCGGAATCTCGACGACGCCCGCCCGGACGCCGGCGACGACGGCGTACAGGCGACGGTCCAGCCCGGCGTTGATGGCCGCGACCGACACCGCCAGTCCCTCGGGGATGTTCTGGATACCGATGGCGAGCATCAAGGAGAGCGCACCGCCCAGGCGGGCCGGGTCACCGGCGGCCGCCCCAAACCCTACCCCGACGGCCAGCCCCTCGGGCATGTTGTGTAAGGTTATCGCGAGGATGAACAGGACGACGCCGGCCAGTCGCTCGTCGTCGACCGCGAGCGTCTCAGAGGGGTTGGCCGCGTCGGGTCGCTTGCGCCCCGACAGCAGGTAGTGGGCGTGCGGGAGGAAGCGGTCGGCCTGGTCCAAGAAGAGCGCGCCCAGGGCGACACCGAGCAGCGTCGGAACCGGGTTCCCGCCGGAGTACTCCTCGATGCCGGGGAGGATGAGACTCGTGAACGCCGCCGCGAGCATCACGCCCGCCGCGAAGCCGAGCGCGGCGTCCAGGGCGCGCTCGGACGGGTCGCGCCAGACCAGCACCAGCGACGCACCCAGGAGGTTCAGCGAGGCGATGACCAGCCCACCGGCCAGTCCCTGGACCAGCGGGTCGGTCCCCACCAGCGAGACGAACACGTCGACGAGTCCCGACTGCATCGTCGGGGACTGCGACGGCCCGCGGTTTGTAACTACCGCCGGGCCGTCGGAACGCTTTTTTCTGCGGTCCACCGAGACCAGGCCAATGGAGCGTGCCACGCGCGGCGTTGCCCTGGTCGCCCTCAGCCTCTTCGTGCTCGGGCTGACGCTCGGTATCGGGGCTGCGACGGCCCCGGACCGCGGCGTCGCCACCGCCGGCGACGGCACCACCGGGACCCTCGTGGGCTCCCAGGGCGGCGGCCCCGGGTGGCACGAGAAGGGCAGCGTCTACCTCGTCGAGAACGGGTCGATAGCCTGGCGCGAGGACAGCGCCGACAGCTACTTCGACGTGACGATGCTGCCCGACGGCACCGTCATGGCGGGGTTCATGCACTCGGGCTACGACTCCGACTGCGGGCCCTACGAGACGCCGTGCACCAAGACCGGCTTCCGCATCATCGACCCGGACGCCGCGGGCGGCCCGGCGGTCGTCGGGGAGTACGCGTTCCCGGTCCGGACCGCGAAGAACAGCGAGACCCACGACGTCGAGCGCTTAGCCTCGGGCGAGTACCTCCTCTCGGACATGGAACACGAGCGGATATTCACCGTCCGCGGCGTCGAGTCCGACGACCCCGAGATAACCTGGCAGTGGAACGCCTCGTCGTTCTACGACGCGCCGCCGGACCCGACCCGCCGGGACTGGCTCCACATCAACGACGTGGACGCCGTCAACCAGACCCACTATCTCGTCTCGGTCCGCAACGCCAACCAGCTCCTCCTCGTCGAGCGCGGCGCGGGCGTCGTCGAGGTCGTCAACGCGGACCACGGCGGCGACGACGGCAGCTGTCAGGTCCGCGGCGAACAGCTGGCCGACTTCGACGGTGACGGCGACGTCCGGTGTGGGAACCCCGAGGTGCTCGACCACCAGCACAACCCCCAGTGGCTCGGCGACGGGGCGGTCCTCGTGGCCGACTCGGACAACGACCGCGTGGTCGAGCTCCACCGGGCCGACGACGGCCGCTGGGAACCCGCCTGGACGCTCACCCGCGCGGGCGGTATCGACATCCGCTGGCCGCGCGACGCCGACCGGCTCGACAACGGCAACACGCTCGTCACGGACACGCTGAACAAGCGCGTCTTCGAGGTGACACCCGACGGGACCGTCGTCTGGAGCACCGAGACACCGAGCGACTCGCCCATCCCCTACGAGGCCGAACGGCTCCCGGAGGGCGAGCGCGTCGGCGGCGTGCTGTACGGACCCGGCGACGAGAGCGGGGCCGAAAGCTCCACGAGCACGCCAGCCCCGACCCCCGAGAGCGTCCCGGGCCTGTCGCTCGCGCTGGTCGGCCTCCAGGCCGTCGCCCCGTGGACCCCGTTCTGGTTCGGCGAGCTCCACCTGGCGCTCGCAGTGCTATCGGTGCTCGGTGTCGTTATCGGGACCGGCACGTGGTATCGGGGCTAGAACGGCGACGGTGACCCGACGAGCCGGCGCATCTCCATCGCCGAGGCGAAGTCGGCTCGCGAGACGACGCGTGTGCCGTCGATACCCTCGACCAGCGCCGCACTCGACCTGGCCCCGTCGAGCGCGACCAGCGCGTCGAAGGCGGTCATGTCGGCCGCGAAGCGCGGGAGGTCCGTCTCCATCAGGTCGGCGACGGTGTCGGCCTCGCGTTCGGCCTTGGAGAGCGCCTGGAAGTCGCTGATGGTGACGACGCCGACGGCCTCGCCGTCACGGACGACGGTGAACTCCGTCGAGCGCGTGGCGAACATCTTGTCGACCAGCTCCTCGACGCTGGCGTCGGCCTCGACGGTGTCCGTCGCGGGCCGGGCGACG
This sequence comes from Haloarcula ordinaria, assembly GCF_029338275.1. Classification (NCBI taxonomy): domain Archaea; kingdom Methanobacteriati; phylum Methanobacteriota; class Halobacteria; order Halobacteriales; family Haloarculaceae; genus Haloarcula; species Haloarcula ordinaria. The sequence continues at coordinate 851,284 of NZ_CP119789.1, read as the reverse complement.
TCGCTGACGGTGAGGCCGTCCAGTAGGTCCGACAGCGCCACCGTCCGCGACTCGCCGGAGGCCGCGCTGTAGACGAACAGCGCGAGCAGGAGCAACATCGGCGAGAAGGAGAGGACGCCGACGACGGCGAAGAGGACGGCGAAGGCGGTCCCGATGCGGGCGGCCAGCCGGGTCGCCGAGGCGTACGGCCGGTTGCGCGCCAGTAGCGCCCGCAGGACCCGGCCGCCGTCCATCGGGAACGCCGGGAGCATGTTGAACACCGCGAGGAGGAGGTTCGTGACGGCGAGCCAACCGACGACGAACGTCGTCACCTGCGCGCTGGCGGGGAGCACCAGCAGCGCGATGTAACAGACCAAGGCGACCAGAATCGAGGTCACCGGCCCGGCGACGGCGATCCAGAACTCTCGGTTCCACTCGCGGGGCATCGTCTTCAGGCTCGCGAGGCCGCCCAGAATCCACAGGGTGATGGACTCGACCTCGAGGTCGTAGCGCATCGCCATCCACGAGTGGCCGAGTTCGTGGACGGCGACGCTGGCGAACAGCCCGACGGCGGCCGCGGTGCCGATGAGCCACGGGGTCTGCCCCGCCATCAGCCGACCCATGTCGAACGTGACGCCGGCGAGCGCGCCCACAAGTCCAGCGTACACTTCGATCTGTGCACCGCTCCCGATAATCCAGGCCAGTATCGGTAGAAAGACCAGCAGCGAGATGTTCACCCGGATGGGGATGCCCCAGACCGTCGTGAGATGGTAGTTTCGCACACCGGACCAGAGGGGTGGCGGGCAGTAATATGTTCGGACACTGGGGTCGCGGCAGGCCGGCCAGCGCCACAATGCTTTCCCGAAATCGACTATATGGGTCTGCATGACCGACCGACTCAGCAATCAGATGGGAGACGGGACCGACGCGGTCAGGGAGTTCGTGCGTCGGGCGTTGGTCACGGGCACCGCGGTGACGATGCCGCTCATCGTGACGCTCATCGTCCTCGGATTCGTCGTCGACTTCGTCTCACAGCAGCTCGACCCGGTCGTCGGGTTCGTCACCGCGACCATCGGGTTCGCACCGGCGTCCGACTTCGTCCTGAAGCTCGCGGCGGTCGTCTCGCTGGTCTCGCTGGTCTTCCTCATCGGCGTGGCGGCGGAGTACCGGTCGAGCGCGTCCGACCTGGGCCTCCTCCTCGAGACGGTCCTCTCCCGCATCCCCGGCGTCGGGTCGCTGTACCGGAGCCTCGACGAAATGAGCGAGCTGCTGCTGGACAGCGACACCGACAGCTTCCAGGAGGTGAAACTGGTCGAGTTCCCCGTCGAGGGGTCCTACTCCATCGCGTTCCTCACCGCGGAGACGCCGGACGTCGTCGCCGACGCGGCGGCCGAAAAGGGGATGGTCACGCTGTTCCTCCCGATGGCGCCGAACCCGGTGATGGGCGGGTACGTGCTGCACGTCGCCGAGCACCGCGTCCGCGACATCGACATGACCGTCGAGGAGGGCGTCCAGTCCATCGTCTCGAGCGGCGTCGCCACGGGCAACCGAGAGCAGCGCGACCTCCCCGAGGACATGTCGGTCCGCATCAACCGTCGGCTCGACGCGGCGAACATCGTCGCCCACGTCGAGGACATCGAACAGTACGCCGCGGACGCCTCGGCCAAGATCGAGGAGACCGCCCGGGAGACGATGCCCTCGGCGGACGCCATCACCGAGCGCGACGCGGCGGAGAACGGGGAGAACGACGAACGCGAGTGAGCGCGCGAGCGTAAGAATCAGGACGCGAGCGGACCGACGGCCGGTATGGTCGACTTGGACGTGTATCTCGTGACACAGGAATCGCTCTCCGCGGGGCGGTCGACGCGGGCGGTCGTCGAGGCGGCCATCGAGGGCGGCGTCGGCGTCGTGCAACTCCGGGAGAAAGACCGGAGCGCGCGGGAGCGCTACGAGCTGGGCCTGGACCTGCGCGAGGTGACCCGCGAGGCCGGCGTCACCTTCGTCGTCAACGACCGGGTGGACCTCGCGCAGGCGGTCGACGCCGACGGCGTCCACCTCGGCGACGACGACCTGCCGGTGTCGGTCGCTCGCGAACTACTGGGCGATGGGGCCGTCGTCGGCCGGTCGGTCTCGACAGTCGCGGGCGCGGAGGCTGCCGCGGCCGCGGGCGCCGACTACCTGGGCGTCGGCGCGGTGTACCGGACCGACTCGAAGGACGACGTCGACGAGGACGAACACGGCATCGGCCCGGCGCGGGTGGCAGCCATCGCCGACGCCGTCGACGTCCCGCTCGTGGGCATCGGCGGCATCACGGCGGCGAACGCGGCCGACGTCGCCGCGGCGGGGCCGACGGCGTCGCGGTCATCAGCGCCATCACCGGGGCGGCGGACCCGACCGCCGCGACGCGGGACCTTCGGGAGGCGGTCGAACGGGGTCGTCGGGAGCGCTAGTCGGACAGTTTCTCGCGCAGGCGCGCCTCGTCGACGTGGTACTTGAACGCCGGCTGACCGTCGACGAGGACGTACGGCACCCGCTCGCCGTACGCCTCGCGGAGGTCGGGGTCGGTGTCGACGTCGACCAGGTCGAGGTCCAGCGTGACCCCCTCGTCGTCGGCGACCCGACGGATGGTCTCGACGGCGTCGTCACAGAGGTGGCAGTCCGCGCGCGTGTACACCGTGACAGAGACGTCGCTCATCGTCGTCGCTTGGGGCGCGAGCGACAAATGCCCTACTGGTATGGCGGAGGCCTTGAGTGGGCAGGGGCGCTACCGGTGGGTATGACCGGCTGGACAGCCGACGAGATGCCGACACTCGAGGACGAGACAGTCGTCGTGACCGGCGCGAACAGCGGCCTCGGACGCGAGGGGACCGAGGCGTTCGCGCGGAAGGGCGCGACCGTCGTGATGGCCTGCCGGAGCGTCGAGCGCGGCGAGCGGGCGGCGGCGGAGACACGCGAGGCGGTGCCCGACGCCGACCTCGAGGTCAGACGGTGCGACCTCGCCGACCTCGAGAGCGTCGAGACGTTCGCCGAGGGCGTCCGCGAGGACTACGACGCCGTCGACGTCCTCTGTAACAACGCCGGCGTGATGGCGATTCCCCGCCAGGAGACCGCCGACGGCTTCGAGATGCAGCTGGGCGTGAACCACCTCGGCCACTACGCACTCACCGGCCACCTCCTGCCGGCGCTACGGGCCAGTGCCGGCGAGGCGCGCGTCGTCACGCAGTCAAGCGGCGCCCACGAGATGGGGACGATGGACTTCGAGGACCTGCACAGAGAGCAGTCCTACGGGAAGTGGTCCGCCTACGGCCAGAGCAAGCTGGCGAACCTCCTCTTCACCTACGAGCTCGAGCGACGGCTCGATTCGGCGGACGTCGGCGACGTGACCGCCGTGGCGTGTCACCCGGGCTACGCGGCCACGAACCTCCAGTATCGCGGCCCCCGCGAGTCGGGGTCGGCGCTCAGGTTGGCCGGGATGAAAGTCGCCAACGCGGTGCTCGGACAGTCGGCGGCCAAGGGGGCGCTCCCGATGCTGTTCGCGGCGACGGCGGACCGCGTGAGCGGCGGCGAGTACGTCGGCCCCGGCGGGCTGCTGGACATGCGCGGCCATCCGGAGTTCCAGCGCTCGAACGACGAGTCCTACGACCGCGAGACGGCACGGCGGCTCTGGTCGGTCTCCGAGGACGAGACCGGGGTCGAATACGGTCTGAGCGCGTAACGCCACTTTTTCCGGCCCTGGGGGCGAACCAGGTCCCGATGCAATCGGTGGAACTCGCCGCCAGACTGGTCGCTGGCCTCGGTCTCATCCTCGCGAACGGCTTCTTCGTCGCCATCGAGTTCGCGCTGACACGCGCCAGACAGTACCCCGAATCGGAGTTCGACGAACCGGGCCTGCGCCGGGCCTGGGAGATGACCGACGCCCTCGAGATATACCTGACGAGCTGCCAGGTCGGCATCACCGCCTCCTCCATCGCGGTGGGAATCGTCGCCGAACCGGCGCTCGCTGCCATCTTCGAACCGTACTTCGCCGGGTCCCGCCTCGCGGGTATCGGCGTCGGCGCAGCCATCGCCTTCATCATCATCAACCTCGTCCACCTGACCCACGGCGAGCAGACGCCGACCTACCTCGGCGTCGAGCGCGCGAAGTTCGTCTGCCGGCACGGCGCGACGCCGCTGTACTACTTCGCGAAGCTCATCTCGCCGCTCATCGCCATCGGGGACCGGGTCGCGAAGTGGACGCTGTCGCTGTTCGGCGTCGAGATGTCCGGCGCGTGGCTCGAGACCGAGGAGGAGGTCATCGAGACGCGGGGCGACCTCCGCCGGAAACTGGGCACGGTCCTCGAAGAGGGCGACCTCTCCGAGGAGCGCCGCGAGGAGGTTCTGGCGGCGCTGCACGTCGGCGACCAGCAGGTGCGTGACGTGATGGTTCCCATCGCGGACGTGGTCGCGCTGTCGACGACCGACGACGACGCGACCAACGCCCGGCGGGTCGCCGAGACGCCACACACCCGCTACCCACTGTTCGGTGCGTCGACCGAGGCGTTCCTGGGCATCGTCTACGTCCCCGAACTGGTCCGCGAGCAGGGCGAGGAGCCACTCGACGGGAGCCTGCTGGACGGCGTCGACCTGGAGTCGGTCGCCGCCCCGCCGATGACGATAACCGCCGATACGAGCGTCAGCGACGCCATCGACCGGTTCCAGGCCGAGAGCCAGGAGCTCGCGCTCGTCATGGAGGACGGCGAGGTGCTCGGACTGGTCACGGTGACCGACGCACTCGAAGCGGTCGTCGGTGACATCCGCGACCCGATGGACGAGCAGGCCGGCGTGGCGTAGCGCGGGCCGCTACGCGGACCGCGAGAGCGTGGGCCGCGCCGTGGCACGGGCCGCGGAAATAGCGCGGGCGGTGAAAAGACACAGGCCGCGAAACTATCGCGGCGGCGTGTAGAAGTTCACCGTCTCCAGTTGCTCGTCGTCGTCGTTCTCGATACCGTGGCGCTCGCCGGCCTCGATACGCAGCAGGTCGCCCGCCTCGACGCGCTGGGTGTCGCCGTCGACGGTGACGAGTCCCGACCCGTGCACGACGAAGAGCCACTGGTCGCTCTCGGAGTGGTAGTTGTCGGGCCCGCCGACGGTTCGTCCGGGGGCCACGGTCATCTCGGCAGCCTGTGCCTCGTCGGTCTCCATGACGACCTCGAAGTAGCGGTCGAAGTCGAGGCGCGTGCGCTCCATATCCGCACCTCGACCGGCGTGACCGAGTGACTTTCGACCCCGACGGCGCGTGAAACCGACCGGCAGCGGCGGGGCCGTCAGGCAGACGGACGACAGTCGTCTGACGAGGATATATGTCCGCGGGACTGTGAGTGGATAGCCGATGGACGAGACGTTCCTCGAACTCGAGACGGTCGATATCGAACTCGACGAGGCGCTGCTGGAGGCGCTCGACGAGAAGGCGTTCAAGGACCACCGCGACAACCGCGACGCGGCGGCCAGTGACCTGCTCGACGAGTGGCTCAAGACCCGCGCGACAGACGAGGACTGAGGCTGGGCCCCGTATTTCCGAGGGTCGTCACCACTGCGTCGGGGGCCCTACGGCGATTCACACACCGTCCCGAGGCCGATGCTCCCGTCACTCGCGACGTCGAGGTCCGCGACGACGACAGCCGTCTCGGGGCTGCAACTGGACCGGGTCCAGGAGCGCACCTGTGACCGATCGTCCGTGGTCCAGACGAGCAACCAGACCGACGACCCCGGTTCGAGGCCCCGGACGGTTGTGCCGACTCCGCTGTTGGCCGGCACTTCGTATGCCTCGCTGCGGGTCGCGCCGACGAACTGCACGTCGGTCACGGTGCCCAGTTGCGTCGGGGAACTGCCGACCAGCGAGTCGGTGGACCGCGTGACGTTCGTCCCGTTGGCGAACGTGAGTTCGACCGTCGTCGGCCCGTCAGGGACGACGGCGACCTGGACCACGTAGTCCTGGTCGTGGGCGTTGTCTATCGACACCTGGAGTTCCTGGGTCGGGTCGGGCTGTGGGTCGCCGAGGCCGAGACAGCCGGCGGTGAGACAGAGCGTGCCGACGAGGATGAGCAGTCGCATACGGGGGCGTACGCTCGATGACTCGAAAAGGCTGTCCTCGACCGTCACCGTTTTCTCGGGCGAAACTGACCCACAGCCACGGTGAGACGGACACAGCAGCGCCGCGCCTGGCTCCGGGAGAGCGGGCGGGTCGGCGCCCTGCTGTCGGTGCTGGGCGCGCTCGTCTGGTTCAGCGGCCTCCCCTTTCTCTTCCCGAGTCTCGGCCCGACGGCGTACCTCTATGCCACACGGCCGTCGGCCCCGACCAGCGCGGCCCGGCGCGTGGTCGGCGGCCACGCCGTCGGCGTCGTCGCCGGCCTCCTCGCCTACCACGCCGTCGCCGGTGGCGTCGTCTTCACCGCCGCGATGACACCCACGACAGTGGGGACGCTCCGCCTTGCCGCCAGCGGCGTCGTCGCCGTCGTGCTGACGACGGCCGGGATGATCGCGACCGACACCGGCCACGCCCCGGCCTGTGCCACGACGCTCATCGTGGGCCTGGGCATCCTCTCGAAGCCGATGGAGGGAGCCATCGTCCTGCTAGCGGTCGGTGTGCTCACGGCAGAGCACGAGCTGCTCGGTCACCTCCGCGGCTGAAAATCGACCGCCGCCCGTTCAGTCGTCGTCGCTGGCGACGACCCCGTCCGCCGCTCCGGCGGTCAGTTCGTCGCCGACGCCGCGCTGGGTGGTCCGGACGTACTCAGTGAAGTTCTCGAAGAGGCGTTTTGCCTCACAGGCCGCCCGGTAGTTCGCCTCGGTGATGTCGGCGAGGACGCGCTCGACCCGCTCGTCGGCCAGCTGGTCCTTGCTCGCGGCGATTTCGCGAGCCGTCTCGGCGTCGTACTCGGGGTGGAACTGCACGGCGAAGACGTGGCCCTTTCGGAAGCCGTGGACGCCGTAGTCGTTCTCGGCGAACTGGGTCGCGTCCGGCGGCAGTTCGGCGACGGTGTCCGAGTGGGTGGTGAAGACGGTAAACTCGTCGTCGACACCGGCCAGCAGCTCGTTCTCGCCGTCGTGTTCGACGGTCCGATAGCCGATCTCGTAGTCGTCCATCGGCTCGACGCGACCGCCCAGCGCGTGCGCGAGGAGCTGGTGGCCGAAACACACGCCCAGGAACGGTAGCCCGCGGTCGATGGCGTCGCGGACCCACTCGGTCAGGGCCGCGATCCACGGCTCGTCCCAGTAGACCGACGCCCGCGAGCCCGTCACCAGACACGCGTCGAACGCGACGGTGTCGGGCAGTTCGCGTTCGGTGACGTCGTATTCCACGAGGTCGGCGTCGAGTTCCCGCCGGAAGTTCCGGCGGTTCTCCTCGCCGTCGTGGGCTGCGTTCAGCAGGGCGATGCGGAGACTCATCGTCTGTGCTCTATCGCCCGACGCCGAAAAACCCACGTACCACTGGCAGTTCCTGCCGGTCCTCGTGACGGACGAGTTACCTCAAGTGAACGGTTCGACTGGCGCAGAGAACAACCAGAAAGCCCCCGGGCGCTCGGGGCCGCTGGGCGGGATATCCTCGCTCACTGCCGTTCGCTCGGATAGTGACCCGCCCAGCGACTGCCCTTCGGCCCGAGCGCCCGGCCCCTTTCAGTCCCGCCCGCTTCCAAGTACGAGACGGCCGAAACTCGGTTGTCGGTCCGTCATTCTCGATCCGTGTGTTCGTCCAGGAACGACACGAGTCGGTCGGTGACGACGGTCGCGTGCTCGACGTAACAGCAGTGGCGGCCCTCGACGGCGGTGGCGGTCCCCCGGGGGAGGTCCGCGCCCAGGGCCTCGGCAGCACTCGCCGGCACCACCGGGTCGTCGACGCCGTAGTACACCTCGGTCGGTAGCGTGACCTCGTACAGCGGCGGTGCGTCGAACTCCGTCATCGAGGCGGCCTGGGCCTCGAAGGCGTCGCCCGTGGCGTCGTCCGCGCGTCGCCACTCCGAGATTCGGTCCAGCAGGTCGGGGTCAGCGGTCCGGAACGCCTCGGAGAACGCGCCCTCGAGCGAGGCGTCCGAACCGTTGTCCAACGACAGGTCGGCGAGCGCGTCGGCGTCCACGTCGCTTCCAGACGCGGCGGTACAGTACAGCGTCAGCGTCCGCGCGCGGTTGTACCGGTGAGCGTACTGGAGGGCAACCATCCCGCCGAGTCCCGCACCGACGAGGTGGACCGAACCGACCCCGTGGTCCGAGAGGACCGCTTCGAGGTCGGCCGCCAGCGTCCCGACGGTGTAGGGACCCGCCGGCGCGTCCGAGTCGCCGGTCCCGCGCAGGTCCCAGACGAGCGTCTCGAACGCCGGCAGGGCGTCGTAGTGCCAGCCCCACAGCCAGGCGCCGTACCCGACGTCACCCACGAAGGCAACACATGGCCCGTCGCCCTCAGCTTCGTAGTGCAGTGAGACGCCGCGGTTCGTGGTGGTCGGCATTGCTCTCTCGGTCCTCCTTCCTCCGGCGACCGCCTGACTCTTTCGATGGGCTACACCTATGGACCTGGCTGTCGAACGGCCGACAACGCCGTGTCGGGCGCTACATCACTCATCGGGGCGGTCGTCATCGTCGCGGCTATCGGTGTCGGCGCGCAGCTGCTCGCCGACCGCCTCAAGGTCCCGAGCGTCGCGTTCCTGCTGCTCGGTGGCGTCCTCGTCGGGCCACAGGTCCTGGGCCTCGTCAGCCCGTCGGTGTTCGGACAGGCCGGCCTCCAGGCCATCGTCGGTCTCAGCGTCGGTATCATCGTCTTCGAGGGGGCGTTCCACCTGACGACTGAACGCGTCAGAGAGGCCTCACGGGAGGCGCTGGGCCTGGTCACCGTCGGCGCACTCGTCTCGCTCGTCGGCACTGCCCTCGCGGTCCGGTTCGTGTTCGGGACGACGTGGCCGGTGGCCGTCCTCGTCGGCTCGCTGCTCATCGCGACCGGGCCGACCGTCATCACACCCATCATGAACGTCGTCCCGGTCCGCGAGCGAGTCGCGGCGGCCCTGGAGACGGAAGGCATCATCAACGACGTCAACGCCGCGATTCTCGCGGTCGCGACCTTCGAGTTCGTCGTCGCCGACTCGTCGTCCCCGCTGGTCGTCGTCGAGGCGTTCGTCGCCCGCCTGGCCGCCGGCGTATTCGTCGGCGTCGTCGTCGGCGGCGGGGTCGCGCTCCTGTTGCGCCGGGTCACGCTCTCTGAGGACAACGCGCCGGAAAACGCCCGGCTGGTGGTCCTCGTCGGCGCGCTCGTCGCCTACGCGCTCGGCAGCACGCTCCTCTCTGAGGCGGGCATCGCCGCCGTCGCCGCCGCCGGCGTCGTCCTCGGCAACGCCGACATCCCCCACGAGGACACCGTCGCGGAGTTCAAGGGCGGCATCACGCTGCTCGTCCTCTCCTTTGTCTTCGTCGTGCTCGCAGCGCTGCTCTCGCTCGAAGATCTCCAGACGCTCGGACTCGGCGGCCTCGTCGCGGTCGTGACCGTCGTCGCGCTCGTTCGACTGCTGGGCGTGTTCCTCTCGACGGTCGGCGGCACGCTGTCGGTCCGCGAGCGGCTCTTCGTCGGCGCACTCGGACCACGCGGTATCATCCCGGCCAGCGTGGCGACCCTGTTCGCGATCGAACTGCGGCCGACGAACCCGACCGCCGCGACGACGCTCGTCGGCACCGTCTTCTTCGTCATCTTCGCGACCGTCATCTTTCAAGGGGGTCTGGCAAGACACATTGCACAGCGGCTCGACATCCTCCCCATGCAGACGCTCATCGTCGGTGCTGGACGAGTCGGCCTGGAGCTGGCCGACCGCTTCGAGGCCCGCGGCGAGGAGGTGGTCCTGATAGATTCCGACCCAGAGACGGTCGAGCGGGTCCGCACGGCGGGCCACCGCGTCGTCGACGGCGACGCCACCGCAGCGGCGGTCCTGGAACGAGCCGGCGCCGACCGGGCGGGCGTGGTCGTCGCCGCGACCGCCGACGACGACGTGAACCTGCTCGTCGCACAGCTCGCGACGACCCGCTTTGGCGTCGACACCGTCGTCGCCCGGGCGAACCAGCCCGACAACGTCGAAGCCTTCGAGGACCTCGACGTCGAGACCATCTCGGCGGGCTTCGCCGTCGCGGACGCCATGGACGACGCCATCGAGCGACCGGCGCTCGCCCACTGGCTGTCCGACGCCGCCAAGACCGGCGACGTCCTCGAAGTCGAACTGGGGAACGACGTGCTCACCGACCGCCCCCTCTCGTCGGTGACCGAGGACCTGCCCCAGGGCTGTCTGGTCGCGATGGTGAGTCGCAGCGGGACCGACACGGTGCCGGACGGCGATTTCGTCCTCCAGAAGGGGGACCACCTGACGCTCGTCTGTGAGACCAACGAGGCGATGCGGACCGTGCGACGGCTCTGTCAGTCCGGGTGAGGGCGTGAACAGGCGGTCGCGAAACGGCCGGTGGGTCGTGGACCGTCGCTTCTTCCCTGTCCTGGCGACGCGTCGCTCTCTCTGACGGACACAGCGCTCGGGGAGCGGTACTCACCGCCGCGTTACAGCGCCCGTCTCCTGGATGTCGAAGGTCAGGCTATCCGTACCGTTCTCCGACGGGATGTAATGAACGTGGCCCTCGTCGGTCAGTCTTGAGTTGTCCTCGTAGACGCTGTAGCGAACCAGCCACCGCCCGGGATCGACGACGGCCGCACGCGTTTCCCGGCTCTCCCCTTCGATGTCGAGACTCGTGGCGTAGGCTCTCGCGTCCTCCCGTGAATCGCCGTCCCCGAAGAAGGCAATCTCCATGGTATAGGCTGTCTCCACCTGATTGAAGACTGTCAAGTCCAGTCCGCCGTCACGGGACTGGCGGCCCGAACACCCCGTCACCCCGGCGGACAAGCCGACGATTGCGAGAATCGCCTGACGCCGTTTCATACGCCGTAATATCGAACGAGGAACAAGTGTTTTCCCCCGGCGAGAGAACGAGAAACAGTAGTCCGGACGGAGAAGCCAGTACCCAGCGGTCCACGATCGAGGGACAGCAGGTCGCCCTCAGACGTTCGCGACCGACCGCAGAATCTCGGGGGCGGCCGCGAGCGCGTCGTCCAGCGCGTCGGCGTCGGGACCGCCGCCCTGTGCGAAGTCCGGCGGCCCGCCACCGCCACCGCCGACGCGGCCGGCGAGTTCGCCGACCACTTCGCCGGCGTCGACGTCGACGCCCTCGGGCACCGAGACGACGAACTGCGCGCCGTCCAGTCCCGAACCCAGCACTGCGATGTCGCCCTGCTCGGTGACGGCGTTGGCCTGGGCCCGCAGTTCGTCCATGTCGGCGTCGATGCGCTGGACGACCGCCGTCGCGTCGCCGACCTCGACCTCCTCGGCGTCGGCGCCCCCGGAGGCACGGGCCTCGGCGAGTTGCTCCTTGAGCGTCTCGATCTCCTTGCCGCGGGCCTTCCACTCGTCGAAGAAGCGCGCCGCGGTCTCCGGGACCTCCGGCGGCGCGACGTCGAGCACGTCGGCGGCCTCGTACAGCGCGTCCTCGGTCGTCTGGGTGGCTTCCAGGGCCGCGTTGCCGGCCGCGAACGTGATGCGGATGACGCCGTCTTGGACCCGCTCGGTCCCGAGCACTTTGATGGTCCCGATGTCGCCGGTCCGGGCGACGTGGGTCCCCCCACAGGCCTGGATGTCGTCGGCGACCTGGATGAGGCGTATCTGCTCGCCGGCGGGGATACCACCCTGGTAGAGGTCGAAGCCGTGTTTCTCCTCTGCCTCGTTGCGGTCGGGCCACTGCTGGCTCACCGTGACGTTGTCCTGGACGAGGTCGTTGGCCAGCCGCTCGATCTCCTTGACCTGCTCGCGGGTCACCGAGGCGTAGTGGCTGACGTCGATTCGCGAGGAGTCGACGCCCTTCTGGGCCCCGGCCTGCCGGACGTGCTCGCCCAGCACCTGGCGGGCGCTGTGGATGACGATGTGGGTCGCCGTGTGATGTTGCATCAGGCGCTTGCGCCGCTGGGCGTCGACCTGCCCGCGGGCGAACTCGCCCTTGCCGGGGTCCGTGTCGCAGGTGTGGACGATGACGCCGTCGTAGCGCTGGACGTCGGACACCTCGGCAGTGACGTCGTCGGTCGAGAGCGTCCCGTGGTCCGGCGGCTGGCCACCGCCCTCGGGGTAGAACATCGTCTGGTCGAGGACCACGTCGAAGTCGCCGTCCTCGCGGTCGAACACCTCCAGGACGACGGCCTCGAACTCGGTGCGCTGCTGGTCGTCGTAGTACAGCCGGTCGGTCTCGGGCAGCTCGACGATGCGGTCGGCGTAGGGGACCCCCTGTTCCTCGCCGGGGAAGTCGCCGCCGCCGTGGCGCTCGGCGACCACCGAGTAGAAGTTGTCCGGGACGTCGACGTCGACCCCCTTCTCGGCGGCGATGTCCTCGACCATGTTCGGCTGGATGCCGTGGGAGTCGTACAGCTCGACCAGCTCCTCGAGCGGAATCGCCTCGCCGCGCTGGGCGTACTCGTCGGCCAGCTGGCGGACGCGGCGACCACCCCGGTCGAGCGTCTCGCGGTACTTCTCGACCTCCGTCCGGACGATGTCGCGGATGGTGTCGCGGTTCTCGTAGTCCAGGCGGTCGGCCTGCATGTCGACGAGCTCGTCCAGCGGCGCGTCGACGCCGACGCCGTCGACCAGGCGCTTGGTTCGCCGGAGCACCATCCGGGCCAGGTAGCCCGTGCCGACGTTCGAGGGGACGATGCCGTCGCCGAGCATGTAGGCGAGGGTGCGGCAGTGGTCGGCGATAGCGTAGATGTCCTCCAGCGGCTCCATCAACTCGACCAGTTCGTCGGTGTCGACGCCGACGGTCTCGGCGATGGTGCCCCGCTCCTGTTCGATGTCCTCGGCCTCGTCGATGTCCATCCGGCCGGCCAGTTTCGCGGCCTGGTGGACGATGGCCTCCTCCTCGTCGGTGAGTTCGATGCCGGCGTTGTCCTTGAGGAAGGCGATGGTGTCGGGGTAGACGGCCTCGTACACCGTCGGTGTACCCTGAGACATCCAGGTCCACCGCTCCAGCCCGTAGCCGGTGTCGACGATGTAGGTGTCCATCTCGGAGTACCGGTTGCCGTCTTTCATCTCGTACTCCCCGTCGGGGTCCTGCTCTAAGGACATGAAGACGAGCGTCGCCAGCTCCGCGCCGCGGTAGATGACCTCGAAGGCGGGGCCCGCGTTGCCGCCGCCCACCCACGGGTCCTCGATAAGGGTCAGGTCCGAGATGTCCGCGTCCAGTTCCTCGAACAGCTCGACGCAGTACTGTACCGTCTCGTCCTTCCAGTACACCTCACCTTCGTAGGCGTACTGCTCGGGGTCCTCGATGTCTTCCTTGGCGTTGAACGCGTGGTGGGCCATCATCTCGAAGGCCATCGTGTGCCGGCCGGTCTTGCCCACGTTGTCGATGTCCTGCATCCGGATGCAGGGCTGGCTGATACACAGCGGGTTCGCCGGCGGCGGCGTCGTCCCGGAGGTAACCAGGGGCTGGAAGTCGTAGATAGAGGCCTGCGTCAACAGGACGTCGTCACGCCAGCGGTTCGCCGCGACGGGGTAGGGGTCGATACGGGTGTGGTCGCGCTCCTCGAAAAACGAGAGGAACACCTCGCGCATCTCCGAGAGGGAAAAGGCCTCGTCGAACCCGGGGTTGTCGATGAACCCGTACTCCTCGCAGGGTGGTTCGCCGCAGGTGTCGCGCTCGACGCGCGCCCAGAACATATCCCCACAGGAGACACACTCCTGTCGGGTGAATCCGGCCTCGTCGAAGTAGTCGAGGCGGTAGGCTTCCTCGAGGTCGCTCATTGGCGTATCCTTGGCTCACGTTCGCGTAAAACTGTTCCGAAGGGGGCCTGTCTACAGCAGGACCGACGATTCCCCGGAGAGGGTCTGTGGGACGACGATGCGCTTCTCGGTGGTCGCCCCGGACGCCGTCGTGATGCGGATGGTCGCCGTCTCGCCCCCCGAGATGGCTTCTCCGAAGGTGTCCTCGTTGTCGTCCGTCTGATCGAGGTCGCTATCCCCGATGTCGAGCGTTATTTTGAAGCGGTCTTCGGGGTCGTTGAGCACCGGCTGGGACCCGTCGTCGTCCTGGATGGTCGAGACCAGGAACCGGCCGTCGGGGTTCCCGGAGGCACCGCCCGACGCGAGCTGGTAGTAGGAGCCGGTCGGGCCGACCCACTGGACCGTCGCCGTGTCCAGGTCGACGTTCCCCGACCCCGGGCCGGCCTTCACCGTGACGTTGACCACGCCGACCTCGTCGTCGGTCGTGAAGTGGTCGGCCGTCGTACTGACGACCTGAACCCGGTTCGTCGTCGAGTCGCTGGCCTCCTGTCCCGTCGCCTGCGCCGAACTCTGGAGGAAGCCGGCGGTGTTGATGAGCACCCCGGCAGCGATGGCCGCGACGAGTACCATCGCGATAAACACGATGAGCGTCCCGATGCCGACCTGCCCGCGGTCGTCGCGCCCGTCGGCCGAGTGCTCACGATATATTTCAGTTGTTGATATCTTGGTCACACTGCCTATGTAAAACTCATCCCCCGAGTATCAGCGGTGAAAACAGCAGTGTAAGCGAGTCTCGCTACTGGTCGGGTGCCAGCGACGCGAGCATCGCCTCGAGCTGGATGCGCTCGTTCGCGCCGCGTGTAATCCGGTAGTCGGTCTCGCCGACCCGTTCGAGCACCGCCACCGCGTCCCGGTCCTCGATGTCGAACTCCCAGATGGAGCGGTGGAGCTGGTCGATGATGTCGCCGCCGGCGATACCCTCGTCGGTCAGCAGACGGTCGAGCGTCGCCCGAGAAGCGGTGAAGTCGCCGTCGAGCGCCGACTGGACCATGTCGTGAATCTCCTCCGGGCGCGCAGTCGAGGTGATAGCGTACACCGCCTCCTCGTCGACCACGTCGCCGCTAACAGAGGCCGCCTGGAGGCCGTTGATGGCCTTTCGCATGTCGCCGCCGGCCGCGTAAACGAGTGCGTCGAGACCGTCGTCGGTGATTTCGATGTCCTCTTCGGCGGCGATGTGGCGAATCTCGCTCTCGACGGCGTCGTCCGCGAGCGGCGAGAAGCGGAAGACCGCACACCGCGACTGGATGGGGTCGATGATCTGACTGGAGTAGTTACACGAGAGGATAAAGCGGACGTTGTTCGAGAACTGCTCCATCGTCCGGCGGAGTGCTGACTGGGCGTCAGAAGTGAGGGCGTCTGCCTCGTCGAGGAAGATGATCCGGTACTCGTGGCCGCCGAAGCTCGTCCGCGCGAAGTTCTTGATTCGGTCCCGGACCACGTCGATGCCGCGCTCGTCGGAGGCGTTGAGTTCGAGGAAGTGCTCGCGCCAGTCCTCGCCGTACAGTTCGCGGGCGATGGCGGTCGCACAGGTGGTCTTCCCGGTGCCGGCCGGCCCCGAGAAGAGCATGTGGCTCAGGTCGTTGCGCGACACGTAGCTCTGCAGTCGCCCGACGATGTTCTCGTGGCCCATCACGTCGTCGAGGGTCTGCGGGCGGTACTTCTCGATCCAGACTTCCTCGCGTCCCGCCCGCGACTGGCCGTCGGCCTCGCTCATATCGAGGTGCAGGCGTGGCCGATTCATAAACCCCGCGAGAGTCCGCGCTCGACGCTGGCGACTGCGAGAGAACCGTAGTCGACAGACTCAGGTGCGGCGGTCGGCAATCCCGGGTATGCACGTCACGGTCGAGGTGGCCGGCGAGGACACCCACGAGGTCGACGTCGCTGAGGACGCCACCTACGCCGACCTGCTGGCACCCATCGACCTCTCGCCCCACGAGGTGTCGGTGCTGGTCGAGGACCGTCCCGTCCCCACCGACCAGCCGGTCGAGACCGACCACGTCAGAGTGGTTCGGCTCATCAAAGGCGGGTAGGGAGATGCAGATACGCGAGGCGACCGCCGACGAGTTGCCCGCCGTGATGAACGTCCTCGACGGCGCGATGCTCGAGGTCGGCGTCGAGACGGTCCGGGCAGGTATCGAGGGCGACGGGACGCTGGTCGCCGTCCCGGAGGACGGCGACCGAATCCTCGGGGCAGTAGTCCTGGACGGCGATCAGGTCGTCGCCGTGGCCGTCCGGCGCGGGCGTCGGAGCCAGGGCATCGGGGGTACACTCCTCGAGGCTGCCGCCGACCGTCGCACGCGACTCATCGCCGAGTTCGACGCCGACCTGCGGGAGTTCTACGAGGGGCTCGGTTTCGACACCGAGCGACTGGGCGAATCGGGTCGCTGGCGCGGGACGCGCTAGTTCTGCCGGCCGGTCAGTTCCTCGATGCGGAGTTCGTACAGCGTCACGTCGACGTCGTCGAGGCTCTCGTCGAAGATGCGGATGGGCGCGTAGCGGTCGTTGATCTCGACGGCCTCGTAGGTCGGGTCGTCGTGGGGGACCTCCTGGATAGGGCCACGGGCGACGACGCTCCAGCCGGTGTTCTCCTCCGGGTCGGCCGTCGGTTCGGTCGCGTAGGCGACGTAGGTCGCCGTCGCCGTCGAGTCGAGGAAGGCCCGCTTCTCGCTGTCGGGTGTCACGCCGAGCCGGAAGTACAGCGAGCCGTCCTCGTAGTGGTGGAAGACGGGGAACGCGTAGGCCTCGTCGCCCTCGGCCAGCGAGAGGACGCCGTGATGGCGCTCCGTGAGGCAGTCCGCGACCTCCGATTCCTCCATCCCGTAGGTGTAGGCGAACTCGACGTCGGGGTCCATACCGGACCTACGCTCGCTCGGGGCTTAAACGAGGGGTTCGACCAGTTCGCGGCCGCTGGCGAGCAGCTCCTCGACGCGGTCGGTGCTCCCCGCTTCGGCGTACACCCGGAGCTTCGGTTCGGTGCCAGACGGACGGACAAGGAGCCAGGTCCCGTCCTCGAGCCGGAGCTTGAAGCCGTCGATGGTGTTGACGCCGTCGACGGGTTCGCCGGCCACCGAGTCGGGAATCTGCTCTTCCAGGGCACCGAGCACCGGGTCCTTGCGGTCGTCCGGGCAATCGACGCTGATGCGACCCTGGTGAATCTCGCCGTGTTCGGCGAGGAGTCGGTCCACGCGGGCGTCCAGCGACTCCTCGTGTTCGGCCGCGGCGGCCAGCAGCGAGAGGAGGACGCCGTCCTTGTTCCGGACGTGGTCGGTCAGCCCGAAGCCGCCGGACTCCTCGCCGCCGAACAGCGCGTCGTGTTCGGCAAGCGCCTGTGCGACCCACTTGAACCCGACCGCGGTCTCGAAGACCTCCTCGTCGTGGGCCTCGGCGACCCGGTCGACGATGCTCGAGGTCGAGACGGTCCGGACCACGGGGCCAGTGCGGGACTCGAGCAGGAAGTCGTACATCGCGGCGAGGAAGAGGTTCGGGTCGAGGAAGCCCCGCTCGGGCGTGACGACGCCGATGCGGTCGGAGTCGCCGTCGTTGACGAACCCGACGCTCGCCTCGCCGCTGGCGACCAGCTCGATGAGTTCCTCGACGTTCTCGGCCTCCGGTTCGGGCGCGCCGCCACCGAACTCGGGGTCGAGCTCGTCGCGTAGCGTCACCGTCTCGGCGCCGGCCCGGCGCAGCAGTTCGTCGGTGACCCCGCGGCCGCTGCCGTGCATCGCGTCGTGTGCGACGGTGAGGCCCTCGAGGTCGGCGTCGGCGTACTCCAGCGCGTGGTCGAGGTAGGGTTCGATGAGGTCCGTCTCGGTGACCGTGCCGTGCTCGTCCTCGGGGAGCGAGTCGGGTTCGGCGAGGTTCGCTTCGATCTGCTCGGTGACCTCGGGGAGCGTCGGCGCGCCGTCGCCGGCGAGGAACTTCACGCCGTTGTACTCGGGGGGGTTGTGACTCGCGGTGATCTGGAGGGCGGCGGCGTACCCCTCGTTGCGGGCCGTCCAGGCGACGACCGGCGTGGGCGTGTCCCGCGTGGGGAGCGTGACGTCGAAGCCGTTCGCGGTCAGGACGTCCGCGAGCGCCTCGGCGAATCCCCGGGAGGTGTCCCGGGCGTCGTAGCCGACGAGGACCGGGCCGGTCTCGCCCTCGTCGCGGAGATACGATGCAGCGGCCTGCCCGACCATCCGAACCCGGGGTTCGGTAAAGAGATCGAGCGTCGCGCGCCAGCCGTCGGTGCCGAACTCGATAGCGGCAGCGTCGTCTGCGTGGGTGTCGTGAGCCATTGGTAGGCGAAGCAACACCCGCGAGGTGGAAAAAACCTCGCGGTTACGACTCGACCAGTCGCTCCTTCTGGGCCCGGGAGAGCTGTTTTATCTCGTACTCCCGGCGCATGGCCGCAGAGCGGCTCTCGTAGGACTCGACGTGGACGAGTTCGACTGGGGTCCGGCCGCGGGTGTACTTCGCGCCCTCGCCGGCGTCGTGTTCGCCGACGCGCCGCTCGACGTCGGTGGTGTAGCCGGTGTAAAACGTGTCGTCACTGCACCGCAAGACGTAGACGTGGTGGTGGGGGCTCCGCGTGGTGGTCATCGCGCTGTACGGGCGGCCCAGAGGGCCTCACACTTGGTGGGCGCGCTGTCTCGACACCTCGGCGATGCCAGCGTTCGCCGAGCAGTTCGGGCACGCCCTGATGGAGCCGGTCTCGTCGGCGAATACGCGGGCGAACTGGTCCGAGACGTGTGCGCCGCAGTGGTTACATTCAGGCATCGTATACGTCGGCCGTTGGCGTGCCGACATGTGTACATAGACTTGCGGGTAAGAATCCGGTGTACCCACTTGGTTAGGTATCCCGTCACGGGGTCACCGGGCGTCGTCGAGCTGTCGTGCGATTAGGCCCGCCTGTGCGCCGGCCGTGAACCCGGCGTCGACGTTGACGACGGAGAGCGCCGTACAGGACTGGAGCATCCCTGAGAGCGCCGCCTCGCCGTCGCCGCCGTGACCGTACCCCGTCGACACCGGGAGGCCGACGACGGGGACGTCGACGAGGCCGGCGATGACCGTCGGCAGCGCCCCCTCGCGGCCCGCGGCCACGACGAGGACGTCCTGGTCGCGCAGCCGGTCGACCGCGTCGATAGTGCGGGCGATGCTCGCGACGCCCACGTCGTCGATGCGACTCACGCTCGCGCCCATCTCGTGGGCGACCATCGCCGCCTCGCCGGCCGGGACGGCGTCGGAGGTTCCGGCGGTCACGACACCGACCGAGGCCGATAGGTCGGGTCGCTCGAAGTCGGGCGTGGTCGCCACGACCCAGTTCGAGCGGTCGTTCCACCGGCTCGTCGCGTCCGGAGCGACGTCCGAGAGCCGCTCGCGGACGGCCGCCACGTCGGCGTCGTCGACCCGGGTCGCGATAGCCCGGCCCGTCGTCTCCACTGCCGTCGCCGCGAGCGTCGCTATCTCGGCCGGCTCTTTCCCGTCGCCGAGTATCGCCTCCGGGACGCCCGACCGGTCGGTCCGCGCAGCGTCGAACCGCCCCGCGCCGTTGGTCGCGTACCCCGCGAGCTCCACTTCGGCCTCGGCGGGCGAGAGGTCCCCCGCCGCGACCGCTTCGAGTAGGTCGCGCATGCCACCCTCTCGGAGCGGCGGCTACTCCTATCCGTCGGTCTCGAGTGGCGGCCCCGAGAGCGCGCGCGAGACGCGACAGGCGCGGTTCTCGTCGCCAGAGACCTCCGTTTCCGGTCGAACCACCCATTGTGACCTAATGGATTAGGTCACAATCCGTGGTTTATAACCCGCCAGTGGGAAGAAACCGGCTCAGACTGCCGCGAATAGCGACGAGAGGGCCCATCTTGGGGAAAGTATATAAGCCAGCCATACGGATGGGAATCCTGTATGGCAGACCTAATCGTCAAAGCCGCGGTGAAGGAAGCGCTCGATGATATGAACGTCTCCTCGGACTTCTACGATGCCCTCGACGCAGAGGTCGGAGAGCTGCTCGACGACGCAGCCCGTCGAGCCGACGAGAACGACCGCAAGACGGTCCAGCCGCGCGACCTGTAACGCGGTCAGTACCCGTTTTATTTTTTCACAGTTCGACCAGCGGCCGCGCTGGACACCGCCTACAGGTCCTGGACTGTGACGCCGTCCTCGGTGCCCACGTGGAGTTCGTCGGCCAGCCCGATGAACAGACCGTGTTCGACGGCGCCGGGCGTGCCCGCGAGCGCCCGGCCGAGGGGCGCCGGCTCTTCGACGGTCCCGAAGTCGCAGTCGAGGACGAGATTGCCGTTGTCGGTCACCACGGGGCCGTCCTTCCGCTCGGCGCGGCGGAGCGACGGGGCACCACCCAGGTCACGGACGGCGTCGGCGACGGTCGTCCGGGCCACGGGCAGTACCTCGACCGGCACCGGATGCGACAGCGCGTCGGCCAGCTTCGTCGGGTCCGCGACCACGAGGAAGCGGTCGGCGCTGGCGTCGACAACCTTCTCGCGTGCGTGGGCCGCGCCGCCCCCCTTGACGAGGTCACCGCCGGCCACCTCGTCGGCCCCGTCGATGGCGAGGTCGACCGAGGCCGCGTCCAGGTCCACGAGCGGAATCCCGCACTCGCGGGCCAGCTCGCGCGACTGGAACGACGTGGGAACGCCGGTGATATCCAGCCCGGCGTCGACCGCTCGCCCGAGGGCCCGGATGGCGTGGGCCGCGGTACTTCCGGTGCCGAGGCCGACGACCATCCCGTCCTCGACTACCTCGGCCGCCGACTCGCCGGCCGCCCGCTTCGCCGCCTCGGAGCCGCCCTGTTTCATGTGCGAGGGGTCGAGAGACGTGGACAAAACGTTTGTTCTCCGACCTGCTCTGTGCAGCTATGGTCGCGTGTACGTACTGCGGGTGCGCCATCGAGAACCAGGACCCGCTCTTCCTGTCGAAGACCCCCGGTGGGGAACCGGCGGCACAGTACTGTAACTACGGCTGCCTTGCGGCCCACATCGACGACGCAGAGTTGACTACGGGCACGTCGTGCGAGTGGACGCCGGCCGAGTAGTCGCGCTGCCGAGGCCCGAGCCTTCTTTTCGCCCCCGGCCGAGTCACCGGTATGACACTGTTCGGAACGAGCGGTATCCGTGGGCCGGTCGGCGAGACGGTGACGGCGGACCTGGCGCTCTCGGTCGGTCGGGCGCTGGGCGTCGACTGTGAGCGCGTCGTCGTCGGCCGGGACCCCCGCGAGAGCGGCGAGTTCCTGCAGGCGGCGCTGGTCGCCGGCCTCCGCGAGAGCGGCACCGACGTGGTCGACCTCGGGCTGGCGGCGACGCCGACGGTCGCCCGGGCGGTCGGCTGGCGCGACGCCGATGCCGGCGTCTCCGTCACGGCGAGTCACAATCCGCCCGAGGACAACGGCATCAAGCTCTGGCAGCCCAGCGGTCAGGCGTTCGACGCGGCGAAGCGCGAGCGTATCGAGGAACGCATCGCCGACGGGGCGTTCGACCCCGCCGGCTGGGACGCGAGCGGTCGGCTCGACAGCTGGGACGCCCGCGAGCGCCACGCCGACGCCATCCGCGACGCACTCGACCGCGACACGCTGGACAGTCACGTCGTCGTCGACGTCGGCAACGGGGCTGGCGGAGTCAGCGTCGAGGCGTTGCAGTCGCTCGGCTGCCACGTCGAGACGCTCAACGCCCAGCCGGACGGCTCGTTCCCCGGCCGCCCCTCCGAACCGAAAGCCGAGAACTGCCGGTCGCTCGCGACGCTCGTCGCCGAGTCGGACGCCGACCTTGGCGTCGCCCACGACGGCGACGCCGACCGGATGCGGGCAGTCGCGGGTGACGGGACGTACCTCTCCGGGGACGTCCTGCTGGCCATCTTCGCCCGCGCGGCGGCCGACCCCGGCCAGCGGGTCGCCGTCCCCGTCGACACGAGTCTCGCGGTGGCGGATTACCTCGCGGAACGGGACGTCGGCGTCGAGTACACGCCGGTCGGCGACGTCTACGTCGCCGAGGCCGCGAGCGAGGACGGCGTCGCCTTCGGCGGCGAACCCAGCGGGTCGTGGATATGGCCCGACCGGACGCTGTGTCCCGACGGCCCGCTGGCCGCGGCCACCGTCGCCGCGCTCGACGCCGCCCGGGCGCTTTCCGAGCGGGCGGCCGAGGTCCCGGACTACCCCATCCGCCGGGACAGTATCGAGGTCGACGGGAAGCGAGCGGTGATGGATAGCGTGCGCGAGACGGTGCTCGAGACCTACGACGACGTGACGACGCTGGACGGCGTCCGCGTCGACCTGGGCGACGCCTGGTTCCTGCTGCGGGCCAGTGGCACCCAGCCGCTGGTGCGAGTCACCGCGGAAGCGCGTGAGGCGAGTCGGGCCGACAGCGTCTTCCAGGAGGCCCGGGCGCTCGTGGCCGACGCCAGGGAGTGAGGTCACGCTCGGGAGGAAGTGAAGTTCGTGACCGAAACGCGGTCACGAAGTGAGAGAGTGAGGGGCACGGAGCGCCCAGTAGTCGCCTATCCGCGTCGCGTCGACCGCGCCTCGCGGACGTCGGCACCGTCGCGAATCTTGTCCTCGCACTGGGGGCAGACCCGTGGCTTCTCGACCCCGTTCGGTGTGAAGACACGCGCATAGGCAGCCGTTACAAAATTACCGCAGTTCTGGCATTCCGGCATACAGGCTGTCCTGATGGCCTATACCCTCTTAATGATTAGTGATTAGCCGTCGTTGACAGGTTGCTCAGAACTCGCTGCTTATCGTCCCGTCCTCCGTGAGCTCGATGACGCCGTCGAACTCCTCGCGGAAGCGTTCGACCGTCTCGGCGTCGTGGACGCCCTGGGCCAGGTGGAACATCCCCACGGCGTCGTACTCCTCGAGCAGGTCGAGGATGTCGGCGACGGCCGACAGGGCGCGCTCCTCGTCGGCGTAGTAGATGAGCTCGGTGACGGAGTCGAAGCTGATCCGCAGCTTCCCCTCGTGGTTCTCGAGGAAGGTCCGGGTGCTCTCGACGATACCCTCGAGGTCGTCGGGCGCCGAGACGTACTTCACCCCGTCCGATTGCCGGCGGGTGTAGCCTCGTTCGACCGAGAGCGTGTCGAGGATGGTCGCCTTCGACTCGTCGACCTCGTAGTACTCCAGTTTCTGTTCGACCTCGCGTGCGGTCGTCCGCGTCGAGATGACCAGCATCGCGTCGGTGTCGGTCGAGAGGAAGTCGGTGTCCAGTCGGTCCGTCGCGCCGGTACTCGGATGCAAGAGGAGAATCCCCGTCCCGCCCTCGACAGTGTCGGGCGTGTTGTCGATGGCCAGCGTGTACTCCATATGTCCCGGAAAGCGGGGCGACGGACATTAAGTATACGGGTCCGTCCAGACGGGCAGCGTTTAGGTTACGGTTGTTGGTTCACAGAGCCAGAAATCCCCCGCGCTCTCGGCTTTGGTTCGCGGGCCGCGAGGCGGTTTCATCGCCTTGATTTCGCGGCGCGCAGCGCCGCGCAAGGCCCGCTCACCAAGACGTGGGACCGAAGGTCCCACGCGACCCGCGGCTCGCTGTCGTTCGAAAGACGGCATTGCCGTCTTTCGGACCACCCCGACCGGAGCCAACCGGGGCGTTCTGGCTGTTTGCACTCATAATCTCCTAATCAAACACCACTTCTAAACAGGGCCTCAGAAGACGCTGTCTGCGGTTGCGGCGCCGACGACGCTGAAGATAGCGCCCACGGCGACGGCCTTCAGCGTCGTCAGTGCCACGTCGGTCCGCGTTGGGTCGGTCAGGACCCCGCCCTTGACGAGGAAGGCGTTCGGGGCGGTGAACACCAGCGCGAGCACCGCGACGGACCCGAAAGAGACCACCATCAGCGAGATGAACCGGATGGGAATCCCGGCGACCTCCGCTTCCGCCTCCACCTCGCGGTCCTCGTCGGCCTCGTAGAGGGCGCCGTAGCCGATGGCGAAGACGATGCCGGCGACGAGCAGCGCGTGGTAGAAGCGCATGTTCGCCGCCAGCACCCACACCTCCTCGGTGACGACGAAGGGGCCGGCCAGCAGGAACCCGCCGACCACCTGCTGGGCGGTGTTGGAGACGCGGTAGCGGCGACGGCGTGCCATGTGCATGGTTCGATTGCCCGGCCGGATAACAGGCGTGGAATCGAGTCGAAGGGTGTTTGGCCGCCCCGCTCCCGACTCCGGACATGAGCGTCAGCGACGAGTTCGACGAGTGGGCGGCCGCCGGCAAGGACCGCGGGATGGAGGACCGCCACTGGCACACGGCCAAGCACGTGCTGGCCCGGATGCCCGTCGAGGAAGGCGACACCGTCCTCGACCTTGGGTGTGGCAGCGGCTACGCCGGCCGTGCACTCAAGCAGACGAAAGGCGCCGGCCGGGCCTACGGCATCGACGCCTCGCCCGCGATGGCCGAGAACGCCCGCTCGTACACCGACGACCCCGACGTGGGCTTCCTGGTGGGGGACTTCGAACACCTGCCCTTTGCCGACGACAGCGTCGACCACTGCTTCTCGATGGAGGCGTTCTACTACGCGGGCGACCCACACGCCGTCCTCGCGGAGGTCGCGCGGGTCCTGCGCCCCGGCGGCACGTTCCACTGTGCGGTCAACTACTACGAGGAGAACGTCCACTCGCACCACTGGGACGAACTGGTCGAGGTGCCGATGACCCGTTGGAGCACCGCCGAGTACCGCGCGGCCTTCGCGGACGCGGGGCTGGCCGTGGCCGTCCAGGACAACGTCCCCGACCGAGAGATAGCGATTCCGCCGGCCGACGCCTTCCCCACGGAGGAGTGGGACACGCGCGAGGCGATGGTCGAGCGCTACCGCGAGTACGGCACCCTCGTCACCGTCGGCGTGAACCGCTAGACCGGGTCGAACCGGCGGGAACGCTTTTCTCCCACCCGGCTGAACGTCGCCTGTGCGCGAATCCCGACGACCAGTCGTGCTGGCGGTGTTGCTCGCCGGCGCGGTACTGCTGGCGATGGCGATGCTCTCGAGCGTGCTGGCGACCATCTTCTTCGCCATCACCGTCGCCTACGTCCTCTATCCGCTGTCGGGGTGGCTGGTCGGCATGGGCCTCTCGAAGCGAGTCGCGGCCGCGGTGACGACGGTCGTGGCCTTCGGCGCCGGAACGGCGATCGCCGTCCCGCTCGGGGCGGTGGTCTATCTGCGTCGCCGGGACCTGTTCCGATTCTTCCAGCAGTTGCCCGACACCCTGACGTTCGAGGTCAGCGGGATGGCCTACACCCTCGAAGTCAACGCCGCGCTGACCAGCGCCCGGGTCGCGCTGACCGACGCCGCCGTCGGCCTCGCGGGCGAGACGCCGGTGCTCGCGCTGAAGGTCGTCCTCTTTACCATCCTCGTCTACGCCATCCTCTGGCGGCCGACGGCGCCGCGCGGAGAGATATTCCGGATGGTCCCGCCGACGTACCACGACGTGTTGCGGCGGCTCCACGAGCGGTTGCGCGCGACGCTGTACGCCATCTACGTCCTGCAGGCGGCCACCGCCTTCGGGACCTTCCTCGTCGCCTGGGTGTTCTTCGCGGTGCTCGGCATCCCGGGCGCGTTCGCCCTGGCGGTGCTGGCGGGCATCCTCCAGTTCGTCCCCATCGTGGGCCCGAGTATCGTCGTCGTGGCTATCGGCGTCGCCCAGGCCGTCACCGGCGACGTGGTCGGCGGCATCCTGGTCACCGTCTTCGGGCTGGTCGTCATCGGGTTCATGCCGGACGCGGTCATCCGCCCGCGCCTGGCGCGATACACCACGGGGATGCCGACCAGTCTCTACTTCGTCGGGTTCGTCGGCGGGCTGCTCTCGCTCGGTGCCATCGGGTTCATCGCCGGCCCCGTCATCATCGGCCTGCTGGTGGAACTGCTCCACCTCGTCACCGACGAGCAGTCCACGACACAGCAACAGCAGCTCTCCTGACGGTGGTCACTCGGCGACGACCGGGCGGTCCTGGGCCTCCCACTCGGTGAGGCTGCCCTCGTAGAACGCGACGGCCTCGAAGCCCAGGTGTCGGAGGACGACGTAGGTGTGGCTGATGCGCCGGGCGGTGTTGCAGTAGAGGACCACGCGCTTCTCGGGGACAAGGCCGGCCGATTCGAGCACCGCGAGGGCGTCATCGCGCGGCAGGACGCCGCGGGTCTCGTCGTCGACCAGGTCGCGCCAGTCCAGCAGGACGGCCCCGGGGATGTGGCCCGCGTCGTACTCGGCCTCGTCACGGGTGTCGACCAGCACGGCGTCTGGGTCGTCGATAGCCGCAGCGACGTCGTCGGCCCCCACGAGCGGCGTCTCGGCGGGCCGTTCGACGACGTACTCCGTCGGGTCGACGTCGGGGACCTCGCCCGTCGTCGCGTGGGCCTGCTGCCAGCTGGAGAAGTCGCCGTCGAGCAGGTGGAGGCGGTCGGGGTCGTGGCCCAGCAACTCCGCCGTGACGAGGAAGCGCGCGGCGAAGACGCCGTGGTGGTCGTCGTAGGCGAGCACCTCGCTCTCACGGTCGATACCGGCCGCAGAGAGGAGGGCCGTCCACGTCGCCTCGGTCGGCAACATCCCCTCGCTCCCCCCGTGTTCGGCCGCGCGGAACTCGTCGAACGGGACGTTCACTGCGCCCGGCAGGTGGCCGAGGCCGTCGTACTCCCAGGCGTCGCGGACGTCGACGACCCGGAGGTCGTCGAGGTGCCGCGCAGCCCACTCGGCGGAGACGATATCGGTCATAGACCCGTCTATCCGCTCGCACCGCTTGAAAACTCGCATCGCTGGCGGTCGAAGGCAGTGGCAATATTCACTGGTACTTCCGTCTCGCGCGGGACCCGACGGCCCCTCGTCTGTGACTGCCCTGTGACGGTGTGACACGAATCTGTCGGCCAGTCGAGGCAATATCTGCCGTCAGGGGGTACGAGTGGCCGAACCTGCCGTAAGTCGTAGTAATATATGACCGGGAATCTAATACTCGGATGCATTATGACTGATTACGCCAACGACGTGCTTGTCTCGGCCGACTGGGTCAGCGAGCACCTAGCGGAGTTCCAGAGCGACGACCCCGCCCACCGCCTGGTCGAGGTGGACGTCGACACGGAGCTGTACGACGAGAGCCACGCGCCCGGTGCCATCGGCTGGAACTGGGAGACGGACCTGCAGGACCAGACCACCCGCGACATCCTCTCGAAAGAGGACTTCGAGGCCCTGCTGGGCGAGGCCGGCATCACCGAGGACTCCACCGTAGTCCTCTACGGCGACAACTCCAACTGGTTCGCCGCCTACACCTACTGGCAGTTCAAGTACTACGGCCACGACGACGTCAAGCTCCTCGACGGCGGCCGCGAGTACTGGCACGAGAACGACTACGAGCTCACCGACGAGGTTCCGGAGTTCTCCACGCAGGAGTACCACGCCTCCGGCCCGCGCGAGTCCATCCGCGCCTACCGCGAGGACGTCGAGAACGCCATCGAGCGCGACGTCCCGCTCGTCGACGTCCGCTCGCCCGAGGAGTTCTCCGGCGAGATCCTCGCACCCCCCGGACTGCAGGAGACCGCCCAGCGCGGCGGCCACATCCCCGGCGCGCGCAACATCTCCTGGGCGGCCGTCACCAACGACGACGGCACGTTCAAGAGCTACGACGAACTGGAAGCGCTCTACGGCGAAGAGGGAATCACCGGCGACCAGACGACCGTCGCCTACTGCCGCATCGGCGAGCGCTCGTCGGTCGCCTGGTTCGCGCTCCACGAGCTGCTCGGGTACGACGACACCATCAACTACGACGGGTCCTGGACCGAGTGGGGGAACCTGGTCGGTGCGCCCATCGAGAAGGGTAACTGAACAGCTGAGCGGCTTCGCGCGAGGCCGTGGGTAACTGAACGACCACTGCGTCTGTCCCCTTTTGCGGTTCCGCGTGCCTTCGAGACACATTCAAGTCCGGCGAGGCCGACACACGGACGTGAACCGGAGGACACTCGAAGACGAGCTGGCGGAGACCTTCGACGCCGAGGACGACGTCGTCACCGCCGTCGCCCGACAGGCGCGTGACCTGGCCGACGCGGGCCGGTTCGACGCGGACTTCGACGCCGAACTGACCGTCGAGACCGTCGTCGAGAACCTCGGGGACGCCCCCGACGGGTACAGCCTCGCCGAGCGGTGGAACTGGTGGCTCGGCGCGCTGGACGTCTCTCACGGGGGGTACACGGAGTTCGGCGTCCGTCAGGACCTCGGGACGCGCTCCTGACGGTCGCGAGCGACAGTCCAAAAAATGTTCGTCGGTCCGGCTCCTGCCGGAATCGACACAGTCGACGCCAGCCCCTACAGTACGGTGAGTCGGTGCGACTCCCGTGCGTGTTCGAGAAGCGCCTCCGTCGTCTCGAACTGCTCACCACAGGTGCACGTGTGATACGTAGTCGTCGGAGTCTGCTGGCGTGTCGCCATACGTACTAGTGTTTTTCGTGGAGTATAATAATTGTTTGTGGAAGTACGGTACCAAGACACAACCGGCGTGGTACCGAACCGCGAACGGTGGCGCGAAACCGCCCGTCAGGCCCGGACGACGGCCTATAGGCCCGAACGGAGAACGGACCGCGCGTCGACAGCCCAGCCGTGGCCCGGCGCGTTCGAATCCCCGTTTTGCGGTGCAAGAGTGGGTTTAATGTCGGGGGCGGTCAAATCCCGACGCGGTGACAACAGATGCCATTCAAGGGCGGTTCTGAGCTTTCGGACGTATACGACGACGCGCTCGAGGAGGGCTTCGGCCTGGTCGCGAGCAACATCGCGGAGCCGAACACGATGATGGGGCTGATGGAGGGCGCCTCGCGGGTCGGGTCCGACCTGCTCCTGCAGATGAGCAACGGTGCCTGCACGTTCGCCGGCAACGGCGACCCCATCGCGGGGCTGCAGGCGATGGGCAACTACATCGACCTCATCGCCGAGCAGTACGACATCGGGGTGTTCCTCAACATGGACCACCAGACGAACTTAGAGACCATCGAGAAGCAGGTCGAACTCGACATCCCCTCCTCCATCATGATCGACGCCTCCCACGAACCATTCGAGGAGAACGTCGCGACGAGCAAGGAGGTCGTCGAGATGGCCGAGGCGGGCGACGGCGACATCCTGGTCGAGGCCGAACTCGGCCAGATCAAGGGCGTCGAGGACGAGATCGAGTCCGAGGACGCCTTCTACACCGACCCCGAACAGGCCGTCGAGTTCGTCGACCGGACGGGCTGTGACCTGCTGGCCATCTCCGTGGGCACCCAGCACGGCGTCGCGAAGGGCAAGGACCTCGAACTCCGCCCCGACCTGGCACGGGACATCCGCGAGGCGCTGAACGACCACGGCCTGGACACGCCGCTGGTGTTGCACGGCTCCTCGGGCGTCCAGCCCGACCAGCTCCAGCAGATGCTCCAGCACGGCATCTGCAAGGTGAACAAGGACACGCGCTACCAGTACGAGTACACCCGCACCGCCTTCGACCTCTACAACGAGGCCCCGACGGACATCGTCCCCCCGACGGACGTCGACGGGGACCGGGACACCTTCTTCAACGACGTCGACTGGTCGCCCAACAAGGACCGCTTCGACCCGCGGGTCGCCGGGCGACAGATCCGCGAGCGCATCGCGGACGTCCACGCCGACCTGGCCGAGATGTCGGGCAGCGCCGGACATAGTCGGTACGCCTGAGTCGCCGACCGCAGCCACTCGCGTCCCGTTATTCTGGACATTCGAGCGGTGGCCGCGTCCGTGGTCGACGGAGTTACCCGTCGCGCGCCGACGACGCCGTTCCGGTGACGAACCGACGGAGGGAAGCATCCGCGGGCGGTACGAACGGGCGATGGAGGTCCAGTTCCTCGGCGGGGCCGGCGAAATCGGACGGAGTGCCGTCCTGGTCGACGACCGGTTGTTGCTCGACTACGGGATGGCCAGCGAGTCGCCGCCCCAGTACCCCGTCGGCGACGTCGACCCCGACGCGGTGGTCGTCAGCCACGGCCACCTCGACCACGTCGGGGCCGTCCCCGCGCTGATGGGCGCGGGTGACCTGCCGCCGGTCCACTGGACGCCGCCGACGCGCGACCTGGCGCTGACGCTCGCCGAGGACACGCTGAAACTGCACGGCTCGACGCCGCGCTGTCCGTTCACCGGGACGGACGTCCACCGACTCACCCAGGCGTCCGTGCCCCACGGCTACGGGGAGTCCTTCGAGGCCGCCGGCTACGAGGTGACACTGTACGAGGCCGGCCACATCCCCGGGAGCGCCCACGTCCTCGTGGACGACGGAGAGACGCGCCTTCTCTACTCCGGCGACTTCCACACCGGCCGCCAGCGACTCGTCGACGCGACGACGGCCCGCCCCGAAGCGGACGCCGTCATCTGCGAGTCGACGTACTCGGACGCGAGCCACGAGGACCGTGACAGCGTCGAACGGCGGTTCGTCGAGAGCCTGCGACAGACGGTGTGGCAGGGCGGGACCGTCGTCGTCCCCGCTTTCGCCATCGGCCGCACGCAAGAAGCGATGCTCGTCTGTGCCGCTCACGACGTGGACTGCTACGTCGACGGGATGGGCCAGCGGGTGACCGATACCCTGGTCGACCACCCCGAGTTCCTCCGGGACGCCGAGGCGCTGCGCGGTGCCCGGTCGAACGCGCGGTACGTCGACGGCCGGAACGGGCAGCGCGAGCGCATCGCCCAGCAGAACACCGTGATAATCACCACCTCCGGGATGCTCAACGGTGGCCCGGCGATGACGTACGTGCCCGCCATCCGCGGCCACCCGACGAATACGGTGGCGCTCACCGGCTACCAGGTCCAGGGAACCCCCGGTCGGGAACTGCTGGAGACCGGGCGCGCCGAGTTCGACGGGCGGATGCTGTCGGTGAGCGCGACGGTCGAACTCCACGACTTCTCCGCACACGCCGACCGCGAGGGGCTCCGCGAGTTTCTGGCGGCCTACCGCGACAAAGAAGTGCTGGTCAATCACGGCGACCGGTGTGGGCCGTTCGCGGCGACGCTCCGTGAGGACGGGTACGACGCGAGCGCGCCGGAGCTCGGCGAGACGGTCCAGCTGTAACGGGAGTCGCGATGCCCTCGTGCGAGAGTCAGGTGTAGCGGCCGGTCTCTGTGCCACACGTCGTACAGACAGTCAGGAGCGCGTCACGGTCCCCGGCCAGCTCAATCGAGTGGCGGGTGCGCTCCTCGCACTCGGGACAGTCGCGGTGCATCTCCGTGTCGCCCGTGGTCTGTGGCGCGCCCAGGGCCAGCGCGACGACGCGTTCCTCGCCGGCGTTACGACCCAGTTGCCACTCGCCGGGCGCGAATCGAACCGCCTCACCCGCCGCGACGGTCACGTCGCCGTCCTCGGTCTCGAAGGTCGCGGTCCCCGACTGGACGTAGAACAGCTCCTCCTGGTCCGAATGACGGTGATAGCCCAGGCCGAAGGTCTCACCCGGTGCGAGTTCGTAGTAGTTCAGCGAGACGTGCTCGGCACCGAGTGCCGGCGAGAGCGGGCGCTTGACGTCGGCGGGACCCATGCGTGACTCGAGGTCGGAGAGCCGTACTTTCTCCATGGGTGGCGGTTGGGAGGGGTATGCTAAAGTGGTAGCTGGGGCGGGGCGACTACTCTCGACGGTCGATGTCGAGTTGCTCGTCGAGCTCCTCGATCCAGTCGGCGTCCTCGAGTTCGGCCATCTGCTCGCGGAAGTGGTCCGTACAGACCCCGACCTTGACTCCGTCTTTCTCGACGGCGACGTCGGCATCACGGTCGCAGTAGTGACACTGCATACCTGAGTAGAGGGGCTGGCCGACATTGAACCCTCTGATTCCGCATGCCGAGTGTCAGACGTCGAGGGCCTCGCGGACCAGGTTCCAGGCCCGTTCGTCGAGGCCGGTCTCACCGACGGACTCGCCGTGGGCGTCGCTCCCGCCGGTGGGGACCAGGTCGTAGTCTTCGATTGCGTCATCGAGCATCGTGTCGTCGACGGCACGGCCGTAGGGGTACCAGTATTCGACGGCGTCGAGCGACGCGCAGTGGTCGAGCGCGGCCGGGGTGTCGGGATAACGGAACGGGTGTGCGAGGCCGACGAGGCCACAGGCGTCGGCGAGCAGGTCGCGGCCCCGCTCGAAGCGGGGGACGTCGCGCTCGACGTAACAGGGGCAGTCGTCCCCGATGAGGTCGTCGAACGCACCCTGGAACGTGTAGTCGGTCGCGTCGGCGATGGCCCGGGCGATGTGCGGACGGCCCAGCCCGTCGCGGGGTTCGAGGTCCAGCGAGACGCCGAGGCGGTCCTCGACGCGGTCGATGATTCGCTGGCCCCGCTCGCGGCGGTCGCGCTGGATGCGGGCGCACTCGGCTGTGAGCGCGTCGGTCGGGTCGACGCCGTACCCAAGCAGGTCGAGTCGCTGGTCGCCGGTGTCGACCCGCAGCTCGACGCCGCTGACGACGGTCAGGCCGTCGTGGGTCGTGAGCGGCGCCTCGAGGTCGGGGTGGAGTCGATCGTGGTCGGTGACGGCGACCGCGTCGACCCCCGCGCGGCTCGCGGCGGCCGGGAGCGACGAGAGCGTCAGCGTCCCGTCCGAGCGCGTCGTGTGGACGTGTAAATCGGCGGCGACCATACCGCCGAGAGGGGTCCCCAGGGCGAAGAATCTTCGGTCGGATTCGCCACACGGCACCATGGTCCTTATACACATTGTACGACATTATAATAATCAATAGTTAAGGTTTATTATCGACCGTTAACTTTCTCCGGCCATGAGGCTACTGACAGAGGTTCAGACCGCGTTCGAATCGCACACGTACCCGATGACCACCGACGAGCTCGTCGAAGCGAACGGCGACATGGTCCTCGAGTTGCCCAACGGCACAGAGACGCTGGCCGACGCGCTGGAACGGTCGGGTCCCGAGACGTTCGAGACGGCCGAAGACGCGATGCTGACGGCGTGCTCGGGCATGTCGAGCAAGGCCATCGGCCGCGTCGGCTACTCCGACCGCGACCCAATCGCGATGGGCGAGCACGGTCCCGAACAGGTCTCGTTCTGAGCCGATAGGGCCGAGGGCACCCGGCAGTACGACTCGTTTTTCGACGCCACACCGTGAGCGGAGCGGTCGGGTGCGGCGCGACTACCGGTCGAGAAAGCCCGGGCGGGAGGTCGCTTCGGTGCTATCGACGTCCTGCCTGTCGAGCAGCTCAGTCGGTTCGAGCGCCTTCGGGAGGCCGTCGCGCCCGCCGGTCGGGGCGTCGTCGACGTGGACGTACGTCTTCTCGCCCTCGACCAGCTCGGCCCAGACGGCTTCCTTGTCGGGGTCACCTGCCGTGGCGGCCTCCTTGGCCTCGTTTCGCCCCTCGTCGTAGGCGAGTTCCACCATGCTCCGGTGGTACGCCGAGTCCATCTCGTGGTAGATGGCTTCCAGTTCCTCGCGGTTGTACTCGCCGAAGCGCTCGGCGACGCCGATGGCGTAGGCGCGGTCGGTCGCCTCGTCCTTCTCGAGGGCGTCCCACCCGGTGTCGTACTTGCGCTCGTAGAGGCTCATGGTGGCTACGTCTGGACCTTCTCGTCCGAGACGTTCAGGCCCTGGTCGGTGAACTCGATCTTGCGGATGTCACAGTCGATGGCTGTCCCGCGCATCTTGATGACCTGGACCCCGCGAGTCATGCTCCCCTTCTCGAGGAAATTGTGGAAGAAGACGACGCCGTGGGCCAGATAGTGCTCGTCGCTGTAGGAGGAGGGGTCGGTCATCTCGGAGATGAGCAGCGTCGTCGCTTCGGTCTGCTTGAGCGCCGAGAGGAAGCCGGTTATCTCGCTGTCGACGTCCTGCATGAAGTGCTGCAGCAGCATCGTCGAGTCGATGACGACCCGCTGGATGTCGTTGTGCTCGATGAACGCGACCAGCCGGTTCGTCAGGCCGCCGTCGCTGCCGAACTGCGTGATGGTCCGCTTGCCGCTCTCGGTGACGAGGTTGAGAAACTGGATGGCGTCGGACTGCATCGCCCGGTCGAAGCCGAAGTCGTAGCCGGCCATGTCCTGCATGAGTTCCGACTTGGTCTCGTGCATGGTGACGTAGAGACAGGACTCCCCCTCCTTGGCCCCCTGCGTGATGAACTGCGAGCAGAACGTAGTCTTCCCGCTCCCGGGTGGCCCGCTGACGACGTAGAGCCGATTCGAGAGGAGGCCACCTTCGACGAGAGTATCGAATCCGGGAACACCGGTCGAGAGACGCATACCACCAGCATGTGCGCGTCTGGACATATGCTTTCGTACTCTGTTTTCACCCCTGATAACTCATTTTGATTGGTCGATTACAGGAGCGGCATCGACGGCGGCGAGCAGCCGCTCGGTGCCCGTCTCGTCGAAGCGCATCGGGCGGCGCCACCACGGGCCCTTCCCCGAATCGACCGAGCAGTCGGTCACCAGCCAGTTGGCCTCGGTGCCGGCGTCGGGCGTCGATAGCGGGACGGCGGTGTCGTAGAGCCGAGACGCGTCTGGGTCGCCGAGGACCAGCACGCGGGCGTCGAACGGGTCGCGCTTGACGTGGGCGTTCGAGTCGAAGGTCACCCGCTCCGCTGGTGAGAGGCCGGCGTAGTCCGCACCGGTGACCGGCGGCCGGGCCAGGCGAAAGTGACCGATGACGAACGCGCCCCACCGGGGCGGCGCCCAGTCGGGCGGGTCCGACGGCGTCGAGAGCGTCGCGTAGAAGACGAGGTAGTCACCGGTCGAGAGTGACGCTATCGGCCCGGCCTTCACGCCGTGTTCGTCGCCGTAGGTGTAGCGCTCGCCGCCGGCCTCGGGGAACTCGGGGTCGAAGTGGACGGGTCGGTCGGCGACGCTGCTGACGTCCGTCGTCAGGTCGAGGTCGGCGTACGTCGGCACCGGGTCGCTCGTGGGCTCGGACTCCGGGATGGGGATGTACTCGAACGAGCCGTCCGGAAAGAGCGGGGCGCGGAACCCCGGCTCGTTGGTGTTGGCGCCGACGTTGATAGCCAGACTTCGCATGGTGGGTGGATGGGCTCCGGGACCAAAGGTTAGTCGAGGGGCTCGACACAGGCCTGACAGTATCGGACGGTCCGGACGGCCTCGTTTCGCGCGCCGCAGTGGCGGCACTCGACGACCGACGACGCCGACGGACCGAGCGACCCCGATGGGGCGGCCGACTGCGAGTTCCCGCGCGGTGTCGACTCACGGCGGCCGAAGCGTCGGTAGAGCAGTAGCTGTACGAGTCCGAACCCGACGAGGTACACCAGAAGCCAGCCCCAGACCTGCATAGGGAGCGTTGGCACTCGGCGTATTTTTGTGTTGCTCTCCGATTCCCGAAGGCGATAGCGAGGGCTACTGGTCCGGCGGCGAGAGGTCGCGCTGGAACTCGTCGAACTGGTTCAGGTTGTCGGGCAGCTCGGAGGGGATGTGGCGCTCCTCCCGGCGGTCGACGTTCGCGTCCTCGAGCGGGTCGGCGACGGACGCCCAGCCGTCCTTGACCGCGATGGACTTCGCGGGCGTCCCGGCGGCGATGTGGTGGGCGGGGACGTCCTTGCTCGCGATGGACTTCGCCGCGAGGATGGCGTTCTCGCCGACGCGGACGCCGGCACGGACCATCGAGTCGTACGTGACGCGGGCGTCGTCCTCGATTATCGTGTGGTAGTTCTCGACGTGTGTCTGGTCGACGGCGTCGTGGTCGTGGCTGTAGATGTGGGCGTCGTCAGAGATGGAGACGCGGTCGCCGATGGTCAGCTTCCCGCGGTCGTCCAGGTGGACGTCGTCGTGGACGACGACGTTGTCGCCGACCTCGATGTTGTGGCCGTAGGTGACGCTGATGTTCTTGAAGAAACGGCAGTGGTCCCCGCACTCGGCGAAGAGGTGGTCGGCCAGCATCCGTCGGAAGCGCAGGGCGAACTCGACGTTGTCGGCCATCGGCGTCGCGTCGAACTGTCGCCAGAGCCACTGGAGGTGTTTGGAGTGTTTGAACTGCTCCTCGTCTTTCTCGGCGTAGTACTCGCTCTCCAGGGTCGTGTTGCAGGGGTCGTACCCCTGCAGGCGGACCCGTTCGGCTGGCGAGACGTCGCCGCCGGACTGCCAGCGCTCGTAGGCCTCCCGGTCGCCGTGGAGGTCCACGAGGACGTCGGTCACCACGTCGCAGGTCTCTTCGGGACCCGACAGTCGTTCGTCGACCTCGTCGATGAACGCCCGGAGACCCTCCTCGGCGATGGGCGGGAGCGACACGTGGCGTTTGGTCATGTGCCGTACCTGGATTCCAGGGCAGATAGTGGTTTCCGTTACGTGGGCACTACCCGGTAACACCGACGCCACGACAAACGGTGTCACGGGCCGTCCGTGGCGTATCTGTTAAGACGCCGCCGGGTGACTGGCCGCCATGGCCAGGTCGGACTTCGCAACGGAGCTCCGGGGGTACATCGTCAATCCGACCGAGCGACGCCTGCGGTCGCCGTGGCGGGTCACCATCTGGGTGGTCGGGACCCTCTTCTTGACGGTGGTGTTCGCCGGGCTCGCCGCTTCGGTGCTCCCCCCGGGGAACGGGACCGGTCTCGGGGCAGCCCTGCGAAACCTCGCCCGCACCACCTGGGTGTGGGTCGCCGCGCTGGGCAGTGGCCTCGGTGTGGGGTATCTGCTCGACCGCCGCCGACTGGTGGACTTCGGACTGGAGCTGGACCGCCAGTGGTGGCGCGACGCCGCCTTCGGGCTCGCGCTCGGGGTCGCCCTGCCGACGGTCGTCCTGGTCGTCGAACTCACCGCCGGACTGGTGACGATTACCGGCGTGCTCGTGACCGAGTCCGGCGGTCCAATCGGATTCGGCGGGACCGGCGCGGCGACCCGCCTGGTCCTGCTGGCGGTGTTCTTCCTCGTCCAGGCCACCACCGAGGAGGTCCTCGTCCGGGGGTACCTGCTGACCAACGCCGCCGAAGGACTCGCCGGCGCGTTCGGGAAGTGGCGCGCCACCGTCGTCGCGACGGTCCTGACGGGAGCGCTCTTCGGCGTCCTGCACGCGACCAACCCCAGCGCGTCGCTGCTCAGCGTCACCAACATCACCCTGTACGGCGTCCTGTTGGGCGCGTGTTACGTCCTCACCGGTCGCCTGGGCATCGCCGCCGGCTTCCACGTCGCCTGGAACTACACCCTCGGGCTGTACGGCTTCCCGGTCAGCGGCATCCCGACTGGCGCGGCGCTGCTCGGCACAGAGACGACGGGCCTCCCGCTGGTGACCGGCGGGTCGTTCGGCCCCGAGGGTGGGCTCGTCGCCCTTCCGCTGCTGGTGGTCGGGTCGGGCGCGCTCGCCTGGTGGGTCCGCCGCGAGTACGGCGCTGTCGCGGTGCTCGAAGCCGTCGCGACGCCGACGCTCCGGCGCACCGCCGACGCGAGCGACCGGCCCGAGAACCAAGATGGCTAAGTGCGCAGCGCCGTAACTGGGGGTATGAACTACCGGACACTCGGAAACACGGACGTGGAGGTCTCCGAAGTGGGCTTCGGGGCCTGGGTCGTCGGGACCGACTGGTGGGGCGACCGGACGCGCGAGGACGCCGTCGAGATGGTCGAGCACGCGGTCGACCAGGGCGTGACGTTCTTCGACACGGGCGACGTCTACGGCCACGGCGACAGCGAGGAGATCATCGGCGAGGCACTCGCCGACCGCCGCGACGAGGTCACCGTCTCCACGAAGGTGGGCTACGATTTCTACAACAACCCGCAGGCCGGCCACGGCGAGTTGCCCAAGAAGGTCACGCCCGAGTGGATCGAGACGGCGCTCGACCGCTCGCTCGACCGCCTCGACATGGACCACGTCGACCTGCTGATGCTCCACAACGCCAACGTCGACGAGGTCGACGAGGACGTCCTGGCGACGCTCGACGACCTTCGCGATGCGGGGAAAGTCGACGCCGTCGGCTGGGCGCTCGGCCCATCCATCGGCTGGCTCGCGGAGGGGGACGCCGCCGTCGCCGAGGAGTTCGACGTCGTCCAGACCGTCTTCAACCTCTTCGAGCAGACCCCCGGCCAGCACTTCCTCGACACCATCCGCGAGCACGAGGCCGACACCTCCGTCATCGCTCGCGTGCCCCACTCCTCGGGCCTGCTCAACGAGCAGGTCACGCCCGAGACCGAGCTGGGCAAGGGTGACCACCGCGCGCACCGCCCGAGCGAGTGGTACGAGACCGGGTGGGAGAAGGTGGAATCCATCAGATTCCTTGAACGCGACGGCGAGCGTACGCTGGGCCAGGCGGCCATCCAGTGGCTCCTCTACCACGACGAGATGGCCTCGGTGACGCCGACGTTCCGGACGACAGACGATATCGACGAGTGGGCGGCGGCCCCCGACACGCCGCCGCTCAGCGACGAGGAGTACGACCGCGTCCAGGCGCTGTACGCCGACAACTTCGGTATCGACCGGGACGACGGCATGGACGCCCTGCGGTCGTCGGTGGGCGGTGCGGACCTGGACGGCACGGGCATGAAGTCCGCCGGCGACTGACCCGGCAGGGAAAGCCCCGAATCTGCAGGCGACGCGCTAGCCCCCGGTCACGGGTCGAATCTCACCCACGTCTCGCGGTTTTCACGCCGAACCCCTCCGTTTCACCAGGAGATGTTCCGCCGTCTTGCGGTTCGGTATCATCCACACCACTTTCACTCCGGTTCGTCAGACGGGTGAAAGACGCCGGACGGCGCGGTGGTGGACACGAAACGAAGGGGTTAGACACGGCCCTGAGCGACCCGGTCACAGGTAGCGAAGACTAGCGTCGGTGACGTCCGACGCGGGAGAACTCATACATTGACGGCGAACATCGCGCCGCCGTCCGGCGCGGCCTCCGCACGGACGGTCCAGCCGTGGGCGTCGGCGATTCGCTTGACGATGGGCAGGCCGAGTCCGGTGCCGCCGTCGTCCTTGTTCGTCGAGAACCCGGGCTCGAACACCTGGTCGAGTTTCGCGTCGGGGATGCCCTGCCCGTCGTCGGCGACGGCGAATCCGTCGTCGCGGGGTTCGACAGTCACCGTCAGGTCGTCGGCCCCACGCTCGGCCGTCGCGCCGTGTTCCACGGCGTTTCGAAAGAGGTTCTCGAACAGCTGGGCCAGGAGGCTCTCGTCGGCCCCGACCAGCATCGTCCCCGTGACGGTGAGTTGCGCACCATCGGTCGACACCTGGTCCCAGGCGTCCCGGGCCGTCGATTCGAGGTCCACGTCGTCCAGCTCGGTGGGTTCGGTCCCACGGGCGAGCATGAGCGCGTCGTCGATGATGTCGTTCATCCGCTGGAGCGACTCCAGGACGTCGGCCGCGTGGTCCTCGTCGGGTGCTTCGCCGCTCACGGCCATCTCGGCGTGTGCGAGCGCCACCGACAACGGGTTGCGGAGGTCGTGGCTGAGAATCCCGGCGACCTGTTCCAGCAGTTCGTTGCGCTCGGTGACGCTCGCCTCGGCCAGGTGCCGCTCGGTGACGTCGGTGTGGACGACGAGGACGAGTGACTCGCCGTCCAGTTCGAACGGGGTCACACGAACGGTGAACCAGCGCCGCTCGTCGGGCGTATGACACGGGTACTCCAGCGAGAACTCCTCGGCGTCTCCCTCGATGACCGACTCAATCCCGTCGGCGACGTCCGTCGACATCTCGTCGGGCGAGTCGCGACAGACCGTCAGGTAGTTCTGGCCGACCATATCGACGTCGCCGTCGACGCCGTTCTCGAACCCGAAGGTGTCCCACGAGTGGTTCGTCAGCCGGATTACTCCCTCGGCGTCGAGAACGGCGACCTGGTCTGGAAGCTCGTCGAACGCCGCCTCGACGAGGCGGGTCCGGTCGGTCGGAACGTCGGTCACTTGCCCACCGTTAGGAGTGTGGGGATAAAAAGTGACGCATGTCGCCAATGGCCGGTCGCGGGCCTACTCGTCCATCAGGCCGCCTTCCTCGACGCGCATGACGGCCTCGCCGTCGGGGAGGTTCGGCGCGTCGACGAGCTTGACGATGCGCTTGTTACCCTTGGACTTGCGGAGGTACATCCGGAACGTGGAGGTGTGACCGAGGATGTTGCCGCCGATGGGCTGGGTCGGGTCGCCGAAGAAGGAGTCGGGGTTCGACGCCACCTGGTTCGTGACGACGACGGCGGTGTTGTTGAGGTCGCCCACGCGCATCAGGTCGTGGAGGTGCTTGTTGAGCTTCTGCTGGCGGTCGGCCAGCTCACCACGGCCGACGTACTCGGCGCGGAAGTGAGCGGTCAACGAGTCGACCGCGAGCAGGCGGACGGGGAACTCCTCGTCCTGGGACTGGCTGGCGATCTCCTGGGCCTTCTCGGCCAGCAGAATCTGGTGGTTGGAGTTGAACGCCTTCGCGACGTGGATCTTGTCGAGCATCGACTCGACGAGCGCGTCGAACAGCGCCTCGTCGGTGGCGTCGGCCTCGCCCTCCTCGGCGATGCCGTGCAGGACCATCGTGTCCTCCATGACCTCGTCGTCGAGGCCGCGGACCATCTGCTCGATTCGCTCGGGGCGGAACGTGTCCTCGGAGTCGATGAAGATGGCACTCCCTTCGAGGCCGCCGTGCTCGGCCGGCGTCTGGACCGTGACGGCGATCTGGTGTGTCACCTGGGACTTGCCGGCCCCGAACTCGCCGTACACCTCGGTGATGGACTGGGTCTCGATGCCACCACCGAGCAGTTCGTCGACCTCCTCGACGCCCCAGGTCAACTTGCCGATCTGCTCGCGGCGTTCGAGCACGGTCGAACCGGTCTCGAAGCCACCGATGTCGGCGGCCTCGCGGGCGGCGTTGATGATGTCGGCGGCCGACGACTCGCCGATGTCGGCCGTGTTCGACAGCTCGCCGGGTGAGGCGACTGCGATTCCCTGGTAGGAGTCGAACCCGTTCTCTTTGAGCTTCTCTGCCGTCGCCGGACCGACGCCCGGCAGGTCTTCGAGGTCCTCACTTGCGGACATGGACGTGGCTTGTGCGTCCGGGGTGATAAAGGCTCGTTAACAGGAGGGTGAAAGTGAAAGTGGCAGACTGCAGTCGGACGGGTCGGAGACACACCACGGGGGTTTAGGTGAGAAGAGCGCGGCGACGGCCTGGGACCGACACGCTTTCGACGCGCCCGGTCGGACGGTCGCGCATGTTCCCCGAATTCGAGGTCGTCCCCGCCGTCGACATGCAAGACGGGCAGGTCGTCCAGCTGGTCGGCGGCGAGCGTGGCACCGGGAAGACGTACGGCGACCCCGTCGAGGCGGCACAGCGGTGGGTCGACGCGGGCGCGCGGACGCTGCATCTCGTCGACCTCGACGGGGCGTTCGAGGGCGAGCGACAGAACGCCGACGCGATAGACGCCGTCCTCGACGCGGTCGGGGCGGACGTCGACGTGCAACTCGGCGGTGGCATCCGCACCGTCGAGGACGCCGTCTCGCTGCTGGACCGCGGCGTCGACCGCGTCATCCTCGGGACCGCCGCCATCGAGAACCCCGACATCGTCGAAGCGATCAGTGCCGAACACCCCGGGAGTGTGCTGGTGAGCCTGGACGCGAAAGACGGCGAGGTCGTCGTCGCCGGCTGGACCGAAGGCACCGGACTGGACCCCGCCAGGGCCGCCCAGCGGTACGCGGAGCTGGGGGCCGGCGGCATCCTCTTTACCGACGTCGACGTCGAAGGCCAGCTCGAAGGCGTGCGGACCGAGCCGGTCCGGAACGTGGTCGAAGCCGTCGACATCCCGGTGGTGGCGAGCGGGGGCGTCGCGACTATCGACGACGTGCTCGAACTGGCAGACACCGGCGCCGCCGCCGTCGTCGTCGGCAGCGCGCTGTACCAGGGGGCGTTCACGCTCGAAGCCGCGGCGGACGCCGTCGAAGAACACCGCTAACGGCGCCGTATCACCGCCAGATAGAGCGTAACTGGGACGTAACGCAAAGAGTTATCTCAGTGACTATCGAACCGGTCGTATGGAACAGGGTAGATCAACGACGGTGCTTTTCGTCGACGACGAACCGCTTGAGTTGGAGCTGTACGTCGATTTCTTCGGTCGTAGCGCGGAGGTTACACCGGTGGGCGCGGGGTCGGCAGAGGAAGCGCTCGAGACGCTGATGTCGACGCCGGTCGACTGTCTCGTCAGCGACGGCATCAGGACCGAGGACGGGCGGTCGTTCGTGTCGGTGGCCAAGGAGAGGTACCCCGAGCTGCGGACGATTCTGTACTCGGGGAGCGAGCGCGACGCCCTCCCGGTCAAGAAGGTCGAGCGGTACCTCCGGAAGGGGGACCAGGGCAACGCCGGCGCGTCGCTCGAGACGCTCGCGGCCGCGGTTCGAGAGGTGACGACGACCAGCAGGACACTCGAGGCGGACGGCGCGGGCGAGGAGTGGAACGTGCTCGGCAACTTCTCGTGGGACCACGAGACGGACGTGGGGAGCGCCATCGTCCGGGCGCTCGCGGAACACGCCGACCGCGACGTGCTCGAGTTCCCGCCGCTGTACGACGTCGTCGACTCGGACGCGCTCTCGCGACTCCTCACCGGGTCGTTCGACCGGAACACCGACCAGTCCGTCCAGGTCCAGTTCTCCTACGACGACTACCAGCTCAGAATCACCGCCGACGGCATCCTCACCTGTCGGTCCATGGTGACCGGTCGGTAACGACGGCGGCGATACACGGCGGCTCGCGCTGTGGGCCGCCACGCCACGAGACGCTCTATGCCCCCCCACACTACCGTTCTCCACGTCGACGACGACCCCGCACTCCTCGAGACGAGCGAGCCCCTGCTGCAGCGAGCGTTCGACTGTTCGGTCCTGACGGCGACCAGCGCCAGCGAGGGCCACGAGGTCCTGGCGAGCGTCCCCGTCGACTGCGTCGTCAGCGACTACGACATGCCCGGGTCGGACGGTATCGAGTTCCTCGAGGCCGTTCGGGCGGAGTTCCCGGACCTCCCGTTCATCCTGTTTACCGGCCGCGGGTCCGAGGCCGTCGCCAGCGAGGCCATCGCGACCGGCGTGACCGATTACGTCCAGAAGACGGTCGGGGCCGACCAGTACACCGTGCTCGCCAACCGCATCAAGAACGCCGTAGCACGATATCAGACGTCCAGGGACCTGGCGCGGCGGACGCGCCAGCACGAGGCCATCGCACAGCTGGGATACCGCGCGCTCGAGAGCGGCGACAGGGCGGCGCTACTCGAGGAGGCGATAGCGCTCGTCGCCGACCGACTCGACTGCGAGTCGGGCTGGGTCTTCGAGCAGCGGTCGCGAGATGGCGGACTCAGCGCCGTCACGAGCGCCCACGGTACTCCGACGGCTGCCCCGGCGGTGGACGAGGCACGAGCCGCCACACTGGCGCGGTCCGCACTGGAGCAGGGCCACGCCGTCTTCCTCGACGACCTCCCGGTCGACACCGCCGGCACGCTCCAACGACAGGTCGCCAGCAGCGACACCAGGGGTATCGGTGTCGTCGTAGGGCCCACCGACCAACGATGGGGAGCCCTGACTGCGTTCGGACCGGCCGACCGTCCGTTCACCGACCAGGACGTCACCTTCGTCGAGAACGTCGCGGCCATCCTCGGGACCGCGATTCAGCGCCAGGCGGCCGAGGGGCGGGAACGCGAGCGCGACCAGCAGTTCCGCGAGATGGCCGAGCTCAGCCCGGACGGCATCTTCCGGACGGATACCGACGGCCGGTTCACCTACGTCTCGCCGGTCAGCGAAGAGCTGTTACGGACGCCGGGGGGGAGCACTGCTCGGAACCTCCTTCGAGACGCTCGTCACGCCGGAGAGCATGGCCGACGCCGTCGAGGGGTTCGCCGGCGTCGTCGCCGGCGAGACGGTCCGCGGGCTGGAGCTCAGACTCGTCGACGGCGACGGGGAGGAGTTCGACGTGGCGGTGAGCGCGACACCCATCCGAGAGGACGGCGAGACGGTCGTCGTCCAGGGGTTCGCTCGCGACGTGACCGAACGCAAGCAGCGCGAACGCGACCTCCAGCGGAGCCGCGAGCTGTTCGACGGCCTCGTCGAGCACTTCCCGAACGGCGGCGTGTTCCTGTTCGACGAAGCCCTCCGGTTCACCGTCGTCGGCGGGGACGAACTCGAGAACGGCGGGCTGTCGGCCGAGGAGATGGTCGGCAAGCGTCCGGCCGACGTCTTCCCACCGGCGAACGCCGCAGTGCTCGAAGACGCCTACCGGGCCGCGCTGGCCGGCGAGGAGCAGTCCTTCGAGGACAGCTACCAGGGCAGAGACTACCACGTCCAGGTGCTCCCCATCCATGACGAGGACGGCGCAGTCGCCGCCGGCATGGCCGTCGCCCAGAACATCACCGACCGAAACCAAACGCGAGAG
This sequence comes from Haloarcula ordinaria, assembly GCF_029338275.1. NCBI lineage: Archaea > Methanobacteriati > Methanobacteriota > Halobacteria > Halobacteriales > Haloarculaceae > Haloarcula > Haloarcula ordinaria. Next base: position 807,219 of record NZ_CP119789.1, on the reverse strand, counting down.
GTGCTCGAACAGCAGAACCGCCAGCTCGAAGAGTTCGCCGCCGTGGTCTCCCACGACCTGCGTGGCCCGCTGAACGTCGCGACCGGGCGCCTCGCGCTCGCGCGCCAGACGGGCGAGAACGAGCACTTGGACGAGGTCGAGCGCGCACACGAGCGGATGTCGGAGCTGGTCGAGAGCCTGCTAGCGCTGGCCAGGGCGGGCCAGGCCGTCGGCGAGACGGCCCACGTGTCCCTCCAGGCGGTGTCCGAGGCGTGCTGGGCCACCGTCGAGACGGGGACGGCCCGCCTCCGCGTCGACGGTGACTGCCGGTTCCAGGCCGACGACTCGCGGCTCCGACAGGTGCTCGAGAATCTGTTCCGGAACGCCGTCGAACACGGGACCGACAGCGAGCGGGCCGATTCCTCGGTGACAGTCCGCGTCGGGCCGCTGGCCGACGGCTTCTACGTCGAGGACGACGGGGTGGGCCTCGACGACGTCCCGGCGGCCGACATCTTCGAACGCGCGGTCACGACCAAGCCGGAGGGAACCGGGTTCGGGCTCGCGACGGTCAGGGAGGTCGTGGAGGCCCACGGGTGGTCGGTCGCCGCGAGCGACAGCCCCGAGGGTGGCCTCCGGTTCGAGATCACCGGCGTCGGCCCCGAGTGAGGGGCCTACGACCCGCCGTACAGCGTCACCGTCTCGGCGGCGTAGCCCTCGTAGAACGGGATGATACCGCCGCCACCGTCGCCGGCCGCGACCCGACCGTCCGGCGTCTCGAACGCCATGCCGTTCTCGATGGGGAAGTCGTTGGTCGCCTCGCCGACCAGGTTCTGCCGGACGGCGACGACCGGGACGCGCTCGTAGGCGGCCCGGTCGCCGGTCTCGACGTCGCGGACGGTGACGTCGGCAAGCAGGTCACGGCCCGTCGCCCGGTGGAGCGCCGCGTTGGTCACGGCGGTCCGGAAGTGCTCGTAGGACGCCGGGAGCGGGTCGGGGTCGGCGACGTGTTGGGTCGTCGCCATCGGCCAGAAGTTGCTCACCGCGTTGCCGTAGAACGCCTCGCCGATGTCCCGCTGGGCGAACCCGAGCGCATACTCCGAGCCGTGTCGGCCCGAGAGGACCCCGTGTGGGCCCATCAGTCCCCGCGTCCCGTCGGTGATGGCGTAGACGGGGGCGGGCACCTCCCACGTCCGGACGACGTCCGCGTAGCGGTGCCAGTCGACGGCAGCGTCCCCGAGCGGCGAGATGGCGAGCAGGTAGACGAAGACGCCGCGCTCGCGGGCGGCCGACAGCGTATCGCGCACCTGCTCGACCTCCGGGAACGGGAGGACGAGGAACGCCTCGTGACTGGCGTCTTCGAGCGCGCGTCGGGCGCGCTTGCGGACCGTCGTCCGCGAGTGGAGCACCTCGACGGCGGCCTCGGGTTCGGTGGGCTCGTCGTACAGCGTCTCGATGCGCTCCCCAATCTGGTCGAGACGTGCCGACAGCGACCCGACGGCCTCCTCGGGCGGCCGCGCTCGCAATACCGTGGGGCTGGCCGTCTCGTCGACGGTCACCAGGCCCCGCTCGGTGAGCGACCCGGCGAGCTCGTAGACGTACCCCTGCGAGACGTCTGCGGCGCGCGAGACCTCCTTCGTGGTCGCCTCGCCCGCGCGCAACACGGCGAGGTAGGCGGCGATCTCCTTCTCGGAGAGGCCGAACGTCGACAGGTGGTCACGGAGTAGGTCGGAGGTCATGCGAAATAGTTGTGTAACTATATACAAAATATTTTTCCAGAAGCCCTTGGAGGGTCGAGTATGAACGAGACGGCGAACAGCGAGTCCGGCACCGGGCGCGACACTCGGCGGTGGTGGACTGCCGCCGTCTTCGCCTACGTCCTCCTCGAGGGCGCCGGCCTCCAGATGCGCGGGGCCGTCGTCCCGGAACTCCGCCGGACGTTCCCCGTCACCGACTGGCAACTGGGCCTCGTCGCGCCCGCGGGCACCGTGGGGTTCCTGGTCGTGGTGGTCCTCGTCGGTGCGGTCGCCGGGCGGTTCGAGACCCGGAAACTGCTCGTGCTCGGCGTCGTCGGCACCGGCGCCGGCATCCTCCTGATGGGGGTCGCGCCGTCGTTCACGCTCTTCCTGGCGGCGCTCCTGGGCCGCGGGATGCTGACCGGCGTCGGCCGGGGGACCGACCGGCCGCTGTTGAGCCACCTCTACCCCGACGAGCGCGGGCGAATCTTCGGGTACTACGATATGATGTGGGCCGTCGGCGCGACGATAGGGCCGGTGCTGGTCGCCGTAGCCGTCGCGCTGGGGAACTGGCGGCTGGCCTACTTCACGCTCGCACTGGCGTTCGTCCCCGTCGCGGCGCTCGTCTGGTGGCTCCCGGCCCCCGAGGAGAACGGCGGTGACGACCCGCTCGACCTCTCGGAACTGCGCCGCATCGCCCGCCGCCCCGAGGTGGTGGCGATGGCACTCGCGGTGTTCTGCTCGACGGCCGTCGAGGGCGGCCTGTTCACCTGGCTGACGACCTTCGCCGAGGGGCGACTCGCCGGGCCGCTCTCGACGGCCTCGCTGAGCGTCATGCTCGTCGCGTACATCCCCGGCCGCCTGGCCTCCAGCCAGCTCTCCGAGCGGTTCGGGTACGTCGGCCTGAGTATCGGCCTGGCCGCCGTGCTGATTCCCACGCTGGCGTTCACCTTCTTCGTCGCCGAGGGGCTATGGCTGCTGGTCGGCTTCTTCGCCGTCGGGCTGACCGTGTCGGGGCTCTACCCCACGTTGCTCGCCTACGGCACCGAGGCGGTCCCGGAACACAGCGCCCCGGTCAACTCGATGGCCGCCGTCGCCTCCGCGCTGGGCATCGCCACCACGCCGGCCGTGATGGGCTTCGTCATCGGCGGTTCGGGCGTCGCATTCGCCATGCAACTGCTCCTCGTCCCGGCCGGCCTGTTGCTCGCGCTCGTCGTCGGTACCGAACTGCTCGCCGGGCGCGCGAGCGAGCGGTGACGCTGCCCCTCTCTGACGGTCCTCACCACGCGCTGGGTGCGGGATGTGCCGAGAACCGCCCGGACACTCGTCTCCGCTGGCGTGTCGCCACGTGACCAACCGCCGTGGGTGGGACTGAAAGGGGGCTTTCGCACTCTCCACCAGAGTCGGGATACTGACCATCTCATCTGCTAGCGGGCGCAACCCCCAAATACGCGGCCCGTGACGTATCGCGTATGACCGACCGGACGGCGGCCGTGACACGCGAGACGGCCGAAACGGACATCGACGTAACGCTCGACATCGACGGGGCCGGCGAGGCCACCGTCGACACCGGCGTGGGCTTCTTCGACCACATGCTGGGCGCCTTCGCCACCCACGGCCTGTTCGACCTCACCGTCCAGTGCGACGGCGACCTGGAGATCGACGCCCACCACACCGTCGAGGACGTCGCCATCACCGTCGGCCAGGCGTTCGACGAGGCACTGGGCGAGAAGCGCGGCATCCAGCGCTTCGCCGACCGGAAGGTCCCGCTGGACGAGGCCGTCGCCAGCGTCGTCGTCGACGTCTCGGGCCGGCCGTACTTCTCCTTCGACGGCGAGTTCTCCCAGCGCGAGGTCGGCGGGATGACGAGCCACATGGCCCAGCACTTCTGTCGCTCGCTTTCGACGAACGCCGGCCTGACCCTGCACTGTGGCGTCGAGGGCGAGAACGCCCACCACGAGGTCGAGGCGCTGTTCAAGGGGCTGGCGCGGGCGCTCGACGACGCGACCCGCATCGACGAGCGGCGGTCGGACGTGGCGAGCACGAAGGGCGAACTGTAGCTCAGTCCTCGCTCTCGCCGCCGTCCCAGGACCGGTCGACGAGGACGACGCCGACGGCCAGCAGGAGGACGCTCACGACGAGCGCGACGGTCCCGTCGCCGAGGCCGAGGAGGGCCGCGACTGGGGAGGGCCGCCCGTGGCGGGTGCCAAACGCGAGGATACCGGCGAGGCCGACCGTCCCGACCACTCCACCGACCTTCGCCAGTGCGTTGGGCATAGCGGTGACTGTCTCCGGCGTCGAGCAAATAGGTTCGGCCGCTGCCGCCGCGCCGTGACTCAAGGCCGGATTTGAGCCAGGCCCACCTATTACCGAACGGGGGGCGTCGGCCGAAGTATGGAACGCCGCTCTCTCGTCGTTGTCCTCGTCGGACTCCTCGCGCTAGTCGCGGCCGCCGCCGTCCTTACGGTCCCCGGCTCCTCGCCGGCGGGCCCACTCGACGGGGACCAGTCCTATCCCGAGGGGGCGGGACCGGACCACGTCAACCTCTCGGCGCTGGAAGCGGACGGGACGAACGTCTCGAACGCGCCCCGGTCACACTGGGACACCTACGCCATCGTCTACAGCGCCCCCGAAGAGCGCCGACTCGTCGAGGGTAACTACTACATCGACGCCACCACGGGGGCCATCGTCGGCCAGCGCTGGCACGACGGCAAGGTGTACATCAACGGGTCGACCTACGCGTTCGTCCAACCGGCCGACAGTCTCCCGGCCCACCAGCGAGAGCAGTTCACCTCGGACCCACAGTTCGTCTACGACAACGCCACCGACGCCTACTACCGGTACGACCCACACTACGGGCAGGTCGCACCGACGAACATCGGCCGGCACCCCGACATCCTCGACGGGTACACGTGGACGGCCGTCAACACGACGACGCACCACGGCGTCCCCGTCATCACCTACCGCGTCACCGGCGTCCGGTCGACCGCCGCCGACATCCCGCCGCCGCGCAATGGCACGCTCCGCCTCGGGCTGGACGACGGGGTCGTCTACGCGTTCGGCCTCACGCTGGACGCGGACGGGGACACCTACCGGTACACCTACGACGTGCGTCCTGCGCCCTTCCCGGACACCGACTGGGTCGAGACGGCTCAGGCGGTCACCGCCGCCAACGAGTCTGCAGAGTGATACTGCCGGCTGTACCGTTTAGAAAATACTCGGTACCCCGGGGTGCCGAGAGTCTTTCCGAACGTACAGCCGGCAGTACGAGGCGCAAGGGTCGAGCCCACCACGCGACCGACACAGGGAGATTACTCCTCGCCCAGTATCTGTTCCAACGCTGGATGGTGCCTGTACCGGACCGTCTCGGTCCGCTCGTCGAACTCGACGAGCCCTTCCTGCCAGCATTGGCAGATGGGTGTGGTAGAGGTTAGTGAGGACGCTGTCCCGGCTCGGCGTTGGCGAGTTCGTCTCCTGTTCGACGACGTAGTCGGCGAGGTCCCCCACCGATGCGATGCCGTCGTCGACTTCCTGGAGGTATCTGAGAACGTCTCTCCGACGCGTATTGGCGAGACATTGATAGATGGCGTCTAGCGTCGAGCGGTCGCCCTCAGTCATTACCAAATAGTCACCACCGTACCGTAAATCGGCGGGGCTTCACCAACTGATTGTTTTATACCGATAGCGGCTGGTCGGCCCTACTGCTCGCCGAGGCCGACGCCAGTAGGTCGTCCGACCATGAGCGTGTTGCTGACGAGCGCCATCTGCCCGCGTCGAAGTCGCTCGGACAGGGCCCGCGCGGAGATGTCGAGTGAGTCGGCGACGTCTTCGAGGGTCGCCTCGCGGGGAATGGCGAAATGTCCCATCTCGAGCGCCGTGAGAAGGGCTTCGCGCTGTTTCGCCGTGATGTCGTACTGGCCTATCATGTGGTCTGTGAGGTCGTACAGACGGATGGGGCGCAGGTCGATGTCCTGGGCTTCGTAGAACGTTCGGAACTCGGACAGCCGTTCCCGGTCGGGAAACCGGAGCTGGAGTATCCACTCGTCGTCGTGTCCCCGCGCTCGGAGGACGGCAGTTTCCTCGTGCTGGGTCTCGATCCAGTCGAACAGCCCGTCGGCGTCGTCGGCCCACTCGATACCGTACAGGACACCCTCCTCGAACGTCGCAACCTTCCGGATGCGGTCGACGTGCGGGTCGTCTGCCACGGCCGTTCGAAACGCGGGACGCTGTTCCTCGTTCGTCCAGAGATAGGGCAACGGACTGTTGTTGGTCGGGACCAACTGCTCGAGTTCGACGACGACGTCCGGGAACGCCGCGAGGGGCTGCTCCAGTGCCAGCGTCTCGGCCGGCACGGCAAACTCGAAGATTACCATCGGCTCGTCGTCGGGTTGGTGGTCGTCATGCTGTCGGTCGTCGATCTCGGATGGGTCTGGCTCAGTCACGGGCGTGGTGGTCGCTGTTGCGGAACGCGCGTGCTGTATCGTGCGTCCCACGTGACCGCCACGTGAGGAGAACAAGGCAGACTGCCTGCTCGACCGGGCATCCCGGCTCAAACGGCCCCTTCATCGTCGGGGCGCAAACGCATAGGTTTGCAGTAGTAGTTCCGTGGCTTGAAAATTCAAGGAGAACACAGATAAAGGGTGTCGTGCCTGCGACTGACTCAGACTGTGCGTGACGGATGCGAGACGACACAGGTCCGACAGCGCCTCGCTCCTCGAATCGGCCACCGGCGCTGTGCAGTTCGAACGGCACCACAAGCGGTGAAATATTACCCCCGGGCCCCGTGCCTCCGACCATGTTCGACGAGATCATGCAGAAGTTCGAGGACTCGCCGGGCCAGCAGGACGTCATCCGCCTCCTGCTGGAGCGGGGGTTCTCGGTCAACGACGAGGGGCGGGTGGTCTCGGGAGGCATCGAGATTCCCAACACCGGCATCGCCCGGGAGGCCGGCGTCGACCGCCGGGTGGTCAACGCCACCACGGACGCCATCCTCGCAGACGACGAACTGCGGCGTATCTTCGGGAACATCTCGGCCGTCCCGAGCCTGCTGGACCTCGCACCGGTGCTCGATTTGACGGCCATCACCGTCCACGTCCGGGAGGCCGAGGAAGCGGGCATCGTCGCGACCGTCACCAGCGCCATCGCCGACCACGGCATCAGCATCCGGCAGGTGCTCACCGAGGACCCTGAGTTCACCGACGAGGCGGTCCTCTACGTCATCACCGACGAGGCGCTGCCCGGCGACCTCATCAACGAGATTCGCGCGCTACCCTTCGTGCGGACCATCGAGCTGGCCTGAGTCTTTTGCCCCGGCGCCCCCAACTACGTTCGATGGCGACCATCACCGTCCGGACGCCCGACGACGAGACACACGAGGTGACCGCCGAGCCGGGTGCCGTCCTGCGCGACGTCCTGCTCGATGCGGCCCTCTCGCCTCACGGCCGGTACGCCAGGCGTCTCAACTGCGGCGGGCGCGGCATCTGTGCGACCTGCGGCGTCCGGCTGGCCGACGCCCCGAAGCCCGACCACTGGCACGACGACCTCGCCGACCGCTTTGGCTACCCGCGGCTCTCCTGTCAGCTCCGCGTCCGCGACGGAATGGTCGTCGAACTGCTGGACAAGCGGGTCTGGGGCGGTCGCGAGTCACAGTCGGACGGGGCGTCGTCGACGGAAGGATAAGCGCTATTCGCCTCCCCCCGCTACCGGGGTACGTGGCAGACACGTATCGAACGGTGGCCGACCGGGGCGAGGCGCGCTTCGAGGTGCAGGGCTCGGAGTTCATCGGCCACGTCGCGCCCGCCACCACCGTCGCGGACGCGGAGGCCTTCGTCGCGTCCATCCGCGAGGCGTACGCCGACGCGACCCACAACGTCCCGGCCTACCGCGTCCGTGCCGACCCCTTCCGGGAGTATTCGAGCGACGACGACGAACCGACCGGGAGTGCCGGCAAACCCGGGCTGAACGTCCTCCAGCAGCGCGATATCGAGAACGTCGTCGCCGTCGTCACCCGCTACTACGGCGGGACGAACCTGGGCGTGGGCGGTCTGGCCCGCGCCTATTCGAAGGCCGTCAAGGACGGCGTCGACGCCGCCGGCGTGGTCGAAGAAGTGCCACACGAGACGTTCAGCGTCACCGTCGAGTACGACGACTCGGGCAGCGTGCGTGGCCTGCTCGAGTCCGCCGGCGTCGAGTTCGACGCCACCTACGAGGCCGACGTGGCCTTCGACGTGCGGGTCCCGACGGCCGAGGGCGCCGCGCTCCGTGACCGCCTCCGGAGCGCGACCAGTGGCCGAGCCGACATCGACGTCGACTGAGTTCGCCTTCGACGACTGTTGACAACAGCGGCGAAATTGTGGTTCCCTGACCCGTCATGCACACGTCTGACGCGAGTTCAGGTGGAGATATGATTCCGCCGCCGTTTATCGGTTTTGCAGCCGAAGAAAGGGGGTTCGACAGCCGACGAACAGACGGGACGAACCGCCGAGTGCTCCTCCGTTCGCCCATTCCAGTAAAAAGGCTGTCGCCTCGCAGGTTCAATCGGTCCGGAAGGCGCGGTCGCCGGCGTCGCCCAGGCCGGGGACGATGAACCCGTCCTCGTCGAGCTCGTCGTCGATGGCGACCGTCAGGAGGTCGGCGTCTGGGAACGCCTCGGAGAGCCGGACGATACCGGGCGGCGCGGCCACCGCCGAGAGGACGACGAGGGTGTCGGGCGTCGGCCCGTCCTCCGTTATCTCCTCGAGGACGGTGCACATCGTCGACCCCGTCGCGAGCATCGGGTCGGCGACGATGACAGTGTCCTCTGGTTTTATCTCCGGCAGCTTCACGTAGTCGACGGCGATGGGGAACTGGCCGTCCTCGTCCATCCCGGCCGACTCGTCGCGGCTGGCGGAGATGACACCCTGTCGGGCCCGTGGGAACGCCTTCAGGAGGCCCTCCACGAGAGGCGTGGCCGCCCGGAGGACGTTGACGATGACGACGTCGTCGAGGCCGACGACCCGCTCGCCCATCGTCGTGGTCAGGGGCGTCTGAATCTCGACGTACTCCGTCTCCATGCGGCCGTCGATGATCTCGTACCCACAGATTCGGCCCAGGCGGACGAGCCCCTTGCGGAACGAGACCTGTTCGGTCTCGACGTCGCGAATCCGCGAGAGTTCGTCCTTCGCGAGCGCGTGGGTGACGAGAAAGGCGTCGCCGCGCTGTTCGATTGGCATACCCGGGCCGTCGGCCGGCAGGGAGTTAAGTCGTTCTCTCAGGCGGATTCCGGCGACTGTCGCTGGTCGACCAGCGCCCGCCCGGCCCGCCGGTTCTTCGTCAGCAGCGCGACGAACAGCACGAGGCCGACGGCACGCAGTGTGAGGTCCATCGCCAGCGTCATCCCACCGCCGCCCAGTCCGAGCAGGCCGGAGATGTCGAAGACCGTCGAGACGACCAGGCCGGGCGCCATCAGCAGGACCGAACTGAGCGCGAAGGCGGTCCGTTCGGCCCGCGAGACCGGCGCTGAGACGTAGCCGATGACCGTCGCGGCCAGCGCGATGACGCCGAGGAACACCCCGACGACCGGAATCAGCACGTCGAAGATGGCGAACGCCGGGTCGGCGAAGTCCGCCAGTTCGACGACGCGGAACTGGTCGCCGACCGGCAGGTCACCCGGATTCCGCCGCAGCAGGACGATGCCCGGCGAGAGGATGAAGGCGAACGGGACGATGGCCTTGTTGAGCGACAGCGAGAACGCCTCGATGCCGGTCTGGAACGCGTCGGACTTTGCCACCCCCGCGGCCGCGTACGCCGCGACCGCCACCGGTGGAGTGATGTCTGCGATCACCCCGAAGTAGAGGATGAAGAGGTGGGCCGCCAGCAGCGGGACGCCGAAGGAGGTCAGCGCCGGCGCGAGCAGCGACACCAGGATGATGTAGGTGACCGTCGTCGGCATCCCCATCCCGAGGATGATGGAGGCGATGGCGGTGACGAGCAACAGCAACAGGAGCGACCCGCCGGCGATGGCCCGGATGAGCGCTACGAGGTTCGGCCCGAGGCCGGAGACGCTGATGACGCCGGGGATGATACCGGCGGCGGCGACGGCGATGACGACCGGGACGGCGGTCCGCGCACCGCCCTCCATGGACTTCCCGAGGAAGACCCCGAGTTTGTAGACGCCGTTACTGGCCCACTCCGAGCGGCCGATGGCGCCCGCGGTGTTCTCCGCGGCGTCGTCGACCGCTTTGTCGAACTCCAGTAAGTGTGCCTCCGCGAAGGGGTGGGTCAGCAGCGTGATGACCCCGGAGATGATGGCGATGCCACCGAGGCCCCCGACCGTGGCCGCGAAGGCCGCACCGACCGACTGCGGGCCGGTCCCGGTTCCGGCGATGGCCCCGATGATGTTCGCGCCGGCGAGCAACTGGCCGAGGAAGTTCCCGACGAACAGCAGACCGAAGATGGCCGCGAGTCGGCCACGCGTCTCGTCGCTGTAGGCCGCGACCAGCGCGATGAGCGCGCCGATGGCAATGAGCGTGAACCACGCCGACCGGGCGACCGAGAGCCGCTCGACCAGCAGGTAGTACAGCAACAGGCCGATGGGGACGAGGTAGAACCAGCCCGACCGCATGTGGGTCCGGATGTCGACGAGTTCCGAGGGGTCGAGTCCCCCGATGTCCCGCTTGCTCGCCTCGAAGTGGACCATCACCCAGACGCCAAAGAAGAAGACGATGGCGGGTATCGTGGCCGCGATGATGACCTCACGGAACGGCGTCGCCGTGTACTGGACGATGAGGAACGCCGCCGCGCCCATCACGGGCGGCAGAATCTGCCCGCCGGAGGACGCCGAGGCTTCGACCCCGCCGGCGAACTCGGGCCGGTAGCCCGAGCGTTTCATCAGCGGAATCGTGAACGCACCGGTCGTCACCGTGTTGGCGATGGAGGACCCGGAGATGGTGCCCATGAAGCCGCTCGCGAGGATGCTCGCCTTCGCCGGGCCGCCCCGGCGGGTCCCCGTCGCGGCGTAGGCCAGGTCGATGAACCACTGGCCCGCCCCGGACATCTCCAGGAACGCGCCAAATAGGATGAAGATGTAGATGAACTGCACGGAGACGGTGACCGGGATGCCGAACACACCGTTCTCGGTGTTGTACCAGAGGTTCTGGATGATGGAGGGCCACTCCAGGGGCGGGATGGAGAGCACGCCGACGTACGCCGCGTTCTGCGGGATGAGAAAGCCCCAGCGGGCGTAGACGATGAACGCCGCGACGATGAGCATCAGGTAGAGGCTGATGGCCCGGCGGGTCGCCTCGAGTACGAGGATGACGCCGATGACCCCAAGCAGGAACGCGTAGGAGACGTCGGTGATGGGGCCGAGCGCGCCGGCGACGGGCTCGAGCCAGGAGAACAGCAGCGTCTCCTGGATGGGACGGCCCGACTCCAGGCCGAGCGCGCGCATCCGCTGGATCTCGGCGAAGTCCGTGATGAAGTACGCCGCGGTCATCACCGAGATGACCATGAACACCGCGTCGATTGGCGTGATTCGGTCGAACTCGGGGTCGACGAACAGCCACCGCAGACCGTCACCGACGCGGCGGACGGCGCGTGTGACCGGGTGTGTCGCGCCGAGTTGTTCATCGAGCCACGCGGCGAACGCCGCCGCGCGCGTCGCGAAGAGTCCGTCGCCCGTGCTCGGCGGATAGAGCATGAACGCCAGTACCAGCCCGAAGGCGACGTGGATCGCGTTGATCTGGAGCAACTGGAGCGACGCGAACTGTATCTCGCCGACGAGAGGGAGGTCGATAGAGAGGACGAACCCCTTCGCCGCCAGCCACATCTGGAAGATAGAAAAGGAGATGCCGACGATGGCGACGGCGACGGCCGCCCAGCCCTGAAGCGAGCGTTTCCGCTCGATCTCCTGCAGCATCTCGTCTACTTCCTCGTCCGATACTCGGTCCTCGGTCGGGTCGTCCGGTGGTTGCTCGTCAGCCATGGATAATCAGTCCGAGAGTGGAGGTGTCGAGTGGGGAGCGGTGGGTCACGTAGATGTCGACGGCGTTGCCGTCCGAGAGCGCGACCAGGTCGTAGGTCTCGTCGCCCACGTGGAGCGTGTGGCCGGCGATGTCTCCGGGAGAGACAGTGATGCGTTCGAACTGTCCGGGCGGGTCGAAGACGAAGGTGCCGTTCTCACGAGTGACGTTCTCGCGGGCCGGCAGCCCCCAGCCGTAGGATTCGAACTCCATCCGCGTCATCTCGAGTTCGTCGCCACGAACCGTGTACCCGTCGTAGACGCGGGTCTTCTCGACGGAGTGCATGTACTCGAGCCCGACGGACGTCCCGTTCGAGACGGGCGCCGTCAGATACGTCTCGCCGGTGTCGGTGTCTGCGACGACGAGAACCGTCCCAGGCATCGCTGCGGCAGCACTGCCCAACACGAGCAGGCCGACGAACACGACGAGGACAACGGTTCTCCGACGCATGTCGTTCACTGGGTCCGGGTGGTTTGAAAACGATGCGGTTGGTTTGAAAAGCGATACAGTCGGAAGCGGTGCCTACATACCGAAGTAGGCAGCTGCGCCGGGATGGAGCTCGATGGACATCCCGTCCTGCGCCGAGTCCGCGCTGATGAAGTCCGTCTTGATGCTCAGGGAGTCGACGTTGTCGAAGATGGCCGCCGTGACCGTCTCGACCGTCGCCTCGGGCTGTTCGGCGTTGGTCGCGATCATCGCCTGCACGGCGACGGTCTCGGTCGCCTGGTCGACGCCACTGTAGGTGCCCGCTGGGATGGTGTCGTCGGCGAACCAGGACGCCGCCTCCTTGACGGCCTCGCGGTTGTCGCCCTCGATGGGCACGATGTTTGCGTTGTTGGTCGTCGCGAGGTCCTCGATGGCGCCGACGGGCCACCCGCCGACGACGAACGCCGCGTCGATGTCGCCGTTCCGGAGCTGGTCGGCCGCCTGCGAGAAGGAGGCGTTCTGCTCGGTGTACTCCGTGATGCCGACCGCCTCGAGGATCTGGTTGGCGTTGACCTGCGTCCCGGACCCGAGGTCACCGGTATTGATGGTCGCGCCCGAGAGGTCCGAGAGCGACTCGATGCCGGTGTCCTGGAGCGTCACGATGGTGATGGTCTCCGGGTAGAGCGTCGCGACGCCACGGAGGTTCTCGATCGCGTTCCCGTCGAACGCATCGATACCGGTGCCGTTCTTCGCGAAGTACGCGACGTCGTTCTGGATGAGCGCGAAGTCCGCGTCGCCGCTCGCGAGGCTCCCGACGTTCTCGACGGACGCCCCGGTCGACTGGACGTTCAGCGTGAACTCGGTGTTGTCCTCGACGACCGCCTTGAACTCGTTCGAGAGCGGGAAGTACGTCCCGCCGGTCCCGCCGGCGTGCCACGAGAGGCGCGTCTCGGTATCGCCACCGTCGCCGCCGTCGCCACCGTCGCTGCCGCCGTCGCTGCCGCCGTCGCCGCCATCGCTACCGCCGTCACCGCCACTGCCGCCGTCGCCGCCGTCACTGCCGCCGTCGCTACCACCGTCGCCACCGTCGCCGCCACTTCCGCCGTCGCCGCCGCACCCGGCGAGGGCGACTACACCAGCTACTCCTGCAGTCTGTAGGAACCGCCGTCGAGTCGATTTTTCTGTCATACGTCCTACCTATTTGCACCGGGGACACATTAACCCTGTTGTATGTTCTAAATCGGTATGACTCATAACTCGTAGAGAGAGCGGCAGTTACGCTCGAATACGTAGAAATTCAGATAAAAGATTAGGCACAAACTGGACCACGCTCGACGTGCGTCCGGGGTCCCTACGCGGGCGCTTCGACACCCAGTTCGTCGAGCAGCGTCCGCGCGGCCTCGGCAGAGGACGGAGGACCGCGAGCGGTCACCAGGTCGCCGTCGACGGTCACGCTGGTGTCGGCGTCGAGGTCGGCGTCCCAGTCCGCGCCGGCGGCGTTCACCTCGTCTTCGACCCAGTACGGGAGTTTCCGACCGTCGGGCATCAGGTCGTCGTCGTCGACGATACCCTCCTCCCAGGCGTTCGGGAAGCCGGTGACCGACCGGCCGGCGACGAGGAACTCGCCGTCGCTGTCGCGTGCGAAGGCGAGGATACCGACGGCGTGACAGACGACGAGTGCCGTCCCGTCCTCGCCCTCGACGGTGTCACGCAGGAGCCGGCGAGCATCGCTGTCCTGGTTGACGTCCCACTCGGTGCCGTGCCCGCCGGGGAAGACGACGGCGTCGTAGTCGTCGGCCTCGGCCCGTGCGACGGGAATCGGGTCGTTGAGCCGCTCGTCGGTCTCGTGGACCTCGCGGACGTGCTCGGCGAGGTCGGGGTCCACGTTCTCGGGGTCGACCGAGCGCTCGTCGAGGACCGGCGGTGACCCGGACGGCGTCGCGACGGTGACGTCGACGCCCGCGTCGGTTAGCGTGGTCAACGGCTCGATACACTCTTCTCCCCAGTACCCGTGCTCGCTGACGACGAACAGTGCGGATGTCATCGGCCCCTGTTTTGGCCTCCAGCCTGAAAGACGCCACGTCTGGCCGATGGCGGAAACGTTATTCGGCCCGACCCCGAAGGATGCCGGTACAGATGGACGGTCACGACGAAGCGACGCCGCGGCTGTCCACGGGTCGTCTATTCTACCATGGCTGACATCGAAGAGAGCGTTTCAGGATTCAAGATGCGGGGCGGCTGGGTCGACGTCGTCGAGCACGGCGAGCGGATCACCCAGGCGCTGAAGGACTTGCTGACGAACGAGGAGGTGGCCACCGCCATCGACGGCGATGCCCTCTCGGAGTTCGACGAGTGGCGACCCAAGAGCCACGAACGGCTCGACGAGGACGTCAACGAGAAGACCGCCGAACAGGCCAGCGTCGACGAGGGCAAGGGAGAGCAGGCGGGCAAGGAGCCAGACGAGGACCTCCAGACGGCCGGCGAGAAGCTGAGCGAGTCCTACGAGAACTTAGACGAACCGAGCGAGGCGATGAACAAGTGGGGCGAGTCCGTCGACTACGTCACCCGCGCGGCCGACTCCGCCGGACGAAAGGCGCTTCGCAGGGTCGAAGACGCCGTCTACAAGAACGTGATGACCCAGATCGCGCCGTACTACTTCGACAACGCGCTGGTCAGCGCGAACCTCCGGCGGATCAACGGCGACGACCGACCGGAGTACGTCTTCGAGGTCAACGTCAACGACGACGACCTGAAGATGCGCGTCTCGAACACGCTCGCGGACTTCGAGCAGTCGGTCGACCGCTGGCACGTCGACACCGAGAAGGCGACCGAGGCGGTGGAGGCCGCGGAGGGTGTGGAGGCGACGGAGCCGGGCGAGGAGACCGACGCGAAGACGAACTGAGCACGGGGCCGGCCGCGCGGCGTCGGCTGCCAGCGTCGCCGATGCGAAGACGAACTAAGCGCGGGTCGGTACCGGGAATCAGGGCGACACGATGGTATCCCCTGTCAACCCCCCATACTTCGAGTGGAGATAGTCGACGGCGAGCGGTAGTCTCATTGCGCGTGAGTGGAAACGCCGGGGTAGATGGTAGCGACGAGTGTGCTGGCGACGCTGGTGGTGGCGTCCGTAGCGAGTCTGTTCATGGCGTGGGCCATCGGTGCGGGCTCGTCCGGTTCGACACCCTTCGCGCCGGCCGTCGGCGCGAACGCGATATCCGTGATGCGCGCGGGCTTCTTCGTCGGGATTCTCGGGCTCGCCGGCGCGGTGTTACAGGGGGCGAACGTCACCGAGACGGTCGGCAGCGGCCTCGTCCTCTTCCCGGACGGAGGGAGCCTCTCCGCGGTGGCGTCTATCGTGGCGCTGATCACCGCGGCGGTGCTGGTCGCCATCGGCATCTTCACCGGCTACCCCATCGCGACGGCCTTCACGGTCACGGGGGCCGTCGTCGGCGTCGGCCTGGCGATGGGTGGACAGCCGGCCATGGCGAAGTACACGCAGATCGCGGCGCTGTGGGTCGCCGTCCCGTTTGTCGGGAGCGGGATGTCCTTCGGGCTGGCGTGGTCGCTGCGCCACGACCGCGTCCCCGAGCGGCTGCTGGTCCCCGGGCTGGCGGGCCTCGTCGGCGCGGTGCTCGCGAACATCGAGTTCGTGTTGCTCGCTCCCGGCGACGAGCAGGCGTCGGTCGCACGAGCGGTGACCCGCGAGCTGGGGACGGCGACGACGCCGACGATGGTGGCAATCACGCTCGTCGTCGGGGTGGTCGCCGCGGGTCTGCTGTATCGCGACGTGGCTGCCGACGAGGCTGCCGGCCAGCGGCACTTCCTGCTCGTGCTGGGCGGGCTGGTCGCCTTCTCTGCTGGCGGGAGCCAGGTCGGCCTGGCACTCGGGCCGTTGCTCCCGCTGCTGGGGCAGGGGCCCACGGCGGCCATCCCCATCACCGGCGTCCTGCTGTTCGGCGGCTTCGGCCTGCTCATCGGGTCGTGGACCGGCGCGCCACGGATGATAAAGACGCTCTCACAGGACTACTCCTCGCTCGGGCCCCGGCGGTCTATCGCGGCGCTCATCCCGAGTTTCGTCGTCGCCCAGACCGCCGTCTTCTTCGGCATCCCCGTCTCGTTCAACGAGATTATCGTCTCGGCCATCATCGGGTCCGGCGCGGCCGCCGGTGACGGCGAGGTCAGTGGGGCGAAGATGGGCAAGACGGTGCTGGCCTGGATCGGGTCGCTGGTGCTCGCCTTCGCGCTGAGCTTCGGCGTCTTCCTCGCCGTCGACGGCCTCCTCTAGCGCAGGACGACGAGATAGGTCAGCACCGCGAGGAACAGCGTCGCGATGGCGACTGACCGCAGCGTGAGCGACGCGAGGCCCACGAACGACAGCCCCCACAGGACCACGGTACTGAACACGGCCGACAACACCAGATCGAGTACGAGCAGGACCCGGATGTCTCCGTCGGAAGCCATACGTCCCGTGGCGCGCGCAGGGGACTTAGTTCGTATGTGGTAGCGAGAGTATATTTTTATTCGTCCGACACGTAGTCGGCGGCGTGAAACTCACCAATAGCCAGGGAACGTCCGTGGACCCCGTCCCCTTCCTCGTCGTCGCCACGACGGGCGTGCTCGTGAGCTACGTCTTTCTGCCACCGTACTTGCTGTCGTTCGGCGCGTCGTTACCGCTCGCCGTGGCCGGGTCGACGGGTATCGCTGCCCTCGTGTGTATCTGGTCGTTCTACCGGTACTGCTGGTCGATGCGACCGGAACTCCGTCGGGAGGTCCCGAGCCAGCAGCGGTTCCAGCGACTGGTCTACGGGATGGCCATCTTCGCGGGACTGCTGGTGTTGCTTTCGCTCCCCTTCTTCCTCTAAGGGATTTTTCCCAGGGGCGGTCGACGTGGGCGCTATGCGTACAGTCGAGGTCACACGGGCAGTCCCGGCGACGGTCGTCGCCGTCGATCGGGGGGCTCTCGCCCGAAACCATCATCGAGAGCGAGGGGACCTTCAGCGTGGTCGACGTCGCGGAGCACGACGACGGGCGGACGACGGTGACCGCGCGGGCGAGCGGCCTCCAGGCGACGTTCACCTTCGAACCGCTCGAGGACGGCTACCGGTACCGCCAGGAGGGGGACGCCGGCCCGTTCGAGACGATGGAGACGACGCTGACCCGGGAACGGGCCGACAGCGGGGCGCGCCTGACAGCACGGTCCTCGGTGAGTCTCGGCCTGCCGCTGCCGGGAGTGACAGACCGGCTCGCGGGGTGGAAGCGGCGGGGCGAACTGAAGCGCCTGCTGGAGACGCTGGCCGTGGAACTCCGGTAGGGCGCCGGGACGGTCCTGCGCCCGTAGCGCAATTGCCCACGAATATTTATGTGAGACCGGGATACAATCACACGTATGAGCATTCTGGGCACCGTACGAGACGTGCTGAAGGCATCGACGGAGTCCGCCAACCGCGGCGACGTCACGGGGGAGACGTCGAAAGGGGCCTACTGGTGTGACGACTGTAGCGAGCGTATCAGAGACGTCGACGTCGCGGGCGAGGAGGCACCGAACTGCCCGTCGTGTGGCGACGAGATGCGGTTCGAACGGTCCCAGACGTCGACCGGGTGTGCGTGTTAAGCCAGCATGAACGTCGCTGACCGCATCGACGCGTACCTCGACGTCCTCGAAGAGTGGCTTCACGGGCTCTACCACGGGATGATAGAGCATCCCTCCGTCGAGAAGATAGAGAAGGAAGCCGAGGACACGACCGACGTGTTCATGTTCGCGTGTTTCGCGGACGCCTTCGGCATCCCGAGCCCCGTCTCCTACTACACGGCCGAGCTCCTGCCGTACCTCGGCGAGGAGTTCGTCGCCTGGGAGCGGCGGATGTGGGACCGAGAATCGCTGGTCGAACGCAAGGGGCAACAGTATCACTTCTAACATGGACAAGTTCGTCTTCTTCGGTGGCAAGGGTGGCGTCGGCAAAACGACCGTCTCGAGCGCGTACGGGCTGCGGTGCGCCCGCGAAGGCGTCGATACGCTCATCGTCTCGACGGACCCGGCACACAGCACCTCGGACGTCTTCGACCAGCAGTTCGACGACGACCCGAAGCCGGTCGAGGGCTACGACCACCTCTGGGCGATGGAGCTGGACCCCGACGAGGAGGTCGAGCGCCACATGCAGGAGATTCGGTCGGAGATGAGCGACCAGGTGAGTCCCGCCATCGTCAACGAGATCGACCGGCAGATCGAACTCGCCCACCGAACCCCCGGCGCCTACGAGGCGGCGATGTTCGACCGCTTCATCGACGTGATGCGAAACAGCGAGGACTACGACCGCGTCGTGTTCGACACCTCGCCGACCGGCGGGACGTTGCGCCTGCTCGCGCTGCCGGAGTTCCTGGAGTCGTGGATCGACCGCCTCGCCGACAAGCGCCGCGAGAGCGTCGACCTCTTCGAGAAGGCGGCCATCGGCGACAAGGAGGCGCGAGCGAAACTCAGGGACGACCCCATCATCAAGCGCCTGGCCGAACGCAAGGAGCAGTTCGAGTTCGCCGGTCGGACGCTACGGAACGAGGCCGCGTTCTACCTCGTGTTGAACCCCGACGAGCTCTCTATCGAGGAGTCCCAGCGCGCGATCACGGAGTTGACCGAGGCCGGGCTGGAGATAGGCGGGCTGGTGGTCAACAAGGTCGCCCCGGAGCCGGACCCCGAGGAGACCGGGACCGGCGCGACGTACTTGCGCGAGCGGCACCAGACCGAGCAAGAACGCCTCGAACGCATCCGCGAGGAGTTCAGCCAGCCGATCGTCGCGACCATCGAACAGCGGGTCTCGGAAGTGAAAGACGACCTGCTGTCGGACGTCGCGGACGAGATCGACATCAGCGTCGGCGTCGGGGCGGCACACACGTAGGAAACTTTCCGGGTATTTTTCGCCTATCAGCAGTTTCAAGTGGCAAGTTCACGAACAATCATCACCAATAATTAAGTATCTTGTGCTCACACGCGCTATTTGGGGAACCATACCATGGTACAAGTAATCTGGCTCGTGTTGGCGACAATGATAACGTTCACCGCCGGGTACATCGGTTATTCACGGTATCTGGCGCGCTTCGTCGAGCTAGACGACAGCAACGAGACACCGGCACACAAGTACGAGGACGGCCAGGAGTACGTCCCGGCGAAGAAACCAGTCTTACTGGGGCACCACTACTCCAGCATCGCCGGCGGGGCACCCATCGTGGGCCCAATCACCGCCGGCGTCGTCTGGGGCTGGTTGCCGGCGCTCCTGTGGATCGCCATCGGCAACCCGCTGCTGGGGAGCGTCCACGACTTCGTCTCGCTGTCGGGCAGCCTCCGACACGAGGGGAAGTCGATCGGGTACATCATCGGGGAGTACGTGGGCGACCGGGGGAAGAACATGCTCCTCTGGTTCGCGTTCCTGACCATCATCCTCGTGGTGGCGGTGTTCGCACTGGTCGTCGCCATCGTGTTCAACGCCTATCCACAGGCCGCGACGGCGAGTACGGTGTACATCGCACTGGCGTTGCTGTTCGGCGTGTACCTCTACCAGCTCGACCTGCCGTTCCTGCCGGGGACCGCGGCGTTCGTCCTCGCGGTGTTCGGCGGCGTATTCGTCGGCATCGAGTTCCCGGTCGCGCTGTTCCCGGCCGCAGAGGCGGGCGCCTATCCCGAGGGCACCATCGTCCTGCTGGGTTCGGGACTGAGCTCGATAGTGCCCGCTGCGGGCACGCTCGGCGCGAACACCGCCGGCTGGATTCCGGTCATCCTGCTGTACGCGGCCATCGCGTCGGTGCTGCCGGTGTGGATGCTGCTCCAGCCGCGTGACTTCCTGTCGTCGTTCCTGCTGTACGCGGGGGTCGGCGGGGCGCTGCTGGCGGTCATCGTCGGCACCATCCTGGGGACGTCCAGCGAACCGCTGGTCATCAACTTAGACGCGTACTACGGCTTCATGGGGACCGCGGGCCTGCCGCTGTTCCCGCTGCTGTTCGTGACCATCGCCTGCGGGACCATCAGTGGGTTCCACTCGCTGGTCTCCTCGGGCACGACCGCGAAACAGCTCAACAAGGAGAGTGACGCACGTACCATCGGCTACGGTGGCATGCTCGGCGAGGGGCTGCTCGCGACGGTCGCACTCGGGACGGTCGCCATCGCGGGCGTCACCGCCGGTGGCGGTATCGGGCGCGCGCTCCCGAACTTCGCCTCCGGTGGCTCCGTCATGCTCACCAGCTTCGGCATTCCGACGGCTGTCGGCGCGCCGTTCATGGCGCTCGTCCTGGTGAGTTTCCTGCTCACCTCGACTGACACGGCCGTCCGACTCGGGCGCTACATGGCCGAGGAGATCGTCGGCACGCCCGACGCCAGTTCGAGCGCCATGCGCTCGATTCAGAACGTCGGCATCAACCGCTACTCCAACGCCGTCATCCAGTGTCTCATCGCGTACGCACTCGTCGCGAGTGGGTCGTGGGCGAGTCTCTGGCCGCTGTTCGGCGGTGCGAACCAGCTGCTGGCCGCACTCGCATTGCTGACCGCGACGGTGTGGCTGGCGAACTGGGACGACGACAAGCAGCTCATCAGTACGGGCGTCCCGATGGCGCTGATGACGGCCATCACCGTCGTCGCCCTGCTGTACCTGGCGCTGTACCAGAACCTGTATCAGCAGTTCATCCTGGGCGGCTTCGCCGAGGGTGCGGGCATCGTCGCTCGCATCTCCGTCGGCGTCCAGATCATCCTGGCGCTGGTGCTGGTCGGCCTGGCACTGGCGCTGGTCAAGATCGGCTACGACAACATCCAGAACGTCCGGAGCGGCCCCGGTGCGGTGGCCGCAGACGGCGGCGAACCGACCGACGACTGATTCGACTACGAGTCCCGTTTTTTCGGTGTGTCACGCCGCCCACGAGCCGTGCGCATCGCTCCCACGGTCAGCGACTGACGAGTACAGCCCCACAGCCGAGACCGCGGCAGTCACTCAGCCCAGCAGCCGCCGGAGTCGCCCCAGCAGCCCGGTCTGCTCGGCCTCGATGTCGCGCCACAGCTGGAAGGCCGCGGCGACGTCGGCCTCCTTGCTCGCCACAGCGTCCTCCCGGTCGGGCGCGACGACCGCGAGGTTCACCTCGTAACTACCGTAGTAACCGAAGCGCAGTAACGTCCGGTCGCGGAACCCGGCGACGAACGAACGCACGTCATCGGGGATAGACGGGACGACGAGCACGAACGTGAGCTCGGTCTCGCGGTGCTCCTCGTCGGCCTGGATGTACTCGTCGGCCAGGTCGTGTCCCAGGTCGACGAGGGCCTCGAGGTCCGCCCGGGAGACGCCGTCGGCCCGGCGGGCAAAGAGGTGTTCGTTGGTCTCGTAGTTCGCCCAGTTGAGCGACTGGTGGAGCACCTGCTTCTGGCTCTCGATGTGGAGCCGGCCGTACAGGTCGAAACGCTCGCCGTCGATTACGTAGTCACGCTCCAGGTCGTAACTGAACTTCAGCTGGTCGCCCACCCGGTCGAGGTACTCGTCGTCCCAGTCGGGGACCGACTCGCCGGCCACCGTCCGTGCCGGGTCGTCGGTCTCCGAGTCGTCGGCCCCCATCGCCTGGTCCGTGCCCGGCCCGGGCGGCGTGTCCTCCGAATCGCTCATCTCGGTCACTCCCCGTCGTAGGCGTGGGCGTCGTCGACGGCCGGTGCGCCGACCACGAGGATTCGTGCCGGTCCGTCGGCGGACTCGGGGACTGACGCCCGCTGTGGGCTCTCGGGCTCGACGGCGAACGCCTCGTCGGTGCCGACGCTGAACGTCTCGTCGGGCGTCTCGACCGCGATAGTGCCGGACATGACGTAGAACAGCTCTTCCTGCTGGTCGTGGTAGTGGTAGGCGAGCGGGATCTGCTCGCCGGGCGCGACCTCGTAGACGTGTGCCCCGAGCTGAGTCAGCCCCGCCGCGTCGCTGAGCGAGCGCTGGGTACAGGGTCGCTCGGGCGTCGGCTCAATCGCCTCGACGTCGATGTGATGGTATGCCATGTCCTACCCCTGGACACCCGTCTACCTAAAACGTCGGTGTGGGCCGGACCACCAAGGTTTATTCCCATCAGTCACCAACTAGCACGATACATCATGAGCAAGGACACCGAGGCGTGTGGCCGGTGTAGCATGACCACCGTCGTCGACGCCACGGCGGACGGGGAGCGCACCGACCCGCTGGGCGGGGACCGCATCGAGGTCTCCGACAGCGAGGCCCGGCTCGTCTCGCCGGCCGCCTGGCTCTCGGGCGTGAAACGCCGCATCGACGACGTCGCGACGCGCCTCACCTACGGGCGATAGGTCACCCGCGAGACGCCGCGGCCACAGTGGCAGCGCTGGTTTTACAGTACTGTCAGTGGCGTGTAGAACTTCGGGCCAGTACTCAGTCGGTCGAGACCTCTTCGGGGTTCGACTGCTCCTCGTCGGTGTCGTCGTCCCCCTCGTCGTCCGGGTCGAGCCGGACGACGCGGGCCTTCATGATACGGGTGTTCTCGACCTGTTCGACCCGAATCTCGACACCCTCGTAGGTGATGACCTCGCCGGCCTCGACCAGGCGGCCCGCGAGGTTGAAGATGAAGCCCGCGATGGTCTCGAACTCCTCGCCCTCCGGAATCTCCAGGTCGAGCGCCTCGTTGACCTCCTCGATGTTGACCTCGCCTTTGACGACGACCGTGTCGTCGCCGATGTACTCGATGGGCTCTTCCTCCTCGCCTTCGAGAATCTCGCCGACGATTTCCTCGGTGAGGTCCTCCATCGTCACCAGGCCCTCGGTGGTACCGAACTCGTCGATGACGATGACCATGTGGAGGCGCTCGGCGCGCATCTCGGTCAGCAGGTCGTCGACGTTCTTCGACTCGGGGACGTGGAGGGTGGGTTCGATGAGGTCCTCGAGCATCATGTCCTCGGGGACGGCCTCGCCGTAGTTGAGGTCGCGAACGAGGTCGCGGATGTGGACGACGCCGATGACGTTGTCCAGACTGCCCTCGTAGACGGGGACGCGGGCGTGACCGCTGTGGATACAGGTCTCCAGCGCTTCCTCGACGGTGTCCTCCTTCGCGACGGCGGTCATGTCCAATCGGGGCGTCATCACCTCTTTGGCGATGGTATCGTTGAAACGCAGGGTGCGCTGGAGCATCTGGCGCTCCTCTTCGTCCAGGACGCCCTCGCGTTCGCCCGTCTCGATGATGTCCTGAATCTCCTCGCGGGTGACGTAGGAGGTCTCGATAGCCGACCGGCCCCCGGTGACCTTGTTCACCAGGCGCGTGAGGTAGTCGAAGAGGAGGATGAGCGGGAGGAGGACTTTCTCGGCGAACTTCAGCGGTTGGGCGATGGTCAGCGCCCACGACTCCGTGTTCTCGACCGCGTAGCTCTTCGGCGCGCTCTCCCCGAACAGCAGGACGATAGCAGTGATGGCGAAGGTGGCGATGGCGACGGCCTCGCCCTGTGAGAGGTACATCGCGAGCAGCCCCGTCGCAATCGAGGACATCGCGATGTTGACCAGGTTGTTCCCGACCAGGATGGTGACCAGGAGCCGGTGCGGGTCGGCTTTCAGCGCTTTGAGCGTCTGTGCGCCGGGGACGCCGTCCTCGACGAGTGCCTCGGCGCGGTGGGCCGGCAGGGAGAACATCGCGATCTCCGAGGAGGAGAAGAAGGCCGAAAGCAGGATGAGCACGACGATCGTGGCGGAGCCCACCGCCATTATGAGGCTCCGGGAGAGGGTGACGCCGCCGAACTCGACGGATTGAAGCATCGCTGCAGTAAGCATCGTCACCGTGGGTGGGTCCAGAGCCATCGACGGTTTGAGTTGTAATGGACGCGGATTAAGGCTTGTCATAGGCAGACAGGTGGCGAAGCCCTTACCAGCGCCTCCCACGTACGCGCAGCCGTATGAGCGAGCCCGACATCACACTGTACCGACTGCAGGCCTGTCCGTATTGTGAGCGCGTCGTCCGGCGCCTGAACCAGTACGACCTCGACTACCGCTCGCGGTTCATCGAGCCGATGCACTCGGACCGGGACGTCGTCAAGCGACTCTCAGGGAAGCGGACGGTCCCGGCCATCGTCGACGAGAACACCGGTGTCACGATGAGCGAGAGCGCCAACATCGTCGAGTACCTTGACAACACGTACGGCGAGGAGGGGGCCGCCTGATGGACCTCGACTTCGAGGTCGTCGAGCTCGGCGAGGCGAACCATCCCGAGGCGGGCGACACCGCACCCGACTTCACCCGGCCGCTCGTCAACGACGAGTTCTGGGAGGACGTCTCGCTGTCGGCGCTGTGTGCCGAGAGCGACGGGCCCGTTGTCCTGGTCTTCCACGCGATGGACGGGGCGTTCCCCGCCACCTACGTCTGGAACGAGATCCGCGACCGCGGGTGGCACCAGGACGCCACCGTGGTCGGCGTCTCCATCTCGTCGCCCTACGAGCACAAGACGCTCTTAGAGGAGCGCGACATCGAGGGGGACCACCAGCTGTACTCGGACCCCGCCAACGACGTCGCCGAGTCGTACGGCATCGCCATGGAGTTAGACGGGATGGCCGGCATCGCCGAGCCGCGGCCCGCGGTGTTCGTCCTCGACGGGGAGCGGACCGTCGAGTACGCCTGGGTCGCCCAGCAGTGGCCGGACTTCCCCGACTACGACACCGTCGAAGCCCAGCTGTGAGCGACGGCGACGTCGCAGCGGCTGTCGACGCGATTAGCCGGGGCGAGCTCGTCGTCTACCCGACCGAGACGGTGTACGGTCTGGGCGCGGACGCCACCGACCCCGACGCGGTCGAGCGCGTCTACGCGGCGAAGGGGCGCGACCGGGACGACCCCATCTCGATCGCGGTGCCAGACGTAGAGGCGGCGCTCGCGTACACCCGGCCGACCGAGCGCGAACGGCGGTTCATGCGCGAGTTCCTCCCCGGCCCGGTGACCGTCGTGGTCGAACGGCGGGCCAGCGTGCCGGACGAACTGACCGCCGGTGGCGACCGCGTCGGCGTCCGCATCCCCGACCATCCGATGGCGCTGGACCTCCTGGGGGCGGTCGCGCCGCTGACCGCGACGAGCGCGAACGTCTCGGGGTCGCCCAGCGCCCGGGCCGTCGCTGAACTGGACGCCATCCGCGACCGCGTCGCGGTCGTCCTGGACGGTGGCGAGACCGGTGGGACCGGGTCGACAGTGGTCGACGTCGAGGCAGGGACCGTCCACCGCCGGGGGGCACAGGCCGACGCCGTCGAGCAGTGGCTCGCCGGAACAGACTAACTCGGGTTCGCACGCCGCTACAGTATCGAGCGCAGCGAGCGGGTCTGTACCCCACAGTTCTCGCGGTAGTCACAGGGGGAACACTTCGCGTCGGTAGCGGCGCGTGCTGGCGGGCCGTCGACGCTGTCGGCGGTCCGGACGGCCCGTCGATACTGCCCGGTCCGGCGCACCGAGAGGTCGACGCACCGTATCGTGCCGTAGGCCGGATACTCGGCGTAGGCCCGCTCGACCTCGCACTCGTGTTCCCAGGCGAGGGCCTTCGCGGCCGCGACCAGGCGGACGCTCTGGGGCTCCCAGACGCCCTGATCCGGCGGCGCGCCGGCGAAGACGAGCGACGGTCGTGGCCCCGCGTCGGGGAGTGCGAGCACCTTGTGTGCGACGCCACGGGCGTCCTTTCCCGAGAGGAAGACGTCGCGGCCGGCCGGGTCGACCAACCGGTCCCAGTGGTCGAGTCGCCGTCGCGCGGCCCGGACCCGGTCGCGGAACGTCCCCGGCGCCACCTCGACGGGGGCGGCGAGCAGCGCCGCGTCGTCCGACAGCAGTCGCTCGTAATCGAAGGCGAGGTCGCGTACCTGGCCCACGTCGTCGGGGACGTCGGGCGGCCCGTCCCGACGGCGGTAGTAGAGCTTGCGCGGGCAGTACGCGGCCGTCTCCAGGTCCCGGAAGGTGTGTGGCGGCATAGGGGCGAGTGGCCCCGTCCCCGTTCAAAAACGTTCGCCGCAGGTCACATCGAGATGTCGGCGTCGGAGTCCAGCGAGTCGATGTCCTCGGTGGCCTCGTCCAGGCCGTCTTCGCGGAGAGCGGCGGTGTGTCGCGTCGCGAGGCCGGCGTCGGTCAGCACGTCCTCGAACTCGCTCTGGAACCGGTGGCTGACCCGGCGTGCAGCCGTCTGTGCCGCGACGACGCGGCGGTAGTGGGCCACCGTCTCTCCGTCCCTGTCGAAGGTCGCAGCCAGGGCGGCGTCGTCAGCGCCCTCGCTCACGCGGCGGCGGAACGCGGCGACGTCGAAGGGCGCGTCGTCGTCAGACTCGCGAAAGAGGTGGAGGTCCAGGCGGGCCTCGAGCACGGCCGACGCAGCGACGTCGAGGTCGGCCGCGATGTCGTCGTCACCGTGGCCTTCGTAGAACGCTCTAACGAGCGCGACGAGCGACGCGTCGTCGAGGTCGGTGTGGAACTCGTAGCGGTCGCGCATCCGGGCGACGACGTCGCCGAGCCGCTCGTCGACCGTGGCCTCGTCGACGTCGGTCAGCGACCCGCGGCCCGCCTCTTGCGATTCCGTGACCGAGTCCTCGCCGGCGACGTCCACGAAGATGTCACGGAGTGATTCGGTCTTCTCGTCCATCCGACCGGACAGAACCAGGTCCGTACGTATATAGTTGTCGGCTATCCGACGTTATCGGTCATGAATTTTCAACTGCAGAGAGATTCTCGCCGGACGGCGCGAGACCGTGACAAGGTTTATGCACAATCCCGACCCGCGATAACATATGTCACTGGCCCTCCAGACGACCACGCGGCCGACGTTCTGGCGCATCGGGGACGTCGGCAAGGCCGTCTTCTACTACCTCGCGGCCGTCGCCATCCTCGTGTTCCTGTTCGGGACCTACGAGCGGGTCCGCCGGTACACGCAGGGGAGCGAGGACCCGTTCGAGCGGCTCGACGACCTGCCGGGCCGGACGCTCGCAGCCGCCCGACTGGCGCTGTCGAACCGCAAGCAGCTGGACCGCGACGTCGTCGCTGGCGTGATGCACGCGTTCGTCGTCTGGGGCTTTCTGACGCTGCTCATCGGCACGACGATACTGGGCATCGACATGGACCTCTACCGCCCGCTGACTGGCGACTCCTTTTTCGTCGGGGACTTCTACCTCTCGTACTCCGTCGTGATGGACGCGATGGGGCTCCTCTTTGTGGTGGGCGTCGGCGTCGCGCTCTGGCGGCGTTACGGCCGCCGACTGGACCGGCTCCACGGCCGGCACACCTCGCGCGAGGACGACCTCTTCCTGGGCGCGCTGTTCGTGCTCGGCGTCGGCGGCTACCTCACCGAGGGTGTCCGGATTCTGGGAACGTCGGCGACTCGGGACGTGAGCTTCGAGACGGTGAGTTTCGTCGGCTGGTTCGTCAAAGACCTGCTTTCCTTCGCGGGTGTGACACCCGAGATGGCCGCCGGAGCGTACCCCGCAATCTGGTGGAGCCACGCGCTCGTCGCCCTGTGGTTCGTCGCCTGGATCCCCTACGCCAAGCCGTTCCACATGCTCTCCTCCTTCGCCAACCTCGTCACCCGCGACGAGCAGGCTGGCGTCCGGCTGCCGGGTGTGCCCGCCGACGCCGCTCCCGAAGACATCGGCCCGAGCGAGATAGACGACTTCTCGTGGAAGCAGCTGCTCGACCACGACGCCTGCACGAAGTGCGGTCGCTGTTCGTCGGTCTGCCCCGCGAAGGCCTCGGGCCGGCCACTCGACCCCCGGGACGTCATCCTGGACCTGAAGCGCTATCGGGAGGAACGCGACGCCGGCGGGGAGGACATCCCGATAATCGCGGACGGTGGCACGTCGGTCATCGACGCCCGGACGATGGAGTCGTGCATGTCCTGCATGGCCTGCATGGACGCCTGCCCGGTGGACATCGAGCACGTCACGCAGTTCACCGAGATGAACCGCCGGCTCACCGAGTCCGGCGAGATGAACGAACACGTCCAGGACGCGATGATGAACGTCTTCCAGCACGGCAACACCTTCGGCGACCCCGAGCGCAAGCGCCCCGACTGGACCGACGACCTGGACTTCGAGGTGCCCGACGCCCGCGACCAGCCGGTCGAGTACCTCTGGTACGTCGGCGACTACCCGAGTTACGACGAGCGAAACCAGCGCGTCGCCCGGGCGCTCGCTCGCGTCTTCGAGTCGGCGGGCGTGGACTACGGCATCCTCTACGAGGCCGAACGGACCGACGGCAACGACGTCCGCCGCGTCGGCGAGGAGGGCCTCTACGAGATGCTCGTCGAGGACAACGCCGGCGCCATCGGAGACTGCGAGTTCGAGTCCATCGTCTGTACCGACCCCCACTCGTACAACACCTTCAAGAACGAGTACCCCGAGTTCGAGGCCTGCGAGTGGGAGTCAAGAGACGTGTTCCACTACACGCAGGTCGTCGCCGACCTCGCCGAATCCGGCGCGCTCGGACTACAGGGGACCGAACTCGACGACACGGTGACCTACCACGACCCCTGTCACCTCGGACGGTTCAACGACGTCTTCGAGGCCCCCCGGGACCTCGTCCGGGCGACCGGCGCCGACCTCCACGAGATGCCGCGCAACCGCGCCGACTCCTTCTGCTGTGGCGGCGGCGGTGGCGGTCTCTGGATGGACCTCGAAGAAGACACCAAACCCAGCGAGGAGCGCCTGCGCGAGGCCCTGGAGGACACCGACGCCCCGGTCGAGCGGTTCGTCGTCGCCTGCCCGATGTGCATGACGATGTACGAGGACGGCCGCAAGACCGGCGGGTTCGAAGACGACCTCGAGGTCGTGGGGCTGACCGAACTGCTGGCCGAGGCCCTCGAGGCCTGAAGCGGCGCTCGACGGAGACCAACCCTTATCCTCGCTACGGACCTTCAGTCGGTATGAACGTAGCGCTGCTCACCGTCGGCGACGAACTGCTGTCGGGCGATACGGCGAACACGAACGCGACGTGGCTGGCTCGACGCCTCTCCGAGGCCGGGGCGACCGTCCCGCGAATCCTCACCGTCCCGGACGACGAGGCCGTCATCGCCGAATCCGTCCGCGAGTTCCACGAGGCCTTCGACGCCGTGCTCGTCACCGGCGGCATCGGCGGGACGCCCGACGACGTGACGAAGGCGGGCGTCGCGGCTGCGTTCGACCGCGAGCTCGTCGTGCCCGGAGACGTGCGGGCCCACCTCGAGGCGAAGGCCGAACGATTCGCTGCCGACAACCCCGAGATGGTCGACCGGTACGACATGGACCTTGACCTCGACGCCTGGGCGTCGGTTCCCGAGGGCGGCGAGCCGCTGCTCACCGACGAGAGCTTCGCGGCCGGCTGCGTCGTCGAATCGGTGTACGTCCTGCCGGGTATCCCCGACGAGCTGAAGGCGATGTTCGCCACCGTCGCCGAGGACTTCGGCGGCGACCGGACGACCGAGACGCTCCACACCCCGGCCCCGGAGGGCGCCGTCGTGACCACGATCACGGAGGCCCGCGAGCGCTTCGGCGTCGCCGTCGGGTCCTATCCCCGCAGCGACGACACCCCCGGTCGGGTGAAGGTCACTGGCGACGACGCGACGGTCGTGACCGAGGCGGCGGCGTGGCTCCGCGAGCGCATCGAGACGGTCGACTAGAACGTGGCCGGGTCCAGACGGTCGACGAGTCCGTCGAAGTCGTCGAAGAACTGTTCACTACCGACGAAGAGCAGCGAAATGACGTCCGGAAATGCACCGCGGCCGAGAATTCGGTTCCCGGCCGTGGTCGCTTCCGCGGGGTCGGCAAACCGGGCGAGCGCCAGCGTGACAGTCTCGTCGAAGACGTAGTCGCTCGTCGTGGGCCGACCGAACCGTCCGGTCGCGATAGTCTGCATGGCTTCTTTGGCACGGGAATGGCGTGGTGCATCCTCGTCGTGGTGAGCGTAGAAGACCCCCGTGTCGACGAAGACCGTCACTCGTCGAGGACCTCGCGTGCGAGAACGTCGTCGATGTCGTCCTCCTCGACCGGCCGGCCGGACGCTGCCGTCCCAGCGAGCCACGTCTCGGTCTCTGCCGGCGAGAGCCCGTCCCACTCGGCGTCGAAGGAGTCGATGAGCTCGGCTTTCGACTCGAACTCGCGGCGGACGATGCGGTCGAGCAACTCCTGTTGCGTGACGCTGGTCCCCGTCTCGAGTTTGATTTCGGCCTGTAACCGCTCGAGCAAGTCTTTCGTCTCCTCGTCGATCTTCACGGAGGTCGCCATAGTGGGGCGTAGTAGACGCGACCCCGTAAACACTTCTACGGCCGTGTGACGGCTCGGACCCTCAAAGCAACTCGAGGACGCCCATCGCCGCCGCGGCCAGCAGAATCTCGAAGGAGAGCGTCCCGAGCGCCGACAGCAGGACGAACCGCCGGGTCGACATCCCCGCGACCCCGGCCGGCACCGTCAGCATCCCGCGGGTAAACAACAAGGTGTTGCTGAGCGGTAGGGCCAGCACGCCGAAGCGGTCGAACATGTGCCCGAAGCGGTCGAGGCGGTCCTCGTCGACCCGGAACCAGGGCCGCGCGAGGAGCCACTCGCGCCCGCCGCGTTTCGCCAGCAGGAACAGACAGGTCTGGCCGAGGGTCGCGCCGGCGACGGCGACGGCGAGGATAGCGACGACGACGGGCAGTTCGTACCCCCCGGCCGTCCGGGCGAGCACCGCGACGGCGGCCGGGACGAGCGCCTCGCTGGGGGCGAAGTAGAGCAGCATCGCGCCCTCGAGGATGAAGACGAAGAAGAGCGCCACAAGCCCGTAGCGGTCCAGCAGCGTCCGGGCGTAGGCGGTGTCGCCGAAGACGTACAGGGCGACGCCGGCGAGGCCAAGCACCGCGAACAGGCCGGCGACCACGAGCAGGCCGTAGTCCTCGGCGAACGTCCGGACCGGGCCGCGGGCCGTGGCCTCGGAGGCGTCGGTTGCCATCTGTTCGTCACACCGTCCAACGCGGCTATATGTTTTCTGCATCCCGCCGAGAGCGGAGGCTTGATTGCGCCGAGTACCCACACCCCGGTATGGACATGTCACGCCGACCACGGCGGTTGCGCGGCGACGGCGTGCGACCGCTGGTGCGCGAGACGGACCTCTCGGCGTCGGACCTCATCGCGCCGGTGTTCGTGGACGCGACGACCGACGAGCGGGTCCCCATCGAGACGATGCCGGGTCACGAGCGGGTCCCGGTCGACGAGGCCGTCGCCCGCGTCGAGGAGATCCTCGAGACGGGCGTCGAGGCCGTCATCCTCTTCGGCGTCCCCGAGTCGAAAGACCCCGAGGGGAGCCGTGCCTGGGCCGACGACGGCGTCGTCCAGGAGGCCACCCGGCGCATCACCGACGAGACGGACGCCTACGTCGTCACGGACGTCTGTCTCTGTGAGTACACCGACCACGGCCACTGTGGGGTGCTCGAACCCGACGCCGAGGCCGACCCGCGGCTCACGGTCCGCAACGACGAGACGCTCGAGTTGCTGGGCGAGGTTGCGGCCTCCCACGCACGCGCGGGGGCGGACATGGTCGCGCCCTCTGGCATGATGGACGGGATGGTCGGGGCCATCCGCGAGGCGCTCGACGGCGAGGGGTACACCGAGGTGCCCATCATGAGCTACGCCGCGAAGTACGAGTCGGCGTTCTACGGCCCCTTCCGCGACGCTGCGGACGGCGCGCCGGCCTTCGGCGACCGGCGGCACTACCAGATGGACCCCGCGAACGCACGCGAGGCCCGGCGGGAGGTCGGCCTGGACGTCGAGCAGGGTGCGGACGTGCTGATGGTCAAGCCGGCACTGCCGTACCTCGATATCGTCCGCCAGGTCCGCGAGGCCCACGACCACCCGGTCGCCGCGTACAACGTCTCCGGGGAGTACGCCATGCTCCACGCCGCCGCCGAGAAGGGGTGGCTGGACCTCGAGGCGGTGGCCTACGAGTCGCTGCTCTCCATCAAGCGCGCCGGCGCGGACCTGATTCTCACCTACTTCGCAGAGGACGTCGCCGACCGGCTCTGAGCGGGCTCACTTGCCCGCAGAGGGGACGCCCGGCTGCGAGGAATCGGCGTCGGGGACGAACACGTCGTCGGCCTCGGAGGTTCGCAGCCGCATCGAGACCGTCGTCCAGCCGTCGCGGCGCTCGTACTCGATGCCGCCGCCGGCCGTCTCGGCGACCCAGCGGGCCAGCCAGATACCGAGGCCGCTGCCGTGTTGCAGCGAGGTGATGTCGGCGTCGTCGAAGACGACGGCGCGTTCGGTCTCCGGGATGCCGTCGCCACCGTCGGCGACGCGGAGGTACGTGTCGTCGCCCTCGACGTCGACGCTGAGTCTGACCGGCGTCCCCGGCGGCGTGTGCTCGACGGCGTTCTCGACGAGGTTGGCCAGCGCGATGTAGAGGCTCGTGCTGCCCGAGACCGGTGCCGTGTCCGGGATGGCCGTCTCGACCGAGACCTTGTCACGGAAGTCAGTCGCGACCATGCGGGCGATGGCCGCCGCGTCGACGGGCCGGTTCGACACGCCGTCGAGCGCCGTCTCCACCTCGCGGGCCTGTTCGCTGACGGACGCGAGCCGGTCGGCGGCCGAGAGGATTCGCTCGAGGGCCGTCCCGACGTCGGGGTCGGTCGTCGTCGCCATGGCGTGCTCGGTCATCCCGAACACCACGGAGAGTTCGTTCCGGAGGTTGTGTCGCAACACGCGGTGGAGGACGTGGAGCTGTCGTTTCCGCCGTCGGTTCTCGGTGACGTCGGTGTAGATGGCGAACCCGTACTTCCGACCGTCGTCGGTCTCGTAGGGCACGCCGCGATAGATGAACTCCCGGGGGCCGTGGATCGTATCGCGGGAGACGACTGCGTAGTTGACCTTCCCGCG
Organism: Haloarcula ordinaria; assembly: GCF_029338275.1. NCBI lineage: Archaea > Methanobacteriati > Methanobacteriota > Halobacteria > Halobacteriales > Haloarculaceae > Haloarcula > Haloarcula ordinaria. Next base: position 774,265 of record NZ_CP119789.1, on the reverse strand, counting down.
GGCGGTCCGTTCGTCCAGGTCGGCGGCCTCGCTGGTCTGCCCCGCGGGGACGATGAAGTCGTTGAGCGACTCGCCGAGGACCTCCGTCGCGCTGTACCCGAACGTCTCCTCGAACGCGGGGTTGACCGCACGGACGACCGGGACCATGTCGACGATTTCGAACCGGACGGCGGCGTCGTGGATGAGGTCGAAGAGGTGGCGGAACCGGTCGTTCGGCGACGAGAGGTGGACGGACCCCACGACGCGGCCCACACCCGTGGACGTGAGCTCGACCGTCACCGGGACGTGTTCGCCGTCCCCGACGATGGCGGCCCGGCAGGCGCGCGTGGTCGCCTCGGGTTCGTCACGGACGGCCCTCGCGGCCGCCTGGACCCGCGTCGCGGCCGCTGGTTCGATCACCGTCTCGAGGGCCGCACCGCGCAGCGCATCGGGCGGCCGCGAGAGCATCGACGCGAGCTCCTCGGTGACGAAGGTGAGACGCCCCTGGTCGTCGATTCCGAACATCAGTTCGTGGCCACACGGAGGAACGGCGGCCGTTCGAGCGATGTGACTGACCGCTCGACGCCGGTGGTCCCGGTCGGTGCGCTTCTGAGTTCGATGGACGGGCCGGTCGCGCTCGCTTCGAGGACCAGCTCCTGATCGGCGGCGCCGGCGTAGAAGGCCGCGAGGGTCTCTGGCACTGCACCGGTGGCGACGACGTTGAGGACGGTGTCGGTCGCCTCGAACACGCCGTCGTCGTTCTCGTAGCGCGCCTCCCGCGCCGCCTGCTCGCCGGCGGTCTCGACCTCGCCCTCGATGTTGCCGACGACGAGCAACGGGACCTCCCGGCGAGCGTCGGTCGTCTCGTTGGCCGCCGATAGACTGGTCCGACCGATGTCGAAGACGTTGCGCTCCTCGCGCCAGGTGCCGAACATGTCGAGGACGAACAGGCGGTCGTCGGCCATCGCCCGACGGAGTGGGACGTCGGTGGCGTCGAACGCCGCCGCGAGTCGCTCGCGGTCGAGCGTCGGCGTCGGCGTCAGCGAGACGGCCAGGCCGCTCGCGACCGCGCTGGCACACAACTGCGAGAGGAAGTGGTCGACGGGCGTCCCCGCTCCGTACTGGAGGACCGCCTGACCGCCGACGACCAGGCCGCCGTCACAGAGGGTGTCGAGCCCCGCGATGCCCGTCTCGAGGGTCGGCGCGTCGGCCAGGCGGGCACGCCGGTCGACGTCGGCCGCGGCGAGCACGTCGTCGATGTCGTCGGCCTGGGCCTGGGACTCCTCGGCGAGTTGCTTGATCTCGTCGGCGACCACGGCGAACCCGTCACTGCCATCGCCCGCGCGGGCGGCCTCGATGGAGGCGTTCAGCGCCAGCATGTTCGTCTGGTCGGTGATGCGGTCGATGCCCTCGAGCGCCGAGGCGATGTGGTCGATGCGGTCCTCGAGGGCGTCGACCTCCTCGAGCACCGCCTGGCCGACCGAGCGGACCTCGTCCATCGTCTCGATGGCGTCCTGGGCGGCGCCGCGGCCGTCGCTGACCTCGTCGGCCGCGCGGTCGCTCTGCTCGTCGACCTCGGCAGTGGTGGCCGCGATCTCCTCGATGGTCGCCGAGAGCGCCGAGATCTCCTCGACGACCCACTGTGCGTCGGTCACCTGTTCGTCCGCCCGCCGGTCGATTGCAGCCAGCTGGTCGTCGACGTCACTGGCCGCCGCCTCCACGACTGCCAGTGCCCCCTGTGCGTTCGCGACGGTGCGTTCTTCGCCCGCTGCGGTCGCAGCGTCGGCGACGGTATCTGATTCGTGGAGAGTCATTCTTGGAGTTGAATTCCGATTTGCACTAATAACTTCGGTATTTTTGGATAATAGTTGAACAGATACTGCAGTCTTGTGGTGAGTTCTAACTAATGCAGCAACTTTTATCGAGTAACATAACTCTGTCGGCGCTGTCAATTTCCATCCTGAGCGGCGCGCGCGAGTGATATCGGTCGATTCGCGGCCGAATCGGTTCGGGGCCGGTCGACGTTCGTCCAAAATCCGGGTGAGCAGATACGTCCTTTCTTGACGGAGAACAACCTTATATCCATAATATCATACCATAATTTGGACAGTCGTCTACCACACACCCCCTAATGTGCGATATCATAAAGCGAATCTTTATGTAGGGAAAGGTGGTGAGATTTTCCGTGAACGACTTGACGAAGTTGGCACACACGACGATAAAGTTGGACATTCAAACGCAATAAAAACGGAAACTGAAACAAATCATGGTACTCTCACCACTCCAAGCAACGCCGGAAACGCTCGAAACGCTAGTCACGGGAGTCAACCTCCTGTGGGTACTCGTCGTAACGTTCCTCATCTTCTTCATGCACGCTGGCTTCGCGATGCTCGAAGCCGGCCAGGTGCGCTCGAAGAACGTAGCGAACCAGCTCACGAAGAACCTCCTGACCTGGTCGGTCGGGGTCGCAGTGTTCTTCCTCATCGGCGCGGGGGTCTCCTCCCTCGTCGGTGGCAGCGGCTTTTCGCCGGCATTCGCCGCCGAGAGCGCGAACGACTGGGTCGGCTGGTTGTTCGGTGCAGTGTTCGCGATGACCGCCGCGACCATCGTCTCCGGGGCGGTGGCCGGTCGCGCGAAGCTCCGCGCGTACGTCATCTACACGTTCCTGCTGGCCGCGGTCATCTACCCGGTCGTCACCGGAATCACGTGGGCCGGCGGCTACATCGCCTTCGGCGGTGAGCCGTACCACGACTTCGCGGGCGGCATGATCGTCCACGGCATGGGCGGTATCGCCGGCCTCACCGCAGCCTACGTCCTCGGCCCGCGCATGGGTCGGTACAACGAGGACGGCTCCGTGAACGTCATCCCCGGTCACTCGCTGACCTTCGCCGTCCTGGGGACGCTCGTGCTCGCCTTCGGCTGGTACGGCTTCAACGTCGGGACCGCCGCGAGCGTGTTCGTGTTCACCGACGGTGGCATCGAACTCGGCGCCTTCAGCTACGTCGGTCGCGTCGCCATGACGACGACCATCGCCATGGCTTGCGGTGCCATGGGTGCCGGCCTCGTCGCCTGGGCGAAGACCGGTAAAGTCGACACGCTCTATGTCGCGAACGGTCTGCTTGCCGGCCTCGTGGGCATCACCGCGATTCCGGACAGCACCACCTGGTGGGGCGCGTTCGTTGTCGGCGGCCTCGCCGGTGCCCAGCTCCCGATCGTCTTCTCGTTCATCGAGAAGCGACTGAAGATCGACGACGTCTGTGCGGTCTTCCCGGTCCACGGGAGCGCCGGCGTGCTCGGTGCACTCCTGTTCCCGTTCGTCGCGACCCCCGGCACGGTCGGCTCGGTGGTCAACGCGTTCATCGCGCAGGTCATCCTCGTCGCCGTCATCGCCGGCTGGACGATCCTCTCGACCGGCCTCATCTGGTACGCGCTCAAGGCCGTTGGACAGGCCCGCGTCACCCCCGAACACGAGCAGGAAGGCCTGGACGTCAGCGAACACGGCGTCGAGACCTACCCCGAGTTCGGCTCCGACGGCGTCGTCGCCGACGGCGGTACGGTGAACGACACGGTCCGCACTGACGGAGGTGTCGACGATGAGTGACGACAGCGAGATCAAGATGGTCGTCGCGATGGTCCGCCCGGACAAGCTCGGTGACGTCAAGCAGGCGCTGGCAGAGGTCGGCGCCCCGTCGCTCACCGTCACGAACGTCTCCGGCCGCGGCTCACAGCCCGCGAAGAAGGGGCAGTGGCGCGGCGAGGAGTACGTCGTCGACCTCCATCAGAAGGTCAAAGTCGAGACAGTCGTCGCAGACATCCCCGCGGACGACGTTGTCGAAGCCATCGCCGAAGGCGCCCACACGGGCGAGAAGGGCGACGGCAAGATATTCGTCCTCCCGGTCGACGACGCCTACCAGGTCCGTACCGGCAAGACCGGAACCGAGGCTGTCTGAAGCGGGCGATGGTCGACGACATCGACAGACAGGTCGTCAACGCACTCCTCCGGGACGGCCGGGCCAGCGCCCGTGACGTCGCTACCGAAACCGGCGTCGCGGCGACGACCGTCTCACGACGGATGGACGAACTGGTCGAATCCGGTGTCATAGAGGGGTACGCCCCACAGGTCGACTACGGCTCGCTCGGGTACGAAGTCACCGCGGTGTTCCAACTCTCGGTCGAGGGCAGCGGGCTCAAGGCGGTGACCGAACGGTTGCAGAACGCGGCGAACATGATCGCCGTCTACGAGGTGACCGGGAGCCACGACATCGTGGCTATCGGGAAGTTTCAGGACACCGTGTCGCTGAACGCCGCCATCAAGGAGCTGCTCACCGACGACGAGATCCGCTCGGCGTCGACGTCGGTCGTGCTCAACACGGTCCGCGAGTACGAGCAGTTCCCGGTCGAGGAATCGGTCGGTTGAGGTCGGCTCCCAGTCCAGCGTAACTCCCCGAGCGGGCCGGGTGGGGGAGGTAACGCGACTGCAGGCGGTTTTTCGACCACTCTCAATTCGAGTAGCGGTGTGTCTATCGAACGGGAAGGGACGCGACGAACAACAGATTCTTTCTACGACCGACCGAAGCCCGTGGCATGAACCACGAGCAGTCGCGGACGCTGTACGACCGGGCGCTGTCGGTCATGCCGGGCGGGGTCAACTCCTCGGTGCGGGCGGTGCGCCCGTACCCCTTCTTCGTCCAGTCGGGCGACGGTGGCCACGTCGTCGACGCCGACGGGAACCGTTACCTCGACTTCGTGATGGGCTACGGCCCACTCTTGCTGGGCCACGACCTGCCCGAGCAGGTCCAGTCGGCCGTCCAGCAGCGAGCGGCCGAGGGACCGATGTACGGCGCGCCCACCGAAGTCGAGGTCGAGCTCGCCGAGTTCGTCACCCGCCACGTCCCCAGCGTGGAGATGATTCGCTTCGTCAACAGCGGGACCGAGGCGACGGTGTCGGCGGTCAGGCTCGCCCGAGGGTATACCGGGCGCGACAAGATCGTCGTGATGCAGGGCGGCTACCACGGCGCCCAGGAGTCGACGCTGGTCGAGGGCGAGCGCGACCACACCGCACCGTCGAGTCCGGGCATCCCGGAGAGTTTCGCGGAGCACACGCTGACGGTGCCGTTCAACGACCCCGAGGCCGCCCGCGAGGTGTTCGAGGAACACGGCGACGACATCGCCGCAGTCCTCACCGAACCAATCCTCGGGAACTACGGCATCGTCCACCCGGTCGAGGGGTACCACGACACGCTGCGCGAGCTCTGTGACGAGCACGGCTCGCTGCTCGTCTTCGACGAGGTCATCACCGGCTTCCGGGTCGGCGGCCTCCAGTGTGCCCAGGGGAAGTTCGATATCGACCCGGACATCACGACGTTCGGGAAGATCGTCGGCGGCGGGTTCCCGGTGGGTGCCATCGGCGGCAAGAGCGAGATCATCGAGCAGTTCACGCCCGCCGGCGACGTCTTCCAGTCGGGCACCTTCTCGGGCCACCCGGTGACGATGGCCGCCGGCCTCGAGACGCTGCGCTACGCCGCCGAGAACGACGTCTACGACCACGTGAACCGGCTGGGCGACCGCATCCGCTCGGGCCTGCAGGACCTCGTCGAGGACCGCGCCCCCGAGTACACCGTCGTCGGCACCGACTCGATGTTCAAACTCGTGTTCACGCGCGACGCCCCCGACTCCTTCGAGGGCCACTGTGAGGCAGGGTGTACCCAGCGCGAGTCCTGTTCCCGGTTCGACCACTGTCCGAAGACGGGCGGCGACATCACGCGGGCCGAGACCGAGCGCTGGGAGCGCCTGTTCTGGCCGGCGATGAAAGAGCAGGGCGTCTTCCTCACGGTCAACCAGTTCGAGTCCCAGTTCGTCTGTGACGCCCACACCGAGGCGGACATCGACGAGGCGCTGGAGGCGTACAAGCAGGCGATATGAGCGACGACGATATCGCCCTCTCCGAGAAGCGCATGTACGGGCAGAAACGCCCTGAGACCCACGCCTACGTCGCGTCGGGGCTGGGCGTGACCCGCGTCGAGACGGCCGGCGGGCAGGTGGGCCGGTTCAGTCTCGTAAAGCGCTGTACGGCCCGCGACGTCGCCGGGTCGAACGGCGAAATCGCGGTCGCCGCCGGCGACGACGTGCTGGTCTCGACCGACGAGGGGTTCGCACCCACGGAATTCGGCCCGGCGACCGCCGTGGGGTACGACAGCGACGGCCTGCTCGCCGCCGGCGAGGACGGCACCGTCGCCCGCTACGCCGCCGGGGAGTGGGCGACGCTCGGACAGGTCGCGGCCGTCCGGGCCATCGACGGCGACCTGCTCGGGGCCGAGGGCGGGGTCTACGGCCTCCCCTCGCTGGACCGGTTCGGCCTCGCGGACGTCACGGACGTGGCTCCCGACTACGCCGCGACGACCGCCGGGCTCTACGAGCGGGACGGGGACGAGTGGACCGAGGTCAGGTCGGGCCCCTACAGCGCGGTCGCCAGCGACGGCGAGCGCGTCCACGCCGCAGCCGACGACGGCCTGTTCGAGCTGGTCGACGGGGCGTGGGAACGCTGTCCGCTACCCGTCGACGAGCACGTGGTCGACGTCGTCCACGGCGCGGACGTCTACGCGGTCACGGAGGCCGGCACGTTCCTCGTCGAGACCGAGGCCGAGGCGACCGCCGACGGACGCGGTGGGTGGCGCCAGCGGTCGCTCGGCGTGCCCGACGTCGTCGGCGTCGCGGTGGCCTGACCGCGCGGTTCGGCCGGTGGCACGACCACGGCTTTTCGGCCCGTGACACACTCGACTGGGTGGGGCTTTCTGGCTGTCCACTCACTCCTCGACCGAACCGGTCGCTCCAGCGACGAACGCTAGAATCGAAAAGTGGTTTAGCCCGGCCGGAGACCCATCGCACATGATTATCCCCGGCGCGGAGACACAGGCGTTCGCGGCGGCGCTGGCCGACGCCACCGGCGAACGACTGGGACGGGTCGAGTACGAACAGTTCGCCGACGGCGAACACGTGGTCCGGGTGCCCGAAGCGGTCGAAGGGGAGCGAGCGGTCGTCGTCGCCTCCACGGTGAGCAGCGACGCGCTCGTCCAGGTGCTCCAGTTGCAGGACGCGGTGCGGGAGGTCGGCGCCAGCGAGGTCGTCACCGTCCTGCCGTACATGGGCTACGCGCGCCAGGACGAGGCGTTCCGCGCGGGCGAACCGGTCTCCTCACGGGCGATGGCCCGGGCCATCTCGTCGGGCACCGGCCGCGTGGTGACGGTCAACCCCCACGAACCGACCGTCTGCGACTTCTTCGACGTGCCTGCCACACACGTCGACGCCGCGAGCGTGCTGGCCGACCCGCTGCCCGAGACGCTCGGGGACCCACTCTTTCTCTCCCCGGACTCGGGCGCTATCGACCTGGCGGTCACGGTCAGAGACGCCTACGGCGAGGGCGAGACGGACTACTTCGAGAAGGACCGGGACTACGATACCGGCGACATCGAGATTCGCCCGAGCGACGCGCCGGTCGAGGGCCGGGACGTGGTGCTGGTCGACGACATCATCGCCACCGGGTCGACGATGAGCGAGTCCGTCGCCGTGTTGAACGAACGGGACGCTCAGCACGTCTACGTCACCTGCGTGCACCCGATGCTCGCGAGCAACGCGCTGACGAAACTCTCGGCGGCGGGCGTCGAGGCCGTCTACGGCACTGACACGCTCGAACGGGCCGCAAGCGCGGTCAGTGCTGCGCCCGTCGTCGCCGAGCAGCTGTAGTCACCACTGTGCGAGGCCGGCCCGGCCGTGCTGGTAGGTCAGGATGCCCAGGAAGACGATGACGCCGCTGAACGCCGCCGCCGCGCCGAGGTAGAACACCCACTCCATCCCGACGTTGGTCGTGAGCCAGCCGCCGGCCAGCGGCGCGAGGACCGACCCCGGCCGCCAGACCAGCGCCCGGACGCCGAAACTGGAGGTGACGCCCGTCCCGGTGCCCTCGTCCGCGAACAGCGCCATGCTCGCCGGTTCGCGGAGGGAGTCGGCGACACCGAGCAAAGCGTTGAGCGCCACCAGGGGCAGGAACGCCGCGGTGAGCGTCCCGAGGAAGGGGAACGTCGCTGGCAGGGACAGCGCCGTCCCGATGGCGGGCGTGAGGGGGACGACCAGCGCCACCAGCCCGTAACAGAGGCCGCCGGCGAAGACGAACCGCGCGCGCCCGAAGCGGTCCGAGAGGCCGCCCATGTAGGGCTGGGCGAGCATGTTGGTGAACTTCTCGGCGGCCAGGACGATGGCGACGGCCGTCGCGCCGTTGATCGCGGCGTTGAACCCGAGGCCACCACGGGCGGCGGCGACGCCGGCGAAGATGGGGACCCAGGTCCTGACGAGCACCACCGCGACGGCGTACTGGGCGCGGAAGCTCGTGATGGTGAGGATACGGCGGTTCATCGCCAGGTCGGCGAAAGCAAAGCCCTCGCTCGTCGTCTCGTCGGGCTCGACCCAGCGCCAGACGGCCAGGAAGGCGATGCCGGTGATACACATCAGCAGGCCGAAGACGGCGTCGAAGCCGAACTGGTCGTACAGCAGGCCCGCGGAGAGCGACCCGCCGATGGCCGCCGCGAACCGCCAGGCGTTCGACGTGCCGATAGTGGTGCCCCGCTCGCTCTCGCGGGCCAGCTGGCCCACCAGCGCCAGGCTGAGCAGGCTGGCGACGGTGACGGCGACGCCCTGGAGGCCGCGGACGAAGACGAACCCCCAGCTCGAATCGACCAGCGGGAAGAGCCCGTAGACGGCGGTCGCGAGCCCCAGTCCACCGAGCAAGAGCAGTCGCTTGTCGAAGCGGTCGCCGAGGTATGAGACGGGGACGACGGCGCCGGTCTGAGCCAGCGTCAGCCCGGTGGCGAACATGCCCAGGACGAATCCCTGCGGGTCGAGCAGGTCGATGTACGTCGGCAGGAGCGTCAGCAGCGTCACGAGGCCGAAAGCGTTGGCGAACCGGGTGAGATACAGGGCGTAGAGTTCGCGGGAGGTGCTCACTATCTCGGGCGAAGAGTGACCCTCTCTAACCAGTTTCGACTCAGCGGTCGTGCAATCGGGGAGACCGAGCGTGCCGGTCTCCCGTCAGATGCTGTGAAAACGAGACCGTGGCGCTACCGCTCGGGGACGTCGACGGCGCCCACCTGCTGCATCATGCCGAGCATGTCCGGGAGCACCCAGCGCTCCGCGATCTTCCCGTCTTCGATGCGTGTGAACACCATGTTCCCGACTTCGAACGCCTCACCGGTCGGTTCGATGCCCATGAACTCCCCGGTGTGCGTTCCGCGAAGGGTCACACGCATGGCGACGGTGTCCCCTTCGGCGATGACGTCGTCGACGGTCGCCGAGAAGTCGTCGAACGCCGCTCTGATACCCTCCATCTGCTGTCTGAACGCCTCGCGGCCCTCCACCTCGCCGAGCGGGCTGTGGTCGGCGAAGTCCACCGTGCAGATGGTGTCGATGAGGTCGAGGTCGCCCGCCGTCGCGACGGCCTCGGGGATCTGTCGCGCGATTCGCTTGTTGTCTGTGCGTGGTTCTGCTGATGCCATTGGCTCCTCCTCTCGAGACGCTCCCTTCGACGTGTCGCACCACACAACGTGACAGCGTGAGGGAGCGCTTCGTCGGAGATACGCCGTGGTAAACGTTAACGATACTCACAGAGAACGTTCCGTTCACGGTACAGATAATTCCCGGAACTGCGCGACAAACGGGCTCTCGCTTCGCCGATTCCGCTCCGGGTCCTCGCGAACGGTGTCAATCGGACGCTTCAGCAGTGGTGACCGGTGCGATGGCGATGTCCATCTCGGTCTCTTCGACGTCCCAGGTCTTACGATGACCATCCTCGATGGTACGGAACTCGTCGGCGCGGACCTCCTCCTTGATGAGGTCCTCGTGAGCGCGAACGAGGTCGTCGACGCGTTCGTCCGAAACCTCGAGGTCGACGACGATGCGCGCCTCGATGTCCAGTTCGAGGTCTTTCCGCATCTCCTGGACGCGGCGGATGACCTCGCGAGCGTAGCCCTCGCTCTCGATGTCCTCGGTGAGCGCAGTGTCGACGTAGACGATGCCGCCACCGTCCAGCGCGCTGAACTCGGTACCGGTGACACCCTCGGGCGTCTCCCGGCGGAAGGTCATCATCTCCTCTGTGAGATCGACGGCCTCGCCCAGCGTCTCCTCGACGGAGCCCTCGAGGGTTTCGAGTGACGGCTCGTCGATTCGAGCCTCGTTGAACGCCTGCATGACGCGGCCGGCGTCGTCGCCGAACGCGGGACCGAGTTCGCTCATGTCGGCCTCGGCGGAGTAGTGGAGTTCCCCCCACGTCTCGTCGGGCCCGACGACCTCGACCGCGCGTGAATTCAGTCGGTCGCCGATGATCCCTTCCTGTGAACGAACCGCGTCGGCGACGGCCTCGCTGTCGACGTCGACGACGACGCGAGTGACCGGCCAGCGCAGTTTCCGCTCGGCCTGCTGGCGGGCGTTCGAGCCCGCTTCCTCGACCTCACGGACGACCTCGATCTCCTCCTCCAACTGCGGGTCGCGCAGGTCTTCGTCGGCCTCGGGCCAGTCGCACATGTGGACCGTCGGGTGACCCGCGTCGCCAGTGAGCGCGCTGTACACTTCTTCGGCGACGAACGGCGTGAACGGGGCGAAGAGGGCAGCCACTTCTTCGAGCACCCGGTAGAGCGTCGCGTAGGCGGCCTGCTTGGAGTCGCTGTCCTCCTCCTCCCACATCCGCTCGCGGACGACCTGGATGTAGAAGCGCGAGACGTCCTCGACGACGAAGTCCAGCAGCTCGCCGGCGGCCTTGTCGTTCTCGAAGTCGTCCATGTGCTCGGTCATGGCCGCCTCGACGCTCTGGAGTCGGGAGAGGACCCACTCGTCGGCGAGTTCGAGGTCGTCCTGGACGTCTTCCACAGTGGTCTCCTCGGGGTCGAAGTCGTCGGCCCGCATGTAGGGGAGCGGGAACCGCGCGACGTTCCAGAGGATGTTGAGCCGCCGTTGCATCTCCTGGGTCTCCTCCCAGGAGAAGTTCATATCCTGGCCCTGGGCGCTGACCGAGAGCAGGAAGAGGCGCATCGGGTCCCGGCCGTGCTTCTCGATGACCTCGTGGGGGTCCACGAGGATGCCCTTCGACTTGGACATCCCGCGGCCGTCTGGCATGTTGGCGTAGCCGTGCATCAGCACCTGCTTGTAGGGACTCTCGCCCATCGCCGCGGTGCTCATGCCGAGTTGCGACCAGAACCAGCCCCGCGTCTGGTCGTGGGCCTCCATGATGAGGTCGGCAGGCCACAGTTCCTCGAAGGCCTCGCTTTCCTGGGGGTAGTCGAGGGTGCCCCAGGTGGCCACGGAGGAGTCGAGCCAGACGTCGAAGACGTCGCCGACCCGCGAGTAGGTCGTCCCGTCCTCGGTTATCGTCAACTCGTCGACGGTCCCCTTGTGCAGGTCGACCGTCTCGGGGTCGATATCCTGGTCGGCGCGCTCGGCGAGCTCCTCGCGGTCGCCGACGACGATAGCGTCCTCCATGTCGCCGTCCCAGCCTCCGGCGGCGTCGCCGCCTCCGTTCGCGGACGAGTCCGCGCTACCCTCGGGAAGCCAGATGGGGATAGGGATGCCCCAGTAGCGCTGCCGGGAGACGTTCCAGTCAGGGGCGTCCTCGACGAAGTCCCGGAAGCGGTTGTCGCGGGCCCACTGCGGGTACCACTCGCTGTCCTCGATGTTCGCGAGCAGTTCCTCTTTGATGTCGGTGACCGTGATGAACCACTGGTCGGTGACGATGCGGACGATGCCCGTGTCACAGCGCCAGCAGTGGCCCTCGTTGACGGTGTAGCCCGACTCGCTGGCGAGCAAGTGGCCGTGGTCCTCTAAGTCCGCGATGACGTCGTCGTTGGCGTCCCGGACGAACGTGCCCTCGTAGGTGCCGCCTTCCTCGGTGTAGACGCCGTCGCTGCCGACCGGACAGAAGATCTCGAGGCCGAGTTCCTGGCCGCGCTCGAAGTCCTCCTCACCGTGGCCCGGTGCGGAGTGGACGAGCCCGGTCTGGTCCTCGGCGTCGACGTAGTCGGCGGTGTAGACCTGCAGTGAGCCTTCGCCACTGGCGTGGGCCGGAACCTCCTCGGCGAGTGGGTGGTCGTACTGCCACCCAGTCATCTCCTCGCCGGTGACCTCTTCGACGACCTCGTAGTCGTCGTAGCGCCCGGTCTTCAGGACCTCCTCGACGCGCGGTTCGGCGACGTAGAGGACCTCCTCCTCGCCGTCTTTCTGGGCGCGGACGCCCTGGTAGGTCACGTCGCCGTCGACGGCGACGAAGGTGTTGGCGGGGATGGTCCACGGCGTCGTGGTCCAGATGACCAGCGAACCCTCGCGCTCCGCGAGGGGGAACTTCACGTAGATAGACGGCTTGCCGACCTCGCTGCGCTCGACCTCGTTGTTGGCGATTGCGGTCTCACAGCGGGGACACTGATTGATAGAGCGCATCCCCTGTTCGACCAGCCCCCGCTCGTGGGCGCGCTGGAAGCCCCACCAGGCGGCCTCCATGTACTCCGGGTTCACCGTCTTGTAGGGGTCGTCCCAGTCCATCCAGACGCCGAAGTCCTGGAAGTCAGACTGGAGTCCCTCGAGTTGCTCCTCGGCGAAGTCCTTGCACTCGTCGATGAAGTTCTCCTCGCCGAACGCCTCGATGTCCTTCTTGTTCTCGAAGTCCAGGCGTTCCTCGACCTTGGTCTCGATGGGCAGGCCGTGCATGTCGTAGCCCGGCCGGTCGGTGACGTCGTAGCCCCGCATCCGAAGGTAGCGGATGTAGAGGTCCTTCAGCGTCTTGTTCCACGTCGTCCCCATGTGGGCGGCCCCGGACGTGTAGGGCGGCCCGTCGACGAAGAAGTACGTCTCCCCGTCCGCGCGGTGGGCTTTCGTCTGCTCGTAGGCGTCGACGTCGTCCCAGTACTCGAAGACCCGTTCCTCGACGCCCTCGGGGTCGTACTGGTCGTCGACCGCGGCGAACCGTTCCATACCCGGGGTAATCCGCGCCGGCAATAAAGGACAATCGGTTAGTCCTGCGAGCAGGCGGGCGGATCTCAGTCGTTTCAACACGACTATGCGTTCAGCAACGATTATGTCGTGTCGATTAGTCTATACTATTACTGAAATTATATGGGACCGAGTCGAACTGACCAGCGAACCCGGTGGATACGACCCCCCGGCGAGGGGCGATGACCCTCGACAGTGACGCCACGACGGGGTCGAGCCACACACCCGAGTGTGTACTGGTCAGCGACGGGGACGGGTCGGTCGTCTGGGCCTCGCCCGGGTCCGAACTCGTCTTCGGGATGCGACCGACCGCCTTCTCCGACGACGTGACCGTCCAGCAGATTCTGGGCCTGGCCGTCGACGAGACGGTCCCGGCCAGTGGGGAACCGGTGGAACACGACGTGCGTGTCTCGGGGGCCGACGGGACGGCCTACGACGTGTCGATCCGGGCGACGCCAATCGACCACGACGGCGGGTGGACCGTCTATCACTGTCGCCGGACCGACACCGATGCGGTGGAACTGCGGACGGTCCTCTCGCGGGTCTCCGACGGGTTCGTCTCGCTGAACACCGACTGGGAGTACACCTTCCTCAACGACGCCGCCGAGGAACTGCTCGGCCGGACCCGGGCGGAACTGCTCGGTGAGACGATCTGGGAGCAGTTTCCCTCGGCGGCGGCCTCGAAACTCAGAGACACCTTCGAACGGGCCATGGAAACCCAGGACCCGGTCAGCATCGAGTGGTACGGCATGGAGACCGAAGCGTGGTTCGAGGTCCGGGCGTACCCGTCGCCGACGGGCCTGTCCGTCTACTTCCAGGACGTGACCGAACGCGAGGAACGGGAGGCGGAACTCAACCGCGAACGGGACCTGAACGAGCGACTGCTCCAGGTGAGTCCGATCGGCATCGCCGTCCACACGCCCGACGGCGAGTTCGTCCGTGTGAACGAACGGGCCGGGGAGATCCTCGGCGTCGACCGGCAGGACCTCCTGGGCGAAGTCCTCGACGAGTCGATGTGGGACGCGACCGCCCCCGACGGGACCGAGTTCCCCGCCGAAGCCTTCCCGTTCAACGTCGTGGTCGAGACGGGCGACCAGGTTCTCGGGACCGAGATGTCGCTGGTCCGGGGCGACGGGACGCGGATCTGGCTCTCGGTCAGCGCCGCGCCACTGCTTGACGATGACGGCGAGATCGCCCGTGTCGTGGTCATCTTCGACGACGTCACCGAACAGAAACGGTCCGAACGGGATCTCCGCGAGAGCGAGCAACTCTTCCGGAGCGTCTTCGAGGGGACGCTCGACGCGCTCATCCTCGCCGACGACGAGGGCACGTACCACGAGGTCAACCGGGCGGCCTGTGAGCTGTTCGGCCGCGACCGGACGGAACTCGTGGGGACCAACGTCGCCGACATCGCGCCGCCGGGGTACGACGTCGAGGCCGCCTGGCAGGCGTTCCTCGAGCAGGGCGAACTCCGCGCCGAGTTCCCGGTCGTCAGGCCCGACGGCGAGACGCGCACCGCCGATTTCGTGGCGACGGCGAACGTCAGTCCAGGCCGCCACCTCTCGGCGCTCCGGGACGTCACCGAGCGAAAGGAGGCGAAGGCGCAACTCGAAGCCCAGCGGGACGAACTCGAACGGCTGAACCGCATCAACGAACTCATCCGGGATGTCAACCGGGTCGTCGTCGCCGCGACGGACCGGGCGACGATCGAGGAGGCTGTCTGTGACATCCTGGCCCAATCCGAGAGCTTCCCCATCGCCGCGACGACCCAGGTCGCTACGGACGGTTCGGTGAGCGTCGAAGCGGTCGCGGGCCTCTCGTCGTTGGAACTCGAACCGCTGTTCAACCTCGGCGACGAACGCATCGAGACGGCAATTCAGACCGCGGCCGACAGCGCAGCACCGACCGTCGTCACCGACGTCCCCGAAGGCGAGCCTCGCGACTCGTCGGTGGCCCAGCTCGCCGAACGCTACGGCGTCACGGCCGTCGCGAACATCCCCATCGAGTACGACGGCATCGTCCACGGCGTGCTGTCGGTCGCGGCCACCGACGAGGCGGCGTTCAGCGACCGGGAACTGGAGGTGTTCGGCGAACTCGGGCAGATCCTCGGGGCTGCTATCGACGCCATCCAGACGAAGAAGCTCCTCTACGCCGACTCCTTCCTCGAACTGGAACTGGCGGTCACTGCCGAGGACGCCCCGCTGATACTGGCCAACGAGCGCGTCGGCGGGACGTGGACGCTCGACGGCGTCGTCCCGGTCGACGACGGGCAGTACCTGCTCTACGTCGACGTGGGGACGACGGATCCCGCGGCCGTCGAGGATGCCGCCGACATCGACAGCATCGACGCGATACGCGTCCTCGGCGAAGGCACAACCCACCTCCTCGAAGTCCGGGTGAGTCGGGCCGCGCCGATCACGGCGCTACTCGACGCCGGGGGATTCGTGCGAGGTGCGACGTTCGAGAACGGCGTCGGCCGGTTCGTCGTCGACGTCACCCTCGACACCGACGTCCGGTCGTACCTCGACCGGGTCGGGCGGGCCGCCGTCGAGATCGACCTGCTCGCCAAGCGAGAGGTCGAGCGCGGGCCGACCGAGATACAGGACGGCCGCGACACCCTCACCGACCGCCAGCGCGCGGTCCTCGAGGCGGCGTTCCGCTCCGGGTACTTCGACTGGCCCCGGCGGAAGACGACGGGCGAGGAACTCGCCGACTCGCTTGGCATCTCCTCGTCGACGCTCCACCAGCACCTCCGTATCGCGACGGCGAAGCTCACCGAACAGTACTTTTCAACGGACGTGCCGCCGTCGGCGCGACGCGATACCTGAACCTTCCGGTAGCGAGTTGATGATAGTCGGCGCGCAACCTTTCGTGTATGAACGCACGCAAGCACCAGCCCCGGTCGTCACGGGGTGATGCGTGGGACATCCTCGGAAGCCGCCGTCGTCGTGTGGTCCTCGCTGTCGTCAGCGAGACGGACGGTGCAGTCGAACGGGCACAGCTTGCGCGGCGCGTCGCCGCACTCGAGGAGGGGACGCGGGCCGTCGAGGTCAATCACGACGTCGAGCGCGCCACGGAGATCAGACTCCACCACGTCGACCTGCCACGGCTTGCGGCTGCCGATCTCGTCCACTACGACCCGGACCTCGGGATCGTCGAGAACGACGAGTTACCGCTCGAGGGGGAGGAGTGGCTCGAGATGCCGGTCGTGGAAGCGCTCAGGACGTGGAACGGCTACCGATAGGTAGCGACGACGGCGACTCCGCCTCGCGCTTGCCGACGAGCGCGCTCGTCTGGCCGCGTTTCTCCGTAATCGGTGCGACGACCTCCCAGCCGTCGGCGCCCAGTTCGTTCAGCCGGTTCTCGGGGACGCTACTCGACCCGAGCATCCCCGTGTCGACCTCGAGGGCGCGGTACTCGAAGGAGGGCATACAGTCGCCGCTGTCGGCGTCGCCGGCGAAGATTCTTGGGGCGGCCCGCGCGAGCGCGAGATGAAAACACAGTTAGTCCTTGCATCTCGTGGGATGGACTAAGAACATGGTACGCACGAGCGTTATCGGCGCCGGGAACATGGGCAGTGCGCTTATCAGAGGGCTCTACAAGGCGGGCGGCCACACGGTCACCGCCATCGACCTGGACCCGGACGCGCTGGCCGCCGTCGCCGACTACTGCGAGGAGACGACCGACGACATCGCTCGGGCGGCCGAGGCGGACGTGGTGTTCGTCGCGGTCAAGCCCGACATCGTCGAGGCCGTGCTGGACGAACTCGACCTCTCGGCCGACCAGACGCTGGTCACTATCGCTGCCGGCGTCCCCACGGACTTCGTCGAGGAACGGACCGACGCCACCGTGGTCCGTATCATGCCGAACCTGGCCGCCGAGACCCGGGACATGGCGACCGCCGCGACGGGCGACGTGACCGACGAGGTCCGCGAGCTGCTCGACGACGTCGGCGAGTTCGCCGAGGTCGAGGAGGCACAGATGGACATCGCGACCGCCGTCAACGGGAGTGGGCCCGCCTTCGTCTTCTACTTCATCAAGGCCATGACCGAGGCGGGCATCGCCGGCGGCCTGGACCACGAGGAAGCCCAGTTACTGTCGGCACAGACGTTCAAGGGGGCCGCCGAGACCGTCGTGCAGGACGACCGGACCGCCGACGAGCTCATCGACGCGGTCTGCTCGCCCAACGGGACGACCATCGAGGGGATGGAAGTCCTCTGGGACAGCGACGCGGCCGATGCCCTGAAAGACGCCGTCGCCGCGGCCGAACGGCGCTCGGAGGAACTGGCGGCCGACTTCGACGATGACTGAGTCTGCCGACGCCGATGCGGTGTCGAACGCCCGGCGACTCGCCGCCGACGCCGAGCGCGTCATCGTCAAGGCCGGGACGAACTCGCTGACAGACGACGAGTCGAACCTGGACGACGAGAAGCTCGACAAGCTCGTCGACGACATCGAGGACCTGCTCTCCCGGGGCAAGGAGGTGCTGCTGGTCTCCTCGGGAGCCGTCGGGGCCGGTATCGGCCGGGTCGACCACCCGACGGGGACCCTCGAGGAGTCCCAGGCGCTCTCGACGGTGGGCCAGAGCCACCTGATGCACCGCTATACGGAGAGCTTCGCCCGCTACGACCGCAAGGTGGCCCAGATACTCATCACCGAACACGACCTGGACAACTCAGAGCGGTTCACCAACTTCCGCAACACGGTCGAGACGCTGCTGGAGTGGGGCATCGTCCCCATCATCAACGAGAACGACGCCGTCGCCACCGAGGAGCTACAGATCGGCGACAACGACATGATATCGGCCTCTATCGCCATCGGCGTCGAGGTGGACCTGCTCGTGACGCTGACCGACGTCGCCGGAGTCTACACCGACAACCCGAAGGAGAACCCCAACGCCGAGCAGATATCGGTCGTCGGCCGCAACTACGACGAGGTCGAGGACATCGTCTCCGAGAGCGCGGCGGCGACCTTCGGCGGCATCCGGACAAAAGTCAGCGGGGCGCGGGACGTCAGCGAACACGGCATCCCCGCGATCATCGCCGAGTCGACGGAGCCGGACGTCCTGCGGAAGGTCGCCGACGCGGAATCGGTGGGCACAATATTCGTCCCGATAAACGGTGAGACAGATGACTGAGACGACCGAACAGCAGGTCGAGGCCGCACAGGCTGCAGCCTTACGGCTCGCCAACGTCGACGCCGCCGAGCGCGACGCGGCGCTCGGGGCCATCGCCGACGCCATCCGCGAGAACAGCGAGGCCATCCTCGAAGCCAACGACGAGGACGTCGCGGCCGCCGAGGAGCTGCTCGCCGAGGGCGAGTACACGCAGGCGCTGGTCGACCGGCTCAAGCTCGACGAGGGGAAACTCGAGAGCATCGCCGAGATGGTCGAGTCCGTCGCCGAGCAGACCGACCCGCTGGGCGAGACGCTCGCCGCCCGCGAACTCGACGAGGACCTCGAACTGTACAAGGTCGCGGTCCCCATCGGCGTCGTCGGGACCATCTTCGAGTCCCGGCCCGACGCCCTGGTCCAGATCGCCGCCCTCGCGCTGAAGTCGGGTAACGCCGTCATCCTCAAGGGCGGCAGCGAGGCCAGCGAGTCCAACCGCGTGCTCTACGAGACCATCATGGAGGCCACCGGGGCTCTCCCCGACGGCTGGGCGACGCTCATCGAGGCTCACGAGGAAGTGGACCGCCTGCTGGAGATGGACGAC
This sequence comes from Haloarcula ordinaria, assembly GCF_029338275.1. NCBI lineage: Archaea > Methanobacteriati > Methanobacteriota > Halobacteria > Halobacteriales > Haloarculaceae > Haloarcula > Haloarcula ordinaria. Next base: position 755,555 of record NZ_CP119789.1, on the reverse strand, counting down.
AAGGTGGACCTGGTGATGCCGCGTGGCTCCTCGGAGTTCGTCTCCTACATCCAGGACAACACCCAGATTCCGGTGCTTGGTCACACGGAAGGGGTCTGTCACGTCTACGTCGACGACGAGGCCGACCTCGAGATGGCCGAGGACGTCGCCTTCGACGCGAAGGTGCAGTACCCAGCCGTCTGTAATGCCGTCGAGACGCTCCTCGTGAACGAGGCCGTCGCCGACGCGTTCCTCCCGGGCATGGTCGACCGGTACGAAGACGCCGGCGTGACCCTCCGTGGCGACGCCACCACCCGCGAGGTGGTCGACATCGACCCCGCGACCGACGAGGACTGGGCGACGGAGTACGGCGACCTGGAACTGTCCATCAAGGTCGTCTCGGACGTCTACGAGGCTGTCGAGCACGCCAACACCTTCGGCTCGAAGCACACCGAGTCCATCCTCACGGAGAACCCCGACCACGCCGAGACGTTCATGACCGGCATCGACGCCGCCAGCGTCTTCCACAACGCCTCGACGCGCTTCGCCGACGGCTACCGCTACGGGCTGGGTGCCGAGGTCGGCATCTCGACGGGCAAGATCCACGCCCGCGGCCCCGTCGGCCTCGAAGGCCTGACCACCTACAAGTACTACCTGGAGGGCGACGGCCAGCTCGTGGCCTCCTACGCCGGGGAGGACGCCCTGCCGTTCACGCACCAGGAGTTCGACGGCGAGTGGCACCCCGGCCACCTGGCCGACGAGTAGGGCTGGATGGAGGTTCCCGACCTCGACAGTCGCAACGCACTCGCCGACGACTGTCGTCGCTGTCCCGAACTTCACGAGAGCCGTCAGTGCATCTCCTGGGGGAACGGCCCGCTTTCCGCCGACGTGGTCGTAGTCGGCGAGGCCCCGGCTGAGGGCAACCCCGACGCCGACAAATGGCGGGGCGGCAACCTGACCGGGATGGCTTACACCTCCCGCCAGTCGGGCCGGAAGATTCGGCAGGTACTCGCCGACGCCGGGTTCGGGCCCAGCCGGGCCTACTACACGAACGCGGTGAAGTGCCATCCGCCGGAGAACCGGGACCCGACCGACGAGGAACTGACGAACTGCCGGCCCTACCTGGTCGAGGAGGTCGGGACCGTGGCACCGATGGCGGTGCTCACGACCGGGAAACACGCGACCAGGACGGTGCTCGCGCTGGACGACGAGTCGCTGGACGGCTTTCTCGACAGCGTGCTCGAACCACGCCGGAGCGAGGCGCTGGGCGTGCCTGTGGTGCCGCTGTTGCACCCGAGTTACCAGAAGGTCTGGCTGTCTCGTCTCGGCTATTCCTACGAGGGATACGTCAGAGCTATCATCGAGACAGTTACCGATAGAGCAGACGAGTAAGATCGGGTCACGAGAGTGAATATCGTTTCGTCACCAGAGTAGTGAAGAGACACTAAGCACTCAGAAAACTATTGAGGAGTGTATAAAAAGACGATAATGATAAATTTTTGAGATTCATCATTTGATTTATTTTGTTCCCTAATAACATACCAAATATGTCCGATATGACAGAGTTGCAGCGCGAAATAATACTCACCGCAAGAGACCATCCGCGAGCGACACAGAAGGAGATTGCACAGATGTGTGATTGCTCCTCATCATATGTCAGTAATGTCCTGAACCGATACGATTCGGTCGACGCGTTCCACGCAGAATTGAACACCATGACAGGAATCGAACCTATCCAACCGACTCAAGACATGAAACCCCCTGTTTGGCTCGAAGAATCGGAACCGCTAGTCAATGACGAAGAATTTGACGAAGCGGTAGAGCAGGGAATGGTAATTCTCGGACAATCACTCAAGCGCGGGTACAAGGGTCTGAAGACGCTGATTCGGAAAGTTAGCAACTAATGACTGCGGACCGAACTCAAGGAGTCAAGCAATCACTATCTTCTATAGATCCATACCAATTCGAAAATTTCGTTGCTGACCTGTGGGAGCACCGGGGCTGGGATTCAGAAGTTACCTCGAAGTCACAAGATGCAGGGATTGACGTACTTGTAGAGAAATCAGAACCGTTCAATCAGACCCAGGTAATTCAGGCGAAAAGAAACGCACCAGATAACAAGGTGTCTTCGTCAGACATCCAACAGTATGCGTCACTCCAGCATCAAGTCCCTGAGGCCGATACAGTAATTGTCGTTACGACGAGTGAGTTCTCCGCTCCCGCCAACAACCGGGCTTCGGTGCTTAACGTCAAGTTAGTCAACGGAGACACGCTATTACGGATAATTGATGAACTTGACGCCTACGACCTTGTAGAGGATTACACGGGTAACACTGCAGAAGGAACAGTGCAAGAACAAGAGACCGAGGAAGATATCGAATCTGTAGATGTTGTTGATAACAGTGAAGTACAAGCAGACGACGAAATGTCTACGTCCGAAGCGATTTTTGCAGTCCTTCAAGGATTAGTTGCTCTCGGAATTGTCCTCTTTATTGTATTTTTAATTATTAGAACGCTTTTCCTCTAACTGCTTGGGATGATACCCTGTTGGTAACATTTTAGTCGAATCGAGAAACAGCAGGCCGGCCAGCAGATGGATTGTAGCAATCTGAACCATCTGTGTTGGTGGGAATGAAAGGGGCGGCTGGCTGAACGACGGCGGAAGACGCAAGGACCGCAACGAACGCAGTGAGTGAGGACCGCAGCGAGGCCCCCGAGTTCAGCCAGCCGGGGCTTTCTGGTCTCCTGTGTCGACACGAACGATGCAGAACAGTTTCGCAGTACGGGCCAACCTTGATGTAATCGCCGTCCGACGCCCCGAACATGGACGACTGCATCTTCTGTAAAATCGTCGACGGCGACATCCCCAGCCGCACGGTCTACGAGGACGACGACGTGCTCGCCTTCCTGGACGCCAACCCGCTCGCGCCGGGCCACACGCTCGTCATCCCGAAGGCCCACCACGAGCGGCTGAACGACCTGCCGGCGGATATCGGCAGCAACGTCTTCGCCGCACTCCACGATCTCACGCCGGCCGTCGAGGACGCCGTCGACGCCCCCGCGAGCACCGTCGCGTTCAACAACGGCGAGGCGGCGGGCCAGGAGGTCCCCCACGTCCACGGCCACATCGTCCCACGCTTCGAGTCCGACGGTGGCCGCCCCATCCACGCGCTCGTCAGCGACCGGCCGGACCTGAGCGACGAGGAACTCGACGACATCGCTGCTACCATCGCCGGCGAGTAGTTTCTCGACTTTATTTCGAGAAATAATCCATACTTTTTTGTCCGAAGCCGGGCCCCACGTCGCCTATGGGGGTTTCGACACTCGCACTCGTTGGCGCGACGGGCGGTGCAGGGACGACTACGGTCGCAGTGGAGCTGGCGGCGACGCTGGCCCGAGCCGGCCGGTCGGTCACCGTGGTCGACGCCGCGTTCGCCACGCAGGGGCTCTCGACGTACGTCTCGGGGCGAATCGACGGTGACGTGACGGCCGTGGCCACGGGAGAGATACCGGTCGAAGAGGCGCTGTACGACCTGGGCCTCGGGACGGACGGGCAGGTCCTCGCCGTGCCGGCTCACGCACCCTTCGAGCGTCTGGCCCGCGCGAAGGCACCCGAGCACGCACAGCGACTCGAATCGATGGTCGCGGACCTCGGGGACAGGGTCGACCACGTCCTGCTGGACGTCCCGCCGGTAGCCGCGAACCAGGCCGTGGCCGCGGTCACGACGGCGGACCGACGAGCGCTGGTCGCTCCGGCAACGCAGCGGGGGGCCGACCTGCTCCCGCGACAGCGGGGTCGCCTGCACGACCTCGACGCGCCGGCAGACCACGTGGTCTCGACGCGGACCGACGCCGACGGCGCAGTCACTGTCGAAGACGCTGACCACGACCTGCCGGTCGCCACCGACCGGGGGGACGGACCGGCCGCGCTGAACCCGGAGACCGCCTTCGCGCCAGCCGTGGCCGAACTGGCCGAGGCGACGCTTGACGTGTCGCTCTCGCTCGAGTTCCCGGACGGGGGGTGGCTCTAGAGGGTCGGGAGCGGGACGACGACGACCGGTCGGTCGACCCGCGCGAGCAGCGCCTGGGCCGTCGCTCCGACGCCGTCGCTGTCGGCGGTGCCACGGTGGGCGCCCACGAGGACCTCGTCGGGGTCGTGTTCCTCGATGGCGGCGAGCAGTTCTTCGAGGGGGTCGCCGTCGCGTAGCTCCGTCGCGGGCACCAGTGTCGCAAGTCGGGAGCGGGCGACGTTGACGGCGTCGCCGGCGTCGCGTGCAGGGGCGTCCGGTTCGCGGACGCCCACGACGACGACGGAATCCTCCTCGGGGTCGGCGCGCTCCGCCAGGTAGTCGGCCGCCGCCGCGGTCACGTGGACCGACGACGTGGCGACGAGAAAGTCGGTCATACCCGTGGGAGGTGGGCCAGCGGCTTCGTGGTTTCGGCGACTCGATGCCACGGACCAGGGACAGGTATACAGATAGCAGCGGCGCCGAGACGCGCGAATACACGTAGCGAGGAGGGTCATGGGCGCAGCGGCCCAGGCTGACGTATGTCTACGACAGCGACCCGCCGCACGCGGTACGTCTGCCCGCTCTGTGAACGGACCTTCGATCGACCCCACGCGTCGTGTGCCCACTGCGACAGCACGCTCGTCGTGCCCCTCGAGAACCAGTCGGTGTACGCGAGCGTGCTGCCGATGTGTGGGAAGTAACGGCGAGCCCGCGGGCCCTGTCCACCGACGAGCTTACATACGACGCCGCCGGTACCGGAGAGCGTGCGCGTCGAGAACAGTTTCATCGGAGTGGACGGCGTCGGCGAGCAGACCGAGCGGTCCATCTGGGAGCAGGGCGTCACCCACTGGGACGACTTCGAACCGCGCGTCGTCGGCGGCAAGCGTGGCGACCGCATCGCGTCGTTCATCGACGAGGGCCGTGACCGCCTCGCGACGGCGGACGTCGGCTTCTTCAACGGCGCCTTCCCCAGCGGGGAGCGGTGGCGGCTCTACCAGACGTTCCCGGACCAGACCTGCTTTTTCGACATCGAGACGACGGGGCTGGACCAGCATCGCAACCAGGTCACGACAGTGAGCCTGCACCAAGACGGCGACACCCGAACGCTCGTGGCCGGGGACGACCTCACGGCGGCGAACCTCCGGGCGGCCTTCGCCGACGCCGACCTCCTGGTGACGTTCAACGGCAAGCGCTTCGACGTCCCGTTCCTGGAGGCGAACTTCGACGTCGACCTCCAGCGACCCCACCTCGACCTGATGTACACGTGCAAGCAGCTCGGCCTCTCGGGCGGGTTGAAGCAGGTCGAGCAGGACGTCGGCATCGAGCGCGACCGACCGGACATCTCCGGGCGCGACGCCGTCCGTCTCTGGCGGGAGCACGAACAGGGCCGGGACGGCGCGCTCGACACGCTCGTCTCCTACAACCGCGAGGACACGGTGAACCTCCGGACGCTCGCCGACGAAGTGACCCGACAGCTCGACGACGAGCGGTTCGTCAACTGACGCCCCCTCCCTTCGACTGCAGATACACCCGACAGCGCTGCTACTGGCCGGAACGTAAAGGTAGTTCGAGATACATATCAGGGTGGGCGGAGCAGATGCCCGCGGCCGGAGAGCACGCCCAGCAACAGTCCGGTGAAGTGTGCGATGAGGGCGACGCCCGGCGTCGCCGTCGCGAGCGTTATCCCGACCGCGAACAGGCCGGCCAGCGCCAGCTGGGTCCGCGGGGCGAGTTCGAACCCCGCGACGACCGTCTCAGTGAGTCGGTTCGAGGCGAGCAGGTAGCCAAAGAGCGCGAATATCGCGCCGCTGGCGCCGATGACGCTGCCGTTCGCCGACATCCAGGGGACTATCGGTGCGAGGACAGCAGCGACCGTGACCTGCGAGACGCCCGAGAGCATCCCGGTACCGAGGAAGAAGAGGTGGAACCGGCCACGGGTCGTCTGGCGCTCCACGAGCAGCCCGACCAGCGCGAGCATGAGTGCGTTGGCCACCAGGTGTGACAGGCTCGTGTGGGCGTAGACGCTGGTGACGAGCGTCCAGGGCTGGACCAGCAGCGGATTCGAGAGGGCGAGCAGCGCGCGCTGGCGGACGAACAGGCCAAGCGCCTGCTGGCCGGCGAAGACGGCGACGAGCACCGACAGCGTGACCAGCGTGGGACTGTCGGAGAGACGACGACGCATTGGACGCGGTAGGGTCGCCAACGGGAAGAATCGAACGGGCGACATTGATTCCCAAGGCCTACGGGACCGCCGTCCCTGGACCAGTCCATGAAGCGAACGGCGAGTCGACGGGGGCCGTCGCACTGGAGGCCGGTGTGACCGGGGGGACGTACACGCTCGTGCTCCAGCGCTCACGCGAGGCCGTCGTCGAGGTCGGCGCGCTCGGCGAGCACCGGTTCCCGTCGGGGTGGTACGCCTACACCGGGAGCGCACTGGGGACCGGCGGGTTCAGCCGCGTCGACCGACACCGGGCGGTCGCCACCGGCGAGAACGATACCCGCCACTGGCACGTCGACTACCTGCTGGGTGAGGCGGCGACCCGGGTCGTGACGGTCGTGACGACGGCGGCCGACGTCGAGTGTGCGGTCGCCCGGCGCATCGACGAGGCGCTCGGAGCCGGGGGACAGTTCGACGGCTTCGGCTGTTCGGACTGTGGCTGTCGCTCGCATCTAGCGTTCGACGGCGACGAAGAGACCGTGCTGACGGCCGTGCGACAGAGCCACGATGCGGTCGGCGAGACGACCTAGTCAGGCGACGAGTTCGTAGCCCGCCTCGGCGATGGCCTCGGCCAGTGCGTGCTCGTCGACGTCGCCGCTCGTCTCGACGACGACCTCGTCGACGCTTTCGTCGGCGGTCGCCGCGTCGACGCCCTCCAGCTGTTCGAGCGCGTCTTCGACGGCCGCCTCACAGCCGTCACAGGCCATTCCCTCGACCGAGAGCGTTCGCGTTCCCATACGGGTCGGTAGGAGTGGGCGAGACAAAGATGCTCTGCTCCCGGCAGGCGCCCACCACACCGTTATTCCACGGGCCGGCGTACCGGCACCCATGCCGAGTATCTCACATACGCACATCGTCAACCGGATGCGCGTCCAGCCGACCCACGCCAACAACTACGACAGCGCTCACGGAGGTATCGTGATGAAGTGGATGGACGAGATCGGCGCGATGGCGGCGATGCGGGCCGCCCGCGAGTCCTGTGTCACCGCCCAGATGTCCCGGGTCGACTTCGAGCGCCCCATCCCCATCGGCGACAACGCGCTGGTCGACGCCTACGCCTACGAGACGGGACGGACGAGCGTCAAGGTCCACATCCAGGTCGAACGCGAACACCCCCACACCGGCGAGACGGAGGCGACGACGAGCGCGTACGCGACGTTCGTCGCCATCGAAGACGGGAAACCGACGCCGGTGCCCGACCTCACCGTCGAAACCGACGAATGCGAGCGACTGCGTGCGATGGCGCTGGACGACGAGCCCGACGAACAGTAGCGCCGCCCCCGACAGTGTACTTATGTCGACCGGGCGATGTGTATCCGCATGGCACACCACGTCCTCGTTCCCGTCGACGGGTCACAACAGGCGGAGACGGCGTTCCGGTACGCCCTCGACGAACACCCGGAGTCGACGCTGACGCTCCTGCACGTCTGCAATCCAGTCGCCATGCTGGCCTACAGCGACGACGACTACTTCGACGTGGACAGTTACCAGGCTGATTTGCGACGACAGCGCGAGCGGGGCGACCGGATTCTCGAGGAACTCGCCGCCGACGCGGCCGAACGCGGTATCGAGGTCGAAACGGTCGTCAGGTCCGGCAAGCCCGCCAGGCAGATTCTGGAAGTGGCTGACGAGCGAGCCGTCGACCACGTCGTGATGGGGAGCCACGGCCGCTCCGGCGTTGGCCGGGTGGTCTTCGGAAGCGTCGCCGAGGCGGTGACCCGACGGGCGACCGTCCCGGTGACGATTATCCGATAGTTCCGACCATCGCTTACCCGTCGACGAACCGACCCGGGAGCAGCGCCACCGCGACCAACAGCACAGGGCCGACGATGTACCCGGCCCAGGTGAGCAGGCTCAGCACGGCCGCGGCGGCGAGGCCGACACGGGTGAGCGTCGACAGCGTGCCCTCCTCTCTGCCGGCGACTCTGAGTGCCCACACGCCGCTGACCAGCGGGAGGACGAGGAAGATAGCCGTCACGACCGCACCGGCCGTCGGCCCGGTCCGTGACAGCGCGATGGCGGTCTGGACGAGCGTCCCGGCGGTCGTCCCGAGTAGCAGGAGCGCCCCGAGACCGAGTGCGTACCGGCCGACCGGCGTCGAGCGGTGCGCTTCTCGCCGTCGCCACCCGATTGCGATTCCGCCCAGCACCGTCGCCGCGAACGGCCCCACGACGACGAGTGGATGTTGTCCCTCCCAGAGGTGGACGCCCACGAGGTCGAACGGGACGGTCACGTACTCCGTCGGGGAGAACTCCTCCCGGTAGCCGATGGCGACGCCGGCCTGCCCGCTTCGCTCGTCGGTTTCGTAGACGGCGACCAGATACGTCGTCTCTCGCTCGACCGGCCGATCGAGGCTGGCCGTCTCGTAGTTGGCCGACGGCGCGAACGGTTCGTAGGACGGTCGGTCGGGACGGTCACCCTCTACGACGACCGCGCCCATGCCATCGGGGACCGTCACCTGGTCGGGCACGCCATCTGTTCCTTCGAATGACTCGCTCATCACGACGAACGACGGCGCGAACGACCCGCCCGTCGGTGTGAACGTACTCACGCGGAGTTCCTCGCCGGGTGACAGCGAGAAGCGGTAGTACGCGGCCTCGCCCGGGTCAAGGTGGTCGTAGAACGACCACGACTTGGCGGCGTCCGGCACTTCGACGGCGTTATCGGGCGTCGTGTTGTCCGTCGGGAAACTGGGGACGTGCGCGAGGGCGGGCGTTGCGAGGAGGGCGATAGCGAAGACTAGGAGGAGGGGGCGAACACGGTTCATAGGCTCCGTTCGGGATGCGTGCTTACGGAGATACCGGTCAGTTCGTGAACTCGGAGAAGACCCCTACGAACAGAGGGGGCGAACGTCAGACCGTGAGTCGGCCGGCCAGGCCTGCCGCGTCGTCGGTCGCCGCGTGGAGCCGGGATACCTCGTCGAACGAAAAAAATTCGACGCGGTCACGAATCGGGCCGAAACCCGATTGCGACAATCGCTTCTCAAACTTCGATTCCTGCGCAGCGGCGGCGGCGACGACGAAGTTCGTGTGGTAGTCCCGCAAGTCGAGGAACTTGTGCAGCGAGTTCTGGAAATCCGTCGAGAACTCGACCTCAATGAGGCTGTCAGGCATCAGGCGGTCGTTGAACCAGACGACATCGACGGTACTGGCACGCTGGACCATCTCTTCGTACCCAAACGCCGGAAGCGAGTCGAGACTGCGCAGGTCGCCAAGCGTTGTCTCTAGAAACGCCCGGTTCTTGTCCTGTGATGGCACCCACGTATCCGCCCGACGTGCGTTGCCGACCTCTGTCAGGAGACCCTGGAAGTACCAGTGACTGTATCGGTCCTGGTCGGCGGTGGGCAGCGAGTCGTCGTAGATGCTCTGTGGGAGGTCGTCACGCGCGGATTCAAGCGCCCAGAGGCCTGGTCGAATCTTTACGAATTGGTTCCGTCGCTGGACGATACGTCGAATGCTGGCATTAGGCGTCTTCGTCCCCCACTCGCAGCCCTCGACCCCGGTCGCGTGCTCGTACAGGTGTTTGAGCGTCGCGTACCCACCGTTCTCGCGCATCACCTGTTCGACGGCCTCGTACTGGTACACGATACCAGCGAGTGTGGACGCAGGCGCAAAAATGTGTGTGTCGAAAGCTCGTTGGGTACCCAGCCGCACTGCAGGTCGTCTCCCAGAAGAACCTAGGCCGGAATTTGAACCAGAGTCAGACGTGCTCGCTTCGTTGCACGCGACTGACAGGGATTCAAATCCCGGTATCGGTTCACCGATTTCAGCAGTCGCTCGGTGACGGAGCGCCTCGCAGTGAGAAACCGGATGAAGCCTAGGCCGGAATTTGAATCCGGGGTCTCGTCCTTACCAAGGACGCGCTTTACCGCTAAGCTACCCAGGCGCACCTGAGTCTTTCCGGCAAATGTCTTTAGGCGTTTCGATTCGGCCCCGGTATGGCGGTCCGTCTCAGTGGTCGGCGGCGGCCTCGGTGCTGTCGGGACCGTAGTCCGGGTTGGTCCGGGTGCCGAGTGCGTCGCCGACCTCCTCGCCGAGAATCCAGGCGTTCTCGGGGAGGCCGTCGGCGGCGAGCCGACTCGCGTACTCACGGAGCGATGGGGTGGGGGTGACCCCGGCGGCGGTGACGCCAGCGACGACGGCCAGTTCGCAGATGTCCGTCTCCAGGTTCTCGTCGAGGGAGGCGTCGCCGGTGGACTCCCGGACGGTCTGGTCGTGGCCGAACGACCGGACGACGTCGACGGCGGCCTCGGCGGCCTCGCTCCGGGCGAGGAGGTAGAAACCACGCGAGACGAGCACGTCGGCGACGAGGATATCCAGGTCGGCGGCGTCGCGGTCGCCACCGTCCCAGGGGTCGTCCTGTGCCAGGCGGCGGGTGAGGGTGAGCCCCTCGTAGATGAGCTGGACGCCGGCGGCACGGCCGGTGAGACCGTCGTCGAAATCGGCCGGCCCGTCGCGGGCGGCCCGCGCGCTGACCAGGGTCAGCACGCCGGGCGTGAGCGGGGCATCGGAGAGGCGGTCGGTAATCCGGTCGCGGAACCGGTCGGGCTCGACGTCGTCCACCGCGGCCAGGGCTGCTCGGCGAACCGCCGCGACTTCCTGCATTAGCCGCTTCTAGCGGCGGGAAGGGCAAAGACCTTTGGAAACAGCAAGGACAGGGAGAGGCATGATACGGACGACGAGCGACGGGGACGTCTGTGAGATACGCCTCGACCGCCCCGAGCAGCGCAATGCGCTCACCCGAGCGGGGCTGACAGCCCTGGAGACGGCCGTCGAGGACGCCACCGCTCCCGTGCTCTACCTCTCCGGGGCCGGACCGGCGTTCTGTGCCGGAGCGGACCTTGACGTCGTCCGGTCGCTCGACGCGAAGGAGGCGGACGCGTTCGCTGCGCTCGGCCAGCGGGTGGCACGCACACTGGCGACCTACGACGGGGCCGTCGTCGCGGGCATCGACGGCGCCGCCCGCGGCGGCGGCGTCGAGCTGGCGCTGGCCTGTGACCTCCGCGTCGCCACGCCCGACGCGACGTTGGCGGAGACGGGCGTGAAACTCGGCCTGTTCGGAGCCTGGGGCGGAACGGCGCGCCTCCCGGCGGTCGTCGGCCAAGGCGAGGCGCTCGACCTCGCGCTCTCCGGGCGTACCGTCGACGCCGAGACGGCACTGCGGATGGGGCTGGTCTCCCGGGTGACCGACGACCCGCGGGAGGTCGCCGACGAACTGGCGAGCGTCGACCACGCCGCGCTCAAGCGGGTGAAAACGCTGGTCCGCGACGACGCGCCGATGGCGACCACCGAACAACGCGAGCGAGAGGCCTTCGCCGACCTCGTGGGCGACGCCGACCTGTGACGCCCGAGCGACCGCACGTTGAAAACCCCCGGCCACCTACTGGCGGCCGATGGTCGATTGCGACTACTGCTCGGAGGCTTTCGAAGACGAAGACGGCTACCTCTCTCATCTGGCGGCCGAACACGAGGGGGAGCTGGGGTCGATAGACAAGCGCCGGGTCGCACAGCACACGAGCGACGACGGCGACGGCTTCCCGGTGGTCCTGGTCGCCGTCGGCGTCGTGGTGGCACTCGGAGCGGCGCTGGCGGTGTATCTCACCGTCAGCAGCGACGGCCCGGCGGTCAGCGGCATCGAGGGCCAGTCACTCGACGAGCGGGGCGACAGCGACCTGCTCACCGACGTCGAGTCGTTCCCGAACCAGGGTAACGAACACGTCCAGCGGGGCACCGACGTCCAGTACGCCCAGATGCCGCCGCTGTCGGGCCCACACTACACCGGGACGGTCGATGCGGGGTTCTACGCGGAAGAACAGGCCCTCGGCGACCTCGTCCACACGCTCGAACACGGCGCGGTCATCGTCTACTACGACCCGGCGGCGCTGACCAACGAGTCCGAGGAGAGCCTGGAGACGTTCGCCTCGATCCACACCGGGACGTGGCGCAGCGTCGTCGTCGTCCCGAACCCCACCGACGACCCCGAGGCCGACTACGTGCTGACGGCCTGGCGTCACCGCCTGTACGTGGACCAGTACGACGCCGAGACGGTCCACGCCTTCCTCTCTGAGTACCTCGGTCGCGGCCCCGAAAATCCGGTTCGGTAAGTCAGTACAGCGGTTCGGGCCCCGGCGGCATCGCGCGTTTGTGCGCGCTCGACTCGTACATCCCGACGACCTGCTCGACGAGCGACGCGTCGACGCCGATGTGCTCGGCCGTCGCTGCCTTCGGGACGCCGCCGTCGACGTGGAGTGCGAGAATCGCGTCGAGCGTGTCGTAGTCCATCCCCATCTCGTCGGCGTCGGTCTGGCCGGCCCACATCTCGGCGCTGGCCGTCTTTGCCGCGAGGTCGTCGGGGACCCCGACGTGGCGCGCGAGTTGCCGGACCTGCTGTTTGTACAGGCCGGCGATGGGATGGCAGTCGACGGCGCCGTCGCCGTACTTCGTGTAGTAGCCCACCAGCGCCTCGCTGCGGTTGCCGGTCCCCAGCACCAGCGCGTCCTCGTGGTTGGCGACGAGGTAGTTCAGGACCGCCCGACAGCGCACCCGCAGGTTGCCGACGGCCAGCTGGTCACCCGCAGCGTCGGGGTAGGCGTCGAGGAACGCGTCGACAAGGGGGTTGATCTCGACGACGTCGTACTCGATGCCGAGCAGTTCCTCGGCCACCCGTTCGGCGTCGCTCATGTTCTCCGCGCGGTTGACCTCGCTGGGCATGACGAGGCCGTGAACGGCGTCGGCGCCGAGCGCCTCGACCGCCAGGTGGGAGACCAGCGTGCTGTCGATACCGCCCGAGAGACCCATGACCGCACGCTCGACGCCCGCCGCGTCGAGCTGCCCGCGGATGAACTCGGTGATGTGCTCGCGGTGCGCCTCGAGCTCGGCCTCGGAGAACGTCAGGTCCAGTGGTCTGTCGGCCCGGACGACCGAATCGGCTTCTGCCATACCGGCACCTAGGCCGGTGCGAACTAATACCCACTCATCCTGGCGACATTTTCGAACGCACGTCCACTCTCTACGCCCCCGGCGAGTCGGAAAGCGCGCACGGAAGCGCTACGTTGAAGTGCGACCGACGTGGATTCTCGGGTGCGCGACGCGAGTGCGACGGGCGCCGGTGGTCCAGTGGTAGGACATTGGCTTCCCAAGCCAATAGCCCGGGTTCAATTCCCGGCCGGCGCATTTTGCTGCGAACATCTCGTGGAGAGTGCGCTATCGTCGGCCGTTCCCTGACCCTCAAAGCCCCGCCTCACGGTCACAAGAGTGTAAATACGCAAACAACTTTCTCGGTGGACGGAGTAGCGTCGAACGTGATGCTCGACACGAAAGAGGTCTCACAGCTAACGTGTCTCGAGTGCGGGTTCGAGGCGCCGGCCGGCGAGACGTGGAACAGGGTCACTGCACCGCCGTTCGGACTGCTCACGCAGTGCCCCGAGTGTGGGAGTACGAACATCCACAGCCATAGCTAGGCAACGGTCACTCCCGAATTCCGAGGGGTACGCGTCCGGATAGCGTCGCCTGGAGCGCCGGTGTTGCCGGACGGGGCGAATCGAACGACTGGAAAGAGGCCTCTGCCAGAGTTATAGAATTACTAGTTTTTACTCCTTAAATTGAATAATACTAGTGTTTTATTGCGTATTGTGAGATAGACATGGAGTACAGATGGCAGAATGTGACCACTGCGAAATCGACGTACTGCACGTCTGGAAACACCGCCGGCCGGCCGAGACGATGACCTACCGAACCACGGAGTGGCTCTGTTCGAGATGTCACCCGGAGATGAGCGACGTGTTCGTGAGCGGCCACTGCTGAAGAGCGACCGACCCCTACCTTCATATATACTGGTTGCTAACCAGTAAGGCATGGGTAGCGGACCGTGCGTGTTGGTATGCGGTGACGACGAGGCGCAGGTCTCGCAGGCGGCAGCGGCACTCGAACGGGTCGGTGAGGGGTTCGACGTGCGGACCGCGGGGGCCGACGCGCCGGCAGCGGGCCTCGACGACGTCGCCTGCGTGGTGAGCACGCAGGTCGAGCCACCGCCGTTCGTGGCCGACCTGCGGTCGGAGCGCGCGTCACTGCCGGTGATTATCTTCGGGCACGACGACGCGAGTATCGTCCGGCGGGTGCTGCGCGACAGGGGCCTCGAGTACGTCCAGCGCGGCCCCAGCGAGCAGTACGCCGTCCTGGCCGACCGCATCGAGCGGACGCTCGAGACACCGGAGAACGACCCGGCGGCGTTCGACCGACATGTCGAGGTCATCGAGGCGCTCGACGACGGCGTCTACGCGCTCGACGACGAGGGACAGTTCGTCTTCGTCAACAGCGCGATGACCGAGCTGACCGGCTACACCGAGGCGGAACTGCTCGGCGAGCACACGCGCATCATCAAGGACCGGGCGACGGTCGAGCTGGCCGAGGACCGACTCCGTGAGCTGCTGTCAGGCGACGGGCGCGACGACGTCGGGACGACCTTCGAACTGGACATCCACCACAAGAACGGCGAGCGGATCGCCTGCGAGGACCACATGACGGTGCTGTACGGCGAGCGCGGCGAGTTCCGCGGGACCGCCGGGGTCATCCGGGATATCTCGGAGCGCAAGCGCCGCGAGGAGATGCTGTCGGGGCTCCAGGAGACCTCGCGAGCGTTGATGCAGGCACCGACCCGGGAGGAGGTCGCTAGCATCGTCTCGGGGGCGGCCCAGCGCACGCTGGGGCTCGACCTGAACGTCGTCCGCCTGTACGACGCCGAAGCGCAGGTCCTGCGGCCGGCCGCAACGACCGAAGCGACCACCGAACGGCTGGGCGAGCGGCCGGTCTACAGCCTCGACGAAGGGTACCCCGGCGAGGTGTTCGCGAGCGGCGAGCCGGTCTTTTTCGCCGACGAGGACGGGCTCGACCTGGGCGGGGACGAGCGCATCCGGTCGGGGATGTTCTTCCCCATCGGCGTCCACGGGACGCTGAGCGTCCTCTCGACGGACCCCGACGCGTTCGACGACCTCGACCGGCAGGTGGCGAGCCTGCTCGTGACCAACGCCGCGGCGGCCTGCAACCGCGCGAAACGGGAACAGGAGGTCCGCGAGACCCGCGAGCGCATCGCCACCATCCTCGAGCGGATAAACGGCCTCATCGAGAACACCGTCGAGGTGCTGGTCGAGGTGACGACCCGGGAGGCCGTCGAATCGGGCGTCTGCGAGGAGGTCGTCGCGACCGACCCCTACGTCTTCGCGTGGGTCGGTCGACCGGACGTCCGCGACGAGCGCCTGGAGGTCACCAGCTGGGCCGGCGACGTCGACGTCGATATAGCGAACGTCACCGTCGACCTCGAGGAGGGGACGGTGGGCGCGCAGGCGCTGGCCGACCACGAGCCGGAGATACACACCGACCTCGAGGGAAGCGAGACCGACTGGGTCCGGGACGCGCACGCGGCCGGCGTCGAGTCGGTGATGGCCATCCCGCTGTCGTACACCGACTCGACGTACGGGGTGCTCTTCGTCTGTGCGGACCAGGTCGACGCGTTCGACGACCGGGAGCAGGTCGTCCTCGAGGCGCTGGGGCGGGCCGTCGCCAACGCCATCAACGCCATCGAGAGCGGGAAGATCCTCTCGGCGAACAAGGTCGTCGAGCTGGAGTTCACCGTCGACGACCGGCGCCTGCTCCTGAGTCGCCTCTCGGCGAGCACCGGCGCGACGCTCACCTCAGAGGGGACCGTCATCAACGACGACGGCTCGCTGCGCCTGTATCTGACCGCGGAAGGCGCCGACTCCGACACAGTCCTCGAGGCGCTCGAGGGCGACGAGTCCGTCGCGAAGGTCCGGCGGGTGGCCGAACACGAGGGCGATACGCTGTTCGACGTCACGGTCACCGGGTCGCTGCTGGCCAGGCTCGTCGACCACGGGGCCGTCCCGAGGGCCGCCGGCGGCGAGAACGGTGTCGCCCGCTACACCGTCGAACTGCCCTACCAGGCCGACGCCCGCGAGGTGTTCAGCATCGTCGAGAACGACTACGACGGCGTCGACCTGGCGAGCTACCACGAGCACGAGCGGCCGGTCCGGACCCAGCAGGAGTTCCGGGCCTCGCTGGCCGAGCAGTTCACCGACCGCCAGGAGACGGCGCTCCGGACGGCCTACCTCGGGGGCTTTTTCGCCTGGCCACGGGAGGTCGACGGCGACGAGCTGGCCTCGGCGATGGACATCTCCCGACCGACCTACCACCAGCACCTCCGGGCGGCCCAGCAGAAGGTGTTCAGGGAACTGTTCGAGAACTGACCCACCGACCTCGGAGTAAGGTATTTATTCAAGTAGTTTGGTACTTACTACAGGATGTCATCCGAGGTGGGGATGGACCGCCGGTGGGACCAGATACTCGAATGGTGGGTCCCGACGGTGAGTCTGATGGCGATCGGGGTGCTCACAGTGGTCGTCTGGGTACAGGTCCAGGGTCCGACGTTCGCACTGCTAGATATCGCGTTGCCGACGGTCTTCGCGAGCGTCGCAATCTGGCAGGGGCTCCGCCTGCGTCGGGCCGAGTCGTTCGACGACACCGAGACAGTCGTCCGTTGGTTCACCGTCGGACTGATCGTCATGGCCGGGCTCGGCCTGTGGCCCGTCGTCCTTCGCGCCACCGGCCAGCCCTCGGTGCCGGTCGGCGTCAGGTTGCTGACCGAGATAATCGCCGGGGGCCTCTTTGGCCTCATGGTCGGCGTCTACAGCGTCACGGCCCGTGAGTCGACCCAGCGAGCCACCGAAGCGGAGGTGAGACGGGAGTTCCTCGAGCGACAGCGCGAGGCCAACGACCTGCTGAACCGGACGCTGCGCCACCAGTTGCTCAACGGCCTGACGGTCGTCCGCGGCCGGGGCGAACTGCTCGCCGCACGGGGCAACAGCGACCAGGAACGGTGGGCGACGACCGTCGTCGACAAGAGCGACCAGCTGGCCGAGACAGTCGAGAAGATCGCCGACATCACCGAGGCGATGACCGCAGACACCGACCTCGAGGCCGTCGGGCTGTCGACAGTCGTGACCGCACAGGCCGACGCCGTCGACCGCGCGTTCCCCGACGCGTCGGTCACCGTCAGGTCGCTTCCCGACTGTTCGGTCCGGGCCGACGACCTGCTGGAGCGGGCGGTGTACAACGTCCTCGAGAACGCCGTCGAACACAACCACGGGGCCCGGCCGACGGTCGTCGTCGAGGCGACGGTCGCCGACGGCGCGGCCCACGTCCGGGTCGCCGACGACGGGGGCGGGATTCCGGAGGGGGCCCGCGAGCGGGTGCTCGAAGCCAACGAGCGCGGTCTGGAGAGCGACGGTGACGGCCTCGGGCTGTTCCTGACGGCGTCGATACTCGAACAGTACGGCGGCGACATCGAGGTGGGCGAGAGCGCCCTCGGGGGTGCACAGGTCGAGCTGTCGCTGCCGCTCGCCGCCGCCGAACGGCCGACGGTGACGCCGGAGGAAGGAGCCGACAGGGTCGCCGGGCTAGCAGACGGCGGCGGCTTGCAGGCCCTGCTGTGACCCGCGCCAGGACCGCCGATTACTTGTCGGGTGGTGCCCTACCCGCGGTTGACCAATGGACGCGCCGCTGTGGACCGAAATCCACGCCCCGAAACTGGCGGACATCCCCCAGCCCGAGGCCCGCGACCACTTGCAGGGAGCCATCGAGGAGCCGATGAACCTGCTGGTCCACGGGCCGAAAGGGGCGGGCAAGACAGCCGCCGTCCGCGCCTACGCCCGGGAGGTCCACGCGAACTCCGACGCCGACTTCACCGAGCTCAACGTCGCCGACGTCTTCGACATGACCAAGAAGGAGGTCGCGAACGACCCGCGGTTCTCGTCGTTCATCGACAGCAAGCGCCGCCGCGAGTCCTCGAAGGCCGACCTCATCAACCACGTCCTGAAGGAGTCGGCCAGTTACGCCCCCGTCTCGGGGACCTACAAGACCATCCTCCTGGACAACGCCGAGAGCATCCGCGAGGACTTCCAGCAGGCGCTGCGTCGCGTGATGGAGCAATATTACGAGGCCACCCAGTTCGTCATCGCGACGCGCCAGCCCTCCGCCCTCATCCCCCCGATCCGCTCGCGCTGTTTCCCGGTCGTCATGCGCGCACCGAACCACGAGGAGACCGTCGCGGTCCTCCGGGACGTCGTCACCGCCGAGGGCGTCGCCCACGACGACGACGGCCTCGAGTACGTCGCCGGCTACGCCGAGGGCGACCTCCGGACCGCTATCCTGGCGGCCCAGACTACCGCCGAGGAAGAGGGCGAGCTGACGATGGACACCGCCTACGAGACGCTGCACGCACTCGAGGCCGACGGGCAGGTCGAGGCGATGGTCGAGGCCGCCGAAGACGGCCGGTTCACCGACGCTCGCTCGACGCTGGACGACCTGCTGGTCGACGAGGGGTACGGCGCGTCAGACATCTTGGAGGACCTGCTGTCCGTCGCCCGGTCGCGCTACTCCGGGCGGCGGCTGGCCGAGGTCCACCGCCTGGCCGGCCAGACCGACATGGCGCTGGTGGACGCGGCCAACGAGCGGGTCCATCTCGCACACCTCCTCGCGCAGCTGGGCGAGAGACAGTAGGGCCAGCTGCCCGACGGGAGCGCCGTACCGACGACGAGAGCGACCCAGAGACAGCCGCCGAAACACCGGTCTCGCGGCCCCACGGCTTCGAAATCCTTTTAGGCGCTTCGGCGGGAAATAGAGGCAACGAACCATGGACATCGACATCATCGAGGAAGACGACAATCCGATGTTGCACAGGACGGACGTCCGTTTCGAGGTCGTCCACGACGAAGCCACGCCCTCGCGGCTCTCCGTGCGCGACTCGCTCGCGGCGAAGCTGAACAAGGACGCCGAGGAGGTCGTCGTTCACAAACTGGACACGAAGTTCGGCATGCGCAAGACCATCGGCTACGCGAAGGTCTACGACAGCCCGGAGGACGCCCGTGACGTCGAGCAGGACCACATGCTCGAGCGCAACAAGATCGTCGCCGACGGCGAGGTCGACGAAGAGGCCGAGGAGGCATAAGATGGCCCGCAACGAGTACTACGAGGACGGCGAACTCACGCGCGAGACCTGCCCCCGGTGTGGTGACACGCTGCTGGCGGAACACGAGGACCGCCAGACCTGCGGGAAGTGCGGCTACACCAACTGGAAGTAAGGCCCGACATGCGCGTTCTCGGTATCGAGGGTACCGCCTGGGCAGCCAGTGCTGCGCTCTTTGCGACCGACGACCCGACGAGCGCGAGCGACGCCGACCACGTCTTCATCGAGACCGACGCCTACCAGCCCGAGAGCGGCGGCATCCACCCGCGCGAGGCCGCCGAGCACATGGGCGAGGCGATTCCGCAGGTCGTCGAGACGGTCCTCGACCACGCCCGCGAGCGGGCTCGGACGACCAGTGAGGACGGGGGTGCCCCTATCGACGCCGACGAGGGTCCCCCGTCGAACCAATCGGCGTCGCCGATTGACGCCGTCGCCTTCGCCCGCGGCCCCGGCCTCGGCCCCTGCCTGCGCATCGTGGGAACCGCCGCCCGAGCCGTCGCACAACGCTTCGACGTCCCGCTGGTGGGCGTCAACCACATGGTCGCCCACCTCGAGGTCGGCCGCCATCAGTCCGGTTTCTCGTCGCCGGTCTGCCTGAACGCGTCGGGGGCCAACGCCCACCTGCTGGGCTACCGAAACGGCCGCTACCGCGTGCTCGGCGAGACGATGGACACCGGCGTCGGCAACGCCATCGACAAGTTCACCCGCCACCTCGACTGGTCCCATCCCGGCGGGCCGAAGGTCGAACAGCACGCGAAGGACGGCGATTTCCACCCGCTGCCCTACGTCGTCAAGGGGATGGACTTCTCCTTCTCGGGCATCATGAGCGCGGCCAAGCAGGCCGTCGACGGCGGGGCCTCCGCGAGCAATGCGAGCGGAGGCTCGTCGGACGAACGACGTGCGTCCGACGGTGTTCCGGTCGACGACGTCTGTCGCGGCCTGGAGGAGACCATCTTCGCGATGCTCACCGAGGTATCCGAACGCGCGCTGTCGCTGACCGACGCCGACGAACTCGTCCTGGGCGGCGGCGTCGGCCAGAACGAACGCCTCCAGGGGATGCTCCGAGAGATGTGCGAGCAGCGCGGTGCAGAGTTCTACGCGCCAGAGGACCGCTTCCTCCGCGACAACGCCGGCATGATAGCCATGCTCGGCGCGAAGATGTACACCGCCGGCGACACGCTCGCTATCGAGGACTCGGGCATCGACTCGGACTTCCGGCCCGACGAAGTGGCGGTCACGTGGCGCGATGACGAGACCGTCGGTGCTGGACACCGCGGCGCGGCCGAGGGTGACACCGCGGTACAGGGCGCGGAAGCGACTGTTACCTTCGAGGGAGATTCGGTCGTCAAGGACCGTGTCCCGCGGACCTACCGCCATCCACAACTCGACGAGCGGCTGCGTATCGAGCGCACCCGGCAGGAGGTCCGGCTCACGGCCGACGCGCGGCGCCACGGTGTCCCGACGCCGCTGGTCCGGGACGTCGACCCGCAGGAGGCCCGCATCGTCTTCCAGCGCGTCGGCGACTGCGACCTTCGGGAGGCGCTGACCGTCGACCGCGTCCGCGACGTGGGCCGCCACCTCGCGCGCATCCACGACGCCGGCTTCGTCCACGGCGACCCGACGACGCGGAACGTGCGGGTCGCGCCGAGAGATAAGCCCCGGAGTTCCGAGCGGGGAGCGAACGCGGTCCGCGAAGCGAGCGACGCCGACCGACGGATCTTCCTCATCGACTTCGGCCTGGGGTACTACACCCAGGAGGCCGAGGACCACGCGATGGACCTCCACGTCCTCTCGCAGTCGCTGGCGGGGACGGCCGACGACGCCGAGCCGCTGCTCGCGGCCGCCGAAGCCGCCTACCGCGAGGCCAGTGACCACGCCGACGACGTGTTCCGGAGCCTCGAGGACATCGAGGGACGGGGCCGCTATCAGTAGGTCGGGCTCAGGTGGCGTTCGACTCTGACTCGAGGTCCTGTACCTCGACAGTGACCTGGCCGTTGCCCCAGAGCACGACGATGGCGCCGTGGGTCGCGAACTCCACCTTTATGCTGTCGCCCTCGCTGTCCTGGCGGAAGATGCTGTGAGGCCGTCCGGGTCGATGGTGTCGTAGAGGCGCAGTCGTCGCGGGAGAGGTCTCTACCCTTGGCCTCCGAGAGCGCCGAGACGATGGCTGTGCTCAGCGATTCGTCCTCGTCCGGGGACCGCCGTACGATTGAATCGGAGCTCACGTGGGCGCGTTCTGTGGGATTGCAAAAAGTAGTGTCGGCGGATTTGCAGGGCGCGAGCATATTCCATGCGGTGCTCGCCAGTTTGCTCGCGAGAACATAGTCCCAGAAGGATTCGAACCGACTGAAGACTCGTTTCACTCGTCTTCCGGGGTTCGAACCTCGTCGCGATATCTCTCGCTCACGAGATTGTTCGCGAGAACATAGTCCCAGAAGGATTCGAACCTTCGTCGAAGCCCCCAGAAGGCTTCAGGATTGGCCACTACCCCATGGGACTGCTGCATCCGTCTCTATCCCGTGGTCCCTTGTAAGCGTTGCGCGATTGAACCGGGCGTGTCATTCGCCAGCAGACGGCGTATCGGCCGGTCGGACATCGACACCGCTTTGCCACGCTGGGCGCCAGACTTCGCGTATGTACGTCGGACGCTTCGTCGTCGTCGCTCCCGAGGTTGGCGCGTACCGCGTCTCCTCGCGCTCGTTCCCGAACCGTCAGGCCGTCGACCGCGACGGCACCGTCACCGTCGAGCCCACGCCGGACGCCCCGGCGACCGACAACCCCTACATCTCCTACAACGGCGTCCGCGTGACCGAGCGCGGCGCCGTGGTCGGAAACGGGTCGCACGTCGACCCCATCGCCGAGAAACTCGAACTGGGCTATCCCGCCCGCGACGCGCTGGCCGAACCGCTGCTGGCGCTTGACTTCGAGAAGGACGACTACGACACGCCGCGCATCGCCGGTATCGTCGGGCTGGACGAGTCGGACCCGACGACGAACGCCGAGGGGCCGGGTGCGGTCGTCGGCACCGTCCGCCGCGACGCGCTGCTCGTCGAGGAGGTCACCGAGCCGACGCTGGTCGCCACCTACGAGGAAGACAGCCCGACGGCGTTCGACCTCGACGCGACGGACGCCGAGGCGGCGGCCCGCGAGGTGTACGACCACGAGTTCGAACACGCCGTCTGTGCCGCCGGGGTCAGCGGGACGGCCGGCGCGTTCGACGTCAGCGTCTACAACGGCGAGTGAGAGGCCGTCGAGCACCGACACTCAAGACGTTCGAGTGGCTAGCATCGGGGCATGAAGGTCGGCGTGCTCTCGGACATCCACGGGAATCGCGTGGCGCTCGAAGCCGTGCTCGAAGACATGCCCTCGGTCGACCGCCTCGTCTGTGCCGGTGACGTCGTCGGCTACAACCCCTGGCACGCCGACTGCGTCGACGCGATGCGCGGCGAGTCTGGGGGCCTCCTCGACGACGTGCCGTGGCCCGAGTCGCCGGTACCGACGGTGATGGGCAACCACGACCGGGCGGTGGCCAGCGAGACGCCGTTCGCGTTCAACAGCATGGCCGCTGCCGGCGTCAAGCACGCCCGCGAGCAACTCGACGACGAGCAGCTGGCCTGGCTCGACGGGCTCCCCGACGAGCGCCGCGTCTGTGACGACCGGGTGAAACTCGTCCACGGGCACCCGGCGGACCCGGACCACTACACCTACCCCAGCGAGTTCGGCCCCGACCTGCTGGGCGAGGAGAACGTCCTCGTGATGGGGCACACCCACCACCAGCACCACGAGGTCTACGACGCGGGCATCGTGATGAACCCCGGGAGCGTCGGCCAGCCCCGCGACGGCGACCCCCGGGCGGCCTACGCGGTGGTGAACCTCGATTCGATGACCGTCGAGGACCGGCGCGTCGAGTACGACGTCGACGCCGTCGCCGAGGCCGTCGCGGACGCAGGCCTCCCTCGCGAAATCGGCTCGCGACTGTCAGGGGGGCGCTAGACCCGGCGCGCGGCGGGGCACGTCACCGCTGGCCGGGCCGTCGACGCCCGACGCCCGCGAGGACAGCGTGGTTCGTAACTGAGTGCGACTGGAACCTTCCTGGCTCGTTGTCGGTGCTTGAATTGGGCTAATCAGAAGGTAGAGGTGTCAAAACAGGTGATATTAGCGGAACTGTTTTGCTTGGTTCCAGCGAGGAAGTCTCCATGGGGAACACTTTCAGTGGGGACGCGACACCAGGAATCGGGTCGAAGCCGACGGTCTCGAACCCGGATGCCATCTCGAACGCGGTCCTGAAGCTGGACCACGTCCACGACGCGCTCGGCCATCCACGACGGCGATACCTGTGTTACACACTCTTAGAGCAGACCGAGTGGTCGCTGACCGACCTGGCGACGAAGATCGCCGCCTGGGAGGCCGACGTCCCCGAACACGAGGTCGGCGACGACCAGCGGACGGCCGTCTACGTCTCGCTGTATCACACCCACGTTCCCAACCTTGTCGAACGCGAGGTCGTCTCCTACGACCCCGAGACGGAGACGCTCTCGACGGCGGCGAACACCCAGCAGATCATTTCTGCCCTCGAAGGAATCGGGGCGTCCCTCAACGGGACGCTAGAAACTCACGCACGGAGTGAGATGGATGATGAGTCAGGAAGATAGGCACAGTACAGGGGGGAAGCACCTCGACGACAGGGAGAGCCAGTGGACGCAGGCGGCCCAGCGTCACTACGACGGCGAGTTCGAACTCTCGACGGAGATCGTCTACACCATCGCGGAAGCCAAGGGCGTCTCACCGACCGAAGTTCGGTCACCGCCGCTCTACGAGTGTGTCGACGCGGCGTGTCTCGAGAACGCGTTCTTCGGGGAGTCGGCAGGCGGAGACAGTCCCCGAACCAACGGCAGTGTCCAGTTTACCTACGCGGAGTTTCTCGTGAACGTAGGGAACGACGGCTGGATTCAGGTCTACGAACCGGACGACCGTTAGAAGACGTCTTGAATCAGGCTGAGTGCCTGCTCGCGGTCGTCCCACGGGATGAACACGGAGACGGAGGTCGCCGAAGTCAGGACGTCGTAGATGTGGATGTGGGCGTCGGAGATGGGGTCGATGACCCGGAACGCCAGGTTCGGCTTGCTCGGGTCGCCGGCAGTGACCCGGATGACGCCGATGTCGTCCTGGACGGTCACCGAGGAGAGCGTCTCGTCGTCGACGATGCGGTCGTGGAGCAGCGCCTCGACCTCCTGGGCGTCCTCCTCGTCGACGTAGAAGGTAAGCGAGTCCATCCCCGAGGAGTTGGCCTCGATGTTGATGCCCGCGTCGCCGATGGCGGAGGACAGCTCCCCGAGGATGCCCGGACTGTTGCGGATGGCGCGGCCGGCGACGGTGAGACAGGCCACCGGGTTCTCCTGCAGGTCGATGAGGCTCTGGAACTCGCCCTCGATGGAGGTGCCACCGGTCAGTAGGTCGCCGTGCTGGTAGTGCGCGACCCGGACCGCGAGGTCGGCGTCCTTGTAGGCCAGCGCCGACGGGGCGACGACTTCGGCGCCGCGGAACGACAGCGACCGCAGCTCGTCGACGGTGATCTCGCCGACGTTGCGGGCGCCCTCGACGACCCGCGGGTCGCCGGTCATGACGCCCTCGACGTCGGTGACGATGACGACCTCGTCGGCGTCCATGTAGTTGCCCATCATGACCGCGGAGGTGTCGGAGCCGCCGCGGCCCAGCGTCGTGACGTTGCCCTCGTGGTCCTGTGCCAGAAAGCCCGTGATGACCGGGACGACGTCCTTCAGCTGCCCGGCCAGCGCGTGGGCGCGCTTCCTGGTCTCCTCGACGTCGACCTCGCCGTACTCGTCGGTGATGATGGGCCACTCGTCGCTGCCCGGTTCGAGGAAGACGGCGTCGATGCCGCGGGCCGAGAGCGCTCCCTTGAGCATCCGGACGGAGGTCCGCTCGCCCATCGAGACGATCTCGGCGCGGTCGGCGTCGTCGGCTTCGTACTCGATTTCGTCGAGCAGCTCGTCCGTGGTGTTACCCATCGCCGAGGCGACGACAGCCACCTCGTGGCCCTGTTCTACCGCGGCAGCGATGGAGTCTGCGGCCCGGTTGATCCGGTCACCGCTCCCGAGACTCGTCCCGCCGAACTTCGCGACTACCCGCATACGACCACCCGCACGATGTGAGTGTGAGTCATTGGCAGCGCGTTCGCTGTCGTTCCGGTTAACTGTGTTCATCTGCCCCGGTTTCCGGAGTGGTAGCGACCGACACACCGTTTATCTGGATGGAACCCGGAGTGCGTGTATGGAGATTCGTGACGCCGTCGAGGCCGACGCGGGGCGTCTCGCCGAACTCGCCGACAGCCCGCCGGACGTGATGCGGAACCTGGTCCACGACCGGACCGTACGCGTGGCGACGGCCGCCGCGGACGACGCGGACGAGGCCACTGTCCTCGGATTCGTCAGTTACGACGCCGGTCGCGGGACCGTCCACGTGACACAACTGGCCGGGTCGAGCGACGTGTGTGAGCGGCTGCTCGAGGAGCCCATCGCCTTCGCCGGGCGCGAGGGGATGGCCGTCGAACTGCTCGTGCCCGACGGGTCCGAAGCCGTCGAGGCGGCCGTCGAAGCCGTCGGCTTCGCCGACACCGGGTCGGGGCCGCAGTTCGACGGTCGGCCGACGGTCCGCTACCGGCTCGAGGCAGAGCGCGTCGAACAGTGACGGAGCGCGCGGGAACAGAATGTATCGTTGCACGGGAACCCCTACCCATGGTCGACCCTGACAGCGTCGTCGTCTGGACCCTCCTCGGTCTCGCCGCCGTCGCCGCCGTCGGACTGCTGTTCCTCGGCCCCATCGGCTGGCTGGTGGCGGGCGGCATCGTCGTCACGACGCTTGCTCTCGCGGGATACAGCGGGGTCTTCGACGACGAGACGCAGGCAGAGCGGCGCAACTGCGAGCACTGCGGCGCCCCGAACCCGGTCGACAGCGACGACTGTGGCCACTGTGGCGCGACGCTCGACGGGGCGTAGCCGACACTCAGGAGGGGGCAAGACGAGAGAAATCCGGGCCGACAGGCGTCAAGGGGTGTCGGCCGGGTGTCGCCTGCGCGCTCACCGCGGCGGCAGGCGCTCGAGGCGACGAATCGGTCGCAGGTCGCCGACCTCCTCCCGTTCGGTCAGTGCCTGCGTGAACGAGCCCCGATAGCTGAGGACGTGGCCGGCCAGTGGGTTCTCGACGCTCGCGAGGACGTGGTAGCGCTCGCCGGTCTCGTCATAGCGGTCGCTGACTTCGACACCGGCGACGAGTGGGGCCGGCAGTTCGACGTAGCGGTCGCCGAGGTGGACCCACTGGCGGCCCGCTTCGACGACGAGCGCGCCGTCCTCGACGCGTGGATGGAGTTCGGTCGCGACGAGGCCACCGCGACCCAGGAAATCGAGCAGGCGCTCGCCAGCGCTGTCCCACACCGTCACCGTGTCGAAGCGGCGGGTCCGGTGGTCGAAGTGGAACTCCCGACGGGTCGTCATCGCCTCGTGACCGTCGAGTTCGTAGCCGACGGTCGTCACGGTGAACGGGACGTCGTGGCCCGCCTCGGGAAAGAGCATGTCGCGGGCCGTCATCGCATAGAGCACCGGCAGGACGTGGGTCCCTCGCAGGATGTCCATCTCGCCGCGGCCCACGGTGACGCCGTCCTCGGGGCCGATACTGTAGCGCTCGCGGACCTTCGGATGCAGGTCGGCGGTCACGTCACCGAGCGCGCGCTCGTAGACGCCGGTCATCGGTCCCACCGCCGGCGGATAGTCGACGGACCGAGCGGGACGGCCGTTCGGTCCGGGAGAGCAGGGTTCATCTGCACGAGTCTTCTCGTGGAGATGACAAAAAGTTCTCGTCGGCGCCGCCCGCTGGCCCTACTCCTTCGAGCGGAGCTTCCGGTAGAGGTACGCGAGGCCGAGCCCACCGGCAATCAGTACGGGTAACGACGGCGAGTCGGCAGCCTTCGACGCCTGTCGCCGGACCGTGTCCGCGACTGACGACCCCTCGTCGATGAGTTCCAGGATGGCGTCGGTGTCGTTGGGCACCGGTTCGGGGTCGTTGCCCGCTTCGGCGGCCGCATCGGGATCCTTCAGCAGGTGGCCGGTCGTGAGACAGACCACGGATTCGTCGTCCTCGACGTCGCCGCGGTCGCGGAGTTTCCGGAGCGCCGCGACGGAGGCGGCGGAGGCGGGTTCGACGCCCACGCCCTCGCCGGCGAGCGCGCGCTGGGCCTCGGTGATCTCCTCGTCGGAGACGGCGACGGCGGTGCCGCCGGTCTCGCGAATGCCGGGCAGGGCCTTCGGTGCGTTGACCGGGTTGCCGATGCGGATAGCCGTCGCGCGGGTCTCGACGTCCTCCCAGCGGCGGGTCTCCTCTAACCCTTCCTCGATGGCCTCGACCATCGGGGCGGCCCCCTCGGCCTGGGCGCCGGTGAGTTTCGGCACCTGGTCTTCGGTGATGGCGCCCGCCTTGACCAGTTCGCGGAAGCACTTGTACAACGCGGCGGTGTTGCCGGCGTTGCCGACCGGGAGGATAATGCGGTCCGGGTACTCGCCGTAGTCGGCGTAGTGTTCCTCCATTATCTCGAGGCCGATGGTCTTCTGACCCTCCAGGCGGAACGGGTTCAGCGAGTTCAGGAGGTACGCCTCGCCCCGGGCCGCGAGGTCCTGTACCCGGTCGAGACACTGGTCGAAGTTGCCGTCGACCTCGAGGATACGAGCCTGGTGGAGGGCTGCCTGGGCGATCTTCCCCGCGGCGACCTTGCCGGCGGGCAGGAGCACGAGCGTCTCCATCCCGCCGCGGCTGCCGTAGGCCGCCAGCGCCGCCGACGTGTTCCCGGTCGAGGCACAGGCCAGTCGGTCGACGCCGACCTCCTTGGCGACGCGGACACCGACGGTCATCCCGCGGTCCTTGAACGACCCGGTCGGGTTCATGCCCTCGTGTTTCACGCGGAGGCTCTCGACGCCGACCTCGTCCTCGAGGCGGGGGACGCGGTGCAGCGGCGTGTGACCCTCGGGCAGCGAGACGCCCTCGTCGAACGGCAGGGCTGCGCTGTAGCGCCAGACACCCTGACCCTCGAAGTCCTCGAAGGTCGGGAGGTCGGCGTAGCGAGCCTCGAGCAATCCGTCACACTCCTCGCAGGTGTAGATGACGTCGTCGAAGGGGGCAAAAGTCTCGCCACACTCGATACAGGCGAGCCAGACGCCGTCGTCGGCTTCCGGAGGTACCTCGTCGGTGAGTTGCAGGTCGGCCATTGTCGGTGCCACGGCGTGGGGAGGCAAAAGTCGGACGGTTGGCGGCGCAGTCGTGTTTAGTTACGCGATTGTGCGTGCGAACAGCCTGAAAGGGGCCGGTCGCTCGGCGTTCGAGACGACGCAAGCACTGGACCGAGCGAACGGAGTGAGCGAGGGAAGCGCGTCGTTCGAAAGACCGGCGGTCTTTCGTGATCACGAAAATCTTCGATGTTCGGACGACAGCGAGTCGCAGGAGCCGAGCGTCCGGGGGCTTTCTGGTGCTCTACACCGAGAACTGCGCAAGTAAACACCGGCGACAACTCTGACAGAGCGCTTACTCGGCGTCGAAGGCGTCTATCTGCTCGTGGACGGCCTCGGCCCACTGGTCCAAGGTCTCGTGCATCAGCTCGCGGGTCTCGTCGAGCGGCATCGCGGTGTACTGGTAGACGTGGCCGCCGCCGTCGAGCAGGCGACGCTGTCGCTTCGCGAGTGACTTCTCCCGGAGCGTCGACAGCGACCGGTTGACGTTCGACCGGTCCCGGTCGAGCTCGTTCGCGAGCTCCTCGACGGTGCTGCTCGGGTTCTCGAGCAGCGTCCGGTAGGTCCGCACCTCGTGGGACTGGACGCCGAAGACACACGCCATCACCTCGTCGAGGGCGGGCTCGTCGTCGACCATCAGTTCGCGGAACCGGTTGGGTGAGGAGTTGACTGCCATGTACGCCACAGTAGCATCGCATTGCGCATAAACGGGGTCGTTACCCCGAGCTCACCTGGGTGCCGGTCCCAGGGTCACGCCCGAGCGTACCCCTGGCGTTCGAGGCAGGTCCGCATCTCGTCGCGACTCTCGTGCTTGTGGAGTCGCGTGGGCGTATCGCAGTACCAGACGTCGTCGTACCGGAGCGTGACCTCGTGGGAACCACCGAGGAACTCCGTCGTGACGACGACCCGGCGACCGCTCTCGAGTACGTCGAGTATCTCCTCGATGTCGGCCTCGCCGGCCTCTATCTCGAGCGGGTCCATCGACTGCGTGTAGCCGCGCCAGTCTCTTAGTACTCACCCACGTGGTCAGGGTTCGGGTGTGTGCGTTGGGGACACGGGCGCATCAGCACACAGCACTCATCACGGAGGACTCGCGTCGCTATTTAGTGGTTCGTGGTGAGTGTCCCGGCCTCACCCGGTCGAGGTAGCGGTATACGACCGACCTCTGAACCGGCAGGTACCGATGTACGACAGACGAACGGTCCTCGCGGCGACGGTTGGCACACTGGCGAGCCTCGCGGGCTGTCAATCCACGAGCAGTCCGGGAAGCCAGGAGACACAGACGGAGACGGACGGGGGAAGGACGGCGACATCGACCGGAACTGCGACGCCAGCCGAGTTCGACTACGGCGACTGGTTCGCCGACACGGACAACTTCGACGGGACGGTCGACCGGACCGGACAGTCCTCGGTCACCGTCTCGGTCGGGGCGTCGGGCAACGGCGGGGCCTTCGCGTTCGACCCGCCGGCCGTCCACGTCGACCCCGGGACGACAGTCACCTGGGAGTGGACCGGGAACGGCGGCGGTCACAACGTGGTGGCACAGGACGACTCGTTCACGAGCGGCGACCCGGTCAGCGACGGCGGGACGACCTTCGAGCAGACGTTCGACAGCGCGGGCATGACGAAGTACGTCTGTTCGCCCCACGAGTCGCTCGGAATGAAAGGGGCCGTCGTGGCCGGCGACCCATCCGGCGGCTCGGGTGGCAACCAAGCCGCCGCCTACGACTTCGCGACGGCGACGTTCGACGCCTACTGGTACTCGCTGTACAACATGTCGACGAACATCGCCATGAGCGCCAATGGGGTCCCGTTCCCGCTGAACGACCAGATGGCACAGCTCCGGGACCAGCGCCTCCCGGCGATGCTCGAGACCGCCGGCGACGAGGCGCCGCCGATTCAGAACCCGAACCTCTCGTTCGCGGCGTTCACCGAGGGCGACCCCCACTTCACACAGCGACCGGACCTCGGTGGCGAGTCCGGGCGGCCGAACGCCGAGACGCTGGCGTGGGACCCAGAGCAGTCCTCCGGCATCGTCAGCCCGTCCTCGCTCGCCTGGACCCACCTGAAAGGCGTCACGTGGGCGAAGAACTTCCAGGCGCACTTCGATCTGTTGCCCGACGAGATACAGCCGAAGTTCCGCGCGCAACTGCTGTCGACGCTGGCCCAGGTCGGCATCAACGCCGCGATTCTGGTCGGTGGCTCCCGGGGCAACGGCGCGCTGACCCACGGCGACACCTTCGAGTTCCTCTCGGAGTACCGGCCGGCCGCGGGCGAAATCGTCGACGAGACCAGACGGCCCCACCACCACGCGGCGATGCTGTGGTTCCTCTCGGACATGACCAGCCTCGCCCAGAACGGGTGGTTCGGCTACGAGAACCCGCGCCCGCTGCTCCCGCGTGAGGCCGGGGCCGACGCCGTCTTCGACCCGCCGGTCGGCATCCAGGAGATCGCGGACGGCGTCGCCGAGACGACCATGGGCCTGTTCAGCCCGGCGGACGTGGCACAACAGGAGTCGACCCGCTCGGTCGGACTGCTACTCGGTGCAGTCGGGTACTACGGCCCGCAAGCCGGAAGTGGCGAACTGCGGTCGGCCGCCGCTGACTACGCGAACGGCCTCGCCGAGGTCGTCGAGTCGAACCTCGGGGCCAACGGTCTGGTCGAGAACGGCGCCGTCAACCAGGCCGCCACGCAGGGCATCGTCGCGCAGGGTCTGCTGTGGGCCTCTCAGCTCGACGGCGTGGACCACGAGAGCACCGCGAGCGACGCCCTCGGCTACATGGTCGACGAGCTGTGGGACGCCGACGCCGGTACGTTCGCCTCCGGTACGGATGACTCGACGTACACCATCACGGCGAGGGACGCGGGCGACATCACTGGCGGGCTGAACGCCGCCGACGCCGTGCTCGGGAACAGGGAGGTGCGACCGCTGTTCGCGGAGTTCTTCGACGAGACGTTCAACCGTGGCCGCCTCCAGCGCGCCCAGCGCCCGCCGTCGGTGAGCCAGTCGAATCCCGCCGAACCGCCGCTCCCACCGAACGCCGGCGGCGAATTCGGGCAGGCTGCCGTCTACAACGGCGAAATCGAGTACGACACCGACGCCGGCGAGTGGTCGGTCACCGACGACCGGTTCTACACCGCCGACGCGCTCTACCTGGCCAA
This sequence comes from Haloarcula ordinaria, assembly GCF_029338275.1. NCBI lineage: Archaea > Methanobacteriati > Methanobacteriota > Halobacteria > Halobacteriales > Haloarculaceae > Haloarcula > Haloarcula ordinaria. The sequence continues at coordinate 723,867 of NZ_CP119789.1, read as the reverse complement.
CCAGGACATCTGGGTCGGCAACTGGGGCGGGGACTTCTATCAGGGCCGGGGCGTCCCGGGGACCAGCGACGAACCGCCGAACTGACGCCGACACACGGCGTTCGGTTCGTTCTGCGACGGGCGACAAACCAGGCGGTAGGCAGGCAGGACCCGCCGAACCACCGACAGGCCCTGTGAAACGTTGCCAAACGTATCGAAAAGGGTGCCGTTTCGGGTGGAACCTCACGCTTCGAGCCGTGCCAGTTCGTGCTCGACGGTCGCTCGCAGTCCCTCACGGAGGGGGCGGTGTTCGAGCCCGAGTTCGGCCTTCGCCTTCGAGTTGTCGCCGAGGTAGGTGGCGCCGGCGAGGACGCGCAGGCTCTCGGCGCGGTAGTCCTTCGGGAGGGTCACGACACTCTCGAGAAGGCCGGCCACCGGCGCGAGCACCCGAAACAGCCACGGCGGGACGGCTCGTGGCGGGTCCCGTCCGCTCAGTTCGGCAACCGTCTCGAACAGCTCGACGAGCGTCACCGGGTCGCCGCCGACGATGTAGTCCTCGCCGGGCGTCCCGCGCTCCATCGCCAGGACGTGGGCGCGCGCGACGTCCTCGACGTGGCCGGGACAGTAGGCCACCTCGCGCGGGACGACCGGAAACTCCCCACGAAGGAAATCCCGGAGCGCGTCGCCGAAGACGCTGGTGTCGCCCGGGCCGTACACCAGTCCGGGCATGACCGTCACCAGCGGGAGTCCGTCGCGGACCATCGGCTCGGCCATCTCGCGGTGGGCCGCCCATTTCGTCCGGTCGTACTCGGTCAAGTGGGTGCCGGCATAGGTGTACGATTCGTCGACCAGCTGGCCGTTCGTGTCGGAGTTGACCGCCAACGTGCTCGTGTAGACGCCCTTCGGGACGTCCAGTTCGGCCATCAGTTCGAGGACGGTGCGGGTGCCCTCGACGTTGATTCGCTCGCCGAGCGTCGGGTCGGCGGCGCCGACGTCGTACCAGCCGGCGACGTGGAAGAGGCCGTCGACGCCCGTCATCGGCTCGCGCATGCTCTCCCTGTCAGTGATGTCCCCTTCGACGACCCGAGCGCCTGCCGCTTCGAGATCGGTCGCCGTCGACGGCGTCCGGGCGAGGGCGACCACCTCGTGCCCGTCCGCGAGCAACTGCCGTGCGACGTGGCCGCCGACGAACCCCGTCGCGCCCGTGATGAAATACTCCATGGCTGACAGTCGCCGGGCGGACAGATGAAGGTGCGTGCCACCGGCGAGCGCCGAACCACAAACCCCACAACGGACCGCACCGGCACTCCCGGTATGGCCGAGACCGTCCACGACCTGCGAAACGAGATTCGGACCGCGGTGGGTCGCTTCGAGCGCGAGGTGTCCTCGGGATTCACCAAGGAGACGCTCGCGGCCGTCTGCGAAGCCGTCGGCTACGACATCGACACGGCGCGACTCCCGTCGAAGCCACAGATGCGGGCCGGCATCCTCTGGAAGATCGGCGAACTGGAGTCAGACGACCCCGAGGAGGCTGAAGGACAGTTCCGGAAGGCCCAGCTCCAGGCCATCGCGTCGGCACTGCGCGAAGAGTGACCACCGGGACGCGTCCGGAGCGCGGTCGTCCGGCACAACTTCTATATCGGACTCGCGCGCGGTGGGAGCTATGCCAACCGACTCACTCGACGGCACAGTCGTTCTGGTCACGGGCGCGAGCGCAGGCATCGGCGAGGCGACAGTTCGACGGGTAGCCGCCGACGGGGCCGACGTAGCCCTCCTGGCCCGCAGCGAGGGCCGTCTCAGAGACATCGCCGACGAGGTCGCCGAGGCGTTCGGCGTCGAGACACACGTCGTACCGGCCGACGTGAGCGACCCGGCGGCGGTGGCGGCCGCCGTCGAATCGACCGTCGAGACGCTGGGCTCGCTCGACGGCGTCGTCGTCAACGCCGGCCTCGCGCTGGGGAGCGACGTCGAGGCGATGACCGACGAGGACTACCGGACGATGACCGACGTCAACGTCGACGGCGCGTTCTACACCGCCCGCGAGACCCTGCCCCACCTCCGGGACGGCGCGGGGAACATCGTGTTCATCGGGAGTTTCGCCGGCCAGTACCCCCGCCCGTTCAACCCAGTCTACGCCGCGACGAAGTGGTGGGTCCGCGGCTTCGCGATGAGTCTCGCCGGCCAGGTCGGTGGCGACGACGTGGGCGTCACCGTCGTCAACCCGACGGAGGTCCGTTCGGAGTTCGGGAGCGAGGAGGGCGAGCCGTTCGAGGAGCGGTTCGACCCCGGCGAGGTCACCGAGCCCGAGGAGGTGGCCGACGCCGCGGCGTTCGCCCTGGCCCAGACGCCGCCGACGACGGTCAACGAACTCGACGTCTATCGGCGGGACAAGTTCGGCGGATTCTGAGAGTGTTAGAATAGGAGATTGTCCAAAATGACGGTTTGTTTTGGTCTGTTTGTTTCTATTTCACCAGTTATACTGTGTTAGTCCGTGTCAAAATCAGCCTATAGATTTAATATCTAGTAGGCGCTGTCGATAGACGTTGGACGAATGTCACGCAAATCATTCACCGCCGCACTGACGCTGTACCGGAACCGGACACTCACGCTGAAGCAAGCGGCAGCGCACGGCGGCGTCTCGCCGGCGAAACTCGAATCCGCCCTCCGCTCGCGGGGCATCCCGGTTCGCGAGACGGACGGCGACGTCCCCACCGCGCACACGGCCAAATAGGCGGGCCCGCAGGGCCGGCCGCCCTCGGTTCCGAGTCCCCGCTGTCGCTCACCACTCGCGCCCTCCGTCCTCTCCGGCACCCGCAGTTCTGCGCTGGATGCACTCAGTCCGTCAGAACAGCAGTCGCACAAACCCTGAGAAAACCGCTCGTTCCGTTCGCGGTGCGACTCTTGCTCGGCCAGCCACACCAGCAGTCCCGGTCCGGTCCGAGACCCCTCGCTTCCCTCGGACTCTCGCTATTGCTCACTCAACCAGACAAGCAGCCCCTTCTGGGCGTGCAACCGGTTCTCCGCCTGGTCCGGCAGCCACTTTTTACTTCGTCGGGTCGTTCGCTCCGCTCACGACCACTCCTCGCAAAAACGTGGGGAAAAACTGCCGGACCCTCACTTCGTTCGGGCCCGGGGAAACGGCTCGCTGCGTTCGCTGTATGCTGGTGGTTCCCCTATGCCTGCTCACTCAACCAGACTAACAGCCCCTTCTGGGCGTGCAACCGGTTCTCCGCCTGGTCCCACACGATGGCGTTGTCGCTCTCGACGACGTCGTCGGTGACCTCCTCGCCGCGGTGGGCGGGCAGGCAGTGCATCAGCACCCGGTCGCCCAGCAGCTCCGTGGTGATCTGGAACCCGTCGAACTCCGCGAGCTTCTCCTCGCGGCGGTCCTCCTGGCCCATACTCACGAAGACGTCGGTGTAGACCGCGTCGGCATCTTCGACGGCCGCCTCGGGGTCGTGGGTCGTCTCGGGGGCCTCGCCGAGTTCCGCCGCACGGTCGAGCACCGCGTCGTCGACCTCGTAGCCCTCGGGCGTGGCGACGGTGAGGTCGAGGCCGGTCATCGCCGCGCCGAGCACGAACGACTGACAGACGTTGTTGCCGTCGCCGACCCACGCGACGGAGGCGTCGAAGCCGCCGAACTGTTCGCGGATTGTCAGCAGGTCCGCGAGCGTCTGGCACGGGTGGGCGTCGTCGGTCAGCGCGTTGATGACCGGGACGTCCGCGTACGCCGCGAGTTGCTCGACGTCCGCGTGGTCGTAGACGCGGGCCATGATGAAATCGGTGTAGCGGGCCAGCGCCCGCGCGGTGTCCTTGACCGGTTCGCCGTGGCCCAGGTGGATGTCGTCGGGGCCGAGGAAGATGGCGTGGCCGCCAAGTTGTGTCATCCCCGTCTCGAAGGAGACGCGGGTCCGCGTCGAGGGTTTCTCGAATATCATGCCCAGCGTCTGCTGGTCGAGCAGGTCGTTGCGCGTTCCCTCCGCCCGGCCGGCCTTGAGTTCTGCGGCGCGGTCCAGGACGGCGTGCAGTTCGTCGGTCGTGAGGTCGTCGACGTCGAGTAGGTGCATCGTCACTGTCAGTCCTCCAAGAGGCGGTCGGTGACGTCCATGAGGACGCTGACCGCGCGGTCGTACTCCGCGAGGTGGATGTGTTCGTCCGGCGCGTGGTCGAGGTCCGAGTCCCCGGGGCCGTAGGTCACCATCGGACAGTCCCAGGCTTTCGCGTAGACGTTCATGTCGCTGGTGCCGGTCTTCCGGAGCATGTGGGGTTCGCCGCCGTGCTGGCGGATGGTCGCCCGGAAGGCCCGTGCGACCGGCGTCCGGGGGCTCTGCATCACGGGTTCGACCTGGTCGTTCCAGTTGACGGTCCCGTTGGTGAGGTAGCCACTAGCGATCTCGCGAATCTCATCGGTGGTGTACTCCGGCGGCACCCGGAGCTGGACCTCCATCGTCGTCTCCACCGAGAGCCCGTCGTCGGAGATCCCGCCGTCGATGTCCACGGGCTTGCAGGTGACCCGCTCGAAGACGGGCATCCACTCGTCGGGGTCGAACTCGGCCTCGACGGCCGACCACCAGTCGATGGCGTCCTGGATGGCGTTGTTCTCCGGGCGCGAGGAGTGGCCCGACTCGCTGGTGGCGACGTAGGTCCCACCGAGCAGGCCCCGGTAGCCCAGCGTGATACCCTCCCAGCCGGAGGGCTCGCCGTTGATGACGGCGTCGGGCGCCGACTCGCGGTCCTCGACGAGGTAGCGCCCGCCCGTCGAGTCGACCTCCTCCATGACGACGCCGACGAACGACGCGCCGGTGCGGACGGCCGCGACGGCCATCGCACACAGCGGCCCCTTCGCGTCCACGGAGCCACGGCCCCAGAGCACGTCGCCGTCGTCACCCTCCTCGACGCGCACCGGGATGTCACCCGGCACGGTGTCGATGTGTGAGGTCAGGAGGACGCCGTCGTCGGCCGGCGCGCGGACGTTGCCCACCTCGTCGATCCACACCTCGCGGTCGTGGGCCTCGAAGAACGCCGCGAGGGACGTTGCTGCGTCGCCCTCGCTGCGCGAGACGGAGGGGATGCGCACGACGTCTTCGAGGAGCTCGCGGGCCTCGCTGTCGACCTCGCGGGCCTGGACCTCGCTCATGTGAGCACCTCCGTCAGCGCGTCGACGACCTCGTCGACGTGGGACTCGTCGATGGTCAGCGGCGGGAGGAGGCGAACCACCGTGCGACCCGCCGGCAGCGCGAGCACCTGGTGGTTCAGGGCGAGTTGCTTGAGCGCCTTGTTGGCGCCGCGGCCGACCTCGACGCCGACCATCAGGCCCTCGCCGCGGATGTCACGCACCTCGTCGCCGATGGCCGCTTCGAGTTCGGTCTGGAGGTACTCGCCCATCACGGCGGCGTTACCGGGCACCGACTCCTCGATGAGCGCCGAGACGGTCGCGCCCGCCGCGGCGGAGATGACCGGGCCACCGGAGAACGTTGAGGCGTGCGAGCCGTAGTCCTCGGCGATCCAGTCCCGACAGAGCGTCGCGCCGACGGGGAAGCCGTTGCCCAGCCCCTTCGCCGACGTGATCATGTCGGGCGTGACGGCCGCTCGCGTGGAGTTCCAGAGCGCGCCGGTCCGGCCCATCCCGGTCTGGACCTCGTCGAAGACGAGCGCCGCGCCGGCGTCCTCGGTTAGCTCGCGGGCTGTCTGGAGATACTCTTTGGAGGCGGGGTTGATGCCCCCCTCGCCCTGGACGGGTTCGACGATGAACGCCGCCGTCTCGTCGTCGATGGCCTCCGCGAGCGCCTCGGCGTCGTCGTAGGGCACGAACTCCACGTCGCCGACGAGCGGTTCGTAGGGCTTCTTGTACTTGTTTTTCCACGTCGTGGCGAGCGAGCCCATCGTGCGGCCGTGGAAGCCCTGCATCGTGGCGACGATTTTCGAATTTCCAGTCGCCGAGCGGGCGAACTTCAGGGCCGCTTCGTTGGCCTCCGTCCCCGAGTTACAGAGCCACGTCTTGTCGATGGGGTCCGGCGCGGTGTCGGCCAGCAGTTCGTACAGCGCCGTCCGCGCGGCGTTGGGGTACGACGCCTGCACGTAGGTGAGTTTCTCGAACTGCTCGGTGACGGCCTCCTGAACCGCAGGGTGGCCGTGGCCCAGCGGGACGCAGGCGTAAGAGGCCCCCATGTCGAGGTACTCGGTACCGCTGTCGTCGGAGACGTACGCGCCGTCGCCGCGTTCGATCTGGATGGGTTTCTCGTTGAAGACGAATCCGGTCATTGTGTGTCCTCCTGAAGTGCGCTCGCGTGGACGTGCGTTCCGCCGCCGGAAAGCGCCGAGAGAATCGGTTCGTCGGCGTTGGCGTCGGCCACGACGACCTCGGGGGAGCCGCCGTCGAGCGCCTCCTCGGCCGCCATAATCTTCCGCCCCATGAAGCCCTCGGCGGCCGCTTCGAGCGCGGCCCAGTCGTCGCTCGTCTCGACGGACTCGATGAGCGTCCCGGGGTCGTCGGGGTCCGCGTAGACGCCCTCGACGTCGGTCAGCAGGACGAGCGTCGCGTCGAGTTCGCCGGCGATGGCCGCTGCCGAGCGGTCGGCGTCGGTGTTCACGGGGATAATCTCGCCGTCGTCGTCGCCCGCCATCGGCGGGGCGGCGACGGGGGTGTAGCCGTCCGAAAGGAGCGATTCGAGCAGGTCGCCGTTGACCTGCTTGATCGTCCCCGAGTGGTCACCACGGCGTATCTTCTTTGTGCCGTCCTCGACGACCCGCACGGCGGACTTGCGGGGGCCGTACAGCAACTTGCCGTCGACGCCGTTGAGACCCACGGCGTCCACGTCCAGGCTCTGGAGCCCGGCGACCAGTTGCGTGTTGAGGTGGCCGAACGCCATCTCGAACACCTCCATCGTCGTCTCGTCGGTGAACCGGCCGACGACGCCGGAGGGGGTCTCGACGTACTCCGGTTCGACGCCGAGTCGTTCGAGCGTCTCGTCGACTTTGGTGGAGCCCCCGTGAACCACGACGACGTCCTCGTTGTCTGCGACCAGTGCTGCGACGTCCGCAAGCGCCCCCGCGGGGTCGACCGCGCGAGCGCCACCGACTTTGATTACTACAGTCATTGAAAAGCCTCTCCAGGTGTTACGGTGCGCCGACGGGGTGGAGCCCCTGGAACTCCAGGCCCGCCGTCTCCTCGATACCGAGCGCGACGTTCGCGGCGTGGACGGCCTGGCCGGCCGACCCCTTCATCATGTTGTCGATGGCCGAGAAGACCACGACGCGCTTGTTGCCGGGGTCGAGTTCGAAGCCGACCTCGGCCTTGTTCGTCCCGGCGACGGCCTTCGGTTCGGGGTAGCGGTAGACGCCACCGCCGCCCGCGACGAGTTCGACGAACGGTTCGTCCTCGTACTCCCCGCGGTACGCGCCCCAGAGGTCGCCCTTCGAGACGGGGCCGTCGGGGAAGACGTGACAGGTCGCGCTCGCGCCCCGGACCATGTCCACCGCGTGGACGGTGAAGGAGACGTCCAGCCCCAGGAACTCCTGAATCTCGGCCTCGTGGCGGTGGCCCGTCGGGGCGTAGGGGCGGACGACGCCCGAGCGCTCGGGATGCGAGGAGGCCTCGCCGCCGCCGGCCCCACCTTCACTCGAACCGACCTTCACGTCGACGACGACCTGCTCGTCACCGCTGAGGACGTCGTGTTCGAAGAGCGGCAAGAGTCCGAGAATCGTCGCCGTGGCGTTACAGCCGCCGGAGGCGATGAGGTCCGCGCCCGCCAGGTTCTCGCGGTTGAGTTCGGGCAGGGCGTACTCGCTTTGCTCCAGCAGTTCCGGGCGCGTGTGCCCGTCGTACCACTCGTCGTACTGCGCCTCGGTCGAGAGGCGGAAGTCCGCCGAGAGGTCGACGACCGTGTCGGCGGCGTCCTGGAATTCGTCGATCTGCTCCATCGAGACGCCGTGTGGCGTCGCGGCGAACAGGACGTCGACCGAGGCTAAGTCCTCGGGCGAGGAGAAACGCAGGTCCGAGTGGCGCAGGTTCGGGTGCTGGTGGCCGATGGTCTTGTTCTCCTTCGACCGGCTCGTGGCCTGTGCGAGTTCGAACTCGGGGTGGCCGTCGAGCAGGCGGAGGAGTTCGCCGCCGGTGAAGCCGGAGCCGCCGACGACGCTCGCGGAGTACGTCACGACAGCACCTCCGCGCCGCTCTCGTTTTCGACCGTCGATTCGAGCCAGTCGACCACCTTCGAGGGCACGTCGACGTCGGCGACCTCGTTCAGCGCCTTGAACTCGACGGTGTGGTTGGCCTCGTGGACGGTGTAGTCCTCGAAGTCCCCGGTCTCCTCGTCGTAGCCGACCTCCATCAGGTCGATACCGAGCAGGCCGCCACCGACAGCGTCGGACGCTTGCTCGACCAGTTCGAGCGCGCGGTCGTCCAGTTCGAAGGTGTCGGTCTCCGCGCCCTTCGCGGCGTTGGTGAGCCAGTGGTCCGACGAGCGGACCATCGCGGCGACGGGTTCGCCGTCGGTCGCCAGCACGCGGATGTCGCGGCCGGGCTTGTCGACGAACTCCTGGACGTAGAATATCTTGTGCTCGTAGTGCCCCAGGGTCGCCTTGTGTTCGAGGACGGCCTCGGCGGCCGAACGGGAGTCGATTTTGGCCATCAGGCGGCCCCAGGACCCGACGACGGGCTTGAGCACACACGGGTACCCGAAGTCCTCGATGGACTCCAGTGCGGCGTCTTTCGTGAACGCCACGTCCGTATCGGGCGTCGGGACGCCGGCCTCGACCAGCGCGAGGCTGTTCTTGACCTTGTCCGCGCAGGTCTCTGCGACCTCGGGGCCGTTGACCACGGGCACGCCGTAGGCCTTCGCGAATTTCGTCGCGTAGACGCTGCGAGAGGTCGCCAGACAGCGGTCGACGACGATGTCGAGGTCCGTGAACGCCTCTGGCGCTTCGCTGATGTTGAACTGCTGTTTGCGGACGTCGATCTTCTCGACCTCGTGGTCGCGCTCGCGCAGTTCCGAGAGCAGGAGCTTCTCGTCCTTGCGGATGCGGGAGTAGAGGAGGCCGACCTTCATGCTGCCACCTCGACGCGGCCCACGGTGTGTGCTGACACGTCACGCCGTGCCGCCGCAGCCACCTCACTCACCCCAGTCCTCTTCGAGCTCGGGGGCGCTGTCGAGCTCGACCGGGTCCGTGCCGACGACTTCGAGTTCGGCACCGCAGGTGGTACAGTCGACGATCTCTCCGACTTCCAGGTCGTCGTGCAGGGACACTTCGGCCCCACACTCGATGCAGTCTGCCATTGTACCTCACTCTCACGTAGCGACCCACTTAAAGACTTCGAACTTGTCAAAAGAAAATAGTGAACCGTACTACCGTCTCACCGAGCAACGCGGACGATTGCGGCACGTGACCGATTCGTATATCAGAATTATGGTAGTAATGCCCCTCGCGGGGGTCGCCGTCGCTCACGCAAAGCGGTTCACCTCCGTCTGTCTGCGGTCGTGGGCCGTCTCGACGGCAGTTTGCCGGTCGGTGAGCGCTTCACGGTCCGTCGCGAGCGTCTCTTCGGCGACTGACACCTGCGCGGCGACGGCCTCGGGCGCGGGGCCACCGCGCGAGTCGCGCATCGCGACGCTCTCGGCCGGGTCCAGCGCCTGCTCGACGGCCTCGCGCTCGACGTACTCGGCGAGCGGAGCGCCCAGCACGTCCTCGGCGACGGCCGAAAGCGCCTCGTAGTCAGGGGCGTCCTCGTCCGGGCCCAGCTGTGCGGCGGCCTCGGCGACCACCTCGTGGGCCGTGCGGAAGGGGACGCCGGCCATCGCGAGCAGGTCTGCGACGCCGGTGGCGGTGGCGAACCCCTCGCAGGCGGCGGCCGCCAGCGTTTCCTCGGGCCAGTCTGCCGTCGCGACGGCCCCCGCCGCCACCTCGACGCTCTCGGCGACGCTGTCGATGGCGTCCCAGGCGTGGCGACCCGCGCGCTGGAGGTCGCGGTTGTACGCACGGGGCTGGCCCTTCAGGTTGGTCAGCAGGCCGTTCAGCCCCGCTGTGGCGTCGCCGGTCCGCCCGCGGACCAGTTCCAGGGTGTCCGGGTTCTTCTTCTGGGGCATGATGGAACTCGTCGAAGAATAGTCGTCGTCGAGGTCGACGTGGCCCTTGCTGGCCATCACGACGACGTCCTCCGCGAGCCCCGACAGCGTCGTCGCCAGCGTGGCGACGGCGCTCGTGACCTCCACGAGGAAGTCACGGGACGCCGAGGCGTCCATCGAGTTCTCCGCGACCGCGTCGAACCCGAGCAGGTCGGCGGTGCGTTTGCGGTCGACGTCGAAGGGCGTCCCTGCGAAGGCGGCCGACCCGAGCGGGCTGCGGTTGACGCGCTCGTAGGCGTCGAGCAGGCGGGCGGTGTCGCGCTGCAGGGCCTGCTCGTAGGACAGCACCCAGTGGGCCACCGTGGTCGGCTGGGCCGGTTGCAGGTGCGTGTAGCCCGGCATCACCGTCTCGTCGTGCTCGCGGGCCACCTCGAGCAGTTGTTCGCGAGCGCCGACAAGCGTCTCGACGAGGGCGAGCACGTCCGCACGCAGGCGATAGCGGATGCAAGCAGCCACCTCGTCGTTACGCGAACGGGCGGTGTGCATCTTGCCGCCGTCGGGACCGACGCGCTCGATGACAGCGCTCTCGATGGCCTCGTGGACGTCCTCGCCGTCGGGCAGGGCGTCGTGGCCCGCGGCTTCGATGTCGTCCAGTGCTGCGAGAATCTCGCCGGCGACGTCGGCCTCGATCACGTCCTGCTCGACGAGCATCACGACGTGCGCGCGGTCGACGGCGAGGTCCGCGGCGAAGATGCGCTCGTCGTCGGCGAGCGACGAGAGGAACTCGCGTGCGGGCCCGCCGGCGAAGCGGTCGCGGCGGACGACCGTCTCCTCGTCGCTGTCCGGCGAATCACCGCCGTGATCCTCGCCGTCGGTCATCGCTGGTTACTCCTGGTCGGCCGAACCCTGCTTGACGTTCTCCAGGATGTCGTTGGCCAGACGGGACTGGAAACCGTGGTACTTCGCGACGCCGGTGGCGTCCTGCTGGGTGATGCCGCCGGTGATGGTCTCCTCGTCGAAGGAGGCCGCCGACTCGCTGTAGACGGCGTACTCCGATTCGCGCGAGACCGGGCGTGCGTGGCCCCCTTCGAGCTTTATCGTCACTGTGCCGGTGACGCGTTCGTTGGTGTCGTCGATGAACGCCTCCAGCGCGCTAACCAGCGGCGCGTCGACGAGACCCTCGTAGGCCTTCTGCGACCACTGCTGGTCGACCTGATTCTTGAACTGGCGCTCCTCGTAGGTGAGCACGAGCCCTTCTAGTGCCTCGTGGGCCGTCAGCAGCACCGTCGCGGCGGGGTGCTCGTAGTTCTCGCGCACCTTCAGGCCGAGCATCCGGTCTTCCATCATGTCCGTGCGGCCGATACCGAAGGAGCCGGCCTGCTCGTTGAGCTGTTCGATGAGTTCCACGGTCCCGAGCTGCACGCCGTCGAGCGCGACGGCCTCACCCTCGTCGAACGTGATCTCGACGAGTTCGGCGTCCTTCCCGGAGGGGTTGGCGGTCCACTTGTAGATGTCGTCCTCGGGAATCGTCGACGGGTCCTCGAGTTCCGAGCCCTCGATGGAGCGGCTCCAGAGGTTCGTGTCGATGGAGTAGCGGCCGCCGTCGCCGCCCTCGACGGGCAGGCCCTGCTCCTTGGCGTACTCGTTCTCCCACTCGCGGGTGAGGCCGAGTTCGCGCACGGGCGCGACAACGTCGAGGTCCGAGTCGCGCCAGATGGCCTCGAAGCGCAGCTGGTCGTTGCCCTTGCCGGTACAGCCGTGGGCGATGCCGGTACAGCCCTCCTGCTCAGCGATTTCGAGGATGGCCTTCGCGATGACCGGGCGGGCCAGCGCCGTCCCGAGCGGGTAGCCCTGGTAGTCGGCGTTGGCCTTCACGGCATCCATACAGAGGTCGGCGAACTCCTCGCGGGCGTCGACGACGTACTGCTCGACACCCAGCGCCTCGGCGGTCTCTTCTGCCTCCGCGAACTCGTAGGTGGGCTGGCCGACGTCGACAGTGACGCCGATGACGTCGTCGTAGCCGTACTCCTCTTTCAGCAGCGATACACAGACTGTCGTGTCGAGTCCGCCCGAGAAGGCGAGCGCGACGGTGCCGTTTCCGTCTGTCATTGGTAGGTCGTGGATGGGTTCCGTGGTGTGACTGTCGATTTACGATGCCCTGCCGGACAGTCGGCGGCAGTGGTCGGCGACGAACGAACCGTGAACGGAAGTGATAGTAGTGGGCCTAACGGAGGGCCCGTCGTCGCAGTCGCAGAAGGGTGGCGGACCTCTCGGTGGCGTCGGCCGCCGGCGGTTGAGAGGTCGGGGTCATGTATCTGGACGTACTGAGAGTCGGCTACAAATAACTTCCGTGTTCGAGAAGGGATGGTTGCCGTTGCCACGAGACGAGGTCGCACACCGAGTCCGGGGCGCGAGGACTACGTTCCGTCGGTGGTCGTCGTCCGATTCGCTGCCGTCTCGCTACCGTCGGGCTGGTTCGCGGTGTCGCCCATCCGCGGGCCACGGTCGTCGGCGGCGTTCGGACCACGGTCCGTACGTGGCCCGGCGTCACCGGCCATCGGCCCAGCCTGGGCGCGGTCGGGCCGCGGCGGGTCACCGGCGCGAGGGCCGGCGATCTGTCGAGCGATTTCGGCCACTTCGGGGCCGGTCATCTCGACCGAGCGCTCGACGAGCATCCGTAGGGCCTCGACGTCGACACCGTTCTCCCGGAGCGTCTGCGCGGGAAGCCGGTCCGCCGTCGTCGCGGTCTGATTGGCCAGCCGGCTGGTGGCGCGAGTCTGGGCGTGTAGCTGGGCCACCCGGGCACGGTACTCGCCGTCGCTCATCGACCCGTTGGCCCGGGCCTGGTCCAGGTCGGTCTTGCGCTGTTCGAGCCGGTCGAGTCGGCGCTCGACGGCACCGGCCTGGCCGGCGACGACAGACGCGCGGGCGGCGTCGGAGTTCGCCCTGGCGACGCTGATACCGTAGGCGCGGGCCTCGACGTCACCGCCCAGTTCGGCGCCCTGGACGCCGACGGCGCCGGCGAACTGTGCACCCGGCGCGACGCTCGCTGGCTCGTTCGTCTCGGTTGCCGTCTCCTGTGCCATCGTCGCGGCCGGAACCCCGACCAGTGCAGCGACGACGAGCACGGCGACGGCGATCGCGGGAGTGGCTCGTCTCATCGTACGCTATTCAAGGTGCCACACCCACGTATAAACGGCAGACGCTCAGGCCGGATTTGCCCCGATTAAGCCGGATTAACGGATGGAAGGCAGAGACTTCCACCCGAATCCCTGGCTTGTGTCTCGGGGCCGGAACAGAACTGAGGTACTGTTTTACCGACCGGTCTGTTACGGTCGGTCGTGACCGACGACCGGCACGGCGTCGACGAGGACGAACCCGACCAGCGGGAGGTCGAGGAGCTACTGGAAGACCTCGAAGAGCTCGAAGACGTCGTCGATTCGCCGGTCGAACGGCGGGTCATCGCCCGGACCATCAACACGCTCACGCGTCTCACCGACGGTCGCATCTTCGGCCTCGACGACGTGGCCCAGCAGGTCGTGGGCGGGTTCATCCTGTCGGCTCCCTTCGTCGTCACCGAGGAGGTCTGGAGCCTCGCCACGACGATGAACTGGGTGCAGTGGGCGATCACCGTGCTGATGGTCCTGGGCATCGGCTACGGGACACTGTATCGGGCGAACGACGACCGTGACCCCGATGCGGAGCGGTCGGTCCTCGGCATCCCGCTGCGCTTCGTCTCGCTGATCCTCATCGCGTATCTCTCGGTGACGGTCCTCGCGTTCGTCTTCAACGCGCCCGAGACGTTCGATGCGGCGCCGGCGACGACGCTGAAAGCCATCTCCATCGGCGCCATCTTCGGCGTCGTCGGTGCCGCCACGGCGGACTCGCTGTTCTGAGCTTCACCCGGTTTCGTCGTCGGTATCAGTCACGTCCACGTCGGGGAGCGTGACGACGTTCTCCCGGCCGATGCGGAACGTCTCGACCTCGTCCTCGTCCCGCAGGCCACCGATGACCTGGCTCGTCTTGGCGTCGGTCCACTCCAGTCGACTGGCGACCGCCTGTTGCTTGATGCGGCCGCCGTGCTGGTCGAGCAGTTGCAGCACCTGTTCCTCGTTGCTGAGCAGGTCGTCGGGCGGTGCCGCCGCGGTGTCCTGGTCGCCCGCATCGGACTCGGCGGTGTCGTCGCTTGCGGCGTCACTCGCCTCCGAGGTGGGCTCGTCGGTCGCCGGCTCGTCGTCGCCATCAGCGAGCGCCCGGCGAGCGACGTACGCCGCGGCCGCGAGCACCACGAGGGCGAGGACCGTCCCGCCGACCAGCAGCGGGTCGAGGCCGCCGCCGGTACTGGCGGCGCTCTGAGTGGCGACGACGCGCGGTTCGCCCGACGCGAACTGCTGTTGCCCGCGCCAGGTCACCGACGAGTTCGACCGGTCGTCGGGCTGCGGGGAGACCGACTGCGCCTCGTACGCTGCGGGCCAGCGGACCGTCAACGTCGTCTCGCCGTCGAGGAAGAGCCCCGCGAGCGCATCACCGATTTCGAGGCTCCCGTCGCCAGTCACGGCGAAGCCGGTCCAGCGGAACCGGTAGGTGATGACCCCGTAGGACTGGCCGAACGTCTCCTGTCGTGCGGTGACCGAGACGTTCTCGACGGCCATCTGCCGGCCGGTCGCGTTCTCAGCCGTCGCGGCTGTCCGGCGCATCCGGTCACCGAACCGGTCGGTGTAGGCCGTCTCGTTCGACTCGATGTCGGCCCGGAGGTCCTCGAAGGCCTGCGTGTCGTTGTCGTCGTCGAGGCGGATTCGGTAGGCGACCGACCACTGGGCGTCGCCGTCCGACTCGACGTCGGCGGTCATCACGACCACGTCCGGGTCGACCGATTGCTGGGGGAGTGCCCCGAAGGTGCCGGCGGACGCAGTCGGGGCGACGAGCACCGTCGTAACGAGCACGAACGCCACGACACAACCAGTTCGTCGCATCTGCGCCTCCGTTCTGGCGCTCGGAGCAAATACCTTGCCACCGAGGAGCGGCCACAAGGGATATCTCCGCTCGTCGACAGCCACCTGCTATGGACCGCGCGAAACTCGAGGTCGACACGCTGCTGAAGATACTGCTCGTCCTCGCCGTCATCTGGGTCGGGCTCGAGGTCGTCGGCGAAGTGCTCGATATCTTGGGCGGGCTCTTGGGCCCGCTCCGGCCGCTTCTGGGACTCGCGATCATCGTCCTCATCGTGCTCTACCTGACCGACCGACTGTAACGCCCGACCGCGCTCCTTTTGCCGCCGGACCGACTTCACGGCACCGTGTACAGTCTGAACGTCGCGATTCCAGCGACGGTCGCGGCGCTGGCGGGCGACCTGGCGATGGAGCTACCGCGCGCCCGCGCTCGGCCCCGCGGTGAACACACGCTGGTCGTCAAGCGCCTCGGCGGCGGCGACCACGCGGCCTACGCCCGCATCGAGGGGCGAATGCGGGACGTGCTCCGCGGGACGGCCCCGTTCGCGATTCGGGTGACGGGCGTCGAGCAGTTCGAGACGGCCGTCACCGGGCCGTCGCCGGTGGTGTACCTCGCCGTCGAGAGTCCGGGGCTGCGGACGCTCCACGAGCGACTGTGCGAGGAGTTCGACCTCGTCGACGGCGTCGAGGGCGACGACTACACCCCACACGTCACCGTCGCGCGAGGGGGCACGCGCGCGGCAGCCGACCGGCTCGTCGAGCGCGAGCTGGACCCAATCGAGTGGACCGTCGAGGAGCTGGTCTTCCACGACGCGGAGCGGGGACAGTCGGTCTCGCGGGTGTCGCTCCCGGCATAGGGCGAGCAGGTGGCACTCACAGACCCGGAGCGGCGTGCCACGCTATCGCGGAACGCCCCGGGGCAGTCCTCAGCGCACACGAGGCCTGGACCCGGCATCACATATGAACCTCCGGAGTGGGTGACAACGTTTTTGCCGTCGCCTGCCGTGGCTATCGCGTATGGATTATCGGGAAGTCGACACCGCCTCGGAGTTCGTCTGTCGACTGGACCACGGCGCGGACTGGCGAGCGGAGGTCGAGGGCCTCGCCGACGACGAGGACCTCGACGCGGCCTTCTTCTACGGCCTCGGCGCGGTGCAGGACGCCGAGGTATGGTTCTACGACCAGGACCGCACGGAGTACGACGCCGTCACGTTCGACGAACCGCTCGAGGTGGCCGCCTGTATGGGCAACGTCTCGTGGCTGGACGGCGAGCGCTTCGCCCACACCCACGCCGTGCTCTCACGACCCGACGGGACGGCCCTCGCGGGCCACCTGAACAGCGCGACAGTCTGGGCCGGCGAGGTGTACGTCCGCGGGTTCGACACTCACCTCGAACGCACTCACGACGGCTCGACCGACCTGGACCTCTGGGAGCTCTGAGATGCGCGAGGCCGACAAACAGTACTTCGAGACGCTGGAGACGCAGCTCGACGACGCGATGGACGTCGCCCAGCGCGCGAAGAAGCGGGGTGGCGACCCCAAGCCGGAGGTCGAGATTCCCACGGCCAGAGACATGGCCGACCGCGTCGAGAACATCCTCGGCATCGACGGCGTCGCCGAACGCGTCCGCGAGCTCGAAGGCCAGATGTCCCGGGAGGAGGCCGCGCTGGAACTCGTCGACGACTTCGTCGAGGGGACCGTCGGCGACTACGACACCCGTGAGGGGAAAGTCGAGGGCGCGGTCCGTACTGCCGTCGCTCTGCTGACCGAGGGCGTGGTCGCGGCCCCCATCGAGGGCATCGACCGCGTCGAGCTGCTGGAGAACGACGACGGGACGGAGTTCATCAACGTCTACTACGCCGGCCCCATCCGCTCGGCGGGTGGGACCGCCCAGGCGCTCTCGGTGCTCGTCGCCGACTACGCCCGCGCCCTGCTGGGCATCGACCAGTACAGGGCCCGCGAGGAGGAGATCGGCCGCTACGCCGAGGAGGTCGACCTCTACGACAAGGACACCGGCCTCCAGTACTCCCCGAAGGAGAAGGAGACGAAGTTCATCGCGGAGCACATGCCCATCATGCTCGACGGCGAGGCCACCGGGGACGAGGAGGTCTCTGGCTTCCGCGACCTCGAGCGCGTGGACTCGAACTCGGCGCGCGGTGGGATGTGTCTCGTGCTCGCGGAGGGCATCGCGCTCAAGGCGCCGAAGATCCAGCGCTACACGCGGAATCTGGAGGAGGTGGACTGGCCGTGGCTCCAGGACCTCATCGACGGGACCATCGGGGAGAGCGAGGCCGACCAGGGGGAGGCCTCGGACGACGCGAGCAGTGAAACCGCGAGCGAAAGCGACAGAGACGAGGAAAGCGACGAATCCGAAGAGCAGTCTGGCCCGCCACGCGTCGAACCCGCCAAGAAGTACCTGCGGGACCTCATCGCCGGCCGCCCCGTCTTCTCCCATCCCTCGAAACCCGGCGGGTTCCGCCTGCGCTACGGCCGGGCGCGCAACCACGGGTTCGCAACGGCGGGCGTCCACCCGGCGACGATGCACCTCGTCGACGATTTCCTCGCGACCGGGACCCAAATCAAGACCGAACGGCCCGGTAAGGCCGCCGGGGTGGTCCCCGTCGACACCATCGAGGGGCCCACGGTCCGCCTCGCGAACGGCGAGGTCCGGCGCATCGACGACGCCGAAGAGGCCCTGGAGGTGCGAAACGGCGTCACGAAGATCCTGGACCTGGGCGAGTACCTGGTCAACTACGGCGAGTTCGTCGAGAACAACCACCCGCTCGCGCCGGCCTCCTACACCGTCGAGTGGTGGGAGCAGGACTTCGAGGCGGCCGGCGCGGACGTCCAGGCGATGCGCGACGACCCCCGGGTCGACCTCGCCGAGCCCAGCGCCGAGGACGCGCTCACGTGGGCCAGCGACTACGACGCGCCGCTCCACCCGAAGTACACCTACCTCTGGCACGACGTGAGCGTCGACCAGGTAACGGCACTCGCCGACGCCGTCGACGAGGCGCGCGTCGCACAGACCGACGGCGCAGCGATGGAACGCGAGGCGGCCGCCGACGGGGCACTCGTGCTCCCGAAGTCCGAACCCGTCCGCGAGACGCTCGAACACCTGCTGGTCGAACACACCCAGGACGAGGACTCCCTCCTCGTCGAGGACTGGGTGCCGCTGATCCGGACGCTGGGCTTCTCGCGGTCGCTGGAACGCGAGTGGACCCCTGGAGACCTCTCCGAGCGCGCCTGCACGTACGACGACGGCGAGAACGCCATCGAGGCAATCGGCGAGATTGCCCCCTTCGAGGTCCGCGAGCGCGCCCCCACCCGCATCGGCAACCGGATGGGACGCCCCGAGAAGTCGGAGCGTCGCGACCTCTCGCCGGCGGTCCACACGCTCTTCCCCATCGGCGAGGCCGGCGGCGCCCAGCGGGACGTCGCGACGGCGGCGAAACACGCCGACTCGATGAGCGACACACCGGGCCGCGTCGAGGTCCAGGTGGCCCGGCGGCGCTGCCTGGAGTGTGGCGCCGAGACCCACATGGCCCGCTGCCCGGAGTGTTCCGGCGCGGCCGAGACGGTCTACGAGTGTCGCGACTGCGGCCAGGAGGTCGACCCCGACGAGTCTGGCCGCGCCGAGTGCCCGCGCTGTGAGACGCTGGCCTCGCCGGTCCAGACGAAGGAACTGGACATCCACGCGGCCTACCGCGACGCCCTCGAATCCGTCGGCGAGCGTGAGACGGCCTTCGAGCAGCTGAAAGGCGTCAAGGGGCTCTCCTCGGCGGAGAAGATCCCCGAGCCGATGGAGAAGGGCATCCTCCGGTCGAAACACGACGTCTCGTCGTTCAAGGACGGGACCGTCCGCTACGACATGACCGACCTGCCGGTGACCGCCGTGCGCCCAGCAGAACTCGACGTGGCGGCCGACCGGCTGCGGTCGCTGGGCTACGAGTACGACATCCACGGCGAGCCACTGACCCACGAGGAACAGCTGGTCGAACTGAAGGTCCAGGACATCGTCCTCTCCAACGGCGCGGCCGAGCACATGCTCCAGACCGCCGCGTTCGTCGACGACCTGCTGGAGCAGTACTACGGGCTCGACCGGTACTACGAGTTCGACGACCGCGAGGACCTCGTGGGCGAACTCGTCTTCGGGATGGCCCCCCACACGAGTGCGGCGACGGTGGGGCGGGTCGTCGGGTTCACGTCGGCGGCCGTCGGGTACGCGCATCCGTACTTTCACGCCGCTAAGCGCCGCAACTGCTTCCATCCGGAGACGAAGGTGTGGTACGAGGACGAGAACGACGAGTGGCACTACGGGAACATCAAGGACCTCGTCGAGAAGCGACTCGAGGACCCCCGTGAGGACGACTTCGGGACGCTCGTACAGGACCTCGATGGTGATCTCGTCGTTCCCTCGCTCGGTGAGGACGGCCCCTGTCGAAAGCCGGTCGAAGCCGTCTCGAAACATCCCGCCCCCGACCACATGGTCAGAATCAACGTCGGCGACCGGACGCTCCGCGTGACGCCGGATCACACGATGCTGCGAGCCGAGGAGGACGGCGTCACGGAGGTTCCGGCAGCAGAAGTGGAGACGGGTGACCGGCTGCCAGCCTACGATGGCGGGGACACGACGATGACCGCCGCTGGAGAGGCGGTCGCAACCGACGGGATCGGAACCCCCACCGATACGGTCGAGTCGGTCGGGTACGTCCAGAGCGAGGTAGAGTACGTCTACTGTCTCACGGTCAGCGAAACCCACACAGTTGCCGTTGAGGGTATATACGCAGCGCAGTGTGACGGTGACGAAGATTGCGTCATGCTCCTCATGGACGGCCTGCTGAACTTCTCGCGGTCCTATCTCCCCGACAAGCGTGGCGGTCGGATGGACGCCCCGCTAGTGATGTCCTCGCGCATCGACCCCAGCGAGATCGACGACGAGGCCCACAACATGGACATCATGGACTCGTACCCCCGGGAGTTCTACGAGGCCACCCGCGAGATGGCCGACCCGGCCGACGTCGAGGACGTCATGAAGATCGCCGAGGCGACGCTGGACACCGACCGGGAGTACACGGACTTCCGGCACACGCACGATACCACGAACATCGCGGCGGGACCGGCGCTGTCGGCGTACAAGACGCTGGGGTCGATGGAGGACAAGATGGACGCCCAGCTCGCCATCTCGCGGAAACTCCGGTCGGTCGTCGAGTCGGACGTCGCCGAGCGCATCATCGAGTACCACTTCCTGCCGGACCTCATCGGGAACCTCCGGGCGTTCTCCCGCCAGAAGACCCGCTGTCTGGACTGTGGCGAGGACTATCGGCGGATGCCGCTATCGGGCGACTGCCGGGAGTGTGGCGGCCGGGTGAACCTCACCGTCCACGAGGGCTCTGTCACGAAGTACATCGACACGGCCATCCGCGTCGCAGACGAGTTCGGTGCGCGAGACTACACGAAACAGCGCCTGAAGATACTCGAACGCTCCATCGAGTCGGTGTTCGAGGACGACCACAACAAGCAGTCGGGCATCGCCGACTTCATGTGACTCCGGTGGTCGTCTCCGGCGACTGCACTATCGACGGGGCAGACACGACACACATAGCTCGTGCGACGACCGTGTGACGTCCGTCCGATGGGTGCTTTTGACCCGCTGGTCCGTGCTTGTGATATGGTCACACGCCCTGAGCAAGGGGCGACGCCCCAGTCGCCGTCGGCGCACAGCATCCAGGTACCCGAACGGAGCCGGAAGTACTCGCCGAGCACGCTCTACCAGCTAGAGATAGCCGTGTTGCAGCATCACGTGGCCTCGCTCGAGGCGGAACTGGAGCGCAAAGAAGCACGACATCAGGCGGTGGTCGACCGGTACGAACGACTGTTACAGCGGCGCTAGATGACCCGGGGAGGAGGTTACTCGTGGCCCAGCGCGACGTAGGTGGTCTCGATGATGCGGTCGTCGGCGTTCAGTTTCTCCAGCAGTTCGTTGGTCGGCTTCTCGTCTAAGTTGTAGACGGAGAGCGCCTGCCCACCGATGGTCCGGCGGCCGTTGAACATCCCGGCGATGTTGATGTCGGACTCGCCCAGCGCCGTCCCGATGAAGCCGATGGTGCCGGGTTCGTCCTTGTTCCGGACGACCAGCATGTGGCCGTGGGGGACCGCCTCGATGCGGTGGCCGTCGATGCGGACGATACGGGACTCCTCGCCGCCGAAGCGGGTCCCACAGACGGAGACGGAGTCCTCGCCGTCGGAGACGGTGACGGTGATGAGGCTCTGGTAGTCCTCGGCGGAGCTCGTCTTGGACTCGGTGACGTCGATGCCGCGCTCCTTGGCAATCTGGGGGGCGTTGACCGCGTTGACCTGGAGGTCGGAGGGCTCGAAGACGCCCTTCAGCGCGCTCGCCGTGACGTACTCGACGTCCTGGTCGGCGATGTCACCGGCGTAGGTGACCTCGACGGTCGACATGTGTTTGTCGAACAGCTGGACGGCGATGCGGCCGGCGGTGTCGGCCAGGTCCAGGTACGGCTTGACCTGTTCGAACGTCGTCGCGTCGATAGAGGGGGCGTTCAGCGCGTTCGCCACCGGCTCTTCGTTGAACGCCGCGACGACCTGGTCGGCGGTGGAGGTGGCGACGTTCTCCTGGGCGGCCTCCGTCGAGGCGCCCAGATGGGGCGTGACGATGATGTCCTCGACGTCGAGCAGCGGGCTGTCGTCGCTGAGCGGTTCCTCGCCGAAGACGTCGAGCGCCGCGCCCTTCAGGACGCCGTCCTCGACGGCCTCGGCCAGCGCAGCCTCGTCGATGATGCCGCCGCGGGCGCAGTTGACGACGTAGCCGCCCTCGAGCTGGGCGAGTTCCTCCTCGCCGATCATGTTCTCGGTCTCGGGGGTCAGCGGCGTGTGGATGGTGACGAAGTCGGCGGCCGCGAGACACTCGTCCAGTTCGTCGACGAGTTCGGCGCCGAACTGCTTTGCGCGTTCCTCGCTGATGTAGGGGTCGAACGTGACGATGTCCATCCCGAGGTGGCCCAGTCGCTTCGCGACCTCCTGGCCGACGCGGCCGAAGCCGACGACGCCCAGTGTCTTGTTGTTGACCTCGGTGCCGAGGAACTCGCCTTTGGCCCACTCGCCGTCTTTCAGGCGGTCGTGGGCCTGCGGAATCGAGCGAGCGGTCGCGAAGGCCATCGCGACGGAGTGTTCGGCGGCGGCGCGGACGTTGCCCTCGGGGGCGTTCGCGACGATGACGCCGTGGTCGGTGGCCGCGTCGATGTCGATGTTGTCGACGCCGATACCGGCCCGCCCGACGATGACGAGTTTCGGGGCCGCCTGGAACAGTTCCTCGGAGACGTCCGTACCCGAGCGGACGATGAGCGCGTGGGCGTCAGACACTGCGTCGAACAGCGCGTCACCCTCGACGTCGTAGGCCGTTTCGACCTCGTGGCCCGCTTCGCGGAGGCGTTCGAGCCCGGCGTCCGCGATCGGGTCCGTGACAAGTACCTTCATATCGAGTCGGACTTACTGGGGCGGCATAACGCTTGTTTTCTCGTCGCGTGTGCACTGTCCGCGTGGACGACAACGTGGGCGGAACTCGGTCCGATAGCGAACACGAGTGCGGGGCCCTGATAGCATCGAGCGCTGCCGAACGAGCGACATCCAGCGGGTCGAGCAACCGATAATCGGCCGTTACCGGCAGTGAAAAGGGTCGAACGGGGCTCGGGAGGGCGACTCGAAAACCGACGCTTACCGCCAGGCTGGGAGGGCAGCTGCGTCGTCGAGCGGAAGTGTGAGATAGGCGTCGTCCTTGGAGATGTCCGCGATGATGAGCGTGTCGGCCGCGCCTTCCTCGACGGAAGCCATGACCTCCGCGTCCTCAGCAACTTCCACTGCGGCAACCGTGTCCGGCTCCATGCATGATAATATGTAACAACAGTATTTAAGCATAGCGGAACCAACGCACGGCGCCCCGGTGCTATCAGATTGTCCGGATTTCTAAGAGAGGAGTTATCAGCCCTGAAAAATTAGTTCTGTTGGTTCCCAGTGACCACCGAATTCGAGGGTTTTAGCCGGTAATTGGCACGGACCGATAGTAAGCGTTCGTTATCATGAATCGAGTCTTCGGTGACATATCGAAGCGTCGGCGGCGACGAGGTCCGGTCGTCTTACCGGAGTCGCGTCCGGGGCAGTCGCCTCCGGCGACGGCAGCGCTGGCGGCGAAACGCGGCGGATGTTAAGGACTTAGTAGGTGCGGGGCGGACACTTTGGCAGTATGAACGTTGCAGACGTCATGACGCCTCGCTCGGAGGTCGTCACCGTCGAGATTCCCGGCACCCGTGACGACGTCCTCGAGTATCTCCAGGAGCGAGCGTTCTCGTCCGTCCCCGTTATCAAAGCGACCGACGACGGCGAGGAGTTTCGCGGCATCGTCACCCGGGACGCCCTCATCGACCAGCCAGACGAGGACCAGCTGGCCCTGCTCGTCGAAGAGGTCGAGACCATCACCGCGGACGCCACCATCGAGGCGGCAGCCCGGCTGATGGTCGAGAAAGGCGAGCGCCGACTCCCCGTCGTCGACGGCGGGCTCGAGGGCATCGTCACCGTCACCGACGTCATCCGCGCCATCGCCAACGGCGACATCGACGGCACGACGGAGGTCGGTGACCTGGCGAGCCGCGAGATCAACTGCATCTACGCCGGGACGCCGCTGCCCGTCGCCGAGCGAGAGCTCGCTCACGCCGGTGTCCCCTACGGTGTCGTCCTCGACGACGACGGCGACACGACGGGGATGCTGACCGAGGTGGACATCATCGAGGTGGCCCGCGTCGTCGAGGGCGAGGACGACACCGGCGACTCCATCGCCAGCCAGGACGACGAGTGGGCCTGGGAGGGCATCAAGGCCGTCAGCGGCCGCTACATGCCCACCCGGAACGTCGAGATTCCGGTCGAACCCGTCCGGGAGTTCATGACCAAGGACCTCGTCACCGTCAACAAACGCCGGACAGCGACCGAGGCGGCCCAGCTGCTCATCGAACACGAGATCGAACAGATTCCGCTGGTCTCCGGCTCCGACCTCGTGGGCATCGTCCGCGACATCGACCTGTTGAGGGCCCTATGAGCGAGGGCGAACGCCTCACCGAACTGGCCAAGCGCCGGGGCTTCTTCTTCCCGGCCGCCGGGGTCTACGGCGGTGCCGCCGGCTTCTGGACCTACGGTCCCCAGGGCGCGGCCCTGAAGTCGAACGTCGAGGACGCCTGGCGCGACCGCTTCGTCGTCCGCGAGGGGCACCAGGAGATTTCGGCCCCGGACGTGATGCCCGAGCCCGTCTTCGAGGCGTCGGGCCACCTGGACGGCTTCGACGACATGATAATCGAGTGCGCCGAGTGTGGGGCGACCCACCGGGCCGACCACGTCGTCGAGGACAACACCGACATCGAGGAGGCCGAGTCGCTGCCCAACGAGGAGGTCATGGACATCATCGCCGAGCACGACATCGCCTGTCCCTCCTGTGGCGCCTCGCTGGCCGGCGAGCCGGTCGACAACTTCAACCTGATGTTCGAGACGAACATCGGCCCCGGCACCTCCTCGCCGGGCTACCTGCGCCCCGAGACGGCCCAGGGCATCTTCGTCGAGTTCCCGCAGCTCTCGGAGTACGCCCGCAACCAGCTGCCCTTCGGCGTCGCGCAGATCGGCAAGGCCTACCGGAACGAGATCTCCCCGCGGAAGTCCCTCGTGCGAGTGCGGGAGTTCACGCAGGCCGAACTGGAGCACTTCGTCGACCCCGAGGAAGACGAGCCACCGCTCGAGACCGTCGAGGACGTCGTCCTCCCCCTCTATTCGGGCGAGAACCAGCAGGCCGACGACGGCGGCCAGGTCGAGCTGACCGTCGGCGAGGCCGTCGCCGAGGACGTCATCGCCAGCGACTGGGTGGCGTACTACCTGGGCGTCGCGAAAGACTGGTACGAGCGGGTCGGTATCGACATGGACCGGTTCCGGTTCCGCCAGCACCTCCCGGGCGAGCTGGCCCACTACGCCTCTGACTGCTGGGACGCCGAGGCCGAGATCGACGGCGACTGGATCGAGATCACCGGCTTCGCCTACCGGGGCAGCTACGACCTCGACAAGCACGCCGAGCACTCCGGCGAGGACTTCACCGTCTTCAAGCAGTACGACGATCCCGTCACGGTCGAGCGGCCGACCGTCGACCCCGACATGAGCTACCTGGGGCCGGAGTTCGGCGGCGCGGCCGGAGACGTGGCCGACGCACTTGAAATGCTGGCCGAGCGCGACCCCGACGCCTTCGACGGCGACGACGTGACCGTCGAAGTCGATGGGGAATCCTACACCGTGCCCGTCGCCGAGACGAACTTCAGCGTCGAGGAAGTGACCGAGAGCGGCGAACACGTCACGCCTCACGTCGTCGAACCCTCCTTCGGTGTCGGCCGCATCGTCTACACCGTCCTCGCCCACGCGTACGCGACCGACGAGGTGGACGGCGAGGAACGGACCTACCTCGACCTCCCGCCCGAACAGGCCCCGACCACCGTCGGCGTCTTCCCGCTGATGGACAAGGACGGGCTGGACGACTACGCCCACGAGATAGCCGGCGCGCTCCGGGCGGCGGGCCACTCGGTCACCTACGACGACTCGGGCGCTATCGGGCGGCGCTACCGTCGGCAGGACGAAGTCGGCACCCCGTACTGCGTGACCGTCGACTACGAGTCACTGGAGGAAGACACCGTCACGCTGCGCGAACGGGACTCGACCGAACAGCAGCGCGTCCCCATCGACGGGTTGGCCGAGGTGCTCGAACAGCTGACCACCGGCGAGGCGACCTTCGGCGACCTGTAAGATGGCCGACGAGGTCGCGCGACGACTCGTCCACGCCTCGGGGTCGACGGTCCCGCTGGCCCACCTGTTCGTCCCCGACCTCGTCACCTGGACCGTCGTGAAGGTGTTCCTGGCGCTCGCGGTGGCGGTCGTGGTCGTCCTCGAGTACGTGCGTCTCTCCATCGGCCTCGACTGGGCCATCTACGACCGGCTGACCCGCGAGTACGAACAAGACAACCCGGCCGGCTACGCGCTGTACGTGGTGGGGATGGCGGCCGTCGCCTGGGCCGTCGGATTCGCGGGGATGACCACCGCCGTCGCCGTCCCCGCGATGCTGATGCTCACCGTGGGCGACCCCATCAGCGGCCTGCTCGGCTCCGCGGACGCGAGCAACGTCAAGCAGGCGTGGGTCCTGCTGGTGATGTTCGGCGTCTGTACCCTCCTCGCGGCGCCGTTCGTCCGGCCCGTCGCAGCCGTCCTGGGTGGGGCCGCCGCCACCTTCGCCGACGGCGTCAAGCCACGCATCGCCGGCTACGTCGTCGACGACAATCTCTCGATTCCCGTTCTGGGGGCTGCGGCGATGTGGGCCGGCGTGGTGCTGGTCCCCGTCTGAGTAGGGCTATACTTTCACCGCGCTACCTGAACCCTTAACCGCCGCCGGGGCCAACGCCCGGGCAATGGCGACCACCGATGCCGAGTCCGGTGCCGAGCACCTCGACCGGCCGCTCGTGACCCCGGGGTTCCTCGAGAACCGCCGGTACCAGGTCGAACTAGCCGAGACGGCCAGCCGCGACCACGCCCTGGTCTGTCTCCCGACCGGACTCGGCAAGACCACCGTCTCGCTGCTGGTGACCGCCGACCGGCTGGCCACCGTCGGCGGGAAGTCACTCATGCTGGCCCCGACCAAGCCGCTGGTCCAGCAACACGCCGAGTTCTACCGCGAAGCCCTCGAAGTGGCCGACGACGACATCGTCGTCTTCACCGGCGAGGTCAGCCCCGCCGACCGCGCCGCGCTGTGGGAGGACGCCCGCGTCGTCATCGCCACGCCGCAAGTCGTCGAGAACGACCTGGTGGGCAACCGTATCTCACTCGCTCCGGTCACGCACTGCACGTTCGACGAGTGTCACCGCGCGACCGGCGACTACGCCTACAACTACATCGCCGAGCGCTACCACACCGACGCCGAGAACCCGCTGGTGACCGGGATGAGCGCCTCGCCCGGCGACGACGAGGAGGCAATCCTCGAGGTGTGTGAGAACCTCGGGCTCTCCGAGGTCGCGGTGATGACCGAGGACGACGCCGACGTCGACGAGTACACCCACGACACGAGCGTCGAGTGGAAGCGCATCGAGTTGCCCGAGGTCGTCCGCGAGATTCGCGACGCCATCAACGAGGTCGTCGCGGACCGCCTGGAGAAACTTCGGGAGCTGGGCGTCACCCGGAAGACCTCGCCCGACATCTCCGAGCGCGAGATACAGGGGATGCAAGCCGAGTTGCGGACGCTGATGAACAACGACCAGAGCGAGGGGTACCAGGGGATGAGCTTCCTCGCGGAGATACGGAAACTGCGGACCGCCGTCACCTACGTCGAGACCCAGAGCGTCGAGTCGCTGGTCCGGTACTTCGAGCGCCTCAAGGAAGCGGCCCGCTCCTCGGGTGCGTCGAAGGCCGACCAGCGCCTGGTCAACGAGCCCAAGATACGCGAGGCGATGCGCAAAGCGAACGGGTACGACGACCTCCACCCGAAGTTCCGCCAGACGCGGATGTTGCTGGCCGAGACGCTGGGTATCGAGAACGGCGAGCGCATCATCGTCTTCACCGAGTCCCGGGACACCGCCGAGACGCTCGTCGAGTTCCTCTCGGCGCACTTCGAGACCGAGAAGTTCGTCGGCCAGAGCGACACCGACGGCAGCGAGGGGATGACACAGAACGAGCAGCAGGAGACGCTCGACCGCTTCCGAGCGGGGGAGTTCGAGGTGCTGGTCTCGACCTCCGTCGCCGAAGAGGGGCTGGATGTCCCCGAAGTCGACCTCGTGCTCTTCTACGAACCGGTCCCGACAGCGATTCGGGCCATCCAGCGCAAGGGCCGGACCGGACGGCAGGCCGAGGGACGCGTCGTCGTCCTGCTCGCCGAGGACACCCGCGACGAGGCGTACTTCTGGAAGGCCCGGAACGACCAGAAGCGGATGGAGAACGAACTGAACGAGCTGAAAGGCGTCGCCGGGGAACTCGAAGCACAGCTGGACCAGACGGCCCTCGACGAGTACGAGGACAGCGAGGGGGACGGGACCGGTGATAACGGGACTGACGGCGCTCGAAGTGAAACAGGGGGCGAGTCGGAACGTACTGGGAGCGACGGCCAGGCGGACCTCGGTGCGTTCGCGCCCGAGCCGGGCGAGGCAGGCGATACCGAGGAGACCGACGAGAAATCAGAGAGTGACGCCGATGGGACCGTCGCGAAACCCGAGGGCGACGACGACGCGGTGCAGATCGTGGCCGACCAGCGCGAACTCGACTCGACCATCGCCCGGGACCTCTCGACGCGCGAGGGCATCGAGACGCGCCTGGAGACCCTGGCCGTCGGTGACTACGTGCTCTCGGACCGGGTGGTCGTCGAGCGCAAGACCGTCTCTGACTTCCTCGATACGCTCACCGGCGGCGACCGCTCGATGTTCGAGCAGGTGGGGGACGCTTCGCGCCACTACGCCCGCCCGGTGGTCGTCATCGAGGGCGAGGACCTCTACGGGGCCCGGAACGTCCACCACCGGGCCATCCAGGGGGCGCTGGCCTCGCTCGCGGTCGACTTCGGCGCGTCTATCCTCCGGACCAGCGACGAACAGGAGACGGCGGACCTGCTCGCCGTCGTCGCGGAGCGCGAACAGGACGTCTCCGAACGGGAGGTGAGCGTTCACGGCGAGAAACAGTCACGGACGCTACCCGAGCAACAGGAGTACGTCGTCGCCGCCATCGGCGAGGTCGGCCCAGTCACCGCCCGGAGCCTGCTGGAGCACTTCGGGAGCGTCGAAGCCGTGATGACCGCCGCCAAGGAGGACCTGCTCGAGGTGGCGGGCGTCGGCGAGGTGACCGCCGACCGCATCCGCGACGTGGTCGGCGGCGAGTACGGCGAACGCGACTAGAACTGGAGCGCGTCGAGCGCCTCGGCCGCCTCGCGCGCCGCCTCGAGGTGTTCGCGAGCCCGTCGGGGGTTGTCGGTGTTGGCCGCCCGTTCGGAGTACTGCCGGAGTGTCTGTGCGAGGAGTCGCTCTGCTGCGGCGACGTCTCCCTGGACACCGTCGTTCTCGTCAATCGTTCTAGATGAAACGGAGGGGTCGGCGGACGGAATCGACTGGGACCCCTCGGCTGCGGATTCGGTGGTTGTGCCGTTCGTCTGCACCTCCGCCGGCTGGTCGGCGGGATTCGCCACGCCGGAATCGGCCACCGTTTCACGTGGACCGGTGGCCGACCCGGGCTGCGGGTGGCTCTCGTCGGCCTGAGGTGGTTCCTCGGTGCGCTCGGCGGGCTGGTCGGGTCCCTCGTTCCCCGATTCCGCCTGGTTGCCGAACTGGACGCGGGCCTCGTCGCCCGGGTTCGCGACCTCGATGCGGTCGCCCCCGTCGTCGCCCTCGGAACCCTCCTCGGCGGGTTCTCTGGTGATGGGTTTCTGGCAGGTCGGACAGAACTCCTGGCCGTCGTAGCGGAACACCGGGTCGCCACAGTCGCTGCAGTGGGCGTTGGTCATCGTCGCCCCCTTCAACAGCAGCTCGCTCATCTGCTCGGTGGCCTGGCGCTTCTCCTCCTCGGCCTCGAACTTCTCGCGGAGTTTCTCGCGTTCGGCTTCCTTGTCGAAGTCGCTCATACACGGTCGAACGTGACGGTGCTGAAAACCCTTTACGGCTCCCGACAGCCACAGCGAGTTCGGGGACAGGGGTCAGAGCACCCCAGATGGTCGGTCGCGGCGCACCTCGTCGGCTCGCGCTCCAGCGGGGGTTCGACACGTTTAACCTGTGCGACCGTGGGGATTCGAATGGTATGACAAAGGTAAGCGTAGTCGGAGCCGCGGGCACCGTCGGTGCCGCTGCGGGCTACAACATCGCGCTTCGGGACATCGCAGACGAAGTCGTGCTGGTAGACATTCCGGACAAGGAAGAGGACACCATCGGGCAGGCGGCCGACACCAACCACGGCATCGCCTACGACTCGAACACGACGGTCCGACAGGGCGGCTACGAGGACACCGCCGGCTCGGACGTCGTCGTCATCACGGCCGGCATCCCGCGCCAGCCGGGCCAGACGCGCATCGACCTCGCGGGCGACAACGCCCCAATCATGGAGGACATCCAGTCCTCGCTCGACGAGCACAACGACGACTACATCTCGCTGACGACGTCGAACCCCGTCGACCTGCTCAACCGGCACCTCTACGAGGCCGGCGACCGACCGCGAGAGCACGTCATCGGCTTCGGCGGTCGACTCGACTCGGCGCGCTTCCGCTACGTGCTCTCGGAGCGCTTCGACACCCCCGTCGGGAACGTCGAGGCGACCATCCTGGGCGAACACGGCGACGCGCAGGTCCCGGTCTTCTCGAAGGTCCGTGTCGACGGCGCCGACCCCGACTTCTCGGCCGAGGAGCGCGAGGAGATTCTCGCCGACCTCCAGGCATCCGCGATGGACGTCATCGAGCGCAAGGGCGCCACCGAGTGGGGCCCGGCCCGCGGCGTCGCCCACATGGTCGAGGCCATCGTCAACGACACCGGCGAAGTCCTGCCGGCGTCGGTCAAACTGCAGGGCGAGTTCGGCCACGAGGACACCGCCTTCGGCGTCCCGGTCAAACTCGGCAGCGACGGCGTCGAAGAGGTCGTCGAGTGGGACCTCGAGGACTACGAGGAAGAGCTGATGACCGACGCGGCCGACAAGCTCGCAGAGCAGTACGCCAAGATCGAGTAAGGCAGTCGCGGGGCGGTCGAGTCGTCCTCGAGAGTACCGGATTCAATCTGTGGACGCACGGTCGTCGAAATTCTCGCACAGTGCACGTGCGGGAGTGTCGAACACTGGGCGCGATCTTGCAAAGTTGGTTCTCGACAGTCCCGGTATGAGTTCGTTCAGTCCGCGGTGCACGGTTAGCACGGTCCCGGAAGTAGGGATTCCCACCAGCCGAGAATAATGTCAATCAATTAAGTATTATTCCTCCCTCTGTTTTGGATGGGTGACTCGCAAATGCCAATCGAAGACCTCGCTCGAAGCGACACCGTCACAGCTGATCCTGAAACCCCTGTTGTCGACCTCGCAGCGACGATGGCCGAAGAGAACGTCGGGAGCGTCGTAATCACGACTGACGGGACGCCCGTCGGGATCGTCACGGATCGAGATCTGACCGTTCGCGTCCTCGGCGAAGGGAGCGACCCGACTGAGCAGACCGCCAAAGACGTGATGACCGACGACCTGCACACAATCGAACCCAGAGCCGGGTTCTACGAGGCGGCCGAGCTAATGGCCGAGCAGGGAATTCGACGCCTCCCCGTCTCTGATGGTGATACCCTCACCGGAATCATCACTGTTGACGATATCTCCGAGCTGCTCGCCGACGAACAACAACATCTCGGCGACATCATCCGTGCCCAGCGGCCCGAGTACTGACTACCCATGCCAGAAGAAGAACTATTCAAGACCGAGAAACAGATGATGCGAACAGACATCGCCCGGGCGTTGCGTGATGCCGCGGACGAGATTGAATCGGGCGATGTCCATCTGGTGAGCGACACCGACGAACGGAGCGTTACCGTTCCCGAGCGTCCTCGATTCGAAGTCGAACTTGAACGGCTCACGGATTCGGAGACCGGAGAACAACGGTACGAACTCGAGTACGAGATAAGGTGGACGAAGTAGCACGACTGCCGTGCTGACCTCGTCCTCTGTCTGGGTCACGTCGTTCCTGACACGAATTCGGTACCTGTCCAGCCGGGTGGTGGGTCGCTTCGCTCACCCGCCGGCGAATCGACAGCCCGGCAGAATCAGGTCTCGACAGCCGAAGCCGACTACTCCGACTTCGAGTTCCGAATGGCGTCGGGGACCTGGATGGAATAGCGGCCGTCCTCCTGCAGCGCGACGATGTACTCCTCGCGGTCGTACAGCTCCATCAGGTTGAGCTCGTACTGGCCGGGTTCGAGCACCTTGATGGACTCGAACTGGTCGTTGAGCTCCTTCCGGAGCTCCTGGAGGTCCGGTCGGTCCGGTTCCGGGTCGGATTCTTCGGAGTCCGGGTCGGCTCCAACGGGCTGGAAGCGGTGTTCCTCGCCCGATTCGGCCGCTGGCTCCGACGGGAGTTCGTCGGGCGAGACGACGTCCCCGCGGGCGCTCGCCTGTGCGGCGTCCTCGCTATCGACGTCACCGGCCGTCGAGGCAGCGGGTGCGGCGGTGTCGTCTGTCGCCTGGCTGTCTCCGGTCGACGATGTATCTGGCGAGGTACGCCCGGCCGCCCCCTCCGGGCCGGACCCGCCCACGAAGTCCTGGACCCGTGCAGCCGTCTTGCCGACGGTACGAGCGACGGAGCTATCCGGACCCGGCGGTTCGGGGGGCTCTGCGTCGGTGTCCGGTGGCGACGAGTCGTCGACGCCGCTGGGCCGGAACTGGAACTTGTTCCCGCCACAGTCCGGACAGCCCGACAGCATCTCCTTCGAGCCGTCCTCGAACACGCGAGCACAGTTCGTACACTGGTGGGGCATTATTTCCGGGAGACGAGCGCGCTGATGAGGGTTTCGTCCTTGTGGAGCGTCTCGATTTGGTTGGCCGGGCCGATGACGGTGAGCTTCTTGGCCGACTGCTTGCCCATGATGCGGTCCAGGATGCTCGCGTCGGCGGCCTCGGATTTCGGGTAGGTCTCTATCTCGATACCGTTGAACTCGTCGGGGCTGATCTCGGTCATCGTCACCTCGATGAGTCGCGACTCCTCGTCGGGCGAGAGCCCCTC
Source organism: Haloarcula ordinaria (assembly GCF_029338275.1). Classification (NCBI taxonomy): domain Archaea; kingdom Methanobacteriati; phylum Methanobacteriota; class Halobacteria; order Halobacteriales; family Haloarculaceae; genus Haloarcula; species Haloarcula ordinaria. The sequence goes on along the minus strand of NZ_CP119789.1, from coordinate 691,096 downwards.
TTCGAGGATGACGATGTTGCCGTCACGGACGCCGTCGAGGATGGTCCGTATCTTCTCCATCGACGTGAGCCCGTCCATCCGCTCGCCGCTGATGAGGTCGATCTGCACGCCGTCGCCTGGGTCTTTGACTTCTGCCATTATATCACCCGAAGTACTCCGCGATTTTGTCGTAGACCTCGTCCATGTTGTCGCCCTCGAGGGCCGACAGCGGGATGGTCTCGTGCTGTGGGTAGGCGTTGGCGATACGCTGGACCGACGAGTCCTCCAGGTCGATCTTGTTCGCCAGGATGAGCACCGGGAGGTCCTGGCTCTCGATGATGCCGATGAGCATCGTGTTGACCTGGGTGAACGGGTCGGTCGCCGAGTCGAGCACGTAGATGACGCCGTCGACGTCCTCGCGGAGCCAGTGCATGGCTTCGGCGACACCTTCGGTGGCCTCGCGGGAACGCCGAACGGCGTCCTCCTTCTCCATGTCGTGTTCGAGGAACTCGGTGTAGTCGACCTTCGTCGTCACGCCCGGCGTGTCGACGATGTCGATGGTGACCTTCTTGCCGTCGCGTTCGATCTCGACGTTCTCCTTCCGGCGCGCGCGGCGGGTCTCGTGTGGGACGTGGCTCTCTGGGCCGACCGCGTCGCCAGTCCAGTCGCGAGCGATGCGGTTCGCGAGCGTCGTCTTCCCCGCGTTTGGCGGGCCGTAGATGCCGATTCGCTTCGGATCTTCCTCGGAGAACAGCGTCGATGCTGCCCGTGAAATGCTATCTTTGAGGTTTGTGAGTATTCCCATCCTATCCTCCCGCCGCGCGGTACGACCGGTTTGGCGGCTTCTGCCCGTAGAAGCCAGTCGAATTCACTTAAGCCTACGTCAGACAATTGTAATTTCCATGACACACCTTCCCGAGGGAACCGAAAGAGAGTATGTGTGCACGTGCGATGGCCGTTGGGACCTGTGCAGGCTGGGATGTGCACGGCTCGGATTGTGATTCGGTGGGAGTGGGTATCTGACTCTGGACCCGAAGCAACACGGGGATAGAATGCCCCCCACCCCTTCGTTTCGACTGGAACGGGAACCACCCCCGTCGACTGGCCGGCGCGTTCGACGGGAAACGGGCGGGTCCGGGACGGCGCCGCGAGAGAGCGCGCAGGCGGAACTGGCGGATTCACTTCGGAGGAGCCTCTAGACACTAGTATAGAACAACTAGCCGAGCTGTACTATTTCTTATTCTCTAGTGCGGTTTTGGTTTAACGGTATGTAGTATAAATCTTTCCTAGTCTAGCGTGGGACCACTGAAACCACGCGCCCACCCCCGTCCCTCTTTGCCGTTCCAGGCGAAACGAAGGGGTGGGGGGGTCCACCGGATACGGCACTCGCTCAGCACGCCGGATGGTCGTGTCACACGTGGCTCATCTCACCTGGGTGGTGTGGGCCTCCGCGCTCCATCTCTCGTGAGCCATCCATGCCGATGCGTACCGGGCTCACTCACCTCACACCCCTCGAGTTCGCGTCGAACCGCATTGAGACATGCCGACTTGACCCGGACGGGCGCCCCTGCGCTTCTGCTCGAACCCCACACCACGCTGGACTCACTCGTCCAGAATCCGCCGTTCGGTCTCGCTATCGGGCCCTGTGACCCGTCTCCAGCGTCGAGAGCGGTGTGTCTGTTCCCTGATATCGTGGCCTCGCGATGACCGCCTGTACCGAAATATTTAATATCGAATCACCCACGGGTTCACGTGGTTCATCTGGACGCACCACGAGAGACAAAATCCGCTATCCCCGGCGATTCCGGGCCTGTCGAGTCGTCTCCCGCCGTGCGTCCTTCGGTTTCCACATGAAACGAGGGGGTTACGGGACAGAACATGACTGACGAATCCAACGAACGTGACGCCGACGACGACTCCACCAGTGGCGCGACGTCCGGGGATCTCGGCCAGCTACGTGCGGATGACGAATCGCCGAGTTTCGGCTCTGCTGACCGGGCGGACGCGCCGGACCTCGATGACATCGTGCTCGACAACCTCGAGACAGGTGGCGAGGACACCTCTGACGAGGCCTCCCGCGGACTGTTCGACGACCTGCTCGAGGGCGAGCCCATCTTCGAGAACAAGGAGGTGCTCCGTCCGTCCTACACCCCGCACAAGCTCCCGCACCGCGAGGAGCAGATCAACAACATGGCGACGATCCTCGTCACGGCCCTCCGGGGCGATACGCCGTCGAACATCCTCATCTACGGGAAGACCGGGACGGGCAAGACGGCCAGTGCGAAGTTCGTCAGCGAGGAACTGGAGACCACGTCCCAGAAGTACGAGGTCCCCTGTGAGGTCGAGTACATCAACTGCGAGGTGACCGACACCCAGTACCGGGTGCTCGCCCAGCTCGCGAACAAGTTCATCAACAAGAACTTAGATGTCATCGACGACAAGCTCGAGGACCTCACCGACCTCCGCTCCCATGCGCGAGACGACCCCTCGGCGCTCGCCGACACCGCTTTCGGGTCGGTCGAGGCGCTCGAGGACGAGATCGCGTCGCTCGAAGCGGACCGCGACGAGTTCGAGGAGGTACCGATGACCGGGTGGCCGACCGACCGGGTGTACTCCTCTTTCTTCGACGCCGTCGACTACCACGAACGCGTGGTCGTCATCATGCTCGACGAGATCGACAAGCTCGTCGAGAAGTCCGGAGACGACACGCTGTACAACCTCTCGCGCATGAACTCCGAACTGGAGAAGTCCCGGGTCTCCATCATGGGCATCTCGAACGACCTGAAGTTCACCGACTTCCTGGACCCTCGCGTCAAGTCGAGTCTCGGCGAGGAGGAGATTGTCTTCCCGCCCTACGATGCCAACCAGTTGCGGGACATCCTCCAGGCGCGTGCCGACGTCGCGTTCAAGGGTGACGCGCTCTCCGACGACGTCATCCCGCTGTGTGCGGCCTTCGCCGCACAGGAACACGGGGACGCTCGTCGGGCGCTCGACCTGCTCCGGACGGCCGGCGAACTCGCCGAACGCGACCAGACCGACGACGTCGAGGAGGACCACGTCCGGCAGGCCCAGGAGAAGATCGAGCTCGACCGCGTCGTCGAGGTCGTCAGGACGCTCCCGACCCAGTCGAAGATCGTCCTCTTTGCCATCATCCTCCTGGAGAAGAACGGCGTCCGGAATATCAACACCGGCGAGGTGTTCAACATCTACAAGAACCTCTGTGAGGAGATCGACGCCGACGTGCTGACCCAGCGCCGCGTGACGGACCTCATCTCCGAACTCGACATGCTGGGCATCGTCAACGCTGTCGTCGTCTCGAAGGGGCGCTACGGCCGGACGAAGGAAATCTCGCTGTCGGTCCCGACCGACGAGACCGAAGCCGTGTTGCTCTCTGACTCCAGACTCGGCGACATCGAGGACGTCCAGCCGTTCGTCCAGGCTCGCTTCGACAACTGAGGTGAGGTCAGGCCCCGGCTTCGAGTGCGCCTGCGCGCCCGTTCGTCACGTTTTCGACGCTCCCGCTCCCGGCATCCGAAAACTGCTGACCGGCCGCCTGGTTCCACCGGAGCCGAATCTGGCCCAGGAACGGCACCCGCAGTTCCGCGGTGCCGACGACCCACTGGGGTTTCACCGGCGCGCTGATGACCGCCGACCCGACCTGGTCGTAGCGAGCGTTGTTGTCGCCTTTCGTGATGAATCCGCTGTGGGGAGCCGGGCAGTTCGTCAGGTCGGCACAGCTCTGTGCGCTCCCCCTATCCTGCGGGTCCGCGCGGTCGTACCAGTTCTCCCCTTCGTCGACCCACAGCATCGCCCGGTGGATGATGGGCGTCGTCCGCCTGTTCCCGTCCGGTGCGTAGACGATGACGTCGCCGGTCTCCTGGAACCGAACGTACGAACGCGAACCGGCCGCGGTCGTCACGCCGTGGCGCGCGTTCGGGCCGGGAAACCGGTCTTCCTCCATGACGAACACGAGGTCACCCGTGTCGATGTGCGGTTCCATGCTGGGGCTCTCGATAGCCACGAGCGGGGGCCAGACCCCGCTGACGGCGAACAGCAGCAGGCCGACCAGGAGGACGGCGCTGGCGCTGCTGACGACGTCGGCCACGTACACCATCGCACCGCTGCGCCCGTCGTCGGCGCTCGACGGGTCTTGGTCCCCGACCGTCGGACGGCGCTCGTCCTCCGACATTCCTATCGCGCCTTGTCAGAGACGCGGTATCAACTTTCCGCTGTCCGACCCGCGACGGTGTGATTTACCGAGCCAGACGCCGTCGACTCCGCCGTTTCGCCCGCGGTCGGCTGGCCCCCGGTCACCACCTGCGAGCGCAGGCGGAGCCACCCCAGGCCGGGGAGGCGGACTTCGCCGGTCCCGACCACCCACGACGGCCGGACCACGGTGCTGGTGGTGCCGACCTGGTCGTACTCGGTGTTGAAGTCTCCCTGTGTCACGAAGCCGCTGTGGGGGGCCGGGCAGTTCCGGAGGGCGTCGCAATCGCCGGCCGTGCCGACGGCGTTCGGGTCCGCGCGGTCGTACCAGTTCTCCCCCACGTCGACCCACAGCATCGCCCGGTGGATGATGGGCGTCGCCTGCCTGTCGCCGTCGGGTCTGAAGACGATGACGTCGCCAGATCGGCCGAACGCGACGTAGCCGGTCGCGTCACCGGCGGCCGCGGTCACGACGCCGTGCCGTGCGTCCGGTCCGGCGAACCGTTCGGGCTCCATCACGAACACCATGTCTCCCGTCTCGATGTTGGGCGTCATGCTGGGGCTCTCGATAGCCACGAGCGGGGGCCAGACCCCGCTGACGGCGAAGAGGAACAGGCCGACGAGTGCGACGGCGACGACCGCGTTGCCCACGTCGGTGACCAGGTGACCGACCGCTCCCCCAGCGCGGTCGTCGCGTTCGGCGGTCCGCCCCTCGTCGTCCATCTGTGGTCGGCGTAGTCGTGACCGAGATATCAATGTTGGGTCCGCTATCCTTTTGCCTGCCCCCATCGAGTAGCGAATGTGCCCCTGGAGACGCCGGCACGCATTGTCAGAGAACTGGCCAGCCGCGGCTACAACGCCGAGCGGGAGGCGGTGACGCGACTCGCGGACGCACCCGACCCGTCGGCCGCGCTCGACCGTGCACTGGAAACGATGCCGGCGGACGCGCTGAAACTGACGACCGACCACGTCGAATCCGCCCTCGGACCCGACACAGAGCGGCGCGAGTCCCACCTCGCGCCGTCGGCGGGTGCCGAAACCGCAGACGACTCTACGGCCGAATCAGACCCCTCTGTTTCGACTGGAATCGAGGCCCCGAACCCGCCGAAGGGCAGTGGGGACGTTCCACACGAAACGAGGGGGTCTCGCGACGTCGACCTCACGCTCCGGGCCATCGAGGTCGCCAACGACATGACCGGGAACTCGACGGGAACCGGCGAGTACTCGGACTTCGTCGCCGTCTTCCGCGACCGGTACGAGAAGCTCGCCAGTAAACTCCGCGGGCGGGTCAACCACCGGCCGACCGACGCCATCCAGGCGATGGGGGGCGGCAGCGAGGCGGCGCTCATCGGGATGGTCTCGGACATCCGCTCGACGGCCAGCGGTCACTGGCTGGTCGAACTCGAGGACACCACCGGCACGTTCCCGTGTCTCGTGATGAAAGACCGCCCCATCGCCGACCTGGTCCAGCAGCTGCTGTTCGACGAGGTCATCGCCGTCGAGGGGACCTTAGCTGACGACGGCGGCATCCTCTTCGTCGACTCGCTGTACTTCCCCGACGTCCCCCGGACCCACAAGCCCTCGACGGCCGACCGGCCGGTTCAGGCCGCGCTCATCTCCGACATCCACGTCGGCAGCCAGGAGTTCATGGCCGACGCCTGGCACCGCTTCACCGATTGGCTCCACACGCCAGAAGCGGAACACGTGGAGTACCTCCTCATCGCCGGCGACATGGTCGAGGGCGTCGGCATCTACCCCGACCAGGACGAGGAACTCGACATCATCGATATCTACGACCAGTACGAGCGGTTCTCCGAGTACCTCAAGGAGGTCCCCGGCGACATGGAGATCCGGATGATACCGGGGAACCACGACGCGGTCCGCCTGGCCGAACCCCAGCCGGGCTTCGACGAGGAACTCCGAGATATCATGACCGCCCACGACGCACAGGTCCACTCGAACCCCGCGCTGGTCACCGTCGAGGGCGTCACGATTCTCATGTACCACGGCGTCTCGCTGGACGAGGTCATCGCCGAACTCCCCGACGAGGAGGCCAGTTACGAGGAACCCCACAAAGCCATGTACCAGCTCCTGAAGAAGCGCCACGTCGCCCCGCAGTACGGCGGCCACACCCGCCTGGCCCCCGAGAAGAAAGACTACCTCGTGATGGAAGACGTGCCGGACGTGTTCCACACCGGGCACGTCCACAAGCTCGGGTGGGGCGAGTACCACAACGTGCTGGCGCTGAACTCCGGCTGCTGGCAGGCCCAGACCGACTTCCAGAAGTCCGTCAACATCGATCCCGACTCGGGGTACGCCCCGATTCTCGACCTCGACACGCTGGAGATGACTGTTCGCAAATTCACCTAACCCACGTTTTTCCCGCTCGGGTGGCCTGCGGCCACCACTCGCGGCAAAAACGTGGGCGAAAAAGCGAAATCGCCGTGCTCACGGCTTCGCCGTTCGCATTCGAGGTCGCTCGCCGACCTCGCCCGCGGCGATTCCGTGAAACGGCTCGCTTCGCTCGCCGTATGCTTGGCCAACTACCGTCCGTTATTGCCGGCGTCGCGGGGCACTGGCGTAGTTCTCCGGTGTAGGGAATCTTTATTCCTCAGGGGATGAAGATGGGTACCACACTATGAGCGACGACGATTCACACGGATTCGAGACAGACGCCCTCCACGTCGGCCAGGAGGACCCCGGCACGGGCGCCCGGTCGCGAGCCCCGCCTATCCACCAGACCACCTCGTACGTCTTCGAGGACGCCGACGACGCGGCGGCGCAGTTCGCCCTTGAGAAGCCCGGTCACATCTACTCGCGGCTGATGAACCCCACCGTCGCGATGCTGCAGGAGCGACTTGCCGCACTCGAAGGCGGGGTCGGTGCCGTCGCGACGGCCTCCGGGATGGCCTCGCTGAACCTCGCGACCTTCCTGCTGGCCGACGTCGGCGACAACATCGTCACGGCGTCGTCGCTCTACGGCGGGACCTACACCTACTACACCCACACCGCGCCGCGCAACGGCGTCGAGGCCCGCTTCGTCGACACGCTCGATTACGAGGCCTACGAGGAGGCTATCGACGAGGACACCGCCTACGTCCACTTCGAGACCATCGGCAACCCGGCGCTGGTCACCCCCGACATCGAGCGACTGGCCGACATCGCCCACGACAACGGCGCTCCGCTGTTCGTCGACAACACGTTCGCGACGCCGTACCTGTGCAACCCCATCGAACACGGCGCCGACCTGGTCTGGAACTCCACGACGAAGTGGATCCACGGCCACGGAACGACGGTGGGCGGGGTTCTCGTCGACGGCGGGTCGTTCCCGTGGGACGAGTACGCCGAGAAGTACCCCGAGATCGGCGGCGACAACCCTGCCTATCACGGCGTCAACTTCCGCGAGCGGTTCGGCGACGCCGCGTTCACCTACGCCGCTATCGCCCGCGGCCTTCGCGACCTCGGGTGCCAGCAGTCGCCGTTCGACGCGTGGCAGACCCAGCAGGGCCTGGAGACCCTGCCCTCGCGGATGGACCGCCACTGTGCGAACGCGATGGCTGTCGCCGAACACCTCGACGACCACCCCGAGGTGTCGTGGGTCACCTACCCCGGACTCGAGGGCCACGAGACCCACGACATGGCCTCGAAGTACCTCGACGGCGGGTACGGCGGGATGATAACGTTCGGTCTCGAGGACGGCTACGACGCCGCCCGGACGACGGTCGAATCCACGGAGGTCGCCTCGCTCCTGGCGAACGTCGGCGACGCGAAGACGCTCATCATCCACCCGGCGTCGACCACCCACCAGCAACTCACTGACGAGGAGAAGGCCACCGCCGGCGTCACCGACGACCTGGTACGCCTCTCGGTCGGCACCGAAGCCGTCGACGACATCATCGCCGACCTCGACCAGGCCATCGCGCAGGCGACGAACTGAACGACGCCCCGGTACCCGCCCTCCGGCTCCGATTTTTCTGTGCTCGTCACTGGAGCGCCAGCTGTCCAGGTCTCCGACCTCGTTTTACGATTCTGTCCACTCCAGAGATGCATTCAAATACATATCGGGTACGGTTGCGGTAATACTGAAACAATCGGAAGAAATAAGTGGAGGCAGGTGGATGTTTGGCACGTACCGGACCCTACTCGGTGACCAATCAATCACCCATGTCAGTGTTCAGCGCACTCAAGAACCTCGTCAGTCGTTACAGGTCGAGCTACGCCTGCCGGTTCTGTCGGCTCACGTTCGACCGGGAGCTCTCGAACTGTCCCGCGTGTGGCTGTAGCTACGTCGAGTAGCCAACGCGTCCGGCGACCGGTTACAGGACGCCCTCGGCTTCCAGCAGGTCCAGCAGTTCCGCCATGGTCGAGACGGTGACGTCACACGCCGGTTCGACGGCCGGTTTCGGGTTGAACCCGACGGCGAGCCCTGCGACCTCGAGCATCGGCAGGTCGTTGGCGCCGTCCCCGACGGCGACGGTGTCCCCGCGGTCCTCGCCCGCGACGGCCGTCGCGACCTCCAGCGCGTCGTCTTTCGTCCCCTCGATGAGCGGGCCCTCGACCTCGCCGGTGAGCGCTCCCTCGGCGACGGGGAGTCGGTTTGCCACGATGGCGTCGACCTCGACCCTCTCTGCTTCGAGTGCGGCCTCGACGCCGCGCTCGAACCCGCCGGTGAGGATAGCGACGTAGACGCCCGCCTCGCGCAGTGCCTCGATGACTTCGGCCGCGCCGGGGCGCAGCTCGACCGCGTCGAAGGCCGCCTGGGCCTTCTCCTCCGGCAGGTCCTCCAAGAGCGCGCAGCGCTGGCGGAGGCTCTCGGCGTACTCGATCTCGTCGTTCATCGCTCGCTCGGTGATCGACGCCATGTCCTCGGCGGTGCCGTTCTGCTCGCCCAGCAGGACGGTCATCTCCGAGTCCGACAGCGTCCCGTCGAAGTCGAACGCGACTAGCATTACCGGGTGCTACCGTGGCCGGGGTTTCAAAGTATCCGGTTTCGAGTCGCGCCCGCCCGGTCGGAAAGGGTGGCCGCTACGGCTTCGGCGGCGGCCCGTCGTAGGCCGACATGTCCTGATAGAAGTTCAGCATCGCGAACTTCAGTTTCTCGGGGTCGATGTCGACCATCTCCTTTCGCTCCTCGGGTGGGAACGTGCCCCGGACCGCGTAGTCGTGCATCTCCATCTCGGCGGCCTGGGTGTAGCGCTTGTCCAGCAGGATGCGCGCGCCGAAGTCCTCGGGCGAGCGGACCACGCGGCCCAGTGCCTGACGCGTCTTCCGGACCGTGGGAATCTCGACGGCGTAGCGCCACCCGGCGTCCCCGTCGCCGTCGCCGAACGCCGCCTCGTAGGCGTCCTGGACGGCGTCCATCCGGTCGTCGAGGTGCGGGTACGGGACGCCGACGACGGCGACGGTCCGGGCGTCGTCGCCGTCGTAGCTCACGCCCTCCGCGAGGGTCCCCCACAGCGAGGTGAAGAGGACGCCGTCGTCGTCGGCCGTGAAGGCGTTACGGAGGTCCCGAGCCTGTTTCCCGGGCTCGTCGAGGTACCGGGTCCCGTTGACCGCGACCATGTCGTGGTAGCGCTTCGCCTCGCTGTAGGAGGGGAAGAAGACGAGCGTGTTGCCCGGGGTGAAGCGGATGGCGTCCTCCAGCGTGCGGGCGATGGTCCGCTGGGTCTGTGGGTCGTCGCGCTTGCTCGCGAACAGGGCGGGGCCGTCGACGGCGTAGGTCCGTCGGCGCGCTTCGGGGAACTGCGCCCCGTAGGCCATCGTCACCGGGTCGGAGAGACCGACGACGTCCTCGGTGACCTCGAAGGGGCGAAGCGTCGCGCTCATCAGGACCGCCGCGTGCAGGTCGTCGAACAGCGTCCGGGTGACCTGCTCGGGGATGCACGTGTAGAGTTCGGCGCGGCCGTACACCTCGCCGGTCGAGTCGTCACGCCGGACGCTCGCCACTGGGTACTGGCCGGCGTCGTTCGACTCGGCCAGCCAGTCGGCGAGGAAGGTCGCCGCCCGGAGGGTCTGACACTCCTTGCGGGTGTCCAGTTCCCCCTCCTTGAACTGTTCGAGGTACTGCTCGTCGAGCTCGCGGCCCAGGTCGACTGCCTCGTCGACCTCCGTGTGGAACCCCGGGCCGGTGTAGCCCTGGAGGAAGGCGAGTGTCAGGTCGTCCCTGCGGTCCGGGTTGGCGATGGTGACGTCCTCCCAGTGGTCGTCGATCGATTCTCTGTCACCAAATCCTAGCGCGTCATCGTAGGTCTCGACCAGCGCGTCCCGGAACGTCTCGAGGACGTTCCGTCCCGCCTCGACCCGCGGGTCCTCGACGCCCTCGAGTTCGTCCAGCGCCTGGTCGAGCGTGTTCTCGGTCAGGGTACGTCGGGCGTGGTCCCGCGCGGCGGACTCGACGTTGTGGGCCTCGTCGAAGACGGCGACGACGTCCTCGGGGTCCCGGCCGAGCCAGCGGAAGAACTGCTCGCGGATGGTGGGGTCAAGCAGGTGGTGGTAGTTACAGACGACGAGGTCGACGCCGTCCATCCCCTCCTTCAGCAGCTCGTAGCCGCACATGCCCTGTTCGTGGGCGTACTCGTAGACGTCGTCGGGCGTGCGGACGTCGTCGTAGAGCCAGGCGTAGAACTCGTCGGTGTCGACGGTGAGGTTCCGGTAGTAGTGGTCGCATATCGACCGTTCCTCGCGGATCTCGTCGCGCTCGTCCTGGAGGCTGCGCAGCTCGTCGACGACGGCGCTCCGGGCCTCCATGGCCTGGGCGTTCCCGGACTGCCCCTCTTCTAAGAGGTCCCCCTCGCGCCGTTCGAGGTCGGCGATGTCGCCTTCGACGTCAACCAGGTCGCGGGTCGTATCCCGCAGCGCCTGGCACTCCTCGTAGTCGACGTCGATGTGGCACATCGACCCCTTGCCACGGAAGACCACTGCTCGCAGGCGTTCTTGCTGGGTGATGGCACGGGCGTCCTCGACGAACTGGCGCATCTGCTGGTGGACGTTGGTCGTGATGACGACGGTCTTGTTCGTCTCGCGGGCGTGTTCCAGCGCCGGCACCAGCGATGCCAGTGTCTTGCCGGTGCCACAGGCCCCCTCGAACAGCACGTCCCGACCCTCGCCCAGCGCCTCGTAGATGGTACCCATCGCTTCGCGCTGGTGGTCGTACGGCTCGTCGTACGGGAAGAACCGGAGGTAGCCGTCGTCCGTGGTCGCCACTGCCTGCTAGTGGCTCCTCTCGAGATAAAAGACTTCGCCGGGGACCGGAACTGACCGCGGTTACTCGTCGGGGGCCTCCACCTCGATGTCGTCGGTCGCGTACTGGACGGTCTCGACGGCGTCGGGGTCCTCGATGGTCGAGAGGTCGCCCAGGTCCTCGTCGAGCATGATGTCGCGGATGGTCCGGCGCATGATCTTCCCCGAGCGGGTCTTTGGCAGCTGGTCGACGAACTTCAGGTCGCCGACGACGGCGAACGCGCCGACCTGCTCGCGGACGTTCCCGACGAGTTCGTCGCGGAGGTCGTCGCTGGGCGTCGCCGACTCGCGGGTGACGACGAAGGCGGCCGCCACCTCGGTCTTCTCGGGGTCCGGCTTGCCGACGACGGCGGCCTCGACGACTGCGTCGTGACTGACCAGTGCGTCCTCGATGTCGGTCGGCCCCACTCGGTGGCCGGCGATGGTGATGACCTCGTCGGCCCGGCCGCTGAACCAGAAGTAGCCGTCTTCGTCCATCGAGACGGCGTCGCCGACCCAGTACTTCCCGTCGACGGCGCGCCAGTACTCGTCGAGGTAGCGGTCGTGGCCCTCCCAGAGCGTCGGCGTGAGCCCGGGGAACGGCTGTTCGACGACCAGCGCGCCCTCGGTGCCCGGGTCGACCGGGTCGCCGTCGAAGTCCGTCACTGACACCTGGATGCCCGGGAGCGCGACCCCCGCAGAGCCGGGACGGATGGGCACGAGGTCGATGCCGTAGGGGTTCCCGATGATGGGGCCTGCGGTCTCGGTCTGCCACATGTGGTCGATGACGGGCACCTCGTCGTCGAGGACCTCCTGCTGGAGCCACTCCCAGGCGGGCGGGTTGAGCGGTTCGCCCGCGGAGAAGACGGCCTCCAGCGTCGAGAGGTCGGCCCGCTCGTGGAACGCGTCGTCGAAGCCCGATAGCGCGCGGATGGCAGTCGGGGCGGTGAATATCTCCGTGACGCCGTGGCGCTCGACGATATCCCACCAGACGCCGGCGTCCGGGTAGGTCGGGACACCCTCGTAGACGACGGTGGTACACCCCACCAGCAGCGGGGCGTAGACGATGTAGGAGTGGCCGACGATCCAGCCGATGTCGGAGGTGGCGAACCACGTATCGGCGGGGTCTAAGTCGAACATCCACTGGGCCATCGCGTAGACGTGGACCTGGTAGCCACCGTGCTGGTGGACGGTCCCCTTGGGCTTGCCCGTCGTCCCCGAGGTGGGCAGGATGAAGGCCGGGTCGGTCGCCGCCGTCTCGACGTGGCTCGTGTCCTCGTCGCGTCCCTGGTCGATGGCGTCTGTCCAGGCAGTGTCGCGCTCGTGGAGCGCCGTGTCGTCGCCCCGCTGGAGGACCACCACGTCCTCGATACGGTCGCCGGCCGCCTCGTACTCGTCGAGCGAGCGGTCGACGATTGCTTTCAGGTCGACCTCGTCGCCGTTCCGGTAGCCGACGTCCGCCGTCAGGAGCAACTCCGCGTCGGCCAGCTCGATGCGGTCCGCCAGGGCGGCGGCCCCGAACCCGCCGAAGACCACCGAGTGGATGGCCCCGATGCGGGCACAGGCCAGCATCGCGAAGACGGCCTCGGGGCACATCGGCATGTAGATGGTCACGGTATCGCCCCGTTCGACGTCGAACGCGCGGAGCATCCCCGCGACGCGTTCAACCTCGTGCTGGAGCTCGGTGTACGTGTACACCTCGTTGCCCTCGCGTTCGCCGGTCTCGAAGACCAGCGCCGCCCGATTCCCGTCGCCGTCCTCGACGTGCCGGTCGACGGCGTTGTAGCTCATGTTCGTCTTGCCGCCGGTGAACCACTCGAACTGACCCGGTCCGTCGTCTTCGAGGACGCTGTCCCAGCGTTCGAACCAGTCGAGGCCCGATGCGACGTCTGCCCACAGCCTCTCCGGGTCCTCGCGCCCTCGTCGCTGGAGGGCTCTGAGTTCCGGTGCGCGAACGTCGTGCCTGTCTCCTGTCATACTCGGCCGTTCGCCACAACATCATAAAAAATTATGTGGGTTACGTGGTACCGTCTCGCAAGTACCCCACTCCTGCTTCGGGACGGGCACCGTCGGACGGCCGGGTCGCCGCCGATGCGTTCCTACGCTTCGGGTTCGATGTAGACTTTCTTGATGTCGCTGTTTACCGACTTCAACGCGGCCTCTATCTCTGTGATGTCCTCGTCCAGCAGCTCGGTGTCGAGGTCGGGGTCGAAGGCGATGTCCGCCGAGACGATGACCTCGTTCGGCCCGAAGTACACCGTCCGGAAGTCGATAATCTCGACGACGCTCTCGTGGCCCAGGATGGCCTCGCGCAGTCGCGCCCCCTCGTCGGCCGGGAGACTCTCGCCCAGCAGGAGGCGCTTGTTCTCCCAGGCCAGCGCCAGCGCGAAGCCCATCAGCATGATGCCGATGAGCAGCGCCGAGACCTGGTCGAAGACGGGGTTGCCGGTCTGCTGTTCCAGAAAGAGCCCCACGAGTGCGATGGTGATGCCGGCCAGCGCGATGGTGTCCTCCGTCAGCGCCGTCAGCGTCGTCACGTCGCTGGTCTTCCGGAAGGCCTCGCGGTAGCCGCTCCAGCTGTTGCGTTTCATCTGCCGTCGCATCTCGGCGCGGGCCTTCACGAGGGCGTACGTCTCGAAGGCGAAGGCGGCCAGCAGGACGGAGTAGTTGACCCACAGGGGGTCGAGCCACGCGGGCGGCTGATAGCTGATAAAGAGGAACTCGATGCTGCCGGAGTGACCGCCGCCGTGACCGGCCGCGGTGAGCTCGCTCCATCCGTGTTTCAGGCTCTCCCAGCCGGCGATGCCGAAGAGGAAGACGGAGACGAGGAAGCTGTAGAAGAACTGTGCCTTCCCGTAGCCGAAGGGGTGTGTTCGGTCGCTGTCCCGGCCGCTGTAGCGGATGCCGATGAGGAGGAACACCTGGTTGCCGGTGTCGGAGATGCTGTGGTACGTCTCCGAGAGCATGGCGGCGCTCCCGGTCAGGAGGAACCCGACGAACTTCAGAATCGCGATGGCGCCGTTGGCGAAGAGGGCGGCGAGGACGACTGACTTGCTTCCTGCCATTACCACAGGGTCGTGAGCGGGCCTGAAAGTGGTTCTGGATTTATACCACCACCACGTAGGGGCGGTGTGCTCACCGTCGTCTCCGACACCCACGGCATCGACAGCCACCGACTCGAGGGCCGGACGCTCGCGGCAGTCCGTGGCGCCGAGGCAGTCGTCCACGCGGGTGACTTCACGACCGAGCGCGTCCTCGACGCCGTCGAGCATGAGGCGCGGTCGCTCACAGCCGTGTACGGCAACAACGACACTTCGGGGGTCCGGGACCGCCTCACCGACGTCGCGACACTCCCGTGGCGCGGCCTCCGGGTGCTCGTCGTCCACGGGCACGAGCACTCGGAGACGGCCCTGGGCCTGCTCGCCCGACAGGAAGCCGCTGACGTCGTCGTCGTGGGTCACTCACACCGACCCACGCTCTCGGACCTCGGCGGCCGACTGCTGGTGAATCCGGGGTCCTACGCCGACCCGCGGCGCTACCGGCCCGCACACGCCGAACTCGCCGTCGAGCGCGGGCTCCTCCGGGCGAAACTGCGCGCCCCGGACGGCACGACGTACTCAGAAGTCACGCGCGAGGTCTGAGCGGGCCGCTAAACACTCGAGCCACTGTGATTATCGGACGTACCAGATGGCGACGAGCGCGACGAGGACGAACGCGCCGCCGGCGAAGAACGCCAGGCCCGGGGAGAGTCCGCTCACGGCCGCCGTGCCGCCCTGTGTGGCGGCGTCTATCGCGCCGACTGCGGTCTCGGTCCCGCCGTCGGCGACGGCCCCGTCGTCCAGGTAGAAACTCGGGTTCTGACTGACCGTGTCCGCACTCCCGCTCTGGACCGTCGGGCCACCGAACAGGCTGGCCCCGAAGACCTGCTGGACGAGCAGGCTCGCGAACCCGACGATGGCGAGGCCGCCGAGGAAGTTCGCCAGCGCGGCCCGCAGCCCCGAAGTCTCCTGTTCGTCGCCGGCACAGATGACGAGCGGCTGATTCGCCGGCGCGTAGACGTCCATCTCTCTGCCTTTCTCGGAGTACGCGGTGTCGACGATCTCGACGGCACCGGCCTTCTTGAGCTTCTTCAGGTGGTACTGCGCGTTCTGCAGCGAGGTGTCGACGCGGTCGGCCAGCTCGCCCGGCGGTGCGGGTTCGCGGTTGAGCTCCGACAGTAGCTTCCGCGCAGTCCCTGCCGAGAGGGCCGACAACACGTCGTCTGCATCTTCGCTGTCGACCCCGATGACTCTGGGCTCGGCGTCCGGTATCGCCGGGTCCCGAGAGGGCAGCAACGACATGCTTCTGCATATGTACTATGTGCATATGAGTGTTGTCCAAACTACGACGGCTCTTACACATATCACTCAAAGTCCGATTTTACCTATCGAATTCGGGCGTTTCAGCCCTGCTATCACGAACTGCCGAAACTTCTTTGCCCCGCCGCCGACAACGGTGCGTATGGCCGAACTCATGACCTACGCCATCCTCGCCGCCGTGCTCGGGTTCTTTTTCTTCATGTATCTGATGCTCCGGCGCACGGTCACCGGCTTCAAGGAGGGCCTGGACGGCAGCAGAAAGTAGCCGCGGACGAAAGCTGTTTGGGGCCGTCGGCGATGTATGTCGTATGGACTCGCGTATCCGCGAACACGCTTCTGTCGTCGTCGACCACTCGCTGGACCTGAGCGAGGGCGACAACCTCGTCATCGACGCCCACCCGGTCTCCGAGGACCTCGTGGTCGCGCTCCACGAACTGGCCGCCGACCGCGGGGTCAACCCGCTGGTCGTCCAGGACCGGCTCGGCGAGCGCTACACCCGCGCGTACCTGCGCAACCGGGAGGAGTTCGAGACGCCCAGCCACGTCATGGCCCTCTACGAGGAGATGGACGCGTACATCGCCATCCGGGGCAGCGCCAACGTCACGGAGACCAGCGACGTCGACCCCGAGACCAACGCGGCCTACTCGCAGGCCCAGCGCCCGCTGCTGGACGAACGCCTCTCGAAGCCGTGGTGTCTCACCCAGTACCCCGCGGCCGCGAACGCGCAACTGGCCCAGATGTCCACCGAGGGCTACGAGAACTTCGTCTGGGACGCCGTCAACAAAGACTGGGACGCCGTGAAGGAACACCAGTCCCAGATGGTCGACATCCTCGACCCGGCCGACGAGGTCCACATCGTCTCCGGTGACACCACCGACGTGCGGATGTCCGTCGCGGGCAACCCGACGCTCAACGACTACGGCGAGCGCAACCTCCCCGGTGGCGAGGTCTTCACCGCCCCCGTCGCCGACAGCGTCGAGGGCGAGGTGCTGTTCGACAAGCCGCTGTACCACCAGGGCCGCGAGATCACCGGCGTCTCGCTGCGGTTCGAGAACGGGCAGGTCGTCTCCCACAGCGCCGAGAAGAACGAAGCCCTGTTGACCGAGGTGCTGGACACCGACGAGGGCGCTCGCTACCTGGGCGAGCTGGGTATCGGGATGAACCGTGACATCGACCGCTTCACGTACAACATGCTGTTCGACGAGAAGATGGGCGACACCGTCCACATGGCGGTCGGTCGCGCGTACGAGGACACGGTGGGCGAGGAGAACGAACAGAACGAGTCGGCCGTCCACGTCGACATGATCGTCGACATGAGCGAGGACTCGTACATCGAGGTCGACGGCGAACGCGTCCAGGAGGACGGGACGTTTATTTTCGAGGAGTAGCGAGGGGCGCGACCGGAGGGAGCGGCCCTCGTCCCGGAACGGCGACCAGCGGGAGCCCTGGAGGAGTAGCGAGCGGTCTCGCTGATAATCTGACCTCGTTCTGCGGACAGAAGGCTGATGCCGACCGACCGACTACTTCAGCCATGAGCGACCAACCCTCCCTTGTCGTCCGCGCGGTGTGGTTCCTGCTGGTCGGCTGGTGGGCGACCGGCATCTGGCTCTCCGTCGCGTGGCTGTTGAACGTCACTATCATCGGCATTCCGCTGGGCATCATGATGATAAACAAGGTCCCGCTGGTCCTGACGCTCAAGCGGCGCGACCCACTGGTCGTCGAGAGCGGGCGCGGGGCCCAGTACCCACTGCTCGTCCGGGCGGTGTGGTTCGTCTTCGTCGGCTGGTGGGCCAGCGGTGTCTGGATGGGCGTCGCCTACACCCTCTCGCTGACTATCGTGGGCCTCCCGCTGGCTATCTGGATGTACAACAAACTGCCGTACATCGTCTCGCTGTACGCGTACTGACCGGAGCCAGCGTCGTCCCGGCTGCACGCTCGCGCTGACTCAGTTCCGGTCGTCTACGACCCATACCACGAGCGTCGGTGACGACCGCTCGCCCTCGCAGTCTGCATCCCGTTCGACCGCGTAGGTCACCGGTTCGGTCTGGTTGGCGTCGACCAGCACGTCAGCCCGGACGTCGAAGGTACGTGTCGTCTGCCCGCGGATGATGCTCCCCTGATCGAAGGCCGCGGACTCGTACCCGACCCAGAACTCCCGGTTCGGCGGGTCCTCGACGCCGAGCAGACACCCGCGCAACGACGGGAGGTCGAAGGCTCTCGTGAACACGAACTCGTTGCTCGCGGTGACCGTGCCGACGGTGACTTCCGTCGACACGTACCCCCGGTCCGGGACTCGCGTCGGCGGCTCGACGGTGACCGACGATTCCGTCTCGAGGTCGTAGGTCACGCCACCACCGACGGCGTCGACGCCGACGAACACCGTACCCAGGACCACGAGGGCGGCGACGACGGCGGTGGCTGTCCGGCGTGATACCGTCAGCTCGCGCATCCGGAGGACGTAGCCGAGGCCGAGGAACACGGCGGCCGAAGCGGCGAGCAGGAGGAAGGTACCGGTCTCCCCGGGGTCGTACCGGACGACGACGTAGCCGACGAAGACGACGTAGGCGATGCCCGACAGCGCGAACCCGACCACGTCGAGCACGTCGCGCTGGACCGCCACGCCGGCCACGAAGAAGCCGACGAACGCCAGCAACAGCAAGACGGCTTTGACCGTAATCGAGAGCCCGAACACTACGTCGCGGACGAAGTAGAGGAACGCCGCGGCGGCGAAGAGCACGCCCAGCGCGTACAGGAGTTTGCCGCTGTCGATGTCGAAATCCATGGGGACCAGCTGGATAGACTCGACACTCTCCTATCAAATTGACGACGAGTACGCGCTCGGCACGGCTTCCTGTGGGCTGTCCAAGTGCGACGGCAGAGCTACAGGCTCCGGTCGTTCATACCGCGGTGTCTGGCTCGTGGCGGGTACGCATCCGCTCGGCTTCCGTCGCGTAGCGTTCCCGTCGGTCAGCCGTCTCGACCGGCCGCAGGTCGTCCGGGGCGACGTCGATGGCGGCGGTGACCTCCGGAGCGCTGCCGCCGAACCGGTTGAACGCGCGCTCTTTCTGGAGGTAGCGCGCCCCGTCGAGCGTCGCGTACACGATGACGAGGATGTGCGGGGAGTCCGCGGAGAAGGTCCGCTCGACCATCCAGACCTGTTCGGCTTCAGCGGTCGTCTCTGTCTGGCTCATACAGAGAGATGCGACGGCGAACAGGTTCAGTACCGCTGTCTGTTCCCGTCCGGTGAGAACCGGGAGTCAAACCTCCAGGTCGTCGTCTACTCCGTTGTCGGCGACAACCGCACGCTCAGTCGTCCGCAGTTACCCGCGACCCAGTGCCAGGCCCCGATAACGGCGTCCGCTCGACGACCGTCCCGTCGTAGGTCGGGTACTGCTCGACGATTTCACCCTTCGGCACGTCGCCCTCCTCGACCATCTCCTCTAAGAGCCACCAGGCCAGTTCGACGTGATCGGACTTGACGGCGTAGAACTCCTCGGGGACGCCCAGCTCTTCGAGTCGTGCCTCGGAGACCCACGCTTTCCCGTAGACGAGGGTGCCGTCCTCCGTGACGTCGTCGAACTCCCGGCAGATGTTGCGGGCCATCCGCTTGAGCCGCGAGCGGTGCTGGGCGGCGTCCTTGAAGACGCTCGTACAGAAGTAGACCTTCTCGTGGTCGCCCATGGTCTCCAGGATGTCGTGGGAGCCCTCGACGGCGCTCATGTGGTCCTCCTTGAGCTCGAACCCTTCCTCCTGCATCCGGCGGTAGTTGCCGTCGGACATCTCGAACTCGTTGATGTTACAGAAGTCAGCGGCGCCCTCGTCTAAGAACTCCAGGAACTCCGTCTCGGCGCGGATGCCGGGAATCTCGAAGGCCGGTGTGAGCCCTTCCTCGCGAGCGACGTAGAGGATGTCTTCCCACTCGGTGCCGTGGAGGTCGCCCCACAGTTCCAGTGGCGGGTGGAAGCGAATCTCGTCCAGGCCGGCTTCCGAGAGGCGGCGCATGTTCTCCCGACCGCCGGTGATGCCGGTGTAGAGGTGCGTGTGGTGGTCCTCGCCGAACTCGTCTTTCAGCAGTTCCAGGTAGCGACAGGTCCGGTCGAGGGCCTCCTGCGGTTCGCCACCCGTGATGGATGTCCCCAGCGCGCTCATGCGTTTGGCCTCCTCGATGACGTCCGCGTCGGCCTCGACGGGCCGCTCGTTGGCGTACACCTGGGTGACGTTCTTCCGGTTCTCCCCGAGCGGACAGTAGAAGCAGTCCCGCTGGTCGCAGTAGCCGTAGACGAACAGCACCATCTTGCCGCCTTTGGCGCACTGTTCGCAGCCCTCGGAGATCATCGTGTACGCACTACCAGTCTCCCGAGTGGCAAAAAGCGTGCGCATCACGGTCGGTGTGGTGTGGGTCGACGTGGACCGGCCCGCGGGGCTTATCCCGCGTCCGGTCGCACGTCGGGTAATGGCCGACTCCGCGCGGACGCTCCCCGACGCCGCCCGCCGCCGGGGCCTCGCCATCGTGCTGGCCGTCGTCTTCCTCGATCTCCTGGGCTTTGGCATCATCATCCCTATCCTCCCCTTCTACACGCGGTCGTTCCCCGGCGGAACAGAGTTCGTCATCGGCCTGCTCGCGGCGTCCTACTCGGCGATGCAGTTCGGCTTCGCACCCATCCTGGGGTCGCTCTCGGACCGCGTCGGTCGCCGTCCCATCCTCATCGTCTCGCTTACCGGGTCGGTACTGGCCTGGACCATCTTCGGCCTGGCCGACGCCCTCTGGTTGCTCTTTGCCTCGCGGATGCTCGCCGGCGCGATGGGTGGGAACATCTCGACGGCGCAGGCCTACGTCGCCGACGTGACGCCGCCCGAACGCCGGGCCGCGGCGCTGGGCTACATCGGCGCGGCGTTCGGCGTCGGCTTCATCTTCGGGCCGGGTATCGGCGCTGTCCTCTCGTTCGACGCCACCGTCGCGGCCGTCGACGCGGCGCTCCCCGCCGTCGTCCCCATCACGAAGTTCTCGCTGCCGAGTTTCGCGGCGGCGTTCGCCAGCCTCTGTGGCGTCGTCGTCGCGCTGCTCTTCCTCCCGGAGTCCCGGACGCCCGCAACGCCGGACGACGAGCAGGCCGCCCGGTCCTCGGCCATCGCCCAGCTCCGGGCTGCCGTCGCCGCCCCGGGCCTGCGTGAACTGCTCGTCGCCTTCTTCCTCGTCTCCTTCGCGTTCTCCGGCGTCCAGATAATGTTCATCCCGTACGTCGCCGACGTCTACGGCTACACGGCGGCCCAGAGCGCGCTCCTGTTGACCTACATCGGCGTGCTCGCGGTCCTCACGCAGGGTATCCTCATCGGTCGACTGACTGCGCGCTACGGCCCGATACCGCTCTCGGTGGCCGGCACGGCGATACTGGTCGTCAGCGTCGGCCTCCTCCCGTTCTCGAAGTCCATCGGTGCGGTGCTCCCGGACCTCACCAGGCTGGTCCCGTTTCTCACCGCGGACCTGCTCGGATTGCTGGTGATTCTCACCTTCCTTCCGGTCGGTAACGGCGTGCTGTCGGTGACACTCACGGCGCTCGTCTCCCAGCGCGCCGGCGCTGACGTGCAGGGAAGCGCGTTCGGCATCACGCAGGGGGCGGGGAGCCTCGCCCGCACCGTCGGCCCGCCGGTGATGGGCGGGCTCTACGCCGCCATCGGGTTCTGGTCGCCGTTCGTCGTCGGGAGCGTCCTGCTCGCTCCGGTCGCCCTGCTCGTCCTCCGAGTCGGCCGGACGGACGAGTCGCCCGACGCACGACCAGCCGACCCCGGCCACATCAGATAGGTACCGCGTTGATGTGTGTCGAACGACACGTACCGGTATGGCCGACGACGATACGGGGCCGGTCGGCGGTTCGATCTCGTCCGGCGAGCGCCTCGACGAACGCGTCCTCGCCCGGAGTGAGGACGTCATGCGCTACGTCGAGGTGGTCGCTGCGGTGGTGCTGGTCATCCTCTTCGCGATCGGCGTCTTCGACCTGGGGCTCCAAATCTTCCGGACCGCGCTCGGCGGGAGCATCACCGACCCGCTGGTGGTTGTCGGGTTCATCGACACCGCCCTGCTGCTCTTTATCATCGTCGAAGTGTATCAGACCGTGGTCGCCTACACGCAGGAGAGCCAGACCAGACGCATCGTCCGCCTGGTCATCTACACGGGCGTCATCGCGATGGTCCGGAAAGCCATCATCTTCCGGACCGGAGAGTACGCCTCCGAACAGGCCGCGCTGCTCGCGGCGGCCTCCTACACCCTCATCATCCTCGGCCTGGCGGCGCTGCTCGTCGTCGAGCGCCGCACCCGCGAGGAGACGTCGGACACCGGCGCGCCGCCCGAAGACAGTTAAACGGCGACGGCATACCCTCCCCCATGTTGCTGGTGCTGTGTGTCGACCTCGACGACGACCTCGGTCGCAAGACCGGCATCTCCACGCCCGTCATCGGCCGGGACGCCGTGGAGGACGCCGCCGTCGCGCTGGCCGAGGTCGACCCCGAGGACTCCGACGTCAACGTCCTCTTCGAGGGCATCCACATCTACGACGGCGTCGAGGACGAAGCCGTCGAGGTGGCCGCAGTCACCGGCGTCGACGGGAGCGACGTGGCGGCGAACCGCGCCGTCGGCGAGGAGGTCGATACGGTGCTCGCGTCGCTGGTCACCAGCGAGGACGTCACGGCGCTCGTCGTCACCGACGGCGCGCAGGACGAGTCCGTGGTGCCGGTCATCCGCTCGCGGGTCCCCATCGACGGCGTCCGCCGTGTCGTCGTCCGCCAGGCCCAGGACTTAGAGTCGATGTACTACACCATCAAGCAGGTCCTCGACGACCCGGAGACGCGGGGGACCATCCTCGTGCCGCTCGGCATCCTCCTGCTCATCTACCCGCTGACCATCGCCGTCGAGTCGCTGGGGCTGCCGGGGTCGGCGCTGGGCATCATCTCCGGGCTGCTGGGGCTGTACGTCCTCGCCCGGGGACTCGGCGCCGAAGACGTGATCGACAGCACGGCCGAACGCATCACCTCCGGGGTGTACGCTGGACGCATCACCATCATCACCTACGTCGTCGCCGCGGCGCTGCTGGTCATCGGCGGCGTCAGCGGCCTGCAGACGCTCGAGGCCCAGCCCCAGCCGCGTTCGGCTGTCGAGGTCATCGCCGCGCTCGTCTTCGGCTCGCTCCAGTGGTTCGCCGCCGCCGGCGTCACCTCCAGTCTGGGCCGGGTCACCGACGAGTACCTCCACGACACGTTCCGCTGGCGCTACCTCAACGCGCCGTTCTACGTGGTGGCCATCGCCGCGGTCCTCCACGGGGTCAGCGCCTTCTTCCTCGGCCTGCAGGACCTCGAGTACCTCGCCATCGTCCTCACCGGCGGGACGCTGCTGGGCCTGGCGAGCACCCTCGCCTTCGCCGTCGCCGAGACCCGCTTCGAACCGCCGGACCAGCGCAGTCAAGGCCCCGGCGGCCATTCCTCGGAGTGATGTACGTCTCCCGCGCCGTCGAGAGCATCCGTGCCGATCCGATTCCGGACGAATCCGTCGCGCTGGCACTGACGACGGCCGACGACGCCGACCCCGAGGCCGTCGCCCGCGCCGTCGCGGATTGCGGCGGCACCATCGAGCGCCGCCTCCAGTTCGACGACCTCGCCGTCTCGGTCCCCCACGAGCGCGTCGACGACGTCTGTGCAATCGCCGGACTCACCGCCGTCGAGACGACCGACGCCATCGCCATCACGACCGCCGAGGCCACCGACGAGGACGTCGAGTTCGAGGGCTGATTTCGCACCCCTTTTGTCGCTACCCTCTGTACGACTGGCTGAGGGCACGTAGCTCAGTCTGGATAGAGCGTCGGACTTCTAATCCGACGGTCGTGGGTTCGAATCCCATCGTGCCCGTCCACCTTTTTCTGCGTCGGGTGCGCTTCGCGCACCGCTCCTTGAAAAACGTGGGCGAAAAGGGCCGGCACCTCGCTGCGCTCGGTGCCGGTGAACCGCGCTCACTTCGTTCGCGCGGATAAGCCACACTCTGGAGGCACGCTACCGAGCAGATTCGAACCCTGGAAGTCGCGCACAGCGAACGCAGTGAGCGAGCACGTCTTCCTTCGGTGAGAATCCCATCGTACCCGTGCCAATACAACTGAATTGACAGATGCGGCCGCGCGCTCGTTCAATCGAACCCGTAGCGCTTGTGTGCCTCGTCGATATCCAGAATCTCGATTACACGGACTTCCTCGTCCGCTTCGAGAATATGATAAAACGCGGTGTGAGTACGACCGATATGTAACCGGTATAGTTCTTCGCCGTCGACCACCAGTTTCTCTTTGTCACCGGAGCCAGAACCTGGTCTGGGATGTGGATCGTCCGCTAACTTTCGAAGGTTGTCCTTCACGATACGGGTACTCTTCTCGTCTAACGCGGCGACGTACTCGCGGGCTTCTTCGGCGAGGAGTACCTCATAACTCATCGAGTGACGTTAGCTCCTCACTGTCTGCCTCGCGGACTTCCTTCGTCCGTTCGGCGAGTCGCCGCCGCTGGTGTTCCTGTATCAACTCCGCGAGCAGGTCGTCGTATGTTTCGCCCGCCTCCTTGAGTTCGTTCAGTTCCTTCCACCGTTCTTCCGTGACTGGGATTCGCTTGCTGGCGTTCGACATCTGTCTCGTTCCCCGTGTTCAATCCTTACAACACTTACAGTCAAAAACCTTTGCTGGGTGGATCGCGTTCGGTGATATCGGAGTAGCAGTTCCCCGGAGAATCAGACCCCATCGTGCCCGTGAAGCGTGCTGAATCGCAGCACGCAGGGGATTCGAAGTACGGCAGACCGAGCGAAGCGAGGTCTGGCATCGGGTGAGAATCCCATCGTGCCCGTCTCAGAACCGTCAGTCCTGTTTTCGGGTGCGGAATCGCTACGTGAGTAACCCCCGACCCCGAAAATATCGGTATGGGGTATTTATACTCACACAAGGTATAGCTCGACAGTGGTTCAGCTTACGGATGCAGTCGACGATTTTCTATTACCTGGTACAGACGGTGACGGTTTCTCGAAATATCGATTGAGCGACTTTACCGACGAAGGGTCTGTCGTGTTGGTTACCTACCCGTTCGATTTCAGTCCTGTCTGCACGGAGGTGATGTGCAAGTTCCGTGATGCCGAGTTCCTGGCCTTCACAGAGGACGTCGACGTGTTCGGCCTCTCTCTCGACAGTTGTTACGCGCACGAGAAATTCATCGAGGAGTACGACATTCCGTTCCCGCTGTTGAGTGATACGACGGGAACCGTTACAGAGCAACTCGGACTCGCCTACGACGAGTGGGAACATCACGAAGGGGTCCCTAAGCGTGCACTCGTCACCATCGACGACGCCCAGACAGTGCAGTACAAGTGGTCGACGGAGAGTGCGTACGAGAGTCCGACTCTAGACGACGAGCTTCACGAGGCAGTAATGCAAGGGAACGACGACGAGACATAGCGGCACTCCACACCTGCCAGCCGCAGCCGTTTGTAGAGCTCTCTGACCCGTTTTCGACCGCAACCCGTCAGTAGCGCCGCCGGAGCCATCGACGGAGTCGGAGCTGGTACGGGACATCCCGTGACCGGAGCCGAACGCGGCCGGTCTCGGCAACGCCGACGCCGAGCGCGTAGAAGACTATCGCGAGGAGTCCGTCGATGACGACGACCGGGGCCCAGGGATGGTACTCGTGTAGCCCTCGAATGACTGGCTGGGGGAGAATAGCGAAGTACCGGTGTTCGACCATGTAGTAGCTGTAGTAGCCGATGTCCGGTGGGGCGGTCAAGGTCACGGTGGCGTTGGCCCCGCTCCGGCCGCCGATGTACACCTCCTCTGGAGAGACGTCGATACCCGGGTTGGCCGGCTCCAGAAAGACCACCATCGGAACGGGACCGCCGTTACCCATCGGGTGGACCGTCGTCTCGGAGGTCCCGCTCTCGAGGACACGCGTCCCGTCCGAGTCATAGTGGGCGCTCACGAAGTCGTACTGCGTCTTGCCCGCCGGGCCGGCCATCCCCACCGTCGCGGCGACGACGACGACGATGACGAGCGTACCGACGATCAGGTGCACGCTCTGGCCCGTGTCTCGCGACGTCGAGCGCCGTCGGGCCCGTCCGGTTCGCTCCTGCCAGAGCCCGAGTCCGTACCAGAGGACCGACCCGGCGAAAAAGAGGTACGCGAGGCCGCTCGTCCCGAGGACCGCGCGTGTTCCGGTCGTCCGCGCGATGGTGGACTGCACCGACCCGAGGGCGTCGTTGACAGCGCCGAACGCCGTCCCGAGATGTGGGATGGCGACGACGGAGCCGCGGTACTGGACTGCGACGCCCACGACCTGCGCGGATTTGACCGGCGGCTCACCGTCCCCCTGGTCGATAAACGCGTTCGCGTCGCCTTTCGTGATGAACCCGCGCTCGGTCTCGTCGACGACACGGTGGGTCACCAGGCCGCCGTTGTGGAGCCGCTCGGCATCGTAGACGATGACGTCGCCCGGTCCGACCGGGCCGGCGACCGCTTTCGGCACGACCACGAATCCGTCGCCGGGCGTCAGACTGGGCTCCATGCTCCCGCTGGTGACGAAACTCACCAGGAGGGGCTGTCCGAATATCGCACCCAGGACGACGACCGCGACGAGTACCGCGACGAGCAGCGTCCCGAGGTGACCAGCGAGCGAGCGCGGATTCATTGTTCCTTCGCGTGGTGGGTCCGTGGACGGGGAGGGTTACAAGTACACGCTTGCTAATGCCCGTTCGAGTGGCGTTGTGCCAGCTCCGCTCCGAGCGCGGCCGGGTCCGAAAAAGCGGTGATGTGAAAGCGAGGTGTGACGGTCGTGCCGCCCGAGTGAATTCGCTCAGGCGCTGGAGTCGGTTCCGTCGGCGGTGAACGTCAGCGTATCCGGTTTGGTATGCCCGTTCGGGTTGCCGCTGTTGGGTCCAGTGGCGAGGAGGACGACCACGTTGATCTCGACGTAGTCACCCGCGGCGAGCGTAATCGACCCGCCGTCGTCGAGTCGGACGGGGGAGCCGCCACCGGACGGCTGGGCGAAGATCTTGAGCGTGTCCTCGTAGCCACCGTTCCAGTCGGGCCCATCTCCGATCGCCAGCTCCACTTCGGAGCCGGTCGTGTTCTGCACGCGGAAGATGTCGTCGAACCGCGAGTCCATGTTGGGGTTCAGCCGGTCGATCGTGACCGTGAGCTGGCTGACGCCCTGGCCGCCTTCCCAGCCTCCACTGACACTCTCGTAGGAGGAGTATTGGCTCGTGGAGATCAGCTTGAGGTACGCGTTGTTGTCACTCTCGACGTCCAGTTCGAGCGAGCGGTCACCGTTGATGTACGCGCCTTCGAAGGCGCTCGTTCCGAGCGTCGCGGCACTTCCTGCAGTGAGTGCCCCGACGGCGGTAAGGAATTTTCGTCGTCTCATTGTTGGATGTTCCAGTGTTTGTGTACCTGCGCCGACGCACGTCCGTCGTCGCCGTCCGAATCGTCACGGCAGGTCACGTCTCTCCGTTGGGAACAGACCTACATTGGAAAATACCCTCAGCGGGGTTCGCATACACTCTATCCGGGAATCGTTCTCGACACCCTACCGGAGTAACATGTCAGCTCCGCTCGACCCAATCACTCTATACGTGTATTAGATCCCGTGTAC
Organism: Haloarcula ordinaria; assembly: GCF_029338275.1. Taxonomy (NCBI): domain Archaea; kingdom Methanobacteriati; phylum Methanobacteriota; class Halobacteria; order Halobacteriales; family Haloarculaceae; genus Haloarcula; species Haloarcula ordinaria. The sequence continues at coordinate 663,686 of NZ_CP119789.1, read as the reverse complement.
TTCTGTCGTAGACGGCGTATACTATTCGTCCATCTACGAATTGTAGCACATCTAACCGGTGGTGTGTGTGAAACTTGCAACACAAACGCGGTCCGTTTCGACGGACCAGGGTGGGTCGAGTGGGACAGACGAGACGAACCCGTTCTCTCACGATACGGTACTGAAAGTCTTGAGCAACCAACGGCGGCGATTCGTCCTCCACTTTCTCAAGCGGCGAGGGAAGCGGTCGGTCGAGGTCGGCGACCTCGCCGGCCAGATCGCCGGCTGGGAGAACGAGAAACCGCCGGACCTCCTCTCCTACAAGGAGCGCAAACGCGTCCAGAACGCGCTTCACCAGTTTCACCTCCCGAAACTGGACGACCACGGACTCATCGAGTACGACTCGCAGCGCAAAACTGTCACCCTCACGGACGCCGCGGCCGACCAGGACTTCTACATCGACGTCGTCCCGAAGCGCGACATCCCGTGGAGTCTCTACTACCTGGGCTACGCACTGCTCAGCGGCCTCGTCCTCGTCGGCGGCTGGGCCCAGGTGTGGCCGGTCACGCTCTTAGAGACCGAACTGTGGGGGGTGTTTTTCGTGACCATCATCCTGTTCTCGTCGCTCGTCCACGTCCACGACAGTAAACGACACATGCGCCTGGGCGCACGCGAGACACCCCCGGAGGTGAAGTGACGTGGCGCCCCATCGCCTCCTCCTCGTGCTGGTCGCGACGGTCGCCATCGTCGGCGTCACCGTGGCCTCGGCCGGGAACGTCACGATGTCCGCGGACCGTTCGTTCGTGGTCTCCACCACCGACGACCAGACCGCCTATCTCGGCTTCCAGCAAACGGTCGACACCACCGGCACGGCGACCAACCTCACCGTCGACGTGACGAATCAGTACCCGCCGGGGACGACGCTCACGACGCTGATCGTGACCGTCGGCAGCGAGACGCAGACCCCGGCACTGAACGGGGGATTCGACCCGGGTGAACGTCTCACCGTGGAATTCACCGACGTCGACTGCACAGCGGACATCACCGTCGACGTGAGCGGCTCGAACGAATCGGGGACGCTCGTCCGCCCGGTGGACTGTTGAACGATGGCGCGTGCTCGTAGTCGGTCGCTACTCGCTTCGCCGGTTCGCAGTAGCGACCGGCTTATCCGGCGAGCGACCGCGTATCAAAGTAGCATTCCATCGAGGAGCCGGCAATGACGCTGGACTCGCTTCGACTCCGTCACCTGGCCAGCACGTGGTTTCCGCTCATCGTGGGACTGCTCCTCCTGGTCGGCACTGCGAGCGCCTGGGTGACCTACACGTCGACCGTCGCTCCATCGACGACCACCGAGGAACGGGTCGTCTCCTCGTGGGAGACGAACGGCTCGTTCACCCACGCCGCGACCGTCCAGAAGTCGAACCCGATGTTCCCCGTCGGACAGACGCTGGACGGCCGGAACCCGTATTTCCTGCGTGTCACACCGGTTCTCGACGGGGTCTTCAGCTTCGAATACGGCGCGAGCGAGCGCGGCGAGCTCGACGTGAACACCACCGTCTTCCTGGAGACGCGGCGCGTTGTCGACGACCGGGACACCGAGACGGTGCTGTGGTCCCAGCGAGAGGCGCTGGCCACCGAGTCGAGTGCCTCGCTCGGTCCCGACGCTCGCGTCCGGGTGCCGTTCTCGCTCAACGTGAGTGACGTGCGACACCAGTCCGGACAGACCGAAGCGGCCTTCGGTGACCTCCCCGGGTCGACCGAGATGACCATCGTCGCTGTCGTGGCGCTGAACGGCGAGGTCAACGGCCAGCCACGGACAACGACCGAGCGGTACACGCTCGCTATCGAACCGACCGAGAGTGTCTACTACGTCACCCCGAACGGGAGTCACGAGACCTACCAGACGACGCGGGCAGTCCCGGTCGAAACGTCATCCGGTGGCCCGTGGTCGGTCGTCGGCCCGCTGCTGCTCGGCATGTCGGGCCTGGGGCTCGCACTCGTCGCCAGAGGCCGCGGGGACGGGTATCTCTCACTCTCGGACGCCGACCGAACCTATCTCGAGTACCGCGACGACCGGTCGGATTACGACGACTGGATTGTCCGAATGCGCCTCCCAGAATCGGCCTTCGACCGACCTCGTGTGGTGGCCGATTCGCTACAGGACCTGGTCGACTTCGCCATCGACACGGACAACAGCGTCATCGAGGACCCCGACGGTGACGCGTACTTCGTGCTCCACGACGAGCACCTCTACGTCTACGAGCCACCCCGGTCCGGGGACGCGGATCTGGACGCGGACCGGGACCCGGACACCTGAGCAGCTGCCTGGAGAGCGTGGGTGACGACCCGAGCCACTCGGGGGCGGCGACGCTCGCTGTGCGGGTCCGTCAGGTCGCAAGCGTTTTGCCATCAGCCAATCTACGCCACGCTATGCCCGACTGTCCGCTCGCAGACGAATGCCCCAACTTCACCGAACGCATCGAGGGGATGGGCTGTACGCACTACGGCGACCGGGGTGGTGCGGAGTGGTGCAACCACTACAGCCAGCCCATCTCGGACCTCAAGAGTCAGCCGGTGAAGATCGGCGAGGAGGTGGAGGTGACGGTCGAGGACATCCACGAGAGCGGTGCCGGCGTCGGCCGAACCGAGGACGGCTTCATCATCATGGTCGACGGCGTCCTGCCGCCGGCCAGGTCGCTGGTGAAGGTGACCAAGGTGCGCTCGAACCACGCGCGAGCGGACGAGATCGAGCGGCTGGAACTCGACGAAGACGAGGCAGCCGACGCCGACGACGAGGACGACGGGGCGACGGCAGACGACACCAGCGAAGACGACGACCGGCGTCGACTCGGCAGTCGCGACAACTTCTGGGGCAGCTAACGCAGCTCGACGGGTCGTGTTTAGTTGTGAGTGTCTGAGTGCAAACAGCCAGAAAGCCCCCGCGTTCTCGAGCTTTGGTTCGCGGGCTGCGAGGCGGTGAAACCGCCTCGACTTCGCGGCGCGCAGCGCCGCGCACGGCCCGCTCACCAAGACGTGGAACCGGAGGTCCCACGCGACCCGCGGCTCGCTGTGCGCTGCCTTCGATCACTCCGTTCGCTCAGTCCAGTGTTGCTTCGCCCGCCTTCCCGGAGCCAGCCGGGGCTTTCTGGCTCTCTGCATCAATCACCGCTAAACTCAACACTACCGCTGAGCGGCACCGTGACTTTTTGACCCGCAGCGCCGTGGCGACTGGTATGGACCTCGAACTCGACGGGAACGTAGCACTGTGTACCGCTGCGACGAGTGGACTCGGTCTCGCGAGCGCCGAGGCACTGGCTCGCGAGGGAGCCCACGTCGCCGTCTGTGGCACGACGCCCGACCACGTCGATTCGGCGCGCGACCGACTCGCGGCGGTCGGCGACGGCGACGTCCTGGCGGTCGAGGCCGACATCACCGACCGCGCCCAGGTCGAGGCGTTCGTCGAGGAGACCGTCGAGACGCTCGGCGGCCTCGACCACGTCGTCACCAGCGCCGGCGGGCCCGGGCCCGGCCCCTTCCTCGAGACGACCGAACGCGAGTGGTACACGGCCTTCGACCTGCTGGTGATGAGCGTCGTCTGGACCACCCGCTTTGCCTACCCGTACCTGCGGGACTCCGAGGCCGGCACTGTCGTCAACATCACCTCCCGGTCGGTCGCCGAGGTCATCGACGACCTGGTCCTCTCGAACGCGGTGCGCCGGGCGGTCATCGGCCTGATGAAGACCCAGGCCCGCGAGTTCGGCCCCGAGGTCCGTGTCAACGCCGTCCTCCCGGGCGCTCACGAGACCCCGCGCATCGAGGAACTCGTCGAGGCCGCCGTCGAACGCGGCGAGTACGACTCCTACGAGGCGGGACTTGCTGAGTGGTCGGACGCGCCGCTGGGCCGTGTCGGTCGTCCCCAAGAACTCGGTGACGTCGTCGCCTTCCTCTCGTCGGCCCGCGCGTCGTACGTCACCGGGACCGCGCTCCCCATCGACGGCGGGTCGATGCGCAGCTAACGGCCCGGCCGGTCGAGCGACTCGCTGGCGGAGCCGTTCGGCGTCGCCAGCTGCCAGACGAGCAGTCCCAGCGAGACCAGTGCGGCCGCCGCCGTCGCGATGTAGGCCTCGCTCTCGACCGGGAACAGCTGGTCCGGGAAGAGCGCCGCGAACACGAGCAACCCGACGGCCGAGAACCCCACGAGCAGCGGGACGACGGTCAGCCAGAACTGGCGAGCAGCCCCTTCCATACCCGCTTTTCTCGCTCAATCCTCCTGTGTGTTTCCCTCGCTAAAACTCACCGGTCGCTCGCAACTCGCTGACCACTTCGCGGACCCGCTGAGCCTGGGCTTTCGGGAGGACGAGCGTCCGGTCGTCGAACGAGGCGACGACGAGGTCCGAGACGCTGACGACGCTGACGTGGCCGTCCGAGGCCAGGACGTTCCCCTCGCTGTCGATGCTGACGTGGTCGCCAAGCACGGCGTTACCGTCCTCGCTATCGAGCACCCGCTCCAGCGCGTCCCACGACCCCAGGTCGTCCCACTCGACGTCGGCCGGCACGACGTAGACGTTATCCGCCCGCTCGAGGACGGCGTAGTCGACGCTCACCGGGTCGACCGCCGCGAACGCGTCGGCCGGGCTCTCCTCGAAGCCCTCGACCAGCTCCTCCAGGGGCGTCCCCTCGGTGGCCGCGAGGAAGGCTTCGGGCGTCCACGCGAACATCCCGGCGTTCCAGTAGAAACCGTCCTCGACGTACTCCGTGGCCGTCTCCCGGTCGGGTTTCTCGTGGAACGCGTCGACACGATTGTAGCCGTCCTCGGCCGCTCCAGGCTTGATGTACCCGTAACCGGTCGCCGGGCGATCGGGTTCGATGCCGAGCGTCACAACCCCCTCTGTTTCCACTGCAGCGTCCGTGGCGGTCCGGGCGACATCCTCGAAGTCACCCTCGATACGGTGGTCGCTGGGCAGGACGAGTAGCACGCAGTCGCCGACCTGCTCGCGGATCTTGTACGCCGCGTAGGCCAGTGCCGGGCCGGTGTCTTTCGGCTCCGGCTCGGTCAGTATCGCGGCGCCGGGTGCGCGGTCCCGGACGCCCTCGACGTAGTCCTCGCGGGTGAGGACGTACGTCTCGTCGGCGAATCCGGCGCGTTCGACCGTCTCGGCGAGCAATGACCGGTCGCGGCCGAACGACTGGAACTGCTTTGGGCGGTCCGACCGGCTCGCGGGATACAGTCGCGTCCCGGTGCCGCCGGCGAGAATCAGCGCGACGAGTGGTCTGTCCATAACGTCACGTTGCTCGCCGGACGATTCAAAGGTACGGTCCCGGCTCAGGTCAGAACGTCTCGACGGTGCCGTCCCGGATGTCCTCCAGACACCCCTGGCAGTCGGGGTGGTCGGCGTCGTAACACACCGGGCGCAGCTGCTCGTCGAGCGAGGCTGCGCGGCGCTCGGCGTAGCGCCGACAGACGATGCGGGCCCGCCCCTCGTCGTCCGAGGGGAGCCCCGCCAGCGCGGCTCGTTTGCCGTTGCTGTAGGCGCGTTTCGCGTCCGAGAGCTGACGGCCGGCGGACCGGAGGCTGTTCCGGATGAACCGCCCCAACCGGTCGTCGTCGCTCATACCCCGTCGTAGCGGGCCCCGACAAATCAATCTTCTCGCGTAACCCGGCCGCGCGAACGCCGCTCTTTCGCCGGCGTTTGTGGCGACCGACTGCCGGCTTCGGGATTCACTTTCACCGTGCTAAACGAGCGTTTATAGGCGATGCCGACCAACGGTCTAGTGTCTCCCGACGAAAACAAGGTGGAGACAGTGAACGCCAATGAGTGAGTCAGATTTGCGTACCAACGCAGTAGAGATACACGAGCAGTTTTCCGACCAGCTGGACATCGAGGTGGAGGACGTCGTTTCGCGCCTCGAGACCCTGGTCGACGACTACCAGGTCCCGCTGACCGAGGCCCGCCGGAGCGTCGTCAACACGTACCTGGACGAGGCCGGCATGGACCGCGAGCAGCTGGGCGGCGGTGGCGGCGGCAACGACCAGGTCCAGGTGTCGGACGTCGACGCCCCCGAGGAGTGGGTCGACATGCGCGTCACCGTCGTCGAACTGTGGGAACCGCGCGCCGACGCCGTCGCGCAGGTCGGCCTGCTCGGCGACGAGACGGGCACCATCAAGTTCACCAAGTGGTCGAAATCCGACCTCCCGGAACTGGAGGAGGGAACCTCCTACGCCCTGCGCAACGTCGTCACCGACGAGTACCAGGGCCAGTTCTCGGTGAAGCTCAACCGGACGACGGTCATCGAGGAGCTCGACGAGGCAATCGAGGTCGGCGACGACAGCGTCGAGGTCGAGGGCGCGCTGGTGGACATCCAGTCGGGCTCGGGCCTCATCAAGCGCTGTCCCGAGGACGACTGTACGCGGGTCCTCCAGAACGGCCGCTGTAGCGAACACGGCGAGGTCGAAGGCGAGTTCGACCTCCGCATCAAGGGCGTCCTGGACGACGGTGAGGAGGTCACCGAGGTCATCTTCGACGAGGAAGCAACCGAGTCGCTCACCGGCATCACCCTCGCGGAAGCGAAGGAGATGGCGATGGACGCGCTCGACACCACCGTCGTCGCCGACGAGATGCGCCAGAAGATTCTGGGACGCTATTACCGGGTCACCGGCCCGACGTTCCGCCGCTACGTCCTCGCGGACGAGCAGGAGCGACTGACCGGGACCGTGGATGCGGAAGGTGCCCTCATCAAAGCGAGGTCGATCTAGATGTCGAGTACCCCCACCCGCGAAGTCGCCCGCCGCGTCTTCGCACGCGAGTTCAACGACGCGAGTTACACGTTCAAGGAATCCGAGGACGACCGGGCGCCGGTGTACGTCCTGCTCCCGACCGGGCAGCGGGCCAACCGCGTGTTCATCGTCGGCACGCTCACCGAGACCGAGGACGTCGGCGAGGACAGCGAGTACTGGCAGGGCCGCGTCGTCGACCCCAACGGCGACACGTTCTTTATGTACGCCGGGCAGTACCAGCCCGACGCCGCGTCGATGCTCCGGGACCTGGAACCGCCCGCGTACGTCGCCGTCGTCGGCAAGCCCCGGACCTACGAGACCGACGAGGGCGAGGTGAACGTCTCGGTTCGCCCCGAGTCCATCTCCGAGGTGGACGAGGCGACCCGTGACCGCTGGGTCGTCGAGACGGCCGAGCGGACCTTGGAGCGCGTCCAGCGCTTCACCGACGCCGACGAGGCCGACGCCGACGAGTACGTCGCGATGGCTCGCGAGGAGTACGGCGACGACGTCGACGCCTACCGCCGCTCGGCGGTCGGCGCCCTCGAGAGCCTGCAGGACGAGCAGGCCGAAGCCAGCGCGGACTAACCCTCGAGCAGTTCGACCAGGTTCCCCTCGGGGTCCCTGACGAACATAATCCGGGTCCCGCTCTCTGTCGTCTGCGGTTCGCTCACCGTCTCGACGTCCTCGGGCAGTCCCGCGTAGACGGCGTCGAGGTCGTCGACGGACAGTCCGGGGTGTGTCGCACCGGGCTGGTTGAGTCCGGGCGTCTCGCGCGGTTCGCCCTCGGGCGTGTACTCGACGAGTTCGAGGCGCGCGCCCCCAGCGTCGAGATGCGCGAAGTCGGCCCTCGCGTCCTCGATACCGACGCCGGTGGCGAACGCCTCGCCGCCGACGGAGAACCGCGTGAGCACCTCTAAGCCGAGGACGTCGCGGTAGAACTCGACGGCTCGGTCGAGGTCGGTGACGGTCACGCCGAAGTGGTGTGCAGTCGCGTCCATACCGGGTAGCCTGCACGCCCCGGCTAAACGACTTCGTTCTCCGCCGGTTTCTTTCACCGGCTCGACGGACGTGTCATCGTCTGACAAACGATTAAATACGAGGAGCGACCATTGGGAGCTAATATGGGCAACAAAAACAAGACGATCTCCTTCCGCGTCAGCGAGGACAAGTTCGAGACGCTCCGTGAGATCGCCGAGGAGCGCGACATCTCACTGTCCGCGGTGTTCCGAGACTACGTCGACACGCTCGTCGCCCACGACGGCCAGGTGAAGGTCGCGCCGGAACACGAGCTCGAGGACGCCGCTCAGGAGAGCAATTCGGAGAGCTTCCCGCCGAAAGTCGAGGTCCCGAAGAGCTTCATCCGCGAACACGAACGCCTCGAACTGGAGGCCGAGCACCTCCGCGAACAGCTCGAAGAGCACAAGCGCTACGTCACGAAACTCCGCCAGCAGCTCGACGAGATGGACCAGGACGAGGTCATCCACCTCGAAGACCTGGATGAAGGCGAGGAGGAGGACGCCTCCTACCGCATCGGTAGCTTCGACGACCTCTGAGCCCGGCTCCGCTGTCTCTGCTCGTGTGGGTCGGTTTCTCTCTGTCCCAGCGCTCGCGCTCGAAGGCTTATGCCGCTCCGGCGACTACCGCCACGGTATGAGTCTGTTCAACCGGCTCGGCAAGAAGGTCGAGGAGTTCAAACAGGAGGCCGAGTCGGCGTCGAGAGACGAAGCGACACATCGCTGTCCAGCGTGTGAGACGGGTTTCTATACCGCGCACGAGGTGTGCCCGGAGTGTGGCCACGACGTCGTCGAGGCCCTCGATACGGCGTAAGTCCGGTGTTGCCCCCAGCCCGACCGACGTCCCCCGTCACAGCAGCCGGTTTCGCCGCTCTTGGACTTCGTCGGCGACCTCTCGCTGCCCGTCGACGTCCGCCAGCGTCTCCACCGCTTCCAGCGTCCTGACCGAGTCGTCCAGGAAAGAGAGGACGTCACCCGGGTACGCGTACAGCATGTAGTCGTCGCTCATCACGTCGACGATGGCGTCCGGGCCGAGCCCCTGTTCTCGCAGCTCGAGCAGGTAGGCCACGAACTTCCGCTCTGGACAGCCACAGTGGGGACTGGCCTCGCAGTCACAGTCCAGAAAGTCCTCCGCGAAGTCCAGCACCCGCTCCCGGGATGCCTCGTCGAGTTTCGCCAGCCCCTCGCCCTGGAAGAGGATGTCCAGCGTCGCTCCCTTGAACGCCCCCTTCGGGAAGCTCGTCTCGAGTTGCGAGCGGAGCTGCTGGTGGTTCTTGACGTAGATCTTGTCCGTGATGGCCACGCGTACGAATCGGTACGCCGCGACCGTGTAAAAGCGTCTCGAAGCCACCCCGGAGTCGTAACGTATTTCTGTGACAGCGAGGTATCTACGGTTGCTTCAGCAGGCGTGTCCGGGCTGGGGTAGTGGCATCCTTTAGCCTTGTGGTGGCTAAGAGGCGGGTTCAATTCCCGCGCCCGGACCTCGTATTTCTCCCGTGACGTGGCGTACAGAGCGCCGCTCATCGTTGCCTCGTTCCGGTGTTCGTCTTGTTCGTGAGAGACGTATGGTATCCCTCATTGACTGCCAAGTGCGCAGTTTTGATTCTGAAAACCGTCACTATACTAGAAAAGACCATCTATGCAGGTATAAAATCAGAGTTCACTTACTGAATGGGTTTTATATAACTAAAAACTCGTTTAGTATAGCAAATTAGCGAGACATGTAAATATATACCTTTTCTGAGTCCCTCTAACGAATTTTTAACTATATACTCTCTAAATTCGAATACATCTTTCGAATTTCCTCTCCGGCTGTGACCCTGTGGTCGCTGTTTCAGACTGGTCTGCCACCCGTCTCGCCAGCCGATGACGAATCTGGCCCAGTCGACCTCCGAACGACGTCGCTCATATCATTGGTCTTCGAAGCCATCAGAGAGCGATTCGGCGTTTCAATAATGTTGGAACAGCCACTTCTGCACATCAATGTTGGATTCTGGCGCTGTCGCGAATCTTCAGCAAAATATATCGAGTGTACGCCTGTTATTATACCCGGCAGGTATTCCTCACGATTATTTACTCGGTTTCGACGTAGTACTTCGACGGGCGTTTGCGTTTCAACAGTGCCGGAACAAGGGGCTGAGCGGTCAGTAGTTCCGCAGCTTTATCTCGATGACATTGACTGAGTCGTGTATCTGTTGTTGTAACTCGTCGATACGTGCGTCGCTCAGCTTACTCATCGGGCCGGATATCGAGATAGCACTCGGGATTGTGTTCTCGAGGTCGATGGGGACACCGACGGCTCTGATGCCTTCGCGGCGCTCCTGGGCCTCGACAGAATAGCCACGATCCCGGATTTGTTCGAGGTCGGCGTAGAGGTCCTCCCGGTTGTCGATGGTGTACTGCGTCGCTTTCGGGAGGCCACAGTCGTCGACGATGGCGTCGACACGTGGCCTGTCGAACGTCGAGAGCATGGCCTTCCCGAGGGCGGTCATATGCATGTGTGCGTAATCGCCGGTTACGGGCTTCTGCGTGACGACGTCCGGCCCTTCTGACTTGTAGGCTAACACGCGCTTGTTGTTCTCTTCGATGCCGAAGTCGACGGCTTCGCCAGTGCGACGGGCGAGCGCGTCGACCTCGGATTTCGCAGCCTGGTATATCTGCAGGCGGTGCCGGACGTAGCCGCCGTGTTTCAGAAATCTAAGCCCGAGGTGGTACTCGTTCTCGTCGCGGACGATGTACCCGGTGTTCGCCAGCGTTTTGAGATAGATGTGGGCTGTGCTCGGCGGGATGTCGAACTCGTCTGCGAGCTCCGACATCGTCATCCCCTCGTTGGTCTCAAGCGCTTCGACGATCCGGAACGCCCGGATAACCGATTGCAACTGGTCTGTATCCGTGTCCGCGTTTGGGTCGGTCATTTGGTGTTTCGTACCAACAACGTCGAGTGTTTTATCCTTTTTGCACACCTAACCAACACTCTTGAAACTGACTTCACTTTATCCGGAGAAATCAGGGTTAGGCATCATTTCGGGCGGGAATATTGCGAAGTTTCAACAGTGTTGGAAACCGCCCGTGGAAGTCTCACTCCGCTGTCTCGACGGCTACCGACGTGCCTGTCTCGGTCGCGGTGTAGATCGCGTCGGCGACGGCCTGTGCGTGTGCTCCGTCGCGAATCGTCGCGAGCGGTTCGGCCTCGCGCTCGCCGCCGATTGCACGCGCGAACGCGTCGATTTGTCGTTTGACGGCGCCATCCATGTGGTCGTTGACGACCGGCCAGTGGCGGACGTCCGGTCGGTCGTAGCCGGATGCGCCGTTGACCGTCAGGGTCGTTCCGGGTGTGTCGGCGGTCGCGGTCCCGTCCGTGCCGACGAGTTCGAGCGCCGCATCGATTCCGCCGGGCGTCTCGTCGGGGAGGACACCGTATCCGGTGAGCGTACCGACGGCCCCGTTCTCGAACGAGAGCGTCGCGTGCATCACGTCGGGCACGTCCACGGACGCGAGTTCGCCCCGTCGCTCGATGCCGGTCACCTCGCGGATCTCGCTGCCGACGACCCACCGCATCGCGTCGATATCGTGGACGTTCATGTAGTACAGGGGGTGGCCGCGGCCGCCGATTCGCTCGGACTCACCGCGGGTGATGCCGCGCTTGGCCCTGACCGAAATCGGGTCACCGACTGTTCCCTCGGTGACCGTCTCGCGGAGGCCGGCGTAGCCAGTGTCGTACCGGAGGATGAAGCTCACGCCCGTCACCGTGTTCGTCTCCTCGGCGAGGTCGGCCAACGCCCACGCCTCGTCTGTGTCGACCGTCACCGGCTTTTCGAGCAACAGGTGTCTGTCGTGTTCGAGGACGGTCCGCGCCTGGTCGGCGTGGAGCGTCTCCGGCGTCGCGACGACGACTGCATCGGCGTCCTCGACGGCGCGGTCGAACTCCGTTTCGGCCGTGGCCCCGTGCTCGGCCGCGACGGCCGCTGCGGTTTCTTCGTCCACGTCGACGACGCTGGTCAGCCGGAGGGTCGGATGGTCGGCGACCGCGTGTGCGTGGTTCCGTCCCATGAAGCCACAGCCGACGACGGTAACGTCGGTCATCAGACGCCCTCCGCCTCGAGGAACTGGCCGATACGCTCGAACCCCTCGGTAAGTCGGTCCTCGTCGGTGGCGAAACTGACGCGAAGGTGGTCGTCGACGTCCGCGCCGAACCCGACGCCCGGTGCGGTGACGACGCCGTGTTCGTCGAGCAGCCGCTTCGAGATTGTCATACTGTCTGCATCGACCGACGAGACGTCGAGGAACGCGTAAAACGCTCCTTCGGGCCGGGGACAGGTGACCGTCGGGAGAGCATCGACTAAGTCTACGAGGAGGTCACGTCGCCGGCGGAACGCCTCGTACATCTCCTCAATTGGCGCCTGGTCACCGGTCAGGGCGGCCAGCGCGGCGTGCTGGGAGACGCTCGGTGCGCACGCGACGACGCTCTCGTGGAACTTCGTCGCGGCGTCGACGACCGGTTCCGGCGCGGCGAACCAGCCGACCCGCCACCCCGTCATGGCGTAGGTCTTCGAACAGGACCCGAGCGTGACGACGTGCTCCGGATGGTCGGTCGCGTCGGCGACGGCGGTGGCCGTCGTATCGTAGACGAGGTCCTTGTACACTTCGTCGGCGACAACGACGGCGTCGTGTGCTGCTGCGGTCGAGACGATTCGCGCGATCGCGTCGCGGTCGTACACCTGTCCGGTCGGGTTCGACGGCGTGGTGAGCAATACGAGCGCCGTGTCGTCGTTAATCGACGCGGCGAGTCGCTCCGTATCAAGCGCGAATCCCTGTTCCCGGTCGAGCGGGACCTCGACGTACTCCCCGCCGACCATCGCTGTCTGTGTGCGGTAGTTCGGCCATGCAGGTGTCGGCACGATGACTTCGTCTCCGGGGTCGACGAGCGTGAGAAACGCCAGCGAGAGCGCTTCCATCGCCCCGGCAGTGACGATGACGTTCGCGTCGGGGTCGTACCGGTGCTCGCTGGTGATGTCGTCGGCGATGGCCGCCCGCAGTTCCGGGAGTCCCGCGTTCGACGTGTAGTGAGTCGCGCCGCCCTCCGCGGCGGTGGTGGCTGCCTCGGTGATGTGGGCGGGCGTATCGAAGTCCGGCTCGCCGATCTCCAGGTGTACCAGGTCGTCGTCGTCGTACTGCTGTGCAAGATCGAACATCTCCCGGATGGCGGAACGTTCGAGCCCGAACGTTCGTTTCGCCAGCCGCGTCTCCGGATGCTGCTCGCTGCCTTGTGGACACATGAACGGTGATTGTGTTCCGACTCTTCTTATACTTTCCCTGTCGACCATCGAAGTTAGGTGTCCCGCCCGCGAACGCGGTCCTATGCAGCTATCGAAGGACCTGGCACTGGTCGGCTCCGGCGACGCACGCCTCAGCAGCCAGTACGACTGCAACGTCTACGCGATTGCCGCCCCCGATGGGACGGTACTCGTCGATACCGGCGCCGGCGAGTCGGTCCCGGAACTGCTCGACCGTGCGGAGACGGCGTTTGGTGAGGTGACACACGCGTTGTTGACACACGCCCACGCCGACCACTCGCAGGGCGGCCCGGCGTGCCAGCGACGCGATATCGATATCGTTGCGAGCGAGGCGACCGCACGACTGGTCGGCGACGGGAACGAACGGGAACTCGGCGTCGACGTGGCCCGTGACGAGGGCATCTACCCGGCCGACTACGAGTACGAGAACTACGCGGTCGACCGAACGTTCGCTGCCGGCGCGGCTATCAACGTTGCGGGTCGTCGATTCGAGACGGCTCGCGTGCGTGGCCACGCGAGCGACCACGTGGTCTTTCTCACCGAGACCGCCGACGGGACGACGACGTGCTTCGTCGGCGACGCGGTGTATCCCGACGGGTCGATCAGCCTCCTCAACGTCCCTGGCTCGTCGCTCGCCGACTACCGCGCCGACATCGACACCCTCGCCGACCGGGGCGTCGACCGCCTGTTACCCGGGCACGGATTACCGTTGCTGGCCGACGGGCAGGACGCGATCGACGAGGCGAGACGCGCCCTCTCGGGCATGTCGACGCCGCCGTCCCGGACGTAAGCGAGAGGAGAGGTTACACCAACCGGTGCAACGCTTCCTCGTACACTTCGGCGGCCGTGACGAGGTCCTCGACGGCGACGGACTCGTCGACGGTGTGGGCGTCCTCGGTGAGGCTCCCCGGACCGAAGTGTGCCGTCGGAATCTCCGCGTCGTGAATGAGGAACCGAGCGTCGGTCGCCGCGTCGAAGCCGACGAGTTCGCTCGCCGCGCCAGCCGCTTGCCCGACGTCGAGCAGCGCCGAGACGAGCTCGTGGTCGTTGCGAATCTCGCCGGCTCGGGCGAACACCGTTCGTTCGAGATCGAGGTCGAGCGATCCGCCGTCGACGCTGAGCTCGCCGACCGCGTCTCGGAGCCGCTCGTCGAACGGGTCGGGTTCGGTCGTCCCCGGGAGGAACCGCCAGTCGATGGTCGCCTCGGCGCGGTCGGCGACCACGTTCGGGGCGATGCCACCTTCGACTTCGGTCACGGTGACGTCTTCGTGTGAGAGTACCGGGTGCGAGGTGGATTCGAGTTCGTCGTCGAGTGACTGGACGCGTCCGAGCAACGCGTCGAGGCCTTTGATGGCGTCGCGTCCTTCGTCGGGTTGCCCGGAGTGACAGCTCTCACCGTGGACGACGGCTTCGTAGCGGGCGACGCCTTTGATTGCCGTACAGACGTTCATCTCGGTCGGTTCGCCGACGATGGCGACGTCGGCGTCGAGCCCGCTCTCGACGAGTGCGCGCATCCCCGACCCGCCGTGCTCCTCGTCGACGACGAACGCCAGGACGACCTCGCCCGGGTCGTCGGCGCGTTCGACGTACCGTTCCGTGGCGACGACCATCGCGGCGAGCGCGCCTTTCATGTCGGCGGCCCCGCGGCCGAACAGCCGACCATCGCGTACCGTGGGCTCGTAAGGCCCGCTCGTCCAGTCCGCCTCGCTGGCCGGGACGACGTCGGTGTGGCCGTTCAGTACCACGCTCCCGTTCGCCGGGTCGCCGACGCGGGCAACGACGTTCGGCCGGTCCGGGAGTACCTCGGTCGTCTCGACGGTGAACGGCGTGGGCGACTCCTCGAGGCGCGTTTCGAGCCACTCGGCGACCGCGCGCTCGTCACCGGGCGGGTTCTCGCTCGGGCGGGCGATGAGCTCGCTCGCCAGCTGCACGACCGGGTCGTCCGAACCGACCGTCATTGTTCGATCACTGTCTGCTCGGTGCGCAGGGTGGCCAGCGCGTCGCGGTCGAGTTCGACGCCGAGTCCGGGGCCGTCGACGGAAATCTCAGGGAGGTCGGTCGCGAGGTCGGTCACGCCCGTCTCGGTCATGAACGGCCCGACCATCTCGTTCCAGATGACGTTCTCCTGTGAGAGGACGAAGTGGACGCCGGCCGCCGTCCCGATTCCGCCTTCCACCATCGACCCGAGCTGGGTCGGGCGCTGCGCGGCCTCCGCGACGGCGTTGAGGCGGACGGCCTCGGAAATCCCGCCGGTCTTCATCAGCTTGATGTTGAACATGTCGCCGGCGTCTCGCTCGATGAGGTCGAGGACGTCCGCAGGGCTCTCGACGCTCTCGTCGGGCATCACCGGGATGTCGACGCGCCGTCGGAGTTCGTGCAGGTCGGCCACGTTGTCGTTGTCGACCGGCTGTTCTATCACGTCGATTCGGTCACCGATATCCGAGAGGGCGGCCAACGCCGTCTTCGCGTCGTCCCAGCCCTGGTTCGCGTCCGCTTTGAGGCTCACGTCGTCGGGGACGACCCGGTCGATCGCCGCGACACGCTCGGCGTCGGTCGCCGGCGCTTCGCCGACCTTGATCTTGATCTGGCGGTAGCCCTCGTCGACGGCGGCTGCGGCGTCGTCGGCCATCGCCGACGGCGACTTGATGCTCAGTACTTTCGGCACGTCCAGTACTGGCTCGGTCGCGTTACCGCCGAGGAGGCGATACAGCGGCATCTCGGCGGCTTTTCCCCGGATGTCCTGCAGCGCGATTTCCATTGCGGCGTGTGCAGAGGGCGCCCCGTCGACCAGGCGCCACATCTGTCCACGGACGCGCTCGATGTCGAGCGGGTTCTCCCCGACGACGAGCGGGGCCAGGACGTCTTCGATGACGGCGGCAGTCGACCGCTGTGTCTCGCCGGTCACCTCGTAGGCCGGCGCGCCCTCACCGAGTCCGACGATGCCGCTGTCGGTCTCGATCTCGACGATGACCCGTTCGAGTTCGGGAATCGGTTTCAGGGCCGTGACGAACGGTTCGTACAGCGGAATGTCGTACTGGTGGACGGTGACACGTTCGATCTCCATGGTTCGGTTTCTGACGAGCGAGAACTTGAAACTTCGCGTCGGAGGCCCCCGTCACGTCTGGCCTCGGCCCGTCGGCGGCCGGCCCTGTCTCTCAGAGCGACGGCAGAATCTCCTCGCCCGCGATGCGGTAGAACTCGTCCTGTTCGTAACTCACGTCCGTGATGACGACGTGGTCCACGCCCTTCTGTTCCTGTGTCGTCACCCAGTCGAGGACGTCGGCCGGCGTCTCCGCGAGTAGGAAGGCCTCCTGTATCTCTTCGTCTGTCGCGCCCTCGGCAGATTCCTGGAGGACCCGTGGGTCGGTCTCGTCGAAGTTCTCGGGGTACAGGGTCGAGGCGAACGAGTTGCGTACCCGCTCGGTGAGCCGTTCGCGGTCGCCAAAGCCCCCGACGGTCTGCATGATTACGTCGCCGTCGCCACCGTTGTCCCGGTAGGTGTCGATGACGCGCGCCTTCACGTCGGGGACGTTCGCCAGGGTGATGAGGTGGTCCGCGTGGTCGGCAGCGAGCCGAGCGCTACTCGGACCGGTGGCCGAACAGTAGACGTCGAGTTCAGTCGACGGTTGCTGGTAGGGGTACACCGGGTCGAACTGGAAATACCGGCCGTCGTAGTCGAAGAACTCGTCGCTCTCCCAGTAGGTCCGCATGATGTCCAGCGATTCGACCAGCGCGCCCGCGCGGTCGCTCCAGTCGGGCCACTCGTCGACGAAGGGGTGTTCGTTCATCAGCTCGCCCGTGCCGACGCCCAGTCTGAATCGACCGGGGAACAGGTCGTCGATGGTTGCCACGGCGTTGGCGACGACCAGCGGATGGTACCGGTACATCGGTGGCGTGACGAACACGCCGGTCGGGATCGACGTCGTTCGTTCGAGCGCGAGCGGGAGCCACGACCACGCGAACGGGGCGTGACCGTCCTTGTGAAACCACGGCTGGATGTGGTCGCCGAACCAGACCGCGTCGAATCCGGCCCGCTCGACGGATTCGGCGCGGTCGAGATAGTAGCCCGGAGAGCGATACATCCCACCGAGGTCGATGCTCATCTCCATACGCGACGTTCGGTCGAATGGGAGATAATCGTTGTGAAGGGCGCACCGACGCACAGACCTCAGAAACACTTATATAGTTGTATGGTGACCACGCACATGTTATGCCAAAGCACAGTAGCAACGGTCCAGTTTCGCGTCGGCGTTTCATCAAGACCACAGCGGTGGGGTCAGCGGTGGCCCTCGCCGGGTGTTCCGGTGGCGACGGCGGTTCGGGTGACGGCGGCGGTGGCTCTGGTGGTGACGGCGGCTCTGACGGTTCGAGCAGTGACGGCGGCTCGAGCGGTGGCGGCAGCCCGACCGAGATCACGTTCTGGCACCAGGAGGGCGTGCCACACCGCAAAGAACAGTTCCAGCGGTTCACCGACCGGTTCAACGAGGAACACGACGAGGTGCAGGTCACCGTCGAAGGCCAGACGTGGGGGAGCGTCTTCAGCAAGCTGACGAGCGCCATCGAGGCCGGCAACCCGCCGGACTTCATGTTCTCGCTGCCGGCGTTCACGATGACCTTCCAGTCCCGCGGCGACCTCGTTGACGTCAGCGACATCGTCTCGGACCTCCAAGAGGAACACGACATGTACGAGAACACCATCAGCCCCTTCCAGTACGACGGCGGCACGTGGGGGATTCCGATGTGGGACATGGTGTTCCTGAACCACTTCCGTACGGACACGCTCGGCCAGACCGACGCCTGGCCGCCCCAGAACTGGGACGAGTGGCTCCAGGCCGCGAGCAGTATGACCGACGGGGACAACTACGGCATCGTCCTCCCGGCCGCGAGCAACCTCTGGACGACGGAGAACCTGTACAACCTGATGATCAACAAGGACTCGTACGTCTATGGCCCCGACGGGAACGTCATGTTCGACACGCCCGAGACGGTCGAGGTCCTCGACTTCTACAAGCAGATGTTCAACCAGGCCAGCCCGCCGGGCGCGACCGGTTGGGGCTGGGGACAGTGGGAGACGTCGCTTCTGCAGGGAACCGCGCACTCGACGACCGGCTTCTCGTCGTGGATGCGCCGCCTGACCGAGACGCAGTACTCGGACGACTTCGGGGCGATGCAACAGCCCTACCCGGACGACGGCCAGGCCGGGAGTATCCACTACGTCAACGACATCATGGTGTTCAACGAAGAGAAGAAAGACGCCATCGGCACCTTCGTCAAGTGGCTCCACAGCGCGGGCACCTACGGCGAGTGGCTGGCCAACACCGAACCGACGCTGTACCTGCCCGTGACCGCCACCGGCGAGAACTCGGACGACTTCTGGAACCACGAGGTCGTCAGCCAGTACGAGTCGTCGGTCCAGGCGCAGTTCGAGGCGCTCCCCGACGCGCGGCTCTACGGCTTCCGCGACATCCACGTCGAGAACGACCTCTACATCCCGAGCGTCGGGACCCTCGAATCGTCGAACGTGCTCGCGGACGTCGTCCAGCAGCTCGTCGTCTCGGATCGGTCGCCCGAGGAGGCCGCAAGCTGGGGGCAGTCCAAACTCGAGGAGGCGCTCGGCGTCGGCCCGAGTAGCCAACTCAACTAACGATGTCGACCCAGTCGAATATCGAGGCAATACAACGGGCCGTCGGGGACCTCGACCGAGAGACATCGCTCGGCATCCTCCTCGTCGTCCCAGCAGTGTTCGTTATCTTCGTTGCACTGGTCATCCCGTTTGTCAACGCCATCTGGATCAGCTTCCTCGACCGGGCGAACGACACGTTCGTCGGGCTCGCACACTACCAGTGGTTGTTCAGCGAGAGCTCGTTCTTCGCGACGCTGGGCCGGAGCCTCGGGTGGACCGTCGGCAACATGGTTCTCCAGGGCGCTGCAGGAATCGGTCTCGCGCTGCTGCTCCACCGCCGGTTCACCGGGCGGGACGTGATTCGGACGGTCATGCTGGTCCCGTTCGTCATCCCGACGGCTGTGACCGCCATCATGTGGCGGTGGATACTCAACACGTCGTACGGCCCGCTCAACACGTGGCTGACCGACGCTGGCCTTCTCTCACAGCCCGTCAATCCACTCAACGACCCGTCGACAGCGCTGGCCGCCGTGACGCTCATCAACACGTGGCGGTGGACGCCGTTGGTCGCGCTCGTCGTCTTCGCGGTTCTCCAGACGATTCCGCGTGAGGAGTACGAGGCTGCTCGCGTCGAGGGCGCGGGTATCGTCGACGAGTTCGTTCACGTCACGTATCCGCACCTGCAGAACTCGATGACGATTCTCGGACTGCTCGGGTTCCTCCTCACGTTCAACATCTTCGATATGATCTGGCTCCTGACGAACGGCGGCCCGGTACAGACGACGACAACGCTCGCCGTCCTCATCTACGATACGGCCTTCGAGATGCAGAACATCGGACGCGGGACGGCGGTCAGTGTCGTCCTGTTCATCCTGCTGAGCGTGTTCGTGTTCCTGTACTTCCGCCAGGAGGAGTTCCAGGAGGGTGATTTCGCATGACGGACTACGCGACCCGTCGGCGCGCGGCCAACGCCGCCCGGTTCGTCCTGCTCGCCGCTGCACTCGTGGTCTTCCTGTTCCCGTTCTACTGGATTCTGCGAACGTCGATTCTGCCGACGCAGACGATCTATGAGAGTATCAGTCCCATCCCGACCGACTTCACGCTCGCGCACTACCAGGCTGCGATCGACAACGGGTTCCTGAACGCGATCGTCAACAGCCTCATCGCCGGCGTCGGGACGACCCTCCTGACGACGGTCGTGGCGCTCTTCGGAGCGTACAGCATCCTCCGGTACACCTACCCGGCCCGGCAGAAAGTGGCGAAGATGGTGTTGCTGACGTACATGTTCCCACACGTCGCGCTGATCGTCCCGATGTATCAGCTCGCGGCCGACCTGGGCATGCTCGGCAACCCGGTGACGCTCGTCATCGTCCACACGATGCTCGCGCTCCCGTTCTGTATGTGGATTCTCCAGTCGTTCCTCTCGGACATCCCGCGCGAACTCGAAGAGGCCGCGCTCGTCGAGGGGGCGACGCAGTTCGGCGCGTTCGTCCGTATCACCGTCCCGCAGGCAATGCCGGGTATCATCGCCGCCGGTACGTTCGCCTACATCATGTCGTGGGGGGAGTACATGTTCGCGTACGTCCTCCTCACGACCGAGAGTAGCCAGACCGTGCCGGTCGCGCTGCAACAGCTGCTCGGCTCGTACGCCATCGACTGGGGGCTGCTGGCCGCCGCGTGCGTCCTCTCGACGCTACCGGTGTTGGCCCTGTTCTGGTTGATGGCGAAGTACCTCGGCGAAGGTATCGCCAAAGGCGCAGGTGTCGTCTAACATGGGAACTATCGAACTCAACACGCTTCGGAAGG
This sequence comes from Haloarcula ordinaria, assembly GCF_029338275.1. Lineage (NCBI taxonomy): Archaea > Methanobacteriati > Methanobacteriota > Halobacteria > Halobacteriales > Haloarculaceae > Haloarcula > Haloarcula ordinaria. The sequence goes on along the minus strand of NZ_CP119789.1, from coordinate 643,196 downwards.
AATTTGGAAGTCTCGTGGCGGTCAACGACCTCGATCTGACGATTACCGAGGGGTCGTATACGATGATCCTCGGTCCGTCCGGGTGCGGGAAATCGACCACGCTCCGGATGATTGCGGGCCTCGAACGGCCGACCTCCGGGGATATCTTCATCGACGGGAATCGAGTCACTGACTACCCGCCCCGAGAGCGAAACCTGAGTATGGTGTTCCAGTCCCTGGCACTGTGGGACCACAAGACCGTCCGGGAGAACATCGCGTTCGGCCTGAAGATGGACGACGTGCCGAAGGCCGAACGCGAGGCGGCGGTCGACGAAGTCGCCGAGATTCTCCACATCGAAGACAAACTCGACCAGTCGCCGGCCTCGCTCTCCGGCGGCCAGCAGCAGCGCGTGGCGCTCGGACGGAGTCTCGTGCGCGAACCGGACGTAATCCTCCTCGACGAACCCCTGTCGAGTCTGGACGCCAAGCTCCGTCTGGAGATGCGCGCCGAACTCTCGCGCATCCAGCAACGCATCGGGACGACCTTCGTCCACGTGACCCACAACCAGGAGGACGCGATGTCCATCGCGGACGAGATCATCCTCCTGAACGACGGGGAGCTCCAGCAGTTCGGCAACCCCCTCGAACTGTTCGAGGCGCCGAACAACGAGTTCGTCGCCAACTTCATCGGGACGCCGAGCATGAACCTCATGGACGCCACCGTCGACGCCGGGAACGCTACTATCACGACCGACGGGTTCGCCCTGTCCGTCCCCGACGCCATCTGCGCACGGGCGGGCGCCGACCGGGTCCGACTCGGGATGCGCCCGAGCAACATCCGGCCCGTGACGAACGGTGAGGCCGACGACGGCCCGTCGTTCGAGGCGACGGTCTCGATGGTCGAGACGTTCGGTGACGCGAACTGGTACTACCTCGATACGGGGACCGACGCCGAACTCGTGATGAAGAGCGCAGACGAGGAGCACGTCCGCTCGATCAGCGCCGGCGACGAACTGACGGTCGGCGTCCGACCGGACGCGATCCACCTCTTCGACACCGACTCCGGCGAGGCCTACAGCTGACCCTATGGCCTTTCGTTGCCAAGCGTGCGGGACAGTCGTAACCGACGTGCGCGCGACGTGTGACCGTTGCGGTGGCTTCGTCTGTTACACGGCGTCCGACGAGCGTGACCTCGAACGGGCCATCGACGGTGACCCGACCGCGGCGCTCCCGTCGTTCGAGACGTCGCTCTCGATGGGCGAAGGGGAGACGCCCCTCGTCCCCCTCACACACCTGGACGTCGGGCCGACGGTCTCCGCGAAACTGGAGTCGCTGAACCCCACCTGTTCGTTCAAAGACCGCGGCAGTTCGCTCGCCGTCGCCGCGGTAGCAGACCCCGAGACGTCGTGGGAGTCAATCGTCGTCGCCAGCACGGGCAATACCGCCCCGAGCGTCGCGGCCTACGCGGCCCGGGCGGACATCCCGTGTGCCGTTCTCGTCCCCGACGGCACCTCGCTGTCGAAACTCACGCAGGTCGCGGCGCACGGCGTCGAGATCTACACGCTCGACGGGACCTTCAGTGACTGCTTCCAGGCCGCACAGCAGATCAGCGACGACCTGATTCTCAACGCGACAGCGGTCTACTCGGCAAATCCCTTCGTCGCGAGCGCGAACCGAACGGTCGCCTTCGAGCTCGTCGAGCAACTGGAGTCGGTCCCCGACTGGGTTACGGTACCGGTCGGCGCCGGCCCACTTCTCGGCGGGGCGCACCGCGGCTTCGTCGAACTGTTCGAGGCCGGCCTCATCCCGTCGGTGCCCAAGATGCTGTGTGTCCAGGCCCGCGGCTGTCACCCGATTACGCGGGCCATCAAACGAGACGAAGCGGTTCGGCCGTGGATCGGCGAGATAACGACCGAAATCGGTGCCATCGCCGACCCGCTCCAAGGGTACCCCGAAGACGGCGAGCGGACACGCCGTTCGGTCGTCGAAAGCGATGGTGACGCGGTCGCCCTCGACGACGAGACAGTCCACGAGTGGACGGCGCGGCTGGCCGGCCGTGAGGGCATCTACGCCGAACCGGCAAGCGCCGCCAGCGTTGCGGCCGCCGCCACAGCGCCCGTCGCCGACGACGAGACCGTCGTGGCGCTGGTGACCGGACACGGGCTGAAAGAATCGGTCGATTCGACCCTCGAAACGACGAAACTCGACGACTTCGCGTCGCTCCGATCGGCACTCCTCGGGTGACGTGGGAGCACCGCCCGCAGCGAGATGCGGGCGTCTCGTCTTCTATACGGTGCTACTGGAACTGTGGGGCCACGTCCTCACCGAACCGACGGATGCTGTTGAGGGCGGTCTCCTGGTCCATGCCGCCGAACTGCGTCCGGAAGATGAAGTGGTCGACACCCATCTCTTCGAACTGCTCGACCTTCTCGGCGACCTGTTCTGCCGTGCCGATGACACACTGGTCCTCCACGTCCTCGAAGGTCGGGCGTTCCTGGAACTCCGGATTACCCCACTTGATGTACTGTTCGTGCAGGTCGAGCATGTACGGGTCGAGCGCCTCGTAGGCCGCTTCTTCGGTCTCGGCGACGTAGCCGTCGACCATGATCGTCACGTCCGCGTCGTCGGGGTCTTTGCCGGCCTCCTCGACGGACTCCTTGTACAGCTCGATGTCGGCCTCCAGCTCTTCGGGGACGGTCACCGCGGCGGTGAACCCGTCACACCGGTAGGCCGCGCGCTTGATGGCCACGTCGGCGTTCCCACCGCCGTACAGTTCCGGCCGTGGCTCCTGTGTCGGCTCCGGGCGGACGAACCCGTCGTCGAACGAGAAGAAGTCGCCGTCGTGGTCGAACCGGTCGCCCTCGAGCAGTCGCTTGAGGACGTGAATCGATTCCATGTAGCGACCGACCCGGTCGTCCATATCGACGCCGAAGTTCACGAGCTCACTCTCCCGATAGCCCAGTGAGAGGCCCCACCGCGTGTCGCCGCCGTTCATCACGTCGATGTTCGAGATCTGCTCCGCGAGGTGGATGGGGTGGTACGCCGGGAGGATGAGGATGTTCGCCATCAGCCCGAGCGAATCGGTCCGAGCGGCGAGCGCCGACAGACAGGTGAACGGGTCGTAGAACCCGTCGTCGTAGAAGTGACGCTCACCCACCGCGGCCGTATCGTATCCCAGTTCCTCCATGACTTCGACCTGTTCGAACAGGTCGTCGAACGTCGTCTGGTACCGCTCGTCACCGTACTGGTTGAGATACACTCCGAATTCCATGGGACGATATATCATGACGCGCACGCTCATATAACGCTTGTTGTCCGTTCCCCGGGTTTTTTGCTGCTGTCGCCCGCGTCGTGATTCGTGACCGTCTCGTGACACTCGATGTCGGAATCATCGGACTCGCATCGTTCTACGGGCCCGCGTTCGCCAGTCGCGCCGCCGACAGACCCGACTGCTCGGTGGTGGCGGCGACTGCCGGTGACGTCGACGACGAGGCCCTCTCGTCGCTCTCCCGACCGACCCCGTCGGCGTTCGCCGCGACCTACGACTGCGACATCTACGACGCTATCGAGCCCGTCCTCGAGGCGTCGGACGTCGTCGTCGTCGCCACGCCGACCTCGCGTCGCGCGGCCGACGTCTGCCGGGCACTCACAGCGGGCGTCCCGACCCTCGTCGCGAAGCCGGCGGCCGACGGCTACGACGGTGCCCGTCGAATCGCCGAGGCCGCCGACGGGGACGTCCCGGTCGCTTTCACGACACCTGCGCGGTACGACGACGCGGTCATGGGTCTCGCCCGACGCGTCGAAGGGGGCGCCGTCGGCGACGTGGTCGCGATCCGGGCACAGATTCGCCACGACCGGGTTCCGGCGGCCGGACTCGAGGCGAACGCCGAACACGCCCCCGGTGAGGCCGGGAGCGTGTACGCGATGGCCGTCTACACCGCCGATGCGCTCCTGTGGCTGGCTGGCGCAGACCCCGAGCACGTGACTGCGACGTACACGAACCGGAATTCGCCCCACAGTACGCACCCGGACATCGGGACCGGGACGGTGCGATTCGCCGACGGGACGCTCGGGACGATGACGATGACCTACAGCACCGACTGCCGCGAGCAGTGGGGGAACTGGGAGGTGGAGGTCGTCGGGACGGACGGCATCGTCCGGACGGGCCATCACGGGTACGAGGGGATACACTGGCACGGCGGCGACCCCGACGACCGCAGCGCGACCGCCTTCGCCCGGACGACCAGTCCCGTCCTGGAGCGGACGTTCGACGCCTTCGTCGAGACGGTCGACGGGTCGCGCCCCTGGAACACGCCGACGCCGGACGAGATGGCTGCCGCGCTGGGCCTCTGCCAGGCCTGGGAATCTGCCGACGCCACGGGGCCGATGTCGTTCGAGACGTGGCCGCCGACCGCATTCGACGGGTGATAAAAGGTTATGAGTACGTCGACCGGTGTTCGTAGCAAGGCGCATGACCACAGTCCCTACCGGTGTCCCCCGTGATTCGTTCGACTTTCGACACCGCCCCGAGACCGACCAGTCCTTCGAGAACGCCCTGGCGAAGGCGCGTGACGGGGCGCGGCTCACTGTCGACGACGCGATCGAGCTGTTGACGACTGGCTCGGAACGGGAGGGAATCGACCCGCGACGGAAGGAACGGGTTCTGGAGGCGGCCGACCGCCGTCGCGCCGAGGTGGTCGGTGAAGAGGTGACGTTCGTCGCGAACCTCAACAACAACGTGACGACGGCCTGCAACACGGGCTGTCTGTTCTGTAACTTCAAGGACCGTTCCGAGCAGTTCCGCACCGAATACCAGGAGTCCCACGGCGGCTTTACGAAGACGCCCGCCGAGTCGCGCGACATCGTCGCCGACGCCGTCGAGCGCGGTATCTACGAGGTCTGCTCGGTGTCGGGGCTGCATCCGGCGCTGGCGCTGGACGCCGAGCACCGCGAGATTCTGGAAGCCAGCGAGCGGGGCGACCTGAACTACCGCTCGCCCAGCGAGTACGATGTCGACCCGGGCACGTACTGCGAGCAGATTCGAGCGATGGACGTCGGCGGGGTCCACGTTCACTCGATGACGCCCGAGGAGGCCTACCACGCCCGGCGCGGCACCGACTGGGCCTACGAGGAGGTGTTTCGCCGACTGAAAGCCGCAGGACTCGACAGCGTGCCGGGGACGGCCGCCGAGATTCTCGTCGACGAGGTGCGGGAGGTCATCTGCCCGGGGAAAATCGGGACCGACGAGTGGCTCGAAGCGATGGAGGCCGCCGCGAACGTCGGGCTGGGTCTGACGGCCACGATAATGTACGGGCACGTCGAGAATGAGGCCCACCGGGCCATGCACTTAGAGCGCGTCCGTGAACTGCAGGACCGAACCGGTGCCATCACTGAATTCGTCCCGCTATCGTTCGTGCACGAGGCGACGCCGCTGTACGAGCGGGGGATGGTCGAGGGCGGGGCCAGCACCGCCGAGGACGAGTTGCTGATCGCCGTCTCGCGGCTCTTCCTGGACAATATTGAGCACATCCAGTCGTCGTGGGTGAAGTACGGCGACAGCCAGGGGCTGAAGATGTTGACCTGCGGGGCCGACGACTTCATGGGAACCATCCTCTCGGAGGAGATAACGAAGCGGGCGGGCGGCGACTACGGCGAGTTCCGGTCGGTCCGCGAGTACGCGGACATGATACGGGCCATCGGCCGGACACCGGTCGAGCGCTCGACGGACTACGAACACCGGCGGGTGGTCGACCCCGACGCGGACGTGGTCGGGCCCCAGCTCGGGCCCAGGGCAGACGGCACGCCGCTGCTTGAGTGACGGCACAATTTCTTTATCGCCCGCGTGAGAGCTGTCCCCATGGACTTCGCACTCTGGGCGTATCCGTGGGACCTGCTGGACGAGGGCGTCGAGAACGTGGCTACTCGCCTCGAGGAGATCGGTGTCGACGAGATCTCCCTGGCGACGAACTACCACTCGGTACAACCGTTCTTACCACACAACCCGGAACGGAAGACGTTCTTCGCACACGCGAGTTCGTACTTCCAGCCCGACGAGTCACGATACGGCCGCCTCGAACCCGTCTCCAACGAGACGATGGGGGAGGCCGACTGGCTCGCGGAGATCGCCGACGCGATCGCGGATACGCATCTCTCGTTGAACTCCTGGACGATCGGCTGTCACAACTCCCGGCTCGGGATGGCGAACCCCGACCTCACGCTCACTTCCCCGTTCGGCGACTCGCTCGCCTACGGTCTCTGCCCGTCCCAACCGGCCGTCCAGGAGTTCCTCTGTGGGCTCCTGTCCGACCTGAGCGAGCGCGCACCGTTCGACCGCATCGAACTGGAGACGTTCGATTACTTCTATGGGACCGGCTTCGGCTGGCACCACGACAAGTACCACGTCGACCTCGGGACGCTCGGGGAGTTCCTGTTCGGGCTGTGTTTCTGCGAGGAGTGTCAGGCCACCGCCGCCGACGCCGGCATCGACGTCGAAGCCGCCCGAGACGCGGCCCGTGACGGGCTCTCGGCGTGTATCGACGGGGACCTGCCGGCCGACGCGAGCGTCGCGGGGTGGCTCCAGATGCATCCCGAGCTCGCCGACTACATCGCTGTCAGGACCGAGACGCTGACCGAACTGTACGCGGACCTCAGCGCAGCGGTCGGAGACGATATCGACCTCGGACGGTACGCGGGCTTCTTCGAGGTCGAAGACGCGTGGATGCACGGCGCTGACCTCGACGCCCTGGCCGAGCATCTGGACTACTACACCGTCATCGACTACGAATCGAGCCGCAAGGCCGCCGTCCAGCGCATGCGGACGGCAAATCGCCTCACACCTGATATCCCGCTCCACGCTGGCGTCCTCCCGGGACACCCCGCGATAGACGACTCGGCGACCGTCGTCGATATCGTCGATGGACTCGCCGACGCCGGCGCCGAACGCGTTTCGTTCTATAACTACGGACTGTTGCCCGAACGAAACCTCGACTGGATCGGTGCCGCGACGCAACCGTACCGATAACCGCTCGCGCGGGTCGACTTCTTCGTTCTGTTCGGCGGTGTGGCCCTCGTTCTCTGGGTTACCGTGGCCCCACTGGACACGCACGCGTCTCACCCAGGGCCGACAGAACTTGGTCTGTTCTCAATGCGACGATTCGCTGCCGCCGCTCTCGGATGCGTACAGCGACACACTGGCAGAAAACAGAGGAGCGATATCCGTCTAGAAGCGGTTAGTCCGCCGTCCGGGCGCTTCCGGACGAGCGGCTACTGATCCAGTTCTCGACGGGGTTCTTCAGGCCGAAGTAGATTACGCCAGCGACGAGTGCGGACGACAGCGCGGGGACTAGGTATGCCGCCCCCGAGAGGCCCGGAATCCAGCCGTTGGCCCAGATTGCGTACGTGGCTCCGATTACCCACGCGATAACCGCTGCGGGGTGCCAGCCGCTAAGGTACCAGTACTTGCCGCTGCGCTGGAACAGCGCGTCCCTGTCGAATCCCTTCTCGAAGAGGAAGTAATGCACCAACAAGACGCCCGTCGTCGGCACCAGCGTGATGGTGAGGGCGCTGAGGAATGCGGTTATCCCACCGAAACTGAAGATACCGCCGATGGCGAGAACCGTTCCGATGATACCGGTGAGCGTCGTCATCTGTACGCGCTCCAGCCCGGTGAGCTATGACAGCGCGATGCCGCCGACGTAGACGTTCGTGACGTTCGTCGTCCACGAACCGGCGACGAGCAACAGGAGCCCGACCCAGCCGAGACCGAGTTCGACCATGATGTTCACCGGGTTCCAATCGCCCGCGGCCAGCGCCGCGAGGATACCGATCGCCGCGAGGACGGTGCCGAAGACGACCCACGCGAGGGTGGCCGCCGCCGAGACCGATCGAAGTTTCTCAACCGAGCCGTACCGACCGTAGTCCATCGCGACGATGAGGAAGGCGGCCGTCGCCGCGGGGATGACGTTCATCGCCGCCCAGAACGACATACCGCTTCCGCCTGCGCCCGAGAAATCGACGCCGAACTGCGTGACGATCTGGTAGACGACCAGTGCGAGCAGGACGGTCATAATCGGCACGGCGATCTTGTTCAGTACCTCGATCCACTCGTAGCCGAAGATCGCGACCGAGGCCATCAGCAGTCCGAGGACGAGCGCCAGTATCTCGAACATGTACGGGAACTCGATACCGAAATTCGTGAGGATGCCGGCGGTGCTGGAGGCGACGATTCCCGTCTGGACGCCGAACCAGCCGACCGTGGCCAGGACGGTCGCGAGAGCTGGAATGACGCGGCCGTTGATGCCGAACGCCGACCGCATCGCTGTCGTCCCGGCCGTGCCCTCATTCGCCGCGATATAGGTCCCGAGATATACGATTACCCCGACCAACACGACACTGATGACCACGGCTGCGATACCTGTCACCAGTCCTGCGCCGACGGTCAGCGACCCAAGCAGGAAGTTGGTGATGACGATGCTGAATCCGGCCCAGATGGTGAATATCTGTAAGAATCCACGCGTCCGCTCTGATTCCGGAATTACATCTACCCCTTCGGTTTCGATTAGCGCCATTGCAGTTATCACACTCTCGACATCGCTCAAAAAGCTTGTGCTAGACACTTTCACACAGGTTCGCCACACAGCGGGGGACGGGCGGCTGCTACCGCACTTCTCGTACAGGTGGACTCTCCTACGGTGTGGTCGCGCCGACCAGCTGTGACACTACGGGAATCGATGAATGTGCGGTCTCCGCGAGAACACCACGATGACGTTACGTGGTTATCTCTCCGCGACGACTTCTATCTCGACGTCGATATCGACGGGCAGCTTTACGACCTCGACAGCACTCCTGGCCGGATAGGGCGGCGACATGAGGGTTCCGTACACTTCGTTGACCTCGTCGTAATATCGCATGTCCTTGACGAACACTGTCGATTTGACGACGTCGTCGAGTGACGCGCCGCCGGCTTGCAGGACGGCTTCGACGTTCTCCAGCGTCCGCCGCGTCTGTTCTCCGGGCGTACCGGGGACGACTTCGCCCGTCTCGGGGTCGACCGGTCCCTGGCCGGAGACGTAGATGCGGTCGCCTGTCGCGATTCCCTGTGAGAACGGTCCGATGCTATCCGGTGCGTCGTCGGTCGTGAGTTCTTCCATGGGCACGTGATTTCACTGCTACGTACTCATCCGCTTCGGTTCGGGCTGAGACTCGATACGGAGTCGGCCCGGGAACAGAGCGCTAGTGGCACCGGATACGAAACGATATAGTGGCCATACATATTCGCTTTCAGTATTTTGGGAGCACTACCTCCGACATATTGGAACTATACTACCCGAAACTCTCTCTCGAACACAAAACTCCGTCAAAGAGAATTTTATCTCTACTATATGGGGACACTCTCGCGTCATTTATGATATCTGTTTCTGAAACTCGCCTTTCGTTTTATTTACTCACTCCCTCTGGATGTCGATCTTCAGATATCGGCAGTACGCAACGATTCAGTGACCGGAGCGAGACATGCTCCTGGGAGCGCCATCCGACCTCAGGGCTCGGGCCGAATCGTCTGTGAGTCGGACGAGTTCAGCGCGCCGTACTCGCTGCTGGATTTGATGATCGAGAGTGCCGTCATGATGTCCGAGCGCGTCAGCAGCCCCAGGAACTCCCCCGCCTCGTCGGTGACGAGCAGTCGGCCGACGGAGTTCGCCTGGAGTTCGGTCAGCGCGTCCATCACGGGGCGGTCGGGCCCGATAGTGAGTATCTCGGTGGTCATCACGTCGCCGACGGTGTAGGCGTCGCGCTCGACGTCTCGGACGGCGCGAGCGTCTTCGAGGGCGACCAGGCCGACGACCTCGCCGTCCTTCTCGACCGGGTAGCCGGTGTGGCGCTCCCGGAACATCGTCTGGATGAGCTCGCGGACGGACATCTCGGGGGTGACCGAGGTGACGCGGTCGGCCGGCGTCATCACGTCCTGGACGGTGACGCCCTCGAAGGCGGCGCGCATCGAGGTCTGTCGGGCCTCGCCGGACGCCCCGATGTAGATGAAGAAGGCCAGGCCGGCCAGGAAGATGTTGCCGACGACGAACAGGCCAAAGAGGCCAAGGAAGACGGCGAACAGCTTCCCGACCTCGGCGGCGATTTTCGTCGCCCGGGCGTAGGGCCGCCGGCGGGCAAGCAGGGCGCGGAGGACCCGCCCGCCGTCCATCGGGAAGCCCGGAAGCATGTTGAACACGGCCAGGGCGATGTTCATGAGCGCGAGATACGCGAGGACGAAGCGCAGTGCCTCGAGAACGACCGACTGGGTCCCCGGGATGAGGGCGAACGCGACGTACGACAGCACCCCCAGTACGACGCTCACGATGGGGCCGGCGATGGCGATGGCGAGCTCCTGTTTCCAGTTCTCGGGCATCTCGGTGAGCTGGGCGATGCCGCCGAACAGCCAGAGCGTGATGGAGTCGATGGGGTAGCCAAAGCGGATGGCCACCAGCGAGTGGCCCAGTTCGTGGAGGACGACGCCGCTGAATAGGCCGACGGCGGCCGTAATTCCGAGCACCCAGACGAGGTTGCCGTTCGCCAGCATCGCCGGGTCGAGCCCGGCGGCAAGCACCTCGTTCAGGAACCCGGTGGTCTGCTCGACCTGCGTCCCGATGATCCAGGCGAACAGGGGCAACACTAGCAGGAACGTCAGGTCGAGCTGGATGGGAATCCCGAACACGCTCCCGATACGGAACCGGCGCATACCTGCAGTTGTCGGGGAGGCGACTTAAACGCGCTGTGGCCGGCCCGTGTCGAGTGACTGAAGTAGGGCCCGCGCCCTACATACGGACGTGTCACAGCAGGCTGCACAGGTCGATACCCTCTTTCTCCACGAGCGCGGCGAGGAGTTCCGCGTCGTCGGACAGCGCGACGGCGGGCGGCTGTTCTACGGTATCTTGGAGCTCAAAGAGACCGACGCAGGCCCCCGCCCGCGCCGGCTCCGTATCAAAGACGGCACGAGCGAGGACCTCCGCGCGCCCGACCAGTTCGTCGATATCGCCCGCCGTGCAGCCCGCATCCGCATCTCCGAACAGACCACGCCCAGAGCGCGCGAACGCGCCAGGGAGATGCTCGACGCCTACCAGCTCGACGCCAAGGTCGTCCGGACCTGTCGGTTCTGCGCCGATGCCGGCCGTTACGCCCCGATAACGAGCGAGACGGCCATCCAGGCCGACGGCGAGACAATCTGCCCCGACTGCGCGAAAGAGGAGCTCGACCGGGAGCTGGCGTTCAACGGCGCGATAACCAGCGACGCCAGGGACCGGCTGGAGGACCTCCTGCTGGAGGTCCAGGACCTAGAGCGCATCACGAACCTGCTGTCGGGGAACTTAGACCCCGACCTCACGAAGTTCGACGAGATATCCGCGACGGTCGACGACATCGACCTCGTGCCGACGGACTCGCTGTCCCTGCATCCGGGCATCCAGCAACACCTCGAGTCCCGATTCGACACGCTGCTCCCGGTCCAGAGCCTCGCGGTCGAACACGGCGCGACCGACGGCGAGGACCAGCTCATCGTCTCGGCGACGGCGACCGGCAAGACGCTCGTCGGCGAGATGGCCGGTCTGGACCGCGTGCTCAACAACAAGGGCAAGATGCTGTTCCTGGTCCCGCTCGTCGCGCTCGCGAACCAGAAGTACGAGTCGTTCAACGAACGGTACGGCGATATGGTCGACGTCTCGCTGCGCGTGGGTGCGAGTCGCATCGCCGACGAGGGCGGGCGGTTCGACCCCGACGCCGACGTCATCGTCGGCACCTACGAGGGTATCGACCACGCGCTCCGGACCGGCAAGGACCTCGGCACCGTCGGGACGGTCGTCATCGACGAGGTCCACACGCTGGGCGAGGAGGAACGGGGCCACCGCCTCGACGGCCTCATCTCGCGGTTGAAGTACTACTGCGAGACCGGCGGCGCACCGGACAGCGACGACACCCAGTGGATTTACCTCTCGGCGACCGTCGGCAACCCCCGGCAACTGGCCGAGAAGCTGCGCGCGAACCTCGTCGAGTTCGAGGAACGCCCCATCCCCATCGAGCGCCACGTCACCTTCGCCGACGGCCGGGAGAAGATCGACACCGAGAACAAGCTCGTCCGGCGGGCGTTCGACGCGAAATCGAGCAAGGGGTACCGCGGCCAGACAATCATCTTCACCAACTCGCGGCGACGCTGCCACCAGATCTCTCGGAAACTGGAGTACAGCTCGGCGCCGTACCACGCCGGCCTGGACAACCGCAAGCGCCAGCAGGTCGAACGGCAGTTCGCCGACCAGGACATCGCGGCGGTGGTCACGACGGCGGCGCTGGCCGCCGGCGTCGACTTCCCGGCCTCCCAGGTCGTCTTCGACTCGCTGGCGATGGGTATCGAGTGGCTCACCGTCCAGGAGTTCGAGCAGATGCTCGGGCGGGCCGGCCGACCCGACTACCACGACAAGGGGACCGTCTACCTGCTGGTCGAACCGGACTGCTCCTATCACAACAGTATGGAGATGACCGAGGACGAGGTGGCGTTCAAACTGCTGAAAGGGGAGATGGAGCCGGTCGTCACCCGGTACGACGAGAGCGCGGCTATCGAGGAGACGCTGGCGAACGTCACCGTCGCGGGCAAGCGGGCGAAGGCGCTCAATGACCGGATGGTCGGCGAGGTGCCGACGAAACACGCCATCGGCAAACTGCTGGAGTACGAGTTCATCGACGGTCTGGCCCCGACGCCGCTCGGCCGGGCGGTCACCCGGCACTTCCTCGCGCCCGACGAGGCGTTCCAGCTGCTCGACGGTATCCGCAAGGGCCTGGACCCCTACGACATCGTCGCCGAGATGGAACTGCGCGAGGAGTACTGAACCTGACGCCCGGGTGACCCGTCGGCCGTACCTTCTTGTAGGGTCGTCTCCTTCCCGGTCCCATGGGGCTGTTCGACAGTATCAGGAACGCCGTCGGTGGGTCGGACGACGGCACGGACGACGACGCGTCGACGCTGCTGGACAGCACCACGCTCGACCCGACGGACTTCCGCCAGCGGGCCGACGCGGTCGCCGACGCCGACGGCCTCGACTTCTCGCCCGGCTCGCTGGCCGACCTCGAGGCGCTCGTCGAGTCCCTCGACGACCCCGAGACGGCCGACGACGCGGCTGCGGCGACGACGTACGCGGACCCGGCGCTCAGGTACGGCAGTTACCTCGGCGAGGTGCTCGTCCGCGCGTACGACGGTACCTGGACGCGCGACGACGGCTGGGGTGTCACCGTCGCCGGCCCCGACGACGAGGTGACCGTCGCCGTCTTCGAGGTCGCGGGCCGCTCGCTCGAGGGCGACCCGGTGTTCACGGCTGTCGTCGACCACCTCGAAGCCGAGCTTTCGCTCGGCGACGTCGCGCCAGGACCCGAGGAGCAACCCGACGTCGAGGGCTCCCCATCCGTAAACCGCGAGCGCCAGCCCGAGACCGCTGCACCGCCGGACGGTGAACCGCTGACTGACGTGGACGGGGCCCCCTCGCAAGGCGACGACTCGGCGGCCGAAACGGGTGTCGCGACACCCGACGCCGACCTTGCCGACGAGCCCGCGAGCGATACAGCGGGGGAGTCGCCGACGGACCTCATCGGGGAGGCCGAGCCCGACGCGGGTCCGGCGCCGGTGCCCGACGCCGACAGAGACGATTCGGCCGCCGAGCCAATGGAGTCGGCTGCGTCGTCGGACCCGGTTGGCGAGCCCGCGCGCGTCGGGACCGAGACGGATGACGCACAGCCGACCGACGACGGTCCCGAACCCGACACGGAGACGCCGTCCGACGCGAAGACGAACGACCCCGACCCGACCGAGGGCGACGGCATCCGGGCCGAGTACGCCGAGACGGCCCAGGAGTTCGCCGCGTTCTGGGGCGAACACGACCTCGATTTCGGTCCCGGCTCGCTCTCGCGACTCGACGCGCTCGTCGACGCCGAGTGGGACGCCGACCGGTTCCGGGACGCCACGTTCGGTGCGGACGACGACTTCGACGACCGCGCGTTCACGAGCATCGCGACGGAGCTCGGGAGTTACTTCGGGGAGGTACTGTGCCGGGAGCTCGACGCCGAGTGGACCGACGAGACCGACCACGTCGCGGCCGTCGTCGTCGCCACTGACGACGGGCCGCTGGCCGTGCCGGTGTTCCAGGTCGCAGTGAACTCGCTCCGGCAGTCGGCCGTCTTCGAGCGGAGCTACCGTGCGCTGCTCGAAGATATCGGCCGGGACGGGTCGGACTCGTAGGCCGACACCGATTCCCTACCCGTATCCTTTTGCTACTGGCATCGTTCGTACCCGGTGTGGTACTTGGACCCGTCACACCGGGCATGGCGTTCGTGTTCGTCGTCATTCTGGCCGCGCTGGCGCTGTTCGCGACGGAGGCGTTACCGGTCGACGTGACCGCAATCTGTGTCATGGTCGCGCTGATGCTGGTCGAACCAGTGACGACTATCGTCGCAGACGCCGGCCTGCTTTCCGACCCGATACTCGTCCTCCACCAGCCCGGTGACGGCGTCTCCCCGCTCGCCCGCGGCCTCTCCGGGTTCGCATCGACGGCGACGATAACCGTCCTCGCGATGTTCATCCTCTCTGACGGCGTCCAGCGGACCGGTATCGTCCAGATACTCGGGCGACGACTCGCGTCGCTGACCGGCGAGAGCGAGTCCAGACAGCTGGGGGCCACCGTCGGTCTCGTGGCGCCCATCTCCGGCTTTATCAACAACACTGCCGCCGTCGCCATCCTCCTGCCGATGGTGACCGACATCGCCCACTCTGGGAAGATATCGCCGTCGAAACTCCTCCTCCCGCTCTCCTACGCCTCGATGTTCGGCGGGATGCTGACGCTCATCGGCACGTCGACGAACATCCTCGCCTCGCAGATCTCGGCGGAGCTGCTCGACCACCCGTTCGGCATGTTCGAGTTCACGCAGCTCGGACTCGTCGTCACTGTGGTCGGCGTCGTCTACCTGCTGACCGTCGGACGCTACCTCGTTCCCGCACGTATCGACGTCCAGGACGACCTCACGGCGGAGTTCCAGATGGGCGAGTACCTCACCGAGGTCGTCGTCCGCGAGGACTCCCCGCTCGTCGGCGAGACGGTCCAGGAGGCGCTCGCCGAGACGGACTTCGACGTCGACGTCATCCAGCTCGTGCGGGGTGACCGGACCTTCCTCGAACCGCTCGGCCCGAAGACCATCCAGGCGGGCGACGTCTTCGCGGTCCGGACCGACCGCGACACGCTGGTCGACCTGCTCGACGCCGAGGGGCTCGACCTCATCCCCGAAGTCGAGGTCGACGACGAGGAACTCGAGGCCGCGAGCGAGCGCCAGAACCTCGTCGAGGTGGTCGTCGCGCCCGGCTCGTCGCTCATCGGCCAGACGCTCGTCACCTCGAACTTCCGGTCGCGCTACGACGCGACGGTGCTGGCGATGCGCCACGGCCAGGAACTCTACCGCCGCCGGATGGACCGCGTCCGCCTGCGCATCGGTGATACGCTCCTCGTCCAGGCCACCCCCGAGAGCATCGACCGCCTCAACATCAACCGGGACTTCATCGTCGCCCAGGAGGTCGAACGCCCCGACTTCCGGCGCAAGAAGATCCCCGTCGCCGTCGGTATCGTCGCCGCCGTCGTCGGGCTCGCCGCACTGACCCCCATCCACATCGTCGTCTCCGCGCTCGCGGGCGCCGTCGCGATGGTCGTCACGCGCTGTCTCGAACCCCAGGAACTGTACGACGCCGTCCAGTGGGACGTCATCTTCCTGCTCGCGGGCGTCATCCCCCTCGGGGTCGCCCTCCAGGAGACCGGCGGCGCGGACCTGCTTGCGGACCTCTTCGTCCTCGCGGCCCCCGGCCTCCCGGCTATCGTGGTGCTCGGCCTGATGTACGTCGTCACCGCGCTGCTGACCAACGTCATCTCGAACAACGCCTCGGTGGTGCTGATGATTCCCGTCGCCGTCGAGGCCGGCCAGCAGCTCGGCGCGAATCCCTTCGCGTTCGTCCTCGCGGTGACCTTCGCCGCCTCGACGGCGTTCATGACGCCCGTCGGCTACCAGACGAACCTGCTGGTCTACGGGCCCGGTGGCTACCGCTTTACCGACTATCTGAAGGTCGGCGCCCCCCTCCAGGCGATCTTCGCCGTCGTCACGACCCTCGGTATCGCCTTCTTCTGGGGCCTCGCGCCCGCGTGACACGGGCGGCCCGGCAACGAAACCCTTTACTCCGTCACCACTGCATACTCAGATGCGGGACCATGGGTTAGTGGTATACTCCGAGCCTTGGGTGCTCGTGACCCCGGTTCGAATCCGGGTGGTCCCACTTCTACGCGACCGAACCGCCGAGCACCGCGTAGCGTGTGCGAGGCCCGCTCCGGTCGCGGTGCGTGGGTCACGACGCGGATTCGAACCCTGGAAGACGAGCGAAGCGAGTCTTCATATGGTTCGAATCCGGGTGGTCCCATGCCACTTTTTGCTGCGTCGGGTTTCCTCGCTCGCTTCGCTCGCTCCGCGAACCGCTCCTTGCAAAAACTTGGGGAAAAGGCCGGACGCTCGGCCTCCGGCCTCGCGTCCGGTGTCCTGTGTGAGTGACAACGAACACAGGGCTCGAAAGACGAGCAATGCGAGTCTTTCGTGAAACCGCTCGCTCCGCTCGCGGTAGATCAGCTAGCCCTTGAACTCCTCAGTAGCGCATCTCGCATCTCTCGAGGTCACCTACAACAAATCGCCTGGGAGTCTCAGCACTTCTGGAACTGGTGCGGACAGAGTGTGCACGGCGTATCCACTACCGAGTCTCACATCGTGCGGTCCGCACAGTTAGGTGGCGGTGCCGAGAAAATATCCGCCGATCAGTAGGACGCCAACGAAAGCGAGTCCACCACCTATAATCCGATTGTAGGTTCGTCCGGCCGAACTCAATTGTGTAGGAGACTCACAGAGTGGACTCACCCGGCACGTGAAGTCGAGTACCGCCTGCGGCCAGACCACCGAGGGAAGTCCAGCAGCCACCGCGAAGAGTCCGATCAGTAGCGCTCCCGGATTCATCATCTCGGGATGTGTCACGGCCGAACTAATTCGTTCGGGTGGGTTTCTGTGGCACGCAGTCACTCGGACCGAACGATCGAAGACTGACGGAGCGACCCACCCCATTGTTTCACGGCCGACCCGCTCACCGCCCCCGAGTTCGACTGGAACGAAATCCACTTTCGCTCCGGCTTGCGAACCTTCTTAGGCTATCGGGCACAACCTCTGTGCACTCAGATGGCGACCGCCGAGAACACCGAACTCATCGACCGCTTCGAGGAGTTCTACCGCGACTACTACCGCAACGAGATCGGTGAACTCGCACAGAAGTATCCGAACGACCAGAAGTCGCTCTACATCGACTGGCAGGACCTCTACCGGTTCGACCCGGACCTGGCAGACGACTACCGGACCAAGCCGACCCAGCTCCAGGAGTACGCCGAGGAGGCCCTGCGGCTCTACGACCTCCCGGTCGACGTCTCGCTCGGACAGGCCCACGTCCGCGTGCGCAACCTCCCGCAGTCCGAGGACATCCGGGAGATCCGCCACCAGCACCACGGGAACCTCATCAGCGTCCAGGGTATCGTCCGCAAGGCGACGGACGTCCGGCCGAAAGTCGTGGAGGCGGCTTTCGAGTGCCAGCGCTGCGGCACCCTCACCCGCATCCCGCAGGCCGCCGGCGACTTCCAGGAACCCCACGAGTGCCAGGGCTGTGAACGACAGGGCCCGTTCCGCCTCAACACCGACCAGTCGCAGTTCATCGACGCCCAGAAGATTCGGGTCCAGGAATCCCCCGAAGGCCTGCGTGGCGGGGAGACGCCCCAGTCTATCGACGTCAACATCGAGGACGACATCACCGGGAAGGTGACGGCCGGCGACCACGTCCGCGTCGTCGGGGTCCTCAAGCTCGACCAGCAGGGCAACGACCGCGAGAAGTCCCCGATGTTCGACATCTACATGGACGGCGTCAGCGTCGAGATCGAGGACGAGCAGTTCGAGGAGATGGAGATCACGGAGGCGGACAAGAAGGAGATCGTCGAGCTCTCGAACGAACCCGACCTCTACGAGAAGATGGTCGGGGCCATCGCGCCCTCCATCTACGGCTACGAGAAGGAGAAGCTCGCGATGATGATCCAGCTCTTCTCGGGGGTCACGAAGAGTCTCCCCGACGGGTCGCGAATCCGTGGCGACCTGCACATGCTCCTTATCGGTGACCCTGGTACGGGGAAGTGCGTCACCGGCGACACTCGGGTCACGCTGGCCGACGGACGCCGGATTCCGATTCGCGACCTCGTCGAGTCGAACCTCCAGGACCCGAAACCGGTCGACGATGGCGTGTGGGACGACGTCGACTTCGAGGTCCCCTCCCTCCAGCCCGACGGGGCCATCGCGACCCAGCGGGCGACGAAAGTCTGGAAACGCGAAGCACCGGACGAGCTCTACCGGATTCGGACCGCGACGGGACGTGAACTCGACGTGACGCCGTCCCACCCGCTGTTCGTTCAGTCCGACGGCTCGTATCAGGCGAAGACAGCCGAGGACCTGACCGAAGGCGCCTTCGTCGCAGTCCCGCGTCACGTCCCGACCGACGGCACCGACGAGCTGTCCGTCGAGTACCGGACGTCGAAAGCGCACAACCGAATCGACCTCGACCTACCGGAGACGTGGACACCCGCACTCGCCCGTCTCGTCGGGTATCTCGTCGCCGAGGGCTACGTCGAACAGCGCGACGACAACACCGGTTTCGTCTCCATTACCAACAACGACCGCGAAGTCATCGACGACGCGACCAGCACACTGGCGTCGTTGAACCTCAACGTCACCGAGCGAGCCCCTCACGAGGGCAAGGACGCGACAGAACTGATGTGCTCGGCCGGCGAGCTCGTGAGTTTCCTCGGCGCTCTCGACGAGTCGCTCCTGTCGCCGTCGGCCGACCGCCGTGTCCCACCGGCGGTGATGGGGGCGAGTGACCGGATTACGACCGCGTTCCTGAAGGCCTACATCGAGGGCGAGGGGCACGTCTCTGCCACCCAGCGGGAGATTACGGTCGCGTCGATGAGCGAGGAACTCCTCGAAGACGTCCGGTCGATGCTTCTGTCGCTGGGTATCGTCTCACAGTTACAGCCGCGTGCCAACGGGAGCTATCGACTGCGAATTTCCGGGGACTCGTTCGCCAGATACGTCGAACGTATCGGATTCGTCACGGAGCGAAAGGCGAATGCAGCCGGCCAGTTCGAGCGCGCGTCCGGGAACACTAATCTCGACGTTATCCCGGACGTCGGTCGGGAACTGAGACGAATCCGGGAAGCGCTGGGACTCACGCAGGCAGCGTGTGGGCTCCCACGCTCCACGTACCAGCATTACGAGCGCAGTCGTCGAAACCCCGGCCGTGAGAGCCTCGAAGCCGTCGTCGACGCGTTCGAAACGAGACTGAACGGACTCGAAGCATCTGACGTCGACGGCGAGGTCGCTGTTACCGATGGTGGTGGGCTCGATGCACTTCGGCAGGACGTCAGTGCGCTCCGTTCGCTCGTCGAGAGTGACGTCGCCTGGGACCGAATCGAGTCTATCGAGGCCGTCGAGCCCGACGAGGAGTGGGTCTATGACCTCGAAGTCGAGGGTACGCACAACTACCTCACGAACGGGGTCGTCTCCCACAACTCGCAAATGCTATCCTACATCCGACAGATTGCGCCCCGCTCCGTCTACACCTCCGGGAAGGGCTCCTCCAGCGCGGGACTCACCGCAGCGGCGGTCCGCGACGACTTCGGCGACGGCCAGCAGTGGACGCTGGAGGCCGGCGCCCTCGTGCTGGCCGACCAGGGTATCGCCGCCGTCGACGAGCTCGACAAGATGAGCCCGGAGGACCGCTCGGCGATGCACCAGGCGCTCGAACAGCAGGAGATTAGCGTCTCGAAGGCCGGTATCAACGCCACGCTCAAGTCCCGCTGCTCGCTGCTCGGGGCCGCGAACCCCAAGTACGGTCGGTTCGACCAGTACGAACCCATCGGCGAGCAGATCGACTTGGAGCCGGCGCTCATCTCCCGGTTCGACCTCATCTTCACGGTCACCGACCAGCCCGACGAGGAGACCGACCGGAACCTCGCCTCCCATATCATCCAGACGAACTACGCGGGCGAACTCCACACTCACCGGACCGAGACCGCAACCTCGAACTTCACCGAGGAGGAGGTGGCGACGGTCACCGACGAGGTCGCACCGACCATCGAGCCGGACCTCCTGCGGAAGTACATCGCTTACGCGAAGCGCAACTGCTTCCCGACGATGACCGAGGAAGCCAAAGAGCGCATCGAGGACTTCTACGTCGACCTCCGTCTGAAGGGACAGGACGAGGACGCGCCGGTCCCGGTGACTGCCCGGAAACTCGAAGCGCTGGTCCGCCTGGCCGAGGCCTCTGCGCGGATTCGTCTCTCGGACTCCGTCGAAGAGGACGACGCCGAGCGCGCGGTCGACGTCGCGCTCTACTGTATGAAACAGATCGGTATCGACCCCGAGACCGGCGAGTTCGACGCCGACGTCGTCGAGACTGGCACCTCGAAGAGCCAGCGCGACCGCATCCAGAACATCAAGGGCATCATCGCCGACATCGAGGACGAGTACGACGAGGGCGCACCCATCGACGTGGTGGTCGACCGCGCCGAGGAGGTCGGTATCGAGGAGTCCAAGGCCGAACACGAGATCGAGAAGCTCAAGCAGAAAGGCGAGGTGTACGAGCCCCGCACCGACCACCTCCGGACGACGTAATGGACCGTATCTCCGCGCTTCGGAACGTCGAGGAGGCGCTGAGTCGCTTCGAGGACGGCGAGTGCTCGCTCTCGGACCTCGAACGCGACGTCCGGGGCGTTCTCCGGACCTACGCCACCGACTTCGAGGGTGACCTCGGTGCGTACCGGGCCGACGGTACCGGTTCCGCCGACGGACTGGTCGTTCTCGCACCCTCGGCGTCCGCCGCGCGCGAGCGCGTCCGGGGGCTCGTCGACGACCCCGGTGAGTTCTCCGTTGACCGGATCGAGTAATCGAATCCCCAGTGCCGTATCGGGTATAATTCAAATCCAAACAGAATAATTTTAGTCCATCGACTATCTGCAACCGACCGATGCTGCTGGTGGTCACGTACTCACGGGCCGCCCGCCGCGACCTGCGCAACGTCTGCCGGCGTCACGAGACGTGCGTGGCCCAGGAACTGGGTCGGGCGGCGCTGTTCGAGGGTACCGAGTTCGCGGCGTTCCAGGCGCTCCGGCTGCGGGAGAAACACGACCTGGCGGTCCAGGTCGAACAGCTCGACCCGTTCGAGCCCTGTGACGCACCAGCCCGGGTCGCCGACGCCGCTCGTGCGTACGAACATCGCGCTGAACCGGCGACGCCGTACGAGCGGTTCGCGGCCGGCCGGGACCTGCCGGCGCCCGAGTCGATGCGGGAGGAGCCACTGTGAGGCTCTGGGTCGACGGCACCCACTACGAGGGACGGGCGATCGACCTCCGGGCGACTGACGTCGACGGCGCTGCCGTCGCACGGGCAGTGCGCGGCGAGGCGCTGACGCCGACGGTCACGCCTACGGCTGCGTCGGCGGTGTACGGGTACGTGGGCCACGTTCGACCGGGTATGGGTCTGCGGACGAAGACGGCGTTGGCCGCCGCAGCCCGGTCACGCGGCATGACGACGCCCTACGACGACGAGATTACCGGATGCCGCGAGCGACTCGCCGACCTCGACCCGGAGCGCCCCGAACTGCCAACGCAGGTCGACCCGGTGGCTGACCGGACCGTGCGGGAGGCCGCAGAGGCGGTGGCGGCCCATCGCGGGCGAGTCAGAGTCCACGAAGGACTCGCTGACAGGGACGCCAGTGAGGCACGTTCGGACCTGCGAGCGGCCGCACGGCGACTCGCCGAACGAGAGACCGAGCGGGAGGCCGCGAAGCAGGCACGGGCCCGGCGACGGGACGCAGCACGCGAGTTCCGGGACCGGCTGGTAGCGCGCCGGCGGCTGGCCGACAGAGTCGCGAACCTGGAGCGGGATGCGCGGGCCTCTCTGGTCGATGCGCTCGAAGGAAGGTTCTCGGCGGCGCTCGACTCGCTCCCCGGTCCGTCTCCCGACGACCCGTTCGACGCGCCACCGGTCGCCGCCGCGCTGTCGGTCCTTCGCCTGGCCGACGCGGAGGCGCCGGTCGTGCTCGAAGTCGACCGGTTCGGCGACCCGGCGACCGCTGCGACGTGGTTGTCGGCACCGGTCGTCCGGTGCTGAGATTTAAATCCGAACGGGCGACCACCCGGCGTATGGTCACACTGTCCAGCGAGTGGACGACAGGCGAGGGGATTACGCTGGTCACCGCCGCGCTCACGGACGTGGCGGAACCGACCCGCGTCACCCTGGTGAACCGACTCGACGGCCCGGTCTGGCCGCCACGCCGCCAAGGCGTCCCGGCGTGTGGGTGGTCCGATACGGGGTTTGAGGCCGTCGTCGCGCCGGGCCGGCACGCCTTCGGGTACGCCACGCCGGCCCCCGCGGCGGACCCGGCGGTGGAACTGGTCGAGGCGACGCCAGTTCCGGATGCCGACCCGACCCGCGAAGCCGCGTCGACGGCCGACGCGGTCTGTCGTGACTTCGGAGATCCGTCACCGCCGCCGGACGCGCTCCCTGCGACGGAGCGAGACGACGGTGAGTGGCCGGTCGGTACGATCGACGACGCCAGCCCTCCTCCCAGTGACCTCCCGGACTCGGTCGTGCCTTTCTTCGAGGAGATTCGGGGCCGCATCCGGCGGGCTGAAGCGCTCGCTGCCGTCGAGACGCTCGACGAGGCCACCGAAGCAGTGCAGGACGCGGGCGGACTCGACGGCCTGCGCCGCCTGGAAGACAGGCAGCGCGACGACGTCCGGCTGCTCCGGACCGTCGCGGATCGGGCCGAGACACTCGCGGAGCGACGGGACGCGGCGACGATTCCGACCGAGACGCTTGAACGCCTCGCATGATTCTGACCGTCACCGGCGGCAAGGGCGGGGTAGGTAAGTCGACGGTGGCCTACAACCTCGCCGCGGAACTGGACGGCGTCGTCGTCGACGGCGACCTCGGCATGGCCGACCTCCCGGCGGGCCGGGGCCCGGACCTGCACGACGTCCTCGCGGGTCGGGCGGCACCGCTCGAGGCCGTCTCGGAGGGCGATCCGGTCGCTATCGTCCCGTGCGGTCGCTCACTCGCCGGGGCCCGTGCGGCCGACGTCACCGAACTCGAGGGCACCCTCGATACGCTCGACCGGACCTACCGCTGGGTCGTCGTCGACTCGCCGGCCGGACTCCACGCCGACGTCGGCGTCCCGCTGGCCGCCGCCGACGCCGCCGTGCTCGTGACGACGCCCGACACCGCGGCGCTGGCCGACGCGCTCCGCGTCCGCGAACTCGCGCGAGAACTCGAGACGGGGCTCTGCCGGGTGGTCCTCAACCGGACCGGTCCCGACCCGGCGACGACGGCCGTCGCGAACCGCTTCGGCGCGCCCGTCGTCACCGTCCCCGAGAGCGAGGCGGTCGCGGCCGCACACCGGGCCGGACACCCCGTCCGACGGACGGCACCCGATGCACCGGCCACGGTGGCGTTCGAATCCCTCGCCGCCGCCGCTCACTCCTGTAAGTCGGTGTAGGTCCCTCTGAGCGTGACCGGCGTCACGCCGGCCACGTCGGCCGCTTCGGCCTGTGTCAGGTCGACGTCCAGTTCGATCGCCGCAGTGTAGAGGCAGGCCGCCGCCACGCCCGCCGGGTTCCGTCCACCGACGATGCCCCGGTCGCGTGCCTCGTCGACCAGTTCCTCCGCGCGCTTTCTCACTTCCGTGGACACGTCCAGCTCCGTCGCGAATCGGGGGACGTACTCCCGGGGGTCTATCGGTCCCGTCGGGAGGCCCAGGTCGCGGTTGAGCGCGTCGTACGCGGCTCTGAGCTCCGCTTCGTCTGCCCGTGCGGCCGAGCACAGCTCGTCGACGGTCCGGGCGAGTCCCTCGGTCCGGCACGTCGCGTAGACGGCGGCCGCGGCGAACCCCTCCAGCGAGCGACCGCGCAGCAGGTCCGCCTCTTGAGCCGACTCGAACAGCACGCAGGCTCGGTCGCGAACCGCGTCCGAAAGGTCTAGCGACCCGACGATGCGGCGTATCTCGGTGAACGCGTACACCTGGTTGCGCTCGCGCTTGGAGCTGACCTGAGCGCGGTTGTGCTCACGGCGGAGCCGGGCCAGCTGGCGGCGCTTCCGGCCCTTGACCCTGGTCGACCGGCCGATTTCGGTCGAGAGCCCGCGGTCGTGGCGAGACCGGGTCAGCGGTGAACCCATGCGGTCTAGAGGATTATGTTGCCTCGACATGAAGATTGAACATAATTCGACTCGTAGTTATTACTACGACTCACCCGCTACCGACGGGTATGGAATTGCTCCGTTGAGTATCCAAACCAATAGCCGTGACCATGACACTATATGGCAAATACCCACGCCGCAAGAAACCAGACCGCGAATCGGCGCGTCTCACGGGCTTTGCAGAATCCAACCATGTCGGACCTAAAGCCCATCGCGCCAGCAGAAGCGAAAGCACAGTACCTTGAAGCAATCGAAACCGAGAAGGCCGATACCACGGTGCAAACCCGCGAGTACCAACTACGCCACTTCGTTCGGTGGTGCGGAGAGGAGAACATCGAGAACATGAACGTCCTCGATGGCCGCGACTTGATGAATTATCGCAAGTGGCGGCGGGAGGACGGGGACCTGAATAATGTCACTCTCCGCTCGCAGATGTCCAACATCCGCCACTTCATCGACTTTTGCGGGAAGATTGATGCGGTCCGCTCGAACCTTCACGAGAAGGTCCTACTCCCGTCCCTCGATAAGTACGAGAATCGGCGGGACGAATCCCTCTCCGCCGAACGCGCCCGTTCCATCCTCGATTTCTTGGAACAGTTCGAGTACGCCTCACGCGACCATGTGGCGTTCCTCATCCTCTGGAAAACGGGGGTGCGGACGGGCGGCCTCCGCGCCCTCGATGTTGAGGACTACTACCCACGGAAAGGGGCGTTGGAGTTGGTCCACCGCCCCGAGACGGGGACCCCGCTCAAGAATAAGGAGGCGGGGGAGCGCATGATAGCCCTCGGTGAGGCGGAGTGCGAGGTGGTAGATGATTACCTCGAACGCAAGCGGGATAACACGACCGATGAGCATGGCCGCGACCCCCTCATTACGACCAAGAACGGGCGGATGGGGAAGGTCACGATTCGGCGGACTGCATACCGCCTCACTCGCCCCTGCATCTATGCAGGGGAGTGCCCCCACGATAAGGACCCGATGGACTGCGAGGCGCGGACGGACTACGATAAGGCCTCTCAGTGCCCCGATGCGGTGAGCGCACATCCTATCCGCCGTGGCTCAATCACGCATCACCTCGATAGCGACGTTCCGAAGGTTGCAGTGAGCGACCGCATGGACGTGTCTCCCGATGTGATTGATGCGCATTACGATGCGGCCTCAAAGGAGGGCAAGATGAACCGCCGTCGGGAGTACGTAGAGAATATCTGATTTGGACTTTGGAGAAGTAGATTTCGCCGCAGAACGCTTTTGTGCGCTTTTCTCGTATCTATCTAACATGACTGGCGACGGACCATCTTTAGACCCTCCATATGAGATGCAGGAGGTGACACATCCTGAGAAATACGTCGTTGAGTTCACTGGCCCGTACTCATTCAGAGTTCCCACGTCGATGGATGAGGAACACCGAGATGCCGCATATTCAGTAGTTCTGGATGAAATTGAAGCCGAACTCCGCTTAGGAGAATCAGAAGGAGGAAGAAGCGCGTTCGAAGGTGATGGAGCGGCTAGTTTTCCTCGGGACCGACACGGTTTATTATTGAATCAGAAAGTACAGATTCACTTCTCAGAAGACTATATTTCCTCCCTGCCCGACGATATAGAGGAACCAGTGTACGAGGCCGTGATGTTTGGGTCAAAATCAGCAGGATTGCACAAACGTCTGATTGAGGATTCTATTGATTTTTATAACCGATTTATTGAGTGTTATAAAGTGGTGACTGAAAGTTATTGGATGCGCGCGGTCATTCCGAACGAAATAGTGAATTTCACGATTAGGAAGGTCGAAGGGGGTGAGGTTATTGATGAGACGAGTATTGGCCTCACAGGGGGGATGTTGCAGATGGGAACTATCAGTCCGCATGAGGACGGACAGTTGAGAAAAAGCCTCCAGGAGGAGAATGACGTGACGATTTCTCGTCAACTCGACCTTGATATACGGGATAAAATGGACCTGGGAGAGTATACTATTGCCGTATATAATTCCAATCAGTTGTTTGAGTTTTGGACCCGCAGAGAATATACCAAGATGCTGAGAGCGCAGGGAAAGACGGAACGAGAAGCCGAGGACAGAATGTGGCACTCAGGCAATGACCAATATCATCATATCAAAGGAATATACGACATGATTGAGTCAGATGTTGGCGTAGATATAAAAGATACTCCAGAATGGGACCTATGGTATACCCACTGCCGAGATACGCGCAATGAGTTGATACACGAAGGGCGGCGAGCAACTGAACTTGATGCGATATACGCATACTACTATACTCAGAAAGCAATGAAGGAGTTTAAGAGAAGATTCGTTGATGCGTTTAACTGACTTTTTAAGGGAGGTGCTACTCGACATCAAACCAATGGTCTAACCGTCGCCACTGGGTAAAGCGGCCTTCACCAAGATTGAATCTGATTTCAGGACTATTTACGATAAATTTGTTGACTCTATAGTCACGTGCGAGTTGGTAATGAAGTCGGTCTTCTTTATCCAATAATGCGAGGTTGATGAGCCATATTATACCTACCACTACTATCGTGGGAAGAAAACCGTCTCCGAGAATAGCAGAGAAAATCCACTTGATATGCGGGTATAGGATAATCGCCCCCACGACGATGGATGAGTAGAAAATATGTGATATTTGATAGTAGTCCCTGCTGAGGCTTTCTTGCTTCATGTAATGGAGGAAACCCCACGCCCCGAGGGCCAAACCAAGGTCAGCATATAGCCCAAGCCATAGCCCCGACTCTCCGATAGTGAGGAAATGGACGTTAAGGGCCAGTACGTTCGTGAAGCACGTCACACGACTCACGTAGTGCTTCTCAACCACGTACCCGATGAGGAGTAAGGAGAGTTCGGGAATGAGAGCCGCGAGCGACGTGGGAAGTAAGTCGATTAGCATATAATATTAATTCACTATTCAGACACCATTAGATTACTCACTGGATAAATTTGATTCACCTGGCGGGCGTGAATCCACCCCAACCAAACCCGCGTATGGGACCCGTCCGCTCGCTAATCTTGACGGGGTACGGTGCGGGGAGTACGACCGAGTTCCGATGCAACTCGTTCGGTTACGCGGATGATGTTGCCGCATCTGTGGGGCCTGCATTACCTTGAGACATATCACCCTCCTCGATTCGCCACGTTCGAGGAGCCGAACGACCCGCCTCTAATCGGGATTCTGACCGCCTCAACCCTGCTATCCGTGATTCTGCCTTCGATGCAGGAGGGACTATGCAACGACGTGGTTCCGTTGGTCCTCTGCGGGCGTGATGTCGATGCCGAACACGTCTCGCAGTTGGTCGATGCCCTTCTTGGGGACCGAGACGACCCCCTCACGGTGCGACGGGACGAAAAACGGCCCGTCGTCGCCCTCAGTGAGCCGCCCCGTTTGAATCCCGTAATCGTGTAAGAGGCAGCGGAGATGGTCCCCGCTCACTCCCGTATCCCTCGTATCGAGGTGGAGCGACGGGAGAATAGCGGAGCCGTGATAGCCGCCGTGGAACTCGATAAGCCACGCCACGACGTTGGGGGTCAACTCCGTAACGTCATCCCCACCCTCGTAGGCATCGAGACGGGGATGCGGCATGGTACGGAGCGCGTATAGGTCGGAACACTGCTCCGCCGTGATGTCCATGTCGGGGTACTTAGCCACCAGGTGCTCTGCCTGCTCCGCCGCCGTCGCTTCGAGACGGAGACTCGTAACCAGGTCCCCGAGACGGGCCGCCGCCGCTTTCAGAAACTCCACGTCGGTCGAATAGGCCGCTAATGCGTGATGTGACCCGTCCGCATCGACGTTGGCCCCATCGAGAAGGAGGAACCGCACCGCATCGAGTTGGTCATCACTCAACGTGGGGCGGTGGTCCTCGTTGAAAGCGTAGTGCTGAGCGATTCGTTCGTATTCCTTACCGCACGTCGGACATTCAGTGGTCATGTTTGGTCAATAAGTGGATTAATTCGCCGTTCTAACGGGGTGTGAGGGTCGTTGCGGGCCGATTTCGTCACACGTCTCCCCCCATCCATCGTGATACGAGTTTCGCCCGAACCACCACGGACTGGGGAGTTGAATCTTGAGCGCGGGGATTTCGGTCATTCTCTCGTGTAACGTCACGTCGATGACCACGGATAAACGACTCTGGCCCGCATCAACGGCCCTCAGTCTCCCGCTCCGCCGCCACACGGCACTACCTCACCGCCCCGCCTGGTCCTTACTTATCTACACATCTATTACGACTAATAAACACCCTCCCCCACCGCCTACGAGTCGTGACGGAGTAGCGGGCAGTCAAATCAATTTGAGCCGAGAGCAATCCTGCTGATTCTCTTTAAATGCCTCACTCTGACTACGATGGAAATAGAGGGGAAGCGTTGAACGCGAGTGGAATTAGGACCACTCGCCAAGACGCCCGAAATTGGCCGTCTCTCACTCTAATTACGCAGTAAGTAGGGGGTGCGGTGAACGGGCGTGGTACTTATAAGCCGTGTTCGACGTGACCTCAACTGAAGAGATTACTACTAGTTATGACACGAAAAAAGCGTGTCCGTCTGAGTACGGACGAACTGGCGACGGCAAAGGCTACGAGAAACGCGGTATTCGGCGACGAGTCGGTGGCATTGGGCCACGTCATTGAGGTAGCGTGCCGCAACCTCGTTGCGGAGGAGGTTGGCGAATCGCACGATGATGGCGGGGTGAATTTCTGATGAGTGAGATTCGAGCGGTCCCCATCGAGATGCCCGAGGAGGGCGACGTGGTGGAGTTGCCCGAGACGGTCGGGCGCGTTGATTCCTGGCACGACTATCGAGGAGCGGCAAGCGGAACTCGATTCGAGATGACCGTGGTCGGGAGTGGCGAACTCGCAGAGTACGTCCTCCTCTCCACGAGCATCGGCGCGAGCGAAATCGAGGACGGGGCGCAAGTCTTGGCGGCGGACGTGGAGCACGCGGCAGTGTGGTACGCCGTCCCGCGTTCCGCATACGGAGGT
Organism: Haloarcula ordinaria; assembly: GCF_029338275.1. NCBI lineage: Archaea > Methanobacteriati > Methanobacteriota > Halobacteria > Halobacteriales > Haloarculaceae > Haloarcula > Haloarcula ordinaria. The sequence continues at coordinate 613,859 of NZ_CP119789.1, read as the reverse complement.
AACTGAGCATGACCACGCATATGGACACTGAGGCGATTCGAGAGGCAAAGGCTACGAGAGACGGCGGTCCTCTCGTGGCCCGCCCCGAGGAGGTGGATGCGTTCCTCGAACCCGAGGAGGCGGTCGGATTCGAGGAGGGCCTACCGCTCCTCGATAAGGAGTACGGTGAGTATCCCGATGACCCCCTCACGCCCGATTCGGGGGCGGACGTGGCGGCACTGGCGGACCACGAACTCGTTGGGTCCGTGGAGGACCTTGCGGCGGAACTCGATGCGGATGCGGGCAAGGTCCGCACGGCCCTCGAACTCCACGACTTGGAGGAGCCGAACGCGGGCGGTTCGTTCGATGCCCCTGCAGTGGAGCATGAGGGGGTAATCGAGGTCCCCCTTCACGGGGTCATCGAGGTGGAGCACCTACGCTCCCCCGTCTACACGGATGCACGGCTCCTTGAGCACCTTTATATCCGATGTGGATGCGGAATCTCGGAAATTAAGGAAATCCTTGAGGACGGCATGAACGCGGGACGGAGCGGGGATAAGTCCCCGTGGCGAGTCACTGAGCGGGAGATTCGCACCGCGTTGGAGGATGTCGCCCTTATCAGTAGTGCGGACCCCGAAGGCATCGACCCGATGAACTCAAAGGACGTGCGGCTCGGCGGTGCGACCTTCTCGCAACTCGATGAGGAGGACCGCAGTAGTTCGGGCGGCCTCAACGTCGCGGTCGAAGATTTCGGCGGGTAGAAAACTAACTCGGTGTGGTTTGGCTCTTGGCGGAGCATTAGCGGTCCCAAGCGCGAGCGTAGCGAACCCCCGCCCCAACGGGGGAGGACGGAACCTGAACTATGAGTACGCAAAGTTATCATTCCGAGGAGTACCGACTATCGAGAGAACCCGAGGATACCGACCGTGGTTGGTCGGATGGGCAGTGGGACGCGCAAGCGTTCGACCTACGCCGAGACGACCCCGAGGATGACGGATTAGGCGGGCAGATAGCCGCCAAAGACTGCAATACGTCGAAGTGGCGGCGGCTCCGCAAGGTCGATGAAGGCTGGATAAAGTACGACGGACGCGAGTATAACGATGAGGAAGCGCGGAAAATCCGCAACCGTGCCTGCGATACGGATGGACGCACGGAGCACATATTCAAGATGCACCGTGCGGACACGGTGTGCGACCGCCTCAACGTCCGCAGTGCGACCCGCAACGAGGCGCGAAAACTCGTTGCATCGACCGATTGCACGGGCCACTCTCTGGAGAAGGTCATCACTGGAGCGGCAATCGTGGCCCGTGATGCACACGTCGCAACGCGGTTAGTGCAAGCGAGTGAGGCGGTCGATGAGCCGCTCAGTGGCGCACTGCGCCGTCTCGATGCGCTCGATGACCCCGAGGACGTAGGGCGCACGCTCGATAACCTGGCGGCACTGGTGGACGATGACGGCCCCGTGGCGACGATTCTTGAGCGGCGGTTAGTCGATGACCCCGCAGTGGTCGAACTCGCGGAGGAGTACAGATTCTCCGTGGATAACGCCCGTGCGGTTCACTGGGGCGGTGATGACGATGAGTGAGCCGTACACCAACGAAGACCACCGTTGGAATATCCGAATCGCTCACGACGAAATCTTACGTCGCCTGGTCGAACTGGATAAGCCGTGGTGGGACCCCGCAGTATTGCACTTTCTCCACCACGAAAAGAAGATGTCGCAGGCAGAGATAGGACGAGCGTTCCGCATCACTCAGCAATCCGTGCAAGAGGCTATGGACCGCAAAGACGTGGAGGTGCGAGTTGGTCGGGAGAAATCGACCGCCGTCGGTCGCAATCAGACACTCCTCGCGGACTATGAGGAGGAGGCCCCCGCAGGACTAGAGGACTTCATCTGAGGCGGCGGGGGATAGCCTCTTACTTCATTTAAGTACCATAGTAGACGTGTTACTATCATAGGGGGGCGGTGCGGTGAGGTAGTGCCGTGTGGCGGCGGAGCGGTGGATTACTGCGGTGAGAGTGAGGGCCATTGATGGGTCACGAAGGTGGATGGTTTTCATGCATTCAAAACGTGATAGCCGTTGCTCCGTCGATTGAAGTTGAAAAATCCGTCGCGAGAAAAGTGTGTGCGGGCGGACGGAACCATGAGATTGCAACTGCGAACTCAGACATGAGCACGGAACGCCCCAACACGTCCCGAGGATGCCGAATGACGGCGGGCGCAGTCATCGGCCTCAAACATACCTCCCGCGCCCTCAGTGGTCATCACGTCTAGCACCACGGATAAAGGGGGTGCGTCTATTCTTCCTCCTCCTCCAGAGACTCCCGATGTTCCTTGATGACGGATAGGAACTCCTCTGCATCCTCCTCATTGAAATCAAACTCTCTTTCATCTACATCACCGCGAGGGTCAACGTAACTGGCGGAGAATCGGTATTTGCCCTTGAGTTGGTTGAATACGTCGTATAGGTCGGGATTCCCTATTCCCATGTTAACCAGGTCGGAATATCGGGCTTGCACGTCCCCGTGCCCCTCGGCGGACCACCCCATGAAAATCACGTCAATCTTCATCATGCGCTCCGCCGCGTGGAAGGCGTTTTCAACGAACGCACGCCATTTTTCGTTCTCTTTGGCATACTCTGCTGTGTCGATGAACTCATCTGCGGCATCAGTTAACGGCGCTTGATACGAGCGATTATATCTAAGGTCGAAGTTGAAATACCAACCGAACCCTTCCATTTTAGCCACCGTTACGTGGCCGTAGTCCTCTTTGTCCTCATCTAGTAGGACCTCCTCAAAGCCCTCTATTTCCTCTGCATAGATTGGGTCCCCTTCCTCGATATAGTCTCTATCCGTGTCTATCTCGGCTATTAACTTCACCTCTGCATCATCGTTAATCCGCACCTCAACGTCTGAGTCGTCTGATTCCAGGTCCTCGAACTGCGAAAGTGCAAAGGGACTTTTCAAGAACACTTGCCCCTTTCTGAAATCCTCACGGCCTAGCCCTTTCTCCTCAAGAGCATCGTCAAACCATAGGTCAAAGACGTTCTCTAGAAAGTTCTCCACGAACTCGTCTGAGAACTCGATGTCATCCGACATAGCAGGTCATTCATATTTCGGTTGCTTATCAATTTCGACGGACTCTGAGCGGGAGAAGATATTTATCTAGGAAACTAGAATTAGTTATTGCAAAGCCCATGACGGCGCGCCCCCGCGTTCACGCCGCGACCGAACTCAGTTTCCCCGTTCGATATTTACCCGTATCTAGCGGTGAAAACTGCTATACGGCACGGCATCGGGGCGTGGTTACGAACCGTTCACTGCATGGTCGAATAAGCGGCGCACCGGTTCGTGCGCGCTCGGTCTCGTCGTCCTCGAAGGACCGCCACTCCGGACCGCGGTCGATGGCGTCCTCGCTCACCACCAGGCCGCACTCGGCACAGACTGCCTCGTGACCGTCCTGTTCGACCCTGCACTGACACTCCGGGCAACGTCCTGTCGTTGCGCTCATCGTACCTCGACCTACGCTCCGAGGGAGGGTTAAAAAACCGACGCAGCGCCGCGTCTCCGGCCCGAACCGGCTGAATCTACCGACCGGTTACCGGTCGGTTCTCGTGCCGCCCGTTCCCAATTTCTATTCGCAGTCCACCACGTTTAAATTCGAAGAGAGAAAAACTGGGAATAATGGGGTTAGCCGACATCGCCGCGGGCCTCGAGGTGACCGAGTCACAGCGCGAGACCGGCGTCGCCACCGTCGACGAGACGGACACGCCGCTCGAAGCGCGACTCGCTCCGTTCGCGGAGCGACTTCCCTGCTCGCCGGGCGAGGCTGCGGCGGTCGTCGAGGCCTACGCCGCCGGCAAGAGCGTCGGGGCGAGCGGGCACGCGGCCGGCCTCCCGCCGGTCACCGCCGCGAAGACGCTCCATCTGCTGGGCGAACAGGTCTGTCCGCTTGGCCCCCGCGGGCGCGAGGTCGTCGCTGACTGGCTGGCCGGGGACCTCGCCCGGAGCGACGCGCTGACGCTCTCCGGTGCGACCGACTCGGAGTTCGCGCTCGCGGCCTACGTCGAGACCCACGACCCGGTGCCCGAGGCGCGCGACGCCGTCGAGGGCGCGCTGGCGGCCGACCGGGAGTGCGACCCGCTCGCGGAGACGCGCAGTGACGTCGGGGAGCTGTTGTGACCCCCCAGACTCGACTGTCACCGCTGGACCACGTTTAACTCCCCCGCCCGCAAACCGACGGCTATGTCGGCCTCTGAACTGGCAGAGAAAGTCGCCGCCGCACTCGAGATCAGCGGCGACGAGTTCCGCGACCGGGCCCGGACGGAAGCCGAGCAGCTCAAGACGGAGGTCCGGTCGGGGACGTTCGACAACTCCGAGGCCATCGTCGGGCTCGAACTGGAGCTCTACGCCGTCGACGACACGACCAACGCCCTGCGGCGGGTGCCCCGCCAGTTGCTGGAGCTCATCGGCTTCGAGAAGGAGCTCGGGCTGCACAACGCGGAGATGCAGACCAGCCCGCAGCCGCTGAACTCCCACGGGCTGGCGGCCCAGGAGAACGAGCTGAAGGCGTCGCTGAAACCGGCCCAGCGCCGCCTCCAGCGCGACGGTATCCGGATGGTCTCCGACGGAATGTGGACGGTCCCGCCACAGGGCGAGACCGGCCGCGACTACCTCTGTGACTGCGTCGAGAAGGACGGTATCCGCATCGGGACGAACATGTCGCACTCGGTGCGGTACCACACGATGGCCAACACCGAGTACCCCTCCGCGTTCGAGGTCCAGGCGCCCCACGTCTCGCTGGAAGCCGAGACGGTGATGCCCGAGTCGCTCATCACTTCGATGCAGCCACACTACCAGATTCCCCACGCGCCGGACCTCCCGGAGTACTTCAGCTACGCTATCCGGGTCGCCGCGCCGCTGCTGGCGATGGCGGTCAACGCCCCCTTCTTCCCGCCGGACCTCTACGACGACGCGCCCGACACCGAGATCGTCGCCGACGCGCACATGGAGAACCGAATCGCCGTCTTCGAGTCGGTGTTGAACCCCCACGAGGACGACCCGAAACAGCCCAAGGTGTGTTTCCCGCCGGACTACGAGAGCGTCGAGGCCGCCATCGACGACATCGTCGAGGACGACACCATCGTCCCGCGGAAACTGCAGGCCGGCACGCGCTTCGACGACGCGTTCGCCCACTTCCAGCACAAGCGAAGCTCCTACTGGCGGTGGGTCCGCCCGGTCTTCGAGGGGGCCACGCGCTCGGCGGCCAACGCCCGCATCGAGTTCCGCCCGCTGCCGGCCCAGCCGACCGTCGACGACGCCGTCGGCTGCATGGCCGTCTTCGCGGGCCTGATGGAGAGCCTCCCGCGGCTCGAACATCCGATACAGTCTCAGGACTGGGAGACGGCCCGGGAGAACTTCTACGCGGCCGCCCGGGAGGGCCTGCGGGCCGACATCGAGTGGATCACTGCCGACGGCACGACGACGACGGCCACCGACGAGCTGTACGGCGAACTGTTCGAACACGCCCGCGAGGGGCTCGAACAGCGCGGGCTCTCGACGGAGGAGGCCCACGGCTACATCGCCCCGCTCCGCGAGCGGGTCGACAGGCGGCTCACCCCGGCGCGCTGGAAGCACGACTTCGTCCGCCGCCGCGTCGAGGAGAACGTCCCCCTCGCGGAGGCCATCTGGGGGATGCAGGCGGCGTACATCCGCAACCAGCGCGAGACGCTGCTCGACGGGAGCTTCGTCGACTGGTTCGAGTGAGCGTTTCAGTCGTCCGCTGGCGTCACAGTTTCGGCGACGCGCCGGCCCGCTTCGCCGGATATCTCCGCCGTGACCGCCTCACCCAGCATCGCGAGCCGGTCGGCGACGTCGTCGTCGACGACCTGGCCGTCCTCGAACTGCTTCCATGAGTCAGGAATCGCGACCTGTGTCGGCAGCGGCCGGGCCTTCAGCGCGAGGAGGCTCGCACGGAGGTGTTCGAGCGCCGGCGTTGGAAACCCGCCACCGGCGACGGCAACCAGTCCGACGGCGGTACCCTCGACGTCGTCGATGCTGCAGTAATCCAGCGCCGTCTTCAGTGGCGACGCGACGGTCCCGTGGTACATCGGCGTCCCGACGACGGCAGCGTCCGCCTCGCGGATGCGTGTGGCCAGCGCCGGCCCGTCGCCCGCCTCGTTCGCGTCGGCGTCGTACAGCGGCAGGTCCCACTCTCTGAGATCGATGTGTTCTGTCGTCGCACCGGCCTCGTCGGCAGCCGCGAGGGCGCGGTCGACGGCGATTCGCGTACCACTGTCGTCGCGCAGGCTCCCGCTCAGCCCCACGACGGTCGGTGGTTCTGTCATTGGTACATTCGAGTGGGAGGGCCCGATTTATTGTAAATATTCTGAGAACTGTGTTTAAGTAGAACTTCTGATATGTTCTTCCCTGTCGCCCCAGCAATTTTCCACGAAGCGGTCGAATCCCGTCGCATGTCCTCCGACGAGGGCGGTGGGCCCGACCACGACTCCCCACCAGCAGCAGCGTTCGCCCTGTTCAGCCACGAACTCCGCGTGGAGATCCTGTTCAGTCTCTGGGCTGCTGAGGGCCACGCGCTGTCGTTTTCGGCGCTGCAGGACCGCGTCGACGAGCGAGACAGTGGCAAGTTCAACTATCACCTCTCGAAACTGGTGGGCCGGTTCGTCGGGCGGACCGACGACGAGTACGAACTGCTCTACCCCGGTCACCGGGTCATCGACGCCATCCGTAGCGGCATCCTCCACCAGAACGCCACCGTCGACCCGGTCGCGCTCGAGACCTCCTGTGTCCACTGTGGTGACCCGCTGACCTTCACCCACGAGGACCACCTGGGTCGCGTCGGCTGTCTCGACTGTGAGGACGTCGTGCTGGCGTTCCCGTTTGACCCTGGTGGCACCGAAGGCCGCTCCGACGAGGCGGTGGTCGCCGCCTTCGACCGTCGGACCCGGTTGTTCTGGCGGTTCGCGCTCGCGGGTGTCTGTCCGGTCTGTGCCGGCGTCGTCCGGGCCGGCCTTGCCCGGGCGACCGGCCCCGAACTCTCGACTCATTACACCGACGACCACCCCGTCACCGTCGCTATTGACTGCGAGCAGTGCAGTTTCTACAACTACCCGCCAGTGGGCGTCGTCCCGTTGTCCCACCCGGCCGTCGTCGGCTGGCTCTACGACCACGGGGTCGACCCCCGGACGACGCCGGCATGGGCGTTCGAGGCCGTCAGTGACCCGAGTGCCCTCACGGTCTGCAGCGAGGATCCCTGGGACGTTGTCGTGCCGTTCTCGGCCGGTAGGGAACGCCTGCGCGTCTCCCTCGACGGCGCGCTCGACCTGACCGCGCTCGAACGACGACCGGCCGCGAGCAACGGTCACGGATGAACTCAGTTTCACCCACCCGGATTCAGACGCTCGACTCGACGTACTCCAGGGCCGCTTCGGGTGTCTCGACGTGCTCGATACCGGTCAGTCCCTCGACGTGGTGGGTTCCGAGTCCGGCGACCGGGCGTCCGTAGTCGAGCGCGTGTCCGAGTTCCGACAGCGTCCCGCTCTTTCCGTCGACGGCGATAACCGCGTCACCGTTCAGCACCACGAGGACGTTCCGGGCGTTCCCCATCCCCGTGGCGATGGTCGTCTGGACGTAGTCGTTGGCACCGTGGCGGTCGTCGCCCGGCACGATGCCGATGGTGTGGCCGCCGGCCTCGCTGGCCCCCTCGCAGACGGCTTCCATCACGCCCGAGAGACCGCCACAGACGACTTCGTGGCCACGTTCGCCGATGAGTTGGCCGACCCGACGTGCCTGTTCGTACTGTGCTTCGGTGACCACGGACCCGCCGATGACCGAGAGACGCATGGCTGGGCTTCGACTGACGACGAGAAAAAGATAGTCCGCAGTCAGACCTGTTCGAGCCACTCCTCGACCCGCGCGGGCGAGGCGTTCGTGATCTCGGCCAGTTCGGTGGCGTCGCGTTCCGCGAGGTCCGCGACGGTTTCGATGCCGGCGTCGCGGAGTCGGTCGGCGTACGTCGGGCCGATACCGTTGACGCTCTCGACGTCGGCCGGTTCGTCGGCGTCCGCTTCGTCGGCTGTCTCGACGTCCTCGGCGACCTCTTCGACGGCCGCTTCGGCGGCGTCCCCGGGCGACTGGACCTCGATGTCGACCTCGCTCTGGTCGTTGCGGTCGCTGTACCACTGGGCGACCTCCGGCCAGAGGTCGGCGTGCGTCGAGGAGGACACCGACAGGCCGATGTGGCCGGTCGAGAACTCGATGGTCCGCGTGTCCTCGCTCGGGATGACGTCGGTGAAGGGCTTCGAGGCCGCCGGCGGGATGAGGTGGTCGTACTCGCCCATGAGCTGGAGCACCGGCATCGTGAGATTCTCGAGGTCGACGTGCTTACCGTCGAGCTCCAGCTCGTTCTTGTAGAGCTTGTTGTCCTGGTAGACGTCCTCTAAGAACTGGACGTAGGCCTCGCCGGCGACGTCGATGCCGTCACCGAGCCACTTCTCCATCCGGCCGAAGTTCTCGACGAAGTCCTCGTTCTCCATGTTCTCGGCGAACCGGATGTACTTCGTGACGTAGTTGTCGACGGGGTCCATCAGCGCGAAGCCGATGTCCAGCATCTCGGCGGGGACGTTGCCGAACGTCTCGGTGACGTCGCGCGGCGAGTAGTACTCGTCGGAGCCCCACTCTTCTAGGACGCCGCCGGTATGGTCGAAGCAGAGCCCGGCGGCCATCAGGCCGAGCGTGTTGACCTTCTCGGGGTGGAGCGCCGAGTACATCACCGACATGGTCCCGCCCATGCAGTACCCGAGGATGTTGATGGCGTCCTGGCCCGAGCGCTCGCGGACGACGTCCACGCAGTTGTCCATGTACCGGCTGACGTAGTCGTCGAGCGTCAGGTGCTGGTCGAGTCGGGAGGGCTCGTTCCAGTCGATGAGATAGACGTCGTGGCCGCCCTCCAGGAGGCGCCGTACCACGGACCGTTCCTCCTGTAGGTCGAGGATGTACGGCCGGTTGATGAGCGCGTAGACGATGAGGATGGGGACATCCTCCTTCTCGTCGTCGTCGAGCTCGATACCGGCGGCCTCGGCGTCGTAGTGGAGGAGTTCCAGCTTGTTCTCCTCGTAGACGACCTCGGAGGGCGTCTGACCGACCTCGACGGACTCCATCAGTTCGAGGCGCTCGTCGGCGATCTGGCTGGTTTCGACGGCATCGCGCATCGCGTCGAGCGACTTGGACTGCCAGTCGAGCGCCGCCGCGAAGGGGTTGGTTGGGTCACTCGACATGATGCTACTCCAGGTGCTCGAGTATCTGGTCGAGCTTCTGTTCGACGGCGTGCTGGCGCCGTTCCAGTTCGACGAGGCGTTCTGCGACCTCGTCGACGTCCTCGCGGGTCGAGAAGCCCAGCTGCGAGATTGTGTCCTGACTCAGCTCGTCGGCCTGCTGTTGCATCTCCATCATCGACTCGACGAGCTGGCCGTTGGCCGCGGCGAACGCGGACGTGCTCATCACGTGCTTGAAGGCCTCGTTGGCCGACTGGAGCCAGATGTCGCGGAACTCCGCGGGGTCGACGTCCTCGCCCTGGGCCGCGTCGGCCGAGCGCTCGACCATCCGGTCGGCGGCGTCCATCCACTCCTCGTAGGCCCGGTTGTACCCCTCGAGCCCCTCGCTGACCTCGTTCTGTTCGGGCATGCTCTCCTCGACGGCGTCGGCCCAGGACTCGACGAACGCGGCCTGTGCCTTCATGTTCTGCTCCATCGAATCGACGACCGCGTCGTTCATCTCTTCGACCATCGCACTCCACTCGTCTTGCATCTGATTTGTGTCACTCATTGTTTAGATTTGGCGCGTACGCGCACAAAAAACGGCTGGTTCGTCGTTACGCCTCGACGTCGACGGCGTCGGCGGCCTTGGCTTGGACCTCTTCGACCTGGGCCTGGACTTCCTGGACCTGCTCCTGGACCTCTTCGAGCTGGTCGCCGAACTGCTCGGCGGCCTCGACCGACTGGCTCTCGAGTTCCTCGTGGGCCTCGACGAGCATCTCGACCTGCTCGGAGACGGCGTTGACGTACTCTTCTGTCATCTCGTCGTAGGCCTCGACGCCTTCGACCATCTCGCTCTCGACGTTGTCGAAGAGCTCGGCGTGGTTCTCGAGCAGGAAGTCGTACTGCTCGTCGACGGCGCTGCGCATCTCCTCGAGCGTGCCGCCCATGCCGGGCATGGTCGCCTCGATGGCGTCGAGGTAGCTGTGGAAGGCGGTCTTCGAGAGCTCGACACCGCGGCGCTGGGCCGACTCCTGGGTGTCGAGGCTGTCGATGACGGCCTCGCTGACGTTGTGCTGGAAGGCGACGCTCTGTTCGAGGGCCTTCTGGCTCTGGCTGATAGTCGCGCGCTGCATCTCGAACGCTGTCGTGACGGGGGTGGTGTAGTCTACCATTGGTGTATTACTCCTGTGAAGTTCGCTTGACCGGGAGGACGACTGCCTGGACGATATCTCCCTCTTCGATGTCGAGGGCCTCGCGCTCGGCGTCGGGGATGCTGATGCGACCGCCGCTCTGCACGCGGGTCTTGAAGGTCGCCATCTGGCTCATCGCGCCGAGCTGATTCATATCGAAGCTCGGCATCCCACCGCCAGCGAACAACTGCTTCATCATCTCCTGCTGCTGTTCCATCGCCTGCTCGCTGGCCTGTTGCATCCCCCGGAACATCGGGGGCCACGCCAGACCGTCGTCCTCGTCGGCCATCGGTACTACCATCTATACCCCTCAGGAACTTAAAACTTCCGCTGAATACCATCTGAAACCATTCGTTACCATCAGACGGCGGAAGGTCTGAACGGTCGATCTTACGGCGCTCGCCCGGCTAAGACTCGATTTCGTGTCTACCGGGAGAACGGTAAACAACCGTTTCCACGGGATAGACGGCTTGTATCAGCCGAGGACGATGAACCATCACCAAGGTTTAATAGCCCGACCCCTAACTTATCGGCCAATGAGTTCTGAATCTCATCGGAACCCGCTGCTGGACACCTGGACTGAGACGTCCTCACACATGTTCAACAGCGTCGTCGCGGCGAATCGGGCAGCCTTCGCCGCGTTCGGGGTCCAGCACGGGGAGGGAGAGGACGTAGCACCTGTCGACCGAATCGAACCCAACGAGGACCTGCCGGAGTGGCACGTCTCGCTGTCGGCGGACCACCCGGACCGCCTCGGCGTCGGCGACCAGTCTGAGTTCACCAAGACGCTCTCGGAGAACGACATCCGCCAGTTCGCCGCCGCCAGCGGCGACACGAACCCGCTCCACCTCGACGACGAGTTCGCGGAGCAGACCCGGTTCCGCGGGCGCATCGCCCACGGGACCCTCGTCGGGAGCCTCATCAGCGCCGCGCTGGCCCGGCTGCCCGGCCTCACCATCTACCTCTCACAGGACCTCGAGTTCCACAACCCGGTCCGCATCGGTGACCGGCTCACCGCCGAGTGTGAGATCGTCGAGGACCTCGGCGACGACCAGTACCGCCTGACGACGCGCGTCGTCAAGGAAGACACGGTGGTCATCGACGGGGAAGCCGTCGTCCTCATCGACGACCTGCCGAACTAACAGAACGACCGCACTGCCCGGTTGAACCGCTCGGGGCGCTCACGGGGTGGGCAGTGACCGCAGTTCTCGAATATCTCGACCTGAGCGTCGCTGAGCGCCTCGCCCGCCTGTCGCGACCAGCGCGTCGGCAACAGGGGGTCCGCGCGCCCGTGGACCATCAGCGTCGGGACGCCGATCTCGTCTAACCGGTCCGAGTAGTCGGTCCTGAACCCGCTGTGCTGGAACTCGTGGCGCTGCCAGCGGCGCATCGCCCGGACGGTTCGGGCGTCGACGGCCGAGTCGACGTCCTCGACCAGCTGCTGGGAGGGCTCGGTGGCGCCCATGCTCCGCAGGCTCGTCCGGATGGCGGGCTTCGAGGCGCTCAGGCCCTGCCAGAGCATGGTCCCGAAGAACGGCGTCTGGAGGACGCCGCTGGCCGCCTGCCGCCAGTAGGCGTCCCGACCGAGGCCGTAGCTGCCCACGAGGACGAGCCGTTCGACCGGGCCGCCGTCGAGCGCGTGGCCCAGTGCGAGCGCGCCACCCATCGAGAGGCCTGCCATCGCCGGCCGCTCGACGTCGAGGGCGTCGAGGAACGCGTCGACCGCTTCGAGGTAGTAATCGGTGGTGTACGCCCGGTCGGGCTTGTCGCTCTCGCCGTGGCCAGGGAGGTCGGGCGCGTAGACGGTCCGGTCTTCGGCAAGTGCCGGGAGCGCGTGTCGCCACGACACCGTGGCGGCGTCGAGCCCGATACCGTGCAGAAAGACCAGTGGCGGCCCCTCGCCGCCGGTCCGGTAGTGGATGTCGACGTCTGCCCCGTCGACGGTCACCGCGACGCGGTCCGACTGTATCTCGCCACTCATTTGCCGACGCTCGGTGGCCGAACCGTATCAGCCTTTCTCTCAGGCTCTCAGTCGATGAAACTACGTGTTGGCCGTCCAACTATTCTGCGCTGGCGGGGTGTGACACGCTGTCTCAGTCGGTTTTCGTTCGCTCGTAGGCATCTTCCTGTTCGAGCCGGGCTTGCTCTCGGACGACCGAGGGGGTCCGGCACCGGCCCGGTTCGCCGGTCACCTGGGGGACGGTGCAGTTGTTACAGCTCGCACAGAGGGCGTCGTGGCCATCGAGCAGCCGAGCGCCGAGCCGCGGCTCGGCGTAGAAGGGCCGGGCCATACCGACCATGTCCGCGGCGGGCGGGTCGTCACCCGCGCCCAGGAACCGGTCGCAGTCTGCCCGCGTCCGCACGCCACCCTCGAGCAACACCGGGACGTCGACGCGTTCGCGGACCTCGCGACAGAACTCGGCGTTCCAGCCAGCCCGGGGCCCGAACCGCCGGGCCTGTAGTCGATTCAGCAGCTCGACCGCTCGCGCGCGGACCGGGCCCCCGAACGCGGCCGCGTAGTCGTCCTGCAGGTCGCTTGCCGCCCAGGCTCGGTCGGGGAACGCCCCGCGGACGATGCTCATGTCCCAGAACGTCGAGACCTCGACCGGCACGAGCGCGTCGTAGCCGACGTCGGCGAGGCGCTCGGCGATACGGACGGCCTCCGGGCGCGAGATATACCGCCGAACGAAACTGGGCGCGACGGTCTCGGCCGGCACCTTCGTCACCAGCGGGACGTCGCCCGCGTGCTCGCGGACGGCGTCGTGGATGGCCTCCAGGAACCGGACGCCGTCGGCGAACTCGTCGTCCCGTCGGTTGTAGAAGGGCGAGAGGAACTGCTGGACGATGCTCATGTTCGCCGCCGAGAGATGGATGCCGTCGTAGCCGGCGTCGGCCACGGACCCGGCCACGCGACCGAACTGCTCGGCCAGGTCCCACACCTCGGCCGTCGAGAGCACGTCGGGTTTCAGCGAGATGATTCCCGCGCTGTCCAGCGCCCGCAGTTGCCACGGCGGCTCCGAGACCGCTAGTTGGCGCTGGTCGGGGTGGCGCTCGCGGTACTCGGCGTGCCAGGTGCTCATGCTCCGGAGGCCGCCGTGGGCCAGCTGGACGAAGATTGTCCCGCCGGCGTCGTGGACCGCGTCGGTCAGCCGCGAGAGGTCGGCGACGAACGACGGGTCGTGGACCCGGGTCATGTTCGGCGCGGCACAGCCGCCCCGGTCGGTGACGATGCTCGCCCCCTGAAAGACGAGGCCAACACCCGACTGGGCGGACGGTTCGAGCTCCCGCACGAGCGTCTCGACGGCGTCCGGGCCGTTGCCAGCACATTCGAGGACGGGAGCGCGATACAGCCGGTTCGGGAGGGACAGCCCGCCGAGGCTCACTGGGTCGGTGAGGGTCGTCACGGCACTGCCCACCCGTCGGCTGCGGCGTCTCGAACCGCGCGTCTGTCCATGTCGACACGTAGGACAGGCCGGAGAAAAAACCTCTCGGCGAGTCATCAGGCCTGTCGCACCGGTCTCTGCCCCGCCTCGGACCCGACGTCAACTGGGCGCAGTAGACGCGTTTATCAACAACGGGGTCGTTGGCCCGCACACATGGAGGACACCAGTGGCCGGTAGCTCGCAACTGCTCATCCCACTCGTCGCCGGTATCATCGGGCTGGGCGTGCTCGCCCAGCTGCTCGCCGCCAGGCTCCGGGTGCCGAGCATCATCTTCTACCTGCTCGTCGGCGTCCTCATCGGCCAGCCCGGCCTCGGCCTCGTCACCGACACCACGTTCGGCGGCGCGCTGTCGGCCATCGTCGGCCTGGCCGTGGCCATCATCGTCTTCGAGGGGGCCTACCACCTCCGCTTCGAGCGCATCCGCGAGGCACCGACTGCGACGTTCCGCCTGGTGACGCTGGGGGCGGCCATCGCCCTCGTCGGCACGGCGACTGCGGTCAAGTTCGCCTTCGGTGTCGACTGGAACCTCGCCGTCCTCATCGGTGCGCTGCTGGTCGCCACGGGGCCGACGGTCATCACGCCCATCCTGAACGTGGTACCGGTCCGGGACCGGGTCGCGACGGCCTTAGAGACGGAGGGCATCGTCAACGACGTCACCGCGGCTATCATCGCCGTCGTCGTCTTCGAGACGGTCAACCCCGTCGCGTCGAGCGAGGGGCTGCTCCAGGCGTTCGCGCTCCGACTGGGCACCGGTCTGCTGGTCGGGCTCGTCCTCGCCGGCGTCCTCTACTACCTGCTGCAGTACGTCGACCTCTCGCCGGGCGACGCCCCGCGGAACGCGCGACTGCTGGTGCTGGCCGGGGCGCTCGTCGCGTACGCGGCGGCCAACACCATCGCGACGGAGGCCGGCGTCGCCGCCGCCGCGACGGCCGGGATCGCGCTGGGGAACATCGACCACCCATACGAGGAGGACATCGAGTCGTTCAAGGGCGACATCACGCTGTTGGTGCTCTCTTTCGTCTTCATCGCGCTGGCGGCCCAGCTCGACCTGGCGGCGCTGATGCGGGTCGGCATCCCCGGCCTCGTCGTCGTCTTCGCCGTCGCGCTGGTCATCCGGCCGTTCCTGGTGTTCGTCTCGACGGTCGGCGACCGTTTTACTACCAACGAGAAGCTCTTCGTCAGCTTCGTCGGCCCGAGGGGTATCATCCCGGCGTCGGTCGCGACGCTCTTCGCCGTCGAGCTGAACAACGTGGCGGCGGAACTGCGGACGGAGGCGGCCAACGCGAGCGGCGAGGAGGCCACGCAACTGCTCGCCGAGGCCGCGGCGCTGAGCACGCAGGCGGAGATTCTGCTGGGGACCGTCTTCCTGGTCATCTTCGCCACGGCGCTCTTCGAGGGCGGCCTCGCGCGATTCCTCGCGGAACAACTGGACGTGATACCAATGCGACTCATCATCGTCGGCGGCGGCAAGGTGGGCCGAGCGCTCGCCGAGCGCCTCGAAGACCGAGGCGAGAACGTCGTCATCATCGAACAGGACGAACAGGTCGTCGAACGAGCGCGGAACGAGGGGTACACCGTCGAGATCGGTGACGGGACCGACACGGACGTGTTGCGGTCGGCGGGCGCCGAGAACGCCAAGACCGTCATCGCCGCCACTGGTGACGACGACGTGAACTTGCTGGTCTCGCAGCTGGCGAGCTCGAAGTTCGGCGTCGACCGCGTCATCGCCCGCGCGAACAACCCCGACAACGTCGAGGCCTTCGAGGACCTCGGCGTGCGGACCATCTCCTCGGCGATGGCGACGGCGTGGGCCATCGACAACCAGATCGAGCGGCCCGCCATCGCCCACTGGATGACCGACGTCGGTCGCGTCGGCGACGTCCAGGAGGTGGCGGTGACCAACCCCGACATCGTCGGGAAGTCGATCCGTGAAGTCGGGCCGATGCTCCCCGAGGCGTGTCTCGTCGCGCTGGTCAGCGGCGAGGGCCACGACAACGCGGACGTCCCGACGGCGGACTACGTCATCCAGGAGGGCGATATGGTGACCCTACTGGGGCGGCGCGACTCGGTCAGAGACGGGATGGAGCTCGTCGGAACCGGCTGACTCAGTCGTTCTGTAACGTCGCCATCTCGGCCTCGTCGACCCCCTCGGTCCAGGGCGACTCGCCGCGCTCGCCGTCTGTCTTGTACGTCCCGCGAGCGCTGGCCACGTGGTGCCCGTCGTCGTCGTACACCTCGACGTCGACGACGGCGACGCTCCCCCCGTTCCTGACGACGTCGGCCTCGGCCCGCAGGTCGTCGGTCGCCGGCGCGAGGTAGTCCATGCGCATGTCGACCGTCGGCGAGATGGTCCCCGAGACGGAGACGACGGCCGCCCCACCGACGGTGTCGGCCAGCGAGTACGTGACGCCGCCGTGGGCGATTCGCGAGTAGGGGTTCGAGGAGTGCTCGTCGCGCAGCGGGAGGTGTGCCTCGGCGTGGCCGTCCGCTGCGGCGGTCATCTCTATGCCCAGCTCCTCGACGAACGGAATCTCGTTGAACATCGCGCGAACGCTCATCGACGGGAGGTGGCACCACGTCGTGATAAGTCCACGAAAACTGCGATAAACCGGCGCGGCGTGGTCGCTACCCGACGGTGAACTCGTCGAACTCGGCGATGCCCTTCGAGTTGGTGTGCGAGCAGGTGAACACGGCCGCGTCCTGGCGCGGGTCGGCGTCCGTCAGTTCGACGCTGCCCAGGGCCGTCCAGTCTTCGCCGTCCTTGCTGTACGACCCGGTGAACGTGGCCCCGTCGCGCTCGATGCGGAGCCAGAGCGGCGCGTACGTCTCGGCGTCGCGTTCGTCGCTGTCGAGGTAGCCGTCGCCGTCAGCGTCCCAGGCGAACTGGAGGCCGTTGAACGGCGTCACCGACAGCGCGGCGTATCCGCCGGAGCGCCCGGCGTCCGTCGCGTCGTTGCGGACCATGATACCGGCTTTGGCCCAGTCGTGACTGTCCTCCTGGCCGGTCACCCTGGCGACGACCGACCCGCCGTCAGCGAGGCTGTCGGGGTCGACGATGGCACCGTACTCGTCGTCGTCGGTCCAGACGTCGCGGCCGGCGGCGTTGATATGGAGCGTCTCGCCGTTCTGGTCGAGGCCGAACTCCGCGCCGCTGGTGTCGAATGCCGTCAGCCCGTCGGGGAGCGGCCGGGTCATCGGGATGCGGTCGTCGACCCGGAAGTCGTCGAACGTCGCTCGCCCGCCCTCCGCCGTACTGGCGCTGTGGACGAGCGCGGCGTCCTGTCGCTCGGCGGCCGACTCGACGGTACAGGTCCCGACCGAGTCCCAGGTGGTGCCGCCGTCGGTGCTGTACAGCCCCTCGAAGGTCGCCCCGTCGCGCTCCAGGCGGAGGCGCACCGGCGTCGACCCGAACGCACCGACCGCGCGGTCGATGTGGCCGTCGTCGTTCCCGTCCCACTGCAGGTGGACGCCGAGGTCCGGCGTCACGACGAGCGCGACGTAGCCCAGCGACTCGCCGGTCCCGGTGACGTCGTTGCGCAGGACGACGCCCGACCGGGCGGCCGGGTCGGTCCCGGCCTGGCTCGTAACGGCGGCTTCGACCCGACCGTCGGGCCCCACCGCGTCGGGTTCGTAGACGACGGTGTAGTCGTCGGTGCCGCCCCACAACCCCTCGCCGGCCGTCTCGATGGTGAACTCGGCGGCGTCGTAGGCCACGTCGTGCTCTGGGGCCGACGAGAACGTCTCGTAGTGGCCCGGGATGGGGCGCAGGTCGCCCGTCGCCGGCGTCAGGTGGACCGCCTGGCCGCCGCCGTGGGGGAGCGGTGCCCACAGGGTGTCGCCGCCCTCGATCTCGAAGTGCTGGACGTCGACCGCCGACTCGTAGCCGTAGGTCGTCGCCTTGTAGCCGTCCTGGTAGACGTGGGCGTCGTAGGTGCCAGAGAGGAAGTCCAGTTCGATGGGGACCCACTCGGGGTCGGCGACGGCAGTGCCGAGCCACCAGTCCTCGCCCGAGCGGCGGGCGATGGTGACGTGCTGGCCGATGTCGCCGGTCAGCACCCGTGTCTCGTCCCAGTCGACCGGGACCGCTTTCACGAACTCGAAGGCCTCGCGGTCGAAGTCGTAGTTCTCCGGCCGGTCGGTCACCATCTGGAGGCCGCTGTGGAAGATGACCAGCTGGGCGAGTTCCCGGGCCCGGGTGTTGTTGACCCGCGTTCCGGTGTACTCCCGGTAGGTCAGGTTGAAGATACCGGTGTTGTAGTCGACGGGGCCGGCGAGCATCCGGGTGAAGGCCAGACTCGGCGTGTGGCTCGGCGGGTTCCCGCCGCCCCGGAAGTTCTGGTACTCCATCCCGGAGACCCCTTCGCGGGTCATGAAGTTCGGGTAGGTGCGGCGCTTGCCCGTCGGCTTGACCGGCTCGTGGTTGTTTATCATCAGGTGGTACTTCGCGGCCGTCCGGACGACGTGGTCGTAGTGGTTGATGACCGGCTGGGAGTGGTGGTGGTACCTGACCCCGGAGTCGTCCATGTACACGCCGTCCTCGTTGACGTAGCCGGTCTTCACCGCTCGGATGCCGGCCTCGGCGTACAGCTGGAAGGCGTCTTCGAGCTGGGACTCGTAGGAGAAGCGGTCGAGGCCGGCGACGTTCGACCCCGTCTCGTTGTGGGCCATGAAGCTGACGCCCTGCTCCGTTGCGTACTCGGTGACCCCTTCGAAGTCGAAGCGGTCGTGGGTCTCGGTAAACAGCATGTCCTCCCAGCCGAAGGGGCCGTCGTCGGGCTTGTTGTCGCCGTCTCCCCACCCGGAGTTCCACCCCTCGGCGAACACGTTCTCGATGCCGTGTTCGGCGGCGAAATCGATGTACTCCTTGACGTTCTCGGTGGTCGCGCCGACGTTCGGGCCGGGCTCCCAGGTGGTCTTCCCGATGTGGATCTCCCACCAGACGCCGCAGTACTTCTGGGGCTCGATCCAGTCGGTGTCCTCGTAGGCACAGGGCTCGTTGAGGTTCAGGGTCAGGGTCGATTCGAGCAGGTCGCCCGGCCGCTCGCCGAAGGTGAACGTCCGCCACGGCGAGGCGTGGGGCGCGACGCCGACGACCCGGCGCACGTAGTCGGGGTACGGGACCAGGTCGGACTCGAACCGCGTGGGCTGGTCGTGGTACCGCGTCAGCGTCATCTCGGCCCAGTCGGTCAGCGCCGCCTCGTGGATGGCCATGTAGCAGTCGTCGTCGACGCGCATCGTCAGCGGCGTGTTCATGCCGTCGACGTCGGAGGTCTTGTCGTGGTTGCCGTAGTCGTAGCCGGCCTCCGAGAGCGGCGTGTTCTGATAGACGTACTCGTAGTTGTTCCAGTTGTTCGGAATCCACCAGGTGCTGAAGTCGCCGGCGAAGTCGAAGCCCGTCCGCTCGGCGGTGACGGTGAACCCGTCCATCCCGGCGTCGGAAGGAATCACGTACCGGAACGCGACCCCGTCGTCGTAGGCCCGGAACGTGAGGTTGAGGTGCTGGCCGGAGGCGTGTTCGAGGCCGACGGTCAGCTCGTTGTAGTGGTCGCGAATCGACGCGTGTTCGCCCCAGACGGGCTCCCAGATGGTGTCGCTCGTGGTCCGCTCGGCACCCGTCACCTCGAACCCCTCGAGGAGGTCCGGCTGGTGGGCGAACTCGAACCCGAGCGTGGAGGGTGCGACGGGTGTGCGACCGCGATACGAGACGCTGTAGAACGGTCGGCCGTCGACGAGCTCGAACGTGATCGTGGCGTCACCGCTGGGGGACGAGACGGACTGCTCGCTGGCCGTCGACCCGTCGACGACCAGCTCGGTAACCGCGCTCGTGGGGACAGGGGTGGACGCGTGCCGCGCCAGCGACTGGTGGCGGCTCGTCCCGTCGGTCAACGGGGCCGAGCCGGCGTCGGCGCCACCCTTGTCATCGTCGGACATGGATGGCCTTACCTACGAGTGTTGTTAATTCTGTCCCTTCATAATGTAGGCTGAGCGGACGGTTCTCGGGCGATTGGCGTCTCGGTTCCGGTCCCGGGCTCGTCTGTCGGCGTGTTCCTGTTGTTGTCACTGATCGGATTCGTGTGTGCGAACTGGCGGACTCCGGGGCGCCGCGCGTCCGGCCTCACGCGCGCTGATTCGCCCCCGCCGCTCGCGTCGCCGGAGCTGTCACGGTGGTAGTACTCGTCGAAGGGTTACTGTAACAGACTCGTTATCGCGGTAAGTGGTACCAAACGTACTCGCACCCGCGTAACTTTGTTCGGCCCTGCGTCCCTCAGCGTTCGGGGTGGGTCGCTCCGTCGAACCCGCCGCGGACGAGCGGTTTGGCGATGTGTCGGCGGGCCACCGGCGGCACCTCGTACCACCCGCGTTCGACGTCGCGCTCGAGCGGACGCTCGACTCTCCCGTCGGCGCGGGTCGAACAGTCCCGACACCGGTACCCCTGGTCGCGCCCGGCCGAGGACATCGACCGGCCACACTCGGGACACGTGGGCGTGACGAGTTCGGTCGTCACCAGTCCGCGGACCGCGACCTTCTCCAGTTTCAGCGTCCCGTCGCTCACCTCGCCACAGGCGGTGATACGGTCGCCGACCCGGAGCGCCCGGACCCGGTCGCGGAATCCCTTGGTCGGCTCGAACGCGGCGCAGTGGAGCCGCTCCCCGCCGTCGGCGATTTCGACGAAGACGTGCCCCCCCTCACGCGTCTCGGGGACGGTCACCACCTCGCCGGTGACGCGATAGGCCCGGTCGTCGACGACGTCTGCGACGGCGGCGTCCTGGAGGTGGACGTCGGTCCCCTGGTTGGTGACGAACGTCCTCGCCTCGGCGACGGGTTCGCTCTCGATGGTCGCGGCGACCTGCCGGCAGGCCTCGGGGTCGTCGCCACGGATGCCGTAGAGGACGGGACAGGGCGTCCGCGGCACGCAGACCGGGTAGCCCGACGCGTGGTCGACGGTGTCCCAGACTGCCGGATAGGCCTCGTCGGCGGCCTGGAAGACGCTCTCGGTGTCGACAGCGCGTTCGGTCCCCCAGCGCTCGCGCTCGCGGTAGGCGATGTGTTCGTAGGTCCAGTCGTCGAAGGCCGCCCAGGCACCGACGGCGGCCAGCGCCCCGACGAGTCCCCGGCCGTTGCCGCGCTCGATGCGGGCGTAGCCCATCGTGTCCGCGAGCGTCATCGCCGTCGTCGGGTCCTGTATCGTCCGGACGGTGTCGCGGGCGAACTGCGCCACCGCCTCGGGGACGGCGGCTGGTTTGCAGTCGGCGACTACCGCCCCCGGATTCGTCTGTGGGTCGTCCGTCTCGGCGAGGTCTAACACGTCGACGGCGAGGCGACGCGCCTGGTTGGGGTCGAGGTCCGTGTGGACCGCCAGCGCGGCGTTCCCGCGTGTCTTGTGCTCGACGGCGGGATTGAGTCGCACGAGGAGCACGCGCTCGACGCGCCCGCCCGCTCCCCGAATCTCGTCGGCCAGTCGGCTGGCGGCGTAGGTGGTACACATCCCGCGCTCGCGGGAGTCCGTGTCGTCGATGCCGACCAGGGTCACGCGTGCGGCTAGCCGACTGGCGGGCAAACCAGTTTCTATCGCTACTCGGCGCTCGGGAGGTCGGCCACGTCGCCCTCGGTGACCTCGCGGTCGTCGGGTAGCTGGTCGATGCAGTCGTAACAGAGGAAGTGCTCGGTGCCGTCGGCGAGCTCGAGGATGATGCCCTCGGTGGGGTCCTTGGTGAGCGACCAGAGGTTGGCGATGCCGCCGCCGATGGACACCGACGTCCCACACCCGTCACAGGGCTGTTTGGCCATGGTCTCTCTAGCGGAGACCGCGGCTAAGGCCTTTCCTTTTTGTCATTCGCTACCGAACAACATGCCATGGAGGTCGACTGTGAGGGCTGTGCCGGTTGTTGCGTCGACTGGCGCTCGCTCACCGACGCCGACATCGACCACGAGCGCCGCGGCCCGTTCGACCCGCTGGACGACACGTACAACCTGGTCCCGCTGACTCGCGACGAGGTCCGCGCGTTCGTCGCGGCGGGCTACGGCGACGCGCTCCGACCCCGACTCTGGCGGGCCACCGACGACCGGAGTGTCACGCTCGGCGGCGTCGACGTCGCGGCCATCCAGGGCCGCCCCGTCTTCTTCGTCGGCCTGCGGAAACCGCCCAAACCCGTCGCGCCGTTCGACGCCGACTCGACGTGGCTCCCCGCCTGCGTGTTCCTCGACCCCGCGACCCTGCAGTGTCGCATCCACGGCGACGACCTGTATCCACAGACCTGCTCCCAGTATCCCGGCGAGAACCTCCTGCTCGACGTCGAGACGGAGTGCGAGCGGGTCGAACGCGTCCACGGCGGCCACCGGCTCCTCGACGACACCGCGCCCGACGTCGAACCGCGCTTCGGCCCGGGGGCTATCGGGAGCAAGGTGTTCGCCCACCCCGACCCGGACCGGGTGGCCGACAGCGTCGCGCGGTTCCGGGACAGCGAGCCGACGGCCGCCGACCGCGCGGAGTTCGTCGGCGTCGCGGCGGCCGCCAGCCCGGGGACGCTCGCGGTCAACGACGCCCGGTACGAGGAAATCCGGACGGCCGTGCTCGAGGCCGACTCCTGGGCTGGCCGCGCGATCGACACGTGGACAGCCGAGGCGGGTGCCCGTGGAACCAGCGCACCGCCTCCGACCGTCGCCGCGGACGTCGAGGACGCGGCCGGTGCACCGTCGACCCCCGGGTGGGAGTGAGCGCTCTCTCGGGCGGTCTGTCGCCCGTGCGGTAGAGGGGAGTGTTTTAACACCGTGCCGCCGTCCATGGTAGATATGCACGCGCTGGTCACCGGTGCGACGGGGTCCGCCGAGCGCACTCGCCGCTCCACGCTTCTCGCTGCGGGCCGCGACCGCCGCCACCCGGTGTGGCACGACCCCGTCCGGGATCTCGTGCCGGCCGACCCGACGCCGTTCGAGACGGCAATCGAACGAGCCACTGCCGAGCGGCGTCCCCCCCACAGCCCCCAGCCATCCGGGGACGACGGGACGGAACGATGAGCGGCGACGCGCCCCGCCCCGACTACGGCGAGACGTGGGTGTACGAGAGCATCGTCGGCGCGCTGCCCGGCATCCGACTACCCACGTGGGCGGCGGTCGCCATCCAGCTGTTCGTCTTCGAGACCGCCATCATCGGGCTGTCGTGGTACTACGACACCTGGAACGCCGCCATCGCGGCGACGGTGGTGGTGTTCGTCGCCACCGTCGGCAGCGTCGAGATGCTCCGTATCAGCACGCTCATCCGCCGCATCGACGTCCCACAGACCTACCGCGCGCTCCTCTTCTCCTCGAACATGGAGGTGGTCCTCTCGGTGCTGGCCTACGTCGCCATCATCTCGCACCTGTTCGTCTTCGACCCACAGACCAGCAGTTCGCCGCTGGTGACCACGCTGTTCGGCGAGGAACCGCCGGTGCTGGTCGTCTACCTCCTCCTGCTGGTGCTCTGGGACGTCAGTTACCGCATCGGAACCGGATGGTGGGCCACCGTCACCGGCCTCTGGCGGTCGTTCCGCTATCGGTTCGACCCGGAGACGGCCCGCGTCTTCCAGCGTGCCGACATCGAGACCTGGGGCTTCGGCGTCCTGCAGCTCGTCCTCGTCCCGTTCGTGCTCGACCAGCCGGTCTTGCTCGCGGCACTCCTCGCCCACGTCGCCGCCGTGACGGTCGTCACGGCCGCCTCGGTGGCGTTGTTGCGGCTCAGGTCGAGAACGGCCGCTACTGCTCCGAGTTGATCTGCTTGAACTGGTCTAACAGCTCCTCGGTGGACTCGTCGCCGTCGTAGGTCACGGTTCCGTGATACGCTGTCCGGTCGTCGTCCTCCGAGAGGTCGACCTCGTTGTTCTTGCGCTCACGGCGTTCGTGTTCGTCGTCGTCGTACGCTCCCATCGACATAGGTTACCACACCCCAACTAGCGTGGTACGCGGTATCAATGTAACGGTCGTTCCAATCGCGCCACGAGACGCGCCCGCGGGCACGTGGCGACCCAGTCACGGCGTGTCACGCGGTGCGGAACGCACAAAAGCGCTGACCGACTACCCTCTATCGTGGCTGGTCCCTTACGATTCCGACACTCGACCGAACGCTGGAGCGAAGACCGCGTCCAGCGTGACCTCCTCTCACCCCTGCAAGACCGGTTCGGCGCGACGATGAACGGCCCGTGGTTCGCCCCGCCGGAGGGGTGGGCCGCCTGCCGGCTGGAGATGGACAACGGCGACCTCGCCCTGTTCGCCTGGAACGGCCAGGAGGCCTACTGGATGGGCAACACCGAGACCCCCGAGACGCTGTGGCGCACCGAGAAGTACACCTTCGAGGAGACGAGCGACCCCATCGCGGAGTGGGGCGAACGGGAGCTGCTCGCGCAGCTGGAAGTCGAAGACCCGTGGCTGACCGACTACGAACACGTCGCGCACTTCTTCCTCCCCGTCTTCCTCTCGAAGGACGGCCGGGACTCGACCCGGACCTTCTTCGACGACCACGCCGGTGGCTTCCCCGACGCGACGCGCGACGAGGGACTCCGGTTCTACGACGACTTCCTCGGGACGGGCGTCTTAGACGACTACCGCTACACGATGGCGAGCAAGCTCGGGACCAGCCAGGGGTTCGACCTCTCGCGGATGCAGGCGACGATGGGCGAGTTCAACGTCGCCAAACTGCTCGCCGACGCCGGCAATGACTTCGAGCCCGAGGTCCAGCTTGGCTCGGGCCACGCCATCGACTTCCGGGTCGAGGACACGCTCGTCGAGGTGACCCGGCCCCGGCCTCCGGCGCGCCGACAGGTCAACACCGCCGTCGCCGCGGTGAAAGCCTCCGGCGACGCCAAGACCCGCGACCAGCTCGCGGCCCACCCCGGTGCCGTCCTGGTGGTCGACGCCACCTCCTTCGCGGACGACGAGTGGCGACGGCTCGCCGGCGAGCGACCCGAGGTCGGCTACCAGCCGCTCGTGGTCTTCCGGTACCGCCCCGACGGCCGCGTCGAGGGCTACACCCACGGCTCGATTCCGTTCCCGCTCCCCTTCTAGGAGATGTGGATGGCGGGCTTGTTCGGCCGGGCCTTCGCGGCCAGGTCGTCGCCCTCGCTCGCCCGCCGCACGGACACCTCGGCGCCGAACTCCTCGGTGAACAGCCAGGCCGCCTGCTCTAACACGTCGAGCTCGCGCTCGCCGTCGACGATGGGCTCGAGCCCCGCGCCGTCCTCGGCCAGCGAGCCGGCGTAGTCGGCGGCCGCGTCGCCGTGGGCCTTGATATCCTCCTCGGCCATGATTTCGCCGACGATGGCGCTGTCGGGGTCGGAAGCGCGGCTCGCGGTTTCACCGCTCGCTCGGTCCGCGGCCTCATTCCCTTCGGCCGCGCGGGCGATCTCGTAGGCCCGGTACTTCCAGTCCTCGGCGACGACCACCTCGATCTGCTCGGGGTCGTCGATGTCGACAACTTCGGTGATGTCCCGGACGTCCCCGAGCGTCCGGCGGACGAGTTCACGCTCGATGCGGTACTCGGAGACGTCGCGCAGCGCCTCGGGCCAGCGCGCCGTCGACACCAGCCCCTCCTCGTCGAGCAGGTGCCACAGCTCCTCGCCGAGGTAGGGCGCGATGGGCGCGACCAGCGCGGCGATGGTCCGCAGCGCGCGGCTGTAGGCGAACCGATAGGGCGTGTCGTAGCTCGCGTATCTCCGGAGGAGGCTGGCGAAGCGCTGCAGTTCGCCGACGACGCGGTGGAACCGGAACCGCTCGTACTCGTCGGTGACGGCGGCGATGGTGCGGTCGATCTCGCGTTCGAGGTACGCGTCGTGGGGCTCGCTCTCGGTGCGGGCCTCGATGCCGTCGGCGTACTCGCTGACGAGGTCGTACAGCGTCTGCTGGAAGTCGTACACTGCAGAGACGTCCTTGACCGTCCACTCGAAGTCCTGGTTGGGGTGGGCCGCCGAGAGGACGAACAACCGGGTCGTCTCGGCGCCGTACTCGTGTGGTGCGATGTCGTTGCCCTTCGACTTGGACATCTTCTCGCCGCTGTGGAGCACCGTCCCCTGGTTGATGAGCCGCTCGACGGGCTCGCGGCGGGAGAGCAGACCGATGTCGGCCAGCGCACGGGTGAAAAAGCGGATATAGAGGAGGTGAAGCACGGCGTGTTCCTCCCCGCCGACGTAGACGTCCACCGGGAGCCACTCGTCGGCCACCGTCTGGTCGAAGGGGGCGTCCTCGAAGTGGGGGCTGAGGTACCGCAGGAAGTACCACGAGGAGTCGACGAACGTGTCCATCGTGTCCGTCTCGCGCTCGGCGGGCGCGCCGCAGTCGGGACACTCCGTCTGTTTCCACTCCTCGGCGGAGTCCAGGGGGTTCCCCGTCGTCTGGACGTACTCGGGCAGCTCGACGGGCAGGTCCTCGTCGGGGACCGGCACGTGTCCACAGTCCTCGCAGTGGACGACCGGAATCGGCGTCCCCCAGTAGCGCTGCCGGGAGATGAGCCAGTCCCGCAGGCGGTAGGTCGTCGCCGACTCGGCGGCGTCGTGGTCCAGCAGGCGCTCGCGGGCGGCCGTGCTCGCCAGGCCGTCGTACGCGCCGCTGTCGGTCAACATTCCGTCGTCGGTGAAGGGGTCGTCGGGCAGACCGGTCCCGCTGCCGTCGACGGGTTCGACGACCTGTTCGACCGGCAGGCCGTGCTCGGTGGCGAAGGCGTGGTCCCGCTCGTTGTGCGCGGGCACGCCCATGACCGCGCCCGTGCCCACGTCGTCTAAGACGTAGGCGGCGACGTACACCGGCAGCGTCTCGCCGGTGAACGGGTGGGTCGCGGTGAGGTCCGTCTCGACGCCGCTGCGTCCCGCGTCGTCGGTGGCGGCGACCGACTCGACGTACTCGGCCACCCCGTCGTCGGCCGCCGCGGCCTCGCGTGCGAGGTCGTGGCCGGGCGAGAGCGCCAGGTAGGTCGCGCCGTACACCGTATCGAGTCGCGTCGTGAACGCCTCGACGGACGCGTCGACGCCGTCACCGGTCACGTCGAAGGCGACCCGCGACCCCGTCGTGCGCCCGATCCAGTTGCGCTGGCTGTCCCTGACTCCCTCGGGCCACCCCTCGAGGTCGTCGAGCCCGTCGTACAGCTCCTCGGCGTAGTCGGTGATGGTGAAGAACCACTGGTCCAAGTCGCGCTGCTCGACGTCGGTGCCACAGCGCCAGCAGACGCCCTGGACGTGGGCGTGCGAGTGGTCGTGCCGGCGGTCGTGGCTCCCGTCGTCCGTGCTCGTCTCGACCTGCGCGTCGGCCAGCACCGTCTCGCAGTCCGGACACCAGTTGACCGTCGCCGCGCCGTACTCGACGAGCCCCTCGTCGTAGAAGCGGGTGAACAGCCACTGGTTCCACCGGTAGTACTCCGGGTCGCAGGTCGTTATCTCCCGCGACCAGTCGTACCCGAAGCCCATCTCCCGGAGGTCCGCGCGCATCCGGCTGATGCAACTGCGAGTCCACGACTCGGGGTCCGTGTCGCGCTCGTAGGCCGCGTTCTCCGCCGGGAGGCCGAAGGCGTCCCAGCCCATCGGGTGCAGGACGTCGTCGCCGGCCATCCGCCGGTAGCGAGCGTAGGCGTCCGTGATGGCGTAGTTCCGGATGTGGCCCATGTGCAGCGACCCCGACGTGTAGGGGAACATCCCCAGGACGTAGGTCGGGTCCGTGGCGTCGTCGGGACAGTCGTAGACGCCCTCGCGCTCCCAGACGTGCTGCCAGTACTCCTGGACCTGTGCGTGGTCGTACCGTCGGGACATTCGATAGCTCGGTGTGCGTCGCCGTCGCACATGAGTGTTCGGCTAGCCCTGAGCGCCGTAGTCGAGTGCGCGTGTGGCTGTGAGCGCTTCAGGTCGCACAACGACCCGCTTGTTCGAGTGACTCACCAGCCCGCACGCAGACGACGAACTCGACGCGGCCGTCGAGAACCCCCGGTTTGTCCCCGGCACGAACAAGGTCGTCGACGACCTGGACGCCGCGCTGGTCCTCGTTCGCGACCCGCTTGGCTACTGAGTGGCGAAATCCAGAGCGCGGACGCCGTCCCGCGCGCGAACCCTTATCCCTGCCGCGCGTGAACCGCCGGCAATGACCGAGACCGGACCACGCGGGGAGGCCTGACCCGACGGTGGTCGACGTCGTCTTCTGGGTGCTCGTGGCCCTCGCGACAGTCACCGGACTGGTGACGGCGTGGGCGCTGGGTGCCAACAGCAACTCGCCGCCGTTCGCCCCCGCTATCGGTGCGAACGCCATCTCGACGATGCGGGCCGCCTTCCTCATCGGTATCCTCGCGGCCGCCGGCGCGCTCACGCAGGGCGGCAGCATCTCCGAGACGGTGGGTGCGGGGCTCATCGGCGACGCCACGATTACGTCGCTCGCGGCGACCGCCGGTCTGTTGACGGCGACGCTGTTCATGGCCTTCGGCGTCTACACCGGCTATCCCGTACCGGCGGCGTTCGCGACGACCGGCGCGATGGTCGGCGTCGGCCTCTCGCTGGGCGGCACGCCGGTCTACGAGACGTACCAGCGCATCGGGCTGTTCTGGGTGCTGGTGCCCCCCGTCTCTGGTGGACTGGCCTACCTCACTGCGACGCTCCTGCGCCGCGACGACATCCCGGAGACCGTCGGCGTCCCCCTGTTGGCGGCCGTCGTCGGCGGTATCGTCGCGAACGTCCAGCTGAGCGTCATCCCCTCGCCACCGGGGGCCACGCAGAACTCGCTGGCCGGCGCTGCGACGATGGTGCTGCCCGCCCCCTCCGTCGGGGGCGTCGAACCCGTCGTCGTCGCCGCGACGCTCCTGCTCGCGGCCGCCAGCTTCGTGTTCATCCGCCGGCGGACCCAGGACTCGGTCGACCGCGGCATCAAGACGTTCCTGGTCGTGCTTGGCAGCGTCGTCGCCTTCTCCAGCGGCGGGAGCCAGGTCGGCCTGGCGACCGGTCCCCTCGAGAACCTCTACCGGGCCGAACTGGGCGCGCCGGCGCTCGTGCTGCTGGGAATCGGTGCCGCCGGCATCCTCGGCGGTGCGTGGATGGGCGCGCCGCGCCTCCTCCAGGCCACTTCCCGGGAGTACGCACAGCTCGGCGTCCGGCGCTCCATCGCCGCACTCGTGCCCGGCTTCATCATCGCGCAGCTGGCCATCGCGCTGGGCATCCCTATCTCGTTCAACAACATCATCATCTCCGGCGTCATCGGCGGCGGCCTCGCCGGCGGGTCGGCGGGCGTCTCGCGGCGGAAGATAGGCGTGACGCTGGGCTTTTGGGTCATCACACTGGTCACGAGCGTCGCCGTCGGATTCGGCCTCTACCGCGTGTTCTCGACGGTCCTGGGCATATCTTGAGCCGGCGTCAGCGGACCACCGTCACCGTCACCGGCGCCTCGCTGACGACGCTGGTCGCGACGGTCCCGAGGAGTCGCCGCGCTATCTCGTGGCGCTCCCCGCCGTGGCCGCCCATCACGACCTGGTCGACGTCGTTTGCGTCGACGAACTCGAGGATGGTCTCGGCGGGGTCGCCGGTCTCGACGGCCGTCTCGACGCTCCGGTCGGCGTCGGCCGCCTGTCGTTCGGCGCGCTCGACGAGTCTGTCCGCCCGGGCGCGTGCGCTCTCTTCGCGACTCTCGTCGGCACCGAGGACGCCGCCCTCGCTCATCCCCCCGTCCAGCGGCGTGACCACGTTCAGTACCGTCACGCGACAGTCGAACGTCTCGAGTGCGTGGACGAGCGCCTCGTCGGCCAGCGGCGACCCGTCCAGCGGGACGAGGACGTGCGATGGGGCCATACCCGTAGTCGTGAGCGGAGGTACAAGTAGCCACGCCCATCGCAGGACTGTTTCGTGTAGCAGCTATCGGTTCGGAGAGCCAGAAAGCCCCCAGTCCGGCTGACCACCCAGCTTCGGGTGGGGCTTTCTGGCTGTTCACATTCAAGTTAGCTGAATCTCACACCCCTCCTGTCCCTGTCACAAGACCTATCTTCCGGACGGGCTTCCGACCGAGTATGACCGACGTGGACCTCGCGTTCGACGAGCAGGAGTACATCCCCGCCGTCGCCCAGGACGCCGACTCCGGCGAGGTGCTGATGCTCGCCTACGTCACCGAGGAGGCGCTCGAACGGACCCGTGAGACCGGCTACGCGCACTACTACTCGCGGAGCCGCGACGAACTCTGGAAGAAGGGCGGCACGAGCGGTCACACCCAGGAGATAGCGGAGGTCCGCGTCGACTGCGACGGCGACGCCCTGCTCTATCTCGTCGACCAGTCCGGCGGCGCCTGTCACACCGGCTACGAGTCGTGTTTCTACCGGACCGTCGACGGTGCGACCGTCGGCGAACGGGTGTTCGACCCCGACGACGTCTACTGAACCGATGAGTGAGCCCGACGCCGTCCGCGACCTGGCGGCCGCCGCACGCGAGTACGAGACGGCCAGCGAACGCGTCGACGACGTCGGCCAGGAGCGCCTGGAGGCCTGTCGTGACGCCTATCGGCGGTTCCGAGACCTGCTCGACCGCTACGAGGACACCGCGACGGGGAGCGGGAACTTCCAGGCGTTCACGGAGTTCCAGGGCGCCGTCGCCACGCTGACGACCGACCTGGACGACGACGTCCCGAAGCGCGAGACGTTCGAGGCCGTCGACGACGACCTCCAGCAGCGCCGGCTCACGGACTCCGACTTCGAGCGCGCGCGACGTGACCTCGAACCGGTCGGCGACCTCGTCTCGCGACTCGACGACCTTGAGGCGGCCCGCGAGGCCTACATCGCGGCGCGGCGGGACGCGCGGCGGCGGCTGGACGACGTCGAGTCGCGAATCGCGGACCTCGAACGACTCGTGCGACTAGGCGACGCCGACCTGGACGCCCCGGTCGAGGAGCTGCAGGGGCCCATCGAGACGTACAACGAGGCCGTCGGTGAGGCGTTCCGGACGTTCCGCAGCGAGCAGTCGGCCCGCGAGGTCCTGGAGCGGATTCAGCGTGCCGACGCCTACCCGCTGGTCTCGTTCCAGTCGCCGCCCGACGAGCTGCTCGAGTACGTCCGGACCCACGAGGCCGGCGAGGCACCCATCCCGAAACTGCTCGAGTACGCCGACTACTCGGCGTCGAAACTCGACCACTACGTCGCGGACACGGCCGCGCTCAAGCGAGCGGTGGCGACCCGCCAGACGTACCTCGAACGGCTCGACGCCGGGCCGGTGACTGTCGAGTGGCCGCCGCCACCGGCCGACCACCTCGCCTGGACCACCCGGGCCTACCAGTCGGTCGTCGTCGGCTTCGCCGACGAATCGGTCGTCGCCCGCCTCCGTGCGGTCCGTGCACTCACCCGCCGGGACGACTACGCGACTCTCCGGGACAGCGCGCTCGCCCGCGACCAGCTCTCAGAGACCGAGCGCGAGCGCGTCGCCAGCGGGGCCGTCGAGCGCGACCTGGCGGCCGCTCGCGAGGAGCGCGACGCTATCGAGCGGGCGCTGGAGGAGTACGGCGGGCTGTGACCGGCGGCCGGACGACCGGGTGCCGGTTACGACCGAGCCACGTCGACGAGCTCGTCCGCCAGCGACGCGGCCCGGTCGACGTCCCGGGCCTCGGCGTACACCCGGACGATGGGTTCGGTCCCCGAGGGGCGGGCCAGCACCCAGGCGTCGCCGTAGTCCAGTCGCCACCCGTCGGTCGTATCGATGTCGGCGTCGGCGTCGGTGGCGTAGGCCTCGACGCGGTCGAGCATCGCCTCGCGCTCGGCCTCGTCGTCGTACTCGAGGCCGCGTCTGACGGTGTGGTAGTCGCTGTACGGTTCGACCAGTTCGCTCGCGGGCGTCACGGCGACCAGCTCGCAGAACCGGGCGGCGGTGTACGCGCCGTCCCGTGCGATGCGATACCGCGGGAAGAACAGCCCGCCGTTCCCCTCGCCGGCGACGGGGACCGTCTCGCCGGCCTCCTCGAGCGCCCGGATGCGACTGACGATGTTGGTCGACCCGATGGGCGACAGCGAGAGGTCGGCGTCGGCGGCCTCCGCGGCGTCGACGAGGCGCTGTGAGGCGTTGACCGCGGACACCACGGTGTCGCCCGGTTCGAGCTCGGCCGCCGCGAGCGCCGCGAGCGAGCTCTCCCCGGGGACGTGAGTCCCGGTCTCGTCGACGAACATCGCGCGGTCGGCGTCCCCGTCGTGGGCGATGCCGAGGTCCGCGCCCGTCGACTCGACGTACGCCCGCAGGTCCGCCAGGTTCTCCGGGACCGGTTCGGGGTTCCGCCCCGGGAAGTGGCCATCCGGCTGGGCGTGGACGGTGTGGACCGTACAGCCCAGTTCGCGAAAGAGGTCTGGACTGACCAGCGACCCCGCGCCGTGGCCGGGGTCGACGACGACGGTGAGGTCGGCGGCGGCGATGCGCTCGGCATCGACGGCCGCGACGACCGCCTCGCGGTAGGTCCGCCGGGCCGATTCGACGGTCCGGTCCGTCCCGGTCTCGGCCCAGCCGACGTGGGCCACCGCGTCGTCGAGCGCCGTCTCGATGCGGTTCAGCGCGTCGCGCGTGAGGCCGACGCCGTCGGCGCCGACGACCTTGACGCCGTTGTAGGCCGGCGGGTTGTGACTCGCGGTCACCATCAGTCCCGGGACCTCGTTTCGACTGCAGTAGGCCTGCAGGCCGGGCGTCGGGACGACGCCGACCCGGTCGACGTCGAGCCCGAGGCTGGTCAGCCCGCTGACGGCGGCGTTGGCCAAGGTCCGCCCCGTCGTCCGCGTGTCCCGACCGACGGCGACCCGGTCGTAGTCGTCGGCCCAGACGCTGCCGGTCGCCTGTGCGATCTGCAGGACGAACCCGGGCGTCATGGTCTCCCCAGCGACCCCCCGAACGCCGCTCGAACCGAAGACGTGCATTCGAGCAGTCATCTATCGCCGACCGGCTTATGAATGTCGCCATCCCGCCGGGCCGCCGGGCGTCGACGATTCCAATGGCTATTTGCCCCGGGGTCGACGACTGGCGTGTATGGCAAACGACGAACTCATCGAGGCGCTCCGGGACGCAGACGCCGTGAAGTTCGGCGAGTTCGAGCTCTCCCACGGCGGCACCTCGAACTACTACGTCGACAAGTACGTCTTCGAGACGGACCCACGGTGCCTGGAACTCATCGCCGAGGCGTTCGCCGACCGGGTCGGGGAGACGAAACTCGCGGGCGTCGCGCTCGGGGCCGTCCCGCTCGTCGCCGTCACCAGCGTCGAGACCGGGCTGCCATACGTCATCGCGCGCAAGCAGGCCAAGGAGTACGGCACCGGTAACCGGATCGAGGGTGAACTGCACGAGGGCGAGGCGGTCGTGATCATCGAGGACATCGCCACCACCGGGCAGAGCGCCGTCGACGCCGCCGAGGCGCTCCGGGAGGCCGGCGCCGTCGTCGACCGCGTCCTCGTCGTCGTCGACCGCCAGGAGGGCGCCCAGGCGAACCTCGCGGCGCACGACCTCGAACTCGAATCCCTGGTGACCGCCGCCGACCTGCTCGCCGACGCCCCGGCGGACGTCGACGTCGACGCGTAATCGACGGACTGCGGACACGACGTTCCGAAACCGTCGGTGAGGCGACTATTTTCGCTCGGTCTCGCCACGTTTATGCCCCATTACTGTGAGTCTCGGGCAAATGGCGAGTACACTGGAGGAGTTGTTCAAGTTAGCCGAGCACGACACCGACGTCAGGACCGAGGTCCTGGCCGGGGTGACGACGTTCCTGACGATGAGCTACATCGTCTTCCTCAACCCGGTCATCCTGACGGCGTTCCCCGAAGACAACACCCCAGGCGGCATCGCTATCGAGGGCTTCTCGCCGCCGGAGGTCCTGCAGATGCTGGCCGTCGTCACCATCCTCTCGTCGGCGGTGGCGATGCTGGTGATGGCCTTCTATGCGAACCGGCCATTCGGTCTGGCACCTGGCCTGGGCCTGAACGCCTTCTTCGCCATCACCGTCATCGGCGTGCTCGGCGTGCCGTGGCAGACGGCCCTCGCGGCCATCGTCGTCGAGGGGATTATCTTCATCATCCTCACGGCGGTCGGTGCCCGGGAGTACATCATCCAGCTGTTCCCCGAACCGGTGAAGTTCGCCGTCGGGGCCGGTATCGGCCTCTTCCTCGCGATTATCGGCTTAGAGGCGATGGGCATCGTCGTCGACGACCCGGCGACGCTCGTGGGGCTGGGCAACATCGCTAGCGACCCCGTCGCCATCCTCTCGGTGCTCGGGCTCTTTTTGACGTTCGTCCTCTACGCCGCCGGTATCCGTGGGTCCATCATCGCCGGCATCCTCCTGACGACGATTCTGGGCGCTGTCGCGACGTTCGTCGGCCTCGCGCAACCCGGCGTCCTGGCGACCGCCGCCGTCCAGAACGGCGGGTTCGACGCCTCGCAGCTCGCGAGCGCACAGTACGACATCACGCCGCTCGCCGGCGCGTTCCTCGCCGGCTTCGGCCAGGTCGAGGCGTTCTCCTTCGCGCTCATCGTCTTCACGTTCTTCTTCGTGGACTTCTTCGACACCGCCGGCACGCTGGTCGGCGTCGGCCAGGCCGGTGACTTCCTCGACGAGGACGGCGACTTCCCGGACATCGACAAGCCCCTGATGGCCGACGCCGTCGGGACCACCATCGGCGGGATGCTCGGCACCTCGACGGTGACGACCTACATCGAGTCCGCGACGGGTGTCGAGGAGGGCGGGCGAACCGGCCTCACCGCACTCGTCATCGCCGGCCTCTTCCTCGCCTCGCTGGCTATCGTCCCGCTGGCGACGGCGATTCCGCTCTACGCCTCGCACATCGCGCTGGTCGTCGTTGCCGTCCTGCTGATGCGCAACATCGTCGACATCCAGTGGGACAACTTCGCCCACGCCGTCCCGGCCGGCCTCACCATCATGGTGATGCCGTTCACCTACTCCATCGCCTACGGTATCGCGGCCGGCATCGTCTCGTACCCCATCGTCAAGACCGCCCAGGGCGAGTTCGACGACGTGCTCGTCGGCCAGTGGGTGCTGGCCGCGGCCTTCGTGCTGTACTTCGTCGTCCGCACCGGCGGCGTCCTCACGAGCGCGGTCTGACGGGGCTGCACGGACCGAACACACCACCGACGCGCTTTTTCGGCTGGCCCCGCTACGTCGAGCCGATGGCAAACCTCGAACTCTACGAACTGGAGGGCTGTCCGTACTGCGCGAAAGTGAAGACGAAACTCGACGAACTGGGTCTCGAATACGAGTCCCACATGGTCCCGCGCTCGCACTCCGAGCGCACCGAGGTCGAGGCGGTCTCCGGCCAGACCGGCGTCCCGGTGCTGGTCGACCCCGACCACGACATCGAGGGGATGCCCGAGTCCGACGACATCGTCGAGTATCTGGAAGCGACGTACGGTTCGAGCGCGGCGTAACGTCGCCATTCTTCAGTGCATGGTCCGGGGGGTGACTCTCGCAGCCCGTGCCCGCCGGCACAACGTTGATTTCGGAGCCGGCAGTGTGGTCGAATCGAGTGATGGCTCACGGTAGCCCGTTCGCGCATCTCGCCGTCGTCGCGCTCTCCGTCATCGGCCTGTGGGTCGGTGCCCGACTACTCGTCGATACTGTGGTCCGAATCGCCCGGCGATTCGGGCTCTCCGACCTCGTCATCGGCCTGACGGTCGTCTCGATGGGTACCTCTATGCCGGAGCTGGCGGTCTCGACCGACGCCGCCGTCAAGAGTCTGGGCGACATCGCGGTCGCCAACGTCTTAGGCTCGAACGTCTACAACCTCGCGTTCATCCTCGGCGTCGTCGCGCTGATACACGTCCTCCCTGTCACGGACTCACTTCTGCGGCGTGATGGACTGGCGTTGCTCGCGAGCACCGCCGTCGGTGGTCTCGCACTCCTCGACCTCTCGATATCCCGGCTCGAAGGGGCGCTCCTCG
The DNA here is from genome assembly GCF_029338275.1 of Haloarcula ordinaria. Lineage (NCBI taxonomy): Archaea > Methanobacteriati > Methanobacteriota > Halobacteria > Halobacteriales > Haloarculaceae > Haloarcula > Haloarcula ordinaria. The sequence continues at coordinate 578,091 of NZ_CP119789.1, read as the reverse complement.
TCGGTCTGTTCGTTGCCTACACCGGCTACCTGCTCCGGGCCACCCCGACCGAACCGGCGGCCGAGCCCGACAGCGAAGCTGACCATCCGGCGACGACGTCGCTCGCTGGACGGTTCTCGTTCCCGGGGCGGGACCCACTGGCGGTCGTCGTCGCCCTGGGAATCGTCCTCGTCAGCGGCGACGCGATGGTCGGCGCGGCTTCGGCGCTCGCCAGCGGGGCCGGTCTCTCCGACTGGGTCATCGGCGGCACCATCGTCGCCGCGGGCACCTCGACGCCGGAGTTCGCCGTCTCGCTGGTCGCCGTCCGTCGCGGTAGTCTCGGCGTCTCCGTGGGCAACGTCGTCGGTAGCAACATCTTCAACCTGCTGGGGATACTGGGACTGGCCGCACTCGTCCGCCCGCTTGGCGTCAGCCCCGTCTCGCTGGAGACGCTCGCGTGGCTGGTGGCGGTGACCGTCCTCGCGGTCGCGGCCCTCTGGACCGGCCGTTCGCTGACGCGACCGGAGGGGGCCGCGTTCGCGGCGTCGGAGCTCGGTCGGTGGGTCCTGGGACTGCTCGGAATCGTCGGCTGAGCGACCGCCGACTGCACGTCAGCCACTGACGATGAGCACGACGCCGGCGACGAGCACCGCCACCGCGATTCCGAGACGGGCGGTCAGCTGCTCGTCGTCTCGGGCGAACAGCGCCGACCCGAGCAGTACCAGCAAGGGGCTCGCCCCGAGAATCGGCGCGACGACGTTCACCGGCTCCCGGCTCAGCGCCCACAGGTATGCACTGAGGTACGTCGTGTTGGCGATACCGACGACGACCGTCCATCGACCCGGGCGCGACGGCCACGAGGCGTCGTGGCGCACCCGCCGCCAGCCGAGATACAGCCCGAAGCCACAGGCGGCGGCCAGCACGCGGACGGTGGCGCCGACCAGTGCCGGCGTCTCGCCCGCCAGGCCGACCTTGGTGAACACCGGGTCGACACCGAGACAGACCGCTGCCGCCAGCGGGAACCCGACGTGGGTCCACACCTCGCGCCCGCTCGCGGTGACCGGGCTGGCCCGGGCATCCCACGAGACGGCGGCCGCGCCAGCGACCAGCAACACCACGCCGGCCGCCACTGTCGGCGTGATTCCCTCGCCCAGCGCCACGACGGCCGCGACGACCGCGACCAGCGGGAACGTCGACTTCAGCGCTTCGGCCCGGCTCGCACCGAGCCGTTCGATGCCCACGAATAGCGCGGCACGCGCCAGCAGTGACCCGAGCAGGCCCCCAATCGCGAGGGCGGCGAGCGACCGCGGCGTGAGCCCGTACGGCGGGCGGTAGCTCGCCACGGACAGGGGGACCAGCACGACGAGGTTGACGAGGAAGACGCCGGCGACGACGTCGCTCACGGAGTGGCTGGCGGTACTCCGCCGGACGGCGAGACTCTGCGCCGCCAGCGCGACCGCCGCGAGAACCGCGACGCCGACACCGACGGACACGTTCACGGTCGGGAGCCACGGCTCTGTGGGGTTTGAATCTGTGCATAGCGAGACCGTCCGGACAGCCACTCGGGCGGCAACGGGTGTCGGGACGCCAGAACCGAACTACGGCGTTCAGGCCACTTCTTCGGGCTCTTCGCCGCGTTCCATGATGAGGTCACGGAGGTCGTCGGCGTCCTCGATGTTCTCCATCTCGTCCTCGGCGATGAGCGCCGTGCCGTCGACCGACTCGCGGCTGAGTTCGTCGACGACGTACACCGAGCGAGTGCCGGTGACCTCGCCGACCGAAGACATGATGCGGGCGCGCTTCTCGGCCGTCTCGGTGAACGCCGAGTGGCCGGTCAGGACCTGTTCGCGCCGCTTGGCGTTCTCGTTGACCGTCTTGAACGGTGCGCGGTCCGTGGGGTGGACGGTGAAGCCGATGCGCGTAAAGACCGTCGCGATGGGTTCGTCCTCGGGGGCGACGTCTGGGTCTTCCGGCGTCGGTTCCTCGTCGCGGATGTCCTCGGTCCCCTCGAGGACGTTCACGGGCGACGTCAGCGGCGCGTCGAACAGGTCCTCGAGCTCGGCCGCCACGTCGACGGAGGCGTCCATGCCGTCCTCGTACTTCGAGACGGTCCGCCGCGAGACGCCTAGCTCCTTCGCGAGGCGACCCAGCGACCACTCTTTCTCCTCGCGGGCGTCGGCGAGCACCTCCGAATCGATGTTGACGTACAGGCCGCCCGGAGCGGCGTAGATGAGCGGCGGGACCTCTTCGACGAACAGGTCGACCGCGGTGTCCGGCGAGAGGACGGGGACGCCGTGGCGGAAGTACACCACACCCGGTTTGAGTTCCTCGTCGCGGGTCCGTAGCCCCAGGACGATGGGCGTCGCGTTCAGGTACGTTCCGAGCCGGCGCATCTCGGCGCCGGTGTAGGCGTCGAAGGCGTCGATGTTCCCCAGGATCTTCACCAGCAGCACGTCCTCGCCGCGTCGCGCCGCGATGTCGAAGCTCTTGGGCCGGATCGCACAGCGGTCGCTCACGAGGAACCCCGCGTCCTCGAGCATCGCCGTGACGTTGCCCACGAGTGCTGACCGTGACATGGTGCGCTATTCCTCTACGGAAAGTAAGCCATTCACCGCATATATGCGTTGTGTTGGTATCAGGGGCGCTCTACCGTTTGTTTATCACGCCCACGGCAGCCACAGCCCGCCCGCACTCGGGCCCGGGTGACAGGAAAGGTTTACCCCCGGCCGTCCGTCACCCTCACTCGTGTACCCGGCGCGGATTCACGACGAGTTCCCCGCACCCGCCTACCGTGGGAACCAGAAAGACGCCCTCTCGGACATCCGCTCGGCCTTCGAGAGCGGGAAGGACGTCGTCCTCGTGCGCGCTCCGACCGGCAGCGGGAAGTCCCTCCTGGCCAGAGCAATCGCCGGCTGTGCCCGGACCGCCGGCGAGGCCGCCGCAGAGCAGGTCATCGACGCGTACTACACGACGCCGCAGGTCTCGCAACTCGACGACGTGGCGAGCGACGACCTGCTCTCGGACCTCTCGGTCATCCGCGGGAAGAACAACTACGACTGCATCCTCCCGGGCGAGACGGACACCCCGGTCAACCAGGCGCCCTGCGTCCGCGAACGGGAGTTCGACTGCCAGGTCAAACACCGGTGTCCCTACTTCTCGGACCGCGCCATCGCCTCGAACCGCCGCATCGCCGCGATGACGCTGGCGTACTTCATGCAGACCGCCGGCAGCGACGTCTTCGGCAAGCGCGACGTCGTCGTCATCGACGAGGCCCACGGCCTGGGCGAGTGGGCCGAGATGTACGCGACCATCGACCTCTCGCCCGAGACCATCCCGATGTGGTCGGAACTCGACGTCCCCGACATCGACGGACTGGACGACGCCGTCGCGTTCACCGAGCGGGTCGAACACCTCGCGGAACGGCGCGTGAAGGAACTGCGGGGCAACGCCGAACTCACCGGCGAGGAGGTGGCCGAACGCGACTCGCTGAACCAGCTGCGGGGCGACCTCCAGTGGTTCCGCGAGGACTACCACGACGCCGAGAGCGTCACGACGTGGGTCGTCGACCAGACGGAGTCGGCGGTGACGGTCAAGCCGATGAACCCCGAGCGCTACCTGAAACACACCGTCTGGGACCGCGGCAACCGCTTCGCCCTGCTGTCGGCGACCATCCTGAACAAGGAGGCGTTCTGTGCCAACGTCGGCCTCCGGCCGGAGAACGTCGCCCTCGTCGAGGTGGGCCACACCTTCCCCGTCGAGAACCGCCCGCTCTACGACGTCACGCAGGGGAAGATGACCTTCGAGCACCGCGAGGAGACGCTGCCGGCCATCGCCCGCGAGACGGTCCGCATCATGGCCCAGCACCCCGACGAGAAGGGGCTGGTCCACTGTCACTCCTACGCCATCAAGGAGCAGCTGAACGAGCTCCTCGACGATTTCGGCGTCGGCGCTCGCGTCCGCGACCACGACAAGGCGGGCCGCGACGCCGCCCTGGCCGCCTGGAAGCGCAGCGACAACCCCGACGTCTTCCTCTCGGTGAAGATGGAGGAAGCGCTCGATTTAGAGGGGGACCTCTGTCGCTGGCAGGTCATCTGCAAGGCCCCGTATCCGAACACCCGGGACTCGCGGGTCGCCCGCCGCCTGGAGGACGACCAGTGGGGCTGGTACTACCGCACCGCGCTGCGAACCGTCATCCAGGCCTGTGGTCGCGTGGTCAGAGCGCCGGACGACTACGGCGCGACCTACCTCGCTGATTCGTCCTTGCTCGACCTCTTCGACCGGGCGAGCCACGACACGCCCGACTGGTTCGCCGCACAGGTCACCCGGATGAGCGAGCCCGACCTCCCCCCGGTTCTCGCCGGACGCGGCGCTCACGGGCGTCAGCGCGCGCACCCGCCGCCAGCGCGACCGGTCGCGCTCCCGGTCCGGCAGCGACTCCCACCCGCTCTCCGACGTGTGGGACTAGAAGACGACGAAAGAGAGCCCGTAGACGATTCCCGACCCGACCATCAGCAGCGTCAGGAAGATGGCCATAATCTGCTGTCTGTCCATGGTCCTCCTTTGCCAGACGCGCTGTTAGGTGTTACGCCACTAGACCTGGGACGCTGTCGCTTCGGCGCACTCGCGCTGTGACACCGCTCGAAGTGGCGGTCGAACACCGGTTCCCGGAACGGCCGAACGACGCCCGGATTCGCCATCCTCCGGGAGGTAGGTCGGCGATAACAAAGCCGGTCTGGAGACCTCTCTTGCACATGTCAACGGACCCGTCGATAGACGACGTCGCCGACCACTGTAAGATTATCCTCGACGACGTCGGCGACGCGGTTATCGCCGAACGGGAGACGCTCGAGACCGTCCTGACCGGGTTTCTCGCCCGCGGTCACGTCCTGCTAGAGGACGTTCCGGGGACGGGGAAGACTCTGACAGCCCGCTCGCTGGCCGGTGCGCTGGGCCTCTCCTTTACGCGCATCCAGTTCACGCCGGACCTGCTCCCCGCGGACGTCACCGGGAGTTACGTGTTCAACGAGAAGGCCCAGGAGTTCGAGTTCCGCCCCGGACCGATATTCGGGAACGTCGTCCTCGCCGACGAGATCAACCGCGCGTCGCCGAAGACACAGGCCGCGCTGCTCGAGGCGATGGCCGAGGGCCAGGTCAGTATCGACGGGACGACCCACGAACTGCCCGAGCCGTTCTTCGTCATCGCGACGCAGAACCCCATCGAGCAGGAGGGGACCTTCCCGCTCCCCGAGGCGCAGGTCGACCGCTTCATCGTCAAGACCAGCTTCGGGTACCCCTCTGCCAGCGGCGAGTTGGAGATTCTCAACCGCCGGGCGGACCGGACCGACCGGACGCCGTCGGTCACGTCACGGCTATCGCTGGCACCTGCGACGCTCCGGAAGGCTCCCGAGACGGTCCACGTCGACGGGGAAGTCCGGGAGTACATCGTCTCGCTCTCGCGGGCGAGTCGGGACGACTCACGCGTCCAGACGGGTGTCTCGCCACGTGGGACACAGCGGCTCTTCGAGGCCACCCGAGCCTACGCCGCGCTCCGGGGTCGGTCGTACGTCACCCCAGACCACGTCGCGCGCATCGCCCCGGCCGTCATGGCCCACCGTCTCGTGCTGACGCCCGACGCGCGGGTCGACAGCGTCGACAAGCGTGCGGTCGTCGCCGACGTCCTCGACTCGGTGCCGGTCCCGACGGTCACGTACGCGAACCAGTCCGACTAACTGCGACAGTCCCCGTTTTTCCAGAAATTCAGAAACTCACCGATACAGCGCCGCCATCGACACGACGGCCGCGGCCACGAGTGCGACCAGGACTGCGAGCGGGAGCTCCGTCGTCCCGTTCTCGAAGAGCACCGTCGCCCCGAGGACCAGCAGGGCGCCGAACCCCGCGCTGGCACCGGCGTGGAGGAGCTCGACCGATTCGGTGCCGGCGTCGCTCCGGAGCTGCTCCCCGAGGCTGATGCCGTTTTCGGCGACGTCCCAGGCGACGATTGCACCGGCGGTCGCGACGAGCAACGTCCCCGTGTCGGCCCGCTCGAAGACGCCGACGAGGACCACGCCGACGACCAGCGCCGCCAGCCCGGCCGAGACGAACCGCCGGGCGAGGTCCTCGCGCACCGGTCGCAGGCCGAGCCCGAGCAGGACTATCCCAAGGATGCCGGGGCCAAGCTGGGCCCATCCGACGCTCCCGGAGAGTGTGAGGACACCGTGGAGCAGCGAGAGGGAGACGATGGCGGCGCCGACCACCGTGACCTCGCTGGCTCCGAAGCGGTCGAGCGGGACCCGCGTGCTCCTGCGGGTCACCTCGTCCGGCACCGCACGCTCCACGTCCGGCAATCGTGCGCCCGCGAGTACGACCGCGACGCCGACCGCCGTCCCGATGACGGCGAGGCGCTGGTTCGCCGACCCAGCGAGCAGGAGCGCGACGCTCGCCGAAAGCAGGAGCGCGAGCGCGCTCGAGAGCGACGTCGGTCGGTGGGAGACGGCGGTGCTCATGCGCTCCTCCGTCGGCGCCCCTCGTTCAACAGGACGGTCCCGAGGGCCGTCGCGGGGTCCCAGTCGACGACCGGGATGTCGGTCTGGCGGAGCGCGTGGAGCCGGTTCTGCCGTTCCAGTTGCGCCATGCGCTGGCCGAGCGTCTCCGCCGCGGTGACGTCCGGGCTGATGACGGTCGTCGCGTGGCCGCCCGCCTCCAGGCGCCGGATCGTCTGCAGTATCCACTCGTCGGTCAGCGGCGAGAGGACCACGACCTGCGTCGACGTCCCTAGCTGGGCGTACAGTCGCTCGCGTTGTCGCTCGAGGTCGCCGTCTTCACCCGGTTTCGACGGGGTCGAGGACAGCGTCGGATGCGACGAGAGGAGCTGGCGGAGCCGAGTCAGGTGGTCGGCCCCGCCCCCCGGACCCTCCCAGCAGAACTCGCGGCCGAACGCAGCCAGACCGACCTGGTTCTGGGCGCCATCGAGGGCGGTGAGCAGCTGCTCGGCGGCCGCGATGCTGTGGGCGACGGCGTTCGGGTCCTCGTCGCTGGCCGACCGGTAGGCCTTCTCCCGTGCGTCGAGGAGCAGCAGGACCGAACTGCGCCGCTCCTCGCGGAACTCGATGGTGGTGAGCTCGCCGGTCTTGGCCCACCGTTTCGAGTCGATCCGCCGTATCGAGTCGCCACGGTTGTACTCCCGGATCGTGTGGAACTCGGTGCCACTGCCACCGCCGTCGGTGGTCAGCTGCCCGGCGAAGTTGTCCGTCTGGCGCCGGAGTGGGACCTCCGGGACCGTCTCGGAGCAGTGGAGCTCGCCCTCGGCCGAGACGGTCGTCTCTATCTCGTGGGCCCCGGTGATGTCCCGGGCGATGACCGTCGCTGGGTCGAACGTGTGGTGGCCGTGGTCGGCGTCGAGCGCGTACGTGAACGTCGTGCTCTGGCCGGGGCGCAGCACGGCCGCGTGTCGGGGACTCCCCGACGCGACGGTGAGCATCGGTGGGACGCCGTCGACGATACGGACGTCGGTCAGCGTCCGCTCGCCGACGTTGGTCAGGTGGGCCGTCACGGTGACGGGGTCGCCGCGCTTCGGGTGGCGGTCGTCGAGTCGCCGTTCCAGCTCGACCTCGACGGTCGGCGGTCCCGAGAGCCGCGGGTACGCCGCGAAGCCCGCGCCGACGATGCCGAGCAGGAGGACCGCCGGTCGGTCGAGGAGGACACCGGCCGCGACGGCGAGCAGCGCGACGGCGACGATGCCCCGCCAGCGTCCGGTGGCGCGAACGGTCGTCATCGCCGCTCACCGTCCAGTTCGAACCGCTCCAGTACCGCTTCGGTGGCTTCGCGGACCTCGTGCTGGTTCCAGCGCTCGCCGTGGAGCGCGAGCGCCGCTTCCTCGTGGAGCCCCGGCGGGGTCGGACGGCCCGAACTGAGGAACGCCGCGACGACGGGGTCGTCGATCCACTCGCCCTCGTCGATCCGTTCGCGGGCCGTCTCGGCGGGGACCCGCTCCGTCCGGACCATCGCACTCACCGCCGCCGTGCGGAGCCGTTCACGGAGCGCCTCGTTCGCCGCCCGGCCGTTCGACAGCGACCACGACTGGAGGTACTGGTCGAGCTCGTCGCCCGGCTGGTGGGCGTCCCGGATTGTCTCCGGGTCCGGTGGCGCGGCCTGCTTGACGTGGCCGGCGGCCCGGCGGACGACCATCACCGAGAGGACGGCGAGCGCGAGCGTTCCGAACGCCCCGAGCAGGAAGTAGTCGTTCCCGGCCAGTGCGACCAGTCCGTCCACGGGGATGAGCCCGGCCGTACCCGGTACCGTGGCGACGACGGCGACGACGAACGCGACGAGCCCGCAGCCGACGAGCACCAGCCACCCCGCTCGCCGCAGCCCTCGCAGGTCGCCCACGGCGACCGGACCCAGGCGTTCGATGTCGTCGACGCTCACCGCAGTTCACCGTCCAGCCGCTCTAACACGTCTCTGGCGCGCTGTTCCTGGGCGGCTATCGACGAGACGGCACCGTACTGGACGTCCTCGAACAGCCGACGTAACTGTTCGACGGTGTCCGTGTCGTACCCGCTCTCGATGGCCAATCGGGCGCAGATTCGGGGGGTGTACTGCTGTGGCTGGTCGACGCCGGCCCGGCGCAACAGCTCTGCCCAGGCCCGCTGGACGTCGTTCTCCGGCATCGCGATGGGGCCCTGTTCGGTCCCGTCGTCGATGTCGACGTAGGCCCCGCTCAGCGTGGCGAGGATCGGGTCCAGCCGCCGCCGGTAGCGGTAGACGACGACGGCGCTCCCGAGCCACAACAGACCGCCGACGAGCAGCGAGACGACGTCGAGTCCGGGGTCGGCCGGGCCCGTCCCGGTCCCCTCGCTCTGGCTCTGCCCTAGCTCGTCGGTGGTACCGCCCGCCGGAACCGCTGCGCTCACGCCGGTGTCGCTCGCGCGCATCTCGGTCGCACTCGCCTCGTCCTGGTCTGTCGGGTCGGTGTACTCGTCGTGGAGGCGCTGCGTGGCTGCCTGTATCTGTTCGCCGCGCTCGGCACCGAGTGGGAAGGCCTCGTTGTCGAGGTCGATAGCGTCCTCTGGTTCCGTGCTCATCGACGACTCGAGTGTCGAGGCCGAGAGGCCGATCGCCAGCACGACGACGGCGACGACTGCGAGTGAGACGATGCGTTCGGTGTTCATGCTGCCTGCCTGTGAGAGAGTGCCATCAGCTACTTGCCCGTAGTCGGGCGGCTTCGGGCCTTGTAATTGAGCCGTTATTCACGGGTAGGCAACGCGGACGAGGCCGTGGCGGCGACCCACCGTCACACGGCGAGCGCGAGTCGAGTCTCTGTGGTCCGTCGGCGCCGAGTAGGCGCTGTCTAGACCGCCGCTGTCGCGGGGTCTGGGCCGGCGGGTAGGACCCGAATTCTCAAGGGTTACCCTCGCCAAGCCACGGCTGATGAACGTCAGCATCGTCGGCAGCGGGTACGTCGGTACCACTGTCGCAGCGTGTCTCGCCGACCTCGGTCACCAGGTCACGACGGTCGACATCGACGAGGACATCGTCGCTGCCGTCAACGCCGGTGAGTCCCCCATCCACGAACCCGGGCTCGACGAACTGGTCGCCGAGCACGGTGGCGACCGTCTCCGGGCGACGACCGACTACGGCATCGTCCCCGAGACGGACCTGACGATGCTGGCCCTGCCGACCCCCTCGAACGAGGACGGCAGTATCGACCTCCGCTTCATGGAGGCCGGGGCGGAGGCCGTCGGGGAGGCGCTGGCCGCGGCCGACCGCGACGGCCCGCACCTCGTGGTCACGAAATCCACCGTCGTCCCGACGACCACCGAGGAGGTACTCGCGGCCCGCATCGCCGCGGCCGGCCTCGTCCGCGGCGAGGACTTCCTGGTCGCCTCGAACCCCGAGTTCCAGCGCGAGGGCACTGCCGTCGCGGACTTCCTGAACCCCGACAAACTCGTCTTCGGGGCCGACGACCAGCGGGCCTACGACCTGCTCCACGACCTCTATGCCCCGCTCCGAGAGGCCGCCGACGGCGAGGTGCCCGTCGTCGAGACCGGCATCGCCGAGGCCGAGATGATAAAGTACGCCAACAACACCTTCCTCGCGGCGAAGGTGAGCCTCATCAACGACATCGGGAACATCTGCAAGGAGTTCGGCGTCGACGCCTACGAGGTGGCCGACGCCATCGGCCTCGACGACCGTATCGGCGCGCAGTTCCTGCGCAGCGGGGTCGGCTGGGGCGGGAGCTGCTTCCCGAAGGACACCGACGCCATCATCGCCGCCGCCCGGGAGCGGGGCTACGACCCGACGGTGCTCTCGGCGGCCGTCGAACTCAACGACGACCAGCCGGAGCGACTGCTTTCCTTGCTCGACAAGCACGTCGACGCCACCGGCAAGCGCATCGCCGTGCTGGGTCTGGCGTTCAAGCCCGGCACGGACGACATCCGCAGCACCCGCGCGGTCCCGGTCATCGAGGGCCTGCAAGCCCGCGGCGCGGACGTCGTCGCCTACGACCCAGTCGCCACCGACAATATGCGCGAGAAGTATCCGGACATCGCGTACGCCGACTCCGCAGCCGAGGCGCTCGACGGGGCTTCGGGCGCCGTCGTCGTCACCGACTGGGACGAGTTTGCGGCGCTCGACGACGAGTTCGACGCGATGGCCGACCCGGTCGTGATCGACGGTCGGCGCATCGTCGCCCCCCGCGAGGGCATCACCTACGAGGGACTGACGTGGTAGCGGACTCCTCCCGTGGTACGATGGTCCTGACGCGGTAAGGTGTGTCTTCTACGGCCCTCACTGCTGGCGCTCGTCAGTCGATTCTGGCGTCCACGACGACGTGCGCGACGCCCTCGCTGTAGCTCTTGACTCGACGGGTGTCCAGGACATCGACCGAGCGCCCGGCCTCGGCTGCCGCAGCCTCGAGGCGCTCGATGGGGCGCTCGAAGACCAGCGCCTCTGGTGTGGCCTCGTGCAGGTGCAGGACGCCGCCCGGTTTCAGGGCCGCAAGCCCCGATTCGAGGTACTCGTGGGCTTCGTAGTACCCCATCACGACCCGGTCGACCGTCTCCGTCTCGTCCAGGCCCGCTATCACGTCCCTACAATCGGCACGATAGGGCTGCACGCGGTCGTCGACGCCGTTTCGCATCGCGTTCTCGACCAGGTAGCGAAAGGCCGTGGGATTGCGCTCCACGGCGGTCACCTGCGCCCCAGCGCGGGCCATCGGGAGCGTGAAGTAGCCGATGCCGGCGAACATGTCGAGCACGGACTCGCCGTCGGACACGATTTCCCCCATCCTCACCCGCTCGGCCTTGTTCCCCGGCGAGAACATCACTTCGGCGAGGTCCAGGGCGTACTGGGTCCCGTGTTCGGTGTGGACCGTCTCCGTGTCGCCCTCGCCGGCGACGACCTCGCCGTCGGGCTCGCGGTGGGCACCCGAGATGCCGCCCCTGGCGAGTACCGTGTCGGCCTCGCCGTGGAGCGCGAGCAGCGCCTGGCCGACCTCTTCTGGCCGTGGACTGTCGCCGACGTCGACGAGGACGACGCTGCCGACGACGGCCCACGACGAGGGGGCCGCGTCGAGTTCGTCGTCGCTCCAGCCGCGCTCCCGGAGGTGGTCCTCGAGCGTTCTGAGTCGCGGGTCGCCGACCTGCTCGACGACCTCCCGAACCTCGACCGTCGACGGCGGGTCGGTCACCGGAACGGCGACGCTGTCGGTGTCCCACGAGCGGACGCTCCGGTCGGCGTCGTAGACGCCCTCCGTTTCGAGTGCGTCGATCACCGACTCGGCGCGGGGCTTGCCCACGACGACGGCGAGCCGTCGGTCCGGTTCGGCGTCCTCAGGCATCGCGCTCGCTGTCGTCGGCGTCGCGTTCGGGCAGGACGTGTAGCCCTGCCTGGCTCTTCAGCACCGGGACCTCGTCGGCGTCGGTGTCGAGGTAGTCCGGGCGGGGGACCGTGACGCTCTCGAACGTCTCGGGGTCGAGCACCTGGACGGCGTTGGCGTCCTCGACAGCGACCAGCGTCGTGAGCTGGCCGTCCTCGCGGAAGCCGAGGCGGGTGGCGTCCGGAGCGTCCTCGTCTTCGAAACTCGCCTCGAAGTGGTCGCCGGTCGCCAGCCTGACGCCCTTGAGATTTCCCTGGACCGAGCGGACCAGTACGGGTCCGTCGCCGTCCTCGGGGTCGATGACCTCGCCCTGGCGGTAGCGCGGCAGGCGGACGGCGTAGGACATCCGGTAGACGGGTTGGCCGTCCTCGTCCTCGGTGATGAGGCGCTTGGAGTCCGAGTACGAGCCGCCCAGCTGGGCCGTGATGCGCTTCGCGATACCGTGGCCCATCTGGTTCGTCGATATCTTCATGTTCAGCCCCTCAGGGATCTCCTTTTTCTCGGTGATGAAGGCGTTTCGGTCCCCGGTGGCCTCGCGCTCGGCGACGTACGCCTCGGCGATGGTCTTCGCCCGCTCGACTTCCTCGTCGGTTGGGTCCCGCTCGTCGGCCCGCACCTGGACGATGCTGGCGAAGGAACCACCGGCGATTTTCCCGCAGCGCTTGCAGGTCTGGCGGGATATCTTGACCGGAACCGCGACCTCCTCGGTCACCGGCGTCTCGCGGACGACGCCGGAGAACTCGGCGTGCATCCGGATGTTGTTCTGGTCTAGGTGCTCGGGCGCGACCTGCCAGGCGACCGACTGGGCGTCGACGTGGATACCCAGCGCCTCGCTGACCTGCTCGACGGCGATGTCCGTGTAGTCGTCGGCGCCGACGTCGACCCAGCGGTTCCCCTTGTGGACTGCGCCACAGTGGGCACACACGCGGACCTGAATCTCCTCGGGCGCGTCGACGAGGTCGAACGCCTCGAAGTAGCAGGCGTCACACAGCACCCGCTCGGAGTCCCGGCGCGCGCCCGGAAGGTCGGGACGGTCGTCGGGCACGGCCGACATCTCGTCGCCACACCGCGGGCAGAAGGCTCCAGACCGGCTCATTACCACCTCGTACTCGACTCACTCGGTTACGTATTGCGTTCCGCGGCCGCCGGTGACGGCGTCGGCATCGTGCGCTTCCGGCACACGATAGCGAGGTTTTAGAGGCTCCGTCCCCTAGTCTGGGCTATGGAGTGGCAAACCGACTGGGGGCTCCGTGGGCGCATGGCGTTCACGATGTTCCTCCTGTTCGCCCTGTACATCGTCTTCATCGGCGCGCTGACGCTGTACTTCCAGAATCTGGCGCTCATCGTCGTCGTGATGGGCGGGTTCCTGTTCGCGCAGTTCTTCTTCAGCGACAAGCTCGCCCTGTACTCGATGGGGGCCAAGGAGGTCAGCGAGCAGGAGTATCCGGAGCTCCACCGCACCATCGACCGGCTCGCCCAGCAAGCGGATCTCCCCAAGCCCAGGGTCGCCGTCGCGGACTCGCGGGTACCAAACGCCTTTGCGACCGGCCGCTCGAAGAAGAACGCCGCGGTCTGTGTCACGACGGGCATCATGAACACGCTCGACCAGGACGAACTGGAGGGCGTCATCGCCCACGAACTGGCCCACATCAAGAACCGCGACGTGGCGGTGATGACCATCGCCTCCTTCCTCTCGACCATCGCCTTCCTCATCGTCCGCTGGGGCTGGCTGTTCTCGGGCGGGCGGAATCGCGGCGGCGGCCAGCAGCAGGTGCCGGTGTTCGTCGCCATCCTCATCTCGCTGGCCGTCTGGATCGTCTCGTTCCTGCTCATCCGGGCGCTCAGCCGCTACCGCGAGTACGCCGCCGACCGCGGCGGGGCGGTCATCACGGGCAAACCGGCCGCGCTGGCCAACGCCCTGATGAAGATCGACGGCCGGATGGACAAGGTGCCCAAGGAGGACCTCCGCTCCGAGGCGGAGATGAACGCCTTCTTCATCATCCCCATCAGGACGGGATGGCTCGGGCGGCTGTTCAGTACCCACCCGTCGACGGAGAAGCGGGTCGACCGGCTGCGTGACCTAGAGCGGGAACTGGAAGGCTTCTAGTTAACTCTGATTTTCGGACGGTGTGGTTCCTGATATGGGAGGTATTCACTCCGAGAATTCCCTGATGACTGAACTGGTTAGTTGACTCGTAGGACTACTACCGTGTATGAAATAACGAAAAACTGACCTTTGACTAGCGGGAAAAAACTCACAACTCTGGGAACCTGTCTCATGAAACGAGTTACGCGGGAGGCTCTCATCGAAGATTATCAGCGGGTCAGTGACGAGTTAGACTCGCGCCCAACTTTGGCCGAGTACAACGAGCACGGGAGTTACAGCAGTACTCCAATCTACAAACGGTTTGAATCGTTCGAAGAACTAAAACGGGCCGCTGGCTTCGAGACTGGCGAGGAAAAAATATCAGACGAAACGCTGCTTGATGACCTCCGAAGGGTGGCCGATGAAATAGGCCGTTCTCCACCCGTGATGGTGTACGATGAACACGGTGACCACAACTCCAAGACGTTGAAAAACCGGTTCGGTAACTGGAATTCCGTTCTGCAATCTGCGGAACTAGACCCGACCGACCATTCGGAACACTGGAAAGATAACGAACCCGAGCAGGCTGGGAAAAACTACGGAACAGTGTCAGTAGACTGCTCGTATTGTGGTCAAACAAACCAACGAACCCCATTCGAGGTTAGGGAACGGAGCCGATTTTTCTGCGACTACGACTGCAAGGGATCTTTCATGTCTCAACAGACAGGAGAAGAATCTCGAGTCTGGCAAGGAGGGAGGGTCTCTATACAATGTGAAACCTGCGGAGATACAAGACAGGTGAGGCCAGCCGAGGTCGACGAGAGTCGATTTTGCTCACAGGAGTGTATGATCGAATGGCGTTCAGCACAGTTCTCTGGCGAGAACCATCCTCGCTATAGAGGTGGATATGATCGCTATTACGGGCCAAACTGGAGGAAACAGCGTCGGCGAGCCAGGGAACGTGATAATTACCGATGTCAATCCTGCCTCATGAGCAGACAAGAGCATGAGCAAGAGTACGGTTGTGTCCCCGTAGTCCATCACAAGACTCGGTTCGGCGACTTTGACAGTTACGAAAACGCGAACGAGTTAGAGAACCTTATTACGCTCTGTAAGCGCTGTCACGGATTGGTTGAAGGTGGCCAGATGGCACTGCTCACTGGGTAGATCTTCTGTACCGAATGCCCTGGTTGGCGTGTGGTGAATCTTGTTACGGTCGCATGGTCTGCTCGTCTCGCTGCATCCAACGTCGACAACCAGAAAGCCCCGACACGCTGGACTCGGGGGACTCGCTGCGCGCTTCACTCACTGCGTTCGTTCCAGTGCTTGCGTCGTCCGCCTTCGTCCAGCGTGTCGCCCCTTTTAGTCCTGCCAGTGTCGGATGGGGACCTACTGCCGGCTGGGACTTTCTGGTTCTTGAAACCGGTCGCCACTGACGTGTAATCTCCTCAATCTAGGAGCGAAACCACTTGAGGGACGCCCCCCTTCACACCTGTATGGGACTGTTCGACGGGCTCA
Source organism: Haloarcula ordinaria (assembly GCF_029338275.1). NCBI lineage: Archaea > Methanobacteriati > Methanobacteriota > Halobacteria > Halobacteriales > Haloarculaceae > Haloarcula > Haloarcula ordinaria. The sequence continues at coordinate 562,633 of NZ_CP119789.1, read as the reverse complement.
AGAGCGCACTCGGAATGAAGGCCGAGGCCGACGCCACCCGGGACGCCGACCCCGACGACCTCTTCGGGATGAGCACCGCCTACATCACGATGGAGGCGGAACTGGGCTACGAACCGACCGGCGAGGCGGCGCTGTGTTTCGCCGACGTGGACAACACGGACTTCCGGGACGCGATGGAGGAGGTCGAGTCCATCCTCGACGCCGGGCAGGTCGAGACTGGCACGGAGGCCACCTTCGAGACCGACGACCACGGCTATCAGTGGATCGTCTTCGAGGACCCGGACTTCGAGGACCTGCTGACCGCGATCCACTTCGCGGCCGACACGCTCGTCGAGCGACGGTACGGCTCGCGCCTGCTCGCGGCGCTGTTCTCGTTCGAGCGCGAGCACGACGGCCAGCCGGCCTACTGGGTCTACTCGTTCCGCCGGGGGGCGTACTACCCGTTCGCGCCCGACACCCGCGAGAGCCACGAGCGCGACTCGACGGCCGAGTTCAAACTGGAGAGCAACCTCGACGGCGAGATAACGCTCGAAGGGGACAAGGAGTACTGGTACCCGCTGTGGCCCGACAAACCGGGGTGGCACCCGTGGGAGTGAGATGAGCGACGGCGACAGCGGTCCGAGCCGCGCGGTGGCGAACTTCCGTCGCTCGGCCCGCCAGTTCTGGCGCTCGCTGGCTGCCCGGCCGGTCTGGAGCGGCGCGGCCTTCGCCGTCTTCGCGCTCGGCGAGGTCGGCGGCCGGTTCCTCACGGGTCTGGAGCTCCTCTCGGGGGTGCTCATCGTCGTGGGCGGCCTCGCGCTGGTCTATCTCGGCAGCCTCGACATGGACTGATTCGCCCGGCCGTCGCCGTGCCACGCGACAGCATAGCCGGACGTGTTCGGTACCCTTTAGCCTGCGGCGGCGTTGCATCTGGACATGGTCGAGGTTCTCTTCGCTATCGGCGTCATAGTGGCTATCTTCGTCGGGTTCAACATCGGTGGGTCCTCGACGGGGGTCGCCTTCGGCCCCGCCGTCGGGAGCAACACGCTCACGAAGCTCTCGGCCGCGGCGCTGATGACCGTCTTCGCGCTGGCGGGCGGCCTTATCGTCGGCCCTGCTGTCGTCCGGAGCCTCGGCAGCGACCTCGTGGCCACGTCGTTCTCGCCGCTCATCAGTATCATCGTCCTCTTCTTCATCGGCTTCGCCCTCTTCCTCTCGAACGTCGCCGGGGTGCCCGCCTCGACGTCGATGACGGCCGTCGGCGCGATCGCTGGCCTCGGCCTCGCTCGGGAGACGCTGAACGCCGGGCTGATGCTCGAGATCGTCTCCTGGTGGCTCGTCTCGCCCATCATCGCCTTCTGGATCAGCGGCGTCATCGGGCGATACTTCTACCCCCGCCTGGTGGAGCTGTTCGCCATCTCCCAGAGCGAGGGCTCGCTGGTCGACATCGATCGCTCGGGGACCATCCCCCGCGTGGAACTGGGCGAGAACACCACCCGGCGGGAGTTCGTCGGGACGATGGTCGTCATCGGCATCGGCTGTTACATGGGCTTCTCGGCGGGCGCGTCGAACGTCGCCAACGCCGTCGCCCCGCTCGTTGGGAACGGCTCGCTGGAGATGACGCCGGCCATCCTGCTGGGCGGCGGGGCCATCGGCCTCGGCGCGTTCACCATCGCCCGGCGGACGATGGACACGGTCGGCAACGACCTCACGGACCTCCCGCTGGTCGCGGCCATCGTCGTCGCCGCGGTCGCCTCGACCATCGTCACCTTCCTCTCGGCGCTGGGCATCCCGGCGAGTTTCGTCATCATCGCGACGATGAGCATCGTCGGCCTGGGCTGGGGCCGGGCGACCCGGACGACCCGGCTCACCGATACGGTGAAGGGTGAGGTGCCGGTCGCCTCCGTAGGGTCGCTGACCGCCGACGACGCACCGACCGTCGGCGACCGGACCGAGACGCCAAAACACCCGGAACCCATCGGTGAAGAGTCCCGCGACGATATCCCGTCTGCCTCGGACCTCTTCGAGCCCGGAACGACCGCTCGCGTCATCTTCCTCCAGAACATCGTCCCCTCCATCGCGACGGTCGCCGCCTACCTCGTCTTCCGGTTTCTGCCGGTCGCCTGACTGTCACGAACGATGGTGATTCGGGCCTGAAGGGCAAAGTCTAACAACTCGGGGTCCGAACCCGCCAGGTGATGCCAACCGTTGAGTACCTTAACTACGAAGTAGTGGACGATCAGGGCTGGGACCTGTACGACGACGACCTCTTCAGCAAGGCCGGCGACGCCGGCCTCGACGAAGAGGACCACGGCAGTATCGAGGTCAACGAAGGCGAGTACATCCTCGAGGCCGCGGAGGCACAGGGCTACGACTGGCCCTTCTCGTGTCGCGCCGGTGCCTGTGCGAACTGCGCCGCCATCGTCCTCGAGGGCGACATCGACATGGACATGCAGCAGATTCTCTCCGACGAGGAGGTCGAGGAGAAGAACGTCCGCCTGACCTGCATCGGCAGCCCCGAGGCCGACGAGGTCAAGATCGTCTACAACGCCAAACATCTCGACTACCTGCAGAACCGCGTCATATAAACAGCGCCTGCGTTTTCCGCTTCGCTCGTATCGACCGACAGCGGTCGCCACGCCGCCACCGGAAGGGTTAGGGTCGTTCCCACGGGACCTGACAGTCGTGCTCGGGTCGATACCGGACCTGTTGCGACTGGTCGCCGTCCCCGTCTTCGCGTGGGCGGCCTACCGCGACGTGAAGACGCGTCGGGTCCCCAACCGGACGTGGCTCCCACTGGCCGTCCTCGCCGTCGTCCTGCTGGCGTGGGACGCCTACACCGTCTGGACCTCGCCCGTCGGTGGCCAGCGGCTGTTCTTCCTGCGCGTGGCCATCAGCCTGGGCTTCGTCGCCCCGCTGTCCTACGGCTTCTGGTACATCGGCGGCTTCGGTGGGGCCGACGCCAAGGCGTTCATACTGGTCGCCGTGCTCTTTCCGGTCTACCCTACCTACCTCCTCTCGGCCCCCTCCGTCGCTCTGCCGCTCCAGCAGACGCCCATCGGCGTCTTCTCGCTGACCATCCTCTCGAACACGGTACTCGCGGGCGTCGCCTACCCGCTCGCGGTGGCTGCGGGGAACCTCGCCCGCGGGCGCCTCTCGATGGCGATGTTCATCGGTCGGCCGGTGTCGGTCAGCGACGTGCCCGGCGAGTACGGGCGGCTCCTCTCCGCGCCGGACGGGTTCACGCGCAGTGGGCTGGACCTCGACGCCCTGCGGATGTACCTGCAGTGGCGCGGCCTCTCGCTCGCCGACGTCCGTGCGAAGCCAGACCTCTACCGCGACCCCGAGACGCTCCCTGAAGCGCCGAATCCACCCGGCGACGGAGGGCTCGTCACCGACGGCGGCGGGCCCGAGTGGGGCGCCGCAGGGGGACCCGACCCATGGGGCGCCGAGGCGTTCCTCGACGACATCGACCACTCGGCCTACGGGACCACGCCAGCGCAGCTGCGCGAGGGACTGGAGGTGCTCGCCCGAAGCGAGGCGGTGTGGATATCGCCCGGCATCCCGTTCCTCGTCCCGATGTTCGTCGGACTGGTCGTCTCGCTGACCTACGGTGACGTGCTCTTTACCCTCCTCCGGTCGGTGGGGCTCGCCTGACACTGTCAGGCTTGCAGAGTGGACAACTGATTTACCCTCGCGGGGAGTAGGGGGAAACATGGCAGATAAACCACAGTCCGGCTCCATCTTCGGCGTGCCGTACAACTTCGAGCGACCGAGCTTCAAGCGGCTGGTCTCGTCGTACTGGCAACCGGGCGACGGGATGCTGGTCGAGAAGCCGTTCGGTATCGGCTACACGCTGAACCTGGCGAACTGGCGCTCGTGGGTCGTCCTCGTCGTCGCCGGCGTGATGCTGTATCTCGAACGCGGCGCCGGCGAGGAGGCCGACGCCGAGGCGGACGACGAACCGGTCGAAGTCATCGTCGATTAAGGCGTTTCGACGGCTCTTTGACGCCCGGCGACCCGTTGCCGGTATGCTGCATTTCGTGACGACGAACCCCGGGAAGGTCCGGGAGGCGACAGAGTACCTCGACGACGAGGTACGCCAGTTCGACTTCGACTACCCGGAGGTGCAGGCCGACGACCTGGGGACGGTGGCCGCACAGGGCGCTCGCGACGCCTACCGGACGGCCGGCGGTCCGGTCATCGTCGACGACGCGGGGCTGTTCATCGACGCCTTCGACGGCTTCCCCGGCCCGTACTCCTCGTACGTCGAGGACACCGTCGGCGTCGAGCGCGTCTGGCGCATGACGAAACCGGAGGCCGACCACTCGGCGGCGTTCAAGACGGTCATCGCCTACTGCGACGGCGAGTCGTTCGACGCCACGCCAGACCCGGGCGGCGTCGACCGTGGGGAGCGCCGCGGCCAGGACCTCGCGGCCGCCGAGCGCGACACGGCGACCACCGACGAGCAGGTCCGTGAGGGCGACGGCGAGTCGGTGCCGGTGAAACTGTTCGAGGGGTGGGTCCCCGGCGATATCGTCGCCCCGCGTGGCGACGGTGGCTTCGGTTTCGACCCCATCTTCGAGCACGACGGCCGGACGTTCGCGGAGATGAGCACCGAGGCGAAGAACGCCGTCTCCCATCGGGGCCGGGCGCTGGCGAAGTTCGCCGAGTGGTACGCCGGGCGCGACACGGGCACCGAATGATGGACGGCGGGACTGCGCTCGTCACCGGCGCGTCGGCCGGCATCGGCGCGGCGCTGGCCCGCGAGTTCGCGAGCCACGGCCACGACGTCGTCCCCGTCGCCCGGCGGACCGAGCGCCTCGAGTCGCTGGCCGCCGACCTCGAATCGCAGGGCGTGACGGCGACGCCCATCGCGATGGACCTCGACCGCGACGGGGCCGCCGCCGACCTCTACGAGACAGTCGCCGCGCGGGACCTGGACGTCGATATCCTCGTCAACAACGTCGGCGTCGGGACCTACGGCCCGTTCCGCGAGAGCGACCTGGACGCCGAGCGCACCCAGTTACAGCTGAACGTCGTCCTGCCGGTCGAACTCACGCGCCTGTTCCTCGACGACCTCTCGGATGGCGGGGCGGTGCTCAACGTGGGTTCGGTCGCGGGGTTCCAGCCCGGCCCGCAGATGGCGGGCTACTACGCCAGCAAGGCCTACGTCAACAGCTTCACCGAGGCGCTCGCCGAGGAGCTGCGCGAGACACCGGTGGCCGTGACGCTGCTGTGTCCCGGTCCCGTCGACACCGAGTTCCAGGCCCGCGCCGGGATGGCCGACTCCAGCGTCGGCGCGCTCAGTTCTAACACCCCCGAGGCCGTCGCCGAAGCCGCCTACGAGGGACTGATGGGCGGCGAGACGGTCGTCGTCCCGAGCACGTCGATGCGCGTCGTCGACCTGCTCGGCCGCCTGGCGCCGCGCTCGGTCGTCCGCCGCGTCGCGCACTGGGTCAACGGGGACCGGTGAGCACGGACTGAGCGCCGACGTAGCCGTCCCCTCCGCCCCGAATCCACGGCATCCACGGCCGACGGGGCTGGTTATCAGTTTCTGGAAAGAGCCCGAGTCATTGAAAGGGGAGTCCGTGGTACCGTTCTGGTATGTCACTCGACCCGCTCGACACCTACAAACGACTGATACGGGCGTCACTGGACCTCACCGGCGTCTCCGGCTCCATCGAGCGGAAGGTGCTCGCCGCCGTGGGTATCCAGTTCGGCGTCTCGATTGCGCTGGCAGTCGTCGCGTTCACACTGCAGGGGACACCCCAGTTCGTCTTCACCGCACTCCTGTTGACGGGCGCGGCCGTGGCGTTCGCCAACACGGTGTTCATCACCCGCGAGGACCTCGTCCACCCCGTCGTGGCGCTCGACGAGACGGCGGCCCAGATTGCCGCCGGCGAGGTCGACGTCAGCGTCCCCGACAGCGACCGCGACGACGAGGTGGCGAACCTGCTGTCCTCCTTTGGTTCGATGCAGGCCCACCTCGAGACGGTCTCTCGGCAGGCCGACGCCCTCGCACACCAGGAGTTCGACGCGGACGTCCTAGACGAGGACGTCCCGGGGGCGTTCGGGGACTCGCTCGACCGAATGGCCGCGAGCCTCGACGACTACACGACCGAGCTCCAGGTGATGACCGAGGACCTAGAGGAGCGCTCGCAGGCGCTTCGCGACCTCGTGTCGTCCTTCGGCGACGCGGCCGAACAGGCGAAAGACGGCGACCTCACCGCCACGCTCGACGCCGACTTCGACGACGACGTCGACGACGAGCTGTTCCGGGCGGTCGTCGAGAACTACAACGACCTCGTGACGACGCTGGGCGAGATGGTCGGCGAGGTCACGGCCTTCGCCGAGGACGTCTCCGAGACCAGCGACCGGTTCGCCGAGAGCGTCGACGAGATCGACCGCGCCAGCGACGAGGTCGCCCGGTCGATTCAGGACATCTCCGCGGGTGCGAGCAAGCAGTCCGAGCGCCACGACGACGTCGCCTCGGAGATGAACACGCTCTCGGCGACCGTCGAGGAGATCGCGGCCACGGCCGACGACGCCGCCCAGACCGCCCAGGAAGCCGCCGAACGGGGTCGGACCGGACGCGAGGAGGCCGCCGTCGCCATCGACGAACTCGACGAGATGGAGGCCCGAATCGAGGAAATCGCCACCGCGGTCGAGGGACTGGTCGACGAGGTCGGCGAGATCGACGAGATCGTCGACGTCATCACCGAGGTCGCAGAGCAGACGAACATGCTGGCGCTGAACGCCTCCATCGAGGCGGCCCGCGCCGACGCCTCCGGGGACGGCTTCGCGGTCGTCGCGGACGAGGTGAAGGCCCTGGCCGAAGAGACGCGCGACGCCGCCGCCGATATCTCCGACCGCATCCAGGCCGTCCAGGACGAGGCCAGTCAGACGGTCACCGACGTCGAGGACATGAACGAGCGGGTCTCCGAGAGCACGGGCACCATCGAGGGGGCGCTCCGTGACTTCGAGGACATCGTCGACGTGCTGGGCGAGGTCAACGACGCCATCCAGGAGATCTCGGGCGCGACCAGCGACCAGGCCGAGACGACCCAGGAGGTCGTCGGGATGGTCGACGAGGTCGCGACGGTGAGCGAACAGACCAGCCAGGAGGCAGAGGCGGTCGCGGCCGCCACCGAAGAACAGACGGCGACCATCACCGAGGTCTCTGAGGAGGTGTCGTCGGTGGCGCGCCGCACCGACGAACTCCAGGACCTGCTCTCGCAGTTCGAGGTCGACGCGAGCGGGGCGGACGGGCCGACGGCAGACACGGCGGACCCGACCGCCACACCCGGCATATCGGACTAGGCCCGCGGGTCGCGGTCGGGGCCGGGGTACGAGCCGCCCTCGACCGCCTCGTACAGCGATTCGGGGTCGAACAGCCGGGCGAACGCGTCGGGTGCGCGCACGCTCACGCTCATGTGTGACCGCAGCGAGGCGCCCGTGCTGGCACTTCTGAGCCCTTCGTCGTAGGTGAGCAGGTGGGCGGCCCCGCCGCGGTAGGCAGACGCGAGCGCCGGGTGGTCGCCGTCGGGGTGGTCGACAGCTGTTCGCTCGCGCTCGATGCGCTCGCGCCAGCCGGCCGCCAGCGACTCGTCGGCCAGCGATTCGATGACTGCCTGGGCGTCGTCGAGCAACGGGTCGCTGGCGACCAGGGACACCCAGGAGTGCTGCCGGACGTGGTCCAGCGCCACCCGCGCAGCGTTTCCGGAGACGTCGCCACACAGCAGGTCAGCCGCCAGCACGTCGGCGTCCGCGACGATGCGGGCCGGCGACGCCTCAGGCATCGTCACGGGTGGCGGCCAGCGCCTCGCGGACGGCCGCGACGCTCGTCTCGTACTCGTCCGCACGCTCGAACAGGTCGCGCCAGGTCATACCCCACAGACGGTCCGGGTCGACAAAAAGCCGCGCGATACCCCGTCGGCCGTCCGTCGGTCGCACGTCTGACGGGTGTTTATGTCCAGCCGTGGTCTCGCCTCAGTACGGGCGCGCTCCGACGGCCTCGATTTCCCATCCTCCCGCTGGGCGCGCCCGGATACCGAAACCCATCCCCCCCTTTCTGGGTTCCGGTCTCTCGCTCAGGCAGACGCCTCGCCGCGCAGCGACGCGCGGACCGCCTCGAGCTCGTCGGGGTCGCTCATGATGGCGACGCTGTCGCCCGCCTCGATGACGGTCTGTGGCAGCGGGATGCTCATCGGTTCGTGACTGCGGCCGTGGGCGTAGATGTGTGCCTCGCCGGGCAGCTCGACCTCGACGACGCGCTTGCCGATGACCGGCGACTCCTCGGGGACCTGCACGCTCGCGACCGAGAGCTGTTCGGTGAGGTCGGCGAGCACGTTGAAGTCACCGCCCAGCAGTGCGGTCTTCGCGCCGGCGGCGCCGAGCCGCTCGGGGTAGATGATCTCGTCGACGTCCGCGGCGTACTTCTCGTAGATCTCCTCGCGGTAGTCGGCGTCGATGCGAAGCACCGTTCGACAGCCGTACTCGCGCCCGACCATGCAGGCGGTGAAGTTGATGTTCAGGTCGCCCGTGAGGCCACCGATGGCGTCGGCTGTCTCGATGCCCGCCTTGACGAGCAGCGATTCGTCGCTACCGTCGCCCTGGAACGCCTCGAACCCGGCCTCTCTGGCCCGGTCGACCTTCTCGTGGTCGCGCTCGACGATGGTGACGTCGTGCCCTTCGCTATCGAGGATTCGTGCGGTCCGGGTTCCGACGCGGCCGTAGCCGACGATGACGAACTCCATGGACGCGGCTACGACGGGCACAGTTAAAAATGTGAACGGGTGGCAGGGCTCGACGGACGACGGTTGCGTCGTCGATGCCCCGTCAGGTTTCAGTCGCAGTTTCGGTTTCGGTGTCAGTCGGCGTCTCGGTGGGCGACTCAGTTTCCGTTTCGGTTGTAGTCTCGGTCTCAGTTTCAGTCGGCGTCTCAGTGGGTGTCTCCGTTTCGGTCGGCGTCTCAGTGGGTGTCTCCGTTTCGGTCGGCGTCTCGGTCGCCGGTTCCTCGATCACTTCGAGTTCGGCGAACGCGCCACCGTCGCGCGTGAACACGCTGTGGACGTACGTCCCGGGTTCGACCGCGTCGGTCGGGACCTCGAAGGTCACGGTGGTGCTCTCACTGCCGTTGAGCGTCACCGACTCGGACGCGACGAGGGCGCCCTCCAGTCGGAACTCGACGGATTGCGTGGTCTCGAACTCGTTCGGGTTGGTCACCGTGGCGTTGACGACGACGGTCTCGCCCTGCTCGACGGTCGACGGTGCGTCGAGCGCATCGAGCGTGTACGATTCAGCGAGCGTGATGGTCGCGATCTGGCCGTCGGTCTCCGTGAAGACGCCGTGGCGGTACGTGCCCGGCTCGACACCCGCCGTGGCGGCCGAGAACTGGACCATCTGGGTCTCGTTCGCGGGGACCGAGACGAGCTGGCGGTCGATGACGTCCCCTTCAAAGCGGAACGTCACGGACTCCGTCTGGCGTTCGTCGGTCGGGTTCGAGACCATCGCGAGCACGGTCACGTTATCGCCCGGCGTGGCGCTCGCCGGTGCGTTCAGTTCCGCGACTGTGAGTCCTGTGGCTGTCGGTTGGTTCCCGCCAGCGTCCTGCTGTGCCGCAACGCCACCCACCTGGAAGGCGATGGCGCCGACGGCGACGACGGCGAGCGATAGCGCGAGTAACTTTCGATTCATGATATAGTTGTCACTGCCCGGGGGTAGCGCTCCAGGCAGTTCGAGAGACCTGTCGGACGAACAACTGATAAAGCGGGGCTACCGTTCACCCGGGAAAGCCCGTCGAACTACGGACAAACGTCGTCCCAGCTCGCACAAAGCCGAGGTTTGTCGTCGGTTGGATGAGATTTCCGGCGGCGGTTCCGCCGGGTCGACGCTCACAGAGTCGCGTGACTGGCCGGGCACGGCAAGCCGGGCCCGTGACACAGACCCTCACCGAGACAAGCGCGGCTTTCGGCGCACGCATTCGACACGCGTTTACCCGTCGGTGGCGCAGAACCCAACGAGATGCGCGTGACGTTCCTCGGGACGAGTGGGGCGATTCCGACGACCCAGCGAAACACCAGCAGCGTGTTCGTCAACAGAGAGGGCGACTACTTGCTGTTCGACTGTGGGGAGGGCACCCAGCGCCAGATGATGCGCTACGGGACCGGCTTCGCTATCGACCACCTGTTCGTCTCGCACCTCCACGGCGACCACGTCCTGGGGATTCCCGGCCTCCTGCAGACGTGGGACTTCAACGAACGTGACGCGCCGATCGCCATCCACACCCCGGCAGGGACGCGGGGGGACCTCCGACAGCTCATCGAGGCCAACGGCACCTCGCCGTCCTATCCCGTCCGCATCAACGAGGTGTCGACCGGCGACGTGGCCCTCTCCCGCGAGGAGTACGAGGTACGGGTCATCGGGACCCAGCACCGCTGTCCGTCGGTCGGGTACGTCCTCGCCGAGGCCGACCGCAAGGGCCGGTTCGACCGCGAGAAGGCCGAGGCGGAACTGGGCATGTCGCCGGGCCCCAAGTACTCGAAGCTCCACCGCGGCGAACCGGTCGAACACGACGGCCGGACCGTCCAGCCCGAGGAGGTCGTCGGGCCGCCGCGACCCGGCCGGACGCTCGTCTACACCGGCGATACGCTCCCGACCGACAGCGTCGTCGACGCCAGCGAGGACGCCGACCTCCTGATTCACGACGCCACCTTCGCGCAGGACCGTGCCGACCGAGCGCAGGCGACGGCCCACTCGACGGCCGCGGAGGCCGCCGACGTCGCCCGACAGGCCGGCGTCACGTCGCTGGCGCTGACACACATCTCGACGCGCTACGCCGGCCAGGCCGACCGCCTCGAGGCCGAGGCCAGCGAGGTGTTCGACGGCGAGGTGTTCGTCGCCAAGGACGGGCTCAAGCGGGCGGTCGAGTTCCCCGACGCCGATTAAGGTGCCCGTTCAGTCCGCGCGCTGCAGGGTGAGCGTGACCGTGTTTCCGTGCTCGTCGAACTCGTAGTCGATGCTCCCGTTCGCGATGTCGACGACCCAATAGACGAGCCAGAGCCCGACGCCGCGGCTGTGGTCGACCGTCGTCATCTCGTGGTCGCCCAGGAAGACCCGCCGGTCGGCCGCTGGTATCGGCGGCCCGTTGTCGGCGACCACGAGGTCCACGTGGTCCCCGCGCGTCCGGACCGAGACCTCGACGGTGGGCTCGGTACCGTGGGTGTGGCAGATGGCGTTCTCGACGAGTTCGGCCAGCCTGTCACGGCTCTCACGGCGCTCGCGCTCGGCCACCTCGCGGTCGGTGACGTCCCGCGAGCTGACGATGTACCCGCCGAGTTCCGAACCCCGAAGGTTCGACATCTAGCTCTCGAGCCAGACCCAGCCCCCGTCGCTCGTCTGGTAGCGGTACGTCGCCGTGTCTGCTTCGAAGCTGTCCGTGTCGGCCAGTGCCTCGAACTGCTCGCGGACCGCCGCCTGGTCGTCGGGGTGGATGTACTCGAAGGCGTTCTCGCCGACCAGTTGCTCGGGTTCGTAGCCCAGAATGTGCTTTGCGGCCGCGTTGACGTAGGTGTACGTCCCGGATGGCTCGACGATCGCGATTTTGTCCTGCGTGTACTCGAGCAGGAGCGCCGTCGGCTCCACCTGGTCCATCTGCGTCGGACGTGTATTTCGAGCGGCAAATAAGCGGCAGCCCAGCTGCGCGGCGGTGTGTGACCGGTACTGTCTTTCCGGACGCCGCCGAACGGCCGGGCATGGACCTTGCACACGTCGCACTCTGTGTCTCGGACCTCGACCGCGCGATGGAGTTCTACGGGGAACTGGGCTTCGAAGAGACCAACCGGTTCACCGTCGACGGTGTCGAGAACGTCTACCTGGCCGAAGACGGCGAGGGCGACGGCGACATCCAGCTGCGCCACGAACCCGACCGAACCACGCCTATCGCCCCCACGCGGGCCGACGTCGACCACGTCGCCTTCACCGTCGACGACGTCGACGCGACCTTCGAGCAGGCCCTGGACGCCGGCGCCGCGCCGGTCCTCGAACCCACCGAGAGCGAGGGGACCGACGCCTACATCTCGTTCGTCGAGGACCCCGACGGCTACACGCTCGAAATCCTCAGCCAGGGCTGAGCAGACTGCGACCACAGGAACTACTGCCTCCCGGCACGTACCCGCTACATGGTCCAGTTCGGGGATGTCTACGTCGTCGTCCTCACCGCGATGGCGCTCGTCGCCCTCGCAGCGGCGCTACCGGTCCTCGTGAGCATCCTCATCGAGGGCCGCGAGCGCTGGCGCGACGGGGCCCCCGACACGCCCGAGCGACCCGCCGGCGAGGCTGAGATGCGTGGCCCGCTGCCGTCTGGTGGCTTCCGCTGTGGCCGCTGCGGGACGGTCAACGAACGCGGCTTCCGGTACTGTCGTGAGTGCGTCGAGACGCTGTAGACCTCCCGACCCGAGTCGGCCCGTTAGCAGGCGGAGGACGTTTCGGCCCCGGCCGCGAATCGACTCGTATGGACGCAGCCGACGTTCTGGCGGAGGCCACCGTCACCGTCTCCGACGAGCGCTACGCCGTCGTCAAGACCGACCGGCCGGACCCGGACGCCTTCGCCTGTATTCAGGACGGACGCGAGACGACCGTCGTCGCCGTGGAGGGAACCTACGACCCCGAGCGAACCATCGACGTCGAACCCGGCTGGAAGGTCCTCACCTTCGAGGCGGTGCTCCCGTTCGACCTCGTCGGGTTCCTGGCGAGCGTCGCGACGGCACTCGCCGATGCTGACGTCTCGATGTTCGCGCTGTCGGCGTTCTCGACGGACCACGTGCTGGTCAAGGCTGCGGACGTCGACCGGGCGCTCGTGACACTCGATGACTTGGGCTGTGACGTTCCGCTGTGACGGTCACAGCAGTCTTCTTCTGAATACCGGGCTTCTCTGAGCCCCTCAATCGGTGATCGGTTTCAGGAACCGTGCTGGATCTAGGGCGCGTATCGGCTGCGCCGGGCACCCTGTCACAAGAGAGCGAGACGGCCGCGACGACGGGGAGCGGCGGCGTGTGGTGTGGAACTAACGTGTGTGTTCAGTACGTCTATTTGCGTACCGCTTTCTGACTGTTGGTGCTGATCTTCATCGTGCTAATGCTGAGTTCGAGCTCGTCTTCGATCGTGATGTCTCCGAGGCTGTCAGCGTCTGCGTCGCCACCGTCACTGAGATTCCTGTCGCCACCTCGACTTGCAATCACAGAACGCAGGGCTTCGCCGTCTGTTCGGATTTGTCTCACTTCGTACGTGCCGGCTGGTTGTATCCAGAGCGACCCTCTGAGGTTGGTACTGGCCTCAGGACTCCTCCCGAGTTCGAATCCGCACCGCATCTCGATGGGCGGGATCGCTTCGAGCGCTTCGTCGTCTACGTCGTCGTGTTGGAATACGTCTCCGACAGCGACGACGCCGCGATATTCTCGTGTGGTTGGCTCGTCTGTCTCTTGTCGGGCGATTTCGGTGATGCCGTAGTTTCGCATCTCTTCTTGGAGTGCGGTCTCTACTTGCTCTCGGAGTTGCTCGGCTGCTCTGTCGATGAATCTGGAGCCGACCCCGTCGGTTTGGACGTAGATCGTCCCGAGGATGCGGGCCGGTGAGTGGGTGAAGCCGCCGTCTGTTCGTTCTCTGAGTGTCTGTTCGAGGCCGATATCGTTGTAGAGGAGGATGTTGGTCCGGTAGCTGACGGTGGCTATCCTTCCGTCGATCGTTCTGGTATCGTATTCTTCGACGCTTGGGTGGTCGAGCGGGAGCCAGAGTCGCGCGCCGGTCTTGATGTCTTCGTTCGTACCGCCATCGGTCGCGGCACATCCCGCAAGCGAAGCGACAGCGAGGGTCGACGAGATAGCAAGTACGTCCCGGCGGGTGACTGGTAGACGACCGTTGCTCATCCATCTGGTACGTTTCAGGAGACATTAACTGTTTGTTTTATATACTTGCCCTTCTCCCAGCACGGTCGTTTCCGTGTGGAGCAGGCCGCTCACGTGCCATCAGGCGCTGGGCGCGGAGCGCGAACCCGACGCGGAAAAAGGTGGTACGCCAGGACTGGGATTTGAACCCAGAATCCCGAAAGGGAACACGCTTTCCAGGCGTGCGCCTTACCGTTCGGCCATCCTGGCACGCATTCGAGAGTGAGTCGGCGGGTGGTTAAGGACTTTCGCTTCCGGGTAGGCGGCCGTGGGCGGCGTACGTCAGGGTCGCCGCGCCGGCCGTCACGAGGACGGCGACGCCGAACTTCACACCGAGGTCGACCGGTTGCGCCGCGAGCAGTTCGTAACCCTGGAGCAAGACCAGGAAGGCGAGGCCGCCCACGGCGCCCCACAGCAGGCTGGATTTCGTTCGCAGGCGCATCTACCGGGCGGCGACGGCCTCGATTTCGACGGCGACGCCCTTCGGGAGGTCCTTGACGGCGACGGCCGAGCGGGCGGGCGGTTCGTCGTCGAAGAACGTCTCGTAGGTATCGTTCATCGCCTCGAAGTCGTCGATGTCGGCCAGGAACACCGTCACCTTCAGCACGCTGTCCATGTCGGTGTCCGCCGCGTCGAGGATGGCCGCGACGTTCTCTAGGGCCTGTTCGGTCTGGACGTCGACGGCGGCCCCGTCCAGCAGGTCGCCGTCGGGTGTCAGCGGAATCTGGCCGGCGGTGAACACGAGGTCGTCGGTGGTGGTCGCCTGGCTGTACGCGCCGACGGCGGCGGGTGCGTCGTCGGTGCTGACGATGTCTTTCATATCGGAGCGGGGACCGCCTGGCTAATAAATCCCGAGTCGGCGGCGTCAGACCAGCACGTCGACCTCGTACCCGCGCTCGCGCAACGCCGAGAGCAGTGCTTCGACGTGCTCGGGACCGCGGGTCTCCAAATCCAGTTCGACCTCGGCGTCGTTCATCGCCACGTCGCGGCTGGTCCGGTCGTGCTCGATGGCGTAGATGTTGGCCCGCTGGGCCGAGAGAATCCCGACCAGTTCCTCTAGCGCGCCGGGGCGGTCCTTGAGGACGGTCCGGAGTTTGAGGTAGCGCCCCGTCTCGACCAGGCCTCGCATGACGACGTTCGTCAGCATGTTCAGGTCGATGTTGCCGCCACACAGCGCCGGGACGACGGTTTCGCCCTCGTCGCAGTCGAATTTCCCTTCGAGCACCGCGGCGAGCGCGACAGCGCCGGCCCCCTCGGCGAGGGTCTTCGAGCGTTCGAGCAGGGTCGTCAGCGCCACCGCGATCTCCGGGTCGGTGACGGTCACCACCTCGTCGACGCGCTCCTGGATTATCTCGAAGGTCCGCTCGCCGACGGTCCGAGTCGCGATACCGTCGGCGATGGTCTCGACGGAGTTGCGTTCGATTCGCCGGCCCTTCCGCAGCGACTCGGCGACGCTGGAGGCCCCTTCGGCCTGGACGCCGACGACGCGGATGTCCTCGTTCTTGCCCTTCAGCGCGGTGGCGATGCCGCTGATGAGGCCGCCGCCGCCGATGGGGACGACCACCGTCTCGACCTCGGGCAGGTCGTCGTAAATCTCCAGACCGATGGTCCCCTGGCCGGCCATCACCTGCTCGTCGTCGAAGGCGTGGATGTAGGTCCGGCCCTCTTCGCGTTCGATCTCGTGGGCGCGCTCGGCGGCGGCGTCGTAGTCGCGGCCGGAGAGGACGACCTCGCCGCCGTAACTCCGGGTTGCCTTGACCTTCGAGACGGGCGCGTGTTCGGGCATCACGATCTTCGAGTCCACGCCGATGCGCGTCGCGGCGAGTGCGACGCCCTGCGCGTGGTTGCCCGCGCTCGCGGTGACGACGCCGTTCTCGCGCTCCTCGGTCGAGAGCGTCGCGATGCGGTTGGTCGCACCCCGTATCTTGAACGACCCGGTGCGCTGGAACAGTTCGAGCTTGAGGTGGACGTCCGCGCCGGTCATCGAAGAGAAGGTGTGTGAGTAGTCGAGCGGGGTGTGGCGCGCCGTCTGGCTGACCCGGTCCTGGGCCGCCAGCACGTCCTCGAACGAGAGCATGCACCCCCCTATTCGCCGCTGGGTGTTAGACCTGCGGGAACGGGCGCTGTGTGGCCCCGACACCGCGTGACGGCGGCAGAACTGTTTTACCGCCGCTGGGCCACGTTTCGGTAGATGGACACCTGGATGCGGCGGACCGCCTACTACGTCGCGGCGCTGGCGGCTGTCGTTCTCTGCTATGCCGTCGCATACGACTACGGGATGACGGCCTGGGAGTCCGACCCGCGGGACTTCCTCCACTCGCTGCAGGTCGTCGTCGAGACGTTCACCACGACGGGCTTTGGCTCCGATTCCCCCTGGGAGAGCACGGGGATGCGCCTGCTCGTCATCGTGATGGACATCACCGGCGTCATCCTCATCTTCCTGGCCCTGCCGGTGTTGCTGTTCCCGCTGTTCGAGGAGGCGATGGCCACGTCCGCGCCGACGCACGTCGAGCGAGACGTCTCGGACCACGTCGTCATCTGCCGGTTCACGCCCCGGGGTGAGACGCTGGTGACCGAACTCGAGACCTGGGACGTCCCCTACGTCGTCGTCGAGGCCGACCGCGAGCGGGCCAACGAGCTGTACGCCGAGGGGTACCACGTCATCCACGCCGACCCGCAGTCCGTCGAGGGCTTAGAGAAGGCCAACCTCTCGTCGGCGCGCTCGCTGGTCGCAGACGCCTCCGACCAGGTCAACACGAGCATCATCCTCACCGCCCGCGAGGTCGACGAATCGGTCCAGACCGTCAGCGTCGTCGAGGAACCGAACCGCGCGAAGTACCACGACCTGGCCGGGGCCGACGCCGTCGTCTCGCCGCGACAAGTCCTCGGCGAGAGCCTCGCGGGCAAGGTCACGACGGGCGTCTCGACGACGCTGGGGGACTCTATCGAGGTGGGCAAGGACTTCGACATCGCCGAGCTCCCCCTCCACCGCGGGAGCGACCTGGTGGGGACCACGCTCGAAGAGAGCGGCATCCGGGAGCGGACGGGCGTCAACGTCATCGGCGCCTGGTTCCGCGGGCAGTTCGTCAGTCCCCCCTCACCAGACGCGGAACTCGACGGGAGTACGGTGCTGCTCGCCGCCGGGACCGAGCGCCAGCTCGAACAGCTGAAGGAGATGACGATGTCGTCGGTCCGCGGGTTCCGGCGAGGCAAGACCGTCGTCGTCGGCTACGGCGAGGTCGGTCAGACCATCACCGCGGCGCTCACGACAGCCGGCGTCCCCCACACCGTCCTCGACCGGGAGGACATGTCCGGCGTCGACGTGGTCGGCGACGCGACCGAACCGGAGGTGCTGCAGGCCGCCCGTGTCGACGAGGCCCGGACCGTCATCCTCGCTATCTCGGCGGACACGGAGACGGAGTTCGCGACGCTCGTCGTCCGGGACTTAGATCCCGAGGTGGAGGTCATCGCTCGGGCCGAGGAGACGAACAACGTCAAGAAGATGTACCGCGCGGGGGCCGACTACGTCCTCTCGCTGGCGACGGTCAGCGGGCGGATGCTCGCCTCGACTATCTTAGAGGAGGAGGATGTCATCTCGATGGACCAGCAGGTCGAAATCGTCAGGGTGTCACCGGAGGGGCTCGGTGCCACGACGCTCGGCGATGCCGACATCCGCTCGCGGACGGGGTGTACGGTCATCGCCGTCGAGCGGAACGGCGACGTGCTGACCGACCTCGGCCCCGACGTCGCCATCGAGACTGACGACAAACTCGTCATCGCGGGGACCGACGAGGGCGTCGACCGCTTCACCGAGCTGTTCGGGTGAGCCGCAGCCGGTTCAGCCGCCGCCGCCGGCGACGCCGCTGCCGATGGCCGCGCCGCAGTCGTTGCACGCGACCACGTAGAACCGCTTCGAGGACCGGAACAGCCCCGCCATCTTCGCGTCGAGGTCGATGAACTCGACGTCCGATTCTTCCGCTATCGTACCGTCACACTCTGGACAGTGGACCATGCACCCAGCACTCCTCGCGGGCGGGTGAAAGGCCCTGTCGTCGCTCAAACCGGTGTTGTAGCCACGCCGGCGAGGTCGGTCTCACCGGTCAGGGCTTGACGGAGCGCGAACAGGGCCGTCGCGACGCTCGGGCCGACGAACGCACGAAAAAACCGTCCGGGACGTAGTCTACCGTTCGCCGATCTCGACGAACTCCGTCTCGTCCGTGTCGGGGCCGGTGTAGCGGGCCCGCGGGCGGATGAGGCGGTTGTCCTCGATGTACTCGAGCACGTGCGCGACCCAGCCGCCGACGCGGGACATCGCGAAGATGGGGGTGTAGATGTCGATGGGAATGCCCATCTGGTAGTACGTCGAGGCGGAGTAGAAGTCGACGTTAGGGGCCAGTCCCTTCTCCTCCATGAGGTAGTCCTCGATGGTGGTGGACATCTCGTACCACTTCAGCGAGCCGGCGGCCTCGCCCAGTTCCTTCGAGCGCTCGCCGAGAATCTTCGCTCGCGGGTCCTTGACGTTGTAGACGCGGTGGCCGAAGCCGGAGACGCGCCGCCCCTCGTCCAGTGCGGTCCGGACCCACTCCAGGGGGTCCATCTCGGCGTCGTCGACCTCCTTGAGCATCTCCATGACGTCCTGGTTCGCGCCGCCGTGGAGCGGCCCCTTCAGCGTCCCGATGGCGGCGGTGACGGAGCTGTGGACGTCCGACAGCGTCGAGGCCGTGACCATCGCCGAGAACGTCGACGCGTTGATACCGTGGTCGGCGTGGAGGACGAGCGCCTGGTCGAAGACGTCGGCCAGCACGTCGTCGGGCTCCTCGCCGTTGAGCATGTACAGGAAGTTCGCGGCGTGGCCCAGGTCCGTCCGGGGGTCGACCGGTTCCGCACCGTTCCTGATGCGGGAGAACGCCGCCAGGATGGTCGGAATCTTGGCGGTGATGCGCCGCCCTTTCGCGAGGTTGACCGTCTCGTCTGTCGGCTCGGCGTCCGCCGGTGCGGGGTCGTACGCCGAAAGCATCGAGACGGCGGTCCGGAGCGCGGCCATCGGCTCCTCGCCGGCCTCTGCGAGCTCGCGGACCGTCTCCAGCAGCCCGTCGTCGATGGTGCGCTCGTCCACCATCGCCGCTTCGAAGTCGGCCAGCTCGTCCTCGTCGGGGAGGTGCCCGTGCCAAAGCAGATACAGCACCTCTTCGTAGCTGGCGCCGTTCGCGAGGTCTTCGATGGTGTACCCCCGGTAGACGAGCTTGCCTACGTCGCCGTCGATCATGCTCAGACCGGATTCGGCGACAAGAACGCCTTCGAGGCCCTTTTTTAGGTCGTCGGACATACCCGGACGCTACCGTACCGGCCGGGAAAAACATTTTCTTTCATCGCGACTGTCTCACATACCTCACGGAGGGCTCCCGGGTCCGCTGTTACATTGGCCACTACTCGGCGACGACGGCAGGCGAACGTCCAGGCCCCGCGGAGCGGTCGCCGACCCACACGTGAGGAACGTTTTTCCTCGATGCCGTCGAATCTCGGGTCATGGACCCGACGGTATCCGTCGAGTACGAACCGGTCAGCGTCAAGACGGTGCTGGCCGAGATGAAAGACACCGCGGAGCTGCTCATCGACCTCTCGTACTCGGCGGTGCTGCTCGGGAGCGACGACGTGGCCGCCGAGGTGCTGGAACTGGAGTCGAAGATGGACGTCCTCCAGATGCGGGCCCGGATGAGCCTGCTGATGGCGTGTCGCTCGACCGACGACGCGGAGGCGCTGGCCCCGGTGCTGGGGATGGTCGGCGCGGCGGAGAAGATCAGCGACGCCGCCGGCGACATCGCGAAGGTGGTGTTAGAGGACATCGGCCTGCCCGAGTCGATGCGCGCCGCGCTACCGGAGGCCGTCGAGACGCTGGTCCGGGCCACCCTCGCGGCCGACTCGCCGCTGGCCGGCCAGACGCTGGGGGCGCTGAACCTCGAGACGGACACGGGCGTCCGGTCTATCGCCATCCGGCGACAGGGGACCTGGCTGCTCAGCCCGGACCGCGAGACGACCCTCGAGGCCGACGACGTCGTGCTCTTCCGGGGCCCCGAGGCGGCCGTCGCCGACGTCTACCGCGACGCGACCGGTGCGGCCTACGAACCGCCGGCACCGCCGACGGGTAGCCTTCGGGACCTCGAACGCGCCGTCGACTCCATCGTCGTGATGAAGGACATGGGCGAGCTCGCCGTCGACCTGGCCTACGGCGCGGTGCTGTTCGACAGCCAGGAGGTCGCAGCGGAGGTCATGGAACTGGAGGCCGAGGTCGACGCCCTGCAGTCCCGCTTCGAGGTGTGGGTGCTCCGGGCCGCCGCCGACATCGAGGACCCGGTCTCACTGCGGGGACTGGTCCATCTGGCCCGGTCGACGGAGGTCATCTCCGACGCCGCCCAGGAGATCAGCGAGGGCGTCATGCGTGGTCTCTCGACGCACCCCGTCGTCGCCGAGGCCGTCCAGGAATCCGACGAGATAATCGTCCGGACGACGGTCACGGCCGACAGCGACCTCGCGGGGACCACCATCGGCGACGCCGCCGTGAACACGGCGACCGGGATGCGCATCATCGCCATCCGACGGGCCGGCGAGAGCGCGCGGACCGGTCGCGAGGACGCCGACTGGGTCGTCTCGCCGGGCCCGGAGACGTCGCTGCGGGCGGGGGACGTCCTCATCGCGAAGGGGACTCGGTCGGGCTCCGAGCGCCTCACCGATCTGGCCGGCCAGTGACCCTCACTCCGGCGTGTCGGCCCGGGCGAGTCTGACCGCCGAGACGACGGTCAACAGCGCCGTCAGCAGCCCGCCCAGCGAGACCGTGAGGACGAACGCCAGTGCGAGATAGAGGTACATCGGTCGCTGGGTCCCCGGCAGGACGAACAGCGCGAACACCGCGGCGGTCACCGCCAGCGCCCCCGCGAAGCCGACCGTCGCGTTCCGGGGGACGTGCAGCGCTTCGACCATCGCGGCTTTCCCACTCTGTCGGTCGGAATCGGACACGCGCGAGGGTACGCGAGCCAGTCAAATGACGCCGTCGGTCTGTCTCGCCCGCGGTGAGTGAAATCCGAACCAGTAAAAACGCGCATCCCGAAGGTGGCCCCAATGGTAACTTTCGGCACGGCAAGTGCTGCGCCCGGCGAGGTGGACACGGGGCGCCTGGCGGTCGGCGAGACCCGCGACGGGAGTCCGTTCGGTCTTCCGGTCGCCGTGGTCAACGGCGCCGCCGACGGGAAGACGCTCTACATGCAGGCCGCGAGCGACGGCGACGAGCTGAACGGCGTCGGCGTCATCAGGCGGGTGATGCCACAGCTCGACCCCGCCGACGTCTCGGGGACGATTCTCGTCTGTGGCATCGTCAACTACCACGCGTTCCAGGTCGCACAGCACCGCAACCCCATCGACGACACGAAGATGAACCGGGCGTATCCCGGCGACGAGAACGGGACGTCCAGCGAGCGCATCGCCGCGGCCACCTACGAGGCGGCCGTCGGTGCCGACCTGGTCGTGGACCTCCACCAGGGCTCGACCTCCCGGATGATCGACGAGTGTCGCGTCCGCTGTGGGTCGCGCCACCACCTACACGAGGAGTGCCTCGAACTCGCGCGGGTGTTCGGCTGTGGCTACATCTTGGACCAGAAGGGCCCCGACGGCCAGCTCGCCCGCACCGCGCCCGACGACGGTGTCCCCACCATCGACCCGGAGCTGGGCGGCGCCGTCGGGTTCGACGAGACCTCTGTCCAGGCGGGCACCGAGGGCGTGTTCAACGTCCTGAACTACTACGGGTTCCTCGACGGGCAGTGTCGCCCACGGCCACAGACCCGCGCCAGCGGCTTCGAGCAGTACGGGTCGCCCGTCGGCGGCCTCGTCGACTTCCACGTCGACCTTGCCGACCGCGTCTCCCGCGGCCAGACCCTCTTCGAGGTCACCGACGTCTTCGGCGGGACGAAAGCCGAGGTTACTGCCGACTCCGCCGGTATCTTCTGGCGGTCGCGACGGCTCCCACAGGTCGCGACCGGCGAGTACGTCTGTTCGGTCGGGACGGATATCGATACGTACTGAGACTGACTGCAGGCGGTCGCTCTCGCCTCGACCACACGACGTCGTCCGGTCGAGCGGACAGGCCGTTCCGACGAGTACCGACGCGGACTCGCCTCAGCGCCAGTCGAGCAACGACACGGCCGACTCGACGTTGACCGAGAGCCACGCCGTGTCGGCGGCCGCCGCGGTCCCGGCGTCGTCGTAACAGATGAACCGGTCGGTCCCGTCGGACCGCGTCCGAATCACGGCCGGGAGGACGCCTTCGGACGGGTCGTCCGTCGGTTCGCCGTCACCCGTCTGCCAGTGAGTCGTTCCCATGCACGATACCATCGCGAACGGGCGGTATTGTTACCACGCCGTTACCCGCCTCTGCCTCACCGTGCGTCGTCGAGGTCGACGAGCGCGGTCACCCCGACTGCCAGCCACTGGTCGGCGACACGATGGGCCGGCGCGTCGTTCGGGTAGACGAGTGCCCGACGCGGTCCGTTGGCCGTCGGTTCCACCTCTGCGACGAGGACCTCGTCGGCGAAGTCATCCTGGGGGAGCGGGTCTCTGGCGGCGGCCTCGTCCCCGACCGGTGAGTGCCAGTTGGTGCTCATTACTTCCCGATAGACGCCCCGTAGTGATTGTTATGTGTAGTGTAATCGACGCTCGACGCCGCTACCCGCCGAGTCGCCGTCGAGGGTGGCCCAGACCCTGGACCGGCGCAGTCCGTCGCGGTCGCTCGGCGGCTACCACGTCGGGTAAGGCCCGCGAACTACCGGGAAAGCCGCGGCAACCGGCCGTCAGGGTGCGTGGAACTCGATAGCCGCGCCCTGGCCGAAGCCGACACATTCCGTCGCAAGTCCCAGGTTGGCGTCCCGTCGGTTCATCTCGTGGACGAGCGTCACCGGGAGCCGCGCCCCGGAGGCTCCGAGCGGGTGGCCGATGGCGATGGCGCCGCCGTTGACGTTGAAGATGTCGTCGTCGAAGCCCAGCTCGTCCTTGCAGTAGAGACACTGGGAGGCGAACGCCTCGTTCAGTTCGACGAGGTCGTACTCGTCTGGGTCCCGTCCAGTGCGCTCGCTCAGCTGACGGACCGCGGGGACGGGACCGATGCCCATCACGGTGGGGTCGACGCCGGCCACCTCGTGAGCGCCGACTTCGGCGAGCACGTCGAGGTCGCGCTCTTCGGCGAACGCACGGGAGGTGACCATGAGGCCGGCCGCGCCGTCGGAGACCTGCGAGGCGTTACCGGGGGTGACCGTCCCGTCGGACTTGAACACGGTCGGGAGCGAGGCGAGTTTCTCCAGCGTCGTGTCCCGGCGGATGCCCTCGTCCTCGCTGACTTCGCCGGCCTCGGTCTCGATGGGGACGACCTCCTCGGCGAAGCGGCCCGAGTCCGTCGCGTCGGCGGCCCGTTCGTGACTGCGCAGGGCGTACTCGTCCTGTCGCTGTCTGTCGACGTCCATCTGGTCGGCGACCTTCTCGGCGGTCATCCCCATGCTGAGCTCGCCGATGTTGTAGTGTTCGGCGATACGCGGGTGGACGTTGTGGGTGTTCTCGCCCATCTTCACCCGGGACATCGACTCGACGCCGCCGGCGACGAGCACCTCTCGCTGACCGGCCGCGATGGCGTCGGCCGCCCGCATCAGCGCCTCCGCTGAGGAGGCACACCAGCGGTTGACGGTCGACCCGGGGACGTCCTCGCCCAGTTCGGAAAGTAGGGCGACGACCCGGGCCAGGTTGTTGCCCTGCTCGCCGCGCTGCTGGGCACACCCCCACAGCAGGTCG
Source organism: Haloarcula ordinaria (assembly GCF_029338275.1). NCBI lineage: Archaea > Methanobacteriati > Methanobacteriota > Halobacteria > Halobacteriales > Haloarculaceae > Haloarcula > Haloarcula ordinaria. The sequence continues at coordinate 538,889 of NZ_CP119789.1, read as the reverse complement.
TCTACGTCGCTCGGTTCGACGCCCGTGCGGGCCAGCAACTCGTCGACGAGGGGTATCGAGAGGTCCTCGCTGCGGACGTCCGCGAACGCGCCGTCCTCTTTGCCCTGTGGCGTCCGAACTGCACCGACGATGACCGGTGTTGGCATGGGTGGTGCAAGGGCACCGGTCCTGTTAAACCCTCACAAACTCCCGACCGCGGGCGACGCGTTGTCCCGCTCCTGCTTACAGGTTCCGGAACCCCTCGGGGAGTCCGGTGTGTCTGATGCCGTTGCGCTCCTCGACGTCGAACCGGAAGATGACGATGTCCTCTGATTCGAGCGCGTCCTCGAACACCTCCGGTCGCCAGACGCCCCCGAGGACGTCGGCCAGTTCGTCCCACTCCGATTCGGGGACCCGCTCGGGCGTCCCCGTCAGGACGACGCTCTCCCAGTTGAACATCGAACTGACGTCCGTGACGAGGAACGTGGCCGTGTCGGACGCCCGGATCAGCGTCCGTTTCTGACTCTCCGGGCCGCCGATGAACGTGAAGTACAGCGCGTCCCCGTCGTAGCCAAAGGAGATCGGCACCAGATAGGGTGCGCCGTCGGCCGGCAGGCCGAGGATGCCGAAGCGCTGACTGCGCAGGAAATCCTCGATGGCGGCGTCGTCCATCTGTGCAAGGCCGGCCGTCTCGAGATCCTCAACTGTCATATGGGTGTAACTTCGTCACTCTGAAACATAAGCGTTCGCCGAACGGGGGACCGGTCTACGCTTCCTGCTGGTCTGCGCCCGGCGCGTGGCGCTTGACCCGTTCGATGGCCGCGACTGCCCCGCTTCGCTTGGGGTAGCCTTCACCGCTGTCGGCGATGATCTCGCCGTTGCGGTGACGGAGGCGCCAGCGCCACTCTTCGGCGCGGTCCTCGTATATCTCGAAGGCCGCGCTCCCGATCGTCAGTAGGTCGGCGTCGGCCGCGTACGATTGGACGCGTTCGACCGCGCGGACCGCCTTGTTGCGTTCGGTGTAGCCCTCGCCACTGTCGGCGATGATGTCCTCGCCGTCGAACAGGCGCCAGCGGAACTCGCCGGCGTTGTCCTCGTACACCTCGAACGCCTCGCCCACCTCGCCGCTGGCTGCGACGGACTGGACCTGTTCGGCCGCTTTCCGGGCCTTCGCCCGGGTCGAGTAGCCCTCGCCACTGTCCCCCAGAATCTCGCCGTTCCTGTGGAGAAGTCGCCAGCGGTACTGTCCGGCCCTGTCGGCGTACACCTCGAAGGCGACGGGGTCGACCTTGAGGTAGGCCGCACCGGGAACGTGCGCTCGGACGCTCTTGAGTGCCCGACGGACGTTGGACTTCGAGACGTACCCCTCTCCACCGTCGGCCATGATGTTCCCGTTGTCGTGACGGAGGCGCCAGCGGAACTCGCCGGCGTTGTCCTCGAACAGTTCGAACGTCCCCTGACTCTCGGGGGCCGGGACCTCGGGGACGTCCTCGACCGTGTCGTCCTCGGTGGCCGACTCCAGGAACACCACAGCGCCGCCAGCGGCGTTCGTCTGGACGCTTCGGAGCCCCTGCATCGCTTTCTGTCGGGAGGCGTACCCTTGCGCGCTGTCGGCGATGACGTTGCCGTTGCGGTGGCGGAGCCGCCAGCGATACTTGCCGCCCTTGTCGGCGTACAGCTCGAAGGTCCCCTTGCTGTCCATCGCCGCGGCGATGGTCGCCTGCGCGACACTCAGCTCGGCCTCGGTGGCCTCGAGCGCTGTCGAGAGGTCTTCGCGGGCGGACTCGCTTGCCACCAGTTCGTCGGCCAGCGAGTCGCGCTCGGCGGCCGTCCGTTCGGCCGTCTCGGTCGCCCGCTGGGCCGTCTCGTTCGCCCGTTCTGCCGTCTCGCTCGATCGTTCGGCCGCTTCGGTAGCGGCCGCGGCCTCCTCGTGGACCCGATCGTACTCTTCCTGTCGCCCGGTCAACAGCGGTGCGAGCACCGCGCCGATGGCCGCCAGCGCGAGGCCGACGACGTACAGCGTGACCGCCGGGTTGCCCTCCGGTCCGTTCCACGCCGACGGGTAGATGGTCGTGAACCATATTGTCGCGACTAAGCAGACGAGCGCGCCGGCGTACGAGACGAACAGCGCGCGTCGTGAGAGCGGGAGCCGGAGCGTCGGGCCGACGAACAGCGACGCGAACCCGAGCGCCCCGAGGACGTAGCCGACTTCACGAAGCCCAGAGCGCGGGGCTGCGGCGTAGAACAGCGCGAGTCCGAGCGTCCCGAGAACCAATCCGACCACGAACAGCCAGTAACCGTACACTTCGTCGTCTGTCGTCGGCGTACCGATATGATCTCGATACCACCGTGTAAACACACCATCCATTGCCATAGGCGCTTATACACATATCCATCATATATACCTTCAGACTGCCGCGGGTAGCCGTACCACGACCGCTCCACTGCCACGGCGCTTCGAGTCACTTATTGCCCTCGCGTTGCAACTACGGTGGGAATGAGCAACCCGGAACTGGACGTCGTCGAGTTCTTGCTGACGACGACACTCTACAGCGAGCGACGGTCGCTCGACCCCGACGACCTGCCCGCGGCCTACCGGACTGTGTTCTGGAGCGACGGGACCATCGAACGACCGCTCTCGGCGACCACCACGACCGCGAGCGAAGCCACCGGCGTCGAGCGGCCCTGGGAGGCCGTCTCGGGGCTGATGTTCACCGACCGCGACGACTTCTCGGGGAGCATCTCCTTTACCGACCGTGACATGGCCGAACAGTGGTTCCTCGACCGGGTCGACGCCGACCACCTCATGCGGAACCCGGTGCTGGCCTCGGTCTACGAGGACGAGGTCGACGGCGTCGACTACGAGACCGCTCGCGCCCACAACCGTCCGTCCCGGGCCGACCGCGCGTTCATCGACGCGATGCTCGAGGAGGCGTTCGACACCGACGACGAGGACGACGAGTCGATGCTCGACCTCGTCGACGTGCGCGCTCCCGAGGAGGTCGAGATGACGCTGAACGACCTGGTGCTCACGGCCGACCAGGAGGGCGAGATACAGAAGATCGTCAAAGCCATCGAACACCGCGACTACCTCGCACGCATCGGTCTGCGCGAGATCGGGAAACTCCTGTTCGTCGGCCCGCCGGGCACCGGCAAGACGAGCGTCGCCCGCGCGTTGGCCCACGACCTGGACCTCCCGTTCGTCGAGGTCAAGCTCTCGATGATAACCAGCCAGTACCTCGGCGAGACGGCCAAGAACGTCGAGAAGGTCTTCGAGGTGGCCAAACGGCTCTCCCCGTGTATCCTCTTCATGGACGAGTTCGACTTCGTCGCGAAGACCCGCTCCTCGGACGAGCACGCCGCCATCAAGCGTGCGGTCAACACCCTGCTGAAGAGCATCGACGAGATATCGCTCATCCAGGACGAGGTGCTGCTCATCGGCGCGACCAACCACCCCGACCAGCTCGACGCCGCCGCCTGGCGGCGCTTCGACGAGATTGTCAACTTCCCCAAGCCCGACCGCGGGATGCGCTCGGACATCCTTCGCATCGTCACCCGCGAGATGGATATCCTCGATTTCGACCCCGACACTCTCGCGGAGATGACCGAGGGGCTCACGGGGAGCGACCTCCGCCTGGTTCTGCGCGAGGCCGTCCTCGAGGCGCTGACCGAGGAGCGGACGACGCTCACCCAGCAGGACCTGGAGGACGCCATCGTGGACTTCGAGGAGCGTGACAACCTCAAGAACATGGACATGATCGACGGCGACCACGACGCCCTCGTTGCAGGCGGCGACTTCTCCGGCGAGGCCGACGCGGCCTCCGACGGCGGGCACAGTCACGACCACGACCACTGACGGGGGTCGCTCGCGAGGACTACGCCGACCGCTGTTGCCTGACGATGACAACGTCGTACGACTGGTCGGTACTGATTCGGTCGCCGACGCTGCTGAGACTGGTCGTCAGTCGGCCGGTGTTGTTCGAGCCGATGAACACCATCGACGCACCGTTGTCTCTGGCGAACCGTCGAATCGGCTTCGCGATGCTGTTGCCCGAGACATCCCTCGATGACTCGAGGTGCTCGAACGTGGCGTCGGGCGCCGCCGCCATCACCTGGTCGGTCAGTCGTGCGACGATTGCCTCGCTGTCGAACGATTCGGCGGCGTCGAGCCACCCCTTCGACCGGGCGTAGTCGGTGTTGCCGGTCGGGACGACCGTCACCGCGACGACTGTCTCACCCATCGCCTCGCCAATCTCGCAGGCACGGACCAACGCGGCTTCGCTGCCAGTCGACCCGTCGAACGGAACGACGAACGTCATGTCTGGTGGATATCCGCGTCCGATAATAAATCGACCCCACGAGAGGCGAGCGCTTATCTCGGGGCACGACTTCACCTGCGTATGGACGAAGACGTGTTCACAACTCCGGACGACACGGCCGACGAGTGGGTCGACGTCCGCATGACCGACCCCGACGCCGGCGAGTGGGATATCGATCTGGTCGTCGCCGACGGCACGGTCGAGTTCGTCGACCTGCGCATCAAACCCTCGCTCCTCGCTGGCTTCATCGACTGTCTCGTCGACGACGTCGCCGACGAGCGCGCTCGGGCGATTCTCGCCAAGGCCGCCCGCATGCAGGGGCTCGACCTCTCTGACCTCTCCGAGGAGTGACCGGGCGAAAGCGCGGGACTTACCCACGTGCCGCTCGGAGGCGACGGCAATGGAGGTCACGCTACTGGGGACGGGCGACACGACGGGGACGCCGACGGTCTGCTGTGACTGTGACACCTGCGAGCGGGCGCGCGACCCCGACGCCGACCTGCGCGAACGGGTCCGCCAGCGGGGTATCGACCCCGACGGCATCGAGCGCTCCCGGTTCTCCGTCTACGTCGAGAACGAGACGACCGGCGAGTCGCTGCTGGTCGACGTCAGCCCCGACTTCCGTCAGCAGTTCCTCCGCGAGGGCGTCCCCCTCCCCGACGCGGCCATCGTCACGCACGTCCACTTCGACCACCTGGACGGCCTCGGCAACGCCTACCGCCTGTTCGACGACCTCCCGGTGTACGCCGCCGACGAGACCGACCCCGTCACCGGCGAGAGCGTCGCCGAGGGCGTCCGCAACCGGTACGACTATCTGGACAAGATCTCGGTCTACCCGCAGCCGCCGCACGAGCCGTTCACCGCCGCCGGGTTCGAGGTGACGCTCGTCCCCGTCGAGCACCCGCCGCTGCTGTGTTACGGCCTCCGAATCGAGGAGCCGGAGACCGGGGCGGTCCTCGCCATCTCCGGTGACACCTGCTACGAGATTCCCGACCGCTCTCGTGAGGCGCTGACCGGTGCGGACCTCGCGCTCGTCGAGGGCCTGGTCCACCCCGAAGCCTGCGAGAAGCACCCACTCGGTGGCGCGCACCACGACGACGAGGGCGTCCCGCGGACCTTCGGGACGAAACACATGACGCTGCGGGGGTCGCGGGACTTCGTCGCGGCCATCGAACCAGACGACTACCGCATCGTCCACACCGCACACTACGTCCCCGCCGACCGGGCGTTCGCCGACGACATCGCGCTCGACGGCGAGCGCTTCTCGCTGGGCGTCGAGTAGGAATTCCCCCCTCACCGACCGCGACTTTTTGTACGATGGGGGGATGACTGCTGACATGGACCCCCGCGGCATCGCAGAGACGGTCGGAGCAGGGCTGGTCAGCAGCGCGCTCGCCGCCGTCGGCCTGTGGCTGTTCGCGGGTCGAATCAGCTGGGCGCTCGTCGTCGGTATCGGCGTTGTCGTCGCCGTCGCCTCGGCGGTGTCCTACCGGACCCGGCCCACCCACGCGGACCTGGTGGACGAGCCGTCCGCGGAGCACGCAGGCGAGCGCGCGACCGGGACCGACGCCGAGGCACGAACAGCTGTCCGCGGGCGACCACGAGACGAGGGGGCGCACACGAGCGGCCGCGCCCCCGCCGGTGACGACACACCGGCCTCGCCGTCCGACAGCGACCGCTGAACTCAGCCGAAGCGGTCTAGACCGCTCTGGCGGCGCGAGCGCCCTGCTGGGTCTGGCTCCCAGGGCGTCCGGTCGGCGCGACGCGCGTCGCCGTCGAACGTCGGGGCCTCGGTGTGGTCGTAGCCGCCGCAGTCGGGGCCACACTCCTCGCTCGCTCGCACCGGCCGCCCCTTCCACGCACAGTGCGGCAGTCCGTCGTCGTCGACGTTGCACTGCGCACAATCGGGGTAGTCGAAACTCCGCCACCCCTTCGCGTAGGCTCGTTCGGCCAGCCGTCGGCGTGACCGGGCCTTCTCGGCGGCCGAGACGACCCGGACGTCGGTCCGGAGCGGCGCTTCCTCGATGAGCTCGACGCCGCCCTCCCCCGTCGACAGCGCCGCCGCCTCGCGGACGACCTCGCGCTCGCCGCTGTCGGGGTCGAACCGCCAGACACCGACCGCCTCGGGGATGCGGTTGAGGTGCGCACCGGTGACGTAATCCGCCGTCGCCAACACGACCCTGTCCACGAGGCCCAGCGAGACGTCGGTCCGCAACTGGGCTTCGAGGTCGCCCGGCCGGTCGAGGTCGGGCTTGTTCTCGATGGCAGTGATGGACCCGACCCAGTCGGGATAGCGCGCGGTCTGACGGACGTAGGTCCGGCCGCCGCGGCGCTCGCGCTCGAAGAAGCCCCGTTCGACCGCGAGTTCGACGGCGCGCTCGGCCCGGTCCGGGTGGCAGTCGAAGGCGTCTTTCCAGTAGCGGGCGCGCCCCGGACCGACGTCGCTCTCGATGGCCGCCGCCGGGATGCGCTCGGGCGTGATGGCCGCCCGTTCGGCGAACTCGGGACCGGGCTCGACGACGACGGTGTCGAGCACGCGCCGGCCGTGGACGTGACCGCCGAGCTGGCGGCTCACGAGGTGGCCCTCGCGCTCTAAGTAGGCACATAACGCCAGTTCGAACCCGAATTCTCGCACGGAGAGTGCCAGGGGCGGCAGCGACAAAAGCGGCGCGCCCGCGGGGGGATTTATGTCGGTGGTCCGAAAAGACTCTGGTAGGTGTGCACACGTGACAGGTAGTGCCCGCCGTCGGGGACGGGAGGCCGACTCGTGAGTCACGCTGGCGACCGCTCCCCCGCTGCGACCCTGGCCCTGCTGGACGCGACGATGGTCGGCATCGGCGCGATGATCGGCGCGGGTATCTTCGTGCTGACGGGGCTGGCCGTCGAGACGGCCGGGCCGGCCGCCATCTTGGTGTTCGCGCTCAACGGCGGCGTCACGACGTTCACGGCGCTGTCGTACGCCGAACTGGCGTCGTCGATTCCACGCAACGGCGGCGGCTACGCCTACGTCCGGGAGGTCTTTTCGGCGCCCGTCGCTTTCGTCATGGGCTGGACCCGCTGGTTCACGTACATGATTGCGGGGGCGCTGTACGCGCTTGGCTTCTCGTCGAACTTCATCGAGTTCGGCCACATCTTCGGCGTGGACCTGCCCGGCGGCGTCCTGTTCTGGGCGGCGACGGTGGTCGTCGTCTTCGTGACGCTGAACGCCGTCTCGACGGCCGTCAGCGGAAGCGCAGAGACGCTCATCACGCTGGTGAAGATCCTCATCCTCGTCGTGTTCGTCGCCTTCGGCCTGCAGTTCGTCGACCTGGGCGAGTTCCAGCCCTTCTTCCGCCGGGGCGACCCGCTTACCATCCTGCCGGCGATGGGCCTGACGTTCATCGCCTTCCAGGGGTAAGACCTCATCGCGACGGTCACCGAGGAGGTCGAGAACCCCGAGCGCAACATCCCACGGGCCATCATCCTCTCGGTCGTGACGACCGTCGTCGTCTACCTACTGGTCGTCTTCGTCGCGCTGGGGACCCTGGGGGCCGACGGGCTCTCGGGGGCCGGCGAGACGGCCATCGCCCAGGCTGCCGAGGGGTTCATGCCCGTCTTCCCGGTCATCGGGACGGGGGCGGCGCTCATCGCCTTCGGTGCGGTGTTCTCGACGATCAGCGCGCTCAACGCCGTCGTCATCGGCTCCAGTCGGGTGGCGTTCGCGATGGGGCGGGAGGCAGAGCTCCCCCGGCGGCTCGGCCGGCTGCACCACCGCTTCGGGACGCCGTTCGTCGCCATCGTCGCCTCGGCCGTGGTGATGCTCATCGCCGTCGCCGTCGTCCCCATCCGCGTCGTCGGCAACCTCGCCAGCCTCTTCTCGCTGCTTGGCTTCACCATCGTGAACCTCAGCGTCATCCGCCTGCGCCGCCAGCAACCCGACCTCCGGCGGCCCTTCGAGGTCCCCTTCTACCCCGCGACGCCGATACTCGGCATCGTTCTGAACCTCCTCTTGGCGGCCTTTATCGACCTGACGACGTGGCTGCTGGCGATGGGGTGGCTCGTCGTCGGCGCGGCCATCTACCTCGCGCTCGCCCGGCGGAAGGCCGGCGAGATGCCGGGGCCACCCGAGACGGGCGACGCGGAGATCAGCGAACCAGAGGTCACCATCTCCACGGAGGACTAACCCATGAAAGAGACACTACGCGTCATCGTCGCCGGCGGCGGCGACGTCGGACTACGGACGGCGGAACTGCTAGACGACCGGGGCCACGACGTGGTCCTCATCGAGCGCGACCCCGACCAGAGCGAACGGGTCGCCGCCGAGTACGTCGCGAGCATCATCGAGGGCGACGCGGCCCGGCCGGCCGTGTTGCGCCAGGCCCAGCCCGACAAGTGCGACGCTATCGCGGCGCTGACCGACGCCGAGCCGACGAACTTCGCCATCTGCATGGCCGCCCAGCGCATGGCCGACCTCCACACGGTGATGCGCATCGACGGCGACCCCGACGAACTCTACTCGCAGTACGTCGACGGTATCGTCTCGACGGCGAGTCTCACCGCTCGCGTCGCCGTCAACGAGGTGGTCGGCGGTGGCGTCCGGAGCATCGAGGAGGTCGGCGGCAAGGTCGAGATTCTGGAGGTGGAAATCGCCGAGGACGCCCCCGCCGCGGGCAAGACGCTCGCCGAGGTCCGCCTCCCGCGGGGATCACTCATCATCGTCGACGCCGCCGGCGAGCGCATCGGCGGCCCCGAGACCGAGCTGACGCCCGGCGAGCGCTTCCTCGTCGCCGTCGAAGGGACGGTCACCGACGAGGTGATGAACCTCCTGCGGGGCTGACGCTGCCGGTTCACCGTGTGAACCAGAGACACGAAGACGGCGGCCAGAGGCCCCCGCTCCGGGCGCAAACAGTAGGTTTATCAGGCGCACGTGGCGAAACTGAACCAAGATTACTCCCGAAATGACATCGAACAAACAACCGGAGGTGAACATCGGACTCGTCGGCCACGTCGACCACGGCAAGACGACGCTCGTCCAGGCCCTGTCCGGCGAGTGGACCGACCAGCACTCCGAGGAGATGAAGCGCGGGATCTCTATTCGGCTCGGTTACGCCGACGCCACGTTCCGTCGCTGTCCCGAGGCCGAGGAGCCCGAGGCGTTCACCGTCGAGGAGCACTGCGAGGAGCACGACGTGGACACCGAGCACCTCCGGACGGTGTCGTTCGTCGACGCCCCAGGCCACGAGACGCTGATGGCGACGATGCTCTCCGGGGCGGCCATCATGGACGGCGCGGTCCTGGTCATCTCGGCCACGGAGCCCGTCCCGCAGGCCCAGACCGAGGAGCACCTCAGCGCGCTCGACATCATCGGCATCGACAACATCGTCATCGCCCAGAACAAGGTCGACCTCGTCGACAACGAACGGGCGCGACAGAACTACGAGCAGATCCAGGAGTTCGTCGAGGGCACCGTCGCGGAGGACGCCCCCGTCGTCCCCATCAGCGCGGGTCAGGAGGCGAACATCGACCTGCTCATCGACGCCATCGAGCGCGAGATTCCCACGCCCGAGCGGGACCCGGACGCCGACGCCCGCATGATGGTCGCCCGGTCGTTCGACATCAACCGACCCGGCACGACGTGGGACGACCTGCTCGGCGGCGTCCTCGGCGGCTCGCTCGTCCGCGGGCAACTGGAGGCCGACGACGACATCGAACTCCGTCCCGGCCGGGAGGTCGAAGAGGGCGGCCAGACCGAGTGGCGGCCCGTCACCACGACGGTCCGGTCGCTCCAGTCGGGCGGCGAGTTCGTCGATAGGGTCACGCCCGGTGGGTTGCTGGGCGTCGGGACCGGACTCGACCCCTCTATCACGAAGGGCGACGCGCTGGCCGGCCAGGTCGCCGGCCCGCCCGGTAGCCTGCCGCCGACCCACGAGCAGTTCACGATGGACGTCGACCTGCTCGAGCGCATCGTCGGCGACGACGGCGGCGAGGTCGAGGAGATCTCGACCGGCGAGCCGCTGATGCTCACCATCGGCACCGCGACAACGGTCGGCGCGGTCACCAGCGCCCGTGACGGGGAGTGTGAACTCTCGCTGAAACGCCCGGTCTGTGCGGAGGCCGGCGCGAAAATCGCCATCAACCGTCGCGTCGGCGCGCGCTGGCGGCTCATCGGCGTCGGCACACTGCGTGAATGATCGTGTTGGACACGAACGCCCTGATGATGCCGGTCGAATGCGACGTCCGACTGTTCGATGAACTCGACCGACTGCTGCCGGACGCAGACTGTGTCGCCCCCGAGGCGGTCCGCGAGGAACTGGCGAAACTGGCCGACGGCGCGGGTGCCGAGGCCACCGCCGCGGCGGTCGGCCAGGACCTGCTCGACCGGGTGTCGGTTCACGATACCGACGCCGACTACGCGGACGACGCGGTGCTGGAACTCGCGACGCGAGACGAGGCGACACACGCGGTGACGAACGACAAGCCCCTCAAACGGCGCCTGCTCGACGCGGGCGTTCCAGTAATTAGTTTAAGGGGTCGGAACAAACTGGGTATCACTCAACCATAACATGTACAAACGGGTACGCTTACGCGACACGGTGGAAGTCCCGCCACGACACCTGGCGGACGTCGGCCCGGAGCTGGTCAAACGGCTCCTGCAGGACAAACTAGAGGGACGGATGGACGAGGACGTCGGCAGCGTCGTCACCGTCATCGACGTCAAAGACATCGGTGACGGCGCGGTGCTGCCGAACAAGCCCGGCGTCTACTACGAGGCCGAGTTCGACGCGCTGACCTTCGACCCACAGATGCAGGAAGTGGTCGACGGGGAGGTCGTCGAGGTCGTCAACTTCGGGGCGTTCGTCGGTATCGGGCCGGTCGACGGCCTGCTGCACGTCTCGCAGATCTCCGACGAGTATCTGGCCTACGACGAGGAGAACCAGCAACTCGCCTCCCGGGAGTCCAACCGGACGCTCGGCGTCGGCGACGCGGTCCGCGCACGCATCGTCACCAAGAGCATCGACGAGCGCAACCCGCGGGACTCCAAGATCGGCCTGACGGCGAAACAGGTCGGCCTGGGCAAGCACGGCTGGCTCCAGGAGGACCGCGAGAAACGCGAGAGTCCGGCCGAAGCCGGTGATTCCTGATGGCTGACCGACTTGTCTGTCGCGACTGCCACCGCGTGCAGGGCGCCGAGATCGAGAGTCAGTGCGAGGCCTGTGGCGGCACCTCGCTGACCGAAGACTGGGCGGGCTACGTCGTCATCGCTCACCCCGAGGAGTCCGAGATCGCCCGCGAGATGGAGGTCACGGAACCCGGGCAGTACGCGCTGAAGGTCCGGTAAGCGTGGCCGACGTCGTCCTCGAACTTCCGGACGACCTGCGAGGCGAACTCAAAGAGCCCTTCGGCTCGCTATACACCGACGCAGAGACACTTCTGGCCGATGCGGGCGACCCGCTCGTGGCCGTCGGCGACATCGTCACGTACCACCTCCTGGAGGCCGGGCGCGTCCCCGACGTCGCGCTCGTCGACGAGCGCACTAAACGCACCGCGGTGGACGAGGAAGTGCGAGCCGCCGTCCGTGGGTTCGACCGCCGCATCGAGGTCGAGAACCCGCCCGCGACGGTCACAGCGGAGCTGTTGACGGCGCTGGTCACCGCGCTCGAATCCGCGGGGACGACGCTCATCGACGTCGACGGCGAGGAGGACCTGGCGGCGCTCCCGGCGATTCTCGCCCTTCCGGAGGGCGGCTGCGTGGTCTACGGCCAACCCGACGAGGGGATGGTGTTGGTCGACGGCGACGCCGCGACCCGGAACAGAGTGCGGTCGCTCGTCGAACGGATGGACGGGACGCCGGAACGGGCGCTCGCCGTCCTCTCTGACTGACCTATTCGGGTCGCGGGACGCTCAGGTTCTGCATCTCGGCGCCACACTTCTCACAGGTCACCGCAGAGAGCTCGCTACAGAGTCGCGTTCCACAGCCCGGACACTCGAAGAGTCGCTCGCCGTCGTCGCACGGTGCTGGGTCTGACCAGGTAGGCATCGTTGTGTGTATTCGTTTTCGGGTCTGCTTAAATCTTGGCACGCTCACACATATCATGGACGTTCGTCCAGTAAAACTGGACGGACGGTCACTCCAGCAGGTGGACGTGACGGACCAGCGACCGGTGGACGCGCCGCTCGAACCGGTCGGTGAGTGTCCAGCCCGCGGCGGCCGCCGCCGCAGTCCACTCGCGGTCCGCGACCAGGACACAGCGGTCGGCGACCCGGGCGGCCTCGCTGAGCGCACCGGAAACCAGGGGGTCGAGGTCGCCCTCGATGCGGGACTGTCGACCGTAGGGCGCGTCGAACACGACGGCGTCGACGGCGTCGTCCGCGAGGGGCAGTCTGGCGGCGTCGGCCCGGACGAGGTCCCAGCGGCCGGGTCGCGGGCCCGCGTCAGGTTCCTGCTCGGCGTCGTCGAGCCCGTCGCGGAGGTTCTCGCGCGTCCCGCGAACCATCTTCTCCTGTGCGTCGCTCCCGACGAGCCGGGCACCGACGAGGCCGGCCTCCAGGAGGATGCCGCCGGTGCCACACATCGGGTCCAGCACCGTCGCGCCGGGGCGGGCGCCGGCGAGGTTGACCAGCGCGCGCGCCTCCAGCGGGTCCATGCTTCCGGGCTGGAAGAACGGCCGGTCGGTCGGCTGGCGATCGCCGAAGTCCCGCCGGCTCTCGACGGCGAGCCAGCCGAGCGCACAGCAGGCCTCGCCAGCGCTCGACTCCTCGTCGCCCGCGGGGTCCGAGAAGTAGGCGCACAGTGTGTGGTCTGGGGTCTCCAGGTCGACGGCGAACCCGCGGTCGGTGAGGACGCCCCCAAGCGCCCGTTCGGCCGCCTGCGTGTCGACGTCGGTGCTCCCCCTGACGTCGACGGCCCGAACCGCGACGGTTCCCGAGCGCTCGACGCTCGCGGCCGCTAGCACCGCCTGCGCGCTGTCGATGTCGGGGTCGCCGGTGCCGACGAGCTCGCAAGCCCGGTGCGTGTAGGCGAGCGTCCGCACGCGGTCTGTCACGCCGCGGGCGGTCGCCAGGCCGGGCGCGAGCGGCGAGACGGCGCTGGCCGCACTCGCGGCCTCCCGGGCCGCGAAGGCGTCGTCCTGCCCGCCGAGTTCGAGCACGTACACGCCACTACCGTCCGTCCCGACGGCCATCAGCGTGCCGGTCCACGCCGTCCAGGCGCAAATATAAACCGTTCTTCTCAGCGACTTGACTGGTGTAGCAGTCGACGTGTCAGCCGACGCCATGAACCTTTATAAGCCTTAAATACATGATTTAAATTGAGACATGGTTGACCCCAAGGAGACCATCAACATCGAAAACGTCGTCGCCTCGACTGGAATCGGGCAGGAACTCGACCTTCAGAGCGTGGCGATGGACCTCGAGGGTGCCGACTACGACCCCGAGCAGTTCCCCGGCCTCGTCTATCGAACCCAGGACCCGAAATCTGCGGCGCTGATCTTCCGGTCCGGCAAGATCGTCTGCACCGGCGCGAAGTCCACCGACGACGTCCACCAGAGTCTGCGCATCGTCTTCGACAAGCTCCGCGACCTCAACATCGAGGTCGACGACGACCCCGAGATCGTCGTCCAGAACATCGTAACCTCTGCGGACCTCGGTCGAAACCTCAACCTGAACGCCATCGCCATCGGCCTGGGACTCGAGAACATCGAGTACGAGCCCGAGCAGTTCCCCGGCCTGGTCTACCGCCTCGACGAACCCGACGTCGTCGCGCTCCTGTTCGGGTCGGGCAAACTCGTCATCACCGGCGGGAAGAAACCTGACGACGCCAAGGAGGCCGTCGACAAGATCGTCTCCCGACTCGAGGAGCTGGGCCTGCTCGAGTAGGGGTCACCGCCGCGCGGCGTTCGTCGCGTGACAGCCACTGCTCCGTAACTGGTGTCGCCGTCCTGCTCGATATTCGCCGCGTGACAGCGACCGTGCCGTGACCTGTGTTGGTCACTGCCGCAGAACAAAACGCACAAACGACCCCCCGTCGAACCACGGGTATGCTCCAGGGCGCGACGCCGAGTCTGACCGGTGGCGGGATTCTGGCCGTCGTCGTGACGCTGCTCGTCACCTGGCTGTTCTACGCGGTGACGCTGCACCTGGCGGCGACGTTCTTCATCGGGGAGGTGCCGAGCCAGCTGGCCGCCAAGGCGGCCCTGCTGCCGGCGGTGGTCTCCCTGCTGCTACAGCGCTTCGGCGTCGAAGCCGGCGTCGTCTCGCCGAGCCTCGGCGTCCTGGTGGTCGTCGTCCTCACGGTCATCGCCGACGGCATCGCCGTCAGCGCCGTCTATCGGCTCTCGACACGGTCGACGGCCCCGCTCGTTGCCCTCCACCTCGCGTTCGCGGCGGTCCTGGGCGTCGCGTTCGTCAACATATTCGGATTGATTTGAAATGAATGGCAACGACCGCGCTATCGTCACGTTCACCGGCATCGCCCACGCGCTCGTCCACACCTACGAGCTCTCGATCCCCATCTTCGTCGTCGTCTGGCTCACCGAGTTCCCGGTGACGACCGCGCTCCTGGGGACGGTGGTCGCCGTCGGCTACGCCCTCTTCGGGCTGGGGGCGCTCCCCGGCGGCGTCCTCGTCGACCGCTTCGGGTCGAATCGCCTCGTCACGCTCTGTCTGGCCGGGATGGGCGGCTCTTTCCTCCTGTTGAGCGTCGCACCGGGCATCCCGACCATCGCGCTCGCGCTCGGCCTGTGGGGCGTCGCCGCAAGCACCTACCACCCCGCGGGACTCGCGCTCATCTCGACTGGCGTCGAGGACCGCGGCGCGGGGTTCGCCTACCACGGGATGGCCGGCAACACCGGCATCGCGCTCGGCCCCCTCCTCACCGCCCTCCTCTTGCTGGCGTTCGACTGGCGGCTCGTCGCGGCCATGCTCGTCGTGCCTGCATTCCTCGCCGTCGCGTACGCGGTGACCGCCGAGTTCGACGCGACGGCGGCCGTCAGCACCGACGGCGGCGATTCGAGCGAGCCGCCGGCGTCCCTGGGCCAGTTCTTCACGGACTCCCGAGCGCTGTTCACTGCGGGCTTCACCGTCGCTATCCTCGTCGTCATGATGAACGGGCTGTTCTACCGCGGGTTCCTCACCTTCCTCCCGGACGTCCTCGGCGGCTTCCTCCCGCCGGTCACAGACTACGTCCGGCTGTTCGAGCCCGGGAGCCCGCTGGCCGAGGAGTTCGACCTCGCGTCGTACCTCTACGCTGGCCTGCTAACCGTCGGTATCGGCGGTCAGTACGTCGGCGGCAAGCTCACCGACCGGATTCCGGTCGAGCTGGGACTGCTCGCGATGTTCGCCGGTCTCGCGGTCGTCTCGGTCTTGTTCATCCCCGCCGCCGGAGCCGGCCTCGGCCCGCTGCTCGCGGTCAGCGTCGCGCTTGGCTTCCTCCTCTTTGCCATCCAGCCGCTCTACCAGGCGACCATCGCCGAGTACAGCCCGCCCGGGGACCGCGGGCTCTCCTATGGCTACACCTACCTGGCGAACTTCGGCGTCGGCGCCGCGGGTGCTGCCCTGGCTGGCTACCTCCTGACCGTCGTCGACGTCCAGGGGACCTTCCTCGCGCTCGCCGTGCTTCCGGCCGTCGGTATCGGATTCGCGGCGCTGCTGTGGCGGCTCAAGGAGTGAACATCGGCGCTGCTGGGAACTTAGTCAGTGGGAGGTTCCGGCGTCTGTGCTGGATAGAGGGCGCATATCTTACAACCGCAATATAATTTTAAAGTTCAGACTGAGCATAGGTATCTCTGTTATCGATTAATTTTCTTGTCTCACCTCAGCTTGCGCTCCTTGGTTCGTTGTGAAATTGAGATCTCTGTCGAGCAGAGTGTCACAGAGGTGTCCTTCAATCTCGTGTTCAGAAATATCTGATTGAGCCTCATCGTATGCTAATTCAATTAATTTCGCTATGAGGTGAGTAGGCACTATACAATCAAATAAACTGACGGAACAACTCAATAGAGGTGGTTGACATATATCGACTCGTAAATTGCCTTGGTGAACTAACCCTCTGTCTCTCGCAAGAGGGGCTTGTCAGTGGGCGATGGTTTCAACCGAGTGTAAGCGTCCCGGCCCTCGGACTATAGTGTACTGCGCCGAGTGGCGCGAGGCGCAGTCTCACGGCACGTGACCGAGCGTAGCGAGGGATCGTGCCGCATTTTTTAGCGTAGATTTTTACGAGCCCTCTCGCCGCAGCGCGCTCGCAGAGCGCGCGAGGAGATGGGGTGAAGTAAAACGGTACTATTCCACCAACCGCTCGATTTCGGTCACCAGGACGTCGCTGGCGCCGACCCCCTTGAGGTCGTTGATGGTCTCGAAGACGTCGCTGTCGTCGACCACGGCGTGGACGGCCACGTCGTCCTTGCCGGCGATATCCATCACCGTCGGGCCGCCCATCCCCGGCAACACGTCTTTCACGTCGTCGAGTGCGTCCTCGGGGACGTTCATCATCAGGTAGCGCTTGCCTTCGGCCGACAGCACTGAGTGCAGTGCCGTCCGGACCTGCTTTACCTTCTCGTCGTTGGCGACGTCCTCGCGGGCGAACAGGCGGACCGAGGAGTCGAGCACCTCGTCGATTATCTCGAGGCGGTTCATCCTGAGCGTGGTTCCTGTCGACGTGATGTCGATGATGCCGTCGGCGATGTCGACGTGGGGGGTCAGTTCCGTCGCGCCCGAGACCTCGGCGATGTCGACCTCGACGTCGAGGTCGGCGAAGTAGTTCCGGGCGATATTCGGGAACTCCGTGGCGACGGTGCCACCGTCCAGGTCGGAGACGGTCTCGATGTCGCCGTCTTCCGGGACAGCGAGCACCAGCCGGCAGCCGCCGAACTCGAGGTCGAGCAGTTCTTCGAGATTCCCTGTCTCGGCCTCCGTCACCTGGTCGAGGCCGGTGATACCCACGTCGGCAGCCCCGTCGGAGACGTACTCGGGGATGTCGGCGGCGCGGGCGTACAGTACCGTCACGTCCGGGTCGACGGTGTCGGCGTACAGCTGTCGGTCGGCCCCGTCGACGATGTGGAGGCCGGCCCGTTCGAGCAGGCTCTCGGCGGGGTCGTGCAAGCGGCCCTTGTTGGGGACGGCGATGCGCATACGCCGACTGAGGACGCGGGGGACAATTGGTGTTCCGGACTCAGGCGCGTTCGGGGAGCCGGGTGTAGACGAGCCCGGCGACGACGGTCAGCGCCGCCATCGCGTAGAACGCGGTCTCGAACAGCCCGTAGTCGGCGAGGACGCCGACCGCCGTCGACCCCAGCGACCCCATGCCGAAGAAGCACGTCCGCAGGAGGCCCCAGCCGGTCCCCTCGACGGCGTCGGGGAGCACGTCGACGATGTAGGCGTTCGAGAGCGGTCCGGCGCTCATCCGCAGCCCGATGGCGCCCGAACCGACGGCGAGCGCGACGGTTCCAGAGAGCTGTGGCACCAGCGCCAGCGGGACGGCGCTCAGGAGGGCGACGCCGACGAGGACGCGCGGCGACCCGTAGCGGTCGGCGAGGCGGCCGGTGACGGGCTGCGCGAGTGCGCCGACGACGAACAGCCCTGCCAGCATAGCGCCGGCGGTCCCCTGCGAGCGTTCCGCGACGGTCACCAGATACGTCGTCAGGAAGGCGGTCACGCCCTGGAAGACGAACAGCATGAGCGTCGCGCCGGTGACTGCCAGCAGGAGGCGGCGGCTCCGGAACCCCGAGAGCGCGGCCCGGAGGTCTGCCCGAAGTCTCCGGTCGGTCGGGGTAGTAGCGCGGTCGGAGACGGTCAACCAGAGGAGCACCGCGACGAAGACGAACAGCGGGGCGGCGCTCGCCAGCGCGAGTCGCCAGCCGAAGCGGGCGGTCACGAGCGTCGCGACGAACGGGAGCGCCGCGGCTCCGAGCGACCCGGCGGCCATGACGGCGCCGAACGCGACCCCCTCGCTGGCGTCGAACGTCCGGGAGAGGAGGGTCCCTCGAGCGGGACCGTAGAGCCCGGTTCCGAGGCCGAACCCGGCGGTCGCCAGCACGAACAGCGAAAAGATCGGCGCGACGACGTACCCCAGCAGTGCGACACCCGAGAGCAGTGCGGCCCCACAGAGGAGGACGCGCTCGCCGACGCGGTCGACGAGCGCCCCAGCCGGGAACTGCATCGCGGCGTAGGTCATCCACAGCACCGTCACGGCGAGCCCGGCGTCCGCGTTCGAGATGCCGAACTCCGCGCGGATCGTCGGTAGGACGGCGGGGACGACGAAACGCATCCCGAGGACGAGGAACCAGCCACTCGCCACCGCGACGAGTAGCCCCCTCGGAGAGTCGCGGCGGTAGGCCTCGACGGCGCGACGGATTCGGCGAACGGTCGCCATCTACTACCCGCTCGATGCGCTTCGAAAAGAGACTGACGAACCCGTTCCCCAGCGCGACCCGGCCGAACTAAGAGCGGGGCCCGCTAACCCGAGCACATGACAGACCTCCTCGTCAGCGGCGGACAGGTGCTCCGACCGGACATGTCCATCGAACGCGCGGACGTGCTGGTCGACCAGGACAGCGGCGACATCACCGCCATCGAGGCCCCCGGCGAACTCGCGGGCGACGACGAACTCGACGCCAGCGGCGGCCTGGCGGTGCCGGGGTTGGTCAACGCCCACACGCACGTCGCGATGACGCTCCTGCGTGGCTACGCCGACGACAAGCCCCTCGACGCCTGGTTACAGGAGGACATCTGGCCGGTCGAGGCCGAACTGACCCCGGAGGACGTCCGCGTGGGCGCGGAACTCGGCCTGGTCGAGATGATTCGCTCGGGGACGACGGCGCTCTCGGACATGTACTTCCACGTCGACGAGATCGCCGACGCGGTCGAACAGGCCGGGATGCGGGCCGTCCTCGGCTTCACCGCCGTCACGGTCGCCAAGGACGAGGAGGGGGCCCACGCGGACATGCAGGAGAGCCTGGACACCGCCCGGCGACTCGACGGCGCGGCCGACGGACGCATCACGACGACGTTCCAGCCCCACAGCCTGACGACCGTCGGCGAGGACTACCTCCGCGAGTACGTCCCCGAGGCCGTCGAGGCGGGCCTGGGCATCCACCTGCACGCCAACGAGACGACCGACGAGGTCGACCCCATCGTCGACGAACAGGGCGTTCGACCGCTCGAGTACGCCGACGACGTGGGCCTGCTCGGGCCCGACACCTTCCTCGCCCACTGCGTCCACGTCGACCAGGCCGAGATCGACCTGCTGGCCGAGACCGAGACAGGCGTCGTGCACTGCCCGGCATCAAACATGAAGCTGGCGAGCGGGATGGCACCGGTCCAGGACCTGCTCGATGCGGGCGTCACCGTGGGCATCGGCACCGACGGCCCGGCGTCGAACAACGACCTCGACATGTTCGACGAGATGCGCGACGCCGCGATGGTCGGCAAGCTCGCCACCGACGACGCGAGCGCCGTCGACGCCGCGACGGTGGTCCAGATGGCGACGGCTAACGGGGCCGACGCGCTGGGATTCGACAGCGGTCGACTCGAGGTCGGCCGGAACGCCGACCTCGCTGTCCTCGACCTCGAAGCACCGCATCTCACCCCTGCCCACGACCTCGTCTCGCACCTCGCGTACGCCGCCCGCGGCAGCGACGTGCGCCACACGGTGTGCGACGGCGCAGTTCTCATGCGTGATAGCGAGGTTCAAGTGTTCGACGAAGCGGCCGTTCGAACCCGGGCCAGCGAGCACGCGACGGCGCTCGTCGAGCGTGCCACCGAGCGATAGTTAAACACTCAGAACCGTCTTTGAACGCTTTCGACGCTTCTGAGAGATTAATATGCTCGGTGGACCGTCGTTGAACGGCGTGAACGAGAGGGGGGGTTTAACCCCAATCCTGACTCAGATACTGGCGAGATGAATACCAGACTGTTCGCACTGATGGCGACCGTCGGGCTGCTGCTGTTCGCGCTCGGTCCGGGCGCGGCCACCGCGGTCGCCGAGACAGGCAACGAGGCAGGCAACGACGGCACGACCGTCGGCAACGACGCTCTCGCCGTCTCCGTCGCGCAAGCGGGGAACGACGGCG
This sequence comes from Haloarcula ordinaria, assembly GCF_029338275.1. Classification (NCBI taxonomy): domain Archaea; kingdom Methanobacteriati; phylum Methanobacteriota; class Halobacteria; order Halobacteriales; family Haloarculaceae; genus Haloarcula; species Haloarcula ordinaria. The sequence goes on along the minus strand of NZ_CP119789.1, from coordinate 518,548 downwards.
CGACGGTGACCGTCACTCACGACGGTGACCCCGTTGAGGGCGCCGACGTGTCCGTCGACGGGGCCGAAGACGCCGCCTACGTCGGTGAGGGCGACTACACGACCACCGCCGACGGGACGGTCGCCATTCCCGAACCCTACTACGACGTCGCCGTCGACGTGACCGCGACGTACGACGGCGAGACGGCGACCACGACGACGACGCTGACGACCGAGGAAGCGGAGTCCTTCGGCATGAGCGTCATGGGCTTCGTCCAGGACATGCTCGACCGGTCGACCATGGAGAGTGGTATCGGCTTCCAGGTCGCGAGCTTTGTCACGCAGAACAACCCCGGGAACGCTCCCGCCCACGCTGGTCCGCCCGCGGACACTGACGCCCAGGACGACGAGCCCGGCCCGCCCGAGGACCGCGGCAACGACGAGGCACAGGCCCAGGGGCCGCCCGACGACGACCGTCGCGGCCCGCCGGAAGACAGAGGGCCGAACGGGGACGAAGACACTGAGGACGCGGACGACGTCGAGTCCGAGGAGACCGACGACGGAGACGACGAGGGAGACGCGGACGAGGAAGCCGATGATGGCGATGACGAGGCAGACGCAGAAGAGGAAGCCGACGAGGAAGACGATGACGCAGACGACGACGGGGCTGATGCAGATGAAGACGACGAGGAAGACGACGAGGAAGACGATGAGGAAGACGGCGACAGGGGCCCGCCGGACCACGCGAACAACGACCGCTAAGCGCTATCGGGCGGCTTCGGTAGCGTTTTAGGAGTTCTGTTCTTCCCTTTCGGTATGACTTCACCCATTTCGGAGCGACTTGCAGACCTCGAGTCGGCCCGCGAGTCCGGCCGGCGGAAGATGGACTGGGCGGCCCAGCACATGCCCATCTGTGGCGCGTTGCGCGAGGAGTTCGAGGCCGACCAGCCCTTCGCCGGCGAGCGCATCGGGATGGCGATGCACGTCGAGGCCAAGACGGCGATTCTGGCGGAACTGCTGGCGGTCGGCGGCGCGGAGGTCGCCATCACCGGCTGTAACCCGCTCTCGACACACGACGACGTGAGCGCCGCCCTGGACGCCGTCGACGGCGTTACCTCCTACGCCGAGCGCGGTGTCGACGACGCGGCGTACTACGACGCTATCGAGGCCGTTATCGGCCACAAGCCGACCATCACCGTCGACGACGGGATGGACCTGGTCGCCGCCATCCACGAGGACTACCCCGAACTCATCGACACCATCGTCGGCGGGGCTGAGGAGACGACGACCGGCGTCCACCGACTGCGCGCGATGGACGACGACGGCGAACTCGACTACCCGGTCTTCGCGGTCAACGACACGCCGATGAAGCGGTTGTTCGACAACGTCCACGGCACGGGCGAGTCCTCCCTGGCGAGCATCGCCATGACGACGAACCTCTCGTGGGCCGGCAAGACCGTCGTCGTCGCCGGCTACGGCCACTGCGGGAAGGGCGTCGCGATGAAGGCCAGCGGGCAGAACGCCGACGTGGTCGTCACCGAGGTCGAGCCCCGCCGCGCGCTGGAGGCCCACATGGAGGGCTACGACGTCATGCCGATGGCCGAGGCCGCCGCGGAAGGCGACGTGTTCATCACGACGACGGGCAACCGCGACGTCGTCGTCCGCGAGCACTTCGAGGCCATGCAGGACGGCGTCCTGCTGGCCAACGCCGGCCACTTCGACGTCGAGGTCGACCTCGACGCGCTCTCGGACCTCGCCGTCGACACCTACGAGGCCCGCGAGGGCGTCCAGGCTTACGAGATGGCCGATGGCCGGCGCCTGAACGTGCTGGCCGAGGGCCGCCTGGTGAACCTCGCGACGCCCATCGCACTGGGCCACCCCGTCGAGGTGATGGACCAGAGCTTCGGGATTCAGGCCGTCTGCGTGCGTGAGATGGTCGAGAACGGCGACGCGTACGACGCTGGCGTCCACGACGTTCCTGATAGATTGGACAAGGAGGTCGCCGAGATCAAACTGGAGGCCGAGGGCGTCGCGTTCGACTCGTTGACGGAGACCCAGGCCGAGTATATGGGCTCCTGGCAGCACGGGACGTAGGGTGGGGCGCGAACGAATTGAGCGGCCCACCTAACCGCGCAGCGGGGAGCGAAGGGAACCGCGAGCAGTAGAGGCCGTCGAACAGAGGTGCCCGTCCCAACCGACGTCGACTAACGAGGCCGTCGTTCACAGTCCGATGCAGATTTGCGTTACCGCTCCCTATCCGGTAGTGTGCTGGGCCTCCGCTTCTTTACGTGCCAGGGCTGTGGGACCGCGTACGCGGACGTCGAGCCGCCGCTCCGGTGCAATCGGTGCGACGATGCGTCGTTCACCGAACTCGGTCCCGGGACCCAGGCCGAGACCTACTTCGCCGGCCAGTGACGGAACTGTCGGCGATCACCGCTGGTACCGGCCCACGTCGGGACGGCAATTTTATTCGCCCCCGCGCGCAACACCGAGGCGATGCAGCCGCTCCACGCACGCTACCCGTTCCTCCAGGCCTCGCGCGACGCCGTCGAGGCGGCCGCCGTCGACCTGGGGGAGGTCGTCGCGACCGACGAGACGGTCACCCAGCGGGCCGTGGAGCGGGTCGAACACGCTATCCTCGACGGAACCGTGGGCGAGCCACACCGACGCACCCGCGTCGAACTGCTCTCGTACCCGGTCGCTCGCGTGCTGGTCTCGCTCGTCGACGAGCACGTCTGTACCCGCAAGTACGCCCGCGCCGAGGCCGAGACGGCCCGCGAGCGCTTTAGTGCCGAGTTCGAGGCGACGACCGAGTTCAAGTCGACCCAGTCCGAGCGCGTCGCTCTGGCGGACCTGCTCTCGGAGTTCGACCTCGCTCGTTCGGTCCACGAGGACGAGACGGGCTACCGCGTCGACGTCGGGGCCTACCTCGACCTCGCCGCCGACCAGCGCGGCGACCGCTGGCGGCTGGTCAACCGGCCGCTCGCCGCCGGGCAGGTCCGCATCCCGGCCGACGACCTCCACGTCCTGCTGAAACAGGCCATCCGCCACCGCGTCGAGGACGGCTTGCCGTTCGACGTGCCCGACGCCATCGCCGACGAACTCGACGACGAGGTCGACTCCCTCCGCGAGGTGCTCGCTGACCTCGACCTGACCCGCGAGATAGATACCGTCGTCCCCGAACTGTTCCCGCCGTGCATGCAGCACCTGCTCGACCAGGTCCAGAAGGGCGCCCACCTCGAACACCACTCGCGGTTCGCCATCGCGGCGTTCCTGTCGGGCATCGGGATGACGACCGACGAGATCGTCGACATCTTCCAGGTCAACCCCGGGTTCGGCGAGGAGGCCACGCGCTACCAGGTCGACCACATCCGCGGGGATACCAGCCCTACGGAGTACTCGACGCCGGCGTGTTCGACGATGCAGTCATACGGCGACTGCGTCAACAAGGACGACCTCTGTGCGACCATCTCGCACCCGATGGCCTACTACGAGAAGAAACTGGACGACAGCGACGAGGACGAACTGGTCGACTGGCGGGAACAAGACGACGACGGCGACGCGGAGGCAGACGCCTAGAAGTCCTGGCGTTCGAGCCACAGGCCCGCGATGAGCATGACGACGAGGAACACGCCGATTGCGCCGACCACGGCGATGCCGCCCTGGGGCGTCAGGTTCCCGTCGACCGAGTAGGTCGACGCCACGTAGACCGCCGCAGCGATAAAGGCGACCACGCCGACCGTCGAAACCACGATCTGCAGCGCAGTCTCCCGCTCGATATCCATACGCCGCGGTTTCACCGGCCCGGCAAAAAGGGTGTCGAAGCGCCAGTTCCGGGGGCTGGCGCTCGGGTCCGCCGAGCGATTTAGGTCCGTCGAGCACCTACGTTTCACCTGGACACACCGACGAACACAGCCGTGTCCGCCCGCTATGACACTCATCGAACCCACCGACGACCGGGGGCCCACTGCACTCGCACCGGACCTCCGGGACATGGACGACCGCGCGGCCCGCGCGTGGGCCGAGCCCATGGCAGTCCGCCCCCGCGAGGACGACACGTACGCCGTCGCGACCGCCAGTGGCCACACCTACGTCGTCGACCTCACCGATCGAACCTGTACCTGCCCCGACCACCGGATTCGCGGCGAGCACTGCAAGCACCTCCGCCGCGTCGCCATCGAGATAACCGCCAGACGGGTCGCACCGCCCGGCAAGCAGCGAGCGCGGTGTGACGCCTGCGACGCCGTAACGTTCGTCCCAGTGGACGCTGTGGAGCCCCATCTCTGCCCGACCTGCCGCCTCGTCCCCGGCGACATCGTCGTCGTGGGCGTCGCCGCCGAGCGTGCCGACGAGTGGCTTGTCGAGGCCGTCGGCAAGACGGTCGCCGAGTTCGAGACGAACGACGGCTACCCGACCGACGACATCGTGGTCGAAGCGACGTATCTGACCGACGCACTGCGCTCGGACCGCCCGCGTCGATACTCGTTCCCCCACTCACGACTGCGCCGGGCCGACGACACGGCGCTGGTCGACTAGCGTCACAAGTGAGGCTGCAGGTCGGTTGCTGCCGCCTCTCCGCTGTTCCGTGCCGACACTATTGGTCGGTCGTCGGCTCGGGCGACAGCTCGACTGCCAGGTCTCGGAGCGCGAGCTCCCGTTCCCGGCTGCGTTCGTCGACGACCCTGAGGACCTGCCAGTTGATCGCTTCCGTACTCAACTCGAGTACCCGTTCGGTCCACTGGAGACGCTGTCTCATACCTCCACAGACAGACCGGTGACGTACAAATACCTGTCTTATATAACAGGCATATTAATACGCTAGGCCTACTCCGCTGCTGTCACGCTCGAACCGCGCATCGCTCGGGTTCTCGCTACGACAACATCTCGGCTGCGTCTTCTTTCGTCAGGTCGCCGCGCTCGAACGCCGAGAGGACGTCGAGCACCGTCTGGTCGGGGTCGTCGTCGGCCACGTCGTCCAGCGTCACCTTCTCGGAGTGCCCGACGAACTCCTCGAAGTCGATGCCCTCGGAGAGCGCAGTCTCCTTCTTGACTCGGTAGTTGCCACCGTCGGTCGTGTAGAGGTCGCCGGGGTGGAAGAAGTACCAGTCCTCGCGGTCGAAACGCACCGCGATACGCGGTTTCGCGCCGAAGTTCCGCGCGAAGAAGAGCAGCGCCTCGACCTCCTCGCCGGTGAGGTAGATGGGGTCCCCGGCGCTCGATTTCGCCTCGATGGCGTAGAACGTCTCGCCGTCACCGGTCAGCACGTCGGGGAGCTCCCGCTCGGTGGCGCTGCCGCTGGCGGGCGCGCGCATCACCGCGAAGCCGGCCTCGTCGAGCGCGTTGACCAGTTCGCGCTCGCGCCGGTCCCCCTTCGCGTTCGAGTTTGCCATTGGCGGATGGTCGGCCCTCACCCGTAAAACCGTTCAGGTCCAGCGTTCACACTGTTCAAGTGACAATGAAATGGTAAACAAACTGGCCCTTATATCCCGCTCGTCTCCTGTAAGACGCGTATGGACAGACGCAGATTCCTCACCACGACCACGGCAGTCGGCGCGACGCTGTTCGCGGGCTGTGGCGGTTCGAGCGGCGACGGGGCCACAGACGGCGGCAGCACGACGGACGGCGAGGCGTCGGGCGGCGACTCCGACGGCGGCGCCACCGCGTCGACGGGCGCGTTCCGGCTCCTCATCAGCGACCGGCCGGCGGCCATCGACGACTTCGACTCGCTGGACGTCACGTTCGACAGCGCCCGCGTGTTCCGGGCGACGGCAGACGAGGACGACGAGGAGGCCGAAGCCAGCTCGGACGACACCGACGGCGAGACAGAGACGAGCACGCCGTCCACCGAGATAGACACAGAAACAGAGACCGAGACTGAGACCACCGAAACCGACGAGTCGGAGACAGCGACCGAAGACGACGATGGGGACGTGGCGGCGGAGTCCGACGACGGCGAGGACGACGACAGCGAAGCCGGCTTCCAGACGTTCGACCTCGACAGTCCGACGGTCGACCTCACCGAAGTGGTCGGTGACAAGGCCATCGGTGTCCTCGACGGGGAGCTCGAGACCGGCCGGTACGCCAAGATAGAACTGTCAGTCTCGGACGTCGAAGGTATCGTCGACGACGAGGCAGTCCCGGTGAAGGTCCCGAGCAACAAGCTGCAGATAACCAAGTCCTTCGAGGTGACGGCCGAGGGGACCGTCGAGTTCGTCTTCGACATCAACGTCGTCAAGCGGGGGTCGAACGGCTACAACCTCCTGCCGGTCATCAGCAAGAGCGGGGTCGCCGGGCGGGACGTCGAAGTCGACGAGGTCGAGTCGTCTGGCGCGTCGGCACAGTCCTCGTCGTCGACGGAGACAGCGACGGACGACGACTCGTCGACGACCACGGAGACCACGACAGAGACTGAGACCGATGACGAAGGAAACCCGAACAACGAGAACAGTGGGTCGGGCGGCCCCGGTCAGTCGAGCGCCTAATCCTCGAGTCGCGACTCGAGCTCCCGGATGACCTGTTCGGTCTCGCCGCCGTCGCTGCGGACCGCGTCGGCGTAGCGCCGGTACTCCTCGGGGGAGACGTGGACCGTCTTCGACTCGCCCTTGTGCTTGAGTTCCAGCCGCACTGTGCCCTGTGGGTTGTTCCGAAGCCGGAAGCTCGCCATCGCGGTGAAGACGAACCAGAACGCCAGGCAGGCGCCGAGGAAGTACAGAATCGTCGTCTCGAAGGCGAGCGTCCGCGGGCCGGTCGTCCAGTCGTAGGGGTAGGCCACCTGGAACAGCGCCAGCCCGGCCAGACAGAGGCCGGCTCCCGCCGCCACGCCGACCTGTTCGCCTCGACTCGACGGCAGGACGGCGACGACGCCGAGGAACATCGCCGGGATACCCAGGCCACCGACGGTCCCGGCGAGTTTCTCTGCGGCGCGGATGTCTGTCGCGCCGAAGAAATCCGCAAGCGGCGTGGTGGCGATGAGTATCGCGAGGACGACGGCCAGCGCACCGACGACCGAGAGTGCGACCCCGGCGACCACTCGCCGGCGGTCACGGCCCTCCCAGCGGCGGCCATCGTAGGCGTCCCCGAGGTTCTCCATGGGGGTCGGTTCGTGGCCGACCCACAAAACGCTACGTCAGACGTGCGTCGGACTGGCGTGGAGGTACTGGACGCTGGCCAGCAGCGACCCGAGGTGGTCCGCCTCGACAGGCCGGTGCGTGGCATCGGGGAGGTGCTCGACGAGCGCCGGGCCCGTCTCCGGCGGGACGTTCCCGTCGCGCCGGCCCTGGACGACGGTGACCGGCACTTCAACGTCGCCGAGGGCGAACGGCCACGGCCGCCCGAGCGTCGCGAACGCTTCGACCAGCGTCGCGGTGCCCTGGGCCGTGGCTGCCAGCAGGTCCGCCTTGACCAGTCCCGCGACCTCCGCGTCGGTCAGCCTCCGATGGTCGGGCGGCCGTGCGGCGAGGAGATCCAGAGCCGCCGAGGGGTCGCGGCGGGCGAGGACCAGTCGCTGCAGTCGGAGCAGCGGCCCGAGCAACCAGGGCGTCGTCCTGGCGAGGGACTCCAGTACGCGCTGTGTCCGCCCCACGTCGCCGACGGCGGGTGGGCCGACGCCGCCGGCCAGCGTCACGTGGTCGACGGCCGGCAACCGATGGCAGGCGAGCGCGTATGGCGCGCCGCCGGAGAACCCGAGGACTTCGGCGCTGTCGATACCGAGGTGTGAGAAGAGCGCACGCACGTCGTCCGTCCAGGCCTCGATACCGCCGTCCGACGGGTCGGACGCGCCGATACCCGGCCGGTCAGGGGCGACGAGGCGGAGGCCGAGTTCGGCGGCGGGACCTTCGAGGAGGCGGACGAGCAGGCGCGACCCCGGCGTGCCGTGACAGAAGAGGACGGGCCGCCCGGTCGGATCACCGCCCGTCTCGTAGGCGACCTGCCGCTCCCCGATTCGACAGACTTCGGGGTCGTCCGTCCCGCCCGGTGGCGTCACCCCCATCGGTGACCGACTACTCGCTCTGGATGCGCGGGGCGAGCATGTAGGTGACGCGGCCCTGGCCCTCGGCGAAGCTGAAGTGCATCTTGACGGGGAACTCCTCGCCCAGTTCCATCTCGACCTCCGCGTCCTTCGGGATGGCCTTGTTCATGTTCTTCAGGTAATCGAGCGAGAACAGCGAGTGGGCGTCCCCAGGTGTGAGGTCGATGAGGTCGTCCTTGGTGAGCTCGAGGTGGACGTCGTCGGTGTCGCCCTCGGCGTCGACGTAGAACAGTTCCTCGGCGGTGTCGACACCCAGCGCGATGTGGTCCGAGACCATGTCGGCGGCCTTGACCGCGCGGTTGATGTCTTTGCCCTCGATGACGATGTGCGCGGCGAGGTCGAGGTCCGGCAGGTCCGGCTCCTGTCGGATGGAGTCGGGGTCGATGAGCGCCAGCGTGTACTCCAGGCCGTCGATGGCGATGTGGAGCTTGCGCGTCTTCTCGTCGAGTTCCAGGTGGACGACCTGACCGGCGTCGGCCATCCCAGCGATATCTTCCAGTCGCGAGAGGTTGACGCCGATGAGGCCGCCGTCGGTCTCGTAAGACTCGAAGGCCGCCGCCTCGAGACGCAGGTCCACCATCCCCACGTTGGCGGGGTCCACCGCCCGAATCTCCAGCCCGTCTTCTTCCAGGTGGATCTTGCACTCGTCCACCAGCACGCTCACCGAGTCGAGAGCCGCCTGGAGCGTGTCCGCGCTCACGATGGCGTTGAACATCTTGGGCCGGGCTACGCCCCCATCCGTTAAAAAGTCCCTCATTGAATACGCGCACGCGCGCTTCGAGGGAGCACTGCGACCGAGAAGCGCGCGGTTGAACGAGCGGTGAACGAAGTGAGCCGCGAGTCGCACGCGTGTGGTGTCACGATGGGGACAACCGAACACTGCGACCGAGAAGCGCGCGGTTGAACGAGCGGTGAACGAAGTGAGCCGCGAGTCGCACGCGTGTGGTGGAAATTTGGGGAGCACCACGACCGAGAGGCACGCTACTCGCCGTCTCGCGGCATCCGGCGACCGTGCCCGGCGAAACAACACCCATAACCACGTCGACGGACTACTCCGGTCAAATGAGCGGGAAAGACGACTACTACAACCGGGCCAAGCAGGAGGGCTACCGCGCCCGGTCGGCGTACAAACTCAAGCAACTCGACGAGACGGCCGGGTTGCTCGGCGAGGGTCGGACCGTCGTCGACCTGGGCGCGGCACCCGGCGGCTGGCTGCAGGTCGCCGCCGAGGGCGTCGGCGAGCGCGGGACCGTCGTCGGCGTCGACCGACAGCGCATCGAGGCCCTCGAGGACTCCGAGCCCACGGTCCACTACGTCCGCGGGGACATGACCGACGACAGCACCAAGGCCGAGATCCGCGAGGTGCTCGGCGTCGAGGCCGACGATTCGCTGGGCGGCCCCGTCGACGTGGTCCTCTCGGACATGGCACCGAACATGACCGGCGAGTACGACCTCGACCACGCCCGGTCGGTCCACCTCGTCCAGCAGGCCTTCGAGGTCGCGACCGACCTGCTCGCCTCGGAGGGGGACTTCTGTGCGAAGGTGTTCGACGGCCAGGACTTAGACGACCTCATCGCCGACATCGAACCGGAGTTCGAGTACGTCCGCGAGGTCCGGCCCGACGCCTCGCGGGACTCCTCTTCGGAGCTCTATCTCGTCGCGAAGAACCGCCTGACTGCACCGGTCCGTGAGGGAGACGTCGTCGAGGTGACCATCGAGGACATCGGCGAGGAGGGCGACGGTATCGCGAAGGTGGAGAACTTTACCGTCTTCGTCAGCGACGTCGCAGAGGGCGAGACGCTCGACGTGCGCATCGACGACGTGAAACCGCGGTACGCGTTCGCGGCACCCGCGGAGTAAGATTACTGAACTGCTGGCGCAGCAGGCTCCTCTCGCTGGCCGCGTGCGAATCTGACGACGGCGTAGACGAAGGGCGTATCGAGCAGCGCGATGAGCAGCTTCAGGACGTACTGGCCGACTACGAGCGACAGCGCCGCACCGAGCGGGACGCCCTGGAAGAGGACGAAGCCGACGCCGATAAAGATGACCGTGTCGAGCAACTGGCTGGAGGCCGTCGAGCCGATGTTGCGCAGCCAGAGGTACTCGCCGTCGGTGTACTCGCGGATGCGGTGGAAGACGAACACGTCCCAGTTCTGGCTGACGAGGTAGGCCGCGAGGCTGGCGACGACGATGCCGGTACTGGCCGCCAGCACCGAACGGAACGCTTCGGGGTCGACGGGCTGGGCCGCCGGCGGCAGGCCGGGCGCGAGGATGGTGCTCCAGACCAGCGCCAGCAGCACGAAGTTCATCGCGAAGCCGACGTTGACGACGACCGTCGCCGCCCGACGGCCGTACAGTTCGGCGTAGCAATCGGAAGCGAAGAAGGTCAGCGCGTAGGCCAGCGCCGCGCCCGGCATCACGAGCGTGTCGCCGGCCAGCGGCAGCGAGAACGGCAGCCCGAACGCTAGGAGTTTCGAGGCGGTCACCTGGGCGACGACGAGCGAGGTGACGAACAGGGCGACGAGGGCGACCCGAATGCCGCCGTCCCAGTCGCTACTCATCGTCGAGTCGTCCCTGCCGCTGGTCGATGTCGTCGAGCTGGTCGAGCGTCTTCCTGATGGAGGCTCTGATGGCTTCACTCCGGTTGACGAACTTCCGCTCCGAACCGACGTGTTCGTCGAGGTCGTCGAGCAGCTCGGCGGGCACCTCGACGCTTATCTTTGGCATATTACGTAGGTATTCTTGGGGTATTATAATAGTCCAGCGTTCCCGGGCTTCCGGGCGTCATAACGGGAACCGCCGTCAGTCGGCGGGCTCGCTCCGCCGTTTCGGCGTCCGTCGCCCGCCGAGCGTGTACACCCACAGGATACCGAGTCCCAGCAGGTACGCGAGCGCGGTGGGGATGCCGACGATGAACATCGTGAAGATGCCGTTCGGCGAGACGATGGCGGAGATGGTGACGATGGCGATGACCACCTCGCGCCAGCGGCTGTACATCAACTCGAACGGGATGATGCCGCCGCGGTGGAACAGGAACATCGTCACCGGAATCTCGGCCAGCAGGCCGATACCGATGGTGAGGAAGAAGACGAGCCAGCCGAAGTCGCTCACCCGGTAGGAGATGACCATGTTGGCCTGCAGCTGGTCGTAGGCGATGGCGGAGATGGTCATCGGGGCGACGTAGAGGAAACCCACGAGACTGCCGCCCACGAGCGCGGCGAACAGCGTCCCGCCCCAGACGAGCAGGACGTTCCGGTTTCCGACGACGAGCCCCCGGTCGCGCATCGCCGGCCAGGCGAAGTACGCCACCAGCGGAATCACCGAGACGGCCCCGAGGATGGTCGAGAACTTGACAATGAACACGAGGTGCTCGACGGGGTGTAACGTGACGATGTTGACCTCCTGGGCCATCTCCGGCGGGAGCCGGCTGACGAACGTCCGCTGTATCTCGCCGATGCCGCCCTGGTAGAGAAAGAGGAAGGCCCCGGCCAGGACGGCGCCGAAGATGCCCAGAATCCAGAACGCCTTGGAGGCGAGGGAGTCCAGGATGAAGCGGATGTCGTAGTAGTAGCCGCCGATGTCGTCCTCGGTGGTCTCGTCCTCGGTGAACGCGTTGAACACCCCGGCGGTGGTCGACGTGAGGACGTCCTGGTCCTCGGCGTCGTCCTCGTTCCCTGCCACACCGGCGCCGCCCTCACCGCCCTCGCCGTCGTCCTCGTGGGCCATGTCCCAGCGGTCGAGTATCATCTGGGCCTTGTCCCGGTCGTCGGCAGAGAGCGCCGTGTCGGCGTGCGCCAGCGCCTCCTCCTCGGTCATCTCCTCGAAGACCTCCGGGGGTGCGACTTCGACTGCAGACGCGTTCAACTCGCCGATGTCGATGGCCGCCGGGTCGCCGATAGGCCCCCTGCCGGCGTTGGCCGACAGCGCGCCCAGCACGTGGTAGTAGAGGACGACGACGGCGCCGACGAGGCCGAAGAGTGCGGCGATGACGATGGCCGTCGTCTCGGCCGGGAGGCCGAACAACTGCGGGGGCTGGACGTTCCCCGTCAGTCGCGAGGAGTACTGTGCGGCGACCGCTTCGACCGCCTGGACGTACTGGAAGGCGGGCGTCGCGAGCAGGTAGTACACCGCGCCGCCGGCGAGCACGGCGCCGCCCAGGACGGTGTTCCAGTGCTCGCGGGCAACGGTCCGCGTGCTCACGAGGTCGCTGGACCGACGGAGGAGCATCGCCAGCTTCGCCAGCGCGAGGCTGATGCCGTAGAGGCCACACAGCGGTGCTGCCCACATAATCTGCGTGAACGGGTCCGGCGGGGAGAACAGGGCGCCGAACGCGAAGATGCCCAGCACCGAGAGGCGCCACTTGTCGCGGAAGGTCTCGTAGGGGACGATCTCGGTGTACGAGAGGACGGTCATCACCAGCGGGAGCTGGGCCGCCAGGCCGAACGAGATCGCCAGCATGAACACGAACTGGAACCACTTGACGATGGAGTACTGCGGCGTGAACCCGGCCTTGAACGCGTCGCCGGCCAGGAAGTCGAACATCAGGGGGAAGAACAGCTCGTAGGCGTAGGCGACCCCGCCGAAGAAGAGCGCCAGGCTGACCACGGTGAAGACGGCCCCCTTCCAGACCGGAATCTTGTCTGCGGGCCACCAACCGCGCTCGCGGAGCCCGTCGCGACCGAAGTAGATCAGCAACGGCAGCGACATGAGGATGCCGATGACGGCACCGATCTTCACCTGTAACAGGATGACGTCGAACGGCGTGACGGCGACGATGCTCGTCGCTTCGCGGGTCGTCAGGTCCATCTGCGAGTACAGCAGGTCGTTCCGGAGGCGGTCCCAGGCCCCGTACTGCAGGGCCATGATGGTCCCGATCATCCCGACGACGAAGACGATAAACACCTTCTGGAGGTGCGTCTGTGCGCTGCGGAGCATCGACCCCAGCGTGGCACGGCCGTTCTGGACCGTCCTGACGGTGTCCTCGTCGAGCGGGCTCGCCATTTCCTCTGAAAATAGTCTACTCGGCGTTATCAATTTGTTCATCGCGCAGGCCCGACGCGTGCCCGAGGCTGAGGTTGAGAAAGGCCCGGAATCCGGCGACTAGAGGGCTGTCTTGGCGGTCACACGTTGCGAGCCAGCAGGCAGTCTCCGGACGGCCGGTGACGACTGCGAAAAGAAAGTTTACAACGACCAACCGCCAAACCCGGGACAGATGCCCGACGGGAACGCGGACGACGACGCGAGCCCACCGCGTGCGGACCAGGGGGGTGACGACTCGATGCCCCCTTCGGACGAGGGGGGCGACGAGCCGCCGCACCCGCCAGCGGACGGGAGTGACGACTCACCGCGTGCCGACGGGCCCGACGAGTCGGAGGAGCGCCCCGAAGATTCGCCGACAGACGGAGCGGACCAGGAAGCCAGCGAGGACACCGGGGACACCTCCAGCGACGACACCGAGGACGCGTCCGTCGACGAGGCCGATGACCAGACCGAGACGGACGACCCCGCTGCTACCGACGAACAGTCGAGCGACGAGTCGGCGACCGACGAGCCGGAGCCCCGGACCGTCAAAGGCCCATACGGGTTGCCTGTCGAGCAGCAGCCGCCGTTGTTCGAGCGCGATCCGCGCAAGATCACCGCCGCGATTCCCGCCGACATCCCGTCCGACTGGGGATTCCCCAGCCGACGGGCGTCGGCGACGCCGGCGGCGCTGCGCCGGCCCCGCCGGAACACGACTACGACGTCGACGAGATCGTCGACCAGGGGGCTCCCGACGACCAGGAGATGCCGCTGGCCGACCACGTCGAGGAGATGGCCATCCGCCTGTTCACCGTCGTCGGCGTGATGGCTGCTATCTCTATCATCGCGCTGCCGGCCTCGGACGAGCTCATCCAGTTCCTCTGGTTCTCGTTCCTCGACGGTCCGGCGGAGGCGTGTGGTTCCTTCGCCGTCGGCGCCGGGGACACCGTCTCGGCGGCCGGCCCCGACTGCCCGCACGTCTACAGCCCGCTCGCGCTCATCCTCGCGCGCCTGAAGGTCGCCTCGCTGGTGGGTTTCATCGCCGCGCTCCCCGTCTTCGTCTACCAGACGTACCTGTTCATGCGACCGGGGCTCTACCCCCGCGAGCGCCGCTACTACCTCGCGGCGGTCCCGACGAGCCTCGTGCTCGCGGCCATCGGCGTCGGCTTCGCGTACTTCGCCGTGCTGCGGGCGATGTTCGACTACTTCATCACCTACTCCGACCGGGCCGCCGACCTCGCGTTCGGCCTGGGCGACACCTTCAACCTCATCATCCTGATGCTGGGCTTCTTCGCGCTCATCTTCCAGATTCCTCTCTTCGTGATGCTGGCCATCATGATGGGCGTCACGACCCGCCAGTGGCTCCAGGACCGCCGGCTGTACTTCTGGGGTGCCTTCGCCGCCATCGCCTTCGTCTTCAGCCCCGACCCGACCGGGATGGCGCCGCTGATGGTCGCCGTGACGATGATTGCCCTGTTCGAGGGGACACTGCTCCTGTTGCGCTGGACCGGGGAGAGCTCGCCGATTCCGACGGCCGAGGAGGCCGCGGCCCGCCGGCCGTTCGTCTGGCTCGTCGCTGCCCTCGCCGGCTACCTCGTGAGCCCCGCGCCGGTGCCGACCGGCTACTACACCCAGCTCCCGCCCGTGGTCACCGAGTCGCTGGCCTCGGTCGGGCTGGGCAACGCGACGCCGATGCTGCTGGGCGGGAGTATCATCGTCGCCTTCGAACTGCTGGCGTACCTCAACAAGAACTACTACGGCAGCGTCCAGGTCTGGCGCACGCTCCGACGGGCCCGCCTTCCCGTCTGGGCGGTGGGCATCGTCGTGGGCTACCTGGCAAGCCCGGACCCGACGCTGTTCCGCCTGGTGAACCAGGTCAGCCTGGAGGCCACCGCCGCCGCCGCGGTCGCCGGGGTGCTCATCGCCTTCTTCGAGGGCGGATTGCTCGTCGCCCGCCTGCGCAACCGGAGCGAGGGCTGACCTGATGTCGCGGATTCTCCTCACCCGGCACGGCGAGACGCCCTGGAACCGCGAGGGGCGCATCCAGGGATGGGCCGCGACCGGCCTCACCGAACGCGGCCGGCGCGAGGCGAGTGCGATGGGCGCCTGGGTCGACGACACCTACGACGTCGACCGGATTCTCGCCTCAGATAGCGAGCGCACCCGCCGAACGACCGCGAACCTCCGCGATGCGGCCGGTCCGCTCCCCGAACCCGCCTTCGACGCTACCCTGCGAGAACGGGGCTTCGGCGTCTACCAGGGGTTCCTTGTCGAGGACCTCTTCGAGCGCTACCCCGAGCACGACCCGAGCCACAGCGTCTCCGCGCTGCCGGCCGATCCGGACCACGGCGAGTCCGTCGCTGCCTTCTGCGAGCGCGTCACGTCGGCCTGGGACTCGGTGCGGGCGGCGACCGACCCCGGCGAGACGACGCTGGTCGTCACCCACGGCGGCGTCATCAAGGTGCTCCTGGCCGAACTGACCGACCGCGACCGGGACGCGGCGCTGGCGGCCCACTCGCACGACAACTGCGCCGTCACCGAGATTCGGCTCGACGGTGCGGACTCGACGCTCGTCGCCGAAGAACAGACCGACTGGCGCGAGACAGTCGACTGGTAACTACCGAGCGTCGGCCAGCCCCTTCTTCCGTCAGTCGCCGCTCGGGTATTCGGCGTCGAAGACGTCGGCGACGACCGGTTCGCTGTCTTCTTCGCTCTCTGGGCTGACGCTCCCGGTCTGGTAGCCGTGGAGGTCCAGCGTCACGTGGTCGAACCCACAGTCCTCGACGTGGTCGCGGGCCGCCCGGACGAAGTCGGGGTCCAGCGCCGTCTCCAGTTCGGCCTCGCCGACCTCGATGCGGGCCAGGCCGTCGTGGTCGCGCACGCGGAACTGCTCGAAGCCCCACGTTCGGAGCAGGCGCTCGGCTTTCTCGACTCGCGAGAGACGCTCTTCGGTGACCTCCAGTCCAGTGGGGATGCGCGAGGAGAGACAGGCCATCGAGGGCTTGTCGGCCACCGAGAGGTCGTACTCGCGGGCGATTTCGCGCACCTCCGATTTCTCGACGTCGTGTTCCAGCAGCGGCGAGTAGGCGTCGAGTTCCTCGACGGCTCGCAGGCCGGGGCGGTGGCCCTCGCCCACGTCGGAGGCGTTGGTCCCGTCACACACCACGTCGATACCCAGTTCCATCGCGCGGTCGTACATCGCGCCGAGGCGTAGCGAGCGGCAGTGATAACAGCGCATGTCGTCGTTCTGGATGAACTCCGGGCTGTCGAGTTCGGAGAACTCCACGATCTCGTGGCGGATACCGATCTCCTCGGCGACGCGCACGGCGTCTTCGAGTTCGGCCTCCGGGAGCGTCTCTGATTTCGCGGTGCAGGCGACGGCGTCGTCGCCGAGGGCGTCGTGGGCGATTGCAGCGACGACACTCGAGTCGACGCCGCCGGAGAACGCGACCAGCACGCCGTCCCGCGCGGCGAGGTCCTCCCGGGCAGCAGCGAGTTTCTCGGCGACAGCGGTCATTGGTTTGCGTTCTCGCTGGACGGGCAAAACGCCTTCGCGTTCTGCATCTGTAGTGTTCTCTGCAGTTGCCATCGAGGCAAATCGCCAGAAAGCCCCGACACGCTGGGCTCGGGGGGCTCGCTGTCGTCGAGCGGGAGGGGGCTTTCTGGCTGTTGGCACTCGAAGTTGTAGCAGTACACACTCGCGCTCACCTTTTTGCCTAGGCGGCGGGTTTTATCTCGCTGGCGGCGAACGGTCGGGCAGATGGAGTTCGAATCGGTGCCGGGCGTGGGGGCGAAGACGGCCGAGGCGCTCCGCCAGCTCGACGACCCCGAGCGAGCACTGCGGGAGGGCGACGTCGCGGCGCTCGCCCGGGCCCCGGGCATCAGCGACGGGCGGGCCGCGCGCATCGCACGCGGGGCCATCCGGGCCGAACACGACGACCCCGGGGGGTTCGCGGCGACGCCGCGAGCCCGGACGGTGTTCCGCGACGCGCTGGGGCTGGTCCAGGAGCGGACCGTCACCGACTACGCCGCCAGCCGACTGGAGACGCTGTATCCCAGCGGGGTCCGAAGCCGAATCGAGGAGGTCCGTGAGTTCAGCGAGCGGGCGATGGCCCGTGACCCGGACCCCGAGGTCCTCGCCGCGCTCGAAGCCGTCGAACCGCTCTCCGAACCCGGCGACGTCCGGGTCCGCGACCGCTGTCTGGCGACGAGCGACGCCGAGCGCTACGCCGAGGCCAAGGAAGCCATCCCGGAGGTGAGCGTCGAGGTGGTCGACGACGCCCGTCAACTTGCAGAACTCGCCCGGTCGTACTCGACGGTCGTCGCGCTGGACGAGTCCTTTGCCGGCGTCGACGTCGAGGGGGACGTCCGCGTCGACCCGAACGCGCTCGACAATCCCGAGTCGGTCGTCCCCGAGCGCGTGCTGACCTTCTTCGCCCGGAACCGCGACCGGGTGCGGGCGGCCACCGAAGTCCACCGGGCCGCCGGCCTCGAGGCTCCGTGTGA
The DNA here is from genome assembly GCF_029338275.1 of Haloarcula ordinaria. Taxonomy (NCBI): domain Archaea; kingdom Methanobacteriati; phylum Methanobacteriota; class Halobacteria; order Halobacteriales; family Haloarculaceae; genus Haloarcula; species Haloarcula ordinaria. The sequence continues at coordinate 501,016 of NZ_CP119789.1, read as the reverse complement.
CCTGGATACCCTCGACTCGGCGCTCGAACAGCTCGACCCCGACGGGAACGTCCGGGGCGACGACGAACTCGACCGCCTCTCCACCGCGGTCGACGACCTGGACGCCGCCGTCTCGACGGCCGAGAGCGCCGCCAACGACCACCTGCGCGAGGCCATCGAGGAGCGCGACGTCACCATCGAGGGCACCGACCTGCTCTCGCTGGTCGAACGGGGCGCCGGCGTCGACTCCCTCCTGCAGCGCGAACTGGCCGACGAGTACGCCGCGGCCGTCGAGAAGGCCCGCGACCACCTCGTCGACGCCCTGGGACTCGTCGATACAGAGGACATGGCCCGCCGTGCGTTCCCGGACGAACCGGCCTACCCCGTCGAGCACGAGGAGCGCGTCGTCAGCCGACTGCGAGAGGAATTGACCGCCGCGCGGGACCGCCGGGCGACCCGCCGGAAACAGGAGCTGGCCGACGACCTCGCCGAGCTGCGCGCCGACGCCGACGCGCTCGTCGACGCCGCGCTGGAACTCGACGTGGAACTCGCCGTGTCCCGCTTCGCCGCCGACTTCGAGTGCACCATGCCCGAGGTGACCGAGGAACCCGGCTTCGACATCCGGGGCGGCCGCTCGCCGCTGCTCGACGTTCCCTTCGACGAGGTAGACCCGGTCGACTACGCCGTCTCGGGCGTGACGGTGCTCTCGGGAGTCAACAGCGGCGGGAAGACCTCGACGCTGGACCTGGTGGCGCTCGTGACGACGCTTGCCCACATGGGGCTGCCCGTACCCGCAGAATCGGCCCGCATCGGCCGCATCGGCGAACTCCACTACCACGCGAAGACCCAGGGGACGCTCGACGCCGGCGCGTTCGAGGCGACCTTGCGGGAGTTCGGCGACCTGGTGAGCGAGGTCGACGGCCAGTCGACCGCGAACGGGACCGGCGGTGACGCCGCGAGCAGCGACGGGGGCACCGACCGCCGGGTCATGGTGCTGGTCGACGAGCTCGAGTCCATCACCGAACCCGGCGCGAGCGCGAAGATTATGGCCGGCATCCTCGAGGCGCTCAGCGACAGTCGGGCGACGGCCGTCTTCGTCTCGCACCTCGCCCGCGACATCCGCGAGGCCGCCGCCATCGACGTGAGCATCGACGGCATCGAGGCCATCGGCCTGGCGGACGGGGAGCTGCGGGTCGAGCGCTCGCCGGTGAAGGGGAAACTCGCACGCTCGACGCCGGAACTCATCGTCGAGAAACTCGCCGACGACGGCGAGGGATTCTACGCCGACCTGCTGGAGAAGTTCGACTAGCCCGAGTCGAACTCGACGGACTCGAACAGGTCGCCCGTCGCCTCTTGTCTCGCTTCAGTTTCACTTTCACCGTCGGGGTGGCAAATGGTTAAGTGCGCAGCGGAGGTCGGTGAAAGTGATGAGCGACGACCCCGAGGAGGGGATGCTCGGCTGGGACGAGTCCGTCTTCCGGGACGAGTCCGTCTTCGAGATCGACTGGCTCCCGGAGACGTTCAAGCACCGGGAGACGCAGATGGAGACGCTGAAGTACGCGCTCCGCCCGGCAGTCCGTGGCTCCCGGCCCCTGAACGTCATCGCGCGCGGTCCGCCCGGTACTGGGAAGACGACCGCGACCCAGATTCTGTTCGACGAGTTGACCGCCCAGACCGACGTGCAGGCGGTGCGGGTCAACTGCCAGGTCGAATCCACCCGCTACGCCGTATTCTCCCGCCTGTTCGCCGAGATATTCGAGTACGAGCCCCCCTCCTCGGGCATCTCTTTCAAGAAGCTCTTCTCCCAGATTACCGACCGGCTGGTCGAGCGCGACCAGGTGCTCGTCGTCGCCCTGGACGACGTGAACTACCTCTTCTACGAGAACGAGGCCAGCGACACGCTGTACTCGCTGTTGCGCGCCCACGAAGCTCACAGCGGGGCGCGGATCGGCGTCATCTGCGTCTCCTCGGACCTGGACCTGGACGTCATCGATGCGCTCGATACCCGCGTCCAGTCGGTCTTCCGGCCCGAAGAGGTCTACTTCAACAAGTACGGGCAGGCCGAGATCGTCGACATCCTCGACGAGCGCGTCGACCGGGGCTTCCACGACGGTGCGGTCGGCCCGCAGGTCCTCGACAGAGTCGCGGTACTCACCGAGGAGCAGGGCGGCGACCTCCGGGTGGGCATCGACCTCCTGCGCCGGGCGGGGATGAACGCCGAGATGCGCGCCTCTCGAACGGTCGAGCGCGAGGACGTCGAGGAGGCCTACGACAAGTCGAAGTACGTCCACCTCTCGCGGCGACTCCGGGAGCTCTCGGACTCGGAGGCCGCGCTCGTCGAGGTCATCGCCGACCACGACGGCAAGCGGGCCGGCGACATCTACGACGTGTTCCACGGGGCGACCGACCTGGGGTACACCCGCTACTCCGAGATAATCAACAAGCTCGACCAGCTCGGTATCATCGACGCCGAGTACACCAACGTCGACGGCCGGGGCCGCTCCCGCGAGCTGACGCTCAACTACGACGCCGACGCGGTGCTGGACCGGCTCTGACCGGGCCGAGCACTCGTTTTCTTCACTCCAGTTTCTCGAAGGTCGTCTCGGTCCACTGAATCGCGTAGTCGGGACCGTGGTCGCCGTAGGCGTCCGTATCCAGCGCGGCGAAGGGGGCCGGCAGGTCGAGACCGTGTTTCAGGGCGCTACAGGCCAGTTCGGCCGCCGGGGCGAACCCCGTCTGGCCCCTGGCAACTTCGCCGACGAGGTCGTCCAGCCGGGGTTCGAGCCGCTCGCCGGCGTCGACCCAGGCGTCGAACAGCCGCGGATACTCGTCGTCCCAGTCGGCGAAGACGGGGCGGGTCTGCAACCCGATGTAGGCGTCGTACAGCGCGGCGGCCAGCTGGTAGGTGTCCGCGGGGCCCATGTGCGGCCGGGCGACGTCCGCGAACGCCGGATACTCGGCCTCGAAGAAGCCCAGGAAGTGCTCCGGCTCGCCGAGGCCGGCCTGGACCAGCGCCTCGGCCAGCAGGAAGTCGACGAAGTCGTCGGGCGACCCTGCGAGCCGCGGTTTGACGAACACGCAGGGCGGGTCCGTCTGGTGGGTCCAGGCGATGCCGCCGTCGCCGGGCATCCCGATGGTGAAGTCACTGCCTGCGAACCGGTGGAGTTCCTCGGGCGAGTCTGTCGGGACCCAGGACGGGTCGTAGGAGAGTGGGTCGACTCTGTCGGTCAGCAGGAGGAGGTCCTCCGCGACCGCAGGGTCGAGCGTCTCGAAGTCCTGCTCGCAGTCGACGACGAGCGCGCCGGGCGCGTGCGTCTCCCGGACGCCGGCCAGTTCGCCCGACAGCGAGCGTTCGGTGAACATCTACGCCGACAGCAGGGCCATCCCGGCGATGACGAGAACCGCGAGGAGGGCCGACGCGCCGACGGTTCCGAGGACGATCTTCGTTGCCTTGCTCATGTGATGGCGTCTCCGGGCCGGGCATTAAACCTTGAGAAACGGCGCTCGGCTTGCCGCACTCCGTCTGCCGTCAGTCCCCGCTCGCACCGACGCCGGCGCGAGCGGCCACGTCTCGCCACTTCCCCGACCAGAAGCGGCCGGTGTTGACCGCCGCCTTCAGGTAGAAGTCCCCGACGAGCGCCACGAAGATGGCCGGCAGCCCGAGCCCGAGGCCGGGTGACACCGCGACGCCGACCACCGGGACGGTCAGGACGAACGCCGTCGGCAGCGCCAGTATCGCCACCGGGATTCGAAAGCCGTACGCGCCCAGAATCGTCCCGTAGAGCGGCCAGCGCGTGTCCCCTGCCCCCCGAAGGCTCCCGCGCATCGTCCGCGAGATGGAGAAGCCGGCGACGATCAGGCCGAACACGCGGACGAACTGCGCCGCGAGGTCGGGGTACGCGGTCCCGAACAGGCCGACGATGGGGCGGGCGAGGACGACCAGCACCGCGCCGACGGCGAGCTGTACCGCCAGCGCCACCCGCAGCGTCTGCCAGCCGTAGTCCGTCGCCGACTCGGCGTCGTCCGCGCCGAGGTGCTGGCCCACGAGCGTCGAGGCCGCCGTCGAGTACCCCCACGCGGGCATCAGTGCCAGCAGCATCACGCGCCGGCCGATGGCGTAGGCCGCGAGCGTCGGCGTCCCCAGCACCCCGAGCACGAACAGGAACGGGAAGCGTGCGAACGTCTGGAGCAGGCGCATCCCCGAGAGCGGCAGCGCGACGCGGATAATCTCCTTGAGCAGTCCGGCGTCGAACTGCGGTCCCTCCAGCGGCAGGCGGACGGCGTAGCGCCCCGAGGCCAGCAGCGCGAAGAAGATGACCGCCGCCAGCGTGTTCGCGATGGCGGTCCCCCACGCCGCTCCGGCGATGCCGAGCTCGGGGAACGGTCCCAGGCCGAAGATGAGCACGGCGTTGAGCGCGACGTTCGTCGGGAGGCTCAACAGCCGGACGTACATCGGCGTCCGGGTGTCGGCGCTGCCGGCCAGCGCGCGGGCGGCGACCATGCTCCAGAACCGCGGGGCCATCGACAGCATCACGATAGAGAGGTACGTCGCCCCGAGGTCGATGGTCGTGGGGTCGTCGGTCAGCACGCCGATCAGCAGGTCCGGTGCGAGCCACGAGATGGCGGTCAGCGGCGCGGAGAGCGCCAGCGCCAGCCACAAGGACTGCTTGACGGCGAGGTCGGCCCGGGCGGACTCACCGCTGCCCTGGAGCCGCGAGACGACGCTGATGGTCCCCGACGAGACGGCCAGCGAGAGGCCGAAGCCGACGAAGTAGTACTGGAAGCCGATCTCCAGGCCGGCGATGGCGGTGTCGCCCAGCGCGATGCCGACCATCAGGAAGTCCGCCAGCCGGAGCAGGACCCGGAGCCCGCCGGTGACCATCACCGGCGCCGCCAGGTCCGTCGCGGCTGTGGCCTTCTCGCGGTCGACCAGCCCGGCCCGCGAGAGCAGCGCCGGAACGCCCCGGACCAGGCGCGTCAACGAGCGACGGAGCATCTACTCCTCCCTGTGGCCCGCAGTGTAGTGTGGGTTTCGCTGCACTGTTCAGACGACCTGCTCGCCGTCGTCGTCGTAGACCGCGATGGCGTCGACCGGACAGGCCCGCGCGGCGAACTTCGCGTCCAGTTCGACGTCCTCGGGAATCTCGCGGACGAACAGGTCGTCCTCGCACTCTTCGCTGTCGGTCAGCACTGCCTTGCCGGCGTCCTCGTCCTTCTCGAAGGCGTCCCACTCCGCGACGCACTGGAACATCCCGATACAGGTGTCCCAGTCGTACTCGATGCGCATACCCGGCGTTTGTCGGTGACGGCCAAAGGCGTTCCCCTCGACTGGCTCTGTGGCGGTACTCCGTTTCGTAGTCATGGATTCAGAGAGCCGGCCGGGGCTTTCTGGGTCTCTACAATCCCAACTACACGAAACACTTCCACTCCGGAGTGCGACAGTTTAAATCGCGGGACGGTCCTAACGGCTGGTAATGGACGTCGCGGACCTCCCCGGTGTGCCCGACTGGTTGCCCGAGCACCTTCGTGCGGACGGAATCGAGGCGCTGTACCCACCACAGGCCGAGGCCGTCGAGGCGGGCGTCACCGAGGGCGAGAACATCGTCGCCGCCATCCCGACGGCGAGCGGCAAGACCCTCGTGGCGGAACTCGCGATGCTCTCGTCGGTCGCTCGGGGTGGGAAGGCACTCTACATCGTCCCGCTCCGGGCACTCGCCAGCGAGAAGCAGGCCGAGTTCGAGCAGTTCGAGCAGTACGGCCTCGACGTGGGCGTCTCGACGGGCAACTACGAGTCCAACGGAGGGTGGCTCGCCGACAAGGACATCGTCGTCGCCACCAGCGAGAAGGTGGACTCGCTCGTGCGGAACGACGCGCCGTGGATCGAGGAACTCACCTGCGTCGTCAGCGACGAGGTCCACCTCGTCGACGACGGGAACCGTGGGCCGACGCTGGAAGTCACGCTGGCGAAACTCCGCCGGCTCAACCCCGACCTGCAGACCGTGGCGCTGTCGGCGACCATCGGGAACGCCGGCGAACTTGCCGAGTGGCTCGATGCCGAACTCGTCGACTCGGACTGGCGCCCCATCGAGTTACAGAAGGGCGTCCACTACGGCCAGGCGCTCCACCTGGAGGACGGCAGCCAGCGACGACTCGCGGTGCAGAACAACGAGAAACCGACGGCCGCCATCGTCCGCGATACCCTGCAGGACGAGTACGACGAGGACGGCGACCTCGTCGAGGAAGGCGGGTCGACGCTCGTGTTCGTCAACTCCCGCCGGAACGCCGAGGCCGCCGCCGGCCGACTGGGGAGTACCGTCAGCCCGCACCTCTCGGCTGACGAGCAGGCCCAACTCGCCGAGGTGGCCGACGAGATTCGGGACGTGAGCGACACCGAGACCAGCGACGACCTGGCCGACGCCGTCGCCCAGGGCGCGGCCTTCCACCACGCCGGGCTCGCCCGCGGGCACCGCGAACTGGTCGAGAAAGCGTTCAGAGACCGCCTCGTGAAGGTCGTCTGTGCCACGCCGACGCTGGCGGCGGGCGTCAACACCCCCTCGCGGCGCGTCGTCGTCCGCGACTGGCGGCGCTACGACGGCACAGCCGGCGGGATGCAACCCCTCTCGGTATTGGAGGTCCACCAGATGATGGGGCGGGCCGGCCGACCGGGGCTAGACCCCTACGGCGAGGCCGTGCTCATCGCCAACAGCCACGACGAACTCGACGAGCTGTTCGAGCGCTACGTCTGGGCCGACCCCGAACCCGTCCGGTCGAAACTCGCCGCCGAACCCGCCCTGCGGACCCACATCCTCGCCACCGTCGCCTCGGGGTTCGCTCGCTCCAGAACTGGCCTGCTGGAGTTCCTCGAAGAGACGCTGTACGCTAGCCAGACCGACGAGAGCGGCCGCCTCGAGCGGGTGACCGACGACGTGCTGACGTACCTCGAACGGAACGGTTTTCTGGAAATCGAAGCCGACGAACTGGGTGCGACGTCGCTCGGCCACACCGTCTCCTCGCTGTACCTCGACCCGATGAGCGCTGCCGAGATAATCGACGGGCTGCGCGACTGGAAGCGGTCGGCGGGGACGGCGGGGACGGCGAGCACGAGAGAGGCGGACCCCGAGGGCGGGTTCACGACCGCCAGCGAACTCGCCGAGGAACAGGCGGACGCGGCTGACGCCGACCCCGGCGAGATTTCGGCGCTCGGGCTCTACCACCTGGTCTCGCGCACGCCGGACATGTACGAACTGTACCTCCGGTCGGGCGACCGCGAGGAGTACGAGATGGAGCTGTACGAGCGCGAGGACGAGCTGCTCGGCCCGACCCCATCGGAGTTCGAGGACGAGCGCTTCGAGGACTGGCTCGCGGCGCTGAAGACTGCCCGCATGCTCGAGGACTGGGCGACCGAGGTCGACGAGGAGACCATCACCGAACGCTACGGCATCGGCCCGGGCGACATCCGGGGGAAAGTCGAGACGGCCCAGTGGCTCCTGGGAGCGGCCGAATCGCTCGCCAGCGAGGTCGACCTGGACGCCGCTCGGGCCATCAGTGAGGCCCGCATCCGCGTCGAGCACGGCGTCCGCGAGGAACTGGTCGACCTGGCAGGGGTCCGTGGCGTCGGTCGCAAGCGCGCCCGGCGGCTCTTCGAGGCCGGTATCGACGACCGTGCCACACTCCGGGACGCGGAGAAACCGGTCGTCCTGGCGGCGCTGCGCGGCCGGCGACAGACCGCCGAGAACGTGCTCGAGAACGCGGGGCACCGCGACCCGTCGATGGACGGTATCGAACCGGACCCCGACGTGACCGTGATCGACACTGGGCGAGCGGACGACCCCGATGACCCAGAGGAGACCGCCGAGGACCAGTCCAGCCTGGGTGATTTCTGATGGAGGTCGCCGAGGGCGTCGCCGACGTCGAAGACGTCGGGTCGTTCGTCGGGAGGCTGACCGATATCGGCGACCGACACGACGTGACCGTCCAGGCGTTCGACGCTCGCTACGTGGTCGACCGCGCACACCTCGAACGAGCGGTCGAACTCGCTCGGCGCGCCCGCGACCGGGACGACGCCATCGCCGACGACTTCGGCGTCGAGATTCTGCTCTACGCCGCGGGTCGGAGACAGATAGACCGCGCGCTCCGGATGGGCGTCAGCGAGGGCGAGTGTCGCGTGGTGGTCGTCGCGGTGGGCGAGTCGCCGGACGACGAGGTGGCGGCCGCCGCGGACCTCCGTGACCTGCTCTCGCCGGGTGAGACGCTCGGCGAATACGACGAGGCGCTAGTCCGGGACTTCTTCGACGTGACCGACACCGAACTCGAAGCGACAGAGGGGACGCTGGCCGATGCCGTCCGTGAGCGGGTGGCGATGCTCGCCGTCGAGAAGTGACTACTCCTCGCGGTCGAGCGCGACCAGCACGCCCCGGACGTTCATCGCCACCTCGGCGCTGGCCTTCCGCTCGCCCCATATCTCCGGCGTCTCGACTGTCTCGACGAAGTGCTCGATGACGGCGTCGTCGTCGCCGAGCTCGGCGCGCTTCTCTTCGATGGCCTCGACCCACTCCGGTAGGATGTCGGCGTAGGTCTCGAGGCGGTCCCCGGTCGGTGCCGGGCCGAAGTGAGCATAGCAGAGCGTTCCGGGGTCGAGCGACTGGAGCATCTCGACGTCTTCGAGTGCCTGCGCCAGGTCGAAGTTCACGGGCGGACTCGTGACGTTGACCTCGTCGATCGAGGGCGTGTAGAGCCCGGCCGCGTCGGCGGTGAAGACGGCGTCGACGGCCGCGTCGTAGAAGACGACCTGGTGTGGGGCGTGGCCCGGTGCGTGGTGGGCCTCGAGCGTCTGGTCGCCCAGGTCGATGACGTCGCCGTCGGTGAACTCGACGATGCGCTCTTCGGGCACCGGTTTCGGTTCGGCGTAGAACTGAATCTGGTCGCCGACCGCCCCTTTCGTCCCTTCCCAGAGCCGCTCGGGGTCGACGAGGTGGCGCGCGCCGTACTCGTGGACGTACACCGTCGCGTTCGGACACGCTTCGGCGAGGTAGCCCGCGCCGCCGGCGTGGTCGAGGTGGACGTGCGTGACCGCGATAACCTCCAGGTCCGCGGGCTCGATGCCGACCTCGGCCATCGCGTCCAGGATGCGCTCGTAGTTCGCCCCGATGCCGGTGTCGACGAGTGCGGGCCGCTCGGTATCGAGGATGTACACCGCCCCGTACTCAGGGACGTCGTACATCCCCGTGTCGACGTAGTAGATGTCGGTACAGTCGCCGACCGTCGCCTCGTAGACGTCGCCGATTGCCATACGGGAGAGGCGAGTGGTGGACGCAAAACGGTTGTGCCCGGCGACGACTACCGTCGGGCGACGACCATCGTCTCGGGCCCGGGTAACTCGCGGGCCTCCCCGCCCTCGAAGCCGGCGTCGTGGAGCCACTCGAGACATTGACTCGGCGTGTAGTCGAACCCTTCGGGCGTCTCGATGAGCATGTTCAGGCTCATCAACAGGCCGGTCGCGTTCTCCCGGCGCTCCTCGTCTATCATCGTCCCGTAGACGATGACCGCGCCACCTGGCCGGACCGCGTCGGCCACCTTCGCTAGAATCTCGCGTCTATCTTCGAGCCCCCAGTCGTGGAGGATGTGGCCGAGGACGTAGACGTCCGCCGGCGGCAGCGGGTCGTCGCCGAAGAAGTCGCCGGTCTCGAACGCGATGCGGTCGGCGGCCGGGCTCTCGCTCGCGAACGCCCGGAAGTACGGTTCGACCCGCGGCAGGTCCAACCCGGTCGCCTCGATGTGCTCGTTCGCCTCGGCGATGGTCTTCGGAACCACGCCCTCGCTGGTCCCCAGGTCGACGACCGTCTCGTGGTCGTCCCACGGGAACTCGTGGGCCAGCGCCGTCGCGACGCCCAGACTCAGCCCGGTCATCGCGTCGACGAACTGCTCGAGAATCGCGTCGTCGTGATAGATGACGCCCTCGAAGGGGTGCGTGTCGGGGTCCGCGAGTTCGTTCTGCGTCTCGCCCGTCTGTAGCGCGGTCTCGAGGTCGTCCCAGAACGGGTAGAGCCGGTCGTTGGCCATCTGCAGGAACCCGCCGAGGTACGACGGCTTCCCGGGGACGAGGAACGCGTCTGCCGCCGGGGCGTTTCGGTACCGCCCGTCCTCGCGTTCGAGGAGGTCGAGCGCGACGAGCGCGTCGAGGAAGTCGCGCGAGCCGCGTGGATGGAGGCCGAGTTCCCGTTCGAGTTCCTCACACGTTCTGGGACCGTCGGCGAGACTGTCGAACACGCCGAGGTTCACCGCCGCAAGTGTCGTCTTCGATGCCTGGAAGCCGAGCCCGAGTTCCATGACGTGGTCGGGTGTGGGGCCGTCTGAGTGCATTGGTCTCAGTGGTCGGACTGACCACGTCGATGCTATCGTAGCAGGCCTTAATGAAAGGATTGTGACACGTGTGCGAGTTGGTTGCACGGTCACAACAGAGTTACCGACCGTAACCGTCGGTCACTTCGCCGGGTCGCCCGGTGGCTCCTCGGCCGCCGTCCAGTCGAAGGCCCACTCCTCGAACGCGTCGAAGACGTCTGCGAGCGCCTCGCCGCGCTCCGTGAGGCTGTAGTACGTCGCTATCGGCCGGTCCTCCAGGCGTCGATCGACGAGGTTCCGCTCCTCGAGGTCGCCCAGAACCCGCGAGAGCGTGGCCGAGTCGGCGGTCGACGTCTCCTGGAGCTCGCTGAACTGTTGTTCGCCCCAGAGATGCAGGCAGCGCAGAATCGTCAGCCGCCACTTCGACCCGGTGATTTCGAACGCTCGAGCGACGGGACAGACCTCGAAGACGTCTTGCTCGACACCTGGTTTCGGGGGCAGTGTGTCGTTGCAGTTCATAGGCTAGTGTTGTGCTACTCGTTGCCACACCAAAACTGTACTCCCCTCGTCCCCAGGGTCGGACCGCCTCCGCCCCTCGCCGGGGACCGACACGCCTAATTTCCGCCATCGAGAACCGACGCCCATGTTATCGAGACAGTTCGTCCGGGAGCACCCCGAGACGGTCCGGGACGCCATCGAGCGAAAGGGCGTCACCGGTGTCGACCTCGACGAGATTCTGGCCATCGACGAGGAGTGGCGCGACCTGAAGGCGAGAGGCGACGGCCTGCGCCAGGAGCGCAACGAGGTCTCGACGAAGATTGGCAAACTCAAGCAAGAGGGCGAGGAGGAGGCCGCCCAGGAAGCAATCGACCGCTCCCAGGAACTCAAGGCCGAACTGCAGGACGTCGAGGAGCAGGCCGACGAACTGGAGTCGAAACTGGAGCAGGCCCTCCTGGAACTGCCCAACGTCCCCCACGAGTCGGTGCCCACGGGCGAGGACGAGGGCGACAACGTCGAGCGCTCCCGCGAGGGCTTCGAGGACCTGCGGGACCTGCCCGACGAGGTGATTCCCCACTACGACCTCGGCGAGGACCTGGACATCCTCGACTTCGAGCGCGGCGCGAAGGTCACCGGTGGCGGCTACCAGTTCGTCAAGGGCGAGGGGGCGATGCTCGAACACGCCCTCGTCCAGTTCATGCTCGACGTCCACCGCGAGCAGGGCTACTCCGATATCCTCCCGCCCATCCCCGTCAACTCCGCGTCCATGGAGGGGACCGGCCAGCTCCCGAAGTTCGACGAGGACGCCTACCGCGTCGGCGCGCGCCAGGACGACGACTACGACGAGGACGACCTGTGGCTGCTGCCGACCGCGGAGGTGCCGGTCACCAACATGTACCGCGACGAGATCATGCTCGACGACGACCTCCCCATCAAGCACCAGGCGTTCTCGCCGAACTTCCGGCGTGAGGCCGGCGAACACGGCACCGAGACGCGGGGCTACGTCCGCGTCCACCAGTTCCACAAGGTCGAACTCGTCAACTTCGTGCGCCCCGAGGACAGCTACGACCGCCTCGAATCCTTGCTCGACGAGGCCGCCGAGGTACTCGACCGCCTCGAACTCCCCTACCGCGTCCTGGACATGTGCACCGGCGACATGGGCTTCACGCAGGCCAAGAAGTACGACATCGAGGTGTGGGCGCCCGGCGACGACATGGACGAGGGCCCCGAGGTCGGCGGCCGCTGGCTCGAGGTCTCGTCGGTCTCGAACTTCGAGGACTTCCAGGCGCGCCGCGCCGGCCTGCGCTACCGGCCCGAGCGCCACGAGTCCGCTCAGTACCTCCACACGCTCAACGGCTCCGGGCTGGCCGTCCCGCGGGTACTCGTGGCGATTCTGGAGTACTACCAGAACGACGACGGCACCGTCACCGTCCCCGAGGCGCTGCGGCCGTACATGAACGGTACGGAGCGAATCGAGGGGCAAGAACCCGTCGGCGAGAGCGCCGTCGGTGCGGGCGAGAAGGAGTAATCAGTCGTCGGCGACGGCCCGCTGCTCCGGGAGGTCCGCGACCTGGTGGCAGATGTGTGTGACCTGCGGTAGCGTCGTGGCCGGTAGCGATGCCGGGCCGAACCACCCGAAGTCGTCGATTCCCTCTCCCGTGTCGGGTATCGGGTCCGACAACAGCGCGCAGTCGAACACCGTGTACAGCGACACCGTCGACTCCAGGCTCTCGTGGACGTAACAGAACTGCGCGCACGGACTGCCGACGTGTGACTGACAGTGTAACTCCTCGCGGAGCTCCCGGGTCAGTCCATCCTCGGGGGCCTCGTGTGGATGGACGCCGCCGCCGGGGAGCGTCCAGAACGGCTGGCCGTCCGCGTGGCGTTCCCTGACCAGGAGGACCTTCGACGCGGACGTCACCAGCGCCTTCGCGCCGGTCCGGTACCGGAACTGCCCGGAATCACGCGCCGTCTCGCCGTTTCGGAGGGGGGCCGACGGGTTCGTCATGCACTACATCGTGGCTCTCAGATACGATAAATAGACACCGGCTAAACCGGTAATTCCCGCCTTCGACGCAGGTTCGGACCCGAGCAGTCGTGGGTCGAACCTGGTTCGAGATGGCATCGTCCGCAATCCCTCTCGCGACCGGCTACGACTGCTCGTCAGCCAGGGCCTACCCGGATTCTCAGGCGGTGTACGTCTCGACTCGCCGGATTCGGTCGCCGTCGAACTCGAAGACGTCGACGAAGCGCGCGAGCGGGTCGCCGTCGGCGTCGAGCAGTCTGCCCCGAGCCACGATTTCGTCGGCGTCGCCCTCGCTCGGTTCGTAGACGCCGTCTATTGGGTGGGTCGTGTCGGTCTGCGGGCGCTCCGCGCGCATGAACCGGACGAAGCGGTCCCGACCGTCAATGGTCCGGTCGGGCCGGTCGTGGACGAAGTCCGCGGTGAGCAGATCCGACAGCGCCTGGTAGTCGTGGCCGTCTATCGCCCGGTAGTACGCCCGGGCGCGGTCGTCTATCCCCACGTTTCCCCCCGTCGACCGACCGCGTCACTCGCGGTCATCGCTCGGCCCGGTCCGGCGACTCGTCGGCGGTCCGGTCTCCCGATGAGCCGTCCGCCGGGTCGGTGTCGTCGCCCGGATTGCTCGCTTCCACTTCGGCGTGTATCGCCGCCAGCTCCTCGTCGTCGATGTCCTCGTCGCCCGCCGGCTGCTGTTCGGCCGCACCGGCGGTCCGCTCACGCTCATCTGGTTCCGCCTCGCCGGCTGTGGATGCTGCGTCCGCTTCAGGTTCGACTTCGGCGTCGATGTCGACGTCGAGGGCCGCCGTTTCGCTCTCCGCTCCGGGGAGCAGATCGCCTGCGGCTCCACGGTCACCGTCGCGTCGCAGGTCCACGACGTCCGGCGGCCACTGGTCGGGATCCGGGGGGTCACGGTAGTCACGGGCCGCCTCGAGGCGGCGTTCCGCGTCCTCGCGGAGCGTCCGTCCCGCGACGCCGTTGCCACTGGAGTACTGGTTGGCCGACTTCGCGAGCCACGCTGCGGCCTGCCACAGCGCGTTGGTCTTCGTCTGTGCTCCCTCGTAGACGGTGGCGACGGTCGGGTCGTCGACGAACCGGGCGGCCGTGTCGAACTGGTCTTCGGCGGCCTCGAACTCCTCGCGGGCCTGCTGGAAGTCTCCTTGGGCCAGCATCCACTCTGACTCGTTGAACGACTCCATCGCGGCGGTGAACGCCCGCCGTCCTTCGGTGTAGTGGGCGTGGCCGACCCGGTAGCAGGCGAAGGCGGTGTCGTCGCCGCCCGTCTCGCCGATGGCGTCTTTCACGGGCTCGACGTCCGGGCGCCGGTCCGGGTCGGTCGTGCTCCAGGTGTACTGGACGACGCCGTCGTGGTCGATGACGACGACGGCGCGCTCGACGAGACGCTGGCCGAGGTCGTCGACGAACTCGACGTCGTACTGCCGGGCGACCTCGTGGTCCGTGTCGGCGAGGAGCGGAATCGTGAGGTCGTAGGTGTCGGCGAACGCCCGGTGGCTGTACACCGAATCGGGACTGATGCCGAGGACGGTGACGTCCTTCTGCATCGTAAAGAGGTCGAGCTCCTCGAGGTCACAGGACTGCTCGTCACAGGCCGGGTTGAAGTCGCCGGGGATGAACGCGAGCACGACCACGTCCTCGCCGAGGAACTCCTCGAGCGCCACCTGGCGGTACGACTCATCGACGAACGCCGGTAGCTCGAACCGCGGTGCGGTCGCCCCCACTGCTAACACAGACGATTGTTGCCGCCTTGGTACTTAAGGGTAGGTGTCAGATGGGGCAGTCGGCCCGTGCCGAGGCGCTTTTGCCCGCCGCGACAGTAGTCCGGGCGTGGAACTCCACGTCCGCTACGAAGGTGACGACGACCCGAAGAAGTGCAGCGCCCGCAAACTCGCCAGGTTCGACCTGGCCGAGCTGCACCGCGCGACGCGCTCGACGCCGCCGGGTATCGTCCTCAACCCCTTCGCGGACCAGGCGCTGTCGCCGGCCGACCGCCCCCGCCACGGCGACGGCGCTCGACACGGCCGACTGGTCGCACTCGACTGCTCCTGGGAGACCGCCGAGCGCGAGGCGTTCGACCTCCAGGGTATCCACCGGTCGCTACCCTTCCTGGTCGCCGGGAACCCGGTCAACTACGGGACGCCGTTCCAGCTGAACACCGTCGAGGCCTTCGCCGGCGCGCTCTGTATCCTCGGCGAACGCGACCAGGCCGAGGAGATTCTCTCGAAGTTCACCTGGGGCCACACCTTCCTCGAGCTGAACGAGGAACCACTGGCGCGCTACGCCGACTGCGCGGACTCGACCGACGTCGTCGCGGTCCAGGACGACTACCTCGCCGACGAGTAGTCGCCTCAACGCAGTGGGACCTTCTCGTTGAGCGGCGCTTCACAGTACGGACAGGCCTTGCGGGCATACGCCTCGAACGCGTCCTCTATGTGCTCACCGCAGTTGGGACACCGCATGATACATGTTACCGCACGCGAGTTCTTGTAGGTTCGCCGTTACTACTCAGGGTCGCCGAAGCCGACGCCGATGCCCGTGGGGTCTGCGGGCGGGGCGAGCGGACTCGCGGGCAGGTCCGGCGAGAGGGCCGGCTCGTTGTAGCTGCCCGGCGCGACGTCGTTGGGTGAGTCCGGGTAGCACAGCGACGCCAGCGCCTGGATGTGGTCGCGGCCGACGTCGAGTTCGAACTGGCCGCCCCCGTACAGGTCGATGTCCTCGCGCTCGCAGTACGCGATGGTCTCGAGCACCGATTCGACGGTGCCACAGCGCGAGGGCTTCATGTTCAGCCACTCGGGCTCGAACGGCAGGGACTCGATGCTCTCGACGCCGGTTATCGGGAGGTCCCACGAGACCCGGTCCTCGTGGCCGTCGAAGATGGGGCGGATGCCGCGGGTCAGGTTCGGGTCCTCGACGAGTGCGGACGGGAACCCGTCGACGACCCGGCGGTAGAACACCGGGTCCGGGTCGCTGGCCACGCGCTCGTCCTCGTACAGCCCCTTCATGTCCACGATGCGGACGTCGTACTCCGCGAGTTCGGCGATGAGGATGTCGTCCCAGTCGGGCGTCGGGTCGAGCTTGAACGCGACGTCCGCGTGGATGGACTGCAGAGCGGCGAGGCGGTCGGCCGACGGCGACTCGTCGCTCTCGGGGTCCGACAGCCGGGTCGACGCGACGAACGTGACGGGGTCGTAGGTCCGCCCGAGCGCCGCTCCCAGGGAGGTGCCGGCCTGCTTCAGCGCCAGGTCGAGGGCCGCACTCTCGAAGCCCCAGCGTCGGTAGTGGCGGAACCGCTCTTCCTCGGGCGGGTCGGGCCACAGTTCCACGTCCTCAAGGTGCGCCGAGAACGAATCGAGCGTGTACTCCCCGGCTAGGTCGACCTCGTGGGCCGCGAGCGAGTAGTGCGACTCGTTGGTGTAGGTGACATCCTCGCCGCGTCCCGTCTCGCCCGCCCCCGAGAGGGCGATGGTCGTCGACGCCCGGTCGAAGCCACTGGAGGTCGACCGCTCCTGAACGTCGACGCGACAGGTCTCGACGGTCAGCGGCAGGTCGGCTACGCGTTCGTACATACCTCCTCGGACGGCCCGACGCCCCAAAACACCGCGGGTCGCGTGGGACATCGGTCCCACGTCTCGGCGAGCGGGAAACTCAAAACTTAAACGCACGCACGGGCAACCGGCATCTATGGCTAGTTTCGAGGCTGCATCAGACCGACTTCTGAACAAACAGATCTGCATGCGCTGTAACGCCCGCAACCCGCAGCGCGCCGAGCAGTGTCGCAAGTGTGGCTACGGCAACCTCCGCCCGAAGGCGAAGGAAGTCCGCAACGCGTAATCCGGCCGTTCGCGTTCTGCGTTCCGCGCTACACCGGCGAGCGACTGCTCCACTCGCCGCTCACTCGTCGGGATACTTCGGCTCGCGCCGCTCGGCCCGTTCGAGCGCCCGCTCGACGATTGCTCGCACGTCACCGTGGAAGACGCCGCCGTGGCCCGAGTACATGTCCTCGACGCTGTCGGGCAGCCGGTCGAGCAGGTCCTGGATGCTCTCGATGAGTCGCTCTCGAGACTGGCCGGGCCGGTCAGTGCGGCCGAACGACCCGCCCTCGAACGCGCCGTCGTCGTGGACGACCACGTCGCCCGAGAACAGCGACCGCTCTGAGACGAGCGAGACGTGGTCGTCGGCGTGGCCCGGCGTATACACCACCTCGCAGTCCTCGTCGCCGACCTGGACCGTGTCGCCGTCGGCCAGTTCGTGTGTCCGACGCGGATGCGCGGCGTAGGCGTACAGGTCGGCGTCGAACGCGTCGAGGACGGCGTCGAGCTGCTGGACGTGGTCGCCGTGCTGGTGGGTCAGGACGACGGCGTCGAGCGCATCGGTGTGCTCGAGAATCACGTCGACGACGCCGTCCATCGCACCCGCGTCGACGAGCACCGTCCGGTCCCCGAGCGCGAGATAGGCGTTACAGGTGAACGTCTCGGCGTCGGCAGTGACGTTGTGGACTTCCATGTCGGGTGCGTGGGCGGGCGACCGTTTCAGTGTATCCCCGGCCGGCGCCAGATTTAGGCCGAATCCCCTCGCACCACGTGCATGGTCTCCGTCACCGTCTGGAACGAGTTCGTCCACGAGCAGGAAGACGACGCCGTCGCCGAGGTGTACCCAGATGGCATCCACGCTGTCATCGCCGACGGGCTGGCCGAGCGCGGCCACGAGACTCGGACAGCCACGCTCGAGGAACCCGAGCACGGCCTCACCGAGACCGCGCTCGACGACACCGACGTCCTGGTGTGGTGGGGCCACGTCGCGCACCACGAGGTCGCCGACGACGTGGTCGACCGGGTCGCCGAGCGCGTCAACGACGGGATGGGTCTCATCGTCCTTCACTCGGCTCACGCCTCGAAGCCGTTCCAGCGCCTCTTGGGCACGCCCTGTGACCTCACCTGGCGCGAGGCCGACGAGCGCGAGCGCCTGTGGGTCGTCGATCCCGGCCACCCCATCGCCGACGACCTGGACGACGCGCTGGTCTTCGACGAGGCCGAGACGTACGGCGAACCCTTCGGTATCCCCGAGCCCGACCGCCTCGTCTTCACCTCCTGGTTCGAGGGCGGCGAGGTGTTCCGCAGCGGCTGTTGTTTCCGTCGCGGCCGCGGGCGAATCTTCTACTTCCGACCCGGGCACGAGACGTATCCCATCTACCACCGCGACGACGTCCAGCAGGTGCTCGACAACGCCGTCCGGTGGGCGACGCCGACCGAAGGGGCCGACGCCTACGCCGGCAACCGCAACGTCGACGCCCCGGAGTCGCGCTGAGCCAGCGCTCGACGTCGCAGAATCCGTGCGAATCAATCGTGATACCCGGGCGATTCCTTTTTGGGCGTGAACGACATAGTTTCACACGTATCATGGGGTTTGGGAGCTACGACGAGTCGGAACAGGAAAACCAGGAGTACGACACCGACTTCGACGACGAGGACGGACTCGACGCCGCGGAGAACACCCACGAGGGTGACGTCGAGTACGAGTTCACCGCATCGAACGACGAACTTCTCGACCGGCTGAAAGACATCAAAGAAGACGAAGACGTCAACGAAGACCGAAACACGTGAAAGCGGGGGTCCGTGCGCTCGGTATCGCCGAGTCCTACCGGGACACGACCAGCCACCTCGCGGGCGTCGTCGTGCGTGCCAGCCGCGTCGTCGACGGGTTCGTCTTCGACACCTGTACCGTCGGCGGGAGCGATGCGACCACGGTCGTCCGTGCGATGGTCGACCGACTGGACCGCGAGGACGTCCGCTACCTCCTCCTCTCGGGCATCGCCCTGGCGTGGTTCAACGTCCTCGACCTGCACCGCATCCACGACGAGACTGATCTACCCGTCGTCTCGGTGACCTTCGAGGCCTCGCCGGGACTCGAATCAGCCATCCAGGAGGCCTTCGACGACCCCGACGTCGTCGCCGACCGCCTGTCGACCTACCGCGCCCAGCCCGACCGCCACCCCGTCACGGTGAACGACGAGACGGTGTACGTCCGCGCGGTGGGTCTTCCCGACGCCGAGGCCGCCGACGTCGTCCGCGCGTTCACGCCCGAGGGCGGCCGGCCAGAACCGCTCCGGGTCGCCCGACTGGCCGCGCGGGGACTGGTCGACGCCGACTGACCGTCGACCGCTCGCCGGGACCGCCGCGTTTGATACCCCCGCACGCCAACGACCGGTATGACTCAGATGGACGGCCTCGACGTCGTCGACTGCGAGCGCTGCGAGGAACTCTGTGAATCGCGCTCGCGGATCGTCAACGGCGTCGGCCCCGCGGACGCCGACCTCCTGTTCGTCGGGGAGGCCCCAGGCGCGAACGAGGACGAACAGGGCGAACCGTTCGTCGGCCGCAGCGGCGACGTCCTCGACGAGACGCTCAGGGACGTCGGCCTGGACCGCGCCGACGTCCGCATCACGAACTGCGTGCGCTGCCGGCCGCCGGACAACCGCGACCCCCACGCCGACGAACTCGCGAACTGCCGTGAGTACTTAGAGACCGAAATCGACCGCGTCGACCCCGAGGTGGTCGTCACGCTCGGGAAGGTGCCCGCCCAGCACCTGCTGGACCGGGACGTCGCGGTGACCGGCGAGGCGGGTACGGTCCACGACGTCACCGTCGCCGGAACGCCCCGGCCAGTGCTGGTCTGTGTCCACCCCGCCGCAACCCTGTACGACCCCAGCCAGAAAGAGACGTTCGCCGACACGCTCGCGAAAGCCGCCGACTTCACCGACGACGAGAGCGGGCAGCGACGCATCGGCGATTTCTGAACCACCACTTTTTACCGACCACTTTTTGCTGCGTCGGGTTCGCGCTTCGCGCGAACCACTCTCTGCTCACGGGCGCTGCGCGCCCGTTCGCATGGTCAGCGGGACCTTCGGTCCCGCTCGACTTGCAAAAACGTGGGGAAAAACTGCCGGACGCTCACTCGCTCACGGCGCTTCTCGCCGTTCGCTTGCGAGGTCACTCCGTGACCTCGCTGTTCGCGTCCGGTGAAACGGCCCGCGTTGCTCGCCGTATGCTCGTGCTGCGGGCCTGCCCTTCCCCGCCGGCGCGCCACGGAGGGCGCGCCCGGCCACCGCATCACCACCACTCGCGAAATCTGTCCGAAGGGGAAGCGACTTAGCCTCCGTTTTCGTATCCCCTCCCATGAACGCCAGACAGACCGCCGCGGAGGTGGTCGTCGTCGACTACGGACTGGGGAACCTCCGGAGCGTCACGCGCGGCCTGGAGCGCGCCGGCGCGGACGTGACCCTCTCCGAGGACCCGGCAGAGTTCGCGCGGGCCGACGGCGTCGTCCTCCCCGGCGTTGGCGCCTTCTCCGAGGGGATGGAGAACGCCGGCCCGTTCCGCGAGACGCTGGTCGAACAGGCCGAGGCAGGCACGCCGCTCTTCGGCATCTGTCTCGGGATGCAGATGCTGCTGACCACAAGCGAGGAAGCCGACCACGCCGGCCAGGGCGACGCCGAGGGCCTGGACCTCGTCCCTGGAAAGAACGTCCGCTTCAGCCGTGACCAGACGGTCCCGCACATGGGCTGGAACGAACTCGACGTCCAGCGCGACCACCCGCTCGTGGAGGGCATCGACGGCCAGTACGCCTACTTCGTCCACTCGTACTACGCCGTCCCCGACGACGAGGGCGCGGTCGTCGCCACCACCGACTACGGCGTCGACTTCGCCTCTATCGTCGCCAACGAGGCCGGCAACGTCTTCGGGACCCAGTTCCACCCCGAGAAGTCCGGCGAGACGGGCCTGCACATCCTCCGGAACTTCGTCGACTACTGCGTCGAAAAGCGGTAGCGGCGCAGTTAGCCAGGCGCGCCCTCTGTTGCGCGCCGACGGGGAAGGGCAGGCTTCCAGTCGCATACGCCGAGCGGAGCGAGGCGTTTCACCGGACGCGAGGGCGAAGCCCGAGCGTCCGGCAGTTTTTCCCCACGTTTTTGCAACGGGGGTTCCCGCAGCGAGCGGAGCGAGCGAGGAAACCCCCCGCAGCAAAAAGTGGTCTAGAGGAAATCTCTGACATCCGAGTACCACATGTCGTGGTGGTCGACGGCGTCGATGGCCTCGGCGACGTGGGCGGCGATGACGTGCCAGCACAGCTGGTCGGGGTCGTCGGCGTCGAGGTTGTACTCGCTGTCGGCACAGGTACAGCCGCCGTCCTCGACGATGTACTCGTCGTCGTGGCCGACGACGACGGTGAAATCCCGGTAGCCTTTCACCCGGCTCTCGCCGACGGCTTCGATGGCGCGCTGGCCGCGGTCGCCGTGGGCGTCGACGAGACGCGACACTGCTTCGGGGGTGAGTTCCCCCGCTTCGGCGAGCAGTGCCGTCCACTCGTCGACTGCGGTCACACCACGGCTACGGAGAGGCCCGACAAAACAGCGTCGGCTCTCTGTGTCTGCAGTCGTGTTCGTGAGTACTGACACGAAGAGCCAGAAAGCCCCCGCGCTCACGACTCGGGGGGCTCGCTGCGCTCCTTGCCCTCCGGGCTGCGGTGCTTACGTCGCCCACCGTCCTCAGAAATCAAAGATTTCTGATGGGCTGCACAAGAGCTTCGCTCTTGTGAACGTCGTCCTGAGCGCGGCCCCTTTCAGTCCCGCCCCTGTCGGCTGAACAACCGGCTTTGGCCGGGGCTTTCTGGCTCCCTGAACAGATACCTGTAGAAGTACACACGGCGGGGTCTGGTGCCGGAAACGTCAACACGGAGGGCACGAAGGTTGGACCAATGGCTGTCAGCGTCCCCTGGCTCGCCGTCGGGTCGGTCGCCTCGGGGCTGGGCTCGCTCTACCTGCTCGCCCAGCTGCGCGAGCATCGGGGGAAACCCGGCGCGGATTGGTTCGTCGCCACCATCGCGACCATCACGGTGTGGTGTGTCGCCTACGGCGTCGCCACGCTGGTGGCCGACCCGACGGTCCACCTCGCCCTGGAGATGGTCGTCTGGCTCTGTCTGACCTGGATCGGCTTCTTCTTCCTGGCCTTCGCGCTGGGGTACACCGGTCGGACGGCGCTGCTGGAGGGATGGGTCTTTCGAGCCGGACTGGCGGTCCCGGTGGCGACGTCGGCGCTGGTGCTCACGAACCCGCTGCACGGGCTGGTCTGGCAGGAGTTCCGCGTCGTCGAATCGCTGGGCGGTGCGGCGGCCGAGTACGCTATCCTGCCCGTCGGCAACGTCGCCGTCCTCGTCGCGATGCTGTTCGTCAGTTTCGGGACGCTGCTCGTCTTTGACACCGTGGTCAGTTACGGGCCGCTTTACCGGCGTGAGGCCATCGCCGTCGGGTTGAGCCCCATCCCGCCGGGCTTCGCGCTGCTGGCGTGGGCCGGCGGCGTCGGGCCGGTGGCCAGCCTGACGACGGTCATGTTCCTGCCCCACATCGCGCTGGACACGTACGCGTTCGTCCGCAGCGACATGTTCGAGTTCCACCCGGCGACGCGACGGGCGGGCGAGCGGGCGGCCATCGACGACATCGCGACGCCGGTGGCCATCGTCGACGTCGACGGCCGGGTCGTCAACCTCAACCCCGCCGCCGAGCGGATGCTCGCCGTGGACAAGCAGCCGGCGCTGACCACGCCACTCGGCGACCTGCTGGTCGGCGACAGCGTCAGCGCCGACGGCCAGCCAGCCCAGGTGACCGTCGAGAACGGCGGGTCGCCCCGCGAGTACAAGGTCCGCCAGACCGAACTGCGCGACGAGTCCGGGACCCAACTGGGCTACACCGTGGTGTTCCAGGACGTCACCGACGAGATCCGCCGCGAGCGACGGCTCGAAGTGCTCAACCGCTTTCTCCGGCACAACGTCCGCAACGAGGGCGTCGTCATCCAGGCGCGGGCAGAACTGCTCGCCGAGGACCTGACCGGCGAGCACGCCGACTACGCCGCGACCATCGGGGCCGCGGTGGACCGTCTCGTCGAGTCGGGGACGAAGGCGCGGACGCTCTCGGAGGTCGGTGCCGACGACGAGGCGCTGGTGTCGGTGGACCTCCGTCGGGCGGTCACCGCTGCGGTCGACGGGCTCACCGACGTGCACGGAGGTGAGGTGACCGTGTCGGTGCCCGAGACCCTCGCGCTGACGACCCAGCCCGAACTGCTCGACGTCCTGGTCGAGAACCTCGTCGAGAACGGGCTGGAACACGCCGACGACGCGACCGTCGACGTCACGGCGGCGACCGACGGCGAGGACGTCGTCCTCACGGTCAGCGACGACGGTCCCGGGGTGCCGGAGCACGAGCTCGCGGTCCTCGAGCGCGGCCGCGAGACGGACCTGGACCACGGCAGCGGGATGGGGCTGTGGCTGGTCCGCTGGGCGGCCACCGCGCTGGGCGGGACGCTCTCGTTCGACACGAGCGACGGGACGACGGCCACGGTCAGACTGCCGCGGGACCGGACCGCCAGCGGACCGTAGCCATCGCGTCGGGCGCCTGTCGACCGGCGTCCGGTACGATCATTCGAGTCGCCACCGCCCGCCGAGTTCGCCGTGCTCGTAATCCCGGTACTCGCCGTCCAGAAAGGTCGTGACGCGTCCGTCCTCCTCGCTCAGCGTGATGGCCCACAGCACCTGCTGGCGGGTCGACGCCTCCAGTGCACTCAGGTGTTTGGTCCCCATCCAGCCAGCGGGACTGACGCCGTCGGTTCGTTCGCGTTCGGACACACTGAGGTTCCGGACCCGAACCATCTGCTCCTGTATCGTTCCGTCGCCGGCGACGACGATGGCCCCGTCGCGGCTGAAGGCCACGTCGCGGGCGACCTCGATGAACGCGTCCGACTCCCGCTGGACCACCTGGCACTCGTCGACCGGCCACGTGTTCAGCCCCAGCGGGTCGGTGTAGTTCCCGAAGTCGATGTCCGCGACGATAAGCACGTAGAGGCTCGGCCCGGTCACGTGGCGCTCGTCCCACCGGTCGAACTCGACGCTCAGCGTCTCTGCGGCGTATCTGATGACGTCCATGAGCTCGTGGCTCGTCGCGTACTTCGCTCGCAGGTTGCTCCGGTCTGTCATGGCTTCGATTGGATAGCGACCTCTACGGGACGAGGTCGCTTGTATGTATGTCTCTACTGACAACTCGACCAGAGTCGAACGGCCGAGGGTTTGCCGGACGGTTGCGGCACACGCCGGACGTCGGTCGAACGACTTAACGCCGCCTGTCTGCAGGCTACGGTATGCGCGTCAGCGAGGGACAGGTGACGGTCGAGGTGCCCGAACAGCCCGACGCGGGCAAGGGGGCCGACGTCTTCTTCAACCCCGTCCAGGAGCTGAATCGGGACGTGACGGTGGCGACGCTGCGGGCCTACCGAGAGCGAGACGAGAGCGCCGAGTCGTATCTCGACGCCACCGCGGCGAGCGGCATCCGCGGGGTCCGCGCGGCCGCCGACGGCTGGGAGACGACGCTGTGTGACATCGACGACGAGGCGACGGCGCTCTGTGAACGGAATCTGGAGCGCAACGACCTCGCCGCCGCGGTCCACCGGGAGAACGCCAACGTCCTGATGCACGCCGACGCCTTCGACGTGGTCGACGTCGACCCCTTCGGGACGCCCATCCCCTTCGCCGACGCGGCCATCCAGGGGACGAAACGCCTGCTCTGTGTCACCGCCACCGACACCGCGCCGCTCTGTGGGGCACACTTCGAGAGCGGCGTCCGCTCGTACGGCGCAGTCCCGCGAAACACCGAGTTCCACGCCGAGATGGGGATGCGCGTCCTCCTCTCGGCGATGATTCGGACCGCCGCCCGCTACGACATCGCCGCCCGCCCCGTCCTGAGTCACGCGACGAAACACTACGCCCGGACCTACCTGGAGTTCGACCACGGTGCCCGTGTCGCCAACGACTGCATCGACGACCTGGGCTACGTCTACCACTGCCAGCGCTGCCTCTGGCGGGACCACGACTTCGGCCTCATCGCCGACGCACCAGCCGAGTGCCCCAACTGCGGCGAGCACCTCCAGACGGCCGGCCCCATCTGGCTCGCCCGGACCTGCGAGCCCGCCTTCGCCGACGCGGTCAGCGAGCACCTGAGCGAGGACATGGGCACCGCCGAGAAGGCTGCCGAATTGCTGGCGACGCTCGGGGGCGAACTGGACACGCCGACACACTACGACCAGCACCGCCTCTGTAAGCGCTGGAATCGCGGGGCCGAGGCGATGGACACCTTCGTAGAGAAACTGCACGACTCCGGGTTCGAGGCCTCCCGAACGCACTACGGTGGGACGACGTTCAAGACCGACGCCGACGTGGTCGAGATTCGAGACGCGACCGCCGAGTGATTTAGCGACCGTTGGCGCGTCCTTCTCCGGTCCCGAGCAACGACGAGACCAGGTCGTAGGCCAGCAGGTACAGCGGCCGGACGAAGTAGTTCACCATGCCCGCGAGGCCGAGCAGGCCGCCCAGCGCCTGCACCTCCTCGGGCGTGGCTGACAGCTCGAACACCAGCGGCAGGGTCGCGACGACGACGGCGAGCCACAGCGACCCGAGCAGGTGGTCGACGTTCAGGCCCCCGATGCGCCCGACTGTGGGCTCCGTCGACCGCGTCGCGTACAGGACGACGGCCAGCGCGAGCAGCAGGCCGACCAGCGGCAGCGACGCCCCGACACCGGCGACGCCGAGCACCAGCAGGACGCTGGCGGCGACGAGCAACAGCGCCGTCACCTGTATCGACCCCTCGCGGATGGCCGCTTCCGTCTCCATACCCGCGAGGTCGGCGGGGCCGTGCATAAACCCTGTGAGCCCCCTCCCGGTCGTGTTTCGGTGAGCAATCCCGGGAGTGTACGGCCAGAAAGCCCCCGCTCACCAAGACGTGGGACCGCCGGTCCCACGCGACCCGCGACTCGCTGCGCGCGCTTCGCGTGCTTGCATCGTCCTCAGAAATCGAAGATTTCTGATGGGCTGCGCAAGAGCTCTGCTCTTGCGAACGTCGGGGTTCGCCGATAGCACGGCCCCTTTCAGCCCCGCCCATGCCGGCTGGTCACCCGGCTTCGGGTAGGATTCTCTGGCTCTGTGAACCGACCGCTGTTGAAATACACACGGCCCGCCTCGCCGCAGTGCTGCCCACCACGCCCGTTCTTCGGACACACTCCCAACTGAACCCGGCCCGTTTCTCAAGGGCTTTCAGGGCTCGCTCCGAAGCCAGCGCAAGTGGTGCGCTCCGCTCTCAACCCCGTCCGTGCCGTCCTGCTGGTCGTCGCCGCCGTGCTCACACGACTGGGGCTGGCCGACCGCGACAGGCTGGAGCGAGCGACGGCCCTCTCCTGGCCCCGCATCGTCACCGGCCTCGCCCGGATGTCGAAGTCGACGGCCGACGTCGCCATGGTCGGTATCGCGCTCGGGCCGGCGGCAATCGCCGGCGTGGGGTTCGCGACGCCGTTCTGGGAACTGGCCTTCGCGCTCGGCGGGGGCCTCGCCGGGGCGACTATCGGGATGGTCTCCCAGCGTTACGGTGCCGACGCCCGCGAGGAGCTGGGGCTGACGGTCACGACCAGCGCCGCCGTCGCGCTGGCCCTGACGCTCCCGCTGTCGGCCGCCTACTGGTGGCTCCCCGGGCTCCTCGTCGACCTCGTCGGGTCCGGATCGGGCGCACAGGCCGTCGGCTACGGCGCTCGGTACCTCCAGGTCGTCGGCCTCGGGGTCCCGTTCGCCGCGCTGAACCTCGTCGCGAGCCGCACACTCGTCGGAGTCGACGACGCCTACGTGCCGATGGTCCTCCGGGGGAGCGGCGCGGTCATCAACGTCGGGCTCAACGCCGTGCTCATCTTCGGCTTCGGGCTGGGTGTCGTCGGCGCCGCCATCGGGACGGTGGTCGCCAACGCGCTCGTCACCGTGACGTTCGCCGTCGGCCTCGCCCGCGGTGGGCTGCCCGGGCTCCCGTTCCCAATCCGGATTCCGCTCTCGCGGCCCTACTTCGACCGGGCGCTCGCCGACGACCTCGTCGAGGTCGGCCTCCCGCTCGTCGGGACGCACCTCGCCCGGACCGGCGCGCAGTTCCCGCGGCTGTTCGTCGTCGGCCTGTTCGGCCCCGGTGTCGTCTCGGCGTACGTCGTCGCGCTCCGGGTTCGCGCCCTGCTCGATACGCCCAACTGGGGGCTGAGTCTCGCCTCCAGCAGCCTCGTCGGCCAGGCCCTCGGAAAGAACGACGAGGCCGACGCCACCGCCTGGGCGAGCGACGTCTTCCGGCTGAGCGTCGGCGTCTACCTGCTCGTCGCTGCGACGACCGTCCTGTTCTCCCGGCAGATCGCCGGGGTATTCGTCGACGACCCCACCGTCGTCGGCCAGGTCACCGTCTTCGTCGCCGTCGCGTGTCTCAGCGTCGTCTTCCGCGGCGTCGACGGCGGTGCCACTGGCCCACTCAGAGCCAGTGGGGACACGCGCTGGCCGCTGTACTCCCAGCTCGCCGGGATGTACCTCTTCGCGCTGCCGGTGGCCGTGCTCGGCGTCCTCCTCCCGTCGGTCGGCGTGTTCGCACTCTACGCGTCGCTGCTAGTCGAGACGGCCGTCCCGGCGAGCATCACCTACCACCGCTTCCGGTCGGGCGCCTGGCAGGTCGTCAGTCGCTCATACCGGCCAGACGCAGCGCTGGACGACTAGCTATCGCTCGGCACGTTCGGCCGGAGGAACGTCCTCAGTCGGCGGCGACGCGCGGGGCCGACTGCGCGTCGGTCCCGGTCGAGAGGGCGTGGAGGTAGTCGTCGAGGTCGAGTGCGAAGGCGTCCTCCGCGGGGAGCTCGATCCAGGAGAACTCGAACTCGACGCCCTGTTCCGCTCCGTCGCCGGTGACAGTGTGTGTCCAGGAGTCGCGGGACTCGTGGACCGTCGCGTGGTAGAAGTTCCGGACGTACCGCTTGGGCGGGGACTCCCTCCGGGTCCAGACGTCGGTGACGACGTGACGGAGGTCCTCGATGGTCGCGAGCCCGCTCTCCTCGATGACCTCCCGGTACAGCGCTTCGCGAGGCACTTCGCCCGACTCGACGGTCCCCTTCGGTATCTGTAGCCCGTCGTGGCCCGGTCCCTCGAACACCAGTAGTTCCGACCCGTTTCTGGTGACGTAGGCACAGGCTTTGGTGACATGTTCAATTTTCCGCGCTGACATAGGTCCGAGTTATCGCCTATCCCGTATAATAGTGGTCAAATATGGGCCTAATATAATAATATGTGGTTGGATGGCCACAATGGTGGGGAAGATTCGCCAAACGAGCGGTCTGCTGACCTGGATACCTGTGCGGAGCTGGCGCCGGCGCAGGAGGCCAGGACCGTGTTCGACGGCGATGTGAAGCCCGTCGGACCGGGAGACGGGTATCTATAAACAACAGCCACCCGACATCCCGCCGTGAACACCGCCCGGGTGCAGTCCGTCGTTCGCGACCTCGTCGACACTGTCCGGACCGAGCAGGTCTCCTTCCTCGCCGCCAGCATCGCGTACTACATGTTCGTCTCGGTGATTCCGCTGCTGTTGCTGGCGCTGGTCGTCGGATCGCTGCTGGGCGGCGAGGCGTTCGCGGCGCGGGTCGTCGGTGCGGCGGCGTCGGCGCTCACCCCGGCCGCCCAGGGCGTCCTGCTGAACGCGCTGACGAGTGCCGTCGGGCGGAGCGGCGCGACGGTGCTCGGCCTCGTGGTGATGCTGTGGGGGGCCCTGAAGCTGTTCCGCGGCCTCGACCTGGCGTTCGCCCGTATCTACGGCAGCGCCGAGAGCGAGTCGCTACTGGACCAGTTTCGTGACGCGCTGTCGGCGCTGCTGGGAATCGGCCTGGCGCTCGCCGGCCTCGGCGTCGTCGCGGGGATCGGGACGGTCCTCGGCGTCGAGTTCGCCGTCGGCGGCCTCCTGCTGATACCCGTCCTCACGGTGGCGTTCTTCCCGCTGTACTACGTCTTCCCCGACGAGGCGATGACCGTCCGGGCGGCGGCACCGGGCGCCGTCTTCGCCGCCGCCGGCTGGACCGTGCTCGGGACCGCGTTCGGCATCTACGCCGCCCAGGCGGACAGTTTCCAGCTGTACGGCGTCGTCGGCGGCGTGCTCCTGCTCGTGACGTGGTTCTACTTCGCCGGGCAGATTCTGCTGGTCGGCGCCGCGCTCAACGCGGTGCTCGCGGGTGTCCGGGACCGGCAATTACAACACGAACCGCTTCGAGAGCTCGGCAAAGCGATGAGCGAGGACGCAGATGCACGCGCCGGTGACACGCCGCCGCCCGACGACGGCGACGCCAGCGTCGGCGGGTCGCCGGACGACCTGACCGACGAGGAACTCGCAGCGCTCCGCGAGGAGTTCGAGTCGTTCCGCGAGGACGTCGACGACCGGACGCTCCACCGCGAGGACGTCGAGCAGGACCTCAAGCGGTACGTCCGCCGGCGGATGCGCCGGGGCCACGCCCGCGGCTGGGGGCCCTACGTGGTCTTGCTGTACGGGACGCTGATGACGCTGGGCGCGTTCTACTATCTGGATGGCGTCTGGGCTGTGCTGTCGATGCTGGTGGTCTGGCTGTCGGTGCTCGGCCTGTACGTCGTGATGCTGGTCGTCGGCGTCACGTTCACCGCCGCCGGCGTCCCCAGTCGGGTCGCCGACCGGGTCCGCGATTGGCGCGAATGAGCCGCGCTGTCGGCGTCACCGACCTCCTCTCGGACCTCCCGGCGCTCGTCGTCGTCGCGTTCGCACTCGTCACGCAGCTCGGTGACCTCTGGTTCGTCGGGACGGCGACCGTCCTCGCGTACCTCCTGGGCTCGCGGCTCCCGCGTCTCGGCCGGGGACTGACCCGCGACCGCGCGGCGATGCTGGTCGCGTTGCTCGCCGCCGCCATCGCGGTCACGGTCTCGCTGAAAGCGCTGTTCGCGCTCCCTCGACCGCCCGGTGCGGGGACGGCGGCCTACGCCGACCGGCTCCCGGCGGCCGTTCGCGACCTCTATGCTTCGATGGCGACCGGTGACGGCTTTGGCTTCCCCAGCGGCCACGCCATCGCCACGACGCTCGTCTGGGGTGGGTTCGCGTGGGCGCTGCGAGTCGGCACCGAACGCCAGCGGTGGACCGTCGCCGGCGTCGTCGTCGCGCTGGTCTCGCTCTCCCGGCTGGTGCTCGGCGTCCACTATCTCGTCGACGTGGTGGCCGGCGTCGCCGTCGCCGCGGCCGTACTCTGGGCCGCCGTGCGGCTGTTGGGACGACCCGACCGCGTGTTCGCCCTCGTCACCGGGCTCGGACTCGTCGCGCTCCTGGCCGGCGGCGTCACCTACGAGACGGCAGGTGTCGTGGGGATGGGGGTCGGCGGCGTCGTGGCCTCGGGTGCACTGGACCCCGTGCCCGAGTCGACCCCACAGGGCGCGGCCACGACGCTGGCACTCGGCGGACTGTTCGGCGCTGCCGGCGGCGGGGTCGTTCTGACGTTCGGTCCGGTGGCGCCGCTCGTCGCCCTCCTTGCAGCCGTCGGGACCGGCGGGCTGCTGGCGCTGCCGCTGGTCGGTGAGCGCGTCGCGAAAAAATAGCGGTGATGACCGGTTAGAACTTCTCGAGGTACTGGTCGAGCTCCCACTGGGAGACGTCGACGAGGTACTCCTTGTGCTCCTGGCGCTTGGCCTCGACGAAGTTCTCGAAGACGTGCTCGCCGAGCGCGTCGGAGATGACTTCGTCGCTCTCGAGTTCGTCGACGGCTTCGCCGAGGTTCTCGGGCAGCGTGGTGATGCCGTACTCCTCGCGCTTGGCCTCGTCGAACTCGTAGATGTTCTCGCGGACCGGGTCGTCGCACTCGAGGTCGCGTTCGATGCCGTCCAGACCGGCGTGGATGAGCGCGGCGAAGGCGAGATACGGGTTACACGACGGGTCGGGGAAGCGGGCCTCGATACGCGAGGCGGCCGGGACGCGGGCGGCCGGCTTGCGGATGAGCGCCGAGCGGTTCCGGTCGGACCAGGCGACGTAGACGGGTGCCTCGTAGCCCGGGACCAGGCGCTTGTAGGAGTTCACGGTCGGGTTGGTGACGGCCGTGATGGCGGGCGCGTGGTCGAGGATACCGGCGACGAAGCTCTTCGCCGTGTCGCTCAGGTTGAACTCGTCGTTCTCGTCGTGGAACGCGTTCTCGCCGTCCTCGGTGAACAGCGAGATGTGGGTGTGCATCCCCGAGCCGTTGATGCGCGGAATCGGCTTGGGCATGAACGTCGCGTGCAGGTCGTGTTCGGCCGCGATGGCGCGGACGACGGACCGGAACGTGGCGACGTTGTCGGCCGTCGACAGGGCGTCGTCGTACGTGAAGTTGATCTCGTGTTGACCCTCGGCGACCTCGTGGTGGGAGGCTTCGATGTTGAAGCCCATGTCCTCGAGTCCGTAGATAATCTCACGGCGGACGTCGCTCGCGAGGTCCTTCGGTGCGAGGTCGAAGTAGCCACCGGCGTCGTTGGTCTTCGTGGTGGCACGGCCGTCCTCGTCCTCCTCGAACAGGAAGAACTCCGGCTCGGGGGCGGCGTTGACCTCGTAGCCCATGTCCTCGGCACGCGCGATGGCGCGCTTCAGAACGCCACGCGGGTCGCCGGAGAACGGCTTGCCGGTCGACGTATCGATGACGTTACAGATGAGTCGAGCGCTGGAGCCGCCCTCGACGTTCTCTCGCCACGGGAGGATGGAGAAGGTCGTGGGGTCGGGGTCCAGACGCATGTCGGACTCCTGAATCCGTACGAAGCCGTCGATAGACGACCCGTCGAAGTAGATGCCTTCGGTGAACGCCTTCTCGGCCTGGTCGGCCGTGATGGAGACGTTCTTCACTGTTCCGAGGATGTCGGTGAACTGCAGGCGCAGGAAGTCGACGTTCTTCTCGTCGATTTCGTCGAGGACGTCCTGGGCCTCGTCCGAGAGTTCGCTTGTCATATTGGGACACCAGATAGGAACGTCGCTACTACTAAAACCCTGCTGTTTTGCGCAAACATTCCGCCGTTCCCGACTGCATCTGGACATTCGTAAAATTCTAATCCCTGGGGGGCGTGTCGGGATGTAATGACGTACGAAAATCTCGACCGGAAGTTAGTGAATGCACTCCTCGGCGATGGCCGAGCGAGCCTCCGAAGCCTCGGAGAGGACCTGAACGTCTCGGTGACGACCGTCTCGAATCACCTCTCTGCCCTCGAAGACGAGGGGGTCATCAACGGGTACACACCGAAGCTTGATTACGACGCCCTGGGGTACGACGTCACGGCCATCATCCAGCTGAAAGTCGAGGGGTCGGCGCTGCCGACGGTCACCGAGAACCTCAAAGAGCACGAGCAGATGATCTCGGTCTACGAGGTCACCGGCGACTACGACATCATCGCCGTCGGGAAGTTCACGGACACCGACGGGATGAACGCCCAGATCAAGAAACTGCTCACGGACCCCGAGATCAAGGAGTCCAACACCTCGGTCGTGCTCAACGCCGCCGCCGAGAACGAGCAGTTCGAGCTCGAAATCGACGAGTAATCAGTTCCTTCGGTTCATCGAACCCGCCAGCGCCGCGAAACGACACCCTCTTGACTGACCAGTCAGTCAGTTCTAGCAATGAGTGACGGCGACCCCGCCGACGACATCATGACGGCGACGTACCGCGCCCTCTGTACCCACGGGTACGCCGACCTGACGATGCAGGACATCGCCGACGAGTCATCGAAGAGCAAGGCGGCCCTCCACTACCACTACGACAGCAAACACGACCTGCTGTGTGCCTTCCTCGAGTACCTCTACGACCGGTTCGTCGAACGCACGAGCGACCCGGCCGGGGCTGACCCCGCCGCGCAGCTGCGCTCGCTCGTCCAGACGGTGCTCGACAAGCCGGAAGACGACCGTGAGGCCTTCGAGACGGCCGTCCTCGAGATCCGCGCCCAGGCCCCCTACGAGCCGGGCTTCCGCGAGCGGCTCACTCGGTTCGACGACTACCTGGCTGGCGAGTTCGAGCGGCTGCTGGAGGCCGGCATCGACGACGGCGTCGTCGACCCGGCCGTCGACCCTGCGGACACCGCGACGTTCCTCGTCACGATGTTGACCGGCGCGGCGACCGAGCGCGTCACGGCCGGCCGGTCGGTCGAGTGCACCAGGCGGATGCTCGCGGAGTACGTCGAATCGCACCTCTTGACCGACGCCACGGAGGCCCAGCTGTGAGTCTCAGGGACCGACTGGAACGCGTCGGCGAGCGCGTGAGTGGGCTGTTCAAGGGCCAGGAGGACCTGGATCTGACGAGCGGTGACATCGGCAGGCCCCTGCTCTTCCTCTCGATGCCGATCGTCGTCACCAACCTCCTCCAGGTCGCCTACAACCTCGCCGACACGTTCTGGCTGGGCCAGTACTCGACGACGGCGCTGGCGGCCATCTCCTTCGCGTTCCCGATGATATTCCTGCTCATCTCGCTGGGGATGGGTCTCTCCGTGGCCGGTAGCGTGCTGGTCGCCCAGCACACCGGCGCCCAGGAGCACCGCGAGGCCGAGTACGCGGCCTCACAGACGGTCACCTTCGCGCTCATCGCGTCGATACTGCTCGGCGTTGCCGGCTTCTTCTTCGTCGGGGACTTCCTGGCGCTGCTGGGGGCGTCCGACCAGGTGCTGCCGGGGGCGACCGGCTACCTCCAGGTCGTCTCGCTGGGCCTGACGGCCATGTTCGGCTTCTTCGTGTTCATCTCGCTGATGCGGGGGGCCGGCGACACCGTCACGCCGATGCTCGTCATGCTCGGAACAGTGATTCTGAACATCGTCCTCGACCCGTTCCTCATCTTCGGCTGGGGGCCGTTTCCCGAGATGGGGGTCGTCGGGGCGGCCGTCGCGACGATATTCTCCCGCGGCGTGGCGCTTGCGGTCGGCGTGAGCATCATGCTCCGCGGGAACCACGGCGTCCAGATTCGCCCGCGTGACATGGTCCCCGACCGCGAGTACCTGGTGAAGCTCCTCCGGCTGGGCGTGCCCGCCTCGCTCGAAGGCACCGGCCGTGCGCTGTCGGTCAACGCCATGCTGTTCATCGTCGGGACCTTCTCGGTGACGGTGGTCGCGGCCTTCGGCGTCGGCATCCGCGTCTTCTCGCTGGTGTTCATGCCCGCTATCGCGATGGACCGCGGCGTCGAGACGATGACCGGCCAGAATCTCGGGGCGGGCCGGCCCGACCGGGCCGCGACGGCCAACCACTTCGCGGCGAAGGTGTCGTTCGTCCTGTTGACGGCCCTGGGTCTCGTGACCATCTTCGCCGCCCCGACCGTCGTCAGCGTGTTCAGCGACGACCCCGAGGTGGTCCGCATCGGCGCGGAGTTCCTCCAGTGGGTCGCGCCGACGTTCGGCTTCATCGGCATCGTTCGGGCCTACTCTGGGGGCTTCCGGGGCGCCGGTAAGACCCTGACTGCGGCGGCCCTGGCGGTCACGATGCTGGGGATCATCCGTCTCCCGGTCGCCTGGGTCGCCTCCCGACCCGTCGACGTGCCGGCGTGGCTCGGCCCGGCGGTCGTCGACCTCTTCGCGCGTTCGCTCGCCGAACAGGGCATCTGGCTGGCGTTCGGCGTCTCGAACGTGTTGGCGGCGGGCATCGCCGCCGCGTGGTTCCTCCGGGGGACCTGGCGCACCGCCGACCCGCGCGGGGAGGCCGACCCCGCGGTGGCCGACGACTGACGCCGACTCGGCGGGACCTCTTGAGTCCGGCCGTGTGACAGCCGTCTGACGTACGTTCTTGGGGGACGACGTGCATGCAGCTCCCATGCACGCCGACACCGACCCGGACGACGACGTCGGTGAGGGACTCCTCTCGGTGTTCGGTGCCCCGTTGCTCGACGCCCTCGACGGCGACAGCGACCGGCAGGCCGCCCGGGCGCTCGCGCTGCTGGCCGACGCGGACCCCGACCTGGTCGAACCGCTCGCCGGTCGACTGCTCGACCGCCTGCCAGACGCAACCGACCGCGAGTCGCTGGTCCGGACGCTCTCGACGCTCGCTCAGGACCACACCGACGCGGTCCGAACGGCCCTGGACGAGCGCGGCGTCCGCCGGTCGGTCAGAGCCGCCATCGCCGACACTGATGGATGGACCTTCGCCGAACGCGCCGACGGTGGCACCGACGTCGCCGGCGCGGTCCGCCAGGTCGTCGAGACGGACGACCCGCGCCCATCAGGCCCCGGTGTCGTCGAACGTACCGGGACGACGGAGGGTCGCGAGGCCGACGCCGACCGGGGCGCCGAACGCCAACACCGCGGCGACCCGGCGGCCGTCGACCGGCGTGACCGCATCGAACGCGCCGAGAACTCCCGTGCCTTCCGCGCTATCGACATGCTGGGCGCGTTCGACGACCTCTCCGTCGTCGAACCCGAGCAGGCGGTCCGCTACGGGTCGGTCCTGCGGACCCAGGCGACGCTCTCCGGCGACGTGCTCGGGGTCGCCCTGCGACTGTTCGACCTGCCCGACGACGCCGACGACCGCCGGACCTTCGCCGCACGGGTCGCCGAGGCGCTGGCGCAGTGGGCGGCCGTCG
The DNA here is from genome assembly GCF_029338275.1 of Haloarcula ordinaria. NCBI lineage: Archaea > Methanobacteriati > Methanobacteriota > Halobacteria > Halobacteriales > Haloarculaceae > Haloarcula > Haloarcula ordinaria. The sequence goes on along the minus strand of NZ_CP119789.1, from coordinate 465,727 downwards.
CCGACCACGAGGGCGTCGCCTCCGTCCACGACTGGGGCGACTACCCCCGCCCGTGGGTCGCGACCCCTTCCTCGACGGCTCGCTGGCCGACCGCGGCCGCCCGAGTCCCGAACGCGGCCTCCGCGAGGCGGCCCACCTCGCGGGCGCCGTCGCCCACTGCCACCGCAACGGCGTCGTCCACGGCGGCCTCGACCCGGAGTCGGTCGTCTACCCCGAGAGCTCGCTGGAGGGCCTCCCGGCCCCCAGGCTGGACAACGTTGGCCTGATGGCCCCCGTCCGGGACGTCTTCGAGCCGTCCTCCTACTTAGACCCTCGCTACGCCGCGCCGGAGTACTTCTCGCGTGAGTACGGAGCCGTCGACAGCGCGTCGGACGTCTACGCGCTCGGGACGGTCTGCTTCCGCCTGCTGACCGGGCGGCCGCCGTTCACCGGCGACTACGAGACCGTCCGGGAGCACGTCCTGCACGGGACGGTTCCCAGCCCGACCGACGTGAATCCGCAGCTCCCCGACGCCGTGGACCACGTCGTCGCGAAAGCGACCGCGACGGACAAACTCACCCGCTACGAGACCGCTGCGGCCATCAGGCGGGACTGCTGGCGACTGGTCCAGTCGCTCGAGTGAGTCAGACGACCGCGCCCGACTGCAGGATGGAGATGAGCACCGTCACCGTCAGCACACTCAGGAGCGTCGTCACCAGTACCGTCGCGCTGACGAACTCGCCCGGCGCGAACCCGTTTCGCTCGCTACTGAACGCGCCGATGAGGATGATTGGCGTCACGCCCGTCGGCGTCGCGAGCAACAGGACGACGATACGCGCGACCGTCGGGTCCTGGAACCCGAGGAGGAGGACGGCGACGACGGCGACGACGGGGGCCAACACCAGCTTCAGCCCGCTCGCGATGCCGACCGGCAGGAGCGTCCCGCCCATGTCGACGTCCGACAGCTGGATGCCGAGGATGAGCAGCATGATGGGTATCGAGGCGTTCCCCAGTATCTCCAGGGTCTGCATGAGCGTCGAATCGGCCGGCGGCGCGACGCCGAGCCAGCGGACCGCGAGCGAGAGCACCACGGCGTACACCAGCGGCACGCCGAACACCCGTTTCATGTCCGCGACGGGGTCGCTGTCGGCACCCCTGGCGGCGATGTAGATGCCGAGCGTGTAGAGCATCACACCCTGCAGGGCGGTCACGAGAACCGCCAGGCTCCGACCTGTCGGGCCGAAGACGAAGTCCGCGAGCGGGATGCCGTAGTTGCCGGTGTTCGGGAAGACGGCCACGAGGACGAACGCACCGAGCAGCGGCTCGGTCTGGCCGAACAGCCGCCCGGTCGCCTCGGCGATGGCGAGCATCGCGGCCGTGAACGCCGCGACGGCGACGACCACCTTGAGAATCGTCCCGCCGGTCACCGTCGACGTCGTCAGGCTGTGGATGACCAGCGCCGGGGCGAGCACGTAGACGGTCACCGTGTTCAGCGCATCCGGCTGGACGCCCTTGAAGCGCCCCAGCCCGAACCCAACCGCGGAGACCGCCACGACCGGGAGGATGGCCGTCGCGAAGATACTGAGCAGCGACACGGGTTGGGGTCCACCGGCGACCGGGAGAATTCTTTCGACTCCGGCCCAACAGTCATGGCGCGCCACCGAGTACCGCCAGACATGCAGGAGGCCTATCTCGTCGACGCGGTCCGCACCCCGTTCGGGGCCCACGAGGGGCAGTTCCGCGACACCCACCCGCAGGACCTCGCGGCCGCGCCGCTCCAGGCGCTCGAAGCACGGAACGGCTTCGCCGGACCCGACGTCGAGGACGTCGTCTACGGCTGCGTGGTCCCCGTCGGCGAACAGGGACTGAATATCGGCCGCATCGCCCCGATGGTCGCCGGCTGGGGCGAGACGGTGCCGGGCGTCCAGCTCAACCGGATGTGTGGCTCCGGCCAGCAGGCCGTCGCCTTCGCCGCCGGCCAGGTTCGTGGCGGGATGGCCGACCTCCTCGTCGCGGGCGGCGTCGAACACATGACCCGGGTCCCGATGGGCAGCGACACGCCCGGCGAGACCCACAGTTACGCCGACCCCGGCGGCGTCACGGACACCTACTTCGAGCACTTCGAGGAGCTGACCACGCAGGGCGAGGGGGCCGAGCGAATCGCCGAGCAGTGGGGCTTCGCGCGGACGGCACTCGACGAACTCGCCGTCGACTCGCAGCGACGGTGGGGCGAGGCCGCTGCCGCGGGCAAGTACGACGACCAGGTCGTCCCGGTCGAGACGACGCTCGACGGCGAGGCGGTCGAGGTCACCGAAGACGGGCACCCCCGGCCCGACACCGATGTCGAGACCCTCGTCGACCTGCCGCTGGTCTTCCGGGAGGAGGGCGACGGCGTCGTCCACGCCGGCAACGCTTCGGGCATCGTCGACGGGGCGGCCGCCACGCTGGTCGCCTCCGAGACGGTCTGCGAGACGCACGGCTGGGACCCAATCGCTCGTATCGTGGACTCGGTCGTCGTCGGCGTCGACCCCACGACGATGCTCACCGGTCCCATCCCGGCGACCGAGCAACTGCTGGCACGCAACGACCTCGCTGTCGCCGATATCGACCGCTTCGAGGTCAACGAGGCGTTCGCGCCGGTGGTCGCCGCCTGGCTCGAGGAGACCGGTGCGGACTGGGCGAAGACGAACGTCTGGGGTGGGGCCATCGCCCACGGTCACCCGCTCGGGGCGACCGGCGCGGCCCTCCTCGGGAAACTCCCCTACCAGCTCGCGGACTGCGACGGTCGCTACGGCGTCTCGGCGATGTGCATCGGCTTCGGCCAGGGCATCGCGACGCTCGTCGAGCGGGTGTGACCCCAGCGCTCTTGCCCCGGCCGGGTGACCGACCTCCATGCAGTGGTACAACGAACCCGAGACGTGGGCAGCGACCGACGACGAGGTCCGGATGAGCGTCCCCGCTGACACCGACTTCTGGCGCCTGACGCGAACTGACCCCGTCGACGACGACGCCCCCTTCTACTACCGCGAGGTCGACGGCGACTTCACCGCGACGGTGAATGTCTCTGGAGACTACGGCGCCCAGTACGACCAGGTGGGGTTGATGGTCCGCGAGAGCGAGACGCACTGGCTGAAGTGCGGTGTCGAGGTCCTCGACGGCAACCAGACGGCCGGTGCCGTCATCACGCGGGAGTTCTCCGATTGGTCGTTCGTCCCACTCGATTCGGACCCCGACTCGACGTGGGTTCGCGTCGAGCGAACCGGTACGACCGTCGAAGTGTACTATTCCGTCGACGGCGACGAGTTCACGATGATCCGACGGGGCTACTTGAGCGACGCTGACCAGATACAGGTTGGACTGATGGCCGCAGCGCCCGAAGGCGACGGGTTCGAAGCCGTCTTCGAGGAGTTCACCGTCGAACAGTAGGGACTCGCGGTGTCGAAACGAAGAGAGAGAAGTTAGTTCGCGAGCGGTGCGGGGCGTTGGTCTGCAGATGGAAGCATCCGGCGACGGCGTCGCCGGTTCGACCGCGGCGAGCGACCACCGCGCCGCGAAGCGGCGCGACGGGAGCGAAGCCGCGATTTTTCCCCAGGTTTTTGCCCGAACGAGCGCCGCGGAGCGGCGCGAGTGAGGTGCAAAAAGTGGGTTTACATCATGCCGCCCATGCCGCCGCCCATGCCGCCCATGCCGCCGCCCATACCGCCGGGCGCGCCGCCTGGGCCGCCGGGACCGCCGGCACCGCCTTCGTCGTCGTCGTCGCCCTGGCCACCCTTGAGGTCACCAGCAGCGATGACGTCGTCGATGCGCAGGATCATGACGGCCGCCTCGGTCGCGGACTCGATGGCCTGCGTCTTGACGCGCAGCGGTTCGACGACACCGTCTTCTTCCATGTCGACGACTTCGCCGGAGTAGGCGTCGAGGCCGGAGGTGACCGCGCCGCCGTCGTGCTTGCTGCGGAGGTCGACCAGCGAGTCGATGGGGTCGTGACCCGCGTTCTCGGCGAGGGTGCGCGGGATGACGTCGATGGCGTCGGCGAAGGCCTCGACGGCGAGCTGCTCGCGCCCACCGACGGAGTCGGCGTAGTCACGCAGGCCCAGCGCGAGCTGGGTCTCGGGCGCACCGCCGCCGGGCAGGACCTTGCCGTCCTCCAGCGTGGCGGCGACGACGCCGAGCGAGTCCTCGATGGCGCGCTCGACCTCGTCGACGACGTGTTCGGTGCCGCCGCGGAGGATCATCGTGACGGCCTTCGCGTCCTCGACGTCCTCGACGAAGATGCGCTCGTCGCCCGCGATGTCCTTCTGGGCGACGGAGCCGGCGAAGCCGAGGTCGTCGGCTTCGATGTCCTTGATGTTCGAGATGATGCGCGCGCCGGTCGAGCGCGAGAGCGCCTCGATCTCGGACTTCTTGGCGCGGCGGACGGCCAGGATACCTTCCTGTGCGAGGTAGTGCTGGGCCATGTCGTCGATGCCCTTCTGGCAGAAGACGACGTCGGCGCCGGCGTCGACGAGGTAGTCGACGTACTCCTTGAGCTGGGCTTCTTCCTGGTCGAGGAACTGCTGGAGCTGGTCGGGGTCGGTGACGTTGACCTCGGTGTCCAGTTCGGTCTCGGGGACCTCGATGGGCGTGTCCAGCAGGGCGATGTTGGCGTCCTCGACGGCGAAGGGCATGTTGTCGTGGACGCGCTCCTTGTCCACGATGACGCCCTCGACGAGCTCGGACTCGTCGGTGGCGCCACCGACGACGGTCTCGATCTGGATGTTGTCGGTGTCGACGGTGCCGTCGTCGTCGGCGACAGCCTGGACCGCGCGGACGACGAGTTCGGCGAGCACGTCCTTCGAGGACTCGGCGCCCTTGCCGGTCATCGCGGTGCCGGCGACCTTCTCGAGGGTCTGGGTGTCCTCGGGGTCGACGTCGATGGCGTTCTCCTCGAGGATCTCCTTTGCCTTCTCCGCGGCCTGGCGGTACCCCTGGGCCAGGATGGTGGCGTGGATGTCCTGGTCGAGGAGTTCCTCGGCCTTCGAGAGCAGTTCACCGGCGATGACGACGGCCGTCGTCGTGCCGTCCCCGACCTCGTCCTCCTGGGTCTGGGCGACCTCGACGATCATGTTGGCCGCTGGGTGCTCGATGTCCATCTCGTCTAAGATGGTGACGCCGTCGTTCGTGACGACGACGGACCCGGAGTTGTCGACGAGCATCTTGTCCATCCCCTTCGGCCCGAGGGTGGTCCGGACGGCCTCCGCGACGGCCGTCCCGGCAGTGATGTTCATCGACTGTGCGTCTTTCCCGGATGTCCGCTGGGACTCCTCGGAAAGTACGATCATGGGCTGGTTGCCCATCTGCTGTTGAGCCATAGTCAGGACGATGATTGAATGTGATTCTATATAAACGTTTTGGTGGCGGGCGAGGGAACCGGCGGTAGTCCCCTACTCGCAGAGGTGTGGCACTCCGTGACGTGGTGGGTTTATATACGCGCTTTACCGCCCAGACCGCCGGTCGAGCGGTCTCAGCGGGGAATCGGCCGGGGTCAGCGCCCCATCCCGAACCGACGGTTCCGCAACTCGGGGGTTATCTTGATCCGGTCGACGTCCTGTCCGGTCCGATACCAGACGAACGCCGCGCGCGTGAACAGTTCCCGACAGTCGATGCGGACCTCGCGCGGGTTCCCCTCGGTGTGCTCGTGGATGTCCTCGATGGCCGCCCGGGTGAACAGGTCCGGCGTCTCGCCCCGGTAGGGTTCGTCGCGGAAGTACGCGAGCGAGCGCGCGACGTACTCCTCGATGTCGTCCGGGCCGAAGGGGGCGATGTTCTCGTAGTAGCGGAGCCGCGAGTCGAGCGTCCCCCTGATTTCGGCGACCCGTCGCTTGCCCTCGGGGGTCCCGGTCAGGAACAGTCTGACGCCGGCGTCCCCCGCGACCTGCAGCGGCGAGAGGAGGTCCACCTCCAGGACCTCTATCTCGTCGACGACGAGCAACAGCGTCTTGTCGTCCCGCCGGATGCGCCCCATCACCTCGTGGACGGCCTGCTTGGTGTCGGCAGTGGCCCACGGGATGCCGTTTCGGACCTGCGAGTAGTGCTTCGGGTCGACCGAGTAGCCCGCCGAGTACGCCGCCGTCAGCACCGTCTGGTACAGCTGTCTGGCCGTCGTCTCGCGGGGGTTGTCGAGGTGCGTAACCACGAAGTCGTCGTGTTTCGAGAGGTCGCGAAGGACGATCTCGCGAAACGCCGATTTACCCGACCCGTAGGGGCTCACCAGGCCGATGTGCTGGTCCTGGAGCAGCCAGGAGGTCACCTGGTTCAGCATCTCCGTGTCGTGGCGGACGTACAGCGGCTCGGGCATGTGGTCGAGGCCCGCCTCCTCGGTGAAGGGGAGGTCGGTGACGTCGTCGATGTCGCCGCCCAGTGCCTCGCCGAAGGCGAGCAGCCGCTCTTCGACTTCCTGTAACTGGTCAAGCAAGACGCCGTCGGTGGGTGCCTCGGCCCGCTCGCGCTCCGCCGCACGGACCTCCTCGAGCCGGTCCATCACCTCGTTGACGGTCTGGCTCGTCTCCCTGTCGGTGTCCGCCGGCCCGTCGGTTTCGTTGGACACGGTTGTACTCCAGCGTAGTTGACCGTCTGCAGCGTTATATGTTACGGCGGTCAGAACTGCCGGGCCGACGACAGTGCCGGGGGCCTACTGACTACGCGGTCACCCGGTGAACTGGTGATACTCGAGCTCTTTGTGCTTCATCTCGTTGTGCTTGCGCTCCAGGAACGAGTAGACTGAGCCGTGTGGGGCGCCGTCGAGCAGCATCTCGACGGCCTCGCGGACGGCGTCGACCTGTTCGGGGCCGCCGATGATCGCGAGTGTCGACCCGTAGATGACGACGGCCGCGCCGGTCAGCTCCTGCATCAGTTCCCGGGTACGCCCGCCCTCGCCGATGAGGCGCCCCTTGTGCCGCCGGAGGTCGTTCTTGTTGCGCGAGGCCGCCTCGATATCGATCATCTCGAACATCATCAGGTCGTGGTCGAGCAGCCGCATGGCGTCTTCGGGGGCGAAGCCACGGCCGATGGCCTTCACGATGTCCGGCCCCTTCAGCGCCGTCACGGGGTCGCCGACCGACTCGACTTTGACCGACCCGTCCTCGGAGTCGATGTCGAGACGCACCTCCGCTCGCTCCTCTATCTCGCGCATCGTCTCACCGCCCTCGCCGATGAGCACACCGATGCGGTCCTGCGGAATCTTCACGTGTTGCATAAGTATACCTGCTCGTAGGGCGTTCAGCGTGTTTAAAACTTCGGCGATGGACCTTGTCACGAGACCGGGTCTCACGCACCACACTGATGGCTGGCCAGCCGGCTCGTCCCCTGCCGGACGGTCCCGTTCTTGGTCGTCCGGAGCGTGACGTACTCGAACGCCACGCGCTCGAGCGCGACCTCGTGATTCCGGTCCCACCGCTCGCAGTGGTACTCGAGGAACAGCTGCCGTTCGTCGCGGTAGCCCGACTCGCGCAGGTTGCTCGTGTACTTGCGCCAGCGCTGGTTGGGGTACTGGACCGCCAGGTCGTCGGACAGCTCTTCGGGCCGCCCTTCGGTGACCGGACCGCCACGGGCGACGTCGACGGTGGTCCCGTTCGCCAGGCGGCCGGGCAGGCGGTACCAGCCGGTCTGCCGCAGCGGGTCCGGCGCGAACATCGTCCAGTGCTGGGTCAAGAACGCCCGCTCGCCGTAGGTCTCCAGTGGCTCGGGGACCGTGTCCTGCGGGCCGACGTCCGCCCGATTGGTCAGCACCTGGGCGTTGTAGAGCCCGACGAACAGCACCGACACCACGACGACGACGGCAGCGAGGACCCGTAGCGTCCGGCGCACGTCGTCGAACCGGTCGGGGGGCGACGCCGTCGGGTACAGTCCGCGGGCCCACGCCAGGATGCCAGTGGTCTGCACCCACTCCCGCACACGCTCGACCCGGTTCGCCGGCAGCAGGCGGTCCCACACCGTCGGCGGGAGGAAGAGGAGCAACGTCGTGACGACGACGAACGGGAACAGTCCGAGGTGCATCGAGAGCGCCATCCCGACGTGCATCGCCATGAACGCCGCCGTGAGCGCTGCTCGCCGCCATCCAGTCAGCAGGAGCAAGCCCGGCGACAGCGTCCAGAGGACGTACACGGCGTAGCCCAGCGCCGTCGTCACCAGTGGGAGCGTGCTCAGGAACTCACCGAAGGGGGTGATGAAGTGCCCGAGCTGGAGGGTGTAGGTCAGCCCGTCGCCCGCCCGCCAGATGACCCCCATGTGCTTCAACGCGACGTTGGTGCCGTACATGAACAGGACCTGGCCCAGCAGCGCGGCGGTCCCGAGCGAACTGACCGTCTCGGGCGGGGCCTCGCGATGGAGGGCGTCGACGGAGAACCGCGCGCCCAGTGGGACGAACAGCGACCAGAACAGTGACAGGCGAAGCAGGGTGTCGCCGCCGTTGAGCACGAGCGGGAAGCGAGCGTGTAAGGAGAGCCAGAGTACCCAGGTCGCGAGCGTCGCCAAGCGCGTCCGGTAGCCGACGAGGAAGACGACGGCCACGAGCGCCTGGAGGGCGAAGAGGACGGCGAGTTCCGGCACGTCGCCGGCCACCAGATGCAGCGAGAGCGGGTCGTACTGCTGGATGGCCGCCGACCGGGGGAACACGCCGCTGTCGCTGTAGTGCGCTCCGAGGTCACGCGCCCGCAGGAGGATATCGAGGACGAGCAACGACCCCAGCAGGACCCGGAAGACGCCCAGCGCCCGCGCGTCGATGGCGACCCGCTGTCGAATCCAGGAGCGGACCCGCGACGGGACGGGGTTTCGCCACGCGTCCATACACTCAGTCGAGAGGTCCGGGACTTAGGGTTTTGCCCCTACTCCTCGCGGCGGTCGGCGGGCGTCCCCTGTGGCACCGCGTCGTCGTCGCTGCCCGGTGCGGTGTCCTCGTCGTCCCGCGGCGTGGCGAACTCGCGGACGTACGCCAGCAGGTCCTCCGGCGTGGTGTCGACGCCCTGTCGGGCGAAGAAGTTCGCGACGTTCCGGCAGTCCCGCTCTAAGAACTCCTCGGCGTTCGGGTGGTAGACGGTGACGGCCTGCCCGAGGTCGATGATGTAGAGTTGCCCCTCGTGGAAGACGACGTTGTACTCCGAGAGGTCGCCGTGGACGAGGCCGGCGTCGTAGAGCCGCCGCATGTACTCCTTGACGACCTCGTAGGCGGTCTCGGGGTTCTCGATGTGGACCTCGTTGAGACGCTTGGCCCGCCCCTCCTCGGTGCCCAGGTACTCCATCACCAGGACGTTTCGCTCGACGGCGATAGGTTCGGGCGTCCGGACGCCCGCCCGGCGCGCCCGCTTGAGGTTCGAGGACTCCTTGCGGACCCAGGCGGTGACGACCTTCTTCTTGTCCGAGCCGATGCCCTCGAAGCGGGGGTCGCCGTCGAGGTAGCCCCGCATGTCCTTGAAATCGGAGGCGTTGATGCGGTAGACCTTCACCGCGACCTCGTGGTCGCCCGCCAGGGCGGTGTAGACGTTGGCCTCCTTGCCCGTCGAGATGGGGCCACCGAAGGCATCGATGTGGCCGTCCTGGACTAACTTGTAGAGCGCGCCGTAGGTGGCGTCGTCGAAGACGCTGGCCTCGACCTTGAACTGGTCTGCGTCCTTGATTCGCTTGCGGAACTCGTTGAACTTGCGGTCCCGCTTCCGGGCGATACGGTCGGCCTCCGTGTCGGAGACGTCGAGTTCCTCCCACTCGTCGCCCGGAGCGTCGGCCTCGTCGGTGTCGAGCAGGCCGAACTCGGCCTCGCCGTCGGTCACGTGTCCTCCTCTGTCGGCGCTGTGGCGGGGTCCATCAGTGGGACTACTCCTGGATGTGTCCCTCCTCGCGCAGCTGGTCTGCCTCCTGCTTCTCGTAGCGCCACGTGATGTCCGCTTTCTCGTCCTGCCAGTCCCACGGCTCGACGAGCACGACGTCGTCCTCGCGGATCCAGATGCGTTTCTGCATCTTGCCCGGGATGCGAGCGGTCCGCTCGACCCCGTCCATGCAGCGTACTTTGACGCGATTCGCACCGAGCATGTTGGTCACGACAGCGAACACCTCGCTGTCGTCGGGCATCCGCAGGTCCTTCCGGCCGTCGTTGTCGCTCATATCTCACCGTTCGACCCCGGGAGGTTTAGTTTCTGCGAGGTTCGTTCGGGCCGCAAGCCACCCCTGACGGGGTCGGCCTGGCTGTCTCGCCCCCCGATGAGAAGTGACAAAGCCCAAGGGCCGACCGGCCCACCCCCCGACAATGACGTACACGTTGCCGACCGACGCCGAGGAGTGGGTCGCCGCCTGGCGCGAGCGAATCAACGACCGCGAGCAGTTCGCCGCGGCCGCGGAGGGGTTCGATGCCGCCTTCCGCTTCGAGATTCGCGACGACGGGCGCGACGACGGTGACTTGCTCGCCTTCCACGTCGACATCGAGGACGGGACGTGCACGGCCGCGAGCCTGGCCGAGGCCGACGGCGGCTACGACTTCGTGCTCCGGGGCCCCTTCGACGCCTGGTCGGCGATGCTCAGCGGCACCCTCGACGTCTCGGAGGCCGTGATGGACGGGACCTTCGACATCGAGGGCAACACGATGACGCTGCTGCGCCGGCAGGACGCCGTCGCGGAGATGGTCGCGGCCGCGCAGAACGTCGACACCGAGTTCGCCCGCTGATTCGGGACCGAGGAGCTTTTGGTGCCACACGGACCGTTGAGAGACATGCTCGACAAACTCGGCACCGTGGGTCTCGCTGGCGTCGTCGTGCTGCTCGGCGGTATCAGTCTCGTCGCCTGGCAGAACCTCATCCTCGCCGCCGGCCTGGCGCTGGTCGTCGGCGGCGTCGGTCTCATCGTCTACGGCCTGGTCACGAGCCTCCTCGGGGCGTTCGGCCTCGGCGGGATGGGCGGTGGCGGCATGGGCGGCGGTGGTATGGGTGGCGGCGGTATGGGCGGGATGTAATCCGGACACGACTCTTAACGTCGCTCACCTGTCACCTCTGTAACTGTTACCGACCCGACCGGGCCGCCGGTCAGTTCTCGCCGCTCGCCGGCCGGTCGGCCCGGTGTTCGCTGATTATCTGGTCGACCATCTCGGTCTTCCGCTCCTTCTTGCGCTCCTCGGCGCGGCGCTCCCAGTCGGCGACGGCGTCCTCGACTTCGTGTTCGCGGGCGATGGCCAGTTCGTCGACCTCCTGGACGGTGACCAGGTCGGCGGGCGCGACGGGCACCTCGTTCTCGAACAGCACCTCGTCGGCCGCGTCCGAGAGGTTCCCGTTGCGCAGGACGACGCGGGGGTCGATGTCGGCCAGGCGCTGGGCGGTCGAACGCCCCGCGCCCGAGGCGTCGCGGAGCAGGACGATGTCGTCCCTGACGAGCCCGAATCGCTCGTCGGCGTCGTCGATGGCGTCACGCGTGAACTGGTCGACGACCTTCACCGGGACCAGCCCCTCCTGTTGCTCCGAGACGTCGGCGAAGTTCGAGTGGTCGAGCTTCCAGAGCGATTTCAGCCGCTCCAGTTTGTCCGCGAGCGCCTCGCGTTTCTCCCGCTCGGTCTCGACGTCGCGTTCGAGCGCCTCGTTGCGCCGCTGGAGCCGGGTGACCTCGCGGTCTTTCCGCACCTCCCGGCGGCCCTCGCTGCGGGCCTTCTCCAGTTGCTTGTCCTTCTCGGCGAGCTGGTCGTCCTTCCGCTTGATGGTCGTCTTGAGCTCCTCGACCTTCGACTCGAGGCGTTCGGTCCGGGCCTCCAGGCGCTTGATGCGCTTCTCCTCGGGGGACAGCTCCCGCGGCTCGTGGGCCGTCGTCTCTGACTCCTCCGCCTCGTCGCCGTCCAGGTCGCGGAGGACGCTCTCGACGGATTCCTCGCCGGCGACGACGCGGGCGACGACCCGACCGACCTCGTGACGGGGCGGGACCTTCTCGGCGACGCGTTCGAACTGGCTCTCGTGGGCGTCGAAGGCGTAGAGGGCGGCGGCCATCGCGTCCCGCTCGTGGTCGTTGTCGTAGGCCGCCTCGCGGGTCCGGTGTTTCTTCTCGTCGACCGGCAGGTCCCGTTCGGGCTCCCACCCGGCGGCGCTGAACGACCGCCGGAGTTTCTCGACGGTCTCTGGCATCGGCGTCACGTCCGCGGCGACGACGACCGGCCGGCCGTGTTCGATTATCCACTCGGTGACGTCGGCGGTGTCGTTGGTCCGCGAGGAGTAGACGTCGAGCACGCTGCCGTCCAGGCTGACGACGGCGACGGCGGTGGTAGTACCGGGGTCGACGCCGACGACGACGTGGTCGCGACGCTTCGCGAGCGGGCGGAACTCGATGCCGTCGCGGCGCATCCGTTCGATTTCGATGCGGACGTCGCCCGAGCGCTCGGTCGATACCGGGATATCCTGGGGGCGCGCTTCCACGCGGAAGATCGCGTTCGAGAAGCCGCCGTACTTCTCGGTCACGTCGCGCTCGTACTCCAGGCCGGCGGCGTCGAGTTCCGATTCGACCTCGCGGGCGCGCTTCTTCACCGACCCGTGGATGCGCCGGGTGTAGCGGTCCTCGGACCAGCCGCCCTTGCCGGTCGAGCGGCCGCGAGCGACCTTCACCTCGGTGGTGTCGGTGAAGGCCGACACCTCCTGGCCGACGCTTGCGGCGGCGAGGTGGGCGGCGGCTTCGGCCTCCTCCATCGGGTTCTTGCCGTAGGGGACGCCGTGGCGCTTCGCGACCCGCGAGAGCGGTTCGGGTCGCTCGTCGCCGGTCACCTGGACCAGCTTCGTCTCGTCCGGGAGCGAGCCCAGGAAGTGTATCAGCTGGTCCTTGTCGGCGGCCAGCTCGTACATGTTGTCCGTCGCGACGATGGCCGGTTCGTCGCTCTCGATCTGCCGTCGCAGTCGCCGTCGCGAGACGACGTCCCGCTCGATGCTCTCGCCGTCGAACACCACCAGCGCGTAGGACGGCGCGTCCCCGCGGACGTCACCGCTCTGGATGTCCACCCCGAAGACGACGGCGTCGAGCGCTGCCGTGCGGTTCACACCCGTGATAGGGAGTCAGCGATAATAAATCCGTTACCGCCACGCCGCTGCCGTGGCAGTCTCGACCGGAGCGACGCTCAAACTGTCGTGTGGGCGTCCGCCACGGTTTTTGTACCGGCTCGGCAACCGACGACCATGACGTCACACCCGCTCACCGGCACCGTCCCGGACCGGCTCCGCTGGGTGCTGGGCGAGGCGGCCGTCCTCGCCGGCATCTTCGGGTTCTGGCTGGTCCTGGCCCTCGCCGTGACCGTGTTGCTCTCCGCCCTGACCGTCCTGCTGCGCATCTTCGGCATCGAACAGTTGCAGCTGGTGTACGAACTCCTCGCGCGGGTCGAGTTCCTCTGGCCGCTCGTGGTCGGACTCACGTTCGTGACGGCGGCGCTCTACACCGCCGCCCGCGTCGGGACGCTGCTCATCGCCCGGTACCGACGCGAGGGGACCTAACTCGTCGCGCCGGAGGGTGGGACGGGGACCCGTTTATATATCTCCCGAGCGACAGGTCGAGTATGCCCCATCGCGCGAACTACGCACGCTGTACGTTCCAGCAACACCTCGGCCCGACGGTCGACTCACTCGACGTCCCCTGGGCCGAGTTCACCGGCGACGAGACGGACGTCCGGACCTTCGAGGTGCCGACGGCCGACCCCCGTGACCCCTACGTCGAGATGCAGGTGTTCGACGTCGGCGACTACGGGCACGAAATCCTCGTCAACGGGGCCTCGCTCTCTGGGTTCGACATCGCGACGGCCGACCGGTGGCAGTACTGGATGGACACGCTCGAGGCCGACCACCTCAGGGAGGGCGAGAACACCCTCCAGTTCCGCCGGAACGCCGCGGGCGACGACGCGTTCGTCGTGGGGACCGCCATCGTCCACTGGCGCGAACCGGTCGCGTAGCGTATATAAAGCGGCGCTCGGCTTCCCGCGGGAACGTGGTACGGCGTACCACACAACCGTCGAGGAGTCGTCGCAGTCCGGTGGTTCTCGCCGTTTTCTGCTCGCTTCCCGGTCGCCGATAGCTCGGCCAGAACCCCTACTTTTATATAGAACCACATACAATCTCTCGACTGATTATGAGTCAGCGCCAGATGCAGGGCCAGCCGATGATCATCCTGGGCGAAGACGCCCAGCGGATGAAGGACAAGTCTGCACAGGAACACAACATCTCGGCCGCCCGCGCGGTCGCCGAGTCGGTCCGCTCGACGCTCGGACCGAAGGGCATGGACAAGATGCTCGTCTCCTCGATGGGCGACGTAACCGTCACGAACGACGGCGTCACCATCCTCACGGAGATGGACATCGACAACCCGACGGCCTCGATGATCGTCGAGGTCGCCGAGACACAGGAGGACGAGGCCGGTGACGGGACGACATCGGCCGTCGCCATCGCGGGCGAGCTCCTGAAGAACGCCGAGGACCTCCTCGAACAGGACATCCACCCATCGGCCATCATCAGTGGCTTCGACATGGCCGCCGCCGAGGCCAAGTCCGCCCTCGCGGAGATCGCCACCGACGTCGACCGCGACGACGAGGAACTGCTGAAGAAAGTCGCCGAGACGTCGATGACCGGCAAGGGTGCCGAGGTCAACAAGGACCTGCTCGCCCAGCTCATCGTCGACGCGGTCCGGGCCGTCACCGTCGAAGCCGAGGACGGCAGCGTCGTCGCCGACCTCGAATACCTCGACATCGAGACCCAGACCGGTCGCTCGGCCGGCAACTCCGAACTCCTGAAGGGCGCCGTCGTCGACAAGGACGCCGTCCACGAGGAGATGCCGACCGACGTCGAGGACGCGAAGGTCCTCCTGATGGACACCGCCATCGAGCTCGAGGACACCGAGGTCGACGCCCAGCTCTCCGTCGACAGCCCCGACCAGCTCCAGACCTTCCTCGACCAGGAGGAAAAGCAGCTGCGCGACCTCGTCGACAAGGTCGAGGCCACCGGCGCCAACGTCCTGTTCTGCCAGAAGGGCATCGACGACATGGCCCAGCACTACCTGGCCCAGAAGGGTATCCTGGCCATCGAGCGCGGGAAGAAATCCGACATCGAGTTCCTCAAAGAGGTGCTCGGCGCCAGCGTCGTCTCGGACCTCGACTCCGCCAGCGAGGCCGACCTCGGCCACGGCACGGTCTCCCGGGACGAGAAGCAGAAGCTCTTCTACATCGAGGGCACCGGTGCGGACTCCCACGGCGTCACGCTCCTGCTGCGCGGGTCGACCGAGCACGTCGTCGACGAACTCGAACGCGGCGTCGAGGACGCGCTGGACGTCGTCTCCGCGACCGTCGCCAACGGGAAGGTTCTGGGCGGCGGCGGTGCGCCCGAAGTCGAGGTCGCCGCGCGACTGCGCGACTTCGCCGACTCCGTCGAGGGCCGCGAGCAGCTCGCCGTCGAGGCCTTCGCCGACGCACTCGAAATCATCCCCCGCACGCTCGCCGAGAACGCGGGCCTCAACAGCATCGACACGCTCGTCGACCTCCGCTCGGCCCACGAGCGCGGCGAGGTCAGCGCCGGTCTGAACGTCTTCTCCGGCGATGTCGAGAACACGCTCGAGGCTGGCGTCGTCGAGCCCGAGCACGCCAAGCGCCAGGCCATCTCCTCGGCTGCCGAGGCCGCGAACCTCGTGCTCAAGATCGACGACATCATCGCTGCCGGTGACCTCTCGACCGAGGGTGACGGCGACGAGGGCGGCGCGCCCGGCGGTATGGGCGGCGGCATGGGCGGCATGGGCGGCGGCATGGGCGGCATGATGTAAACCCACTTTTTGCACCTCACTCGCGCCGCTCCGCGGCGCTCGTTCGGGCAAAAACCTGGGGAAAAATCGCGGCTTCGCTCCCGTCGCGCCGCTTCGCGGCGCGGTGGTCGCTCGCCGCGGTCGAACCGGCGACGCCGTCGCCGGATGCTTCCATCTGCAGACCAACGCCCCGAACCGCTCGCTAACTGACTTCTCTCTTCGTTTCGATACCGCGAGTCGCCACGTCTCAGAACCCGGATTCGACTGTCCCCCGCGACGGCGCCGAGTTCAGTCTGTTACGGTGATGGTACAGTCCGCCTCGACGATGACACGGTGTCCGAGATACCGGAAACGAAGCATCTGCACGCCGGACTCCTCCGGCGGGCGCGAAAAGAGCGCATCGAGGGCTTCGGGGTTGATGACGGAGTACAGCGACTCGTCTAACTCCCGTGGGTCGACGCCCCTGTGGTCCGCGACCGCCTGAACCACCCGCTCGCTCATCGACCGACGTCGCTCATGTCTGTCGGAGTGTCCCATCCGGGCTCACTGACCTCCCGTCCCGGCCGATATGCTCGGACGCGATTCGACGGGTCGGTTGTCCTCTGGCCCTACGTCGAACGGAGGGGCCCGCCGCCGACTCTCTCCGACAGCGGCCGTGCTCGCTCGGCGTTCGACCATGATTCACCATTTTACCGGAACTGATAAAAACGTTTCATTCAGTATAGTCGTCAGTTCGTCCCGGACCGGTGGCCTCATCGGGCCGTGGTGTTCCGTCCCGCCTCGTCGGCGTCGACAGTCGTGACGCCGAGGTCCGTGTACCGGAGCGACTCGGTCACCCGGAGTCTGGTGCCGTTGCGGACGACGGTGTACTGGACCCCGTACGAGTGGACGACGCCAGCGGGCGACACTGTCGCCGTGAAACTGACGTCGCCGACCCGTTCGGCGGGGGTGACCGGGAACCGCGACCGATTTGCTGCGCCGTCGGCCCGGACGCGGAAGACGCGCGTGCCGTGTAGTTTGACGACCTCCGCGCGGGCCGGGACGACGGCGGTCACGTTCGCCCCGAGGAACAGCGCCCGCACCCGTTCGTGGTAGGTCGGCTCGAAGAACAGCGCGTCGCGGGGCGGGCGGGGCGGGCCCCCGATGCCCTGTCCGTCGGCGACGATCCTGCTGCTGTTGGTCCCGTCGCCCAGTATCCACTGGATGGCGCGGCGGTCCTCGGAGTGGGTTCGAATCACCTGGTCGGTGACCGACGGACCGGAAACCCGTCGGAACGCCGTGTACGACCGGTACCCGGCACTAATCTCGGCACGCGTCGTCTGCTGGACGCGCCGCGTCCCCCCCACGTCGTCGACCGCTCGCCGGTGTTCGACGGTGAACGACGTGTTCGAGAGACCGGCGACGTGCGCCCGAACGAGTGTGTCGGCGTCGGCGACGCCAGTCCCGGTGAGTCCCGGAGCGACCCGCGGTGGCGGTGAGTCCGGGACCGGTGCCGGGGTCATCGTCTCAGTCGACGCCGCCCCCTCGCTCCCGATGAATCCGGTGCACCCGGCCGTCACGAGACAGAGTGCCAGCACCGCGGTCCGGACGCCCGTGCCCATAGGTGACACAGGGTCCGCGGTGATAAAACGCCACTGGCGAGTGGGGTATAAGTTCGCCCGCGCCACATCGTCACGTATGCAGACGCTGTTGCTCGGTCCCGACGCGGTCGAAGCGCACGCCACCCTGCCGGCGGTCATCGAGGCCGTCGAGGCGGCCTTCGCGGCCGATGCGCGTGGGCACACCATCATGCCGGCCAAGTCCTACATCGACCTCCCGGAGTACAACGGCGACTTCCGGTCGATGCCCGCGTACGTCAACGCGGGCGACTGGGACGCCGCCGCGGTCAAGTGGGTCAACGTCCATCCGGACAACCCCCGCGACCACGACCTGCCGACGGTGCTGGGGACGCTCATCTACTCGGACCCGGAGACGGCGTTCCCGCTGGCGGTGATGGACGGGACGGACCTCACCCGGTTGCGGACCGGCGCGGCCGCCGCCGTCGCCACCGACCACCTCGCGGTCGCGGACGCCACCTCGCTCGGTCTCGTGGGGACCGGCGTCCAGTCGTACACCCAACTGGAGGCCATCGCCACCGTCAGGGACATCGACGAGGTAGTGGTCGCCGACCGGAGCGACGAGAAACAGCGGGCCTTCGTCGACCACTTCGCCGACCGGTTCGACGTACGCGCGGGAAGCATCGAAGACGCCGCCGGCTGTGACGTCCTCTCGACCATCACGCCCGTCGAGTCGCCCATCGTCGAGCGCGAATGGCTGGGCGAGCACACCCACGTCAACGCCATCGGGGCCGACGCGGCCGGCAAGCACGAACACGACGACCAGACGCTGCTCGCCGCCAAACTGGTCATCGACGACTACGAGCAGTGTACCCACTCCGGTGAGATAAACGTCCCCTGGAGCGCGGGCGTCCTCACGGACGACGACATCTACGGCGAGATCGGTGCTATCGCCGACGGTACCCTCCCGGGGCGAACCGACGAGGACGGCCTCACCCTCTTCGACTCGACGGGCCTGGCTATCCAGGACGTGGCGGCCGCGCACGTCGTCTACGAGAACGCCAGTGAGGCGGGCGACGGGCTCGATTTCTCCCTCGTAGGAACCGATATGGCCACTCGCACCCGTTGAAAGTCGATGCACACCCGACCGCACTACAGTCGTGCGGTTGGTGTCCGTCGGTTCAGCTGTTACGCTAGCTCGGCGTCAGTGCCTCGACGAGCTTCGAGATGAGCCAGACGACGATGATGAAGGGAAGCAGGGGCACCAGGAGGAGCATCAGGCCCAGGAAGATGCCCCAGCCGATGACGTCCATCTCGGCGTCGGGGTGCGGACCGGTCAGCGGCGTCACCGACCGGATCGGTTCTGGCAGTATCGAGTCACTCGCGTCGTCGCTTTCGGCCATACCCGTCCGTAGGACCGCTGCGCGCATAAGGTTAGCCTCGGTGCCACGAACCCGGGGCGTGAGCGGTTCGGCGAGGTCGTGGCCCCGGTCCTCGCTTGCCGGCCCCGTGAAGGGAAAGGTATAGCAATCTCGGTGTCCGAACTCACGATATCATGACCACGACTGGCGAGGAGCGCGAGCGTGGGTTCGACCACTCGGAGGTCGAACCTGCCTGGCAGGCCGCCTGGGAGGAGGCCGACGTGTTCCGCATCGCAGACGACGCCGAGGACCCCGAGTACGTGCTGGCGATGTTCCCGTACACCTCGGGGTCGCTGCACATGGGCCACGTTCGGAACTACACCATCACGGACGCATTCGCCCGCTTCGAGCGGATGCGCGGCGAGCACGTCCTGCACCCGATGGGGTGGGACTCCTTCGGCCTGCCGGCCGAGAACGCCGCCGAGGAGCGGGACACCAATCCCCGCGAGTGGACGATGCAGTGCATCGACTCGATGAAAGACCAGTTCGCCGAGATGGGCTTTGGCTACGACTGGGAGCGCGAAGTCACCACCTGCGAACCCGAGTACTACCGCTGGAACCAGTGGCTGTTCACGCAGTTCCGCGAGGCCGGTCTGGTCGAGCGCCAGGCGTCCGAACTGAACTGGTGTCCCTCCTGCGAGACCGTCCTCGCGGACGAGCAGGTCGAAGGCGAAGACGAGCTGTGCTGGCGGTGTGACACGCCCATCGAGCACCGCGAGATGGACCAGTGGTTCCTCACCATCACCGACTACGCCGAGGAACTGCTCGAAGCCCTGGACGACCTCGAGGGATGGCCCAACAACGTCCGGGAGATGCAGCGCAACTGGATCGGCAAGCAGGAGGGCGCGAGCGTCGCCTTCGAGGTCGGCGACTACGGCGACGTCGACATCTTCACGACTCGGCTGGACACCATCTACGGGGCCACCTTCTTCTCGCTTGCCCCGGGTCACCCCGTCGCCCAGGAAATCGCCGAGGACAACGACGAGGTCGCCGACTACATCCACATGGCCGAACACGCCGACGAGGACGACCTGGACGTCACCTCGGGCGTGTTCACCGGCGAGTACGCCGTCAACCCCGCCACCGGCGAGGAGATTCCGGTCTACGTCGCCGACTACGTCCTGACCGACGTGGGGACCGGCGCGCTCTACGCCGTGCCGGCCCACGACGAGCGCGACCACGAGTTCGCCGAGCACCACGACATCGACATCGTGCAGGCCGTCGAACCCACCGAGGACGCGGAGGCCGACCCCGAGGACGTCGACGTCCAGGCGGCCGCCTATCCCGAGGACGGCCTGCTCGTCAACAGCGGCGAGTTCGACGGCCTCCACTCGGAGGAGGCCCGCGACCGCTTCGTCGAGGCGTTCGACGGCGAACACCGAACCGAGTACAACCTGCGCGACTGGGGCATCTCCCGCCAGCGCTACTGGGGCACGCCGATCCCGATGGTCCACTGCGAGGACTGCGGGTACGTCCCGGTCCCCGACGAGGACCTGCCGGTCGAACTGCCGGAGTTCATCCACACGACCGGGAATCCCCTCGATGCGGCCGAGGAGTGGAAGCAGACCGAGTGTCCCGACTGTGGCAAGCCCGCCGAGCGCGAGACGGACACGATGGACACGTTCGTCGACTCCTCGTGGTACTTCCTGCGCTACACCTCGCCGGACCTCGATGACGCCCCGTTCGACGCCGAGCGGGCCACCGACTGGATGCCCGTCGACCAGTACGTCGGCGGCATCGAACACGCGGTGATGCACCTGCTGTACGCCCGCTTCTTCACGAAGGTGCTCGACGACATCGACCTGCTCGACGGGATCCGCGAGCCCTTCTCGAACCTCACGAACCAGGGGATGGTGCTGGGCGAGGACGGCCACAAGATGTCCAAGAGCCGCGGCAACGGCGTCTCGCCCCAGCGCATCGTCGACGAGTACGGCGCCGACACCGCCCGCCTGTTCATCATGGAGGCCGCCCAGCCGGAGAAGGAACTCGCCTGGAGCGCCGAAGAGGTCCAGGCCGCCCACGGCTTCCTCCAGAACGTCTACACGCTGGCCGAGGCGTTCGCCGAGGGCGAGATTGAAACGAGCGACGACGCCAGCGGGGACATCGCCGACTACGTGACGCGAGAAATCGACGCGACGGCCGCCCGCGCCACCACGGAGTACGAGCAGTTCCGGTTCAACCACGCGATGCAGGCGCTTCGCGAACTGGTCTCGCTGCTGCGCCGCTACCAGGACGCGACGACGCCGGACGCCGACACGCTCGAACGCGGGATTCGCGCGGCGGCGAAACTGCTCGCCCCGGTCGCCCCCCACGTCGCCGAAGAGGTGTGGGACGTGCTGGGCAACGACGGCCTACTCGCGGAGGCCGACTGGCCCGCCGGCGAGGTCCCCGACGACTACGACGTCGGCCGTCGCCTGGTCGAGAACACCCGCGAGGACGTCCGGGACATCGTCGACACCGTCGGTATCGAGGACCCCCAGCGCATCACGCTCGCCGTCGCGCCAGCGTGGAAGCATCGCGTGGTCGACCTCGCGAAGGCGGCCGACGGCAACGTCGTCGGGACCGTCATGCAAGACGAGGACCTGCGCCAGCACGGCGAGGCCGCCGCCGACTTCGCGAAGGACATCGCCGGTCGCGCCCAGTCGCTGGACGACCACCTCGACCCGGCCGGCGAACTCGAGGCGCTCCGCCGGGCCGTGTGGCTCATCGAGCGCGAGTTCGGCGCCGACGTCGTCGTCCAGTCGGCCGACGAAGCCACCGACGACCTCGTGCAGAAAGCCGCGCCGGGCCGACCGGCCATCGACATCGACGCCTGATTACTGCTCGCTCGTCGGCAGCAAGCCGACCTCTCTGAGGTCCCGAACGACCTCGGCCGCGTGGCCGTCTGGCCGCACGCCCTCGTAGACGGCGACGACCTGCCCGTCGGCGACGACGAACGTCGTCCGGCTCGCCCGGCCGTCGACCAGGTCGACGTCGAACGCCTCGGCGAGCTTCCCGTCGGGGTCCGCCAGCAGGTCGAAGGCGAGGCCGTGCTCCTCGGCGAAGTCACAGTGCGACTCGACGGTGTCGGTCGAGACGCCGTACACCGTGACGCCCGCTGACTCCTGCTCTTTGGCGTACTCGTTGAACTGCGTTGCCTCGATAGTGCAGCCGGACGTGTCGTCCTCCGGGTAGAAGTAGACGACCGTGGGCGCCTGGAACGCCGGTTCGACCGTCTCGCCCCACTGGTTCGTCGCGCGCAGCGTCGGGACCGACGTGCCGGGTTCGAGCACCATCGTCAGTTCACCGGGATCTCCGTCCCGTCGTCGTCGGAAAGCGCCGCCTTCGGCAGCCGGACGGTGAGGACGCCCTCCTCGTAGGCGGCGCTGGTCTCGCTCTCGTCGACGGGCTCGGGGAGGACGACGGTCCGACTGGCCGACTGCCGGTGGCGCTCGCGCTGGACGTACGTGCCGTCGTGTGTCTCGCGCTCCTCGCTCGCCGTCGCCGTGACGGTGAGTTTGCGGTCCTCGACGAGCTGGACTTCGATGTCGTCCGTGTCGAAGCCCGGGAGGTCGGCGTGGACGACGAACGTCTCGCCCTCGTCGACGACGTCCGTGGGGACGCTCGCCACGCCGGTCCCGAACTGGTCGTTGAACAGGTCGAACGCTCGCTCCAGCTCGCCGAACGGGTCTCTGTCGCTCATGCCTGACCGTACGTCGCCCGTGGACTTAACTTTCGGACGGACTGCCAGGAAAGAGGGATAGCAGCCGACCGCCCGGCTTCGGGGGGCTCAGTTCAGCACCGTCTGCGAATCGTAGGAGCCCAGGCGACGGACCCACCCCTTCTCGGCGATGACCTCGATGTCCTCGAGGGCGGCCTGCGTCCGCTCCTCGTAGAGGCCGGCCGCGATGTCGATGTGGAAGACGTAGTCGCCGAGACGCTCGCCGCTGGGCCGGGATTCGACCCGCGTGAGGTTGATGTCGCGGTCCGCAAAGGGGTTGAGCAGTTCCAGCAGCAGGCCGGGGTAGTCGGCGTTCGGGTAGACGATGAAGGAGGTCTTGCCGCCGGCGTCCGAACGCTCGCTGACGGGCGCGACGGCCAGGAAGCGCGTCGCGTTCGAGGACTTGTCCTGGATGTCCTCGGCCAGCAGTTCGAGCTCGGCCCCGTTCGAGGCGTTGGCCGGGTGCCCGATGGCCGCCACCGTCGGGTCATCACGGGCACGCTCGACGCCCCGGGCGGTGGAAGCGACCGCCTCGACGTCGATGTCGGGGTAGTGTTCGTCGAGCCACCCGCGACACTGGGCCAGCGCCTGGGCGTGACTGGCGACCAGGTCGAACGACTCGCCCTGGGCCAGGAGCGCGTGGCGGATGGGCGTGATAATCTCCTTGACGACGGCGACGTCGTACTCGGCGAAGGCGTCCAGCGATTCCGTCACGGAGCCCTCGATGCTGTTCTCGACGGGGACGACGCCCCGGTCGGCCTCCCCCTCGGCGACGGCCTCGACGATGGCGGTCATCGACTCGGCGAACTCGATGTCGCCGTCGTCGACCGCCTGTGCGGCCCGGTGAGAGTAGGTCCCCGCGGGCCCCAGCGTGATCGTGGTCATACCCGCCGGTAGACCGTTCGACATGAAAAGAACCCCGGTCGCTCCTCGACGCTCTGCCGTCTCACGACGTCGTCGCTCGACGGTAGCGATAGTACTCGGCCAGCGTCCGGAGGAGACTGCCGCCGAACGCGAGCAGGCCCATGCCGACGACGACGAAAAAGACCCACACGGCGCCCGGACCTGCCATCGGGCCCGACGGAATCCAGACGACGAGGGCCCCGAAGAGCGCCACCGCCAGCACGACGCTCAGCACTTCGACGGTTCTGACGGCGGTGTACCACGGTCGGGCCAAGAGGCGCTCGCCGACCGTGGTCTCGTCGCGGACCGTCCTGACGCCGGCGAGCAGTGTCTCGACGACGACGGCGATCGCGAGGCCGAGTCCGAGGAGCGGCACGACGAGCAGGGTCGTGATGCTCTCGGACGGCACGATGCCGACATAGACGCCGACAGCGTACCCGAGCGTGACCACTACCGCGGCGAGTTTCGCGGCCTGGAGGGGCTTCTCGCGCCGGAACGGGCGGGGCATCTGTACGACGAGCGTCACGTCGGCGCGGTAACCTTCTTGTGGTGGGCGTTGCCGTCTCGCTCAGCGCAGTTGCGCCATGTCCTCGTCGGTGAGGTCGATCGCGCTGGCGGCGACGTTCTGTTCCAGGTGGTCGAGGTCCGCCGTGCCGGGAATCGGCAGCGTCACGTCCGAGTGTTCGAGCAGCCACGCCAGGGCAATCTGGTGGCGGGTGGCGTCGTGGCGCTCGGCCACCGCGTCGATGCCCTCGACCTCGCCGACGCTCCCGGCCCCGAGCGGGAACCACGGGATGAAACCGACGCCGTACTCCTCACACGCTTCGAGGACCGCCTCGCTGTCCCGGTCGGTGATGTTGTAGCGGTTCTGGACCGTCGCGATGTCGACGATATCCCGCGCCCGGTCTAGCTGGTCGACCGAGACGTTCGAGAGGCCGACGTGGCGCACCAGCCCCTCGTCTTTCAGCTCCGCGAGCGTCTGTACCGACTCCTCGAACGGGGTGTCGGGGTCGGGCCGGTGGTACTGATAGAGGTCGATAGGGTCCATCCGGAGGCGGTCCCGCGAGCACAGCTGGGCGTTACGCAGGTAGTTCGGGTCGCCGTGGGGGAGCCAGTCCGTGTCGGTGTTGCGTAGCAGGCCCCCCTTCGTCGCGATGACGAGGTCCTCGCGCTCCGTGTCGAGCGTCTCCCCGATGAGTCGCTCCGAGACGCCGGGCCCGTAGGAGTCCGCGGTGTCGATGAAGTCCACACCGAGTTCGACCGCCCGCTCCAGGACCGCCCGGGCGTTCGCGACGTCGTCCGGTTCGCCGATGATACCGTCGCCGGTGATGCGCATCGCACCGAAGCCCAGTCGTTTGACCGTGAGGTCGCCGCCGATGTCGAATGTCCCGCTCTCGTTCGTGACCATGTTCACTTCGAGTGAGGGGCGCCTGGCCCAAAGGTGCGCGGGTCGCCGTCACTGCGTCGTCGGGAGGAGGCGGACCGAGAGGTAGCGGCCGACGAAAAACAGCAACACGCTGGCGGCGTACGCCACCAGTGCGAGCGTCTCGACAGAGAGCCCGGTCCCGGAGTCGACGAAGGGGTTGCGCCCCGTCGTCGCGACGTAGGTACCGATGGCGTCGCCGCCGCCGAGGCCGACGGCGAACAGACAGACCGACAGCAGGACCGCGAGCCCGCCGGTCCCGAGGCCGACGTACCTGGCGAAGTCCTCTGCGTCGATGACGCTGTGGGCCTGGGCCTCCGTCAGCGGTGAGATCCTGGCCCGATAGAGCCCGGTGGCGACGAGCAACGCGGCACTCAGCAGTATCATGCCGCCGCCGAACACCGCCAGCAGGACGGCCTTCGGCGAGGCGACTGCCGGGTCGGTCGCCGGGAGATACGTCGCC
Organism: Haloarcula ordinaria; assembly: GCF_029338275.1. Classification (NCBI taxonomy): domain Archaea; kingdom Methanobacteriati; phylum Methanobacteriota; class Halobacteria; order Halobacteriales; family Haloarculaceae; genus Haloarcula; species Haloarcula ordinaria. Next base: position 440,529 of record NZ_CP119789.1, on the reverse strand, counting down.
GCGCTCTCCGGGTAGAGGCCGTACATCGGCAGGGTGAGCGCGAGCAGCGCGAGTACGCCGCTCTGGGCGGTGAGCGTTCGGGGAACCGTCTGTCTGAAGAAGGAGTACCGCTCGTAGCGAACGCGGTCGTACGCCGACCCGGAGCACACTGCGCTCGCTATCCGGTCGTCCTGGTAACTGTCTTGGGGGGCCATCGTTCCGACACCTTTGGCTTTCAGTTTTCCAACACCTGTTATAACCTTTCTGTTGGTGTCGAAGGTTGCGCGGTCAGCGGGTGTGGATGGCCTCGCCCCGGGCGGCCTTCGCCGCCTCGTGGACGGCCTCCGAGAGCGTTGGGTGGACGTGCACCGTGGCGGCGATGTCTTCGAGTCGCGCACCCATCTCGATACCCAGGCCGAGCTCGGCGACGAGCTCGGAGGCCTCCGGGCCAACGATCTGCGCGCCCAGCAGGAACTCCGTGTCGGCGTCGGCGACGACACGCACGAACCCCTCTTTCTCGTCGAGCGTGAGCGCACGCCCGCTCGCTCGCATCGACATCCGGCCGACGACGGGGTCGAATCCCTCGGCCTCGGCCTCCGCTTCCGTCAGGCCTACGGTGCCGATTTCGGGGTCGGTGAACACCGCTGCGGGGATTGCCTGGTGGTCCAGCGCGGCGGGTTCGCCGGCGGCGACTTCGGCGGCGACTTCGCCCTCGGCCATGCCCTTGTGGGCCAGCATCGGTTCGCCGGCGACGTCGCCCACCGCGAAGACGCCCTCGACGTCGGTCCGGGCCTGCTCGTCGGTGGGGAGAAAACCGTCGTCGTCGGGTTCGAGCTCGATGGCCTCGAGACCGAGCGTGTCGGTGACCGGCTCGCGACCGACCGCGACCAGGCACTTCTCGGCGGCGTACTCGACCACTTCGTCGTCCTCGTCGGTGGTCTGGACGCGGATGCCGTCGTCCGTCGCCTCCCAGTCGCGAGCGGCCTCGCCGAAGCGGAAGTCGATACCCAGCGACTCGGCGCGCTCGCGGACGACCCGCGAGACGTCGTCCTCGTAGCCCGGCAGCACGTCATCGAGTACCTCGACGACGGTGACCGACGCGCCCAGTTTCGCGAACACCGTCGACAGTTCCATCCCGATGTAGCCCGCACCCACGACGACGAGTTCGTCGGGCACCGACTCCAGTGCCAGCGCCTCACGCGACGAGAGGATGGGCTCGTCCGTGAACGCGAAGCCCGGAATCTCGATGGGACGACTGCCCGTGGCGACGACGCACTGCTCGAAGGCGATGGATTCCGAGCCCTGCCCCTCGCCGCCGTGGGCGACCCGGACCGTCTCCTCGTCGACGAACGAGGCGGTCCCCGAAATCAGGTTGACGCCGGCGGCCGTACACAGCGACTCGACGCCCTTCGTCAGGCGGGTGACGATTCCGTCTTTCCAGGATCTCATGCCGGCCATGTCGACGACCGGGTCCGCGAACACGCCCATGTCCTCCGCGTGTCCGGCGCCGTGGGCGACGTCGGCGGCTGAGATGTACGCCTTCGAGGGGATACAGCCGTGGTTCAGACAGGACCCGCCGATGTCGGCTTTCTCGACCAGCGTGGTGTCCAGTCCGAGCTGTGCGGCCCGTATCGCGGCGACGTAGCCGCCCGGCCCGCCGCCGATTACGAGCAGTTCCGTCCCCGTTGTGACGTCTCCGACGACCATAGCTCCTGTCCGTCCGGGGACGGTTTAACTCTTGTATCGGTTCACGCGCCGAGCCGTGAAACGAAAGTTCAATATCCCGCCAGCAATCAGGTGTGGTATCTAACCGCCACATGTCATCGGTACTCGCGGATTTCACGGGGACGTTCGCCGCCGAGACCCCGGCGTGGGACGGCCCCGTCGACGGGCGGATTCTCCTCGGCAAGGGACAGCTCGTCCTGGCGGCGGGTGACGACGACACGGTACGCATCCCGCTCGACTCGGTGTTCGACGTCTCGGTCGGGAGCACGCCCAACTTCTTCGACCCGATGCCGGGCACGCCGGTGACCGTCGCCTATCGGGAGCGAGACAACCGTCTGGCCGTCGCTGTCGCCGCCGACGAGGGCACCATCGAGAAGTTCGTCACGGTGCTGTACAAGGCGATGCTGAACGGGACCGACGTGACGCTCAAGCACCCGGCGAAGGTCGGCGGCCGGGTCACCGACGCCGAGTTCAAGGGCGGCCTGCTCTCCTTGCAGACCGGCGCGGTCGAGTTCGACACCGACGAGGGGCCGGTGACGATTCCGCTCGACTCGGTCATCGACTTCGACCGGATGGAGCGGGCCGTCGATGGGACGACCCGGCCGGTGCTGGTCGTCAGCCACATGGACGGCGGGACGGCGCTGACGACGCTCGCGGCCATCGACTCCAACCGCAAGCTCTCGATACTCGGGCGGTACCTCCGTCGGGTCTACCAGCGCGTCATCGACTCGCTCTCGCAGCTGTCCCTCTCCGAAGCGGAGACGGAGGCGCTGGCGACCATCTACTCGACCGGCGACATGGACGTCTCGCTGTCGAGCGTGCTGGACACCGAGCCAAAACAGGTCAAACGCCTCTTGCACGCGCTCCACGAGAAGGGGCTCATCGAGTCGAAGGACGGCGGGCCGGTGCTGACCGCGAAGGGGCAGATCGTGGTCACGCACTACCTCGAACGGGTCAACACGTAATCGCCGGCCTGCTGCCGATTGTTCTCACTCCAGCAGCAACCGCGTCGGGTCCGCCAGGTATGTCTTGAGCGTGTTGACGAACCGCGCGGCGTCCGCGCCGTCGACGACGCGATGGTCGATGGCCAGCGAGAGCGGCAGCGTCGGCCGGGCGACCACCTCGCCGTCCTCGACGACGGGGCGCTCTTTCAGCGCGCCGACGCCGAGAATCGCCGTCTCGGGCACGTTGATGACCGGGTCGGCGTACTCGCCGCCGAGGGTCCCGAAGTTCGTCACGGTGAACGTCCCGCCCTGCATCTCCGACCGTTCGATGTCCCGCGAACGGGCCCGCGCCGTGAGGTCGTTCACGTCGCTCGCGAGCGCCAGCAGGCCCTTGCCGTCGACGTTCTCGACGACGGGGACCATCAGGCCGTGGTCAGTCGCCGTCGCGACGCCGATGTCGTAGTAGTCCTTGTAGACGACTTCCTCGGCGTCCGTGTCGAGTTCGGTGTTCAACACCGGGTGCTGTTCGAGCGCGGCGGCGACGCACTTCAGGACGAAGGGGGTGTAGGTCAGGTCGACGTCCCGTTCCTCAGCGAGCGGTTCGAGGCGCTCGCGGGCCTCGACCAGGGCCGACACCTCGACGCGGTCGTGGTGGGTCGCGTGGGGAACCTCCCGGCGGGAGCGGGCCATCTGTTCGCCGATGGTGCGTCGGACGCCGCGGTAGGGCTCGCGCCGCTCGGGTTTCGCGCCCGATGGCGTCGTCTCGGCCGCCGCGTCTGTGGCGTCCGCTTCCGTCGAGCGAGCCTCCGCGTACGCTTGCACCGTCGCCTGGTCGACGTACGGCTCGCCGTCGCGGGTCTGGTCGGTCGGCACGCTGTCGATGTCGACGCCGAGCTCGCGGGCGAGCCGGCGCGTCGCCGGCGTCGCCAGCGTCCGCTCGCGGCGCTCGCCGCCGCGAGGGGCGGCCTCGTCCGCCGACACCCGGCGGACGGCCGACTTCACGGCGGTCCCGTCGGCTGCCTCCGCGTCGGCGTCGTCCGAGACACGGCTGACTGCCGATTTCACCGCCTCGTCCTCGTCGGAGACGCGCGAGACGGCGGATTCCACCCCGCTGTCGCTCGCGTCCGCGGCCGCTTCCACGTCGGCTTCGGTGATTCGGCCGCCGGGGCCGGTCCCCTCGACGTCCGTGATGTCGACGTCCGACTCGCGGGCGAGGCGGCGGACACTCGGCGCGGCGAAGACCCGACCGCTCGTCTCGCCGTCGGTCGACGCCGTTCCCGAGTCGGGCTCGGGTGCCGGCTCCGTGGATTCGGCCTCGCCGTCGCCGTCCTCGTCGATGGTGACGATGACCTCGCCGACCGCGACGACGTCGCCCGGGTCGGCGCGGAGCTCGCGGACGACGCCGTCGACCGGCGAGGGCACGTCGACGGCGGCCTTGTCGGTCTCGACCTCGGCGAGCAGGTCGTCCTCGCTGACGCGGTCGCCCGGCGCGACGTGCCACTCGAGCACCTCGCCCTCGGCGACGCCCTCGCCGAGGTCGGGGAGTTTGAACTCGAACATGGCTCACACTGCTCGCCGAACCGCCCTAAAGATACTCGTCGTCTCGGCGGACCGAGACGGCTCGCGGCCCCGCTCAGAACTCGACCGCTTCTCTGATGCCGTCCTCGATGCGGGCGGGTTCGGGGAGGTAGTAGTCCTCCAGGGCGTAGAGCGGGTACGGCACGTCGAAGCCGGTAACTCGCGTGATGGGGGCCTCCTGGTAGAGCAGCGCCTCCTCCTGGATGGTCGCGATTATCTCGCCGGCCAGTCCACCGGTCTTGGGGGCCTCGTGGACCACCACCCCGCGGCCGGTCTTCTCGAACGACTCGACGATGGCGTCGGTGTCCATCGGCGAGAGCGTCCGCAGGTCGACCACCTCGACGTCGATGCCCTCCTCGGCCAGGTGCTCGGCGGCCTCCATCGTCGGTCGGATCATCGCGCCCCAGGTGAACACCGAGACGTCGGTGCCCGCCCGTTTCACGTCCGCCTCGCCGAGTTCGATGGTGTAGGGCTCGTCGGGGACCTCCTCGCGGAACGCTCGGTAGATGAGCTTCGGTTCGAGGAAGACGACGGGATCGGGGTCGCGGATGGACGCTGCGAGCAGCCCCTTGGTCTCGCGGGGCGTCGAGGGAACGACGACCTTCAGCCCCGGTTCGTGGACGTAGAACGCCTCCTTCGACTCGGAGTGGTGCTCGGGCGCGCGGATGCCGCCGCCGTAGGGGGCCCGAACCGTCAACGGACAGGTGTACCGCCCCCGGCTTCGGGTGCGCAGGCGTGCGGCGTGACTGACGAGCTGGTCGAAGGCGGGGTACATGAACCCGGAGAACTGTATCTCGGGGACCGGCCGCAGGCCGTAGGCCGCCATCCCGATGGCGGTGCCGACGATGCCGCCCTCGGCGAGCGGGGTGTCGACGACCCGGTCCTCGCCGAACTCCTCGTAGAGGCCCTGTGTCGCCCGGAAGACGCCGCCGTTGCGCCCGACGTCCTCGCCCAGCACGAGCACGTCCTCGTCGCGCTCCAGCTCGCCGTAGAGACCGTCTCGGACCGCCTGGACCAGCGTGAGGTTCTGGCTCCCGGCGCTCATTCCAGCACCTCCTCGTCGCCGTGACGCGCGCGCAGGTCCCGCAGGTAGTCGAGTTGCGCTTCGAGCCGCTGGGGCATCTCGGCGTAGACGTCGGCGAACATCTCCTCGGGGTCCGGCCGCGGGGTGGACTCGGCCGTGTCGATGGCCTCGGCGACCGCCGTCTTGACGGACTCGTCGATACTCGCGATTCGCTCGTCGTCGAGCAGGCCCCGGTCCCGGAGGAACCGCTCCATCCGCGGGATGGGGTCCTTGCGCTTCCAGCGCTCGACCTCCTCCTCGTCGCGGTACACCGAGGGGTCGTCCGCGGTGGTGTGGGCCCCGAAGCGGTACTGGACGGCCTCGATGAGCGTCGGGCGTAACTGCCCCGCTGGCGGATCGCGGGCCTTCTCAACGGCTTCGCGGGTCACCTGGTAGACGGCGAGTGGGTCCATCCCGTCGACCTGCACGCCGTCGAACCCGTATGCGGTCGCCTTCTGGGCCAGCGTCGCGCTCGCGGTCTGGTGCTCACGGGGCATCGAGATGGCCCACTGGTTGTTGTTACAGAAGAAGACCGCCGGCACGTCGAAGACGCCGGCGAAGTTCAGCCCCTCGTGGAAGTCCCCCTCGCTGGTCGCGCCGTCCCCGAAGTAGGTGAGGACGACCGTGTCGTCGCCGCGGAGCTTCGCCGCCCACGCCGCGCCGGTCGCGTGGGGAATCTGGGTCCCGATGGGCACCGCGAGCGAGAACACGTTGACCCCTTCCGGTGGCGCATTCCCCTGCTCGTTGCCCATCCAGTACAGCAGGGTATCGGACAGTGCCCAGCCGCGAACCGCCAGCGCCAGGTGCTCGCGATAGCTCGGGAACACCCAGTCGCCCTCGGCCAGGGCAGTGGCGCTGCCGACCTGTGAGGCCTCCTGGCCGGCCATCGGCGGGTAGGTCCCCATCCGCCCCTGTCGTTGCAGGCTCACCGCCCGCTGGTCGAAGTGCCGACCGAGTTTCAACTGGCGGTATATCGTCACCAGCGCGTCGTCCGAGAGGTCCGGCACCGTCGAGCCGTCCCGGACCTGGCCGTCCTCGTCGAGAATCTGTACCTGGTCCGCGGGGTCGCGCTGGAGCACGCTCAGAGGAACCACCTGCCTCGGGGTGACATATGTGTTACTAGTTCACGGGCGCTACGCTTAGGGTTTTCGCGGACTGACAGGTCGGTCGCCCGGGATAGTACCTACGTGAGAATCGGGCCGTTCGGTGCCGCTCAGTCGCTTCGTGCGAGCCGTCGCGCGTCCTCGACGCTCTGCCCCTCGAAGACGGCCTCGACGAACAGCTCCCCGGCCTTGTACGACGAGCGGACCATCGGGCCCGAGGCGCAGTACGCGAAGTCGAACTCCTCTTCGGCGACCCGCTGCCAGGTGTCGAAGACGTCCGGATGGACGTACTCGCTGACCTCGAGATGCGACCGGGAGGGCTGGAGGTACTGGCCGAAGGTCACCACGTCGACGCCCACCTGCCGGAGGTCCGAGAGGGTCTGGTACACCTCGTGGGCGTACTCGCCCAGCCCCAGCATCAGACTCGTCTTGGTGTAGACGCCGGCGTCGGCCGCCTGTTCGAGGACCGACAGCGACTGCTGGTAGCCCGCCCGCCGGTCGCGGACCGGCCACTGCAGGCGGTCGACCGTCTCGACGTTGTGCGCGAGGACGTCCGGACCGGCGTCGATAATCTGCTGGACGAGGGCCGGGTCGCCCCGGAAATCAGGAATGAGGCACTCGACCAGGATACCCGCGTCGCGCGCCTTGATGGCCCGGATGGTGTCGGCGAAGTGGCCCGCCCCCTGGTCAGGGAGGTCGTCGCGGTCGACGCTCGTCAGTACGACGTAGTCAAGACCGATGTCAGCGACGGCGTCGGCGACCTGCTCGGGCTCCTCCGGGTCGAGCGCCCCCATCCCGCCCGTCTCGACGTCACAGAAGTTACAGCCGCGCGAACACCGGTCGCCCATGAGCATGAACGTCGCCGTCCCCGGGCCGTCCCGCCCGCTCCAGCACTCGCCGAGATTGGGGCAGTTCGCCTCCTCGCAGACGGTGTTGAGGTTCCGCTCCCGGAGGCTCCGCTTGATGTCGGTGAACCGCTCGCCCGACGGCGGTCGCATCTTCAGCCAGTCGGGTTTCCGAGCGCGAGGCATTGGTCATCGGTAGGCGTGTCTGGGTAAAAGATGTTGGGTTCGACCCGACGCGGACGCGACGAACCGCTCCGCTCGCGAACATCACTCGAAACCAGGATAAAAAGCACCGCGAACACCGCACGGACGTGCCCGGCTCACTACACCGGACCCGATAGCATTTGTCGGCCCCGCACGAGACAGATACGGCTCGTCGGGGCCAGGGCCGAATCAGCGCGACGGCGTCGCCGCCGGGCGCCAGACCTCGCTTCCGTCGAGGTACGTTTCGAACGTCGCCGTCTCGATGCCCCACTCGGCCAGCGGGCTCTCGAGGTCGTAGCCCACGTCGTTGAACCACTGGAACATGTCGGCCATCTCGTCGCCGGCCATCTCGCGGTAGTCCTCGACGTCGACGTGGATGGGATCGATTTCGGTCCCGAGGTGCGAGCCGAACGCCTCGGCGAACGCCTCGAGCGTCAGGTCGTCGCCGGCCAGGGTGACAATCTGCCCGCCAAAGCGGTCGGGGTCGGAAAGCGCCGCGACGACTGTCTTGCCGATGTCGTCGGCGTCGACGACGGCCAGCGAGACACCGTGCTCCAGGGGCATCGCGAGTCGGCCGTTCTCGATGTCCTCGCGCATCATGTACTCGAAGTTCTGCATGAAGAACACGGGCCGGACGATGGTCGCCGGGAGGCCGAGTTCCTCGATGCGCTGTTCGACGGCGTACTTCGACTCGAAGTGCTCGAGACCGGTGTCGGCGTCGGCGCTGCCGACGGAGCTGTAGACGAAGTGCTCGACGCCCGCGTCGGCGGCCGCCTCGGCGAGGGTGATGCCCTGTTTGCTCTCTACTTCGGGGCCGTCCTCGAAGAACGTCGTCACGCAGTAGACGGCGTCCATGCCCTCACAGAGTTCGGCCATGCGGGCCGCGTCGGTCATGTCGCCCTCGACGGGTGTGACGCCGCGTGCCTCGAGATCCTCGGCGCCGGCGCTCGATGCGTCACGGGTCAGACCGTATATCTCCCAGTCCTGGCTGTCGGCCAGCAGGTGGTCGATGACTGCACCGCCCTGGGTCCCGGTTGCACCGGTGACGAGAATCTTCCTCATAACGTATAGGTATACTACGAATAACAATATAAAGACGTATGTAGCCGTGCTACCAGGGAACGCGGTCGGTTTCGGCGGTCCGCGCTCCTCGTCGCCCGAACGGTGGCCCGCTCCCGGTGATGGAAACGCCTTTGCCGCCGCGGCGCTCGCTCTCTGACGTGCCACCTCGAGCCGACAGCGAGCCGAGCGTCGCGGTCGTGGACGTGCTCCCCGACTTCGCCGACGCCTTCCCCTTCGAGCGGTTCAACGCCATGCAGGCCGAGGCGCTGCCCGCACTCTTGGAGCGCGACGACAACGTCGTGGTCAGCGCCCCGACTGCCAGCGGGAAGACCGCGCTGGCGGAACTGGCCATCTGCAAGACCCTCGCGGCGGGCGGGACCGCGCTCTTTCTCGCCCCCCTGCGCGCGCTCACCAACGAGAAAGAGCGCGAGTGGGAGCGCTTCGAGGACATGGGCTATTCGGTGTACGTCGTCACGGGCGAGCGCGACCTGAGTCCCCGCCGGGCCGAGCGCGCCGACATCCTGGTGATGACCCCCGAGAAGGCCGATTCGGCCACCAGGAAACACGACTCCCACCGGTACTCGTTCATCACGGACGTGGACTGCTGTGTCATCGACGAGGTCCACCTGCTCGACTCTGACCGGCGCGGCGCGGTGCTCGAGGTCACCGTCTCGCGCCTGCGCCGGCTCTGTGACCCCCGCGTGGTCGCCCTCTCGGCGACGATGCCCAACATCGACGACGTCGCCGACTGGCTGGACGCCCCCGCCGAGACCACCTTCGCCTTCGGCGACGACTACCGCCCGGTGCCGCTGAACGCAGAGGTGAAGACCTACTCGCACGGCGAGAACGCCTTCGCCGACAAGTACCGGCGGCTCTACCGGGCGCTGGACCTGACCGAACCCCACATCCGCGACGAGGGCCAGGCCCTCGTGTTCGTCTCCTCCCGGCAGGACACTGTCCAGGCCGCGAAGAAGGCTCGCGACGAACTCACCGAACGCGACGTGCCCATCGGTGCGCGGGGCGACTACGACTTCCACAACGACGCCGCCGACCTACAGAACGACACGCTGCGGCAGTCCGTGCTCGACGGCGTGGGCTTCCACCACGCCGGCCTCGCCCGTGAGGACAAGAACCGCGTCGAGGACTGGTTCAAACAGGGGAAGATACAACTGCTCTTCTCGACCTCGACGCTCGCGTGGGGGGTTAACCTCCCCGCACGCTGTGTCGTCATCAGAGATACGAAACTCCACGACCCCCTGGAAGGCGAGGTCGACATGAGCCCGCTCGACATCCTCCAGATGCTCGGCCGCGCCGGCCGCCCGGGCTACGACGACACGGGCTACGCCTGGGTCGTCTGTGACCGCTCGGACGCCGACAAGTACCGCACGCTCCTGCGTGACGGCAAGGAGATAGAGTCCCGACTGGCCGGCGAACTCGACGCCCACCTCAACGCCGAGATCGCCTTGGGGACCATCCGCGACGTCGACGACGTGATGGAGTGGCTCCGGACGACGTTCTACTTCGCCCGCGCCCAGTCGGCGCCCGACGAGTACGCCGCCGGCAGCGACCTGCGCGAGCGGGTCAGCCGGACGCTCTCGGAACTGGTCGCCGACGGCTTCGTCGAACAGGACGGCCTCCGCGTCGAACCGACCCGCCTGGGCCACCTCGCCTCGAAGTTCTACCTCCGACTCGACACCGCCCGGCGCTTCGCCGACCTCGCGGAGCGCTGTGACGAGCAGGCCGACGACGGCGCCACGGAACCCATCGACCCCGAGGACCTCCTCACCGCAGTCGCCGGTGCGACGGAGTTCGACAGCGTCAGCGCCCGCTCGGACGAGCAGGACGCGGTCGCCGCGGTGCTGGGGACCGCCGACACGGACTTAGATGCCGGCCAGCGGAAGGTATTGGCTATCCTCAAAGCAGGGATGACCGGGACGACGCCGACGGAGCTCAAGAGCGACGCCTGGGTCATCCGGCAGAACGCCCTGCGACTGCTCGCGGCCCTGCGGGCGTTCCTCGACGACCTCGCGCCGGCCCGCTTCGCCAACCTGGCCTGCCGCGTCGAGGCCCGCGTAGAACACGGCATCAGCGAGGACGCGGTAGGCCTGACGGCTATCGACGGCGTCGGGTCGGGTCGCGCGCGGAAACTGGCCGCCGAGGGACTCCAGACGCCCGCCGACGTCGTCGACGCGGGCGTCGACGGCCTCGTTCGTGCCGGGCTCTCGGCGGGCGTCGCCGAACAGGTGCTCGCGAACGCCCGCGACCTCCCGGTCCTCGACGTCGACTGGGGCGCGTTCCCCGACGCGATAGCGACTGGGAGCAACGAGATGCGGGAGGTGACCGTCGAGAATTCGGGCGGCGCCGCCCGCGCGGGGCTGCGCGTGACGGTCAACGGCCGCGAGATGACCGCCAAGCCGTCCTATCTGGGCGAGGCGACGCTTCCGGTGGCCGTCTTCGGGGCGGACGCCGACGAACTCACCTACACCGTCGAGGTGACGTTCCCCGACCTCCCGCTCCCCTCGGTGACCGAGCAGCGAACGGTCAGGGTCGACTAAGCCGGGCTTACCGGGTCGCGTGAACTGTTCACCGCCGCCCGGGGTGGCGAGACGAACCGGCCAGCCCGGTCCGTTTTGGCGGCCGATTCGACCGCTGAACGCTCTGAACGGTCCGGGAGCATCTCTCAGTTATACGGGTGTCTCGGGACTGTGGTCGGACGAGACGGACCATGTCACGCCCCGCTCCGCTCGGCTCGTTGCTCGACTCGCTCACCGGCGTTCGCTCGCTGGCCACGGCAGTGACACGTGGCCCGCTCCAGGGCGCGGCGTTCTGGACCGGCGTCGTCGCCCCGCTGGCGTACCCGCTGTTCCTCTTTGGCGAACTGGACAGCCAGTCGCTCGTCCTCCTGCTCGGTGTCGTCGTCCTCAACGTCGGCGGCCTCCTGCTCGGCCGAGGCTACGCCGACCGGTGTTGACTCCCCTCCGTATCGAACAGCAACGCCCTGAGCTCGGGCTCGCCGGCGACGACGTAGTCGGCCACGGAGAGGTCCGTCTCGTCCCCGTCGCCCCGGAACCCGACGGTGGTCAGGCCCGCAGCAACGGCCGCCTGTGCCCCTGCAGTCGAGTCTTCGACGGCCCACCCCTCGCTGGGGTCGACGCCCAGTTCGGCCGCGCCACGCTCGTAGATACCCGGTGCGGGTTTGCCCGGCCCCTCGATGTCGTCGGCGCTGACGACCGCGTCGAAGTGTTCAAGCAAGCCGAACCGCTCGTCGACGACGTCGATCCACTCCCACGGCGAGGAGGTGGTGAGTGCCAGCGAGACGCCCGCCGACCGGAGGTCCGCGAGCAGGTCGTGGACGCCGTCGAGCACCGTCGCGTGCTCGCGGTATATCTCGCGACCGGCCCTCTCGAACATCGCCTCGTACTCCTCGCGAGAGACCGCCATCTCGTACTCCTCGGCCAGCTCCGGATACACCTCCTTGTAACTCCGCCCGGTGGTGGCCGACAGGGGGATGTCGTCGTTCGGCGCCGCCGTCGGCAGGATGTGCCCGCGCTGTTTCTCGACCCAGTAGTCTTCGGACTGCACCAGGACGCCGTCCATGTCGAAACAGATGGCCTGCGGAGGGCTCATTACTCCCTCTCACACGCTCGACCGATTTGGGTTTTTGGGCCCTGGGCACCGAGTCGCGTTCGGTGTCTCCTGCTCAGCGACGCCCCTCGACACGCCCGAGGGTTTATATCCGAATCCGGGACCAGGCCGGCCCATGCACGACGGAACGCGCGTGATGGCCGGCCAGTGTACGACCGTCTTCGAAGGCTCGCGAGAGCGCGAACAGCGCGGCGACGTCCTCGTCGTCGTCAAGCCCGACAACACCGTCCTCGTCCACGACGCCGAGGGGTACCAGCCCGTAGCGTGGCTCACTCGCGCCGAGAGCGTCGCCGTCGAGGACGGCGTCGTCACCGCCCGGGACGGGGAGGAACTCCTGCGAGTGGTCGCCCACGAGGAACACGGAAGCGCTCGCTTCCCGGCGTCGAACGCCGGCGTCCCCGTGGCCGACTGTCCGCACTGTCCGGGGACCCTCGTCCGGACGCGGGGCGACGTCGACTGTACCGCCTGCGACGCCTCGTACGGCCTGCCGACGGACGCCACCGTCACCGGCGGTCGGTGTGACGACTGCGGCCTCCCGACGATGCGCGTCGAACGCGGCGCGGCCTTCGAGGTGTGTCTCGACCGGGGCTGTGACTCGCTCGACGACCGGGTGAACGCCGCCTTCGACCGCGAGTGGGACTGTCCCGACTGTGAGGGCGACCTGCGCATCATCCGCCGGGGCGGCCTGCTGGCGGGCTGTGATACCTACCCGGACTGCGACACGGCGTTCTCGGTGCCGTCGGGCCTGGTCGTCGACGACTGCGACTGCGGCCTGCCGGTGTTCGAGACGGCCGGCGGGCGGCGCTGTCTCGATAGCACGTGCGACCGGACAGGGTAGCCTCCTCGCCGACTGGCGCACGCGACCCGCAGGGGCTTTGTCCTCCCCCCGACAGTCCCCGCTATGGACCTCACGCTCGACGGCGACGTGGTCCGGGCCGGCCCCCGCGCCCGCGAGCAGTTCTACGACTCGCGTGGCTACGGCCGGGTCCGGAACGGCGACCTCGACCTCGCGCCCGTCGAGGCCGCCCACCTGCTGTACCGTGGCGACATCGAGTGCGTCGACGGGATGGACTTCCGGACGCTGCTCACCTCGCGGGCCGTCTCCGAGGTCGCCTTCCTCGTCTACAAGGACCTCCGGGACCGGGGGTTCTACCTCTCGCCCGCACGCGAGGGCTGGGTCGAGAACCCCGAGGGTGCCGACTTCGTGGTCTACCCCCGGGGCAACGGGCCGTGGGACGACGCCGTCGCCTACCGCATCCGGGTGGTCGGCGAACGGGACACCGTGCCGGCGGCCAGCCTCGGCGACTGCGTGCTCGCCGTCGTCGACGAGGAGAGCGAGATAACCTATCTGGCGACCGAGCGACCCGACGTCTCGGGGACCAGCGACGGCACCGTCCCCGCGACCGAGGGCGAACTGCTGGCCGAGCGGGTGCTGTGCTGGGACCCGCCGTCGGCACTCTACGAGCAGGCGTTCTACGGCCAGTTGCTCGACGACGCCGTCCAGCTGTCGCTCGTGGAGGCCGCCTATCTCGCTCGCGAGGGGATGCTCACCGTCGAGGGCGGTGCCGAGGCTGTCGTCGAGCGGGGCCGCGACGTCGAGGGCGACCGGTTCGACCGCCGGCTGGCCGTCTACTCGACGCTCCGCGAGGCCGGCGTCGCGCCCAAGACCGGCTTCAAGTTCGGCGCGGACTTCCGGACCTACGCCGACGTCGAGGACGTCGACAACCTGGGGCACTCCGAACTGCTGGTCCGGGTGCTCCCGGCTGACCACGCCTTCGAACCCCGCGACCTCGCGCTGGACGTGCGGCTGGCCCACGGCGTACGGAAGCGAATGGTTTTTGCGCTGACCGGGGCCAATGAGGAGGTACACTGGCTCGCCGTGAGCCGACTGACACCATGACCGACCACGACGCGCCCCACGACGACGCATCGCCCGACGAGGACCGCCGCCAGTCGGGGGACGCGTGGCGTGAGTCCGATGCGACGCTCCGCTCCGACGGCGGTGAACCGAGCGAGGCGAGGCGTGCCTCGTCGGAACTGCGTTCCGATGGCGGTGCCGCCGGCGCCGACGACGTGGCACTGGACCCCTGGGGCTCCTCGACGGTCGCCGACTACCGCAAACTGTTCGACCAGTTCGGCATCGACGTGTTCGACGACATCCTCCCCGGCGTGCCGAACCCCCACTACCTGATGCGCCGGAGCGTCATCTTCGGTCACCGCGACTACGACCGGGTCGCCAGCGCGATGCGCGCCGGCGACGACTTCGCCGCGCTCTCGGGGTTCATGCCCACCGGCGACCCCCACATCGGCCACAAGATGGTGTTCGACGAGATAATCTGGCACCAGCAGCAGGGTGGGGACGCCTACGGCCTCATCGCCGACTTGGAGGCCCACGCTGCACGCGACCTCTCGTGGGCGGAGATCGACGAACACACCCGGAGTTACGTCCTCTCGCTGCTGGCGCTCGGGTTCGACCCCGAAGCGGGCGAACTGTACCGCCAGTCGACCAATCGCGAGGTGCAGGACCTCGCCTTCGAACTCGGCGTCGAGGCCAACTTCTCGGAGCTGCAGGCCATCTACGACTTCGACGGCGAGACGGACGTCTCACACATGCAGTCGGTCGTCACCCAGATGGCCGACATCCTCTACCCGCAGCTCGACGAGCCGAAACCCACGGTCATCCCGGTCGGCCCCGACCAGGACCCCCACATGCGATTGGTCCGCGACCTCGCGGCACGGATGCGCTTCTTCGGCGTCACCGAGGCCTACGCGAGTTTCGAGGCCACGGCCACCGAGCGACCGCTGCTTCGGCAGGCGTACAACGCCCGCACCGACTACGCCGACAATCCCGACCGGCCCCGCTGTGTCGAGGCGGCCGGCTGGCTCCGCAGGACGAGACCCGACCCCTCCGAGGCTCGCGAGTCCGCCATCGAGAAACTCGAGAACGCCGGCCGAGAGCCCATCCGCCCGCGGACTCGCATCTTCGACCGCCGCGCGACCGAGGAGGCCTTCGATGCGCTCATCCAAGCCGTCGACGGCGACAAGCGTGTCTACGACGAACACGTCGACGCCTTCGACTTAGACCAGGAGGCAGCTGAGGAACTGGCCCGCCAGGTCGAACTCGACAACGGCGGCTACGGCTTCCTCCCGCCGTCCTCTATCTACCACCGGTTCATGACCGGCCTCACCGGCGGGAAGATGTCCTCCTCGATTCCGGCCTCGCACATCTCGCTGCTCGACGACCCCGAGGACGGCTACGACAAGGTCAAGTCCGCGACGACGGGCGGCCGCTCCACCGCCGAAGAACAGCGCGAGAAGGGCGGGAAGGCAGATGAGTGTCCCGTCTACGAACTGTACGCGTACCTGCTGTCGGGCGACGACGACGAGTTCGCCACCGAGGTATACGAGGAGTGTGTCGGCGGTGAGCGCCTCTGTGGCGGCTGCAAGGAGCAGGCCGCCGAACTGATGGCTGCGTTCCTCGAGGAGCACCAGGAGAAACGCGCCGAGTGGGAAGACAAACTGGACGAACTCGACATCGAACTCGAGTCGGACCGACGACGCGACTAGCAGTTGCTGTTGTTCGTCTTCTCTTCTCCACTGCTGTGACCGCGAACCGCTTGAAAGCCCCCGGGCGCTCGGGGCCGCTGGCCGGGATATCCTCGCTCACTCCGTTCGCTCGGATAGTGGCCCGCCCAGCGACTCCCCCTTCGGCCCGAACGCTCCGGGGCTTTCTGGCGAGTTTCGATTTTCGGCCCCGAAATAAACTTCCCGTTCGTCACGGTACGGTTGCTAGCCGGCGTCACAACGCTTTTTGCGAGCCGTCACGACCCTCTGCACATGGCATCCGAATCCCACCGTGCCGGTGTCGCGCGCCAGTCACCACACAGTCCGGGGTTCGGCTTCTTCTTCGCCGCCTGATGGGTGGTGGATTCCGGGCCGGGGAGACCGCCCTGGCCCGGATGAAACCCCTCGGCAGGAAGTGAGAACCGTTAACTGAGCGACCCGCAGTGATGTTCACAACGACCGACACACGCTATGAAACGACCACAGGCACAGGTGGCCGTCCTCGAGGCCGCCGACGCACAGGAGGAGCGACGAATCGACGACGTGGCCGCGGCGGCGGACCTCAAGCCCGAGGCGGCCACCCGCGCAGCGTTCGAACTGGAAGCCGACGGCCTGCTCGAGGTCACCGAGGAGACCGTCGAGCACTACGAACTGACCGAGGAGGGCGAGACCTACGTCCGCGAGAGCCTGCCCGAACAGGACCTCTACGCCGCGGCGATGGACGCCGGGGCCGGCGATGAACCGGTGTCGATGGGGCAGGTCATCGGTGCATCGGGCCTCGAAGGCGGGGCCGTCGACATCGCGCTCTCGAACTACGCCCGGAAGGGCTACGGCCAGATCGACAGCGGCGAGATAACCGCCGACCCTGACGCGGATACCGGTGCGGACCCGGAGATGGCAGCCCTCGAGGCTGTCGCCGACGGCCGCGTCGAGGACGCCGACGACGACGCACTCTCGCAACTGGAACGCCGCGGTCTCGTCGCGGTCACAGAGGAGACGGTCCGCTCGGTCGTGCTGACCGACGACGGCGTCACCCAGCTGATGGCCGGCATCGAGGTCGCCGAGACCGTCGACCAGGTGACGCCGGAACTGCTGACCAGCGGCGAGTGGGACGACGTCGAGTTCACCGAGTACAACGTCGAGGCCGACGCCGAACCGGCCTCCCACGGCAAGGAGCACATCCTGCGCCAGACCGCCAACCGGGTCAAGGACACGCTCGTCGGCATGGGCTTCCAGGAGATGCAGGGCCCCCACGTCGACGCGCAGTTCTGGATCAACGACTGCCTGTTCATGCCCCAGGACCACCCGGCTCGAACCCACTGGGACCAGTTCGCCCTGGAGCGACCGGACGAAATCAAAGAGCTCCCCGAGGACCTCGTCGAGCGGGTCAAGTCGGCCCACCTGGAAGGCGTCGGCCCCGACGGCGAGGGGTACCACTCGCCGTGGGAAGCGGAGGTCGCTCGCGGCCTGGACCTGCGCGGGCACACGACCTCGCTATCGATGCGCTACCTCTCGGGCCACGAGGTCGGCGAACTCGAACCGCCCGAGCGGTTCTTCTCCGTCGAGAAGGTGTACCGCAACGACACGCTCGACCCGACCCATCTCCTGGAGTTCTTCCAGATAGAGGGCTGGGTGATGGCCGAGGACCTCTCCGTACGCGACCTGATGGGGACGTTCACCGAGTTCTACGAGCAGTTCGGCATCACCGACCTGGAGTTCAAGCCCCACTACAACCCCTACACGGAGCCGAGTTTCGAGCTGTTCGGCACCCATCCCGAGACCGGCGACATCGTGGAGGTCGGCAACTCCGGCATCTTCCGCGACGAGGTCTTAGAGCCGCTGGGCGTCGACTGCGACGTGATGGCGTGGGGCCTCTCGCTGGAACGGTTGCTCATGTTGATGTATGGCTTCGAGGACATCCGCGACGTCCACGGGACGCTGTGTGACCTTGACCTCCTGCGGGAGACGGAGGTGATGCACTGATGCCCGTCGTCGACGTCGACCCTGACGAACTGCGGTATCTGACCGGACACGACGAGAAGGACGACGACCAGCTCAAGTCGGACCTCTTCGACCTCGGGCTGGAGTTCGAGGGCTGGACCGACGACGAGGAGTTCCAGCTGGAGTTCGCGCCCGACCGCCTGGACCGCCTCTCCGTCGAGGGGGTCGCCCGGTCGCTGCGCTACCACTACGGCGACGACCGCGGGGTGTACGTCCCGAACACGAACACCGCCGAGTGGACCATCGAGGTCGAAGACCAGCCAGAAGAGCGACCGTACATCACCGGCGCCATCGTTCGCGGTCTGGACATGAGCGAGAACGCGCTCGAGTCGCTGATTCAACTCCAGGAGAAACTGCACGCCACGATGGGGCGCAAGCGTGCGAAGGGCGCCATCGGCGTCCACGACCTGACGATGCTGAAGGGTGAGGCCGCTGTCGAGGGCTCCGGGAAGTCGATCCGGTACACCGGCGTCGACCCCGACGGGGAGACGTTCGTCCCCCTCGATTCGGATTCGGAGATGACGCCGGCCGAGGTCATCGCCGACCACGACACTGGGCAGAAATACGGTGACCTCGTCGCCGACTTCGAGCGCGTGCCCGCCATCTACGACTCCATCGGCCTGTTCTCGTTCCCGCCGGTCATCAACGGCCGCCGGACCGAGGTCAGCGAGGACTCCCGGGACCTCTTCATCGAGATGACCGGGACCGACCAGTGGACCATCGACCACATGTGCAACATCGTCTGCTACGCGCTGGCGGCGCGTGGCGGTCAGGTCGAGCGCGTCGAGGTCGAGTACGCCGAGGACGCCCCCGGTGAGAACGCTGGCCGGACGCTCGAGCGGCCCGACCTCTCGGTGCGCTCGAAAACCGTGACCCTCGACCGCATCGAGTCCATCATCGGTGTCGACCTCGACCCCGAGCAGGTAATCGACTACGCCGAGCGCGCCGGCCTCGATGCCGAACAGGTCGAGACCGACGCCGGCGACGTCGCCTTCGAGACAGCGATTCCGCCCTATCGCGTCGACGTCATCCACCCGCTGGACCTCGTCGACGACATCGGCCGCGCGCTCGGGTTCAACACGCTCGAACCGACCTACCCCGACGTCTCGACGGTCGGCGGCCGCCACGAGCGCTCGCGCCTGGAGGACGCCGCCCGCGACTCGCTCGTGGGCCTGGGCTTCGAGGACCTGCTGAACTTCCACATGACCAACGAGGTGGAGAACTTCGAGCGGATGGGGCTGTCGGTCCCTGAGACGGCCGACAACGCCGCCGATATCGTCGGCGCCGCCGCCCCCGTCACCATCCAGGAGCCCTACAGCGAGGACTACACCATCCTCCGGACGTGGGCGCTCCCCTCGCTCATGATGGTCCTGGAGAACAACACCCACCGGCGCTACCCACAGGACCTGGCCGAAATCGGGCTCGCAGCGGGGCTCGACGACTCGGAGAACACGGGGACCGAAGAACACCGGACCGTTGCGGGGGTACTCGCGCGGACCGACGCCTCCTACGAGGACGCGAAGGCCCGGCTGCAGGCGCTCGCCGAAGCCTTCGACAAGGACCTGGCGACCCCGCCGACCACCCACCCGTCGTTCATCGACGGGCGTGCCGCCGAGGTCGTCCTCGACGGCGAGTCCGTGGGTGTCGTCGGCGAGATTCACCCGCGCGTGCTCGTGGAACACGACCTGGAACTGCCGGTCGCCGCGTTCGAGTTCCGGCTGGCCGCGCTGTCGTAGGTGGGGCCCTGGGGGTCTGTACGACCGTTTCCGACTACCGCTCGCTCGGGTACACGTACTCGACGTCCTCGGGCTGACTGTCGTCGTCCGCGTCCGTCTCGACGACGATGGTCGAGGAGAGCTTGTTGAACAGCCGGAGTCCCTCCGCTTCGTAGGCGAGCCAGCCGATGAGTATGTCCAGCGGGAGCAAGAATGCCTTCCCGAAGCTCTCGATTGCCGCCGTCGTGTAGTCTATCGGGTCGCCGCGCTCGTCGGTCACGGCGATGTTCATGACCATCTTGCCGGCCGATTGGCCCTGGGAGCCTTCGAGCGCTGTCCAGTAGACGAAGAGTGCCAGACCGTTCAGTCCGGCGAACGGCGTCGACAGCGAGAGGCTGCCCGTCAGGAGTGCGAAGACGCCGGCGGCTTCACCGAGTCCAGCGAGGACGGCCCCGACCAGGATGACGTCGATTATCCAGGCGAGAAACCGGTCGTCCCACGATGCGATGTGTACCTGTCGGGGCGCGTCGGCCATGAAGGCGGTTCATCGACCGGCAACTTCAACGTTGGCTGCGTTACAGGTCCGCGCCGACGGCGGCTTCGATGGAGTCGAACCCGTCCTCTTCGAGCAGGTCCAGCAGCCCCTCGTTGATCTCCCGGGCGATGCTGGGGCCGCGATAGACGAGCCCGGTGTACAGCTGGACGAGCGACGCGCCGGCGCGAATCTTCCGGTAGGCGCCCTCGGCCGTCGAGATGCCACCGACGCCGACGACCGGGACGTCGACGCGCTCGGCGACGAAGCGGACCATGCTGGTCGCCTGCCCTTCGATGGGTTTCCCGGAGAGGCCACCCTGCTCGACTCGGTTCGGCGAGCGGAGGCTGGCCGGGCGATCCATCGTGGTGTTGGTCGCGACGACGCCGTCGAGGTCGAGTTCCCGCACGATGTCGAGCGCGTCCTCGGCGGCCGGCTCCGGAAGGTCCGGCGAGAGCTTCACCAGCAGCGGGGCCGCGCCGGCGTCCTGCAGTTCGCTGAAGATGGCCGCCATCGCGTCGCGGTTCTGGAGTTCCTCGAAGCCCTGGGAGTTGGGACAGGAGACGTTGACGACGAAGAAGTCGCCGCCCTCGGCGACCTGCTCGTACGTGTAGCGGTAGTCCTCGGGGGCCTCGTCGGTGCCGACGTGTTCGCTCTTGGCGATGTTGACGCCGACGGGGAACGGGGCGTCGGTGTTCGCGAGGCGCTCGCCGACGACGTCCGCGCCGTCGTTGTTCAGCCCCATCCGGTTGATGATGGCCTCGTCCTCGCGCAGGCGGAACATCCGCGGACGGGCGTTGCCCGACTGGGGCACCGCGGTCACGCCGCCGACCTCGGCGAAGCCAAAGCCGAGCGAGGCGAGCACCGCCGGGATGGTCGCGTTCTTGTCGAACCCGGCGGCGACGCCGACGGGATTGTCGAACGACTGGCCGAAGGCATCGACCGTGAGGCGGTCGTCGGTCACCGTGTAGCGACTCGCCAGCACGTCGGCCAGCGGCGTCCCGTCGACGGCCTCGAGCAGGCTGTGGACGCCGCTGTTGGCCGTCTCCGCCGGTAGCGAGAAGAGCAGCGGTCTGGCGATATCGTAGGGTCTCATGGGGGAATCGTCGTCAGGTCATTCGGAACTAGAACACCGCTTTAGAAGTCGTGCTCGACCTCGTCGGGGTCGGCTTTCTGTATGATGATCTTGTTGTCACGCACCCGGACGAACACTTCGTCGCCGATCTCCATGCCGGCGACTGCGAGTTCGTCTTCGTGGATGTTGATGTGTACGTTGTGGTACTCGCCGTCTTCGTCTTTGGCGCCACTCGGGCTGAGCTTCTTTTTTCGCACCATCGAGCTATCCTACTCGGTGCTTCGCCGCAGGATACACTTAAGTCTACCGTGCCTGTCGTCCCGCCGTCGCTCGACGTCGGATGCGCCCGCTTGCTTCGTTGTCCTTGCCTCCACGACGGGACGAGCCACGTCGCCGTCGGAATCGTTCCTGTCGGCTTCTAATATATAACAGTACCGCAGCAAGTCCGGCGAATCCGGGGGTATATTTATGGTCGGTCATGTGCTGAGTTGACATGGAGCGGTGAAAACCATGGCACGTGACAGTGATAAGCGCAACTTTGCGCTCCGTGAGGATGGAACCGAATCGAGCGTCTTCTCCGGGGGGACACCCCGACAGGCTGCCTTGAAGGCGGCCCGTCGACTCGACCCAGCCGGCAGCGAGGCAGAGGCCGAGCGCCAGGAGATCAGACTCAGAGAGAAGGGGACACACAAGGTCCACATCTACGAGGCGTGGGCCTGGGTCGAGGAGGCTCCCGCCGACAAGCCCGACTGGATGCCCGGTGACATCACCAAGGGCAACGTCTCGAAACAGGGGGTCGAACACCTCGACGACATCTAGACACGCCGACCCGACCGCCACTTCTGTCGACCCGTCCCCGTGAGCGGCTGTGCCGTCCTGGCAGTGAGTCGTTGTGACTCTCGCCGTGTTCAGCAACGCTCCGCGCTCAGTCTCTCAGTCTGCCCTCTCACGCACGCGCGACGCGAAACGTCCTATTGTTATCGTCCTCGGCAGTTCTGCGGCCCGGTCGACCGTGACAGCTCAGGGGCCCCGTGAGCGGCGCGGGCGTCCAGGGGTACCAGCCGCAGCTTATCGAGGGGCATCGATGGAGCAGTCCAGCAGTGCCAGTGTGAGACTCTCTCCCCCGTGTAATCGCGTGCCGAGGGCGGTTCGGTTCGACGGGGTTAAGTGTGGCACTGCCATCGGAATCAAATGCGAACGTGGCGCGGGGCGACGCCCCCCGCCAGGCCGGACGACATCCGTTGCCCTTAAGTGTAACAGGGCGTTCGGGTGCAAACGCGAAGGTGGTTCACGTCGGGCGGTTTCGACGCGAACCCGTTCCGATGCCCTTAAGTGTAACAGGGCACTCGGAA
Organism: Haloarcula ordinaria; assembly: GCF_029338275.1. NCBI lineage: Archaea > Methanobacteriati > Methanobacteriota > Halobacteria > Halobacteriales > Haloarculaceae > Haloarcula > Haloarcula ordinaria. Next base: position 418,142 of record NZ_CP119789.1, on the reverse strand, counting down.
TGAACGCGAACGAGGCCTGGACGGGGCCATCGAAACTCGTCCACAATCGGACCGCGGCGAGGTCGGCTCGTCGACGCGACTCGAAGCCTTTAAGATGGCTTCGAGGTAACAAACAGGTCCGGAGTACATGAGGATTCCACCCCTGCGGTCCGCCGTCAAGATGGGATCTGATGTTAGCCCTGATAGTTCGGTGACACTCGGTCGGCGAGTGTCCTCGAACACCCTTCGATAGCGACCACACCCCCATGTGGGGTGTGACCCGCCTAACCCCCCGGCCTTGTGCCGGGACCCATTCCGGTTGATCCTGCCGGAGGTCATTGCTATTGGAGTCCGATTTAGCCATGCTAGTCGCGCGGGTTAGACCCGCGGCGTATAGCTCAGTAACACGTGGCCAAACTACCCTATGGACAGGGACAACCTCGGGAAACTGAGGCTAATCCCTGATACAGCTCTCACGCTGGAGTGCCGAGAGCTGGAAACGCCCTGGCGCCATAGGATGTGGCTGCGGCCGATTAGGTAGATGGTGGGGTAACGGCCCACCATGCCAATAATCGGTACAGGTTGTGAGAGCAAGAGCCTGGAGACGGTATCTGAGACAAGATACCGGGCCCTACGGGGCGCAGCAGGCGCGAAACCTTTACACTGCACGACAGTGCGATAAGGGGACTCCAAGTGCGAGGGCATATAGTCCTCGCTTTTCTGTACCGTAGGGAGGTACAGGAACAAGTGCTGGGCAAGACCGGTGCCAGCCGCCGCGGTAATACCGGCAGCACGAGTGATGACCGATATTATTGGGCCTAAAGCGTCCGTAGCCGGCCAGACAAGTCCGTTGGGAAATCGACGTGCTCAACACGTCGGCGTCCAGCGGAAACTGTCTGGCTTGGGGCCGGAAGACCTGAGGGGTACGTCCGGGGTAGGAGTGAAATCCTGTAATCCTGGACGGACCACCAATGGCGAAAGCACCTCAGGAAGACGGACCCGACGGTGAGGGACGAAAGCTAGGGTCTCGAACCGGATTAGATACCCGGGTAGTCCTAGCTGTAAACGATGCTCGCTCGGTGTGCCGCAGGCTACGAGCCTGCGCTGCGCCCTAGGGAAGCCGAGAAGCGAGCCGCCTGGGAAGTACGTCTGCAAGGATGAAACTTAAAGGAATTGGCGGGGGAGCACCACAACCGGAGGAGCCTGCGGTTTAATTGGACTCAACGCCGGACATCTCACCGGCACCGACAGTAGTGATGACAGTCAGGTTGACGACTTTACTCGACGCTACTGAGAGGAGGTGCATGGCCGCCGTCAGCTCGTACCGTGAGGCGTCCTGTTAAGTCAGGCAACGAGCGAGACCCGCACTTCTAGTTGCCAGCAATACCCTTGAGGTAGTTGGGTACACTAGGAGGACTGCCGCTGTTAAAGCGGAGGAAGGAACGGGCAACGGTAGGTCAGTATGCCCCGAATGTGCCGGGCAACACGCGGGCTACAATGGCTGTGACAGTGGGATGCGACGCCGAGAGGCGAAGCTAATCTCCAAACGCAGTCGTAGTTCGGATTGCGGGCTGAAACTCGCCCGCATGAAGCTGGATTCGGTAGTAATCGCGTGTCAGAAGCGCGCGGTGAATACGTCCCTGCTCCTTGCACACACCGCCCGTCAAAGCACCCGAGTGGGGTCCGGATGAGGCCATCATGCGATGGTCGAATCTGGGCTCCGCAAGGGGGCTTAAGTCGTAACAAGGTAGCCGTAGAGGAATCTGTGGCTGGATCACCTCCTACTGATCGGGATTGGGGCTCTGCCCCAACCCACCTATGGGTATTCGAGGACTGTCGCCGACCGAGCACCTAAGAACTATCAGGGCTAACGAATGCGGATCTGCCGGGCCCATAGCTCAGCGGGAGAGCGCCGCCTTTGCAAGGCGGAGGCCCTGGGTTCGAATCCCAGTGGGTCCATACGACGTGCCAGCCCGGAACCGCGCCCCTTAAGTGTGGGACGGCGTTCGGACATGGTACGACGACTGATGCACCAATCCGGGTGAAACCGCGATTGGGAAGGGTCGACTCGCCCACCTCTCCCACCTTGGGGGCGAGTATGAAACCGTGTGTACGTGCGATCCAGGCGTCCACTGGACTCGTTCAGTGCAGTTTAGCGAGTCACAACGACGTTGGCTACTATGCCAGCTGGTGGATAGCTCGGCTCGAGAGCTGATGAAGGACGTGCCAAGCTGCGATAAGCCAAGGGGAGCCGCACGGAGGCGAAGAACCTTGGATTTCCGAATGAGAATCTCCTCAGCAATTGCCTCGCGCAATGAGGAACCCCGAGAACTGAAACATCTTAGTATCGGAAGGAAAAGAAAGCGCAATGCGATATCGTTAGTAACCGCGAGTGAACGCGATACAGCCCAAACCGAATCCCTCACGGGACATGTGGTGTCAGGGCTACCTCTCATCACTCGACCATCTCGACGAAGTCTCTTGGAACAGAGCGTGATACAGGGTGACAACCCCGTAATCGAGATCAGTACAGTGTGCGGTAGTTCCAGAGTAGCGGGGGTTGGATATCCCTCGCGAATGTTGCAGGCATCGACTGCAAAGGCTAAACACTCCTCGAGACCGATAGTGCACAAGTAGTGTGAACGAACGCTGCAAAGTACCCTCAGAAGGGAGGTGAAATAGAGCTTGAACTCAGTTGGCGATGGAGCGATAGGGCATACAAGGTCCCCTGACGAATGACCGACGCGCGAGCGTCCAGTAAGACTCACGGGAAGCCGATGTTCTATCGTACGTTTTGAAAAACGAGCCAGGGAGTGTGTCTACATGGCAAGTCTAACCCGAGCATCGGGGGAGGCATAGGGAAACCGACATGGCCGCAGGGCTTTGCCCGAGGGCCGCCGTCTTCAAGGGCGGGGAGCCACGTGGACACGACCCGAATCCGGACGATCTACGCATGGACAAGGTGAAGCGTGCCGAAAGGCACGTGGAGGCCTGTTAGAGTTGGTGTCCTACAATACCCTCTCGTGATCTATGTGTAGGGGTGAAAGGCCCATCGAGTCCGGCAACAGCTGGTTCCAATCGAAACATGTCGAAGCATGACCTCCGCCGAGGTAGTTCGTGGGGTAGAGCGACCGATTGGTGTGACCGCCTCCGAGAGGAGTCGGCACACCTGTCAAACTCCAAACCTACGAACGCCGTTTGACGCGGGGATTCCGGTGTGCGGGGTAAGCCTGTGCACCGTGAGGGGAACAACCCAGAGAAAGGTTAAGGTCCCCAAGTGTGGATTAAGTGTAATCCTCTGAAGGTGGTCTCGAGCCTAGACAGCCGGGAGGTGAGCTAGAAGCAGCTACCCTCTAAGAAAAGCGTAACAGCTTACCGGCCGAGGTTTGAGGCGCCCAAAATGATCGGGACTCAAATCCACCACCGAGACCTTTCCGTACCCGTTACAGGGTAATCGAGTAGATTGGCGCTCTCATTGGATGGAAGCAGGGGCGAGAGCTCCTGTGGACCGATGAGTGACGAAAATCCTGGCCATAGTAGCAGCGATAGTCGGGTGAGAACCCCGACGGCCTAATGGATAAGGGTTCCTCAGCACTGCTGATCAGCTGGGGGTTAGCCGGTCCTAAGTCATCCCGCAACTCGACGATGACGAAATGGGAAACGGGTTAATATTCCCGTGCCATCATACAGTGAAAGTTGACGCCCTGGGGTCGACCACGCCGGGCCTTCGCCCGGTCGAATCGTCAAACTCCGTGGAAGCCATAACGGCACGAAGCGGACGAACGGCGAGACAGGGAAACGTGGTTCAACCTGGGGCCCGTGAAAAGACGAGTATGATGTCCGTACCGAGAACCGACACAGGTGTCCATAGCGGCGAAAGCTAAGGCCTGTCGGGAGCAACCGACGTTAGGGAATTCGGCAAGTTAGTCCCGTAAGTTCGCGATAAGGGATGCCTGCTCAGGAAATGAGCAGGTCGCAGTGACTCGGAAGCTCGGACTGTCTAGTAACAACATAGGTGACCGCAAATCCGCAAGGACTCGTACGGTCACTGAATCCTGCCCAGTGCAGGTATCTGAACACCTCGTACAAGAGGACGAAGGACCTGTCAACGGCGGGGGTAACTATGACCCTCTTAAGGTAGCGTAGTACCTTGCCGCATCAGTAGCGGCTTGCATGAATGGATTAACCAGAGCTTCACTGTCCCAACGTTGGGCCCGGTGAACTGTACATTCCAGTGCGGAGTCTGGAGACACCCAGGGGGAAGCGAAGACCCTATGGAGCTTTACTGCAGGCTGTCGCTGAGACGTGGTCGCCGATGTGCAGCATAGGTAGGAGGCATTACACAGGTACCCGCGCTAGCGGGCCACCGAGCCATCAGTGAAATACTACCCGTCGGTGACTGCGACTCTCACTCCGGGAGGAGGACACCGGTAGCCGGGCAGTTTGACTGGGGCGGTACGCGCTCGAAAAGATATCGAGCGCGCCCTAAGGCTATCTCAGCCGGGACAGAGACCCGGCGAAGAGTGCAAGAGCAAAAGATAGCTTTGACAGTGATCTTCCCAACGAGGATCGCTGACGCGAAAGCGTGGTCTAGCGAACCAATTAGCCTGCTTGATGCGGGCAATTGATGACAGAAAAGCTACCCTAGGGATAACAGAGTCGTCACTCGCAAGAGCACATATCGACCGAGTGGCTTGCTACCTCGATGTCGGTTCCCTCCATCCTGCCCGTGCAGAAGCGGGCAAGGGTGAGGTTGTTCGCCTATTAAAGGAGGTCGTGAGCTGGGTTTAGACCGTCGTGAGACAGGTCGGCTGCTATCTACTGGGTGTGTTATGGTGTCTGACGGGAACGATCGTATAGTACGAGAGGAACTACGATTGGTCGCCACTGGTGTACCGGTTGTTCGAGAGAGCACGTGCCGGGTAGCCACGCGACACGGGGTAAGAGCTGAACGCATCTAAGCTCGAAACCCACCTGGAAAAGAGACACCGCAGAGAGTCCGCGTAGAAGACGCGGTCGATAGACTCGGGGTGTACGCACTGAGGTAACGAAGTGTTGAGCCCACGAGTACTAACAACTCAAAGCCACAATCATACGCACTGTGACTCGCATTCACCGACGAATTGCTCGTCGACTGAACTGAACGAGTCCAGGCGCAAACTGGATCGCACGTATCAGACGGTGACAGAAGACCACCGAGAGCGGTATCCCATCACGGTTCGACTCCGTGACTCGGCGTTAAGGCGGCCATAGCGGTGGGGTTGCCTCCCGTACCCATCCCGAACACGGAAGATAAGCCCACCAGCGTTCCGGCGAGTACTGGAGTGCGCGAGCCTCTGGGAAATCCGGTTCGCCGCCGACCACTCATACCTTACTTCCCCCACGCAGAGAGTCATCGCCGGCTCTCCGCGTGGGGGTTTTCGTATGTACACAGCGGCTGCAGTGAGCGGCAGCGCCGGGACCGGATAAGCGACGGGTAACCAAGCCGCTCCCGACCTGACACTGTGCATGACTCGTGAGGTCAAACTGAACGAACTCGACGCGTTGGTCGCGTCGGAGACGTTCCCGCTCCCGAAGGCGACCGTTCGGACGGCGTTCGCGGACGTCCGACTCCAGTACGCAGACGGTGACGAACCGCTCGTCGACGTGTTGGACCGCATCCCGGACGAACAGTTCGACTCCGTGGAAGACGTGCGGACGTCGATTCTCAACGCCGTCCCCGTCGGGGGCGTCGGCGAACCGGGCCAATCGGAGGGCGAAGGCTAGTCGAATTCGCTAGCCTTAAGCGAGCGACTCGACTACTCCTGAGTGCGCCAAGGTGGCAGAGTCTGGCCTAACGCAGCGGCCTGCAGAGCCGCCCATCGCCGGTTCAAATCCGGCCCTTGGCTTGTTTTCGAACCGTCTCAATCCTGCGTCGGTCAGGGTACCAGCTGCGTCCGTTTCGAACGGGACTCACGAGGGCCTGTGCCGCGTACGCGCAGACTGGACCAGCTGGCGGTCTGTGACCCCGGCCAGAACCCGCCATCTGAGGATGATTGCAGAGCCTTCGCTCCGTGCGCGATGAAACCGAACCCCCGTCCTAACGCAGTTCGCTCGTTAGCGACCGATAGTCCCCTGGCGCGTGACCGGCGCGTCGGGGTCGATGACGAAGGCGACGAGTGTCGAATCCTCGGCGCCGGTCACCGGGACGTCGGTCGCCTCAGTCACGAGTGCGCTCTCGGTGTACCCGACCGACTCACCGCCGATTTCTACCTCGCCCTCGAACACGTAACAGTAGGTATCTCGGCCCTGCCTGGCGGGGAGCGTGGTCGTGGCGCCGGCCTCGAGCCGGCAGTCGTAGCAGTCGACCTCGTTACGGACCGACAGCGGGGCGTCGGTGCCCTCCGCCCCGAACAGGTGACGCCACTCGTTTGGAACCGGGTCGGGAATCGGCTCGTGCTGGATGCCGGGCTCGAGATCGAGGCTGTGCGGGCGGACGAATATCTGGAGCATCCGCAGGGGCGGGTCGTCGGCCAGCGTCTCCTCGGCGTGCCAGAACCCGCTGCCGGCGTTCATCACCAGCAGGTGGCCGCTGTCGGTGACCAGGTCGTTCCCTTGGCGGTCGTCGTGGCGCATCACGTCCTCGGGGACCCACGAGATTATCTCTTCGTTCCGGTGCTGATGCATCCGGATGAGCGTCCCCGGGTCCATGAACGACTCGACGACGGTCGCGAGTGGGCCGTATCCGTGGTCGTCGTGCCCGGGGACGGCCCGGCCGGGGAAGTTGAAGTGGGTCCGGAACCGACCCTGGTCCTGCGAGATATCCGTTCGCGGCGCGGTGTGTATTCGTGACTGGGGCCGTGCCGAAGGAGACTCGTCCATCGACTGTCGGTACGCTCGCCACTGCTAAGTGTGCTGCGGGACCACAGCCTGCCCCCACGGCCGATGGGCTCGATAGTATCTTCCGCCACTCCGACACGGCATCACCTGCGGACACGTCCCCGATAGAGGGGCCCACTCGCTCTGACGACGCCGCGCGCCGTTGGGATGCGACACACGGCACGGTCCTCCGATGATGGCAGAGGCCGGACCGATTATGAACTTACACACCCCTCGAACAGCGTGGCGGACTGACTGCCATCGGCACTCTGCCACGTTACTCGCCCGGGCGCGAGCGGAGTGCCGGGGCTCAGCGTGCCGTACTGGTTCCCGTTCGCATCGATTACGACGCCGTCGAAGTTCGTCTCGCCTCCCTGCACGACGGGAACGCCACTCTCACAGTCGAAACTGATCTGTGGCGCAATCTCGTCGGCGCCCTGACCCAGGCCGAGCACGAAGGACGCGATCACTGCCGACAGAATCACCGTGATGGCGACCATCAGTATCACGGAGATTACTGGACTGACTCCCCGCTCGTCTCCATCGAGGAGCGTCGCAACTGTAGCCATGTGTTCAGTTACTATCTTGAATATTTAAACATATTTGGGATAGCGAATAATCTGCGTCGCGACGGTCGCAATCGGCTTTTCTCGAGAGACGGACACCGCAGAAGCTGGTTCCTCCCGCGTCTCTGTGGCTGAATTCGAACTCGATAGCCCCTCGGTCGGGGCGCTGATGTGTTGCCCACACGCGGACCCGGAGACGGAACCGAGCCGGCTCGCACCGGGTCGCTCGGCCGCTGCCGACCATCCAGCCGAAAAGTAATCATTAAACCGCGCGCCGACTGACCGTTCGGATATGCAACGACGAGCCGCGGCGGCATACTTCGTGTTCTTCCTCGTCGTCAGTGTCGCAGCCTACGCGTACATTGGCGTCGCGGAGAGCCAGCGGCCGGAGGTGAATCTCGACGAGACGGCTGAATTGACCAACGAGAGTACGTTCACCGTCGACGGGACGACGTACACTGCTTCGAATATCCACATGGCGGGCGGTGGCGGCGGTCACGGGGGCGGCGGGTCGATGGTCGCCGACCTGACCTGGACGAACGAGTCGGCACGGTTCAGTTCCTCCTTAGAGCACAACACCACGACGACCTACCAGAACGACAGCTACCTCGTGCTGGCCGACAACGAGACCGGGACCGTCACGCTGCGCGAGCAGTTCAACGTCTCCCGGCTGCTCCGCGAGGACCCGGCGGTGCGCAACTCGCTCGCGACCCAGAACGGCACCGACTTTGTCGTCTACAGCGAGAACAACACGCTGGTCCCCGTCGAGGAGTGGCTCCCGGAGCCACGGACCCGCGAGTTCTCCACGGGCGACACCTACGAGGTCACGACCGACAGCGGGACGTTCGACGCCACCGTCACGTCTGTTTCGGCCAGCGGTGCGACGCTCGAGTGGACCGCGCCCGAACAGCGGACGCGCGAACTCAGCGAGGGTGGGAACGTCACACTGAGCGGCCAGCAGTTCTTCGCACACTTCCCCGACCACAGCACGGTCCAGGTCGTCAGCAGCGACGAGTACCCGCAGTACCAGACGACGCTCGCAGAGCAGGACTACTTCCACGAGCGCACGAACGGCCTCTGGGGCGTCTCGATTCTGAGCGGTATCGCCGCAGTGCTGATGATCGGGATGGCCTACCTCCCCAACCGCGGCTGACGACTGGCGGTCGCACCGAGAGAATCACTTCTGGCGTCTCGCTTTCCGTTCGTTGCCAGTGCCGCCGCCCCGTGCTTACTCGCCGCCGGCCCAGCTGACGTAGATGAGTCCGAGCCCGAGGATGGCCATCAGTACCGACCCGAGCACCTGGACCACTGCGGAGGTGATGGCGGCGTGCGTGGCCCACGGCGCACCGGCGATAGTCCCCAGCGCGGCCAGGACCAGGAAGGCCCCGACACCGATACCGAGCGGTTCGAGCGTGTCCGTGACGTAGTCCGAGAGGATGTTCATATCGCCTCTGTACACGGACGCGGTGGTAAATGAACCGGTCTCGGCCGGCAGGTGGTCTGTCGGTGGCGGGCCGGGAGGGAGTTGAACCACCTGCACGTCGCTCACTCCGTTCGCTCGTGCCGTCGTTCAACTCCGTCCTGCCGTCGTTCGATACCGCTCGCTGTCGCTCGCGGGGTACTCACGGGCCGGGAGGGAGTTGAACCCCCGACCGTCTGGTTAAAAGCCAGACGCTCTGCCTAACTGAGCTACCGGCCCACGATATTCGCTGGGGGGAGTGGCGGCTAAGGCCTTACGGTCCGTCGCCGAGCGCCGATTCGAGCGCGTCGGTGATGACGGTGCTCGGGTCGGTAGCGTCCAGGGCAGCACGGCGGCGGAGCTTGCAGTAGGCGTCGCGGTCGATGCGAACGGTGAGTTCGCCCAGCGTGTATCCCGCCTCCGCGAGGGCGGCCTCGACCGACGCGCCGTCGTTGACGCTGCTGGCGACCGCTCGAATCTGGCGGACCGTGAGGTCGTGGTCGAGTGCGGCCCACGCGAGCAGGAGGCGGGCCTCGCCGGAGACGCGAGCGATGTGCTTGGCCGCCGTCGGGGCGATCTCGCCTTTCGCGACGTGGATGCGGATAGAGCGCGGGAGGTCGTGGACGCGGGACCACTTGCGGATGAACGAGACGGTGGCCTCGCCACCGGCACGGGCGGCGGCGTCCTTGTACGACCCTTCGCCACGGACCAGCGCCGCACACGCCGCGGCGCCCCGGAGCATGTAGACGTTGTCGTCGGCGCCGGCGGTGTTCTCGGAGAACCGGCGGACCGTCTCGGCCGCGAGCGAGAGGCTCTCGGGGTCGTCCGGGTCGAACTCGACGGCCTCTTTGGCCCGCTGGCCGGTGAGCGCCGGATCGCCACGGATGACCGGCTTCCCGACCGGCGACTTCCGGTCGGTCGACGGCTCGTGATCGTCGGGCCTCTCTGACATCAGTAGTGGATTAGCGACCGATTCATAAAAGCGTCCCGTCAGTCGTCGCCGGAGCGCTCGCGTTCCTCGCTCAGGTGCTCCCAGATCTCGGTACAGCCAGCGCCGTCCTCGACGTCCTCGAGGTGGTCGGCTGGGGTCGGTTCGGCGGCTGCGCTTGCTTCGGCGTCTCGCTCGTCGTGGGTCTGTCGTGCTTGGGTCATCGTGTCTCTTTGCGGCGACCGGGAGTGGCCCGGTCATGTCGTATCCAACCGTATCGCCCCTGCCCTCTTAACGACGCTCTCAGCTGTAACAACTACCAGCACTGCGACGTAGGGGCAACAGCCGCCGTTATCTCGTGCACGGTCTCACCGGTGCTCCGTCGCGCGGGTCTCTGATAGACACCGCCAAACGTGGCGGGAGCGTCCCGGACGCCGGTGAAACTTGCACTCGGCGACGGGCTAAGGTACGCCGGGATTCTACCGGGCTGTAATGCCGACCGACGTTCATCAGCTTGACGACGGGGCCTGGATATCCGTGAACGACTCCCGCGAGGTGAACGTCTCGGACCTGTGGCTGCTGGCACGAAGCGACTTCTGCGGGTGTGAACCGACCGATTTCCTCGCCGAGGGGTTCGTCGAAGTCAGCGTCGACCACCCGGACATCCAGGCGCGTATCGCCGGGCAGTGTATCGCCTGTGGGGCCAGCGGGGTCACGGACTGGCTGACCGTCGGTCGCGTCGTAGACCCGGAGTCGGGCGAGTTCTTCGGCGTCGTCCACGACAGCGTCCATTTTCCGGCGAAACGCACCCGACTCGCCCGCTCCGACGAGTAGGCAACTTTCTCCGTTTCCCGGGAGTGGAGGAGACGGTTGACGGCAAGCATTGTGGTATAACGGTGGCTCTCTAGAGGTTCGCGTACGACAATCCATGCCGACCAAGGTAGAGAACTGGAAGGACGAAGTCTACGGTAACGAAATCCGCGAGCACCTCTTCGAGTTCGCGGAGCAGGGGTGGGACGCCATCCCCGAGGACGAACACGACGCCTGGTTCGAGCGCTTCAAGTGGTGGGGCCTGTACCACCAGCGCTCCGGCCAGGAGTCGTACTTCATGATGCGCATCGGGACGCCGAACGGCGTCATCGAGCCGGGACAGCTGGAGGTCATCGGCGAGGTCGCAAAGGAGTACGCGACCGGCCCCGCCGAGAACCCCGAGTTCGGCGACGCCTACTGTGACTGGACGACGCGCCAGTCCATCCAACTGCACTGGATCAAACTCGAGGACATCCCCGAGATCTTCGACAAACTGGAGTCCGTCGGGCTGACGACCCAGCAGGCCTGTGGCGACTCCTGGCGCAACATTGTCGGCTGTCCCGTGGCCGGCAAGGACAAGCACGAGCACATCGACGCCTGGCCGGTCGCCGAGGACCTCCACGAGACGTTCAAGGGCAACGACGACTACGCGAACCTCCCCCGGAAGTGGAAAGTCGCCGTCACCGGCTGTGACGAGGGCTGTGGCCAGGGCGACATCAACGACCTCGCCTTCGAGCCTGCGGAAAAGGACGGCGAACTCGGGTTCAACGTCCGCGTCGGCGGCGGGCTCTCCCGGAAGGAGCCGCGACTCGCGCGCTCGCTGGACGTCTGGGTCCCGCCGGAACAGGCCGCCGACGTCGCCCACGGCATGTCCGCGCTCTTCCGCGAATACGGCGACCGCGAGGACCGCTTCAACGCCCGCATCAAGTTCCTCGTCGACGAGTGGGGCACCGAGAAGATGCGCGAGGTCCTCCAGGCCGAGTTCGTCGACTTCGAACTGCCCACCGCGGGCGAGGACATGCGCGACCAGTACACCTACAACACCGGCACGCAGGCCGGCCACAACGACCACGTCGGCGTCACCGAACAGCCCGACGGCAACTACTACGTCGGCCTGAACGTCCTCGTCGGTCGGATGGGTGCCGACGACACGCTGGCACTGGCCGACCTCGCCGACGAGTATGGCTCCGGCGAGGTACGCCTGACGCAGCGCCAGAACGTCGTCGTCACGGACATCCCCGAGGAGAACCTCGACGACTTCCTCGCCGCGGACCTGCTCGAGGACTACTCGCCCGACCCCTCGCCGTTCATGCGTGGCTCCATCGCCTGCACGGGCTCGGAGTTCTGCTCGCTCTCCATCGTGGAGACGAAGAACCGCCAGGTCCGCTACGCCCGCTGGCTCAAGGACAACGTCACGCTCCCCGCGGACCACGACGAGTTCCACATCCACCTCTCGGGCTGTACGGCCTCCTGCGCCCAGCCACAGATCGCCGACGTCTCCCTGCGAGGCATGAAGACCCGCAAGGACGGCGAACCGGTCGAGGCGCTGGACATCGGCCTGGGCGGCGGCCTGGGCGACGACCCGCGCTTCGCGGACTGGGTCGAGCTGCGCGTCCCCGCCGACGAGGTGCCCGGTGCCATCAAGAACCTCGTCGAGAACTTCAAATCGCATCGGGCAGACGACGAGACCTTCCGCGACTTCGTCGAGGCCCGCGACGAGGAGACGCTCGCCGACCTCGTCGAGCCCGAGGAGACCGACTACGAGGACCCGTTCATGCACAACACGAAGATGACGTGGTACCCCTACGCCGAGGACGATTCGATGGACGCCTCGCCCGCGCCGACGAACGGCAAGGGCGAGCCGCTCCCCTCCGACGACTGACGCCTGGTCGGCGACGGCTTCCCCGTCCCGCTGGGGGCGTCCAGCACTTAAGTATCAGCCGAGCGATTGGTCTGTATGCACAGACGACCCTTCCTCCGGACGGGCCTCGCGCTCGCGGCGGTCGGGACTGCCGGCTGTCTCGGCGAGTCCGAGGGCCCTGCCTTCACCGAGGGCTTCGAAGACGGCCTCGGTGAGTGGGAGACGGCGGCGGCCATCGGTCCGGAGGTCGACCTCGCCGACTTCGAGTGGACCATCGACGTCTCGGACGAGCAGGCCGCCGAGGGCGAGCAGAGCCTCCGCATCGTCAACGAGGGGGACCACGACGACGGCACCTGCTGGGCGGTCCACCCGATGTCGGCCGAGCAGAGGCAGGCCTACACCGCTACCGTGACCGCCGAGTTCTGGAGCGAATCGGAGTCGTTCAACTCCATCCGGGACGCCGTCGTTCGGCTCGGTCCGGAGCCGCCCGAGACGGAGCAGGACTTCCCGCAACCACAGCAGAACACCACCGGCCAGGGCGAGACGCCCTTCGGCGGCCTGCGCGAATCGCTGTGGCTCGCCGAGGGCTGGCGCACCTACGAGTTCGAGTGGGCCACCCCGGAACTGGCGACGGACACGCTCTGGCTGGCCGTCGGGACGAGCGTCATCTGGGAGACCACGGCGACCCACTACGTCGACGGAATCACGGTCGAACTGGCACCGCGGTGACGACCCGGGCGTCTGACTGGCGTCTGACGCGAATTTATACCTGATTGAACATAAGCAACACCTGTCATGTCTTCACAGGTGGGGACCGAGGCGGGAGAATCGCGAGCACAGACGCAACACAGAGCGGTCAGCGAGACGAGCCGTGCGGTCGTCGACGCGGTCGCCGAGGTGGCGGGGACGACTCCGACGGCGCTTCCCGGTCTGAACGATGTTGTCGACCCGGATGCGCTCGACGCTATCTTCGCGGGCGACCGCACGAACGGTCAGGTGACGTTCAACTACGCCGGCTACCGGGTGACCGTCGACGCTGACCGGCGGGTCTCCGTGGTCGAGTCCGTCGAGTGACGGGGCCGGGACGCGACTGTCCCCTCTAGCCACCACAAGACACTCCCACGACCCGTTCCGACCGCCAGCTATGCGTCACGTGCCCTCCCCGAACGCCGACGCCAGGGCGCTCCGCCCGCTGATTGCCGTCCTCCTGGGTGCCCTCCTCGTGGTCACGGGGTTCCTCTTTACCACCGGCGGAGCCGCCCCGTCAGACCAGCCGGTGTCGGTCACCGTGACCGCCGCCCCCGTCGACAGCGTCCCGGCGGACGCGACGGTCCACCGGCACGACGACTTCGAGTTCGCCTCGCCGGTCCACCGGGCTGTGACGAAGGCCGACGACGCCGGCCCGGTCACGATGAACGCCACCGTCGAAGCCCCGTCGGCGGTCCGGCTCCCCGACGGCGCCGACCGGACCCGGTACTACGTCCGCAGCGACCTGCAACTGACGCCCGCGGACGCGCTCTTCCGGGTCACCGTCGAGACGAGTGACTGACCGCGAGGCAGGCGTGGCCGCGCCGGCGTCTCGTCGCCGGCGCCGGGGACAGGCAGGCCAACGCAAGCATCCGGCGGCGAAGCCGCCGGTTCCCCGGTCGCGAGCGCAGCGAGCACCGGCTTTTTTGGTCCAGATTTTTGCGCGGGGGTTGAGCGGTCGCCGGCGGCGAGCGCGAGCCCCCGTGGAAAAAGGTGGGTGGCAAGCCTTATCGGCGCCAATCGTCTACGCTCAGGTGGCAGAGGGAGGCCGGCTCCCGTGCCGCGAGGCATGAGGAAAGTCCCCCCACCCGTCGAACAGGTGACCGGGCGCAAGCCCGGGGCGGGAGACCGTCGGCGATGGAACAGCAACGACACGTCGTCGCGAGACCGATGAGGTGCGCGAACCCCGACCGAGGCCGCCGTGGACCGTTGACGCGCCCCACGCTTTCGTGGGCCGTCTTCGACGCCCCACGCTGCCGAAGGAAGAGGGAGTTAACCCACCGAGGGCTACCCGTGGGCCGTCTTCGACGCCCCACGCTCGCGACGGACCGATGGAACGGCGAATCCTCTCCGGTGCAAGGCTGCGTCGACAGGTAGTTCGACACCGCGCGCGAGCGCTCGGACGTGGCCGCTGAGCCGAATGCCGGCCCGAACAGAAGGGGGCTTACTCCCCTCAGCCACGACGCGTTCGAGTGCCCACGCCGCGTGTTTTCACGGAGGTCTCGGACACGCCAACGATGGTTACAAGCACGGCCCGCCCGCAGTGGCACGTATGGATGCAGCGGCCCTCATCGACGACGTCACCGACGACCAGCAGACCGAACTCTCGCGTATCGGTTCCTCGAAGCTGCTCTACGCCGACACGCGCGGCGAGATGGACGAGGAGACCGTCTACGCGACGGCCGCCGCCCGCGAGGCCGCCGCCAGCGAGACGTTCGCGGCCTGGGCCGACGACGAGAACCACGCGGAGGCGGCAGCACTGTTCGCTGACGCGGCAGACGACGCCAGCGCCCGGCTCGACGCGCTCGACGCCGACCCCGCCGACTGGACGCCGGCGATGCACGACCCGCTCGACGACATCGACGGCACCGCCGCGCGCTTGGGCGGCTTGCTGGGCTGGACGCTCGTCGACAAGAAGGTCAAAGAACAGCTGACCGGCTTCTTCACCGGGCAGGCCGACCCACAGACCGCGAGCACGTTCCGCAGCGCCGGGAGCGACGTCCTCGACCTGCGCGAGGAGGTCACCGACCTGCTCGATATCGTCTGTGCGGACGACGCGGACTGGGAGCGCGCTCAGGAGAGTGCGAATGCGGTCATCGAGGCGGCCTACGACGAGTTCTTCTCGACGCTCGAGAACCTGGGCGTCAACCCCAAGCCGGTCTGCTGACCCGACCGGGAGAGCGTACTGCTCAAGACGTTCCAGCCCTACCCTCTGGTAATGACCGACGCCGGTGGCCCACTCTCCATCGACCGCCCGGACGCGGACACCGAGTTCCGGGTCGACGCACCGTTCGAGCCCGCTGGCGACCAGCCCGAGGCCATCGAGCAACTCGCCGCGGGCTATCGCGACGGGATGGACAAGCAGACCCTGCTGGGCGTGACGGGGTCGGGCAAGACCAACACCGTCTCGTGGGTCGTCGAGGAGCTGCAGGCGCCGACGCTCGTCATCGCTCACAACAAGACGCTCGCCGCGCAACTGTACGAGGAGTTCCGCAACCTCTTCCCGGACAACGCCGTCGAGTACTTCGTCTCCTATTACGACTACTACCAGCCCGAGGCCTACGTCGAGCAGACAGACACCTTCATCGACAAGGACGCCTCCATCAACGACGAGATCGACCGCCTGCGCCACTCCGCGACCCGCTCGCTGTTGACCCGCGACGACGTCATCGTGGTCGCCTCCGTCTCGGCTATCTACGGTCTGGGTGACCCGCGCAACTACGTCGACATGTCGCTGTCGCTGGAGGTCGGCCAGGAGATCGACCGCGACGAGTTGCTTGGCCACCTGGTCGACCTGAACTACGAGCGCAACGACGTCGACTTCACCCAGGGCACCTTCCGCGTGCGCGGTGACACGCTCGAAATCTACCCGATGTACGGCCGCTACGCGCTGCGCGTGGAGTTCTGGGGCGACGAGATCGACCGGATGCTGAAGGTCGACCCCCTGGAAGGGAAGGTCGTCCGCGAGGAACCCGCGGCGCTGGTCCACCCGGCGGAACACTACTCCATCCCAGAACAGCGCCTCGAACGCGCTATCGGGGAGATCGAGGAACTCTTAGAGCAGCGCATCCGCTACTTCGAGCGCCAGGGGAACGCCGTGGCCGCCCAGCGCATCGAGGAGCGCACCCGCTTCGACATCGAGATGATGCAGGAGACGGGCTACTGCTCGGGCATCGAGAACTACTCGGTCCACCTCTCGGACCGCGAGACCGGCGAGGCACCCTACACCCTGCTCGATTACTTCCCCGACGACTTCCTGACCGTCGTCGACGAGTCCCACCAGACCCTGCCCCAGATCCGCGGGCAGTTCGCGGGTGACAAGTCCCGCAAGGAGAGTCTCGTCGAGAACGGCTTCCGCCTTCCGACGGCATTCGACAACCGGCCACTCACCTTCGAGGAGTTCGAGGAGAAGACGGACCGGACGCTGTACGTCTCGGCGACGCCGGGCGACTACGAGCGCGAGGAGAGCGGGCAGATCGTCGAGCAGATCGTCCGGCCGACCTACCTCGTGGACCCCGCCGTCGAGGTGGCGTCGGCGACGGGCCAGGTCGACGACCTGCTTGCCCGCATCGACGACCGCATCGAGCGCGACGAGCGCGTGCTTGTGACGACGCTCACCAAGCGGATGGCCGAGGACCTCACGGAGTTCATCGAGGAGGCAGGCGTCGACGTCGCCTACATGCACGACGAGACCGACACGCTGGAGCGCCACGAGCTCATCCGCTCGCTCCGCCTGGGCGATATCGACGTGCTGGTGGGCATCAACCTCTTGCGCGAGGGCCTGGACATCCCCGAGGTGTCGCTCGTGGCCATCCTCGACGCCGACCAGCAGGGGTTCCTCCGGTCGGAGACGACGCTCGTCCAGACGATGGGTCGGGCGGCCCGGAACGTCAACGGCGAGGTCGTCCTCTACGCCGACGAGCGAAGCGACGCGATGAACGCCGCCATCGAGGAGACCCAGCGCCGGCGGCGCATCCAGCAGCAGTTCAACGAGGAACACGGCCACGAACCGACGACCATCGAGAAGGCCATCGGCGAGACGAACCTGCCGGGGAGCAAGACCGACACCAGCGGCGTCTCCAGCGACGGGGCCAGCGATGCCGACGAGGCGGCCGTCATGGTCGCCGACCTCGAAGAGCGGATGCAGGAGGCCGCCAACAACCTGGAGTTCGAACTCGCTGCCGACATCCGCGACCGCATCCGCGAGCTGCGCGAGGAGTTCGACCTCGACGGCGGCGGAGACGACGACGGCGTCCCGGCACCCCGGTCCGAGCGCTGACGCCGGGGTGTGGGTTCTCGACTCCGTTCTGCCCTCGTGACTCGGGCTGTCTCGGACGAGTGGAGCTAACTCCCGAAAAGCACTAGTAAGTCTACGGTAGATGGTAACAATATCGACGCTATCGGGTTACCGGAGACTGGAACGTAGCTATGACGACTGAATCGTTGGTCCGCGACAGGTTCGCGCTCAGTGGCCTCGTCGTCGCGGGACTCGGCTTCTTCCTCACGCGCTTTACCGTCACGCTCGCGGCCTACGACGACCCCACCTCGTTCGTCATCGCCGGTATCGTCCCGCTCGTCCTGGGGTTGGCGCTCGCGGCGTTCGGCGTCGCCCTCGTCGTCGGGGAGTTCGAGCGCTCGTTCGTTCGGACGGTCACACTCTGGTGTCTCGCCGGGACGACGGCGATGTTCCTCCTCGTCGTCCTGACCCTGCTTGGCAGCACGGGCCCCGGCGGGTTCATGTCCGCCCGGTCGCAGGCGTACCTCTCGAACTTCCTCATCGGCGGGAGCGTCGGCGGCGCGCTGACGGGCGTCTACGCCGCCAACACCGAGCGCCAGCGGTACGAACTCAGACAGGAGGCCAATCGGTCGGTGATGGTCAACCGCCTCCTCAGGGACGAAGTCCTCAACGCCCTGACCGTCATCCGAGGCCGCGTCGAGGTCGCGCGGGGCAACGAGGGCGAGCTCACGGACGCGACGCTCGACGCCATCGACCGGCGGTCGGGCGACGTGCGAACGACCGTCGAGAACGTCAAACACATCACGCGGGGCAGTCGGTCGGGCGACGGGCTCGAAGCCGTCGCCGTCGTGCCCTGTGTCGAGCAGGCGGTCGAGTCCGTCCGGCGGCAGTTCCCCGACGCACGGTACGTCGTCGAGACCGACTCGGCGGCCGACGTGACCGTCTGGGCCAATCCACTGCTCGAACACGTCGTCGCCGACCTGGTCGAGAACGCCGTCGCCTACAGCCACAGCGATACGCCGGTCGTCGAGGTCACCCTCTCGACCGACGCCGACCGGGTGACGCTCGACGTCACCGACGACGGGCCCGGACTCCCGCCGACGCAGCAGGCCCTCATCGAGCGGGGCGAGATCGCCGACTACAGCGACCGGTCGACCGGGTTCGGGCTGAACTTCGTCCGCCTGCTCGCTGATAGCTACGGGGCCGACGTCGACGCGACGGTCACCGACGACGGCACGACCATCTCGCTTGCCCTCCCGCGGGCCGACACCGACACGTCGGCCACCGACTCGACGGACACCACCTACGGCATCTCCTGGACCGAGACCGCCATCGCAGTCGGCGCGTCGCTGCTCGCCGGCGCGATGATGGCGATTCCGTTCTACGTCCTCGGTGGTGGCATCCCGATTATCGGCGCGCTCTACGGCGCGACCGACGCCTGGGTCGCGTGGATTACCCACCAGTTCCACAGCGTCGTCTTCGGTCTCGTCTACGCCGCCCTCGTCGCGGTCACTCCCCGACGGCACGGCGAGTACGTCCGGTACTACGGCGTCAGCCTCGCGTGGGCGACGGCGCTGTGGCTGGTCGCCTCCGGCGTAGTCATGCCGGTGTGGCTCCGACTGGTCGGCATCGACGCCGGGCTGCCGAACCTGACGGCACTCGCGTTCGTCGGGCACCTCCTCTGGGGGCTCTCCCTGGCGCTGTGCTACCGGCACGGCCGTCGGCTGTTCGGTCCGTGACTCGCTTCGCGACCAGACGGCTTATCCCTCGTCCCGATGTCCCGTCCGTATGCCAATCACAGCAGGTGACACCGTCACCATCGAGTACGTCGGCCGTCACGACGACGACACCGTCTTCGACACCTCACGCGAGGCGGTCGCCGAGGAGGCCGGCCTGGAGACGCGCCGCGAGTTCAGCCCGCTCACGTTCGAGGTCGGGGCTGGGAAGGTCATCGATGGGCTCGACGAGGCCCTCGAAGGGATGGACGAAGGCGACACCGACACGGTGACAATCCCGCCCGAAGCGGCCTACGGCGAGCGCAGCGACGACCGCGTCATCGACTACGACGCCGACGAGTTCGCGGCGATGGTCGAGGGCCACGAGCCCGAGGTCGGCATGCAGATTCAGACCGAACAGGGGCTCCCGGGGACCGTCTCGCATACCGACGACGAGGTCGTCCGCGTCGACTTCAACCACGACCTGGCCGGCGAGACGCTCACCTTCGAGGTCGAGGTTCTCTCGGTCGAGTGACCGGGGACCGGATGTTTATTTTCGTGCCGCGAGTTGCATCTGTATGACCGTCTACGAGACTGACGTGCCGGGCGTCGGCAAGAAGTTCGAAGTCGATCTCGACGGCGACGAGCGGCTCGTCCTGGTGATGCACCACGACGGCAAACGCGAGTTCTTCCACAAGACCAGTCCCGACGCGGACGCCGAGCGCCTCTTTACCCTCTCGGGGCAGCGCGCCCGCGAGGTCGGTGCCATCATCCAGGGCGCGTACTTCCAGCCGGTGGAACTGAGCGACGTCGAAGTCCCGCTCGGCGACGCCATCATCGAGTGGGTCGACGTCGAGGTGGGCTGTGGCCTGGAGGGCCAGACGCTCGCCGACGCGAACCTGCGAAAGCGGTCTGGTGCCTCCGTCATCGCCATCCAGCGGGAATCGGAGACGATTCCGAACCCCGACCCCGACGAGACGTTCCACGCGGGGGACATCCTCGTGGCGCTGGGCACGCGGGAGGAGCTCGACGCCCTGGAACGCCTGGTCGAGTCGGACGAAGACTGATGGCCGAGCTGCTGCTGGAGGTCGGCATCGCGCTCACCGGTATCGCTATCGCCGGTGGACTGGCGACCCGGAGCACCCTCTCGGTCATCCCGGCCTACATCGTCGTCGGCATCGTCCTCGGTCCGAACGAACCGACATCCATACTGGGGCTGCCTGTCGCCCTCGTCGGCGACAGAGAGTTCATCGACGTGCTGGCGGAGCTGGGCGTCGTCTTCCTCCTGTTCTTCCTCGGTCTGGAGTTCAGCGTGGACCAGCTCCTCCAGGACCGCAAGCGTATCACCGCCGTCGGCGGCATCGATTTCCTGATCAACTTCGGCGTCGGTGCGGCCATCGGCCTCGCCCTCGGCTGGCCCATCGTCGAGACGCTGTTCCTCGCCGGCATCGTCTACATCTCTTCGAGCGCCGTCATCACCAAGTCGCTCATCCAGGAAGGGTGGATCGCCAACGACGAGTCCAGCCCCATCCTCGGGACACTCGTCTTCGAAGACATCCTCATCGCGGTGTACCTCGCCCTGCTCGCAGCCATCACCGGTGGCGGTGGCCTCCGCCAGGCCGTCATCTCCGTCGGAACGGCGTTCCTCTTCCTCGGCGGTCTCGCCGCCATCGCGTGGTACGGCGCGGGGTGGCTCGACCGGGTCTTTTCGACCACCTCCGACGAGCTGTTCGTGCTCCGCATCGTCGGGCTGACGACGCTCGTCGCCGGCGCGGCGCTCGCACTTGGCGTTAGCGAGGCTGTCGCCGCGTTCTTCCTCGGCACTGGCCTGAGCCAGACCAGCCACGTCGAGCGCATCGAACACGTCGTCACGCCCGCCCGGGACATCTTCGCAGCGGTGTTCTTCTTCAGTATCGGGCTGACGACGGACGTCACACTCGTCGCCGGCGTCGCCGCCCTCGTCGGCGCGGCTGTGGTCCTGACGACTCTGGCCAAGTTCGTCAGTGGCACCCTCTCGGGTCGCGTCTACGACTTGACTCGACGGCGGTCGTTACGGGTCGGCCTGGGACTGGTCCCGCGGGGCGAGTTCTCGCTCGTCCTCGCGACGCTGGCCGCCAGCATCGGCACCGGCCGACTGGGAACCGTCATCCCCGCGTTCACCGTCGGCTACGTGCTCGTGATGAGTATCCTCGGCTCGGTGCTGATCCAGCGGGCCGACACCATCACGGACGCACTGCTCTCGCGGACGACCAGCGCGGAGTGACGGTCGCCCGACTTGCGCCTCTTCGTCTCGGTGACTCCCCCCAATGCAGAGGTGTCTGGGCTCCACGAGCGACGGAGTGCGAATGCACGGGACTCGAAGGACGTCAGCAGTAGCGGCTGAGATTTGATATAGCGATATCTGATATATAATGAATATCTCCCGGTCCACAGATTCACCGCTGAATTCGGTCGAAGCCTACCCTAAACTGTCGAATTGGGCTTTCTGGACGCAAGCTGCTCCGACGCGGACCGCTCGACGGGCAGCCGCATGCCTGTTTTATCCCCTGTGAGCAGCCGACCGACGAGCCGTTCCTCACGTCGTGGTGCCGGTCTTCGGGCTCCGCAGAGGGCCTCCGACAGTCCGTACCCGGTCTGGTGCTCCACCGCAACTGTCGCCGTGGGACCTCCCGACGAGCGGTGCCCGATGCTCGGCGTCCACTCGTTAGACTGATATCTAGCCACGGCAGCCGCCCTCGATTCTGGGACTACGACTCACTCTCATCCCTGTACACCCGTGGCTCGGGAGCAACCGGCCGGCCCTCCCTTGGACGCGCTCGCGGGCATCGCTGTCACAACCAAGTCCTGTTCTTCGCCGGAGTCGCCACTTCTCCGGAGAACTCTGGTGGTCTTGACCAGGTTCCGATGCGGCCACGGTAGCGACTCGACTCTGCCTGGGACGTCACCGTGACTGACGGCTGGGGCGACGTTCTGGCGAGGCTGGTAGCGGCGTCTGAAGACTGGATCTCAGCCGGCCGTTCAGTGCCGCTCTGCCGTCCTCAGGGCCGTCTTGCGGCGTTTCGTCCAGCTCGGGCTTTCCAGTCCATATACTGTTATCCGCTATATCGAATCGACTTCTGCGGTGCGCCCCGGCGCTTCGCTAGCGCTCTTCGTGGAGCAGCATCGTTTTGCCCGAGACGGTCGAAAGGCGCGCATGCCCGACCTTCCGCCCCATTGCCGACTCGAGGCGTCGCTTCCCGACGCCGCCGGCGACTACTTCGCGCCCGAACGCGAGTCGCTGGCGCAGTATCTCGACCTGGTGCCCGATTCGCTCGACCCGAGCGAGGGCGACGCCGCGGTCGGCCCCGTCTTCTCACTCCCCTGGATCTACGTCGCCGACCTGACCGGTTGGCGCGGCAGTTCGCTCGCTCGGCTCCTGGCTGCCGACGCCGGCTGTCCGTGCTATCAGCTGTCGACGAGCGCCCGGGATTCGGTGCCGACACTCTGGGCGATTCTCGACGAGAGCGCAGCCGGTCCGGTCGTTCTCCACGTCCAACTCCGGGGTGATACGGGGCCAGTCCCACCGACGCTGCGAGAAGCCGTCAATCGGGGGTTCGAGCGTCCAGGGACGGAGGACGAGGAGGCTATCTCCGGCGAACCCGCCAACGTCCTCGTCGTCTTCACAGACACCAGCCCCTCGAAACGTCTCGACGCCCCGCTGCCGGATTCGACCACGCCGCTGACCGGTGCTGTCCTCTCGTATGCCCCGCGTCGCGGGATGCTCCCGGAACTCCCCGACGGGACGACGTATCTCGACGACCCGCCGGCTATCCACGACCGCGAAGACGCCCTCGAGACACTCTTGGAGCAGGCACTCGCCGACGTCGGGTCCCCGGCTGACCGCGCGGCGTTCGTCTCCGCCGCCGTCGAGACGCTCTCGATAACCCACTCGCTCGTGGGAAAGCGCGACCTCCTGTTCGACGTCTCCCCACGGGCTGCGCTGAAGTACGGACGGTTGCTCGACGAAATCGAGCCCTCGAAGGCAATACGTCACCTGCAGACCGATGTCGTCCAGCAGGTGCCCCAGACGCCGGGGAGCGAGGACCTCCGGACGACGCTCCGAGACCTGTTCCCGTCGTAGTCAGCCCCGAAACCGTCCCGTCCGCTCGCGGTCGGCCCGCTCGACGAGTCGCTCGATTCTATCGTCCATCGGCGGGTGCGTCGAGAGCCACTGCGACAGGGGGCTGTCGTCCTCGCCGTGGACGTACAGCGGGGTCAACAGCCCCAGGTCCGGCGTCGAGGCGCGCTCTATCTTCCGCAGCGCGCGGGCGAGCGCGAGCGGGTTCCCGGTGACGGTCGCCGCCCGGTCGTCGGCGGCCCACTCCCGTCGTCGGGAGTACGCGAGCACGACCAGTGTCAGCGCCAACCCGACGAGGCTGACCACCCCCAGTGCGTTGCGCTGGACCCGTCCGAGCTGTGACTCCGACCACCGCTCGGGCGTGCCACGGATCAGCGCCAGCGCCCGTGCGACACCGCCAGCGAGGACGGCCACCGGGAGGACGAGGAGGACGAGGAGGCCGACGAGGTTCTGAAAGAGGCTGTAGGCGATGGTCTGGACCAGCGCGTCCCGATTCTCGAGGTGAGCGAGCTCGTGTGCCAGCAGCGCCTCCAGCTCCTCACCTGAGAGGAACCCGAACAGCCGCCTGTCGACGACGATGGCACCCTGGGACCCGCCGATCGCGAACGCGTTCGGGACCGGGAGGCGCGCGACGAGCAGGCTCGGCGGCTGGACGTCCATCCGCTCGGTGAGCCACGCCAATCGCTGATAGACACCCGGCGCACGGGCGTAGGGGAGTTCGACCGCGTCCAGCGACCGCTTGAGCTGTGCCGTTCCGGCCCAGTAACTCACCAGGCCGAAGATGACGGCACCCGACAGAATCGCCGCCGCTGCGACCGCCGGCGAGGGACGACGGGCCCACAGTTCGACGATCAGCCGATAGCCCACGATTGCCGCCAGCACGTAGACACAGAGTGACGCGACCCCGACGACTGCCATCGCGACCCGCCGTCCCGTGTGCATGGCCGAGCATAGGTGATGCCCGTAGAAATCGCTTCGGTGACCCCTCGCCCTCGGATGCCGTCGGTCAGCGACGTCGCCGAGCTGCCGGGTCGTTCTGTGTCGGGACGCTTCGGCGTGGAATCGATTTCGTATAGCGGCAGGCGATGTACAGCGTCAGACACTCGCCAGCGTCCGGCGAAACGATATCGGTACAGAGAGCCCTCAATACCGCCCAGAACCCCCTTCGAGTGATTTCCTCCGCCCACAATCAGTCATTGCCCGTTCCGATGTAACGCACCATGCCAGACCGGCAGGAGCTGGACGGTCGGCCCGTCCCAGTCGCTTCCTACGACTACCCGGTCGATGAGACCGACCGTGTCACCGACGTAGCGGTCTGCTCGTCTGCCTACAGCGAGCACAGCGTCGCCGGCGGCTGCCCCACTCCTCCCAGTCGGTAGTGTCGGTCGCAAACTGGTACCATACCGGTGTCGCCCAAGAATCAGCCAGTCCACCGACGAGCAGCGCGGGGGGTTCCGCCGGCCACCAGACGCCAAGCAGTACTTCGACACCGAACGAGAGCGCGACCAGCAGCACTGTCAGCGCGAGACCAGCGGAGTTCGTAGTTCACGTCTCGCCCGAAGACGGCTGTAACCCGATTATCCGGCGTTTTCGAGCAGTTGCCACAAGTTCGCTCGATCTCCGTGATGTATCGCTATCTGCTATACGAAATCAGTTCAGCCGCGTGCGAATCGTCTCCGCCGTGGCCTCGCCGACGCCGTCGACGGCGGTCAGCTCCGCCAGCGACGCCCCCCGGACGCCGTCGATGCTGCCGAAGCGGCGGAGCAGGCGAGTCCGCGTCTTCGGCCCGATACCGGGCACGTCGTCGAGTGCCGTCGAGACGTCGTCCCGGAGCGTCTGGTGGTACTGGACGGCGAAGCGGTGAGCCTCGTCCCGGACCCGCTGGAGCAGGTGGAGGTGGGGGGCGTCGTCTGGCCAGTCGTAGACGCCGTCGGCCGTGATGACGAGCTCTTCGTCTTTCGCGAGCGCGACGACCGGGACCTCCCACCCCGTCTCGGCCAGCGCGTCCCGGGCCGCCCCGAGCTGGCCGTCGCCGCCGTCGATGAGCAACAGGTCGGGGTCGACCCGGTCGTCCCTGCCTTCGAGGGAACGAACGGCTCGCCACCGGACCAGGTCGTGCATGTTCGCGTAGTCGTCGTTGCGCTCGGTGAGCTTCTTCCGGCGGTAGCCGGACTTCTGCGGGTGGCCGTCGACGAACGTGACGTTCGACCCGACGACGCTCCGCCCCTGAGCGTGGCTCACGTCGAACCCCTCGATTCGCTCCGGGCGGTCGATGCCCAGCGCGTCGGCGAGTCGACCCACGTCGTCGTCACTCCCGCCCCGCTGTCGGGCGTTCTTCAGTGCGAGGTCGACCAGCGTCGCCTCGCGGCCCGCGCCCGGGACTCGCAGGGCCACACCTTCGCTCGCCAGCCACCCCTCCAGCTCGGCGTCGGCGGGGTCCTCGGCACAGAGGATGGCGTCGGGCAGTTCGCGTTCGGCGTAGTACTGGGGGATGAAGGCCCGGTAGACGCCTGCCGCCCCCTCGCCGTCCGGTGCGTCGAGCGTGTGTCGGGAGCGGTCCACGAGTTTGCCGCTCTCTGCGTGTAGTCTGGCGACGATGGCCTTCTCGCCTTCGACGGCAACGCCCAGCACGTCGGTCGTCTCCGAGTACGTCGAGTCGCTGACTGCGCTGTCACCGCCACTGTGGAACGCCTCCACGGCGTCGAGTTTATCTCGCAGGTTCGCGGCCCGCTCGAACTCCTGGGCCGCGGCGGCGGCCTCCATCTCGCGACGGAGCGGGTCCGAGAGGATGCCCGTCTCGCCCTCGAAGAACCGCGTCACCGACTCGACGTCCTCGGCGTAGTCCGCTGCGTCGATTTCACCGGTACACGGAGCGGTGCAGATGCCCATCTCGTAGTCCAGGCACGGACGCTCGCGCGTGCTGTACTTGTGGTCCGTACAGCCCCGGAGGCCGTAGGTCTCGCGGAGCGCCTTGATGACCACTTCGACGCGCCCCTTGTCGGTGAACGGGCCGTACACCGTCGCGCCCTCCTCGGGGTCGCGGGTCACCTCGATGCGCGGGACGGCGTGGTCGGTCAGTTGCACCAGCGGATAGGACTTGTCGTCCTTCAGGCGGACGTTGTACGGCGGCCGGTGGCGCTTGATGAGGTTCGCCTCCAGCAGGAGCGCCTGGGTCTCCGTGTCGGTCACCGCGAAGTCGATGCGGTCGGCCCGTCCGACCATCTTCGCGATGCGCGTGCTCCGCGGGTCCGCGTACGAGCGGACGCGACTGCGCAAATCGACGGCCTTCCCGACGTAGAGCACCCGCTCCTCGCCGGTCTCGAACTGGTAGACGCCGGGCTCTCGCGGTAGTCCGCCCGCTCGCTCCCGGACCGCCTTCGCGTCCATCACTCCACGGTTGGCGCTCGGCGGAGTTGAACGTCACGGGAGCAGGTCGTCGACGGGTGTCGACCGGGCGGCGTCGGCGGGTGCGTCGCCGGGGAGGACGGCTGCTCTGACCTGGTCGACGACGTCCTCGTCGTCGGGGGCGGACAGTACGATGTCCTCGCCGCCGGCCACGCCGACCACGAGGACGCGCTCCCGACTCCACGCGTAGACGCCGAGGACGACGACGGACAGCGCCAGCGCCAGCCCGCCGAACAGCTGCATGAGGTCGTCGAGCTGGGCGAGCAGCGTGAGCAGCCCGCCGAGCAGCCCCATCATCTGTCCCAGACCGACGGCGCCGGCCGCCTCGCCCGAGCCAAGCGAGATTCCCTCGACCATGCTGTCGAGACTGACGACCTGCCCGGCCCCGACCAGTACTACGCCGACCACCAGCGCCTTGATACCCTGTTCGAGGAACTCCCCCTCCCCGCTGGTTCTCACATCGACGCCCTCCACGTTCGGTCGGTCGACCGTCCGGTAGTTCGGCCCCTCCCGGTCGGGCGTGAACGCGAGCAGGCGGTGGCTGGTCACCACGACGCCCCCCGACCCGACCCGGACCTCTGTCTCGATGGCCTCCCCGTCGTACAGGAGGTCCCCGGCCCGTTCGACCCAGTCCATATCTCTCCGTTGTTCGTACTCCGATTTGAATGTGCGCCCTCTTCGAGCCGTAGTGTTTAGTTAAGAAACCTCGGTAGTGAACAGCCAGAAAGCCCCGACCCGCTGGACTCGGGGGACTCGCTGCGCTCCTCGTCGTTCGCTCCGCTCACTCCTGCGGTGCTTGCGTCGTCCGCCGTCGTCCAGCGGGTCGCCCCTTTCAGTCCCACCCGAAACCGGGTGGTCAGCCAGCCTGGGCGGGACTGAAAGGGGCCGCGTTCTCAGCGAACCCCGGCGTTCGCAAGAGCAGCGCTCTTGCGCAGCCCACCAGAAACCCCCGATTTCTGAGGACGACGCAAGCACTGGACTGAGCGAACACCGTGAGCGAAGGAAGCGCACAGCGAGCCGCGGGTGGCGTGGGACCTCCGGTCCCACGTCCTGGTGAGCGGGCCCCTTGCCCGCGAACCAAAGCTGAGAACGCGGGGGCTTTCTGGCTGTCTGCACTCCTATTTTCGAAACTACACACTACCCTTCGAGCAAGGTCTGTAACCGAGACGGGTCGAACCCGAGAGCGCGTTCGATAGTCGCTACCCCACGATATATCCTACTCAGGGACCCAAACGGCTAACTTCACGACGGGCGACAGAAGATACAATGCGTTCCGACCCCCGCTGTCCCCACTGCAACGAGAAAGTGAGCGCGACGGCCTCCTGGTGTATGCACTGTGGCGCCGACTTCGCGGAGCCGGTCGACGCGAACGGGAACGACCTGGCGGCGGTCCTCGAACGGAGCGACTCGGACGACCTCATGGTCCTCGTCGGTGACAGCGAGTACGGCCAGCGGGCCGTCGGTATCGTGGTCGGTGCCATCGCCCTGTTCACGCTCCCAATCGTCTCACCGCCCGGGACGACGCTCCTCTATCTGGTCGCCGTCGTCGGCGTCGGCTACCTGACCGCCCAGCGCGAGACGGTCGCCGACGCCGTGGACCGCGGCGCCCAGCTGCTCGCGCTCGTCCCCTTCCTCCTCTGGCTGTTCGCCGCGTTTTCGGGTCGTGCCGTCGGTATCGGCGTCCTCGTCGGGCCGGTGGTGTACGCCGCGCTCGCGCTCTTTGTCGCCCGCCGCGTCCGCGAGCGACTCGAGGCCTGAGCCACGCCGGTATCAAAACTACCATACCACCGCACTACGAGGGGGGAGGTACCAAGGTGTCACCCGTGACCGAAAAACGCGAATATACCGACGACTATCCCGAGAAGACGCTGTACCTTCCCGGTCCCACCGAAGTCCGCGACGACGTCATCGAGGCGATGGCCCAGCCGATGTTCGGCCACCGGATGGACCGGATGACCGACCTCTATACGACCATCGTCGAGGACACCAAAGAGTTCCTCGGCACCGACAACGAGACCATCGTTCTCACTGCCTCGGGGACGGAGTTCTGGGAGGCCACGACGCTCAATCTCGTCGACGACAACATGCTCTGTGCGACCTCCGGCAGCTTCAGCGAGCGCCAGGCCAACGTCGCCGAGCGCCTGGGCAAAACCGTCGACCGCATCGAGTACGACTGGGGGCAGGCCGTCAAGCCCGCGGACATCCGCGACGCGCTCGAAGACGGCGAGACGGACTACGACGCCGTCGGCGTGGTGATGAACGAGACGTCGACCGGCGTCCGCAACCCCGTCGAGGAGATCGGCGACCTGCTCGGTGACTATCCGGACACCTACTTCGTCGTCGACGCCATCTCCTGTCTCGGCGGGGACTTCGTCGACATCGAGGCACACAACATCGACTGCATCTTCACCTCGACGCAGAAGGCCTTCGCGATGCCCCCCGGCCTCGCCGTCTGTACCGTCAGCGACGCCGCATACGAGCGCGAACTGGAGAAGGAGTCCGCATCGTGGTACGGTGGCTTCCAGCGCTGTCTGGACTACTACGACCGGAAGGGCCAGACCCACTCGACGCCCGCCATCCCCATCATGCTGGCCTACCGCAAGCAGATGAAACACATGCTCGAGGAGGGCCACGACGCCCGCGACCAGCGCCACCGCGAGATGGCCGAATACACCCGCGAGTGGGCCCGCGAGCACTTCGGGCTCTTCCCCGAGGACGGCTACGAGTCCCAGACGGTGACCTGCGTCGAGAACACGCAGGACATCGACGTGGCCGCAACCGTCGAGGGCGTTTCGGAACAGTACGACATGGTCTTCTCCAGTGGCTACGGCGACCTGAGCGAGGAGTCGTTCCGAATCGGTCACATGGGTGAACACACCGTCGAGAGCATCACAGAACTCACCGACGCCATCGAGGACGTCGCCGGCCTGTAGGCCGGAGAGCGTCTGTCGCTTCCGTTCCGGGGCTATTTCTCTCACTGATAATGTTGAGGTGAGTATATGTATATCCAGATACAAATGGTACGTAGGTGACGACAAGATGAGCGCAATTGAGACCATGGCTGACATCCACACGTCGGATTCTGTCGAGATCGCGAGACAGGAGTTCGACTGGTCGACGGTAGACCCGAGTACGGGTATCGCCGAAGTCCTGGCCGACGTCAGGGGCTGTGACCCGTCCGACATCGGGCCGTTGTACGACCTGCTCAACTCCGACGCGCTGGATTCGCTGGTTCGAAGTCCCAAGCAATCGGGTGGGTGTGCGGTCCTCTTCCCGTACGAGGACCTCACGGTCTCCGTCACAGGGGCCGGCGAGGTCGTGGTCTACGCTCAGGGGAGCGACGAGCCGTAGTCCCGCAGTCTCCTCCGCGTGACGTAGCGGCTTAGTACCCGGCACCCCCAGCCTCTGGCAATGGTAGCCGCCTTCGACTCCGATATCGCGGACAACCCGTACGTCGAAGCCCCGCCGACGTCGTTCGACGACGTCGAGACGCTCGATGAAGCGGCGGCCCGCAAGCAGGCCGAGCAGTTGCGCGAGGCCATCCGGTACCACGACCACCGGTACTACGTCGCCGACGACCCGGTCATCGGCGACCGGGCGTACGACGCGCTGTTCGCCCGTCTCCAGACGCTCGAAGGGGCCTTCAACATCGCGACGCCCGACAGCCCGACCCAGCGCGTCGGCGGTGAACCGCTGGACGAGCTCGGGGAGGTCGACCACGTCGCACCGATGCGGTCCATCGACCAGGGCGGGGAGGCCGACGACGCCCGCGAATTCGACGACCGTGTTCGCCGTGGGCTGGCCGACTTCGACGGCGACGTGGCCTACTTCTGCGAGCCGAAGTTCGACGGCCTCTCGGTCGAGGTGGTCTACGAGGACGGCGTCTTCCAGCGTGCGGCCACCCGCGGCGACGGCCAGGTCGGTGAGGACGTCACCGCGAACGTCCGGACCATCAGTAGCGTCCCCCAGCGCCTTCGCGGGGACTACCCTGACTTCCTCGCGGTCCGCGGCGAGGTGTACATGCCCCGGGACGCCTTCACCGAGTACAACCGCGAGCGGGTCGAGGCCGGCGACGACCCCTTCGCCAACCCGCGCAACGCCGCCGCCGGGACGCTCCGGCAGCTGGACCCGAGCGTCACCGCCCAGCGCCCCCTCTCCGTGTTCTTCTTCGGTGTCCTCGACTCCTCGGCCGAGTTCGAGCGCCACGACGAGATACACGACCGCCTGCCCGCGTGGGGCCTGCGCGTGTGTGACCGGACGCGCGTGGTCGACGACATCGAGGCGGCCATCGACTACCGCGACGCGCAGTTGGCGGCCCGCGACGACCTGGACTACGGGATAGACGGCGTCGTCCTCAAGGTGAACGACACCGACGCCTGCGAGACCCTGGGGACGACCAGTCGAGCGCCACGCTGGGCGTTCGCGTACAAGTTCCCCGCGCGCAAGGAGGCGACCACCGTCCGGGACATCGTCGTCCAGGTTGGGCGAACCGGACGGCTCACCCCGGTCGCGCTGATGGACCCAGTCGAGGTCGGCGGCGTCACGGTGACCCGCGCCTCGCTGCACAACCCCTCGCTCGTCGAGGAACTCGGCGTGGACATCGGCGACCGGGTCCGTATCAAGCGCGCCGGGGACGTCATCCCGGACGTCGTCGAGGTGGTCGAGAAAGACGGTGACGGCCACTTCCAGTTCCCCGACACCTGTCCGGTCTGTTCGAGTCCGGTCGAACGGGACGGGCCGATGGCCTTCTGTACCGGCGAGCTCTCCTGTCCCGCCCAACGCGAACGCGCCGTCGAACACTACGCCAGCCGCGACGCGCTGGACATCGAGGGGCTGGGCGAGAAAGCCGTCACACAGCTGCTCGAGGGCGGGTTAGTCGAGAGCCCCGCGGACCTCTATACCCTCTCGGTCGCGGACCTGGTCGACCTGGAGGGGTGGGGCGAGACGAGCGCCGAGAACCTCGTCCGCGAGGTCGAGGCAACCACCGAGCCGCCGCTCGCGGACTTCCTCGTCGCGCTGGGCATCCCGGACGTGGGTGGCGTCACCGCGCGGAACCTCGCCCGGGAGTTCGGGACCTTCGAGGCCGTCCTCGAGGCCGCCGAGGCCGGCGACACCGATGCCTTCGAAGCCGTCCCGGACGTCGGTCCCGAGGTCGCCGCCTCCGTGGTCGAGTTCTTCGGTCACGAGGGGAACCGCGCCGTCGTCGACCAGTTACTCGAACACGTCGACCCGGTGCCCGCCGAAGAGACCGGCGGCGACGCCCTCGACGGACTGACCTTCGTGTTCACCGGGTCGCTCGCCGACGTCACGCGCAGCGAGGCCCAGGACCTGGTAGAGCGACACGGCGGGTCGGCGACGTCGAGCGTCTCTGGCAACACGGACTACCTGGTCGTCGGCGACAGTCCGGGACAGCGGAAACGCGAGGACGCCGCGGAAAACGACGTCGAGCAACTGGACGAAGCGGCGTTCCACGACCTGCTCGAAGCGTACGGCGTCGAACCGTAGCCCCGCTCACCTCAGAGGTCCACGACGTTGAACGTGTAGTAGGCGAGGGCGGCCGCGACGCCGATCCAGGCGACCATGTAGACGAAGACGGCCGGGTCCGAGAAGTAGAACGGAATCGACCGGACGGTGTCGCCACAGACGGTCGTGTTGCCGAAGAGGCCGCGCTGGACCGTCGCGTTCCCGTTGAGGACGCCGGTACAGATCTCCTGCATCTGGGTGCTGTTCTGGCTGAACATCCGGTACCGCGAGGAACGCATCGCGTTCGACCCCTCGGTCAGCATCGAGTTCGTCAGCGTCTTGTACGCCTGATTGGGGTTGATGAGCTTGACGAACAGGACGACGTTCCAGCGCAGCGTCCCGGAGACGCCGAGATACTGCGAGAGGAGGTCGCCGATGCTGTTGGCCAGCGAGTTCCACCCGAAGGTGAAGTAGAAGTAGACGAAGAAGCTCGCGATGGCCGACCGGAAACTCGTCGAGAAGGCCCCGGAGATGCTGACGACGATGGCGACGAACACGACGGTAAACGCCAGCGTGTAGAGGACGAACAGCCCGAAGAGGTCGCCCTTGAACGTCAGTTCCGAAGCGACGAAGAACAACGCCGTCAGCGCCAGGGCGAACGCGAGGGTGACGCCGGCGACGACACAGCGGCCGACGACCTTCCCGACCAGCACGTCGCGCCGCGAGAACGGCAGCGACAGCAGGAGCTTCAGCGACCCGCTGGTCCGCTCTTTCGTGATGGCGGCGTAGCCCACGAACAGCGCGACGACGGGGACCAGCAGCGTCACCATGTTCAGGTACACCGAGGAGATGAGGAACTGCATCCCGATGTCCTGGCCCGACGGCCCGAAGTCGAAGAAGCCGAAGACGACGCTCGCCGGCGGCAGCATGAAGAAGACGGTGAAGAGCACCGAGAGCACGAGGAAGCCCCGCGAGCGGATAGCGTCCTTGAACTCCTTTTTCGCGACCGGGTACCAGTCGAACTGGTCGCGCAGCGCCGCGTCGACACCGCCCATGTCCGAGCGCATGTTGCGGTCGTCGCTTCCGCTCATCGCTCGCCTCCCGTGTAGGTGGCAAAGAGGTCCTCGAGCGAGGCCTCGGTCGTCTCGAAGTCCGCCACCTCGCTCCCTGCTTCCTCGATGGCGTTGAGGATGGTCATCTTCGCGTCGCTCTCGCAGTTGATGGCGAGGGTGCCGCCGTCGGCCGACACCGACGAGACCACGTCGAGTCCCGTGACGGCCTCGACTGCAGCGTCCACCTCGCCGTCGGCGAGCGTGACGTGGAGCGTCGTCCCGCCTTCGGTCCGGTCGCGCAACTCGTCGACGGAGTCCTTGGCGATGAGCCGCCCGTCCTGGAGGATGCCGACGGTGTCACAGACGGCCTCGACCTGGCCGAGGATGTGCGAGGAGAAGAAGACGGTCGCGCCCCGCTCGCTCTCCTCGCGGACGAGCTCGCGCATCATCCGGGCGCCGTTGGGGTCCAGGCCGGAGGAGGGCTCGTCCAAGATGAGCAGGTCCGGCTCGTCGACCAGCGCCATCGCGAGGACGAGTCGCTGGGTCATCCCCTTCGAGTAGCCGCCGGCGTTCCGGGCGGCGTCCTCGGCGTCTAAGCCGACCCGGTCGAGCAGTGCCATCGGGTCGTCGTCGGCGTCTTTCGCCTCGATGACGAACTGCAGGTGTTCACGGCCGGTGAGCCGCTCGTAGACGTCGTACCCCTCCGGGAGGACGCCCGTGCGGTCCCGGATGGCTTTCGACTCCGCGCGCGTGTCAACGCCGAGGACGGACGCCGACCCCTCGGTGGGCCGGACGAAGTCGAGGAGGATGTTGATGGTGGTCGACTTCCCGGCCCCGTTGGGCCCCAGGAACCCGAACACCTCCCCCTCCTCGACGGTCAGGTCGACCTCTTCGAGGGCGGTGACGTCGCCGAATCGCTTCGTGACGCCGTCTAGTTCGATAGCGGCCATACGGCCGCGTTGTGACGGCATCGGATATAGTCTTTCGTCTCGGAGTTGGCGGGCGGCGGCGGCTCAGACTTCCTCCTCGGGGTCGTGTTGCTCGGCCATCCGCGTCGCCTCGGCCGCGTACCGCTCGCGCGTCTCGGCGTCCCCCACGGGTTCGAGTCGCGCCGGTTCCACGTCGGTAGCGGCCGTGACGGTCTTCCGCATCAGGAGGTTCGTCGAGAGCTGTTTGGTCAGCTGCCGGTCGCCGTCGGGCGTCGCGTAGACCAGCGTCACCACGCGTTCGTCGCCGTAACTCGACCGCTCGACCAGCCAGCACTGGACCGTGTCCTCAGACTCGCTCATTGCGCTGTGTTGTGGGGCCGGCGGTTTGGCTCTGTTGAAACGGGCCGCAACTGGCTATCCTCGCTCCGAGAAGTGCGGCCATCGGGTCTCTGCGAAGGGCCGTCTACTGCGTCTGCACCACCTACAATACAACTAAATTTGCACTATCTAAAATACAATAGTAGATTTTAACACGGTGGACTCCGACACCAGGTATTGCAGCGCGAGAATCACCACCCACCGATACGGGTGAGGAGAAGTGAGGAGTGCCAATAGTGACAACTACGAACTGGAGCGACGACGGGACCGACCGGAGATACCCCCGCGACGTGGGAACGCGCCCAGCGATTCGCGAGGGCGCACCGCGACACAGCTGGCGCGTGCAAGTCGGTTCTGAGATATGTCCAACTGGCGCTGCTCTTGATGCCGGATTCGACGAGTCCGGTGCTGATTCTCGACGGCCGCACTCTCGTAACTCATGAGCCAGCAACAGTCTACATCGACGCCAGACGTTCGGTCAGTTCTCGACCGAGCACGCACCGACCACGAAACGACACTCTCCGCGGCGGACTACGACGACCTCGTCGAAGAGGTCGAACGGAACTGCTACGACGGAGCCTCCGCAGACGAGGTCTACCAGGCGATTCTCCAGGCCCTCACCGCCCGCATCGAACGTGACCCGACGTTCAAACGCATCGCAGCGGCGGTCTTCCGGCAGCGGTACTATCGCGAGATACTCGACGCGGACCTGACTGGGTTCGAACTCGACCGCGCCTATCGGGACGCGTTCGTCGAGAACCTGGAACGCGCCGTCGACATCGACCTGCTCGACGAACGATTGCTCGACCGGTTCGACCTCGACGAGCTGGCGGCGTACCTCGAACTCGAGCGAGACGAGCAGTTCGAGTACATGGCGATGGAGACGCTCTACCAGCGGTACTTCCTCAAGACCGAAGAGAACGGGGAGCACCTCGAACTCCCGCAGGCCTTCTGGATGCGCGTCGCGATGGGCCTCGCAATCGAGGAAGACGACCCACAGGCCCGGGCCAAGGAGTTCTACGACGTGCTCTCGAAACTCGAGTTCACGCCGTCGTCACCGACGCTGTTCCACAGCGGGTCGACACACCCACAGCTCTCGTCGTGTTACCTGACGACCGTCGAGGACGACCTCGAAGACATCTTCGACGCGTACAAACACCACGCACAGCTCTCGAAGTGGAGCGGCGGCCTCGGCAACGACTGGACGAACCTCCGCTCTGCGGGCGCACTCATCGAGAGCACGGGCGTGGAGTCGACCGGCGTGGTGCCGTTCCTGCGAATCAGCAACGACGTGACCGCTGCGATAAACCGCTCGGGGAAACGGCGGGGCGCGGCCTGTGCGTACCTGGCCTGCTGGCATCTCGACTTCCCGGCGTTCATCGACCTGAAGCGCAACACCGGCGACGAGCGTCGACGGACGCCGGACATGAACACGGCCGCGTGGATTCCGGACCTGTTCATGAAGCGCGTCGAGAACGGCGACCACTGGACGCTGTTCAGCCCCGACGAGGTGTCCGACCTGCACGACCGCTCCGGTAGCGAGTTCGAGGACCAGTACCGCGAGTACGAACGCCAGGCCGAAGCGGGCGAACTGCGACAGTACGAACGCGTCGAGGCCGAGGAACTCTGGCGGCAGATGCTCACCCGACTGTTCGAGACCGGGCATCCGTGGCTGACGTTCAAGGACCCCTGCAACGTCCGGTCGCCACAGGACCACGTCGGGACGGTCCACTCCTCGAATCTCTGTACGGAGATCACGCTCAACACGAGCGCCGAGGAACACGCCGTCTGTAACCTCGGGAGCGTGAACTTCGCGACACACGTCACCGACGGAGACGGCACGGAACGCAGTGCCGCGGAGACCGAGCGGTCGGATTCGACCGCGAGGCTCGACCGGGAGCACCTCGCCGAGACCATCGAGACGGCGATGCGGATGCTGGACAACGTCGTCGACCTGTGTTTCTACCCGACCGACGAAGCCGAGCACTCGAATATGCGACATCGACCGGTCGGCCTCGGGACAATGGGGTTCCACGACGCGCTGATGCGACTCGACGTGCCGATGGCCTCGGAGGAAGCCGTCGAGAAAGCGAACCGATGGCAGGAGTTCGTCTCCTATCACGCGATTCGCAACTCCTCGAAACTGGCCGCCGAACGCGGATCTTACCCCTCCTACGACGGGTCGAAGTGGGACCGTGGACTGCTGCCACAGGATACCGTCGATCGGCTGGAGGAAGAACGAGGGCGCGAGATTCCGACCGACCGGACCGAGACACTCGACTGGTACGCCGTCCGCGAACACGTCGAGGAACACGGGATGCGAAACTCGAACACGATGGCTATCGCGCCGACTGCCACCGTCTCGACCATCAACGGGACGACCCCGTCCATCGAACCGCTGTACTCTAACCTCTACGTGAAATCGAACATGTCCGGCGATTTCACCGTTATCAACGACCAGCTCGTCGCGGACCTCCGGGACCGTGACTGCTGGGACGACGAGCTGGTGGACCGACTCAAGTATCACGACGGGTCCATCCAGGAAATCGAGGCCATCCCGGACGACCTGAAAGAGCTGTATCGTGGGGCGTTCGAAATCGACCCGCGCCACCAGCTCCGGCTCACTGCCCATCGACAGACGTGGATCGACCAATCTGTCTCGCACAACGTGTTCTTCCCGTCGACCGACGGCTCGCTGCTGGACGACGTGTACAAGACGGCGTGGGACCTCGGCCTGAAGACCACCTACTACCTGCGGACGCTCGGCGCGTCACAGATAGAGAAATCCACGCTGGACATGTCCGAGTACGGGAAGACCCAGCATCGCGACGGGGCCACGGACGCAGAGATGGCGTCGGACGGCGGACGGTCGACCGACGATCAGGACCTCTGTACCGTGGAAGACCCCACCTGCGACGCCTGTCAGTAATCACTCTCACGACTCACCAATGCCGATACTCAACACCGACGCGGAACACGACCCGAACAAGATTCTCCCGATGGACTACGACTGGGCCCGCGAGTACTACGAGGCGGGGGTGAACAACAACTGGGTCCCCGAGGAGATTCCGATGCAAGACGACGTCTCGCAGTGGAACGGCGACGCGCTCTCGGACGCCGAGCGCCAGCTCGTCGAGTGGAACCTCGGCTTCTTCTCGACGGCCGAGTCGCTCACGGCGAACAACATCGTCCTCGCCGTCTACGACTACGTCACGGCCCCTGAGTGTCGCCAGTACCTGCTCCGGCAGGCCTACGAGGAGGCGATTCACACGGACACGTTCATCTACTGTTGTGATTCGCTGGGCTTCGACCCGGAGCACCTCTACGGAATGTACGACCGCGTCCCCTCTATCGAGGAGAAAGACGAGTTCGTCGTCGACCTGACGCGGGTCATCGACAGGGACGATTTCACCATCGAATCGGACGCCGACATCCGCGAGCTCGTCCGTGACCTCATCGGCTTCTATGTCATCATGGAGGGCATCTTCTTTTATGCCGGATTCGCCATGATGCTCGCACTGAAACGGCAGAACAAGATGGTCGGCATCGGCCAGCAGTTCGAGTATATCATGCGCGATGAGTCGCTCCACCTCGGGTTCGGCGTCGACCTGATTAACCAGATTCGCACCGAGAATCCGGGCGTCTGGACCGACGAGTTCGGAGCGGAAGTCATCGACCTGATCACCGAGGCCGTCGAGCTGGAGAAAATATACGCCTACGAGGCGTGCCCGGACGACATACTCGGGATGAGTGCCGCGCAGTTCGCCGAGTACGTCGAACACGTCGCCGACAGGCGACTCGGTCAGCTGGACCTCCCGGCGCAGTACGACACCGACAATCCGTTCCCGTGGATGTCCGAGCAGGTCGACCTCAACAAGGAGAAGAACTTCTTCGAGACGCAGGTGACCGAGTACCAGAGCGGTGGGAGTCTAGACTGGTAGAGCCAGCGGACGGGTCCTGCCACCTGCCGCGGTGCAGGGTGGTGGCCGCGTCTCCAGGTGTCCTCACCCGTCGGGGGAGAGTTTTGCCGTAACTCGTGGTTATAGAAGCCTGGGGATATATGAGTGTGATACATGACCGACGACTACGGATTCGGGACCCGCTGTGTCCACGCGGGCCAGGAGGAACCGGACCCGGCGACGGGCGCACGCGCACCGCCCATCTACCAGACGTCCTCGTACGTCTTCGAGGACGCCGGGACGGCCGCCGAGCGCTACGCGCTGGAGGACGACGGCAACGTCTACTCGCGGTTCGACAACCCGACGGTACGGATGCTCGAGAAGCGCCTCGCGTCGCTCGAGAACGGCGTCGACGCCGTCGCCACCGGGTCCGGGATGGCCGCGCTCGACGCCGCCACGCTCGTGCTGGCCGAGGCCGGCGACAACGTCGTCTCCGCTTCCTCTATCTACGGCGGGACGCACGGCTATCTCACCCACACGGCCGGCCGCCGGGGCATCGAGGCCCGGTTCGTGGACACGCTCGACCCCGAGGCGTACGCGGAGGCCATCGACGAGCACACCGCCTGCGTCCACTGTGAGACCATCGGGAACCCCTCGCTCGTGGTCCCTCCCTTCGAGGACATCGCGGAGGTGGCGCACGACCACGGCGTCCCGCTGTTCGTCGACAACACGTTCGGCACGCCCGCGCTCTGTAACCCGCTCGACCACGGCGTCGACCTCGTCTGGGAGTCGACGACGAAGTGGATCCACGGCTCCGGAACGACTGTCGGTGGCGTGCTCGTCGACGGCGGCTCGTTCCCGTGGGGCGAGTACCCCGAGAAGTTCCCCGAGCTCGGCGCGCCAAACCCGGCCTTCGACGGCACCGTCTTCGCCGAGGAGTTCGGCGACCGCGCCTTCTCCGTCGCGGCCCGCCACCGAAGTCTCCGCACGCTGGGCGACGGCCAGAAGCCCTTCGACGCCTGGGCCACGCTGCAGGGGACCGAGACCCTCTCGTTGCGGATGGAACGCCACTGCGAGAACGCGATGACGGTGGCCGAACACCTCCAGGACCACCCCGAGGTCGAGTGGGTCACCTACCCCGGTCTCGAGAGCCACGAGACCCACGACCTCGCCGAGCAGTACCTCTCCGGTGGCTTCGGCGGTATCGTCACCTTCGGTCTGGGCGAGTACGCGGCCAGCCAGCGCTTCTGCGAGGAGACCGACCTCGCGCAGTTCCTCGCGAACATCGGCGACGCGAAGACGCTGGTCATCCACCCCGCGAGCACGACTCACGCCCGGCTCGACGAGGACGAACAGCGCGCCAGTGGCGTCCGCCCCGACCTCGTGCGGATGAGCGTCGGCATCGAGGACCCGGCGGACATCGTCAGCGATATCGACGCGGCTATCGACCGAGTCACATGAACGTCGAACACGACACCGTCTCCGTCGGTGCGTTCGAGTTCGAGTGCGGCGAGACCGTCCCGGACCTCGAACTGGCCTACGAGGCCTACGGCGAATTCGAGGGGGACAACGCGGTGCTGGTCTGTCACGCCCTGACCGGCAGCGCCCACGTCGCCGGCCGCGACCGGGTCGACAGCGCCGACCAGGCCCGCGCCTGGTGGGACGACATCGTCGGCCCGGGCAAAGCCATCGACACGACCGAGTACTTCGTGGTCTGTGTCAACGTCCCCGGCTCGTGCTACGGGTCGACCGGCCCGCAGAGCGTCGACCCAGAGACCGGCGAGCACTACGGTACCGACTTCCCGCCGGTGACGGTCGGCGACTGGACGGAGGCCCAGCGCGCCGTGCTGGACGAACTCGGCGTCCCGGCCCTGCACGCCGTCGTCGGCGGGAGCGTCGGCGGGATGAACGTCCTCGAATGGGCCAAGCGCCACCCGGACCACGTCGAGCGCATCGCCCCCATCGCCGCCGCCGCCAGGCTGGACCCGCAGTGTCTCGCGCTCGACGCCATCGCCCGCCGGGCCATCACTACCGACCCGAACTGGAACCGGGGCCACTACTACGGCGACGACCACGAGGAACCCAGCGACGGCCTCGCTCTGGCCCGCCAGCTGGGCCACGTGATGTACCTCTCGAAGGCGTCGATGGAGCGCAAGTTCGGTCGCCGCGCCGCCGGCCGGGACGCCGTCCGGTCGTTCCCGACCGACCAGGCGGGCGCGTTCTTCCCGTACCGGGACGTCGAGTCGTACCTCGACTACAACGCCGAGAAGTTCACCGAGCGCTTCGACGCCAACAGTTACCTCTATCTCACGCGCGCGATGGACAACTACGACCTGGCGGCCGGGTTCGAGTCGGACGCCGACGCGCTCGCGGCCTTCGACGGGGGCGCCCTGGTGATGTCCTTCACCGCGGACTGGCACTTCACCAGCGAACAGGCCGAGTCCGTCGCGGAGGCGCTGCGCGAGGCCGACAGCGAGGTGGCCCACCACGTCGTCGACTCCGACCACGGCCACGACGCGTTCCTCGTCGAACCGGACAACGTCGGCCCGCCACTGGCTGACTTCCTCGCAGACGGCGTGAGCGGCAAGGCCGTCTCCGATACTGTCGTCGACGACAGCGAAGAGAGCGACTTCGCGCCCGTCCACACCAGCCTCTTCTCACGCTAGTCTTTATCACTGTTCAACAAATCTATATGTACGTATGAGTGACGCATCAACGGAGGAGGAACACACTCGGGTCTCCTTCGGACAGACAGTGTACGACGACGAGGGCGAGGAACTCGGCTCCATCCGCGGGTTCGACGAGCACGGGTTCTACGTGACGACGCTGGACGGTATCGAGTCGCTCTCCAGCGAACACGTCTCGACGGGCGTCGCCGGCGAGGCCGAACTGATGTGGCGCTGCTGGGAGTGTGGCGAGATGGGCGACATCCAGGAGATTCCCGAGTCCTGTCCCGCCTGCGGGGCGGCGAAGGAGAACATCTACTACTGGCAGGAGGACTAGGTCCGCCGCGCGACTTGGTCCCGGACCGCCTCGGGGAGCCCCGACCGGACCTCGCTGATGCTCGCCGCCGGCAGCGAGAACTCCACGCGCCCGTCGAGCGACTCCAGTATCGCCAGCCCCGACTCGTCGAGGACGGTGACCCGTCGCAGCGCCGCGCCGTAGAGACGGAACACCGCGTCGAGCGCCTCGGGCGTCGCCGGCGCCGTCCCGGCGGTGTCGGTGGCAAGCGCCGTCACGTCGGGGTAGCCCGCCAGTCGCTCGAGCGCCCCCCGGCGGTCGCCGACGGTGTCGTCGCGACGCCCCAGCTCGACGTGGACCGCCAGCGTCGCCGGGTCCCGCGGCGTGGCGTCCAACACCGCCGCGAGTACGTCCAGGCCCGCCTCGTCGGGCCCGGCCGCCAGGTCGACGCCGAACTGCGCTTCGTCGGCCGGCCAGGACCAGCGCCCGTCGCTGTCGAGGCCCGCCTCGGTCCAGGTCCGGAGGATGCGCTCCGTGAGCCGGTCGGCGCCCCGCACGTCGACGCGCTCGCCGTCCTCGTCGTCCATACCCCGCGTTGGCCGGCGCGAGGCAAGTGACTGGTGATTCCGGCCGCGGCGAGCCTTTATATTCCATCCCGCGCGAGCGGGGCGTATGGACGTCCTCGTCGTCGGCGCCGGCAGCCTCGGGAGCCTCTTGGGGGGGTTGCTCGCC
The DNA here is from genome assembly GCF_029338275.1 of Haloarcula ordinaria. Taxonomy (NCBI): domain Archaea; kingdom Methanobacteriati; phylum Methanobacteriota; class Halobacteria; order Halobacteriales; family Haloarculaceae; genus Haloarcula; species Haloarcula ordinaria. Next base: position 376,046 of record NZ_CP119789.1, on the reverse strand, counting down.
CGTGAGCACGACGTCACGCTCGTCGGCAGGGAGCCACACGTCGGGGCGGTCCGCGAGGCCGGTCTAGACGTCGTCGGGACCGAGGCCTTCACCGTCTCCCCGGCCGCGCGGACAGACGTCCCCGACGCCACCGACCTCGCGCTGGTGACCGTCAAGACCTACGACACCGCCGACGCCGCCGCGGCGCTCGCCGACTGCTCGCTCGACGCGTGTCTCTCGCTGCAGAACGGGATGGGCAACGAGGCACAGCTGGCCGCCGGCGTCGACTGTCCGGTGCTCGCGGGCACCTGCACCTACGGCGCACGCCTCGTCGAACCGGGCCGGGTCGACTTCACCGGCCGCGGCGAGGTAGTGCTCGGGGACCGCGAAGGCGGCGCGTCGGCGCTCGCCGACGAGGTGGCCGACGCCTTCCGCCTCGGGGGCGTCGAGGCACGCGTCGATGCGGACATGCCGACCCGCCTGTGGGAGAAACTCGCGGTCAACGCTGCCGTCAACGCCGCGACGGCGCTCGCCCGCGTCGAGAACGGCGCGCTCGCCGACTCGCCGGGCGACGAACTGCTGGCTGCGGCTGCACGGGAGACAGCACGTGTCGCTCGCGAGCACGACGTCGGGCTGTCGGACGAGCGTGCCGTCTCGCTGGCGGCCGACGTCGTCCGCAAGACCGCCCCCAACCACTCCTCGATGTACCAGGACGTCGAGCGCGGGACGCGGACGGAGGTCGACGCCATCAACGGCTACGTCGTCGACCACGCCGACGGAGCCGTTCCGGTCAACGAGACGCTGACGCGACTCGTCAGGACGTGGGAGACCGGACGGAACCTCCGCTGCAGTACCAATTGAAACGGGTTTCACACCGACCGCACTGGTGTCGTGCGGTCGGGTGTGCACTGAGCTCCGATGGCTACTCAGTTCCGCTTGATGACGTACAGCGCCGCCGCCCCGCCGAGCACGAGCGCGAAGACGTAGCTCGCGACCCGGTAGAGGATGGCGATGGCCGTCGCGCCGACGGGGTCGACCGGCGTCAGCGTCACCACGAGCAGCCCCAGCGCCGCCTCGACGGCCCCGGAGCCACCGGGCGAGGGGACGAGCCCCGCCAGCGTCGAGGCGGGGACGATGAAGAAGACCAGCAGCAACGGAATCGACTCGCCGACGGCCATCGCGGCGGCGTACAGCGGCAGCGCGAAGAACACCCAGCCCACGTAGGAGTAGGTCAGCGCCGTCGCCAGCGCCCGGCGGTCCCGGGCGATGCGTTCGAACGCCGCCTCCGTCTCGTGGAGGCGTTCCCGGAGCCCGTCGAGGGTGAACAGCGGCGTCCGACGCGCCACCGGTGCCGACAGTCGGACGATGGCCTCCCTGAGCCGGTCGCGAAAGCGCCAGCCGATGGCCGCCACGAGCGGGACGCCGACCGAGAGGACGACGAGCCCGCCGGCCAGCGGTTCGATGGCCTCGGGGAGCGACGCCTGGTACAGCAGCGCCGCGAAGCCGACGCCCGCGAAGGTGACAAAGGGGAAGAGATTGAGCAGGTCCGCCGTGACGACGCTGGCGAGGCTGTCCTGATAACTGGCCTCCGTGTCCCGCGAGAGGACGTAGGCGATGAAGGGCTCGCCGCCGGCCTGGCCCAGCGGGGTGACGTAGTTTGCGAACGTCGCGGCGTAGTAGGTCACGACGAGGCGCGAGAAGCGCTCTTCGATGCCCGCGACTTCGAGCACGAGCTGCCAGGCCTTCCCCCAGGCGGTCAGACACAGCGCGGTCGAGAGACAGCCGAGCGCGACCCACCCGAGGTCGGCCGTCTCCAGCCGCGCCCGGACGTCCGCGGTGCCGACGAAGTCAACGAGCAGGGCGAGGACGATGCCCGCGACGGCGAATCCCAGGAGTATCTGCGCGACGGTCCGACGATTGACGAAGTCGAGCGCGGGCGTGTCCGAGGTCACGCTAGTCGATGTAGCCGAGGTCCTGCAGGCGGTCCTTGGTGTCTTCGTCCATCTCCCCCAGCACGTCGCCGTCGGCGCCGTCGGCCTCGTCGGGCCATGTCGCGTCGACCGCGTCGACGAACGCGAACAGCGCCTCTTTCAGGTGCGTCGGTTCGTCGGCGGTCCCGGCCAGGTCCGCCGTCTCGCCGGGGTCGGACTCGACGTCGTAGGCCTCGTCCGGGATACGCGTGCAGTGGATGTACTTCGCGTCGGGCGTGCGGGCCGCGCCCATCCGCGAGTAGAAGCGTGACTGCTCGTCTAAGTCGATGCCCGCACTGGCGGCTTTCCCCTCCAACTGGCGCAGCTCGACGACCGGCTGGTGGTACTCGACGAAGCCGACGTCGCCGCGGTCGGTGCCGCCGATGTCGTCGGCGAACTCGCGGTAGTCTGCAGAGAGGAGCGAGCGGGCGTCGCTGAGGGGCTTGCCCCGGCCGGTGGCCCCCGCCGCGTCGAGCACCGTATGATAGAGGTCGACCAGTTCGACGGTGGTCTCGTCGTCGCGCCCCGGTTCGACGTCCGGGTGCTTGACCATCAGGGGGACGTTCACGAGCGGGTCGTAGATGCCGAACTCGTGGCCGTAGAGGTCGTGCTCCCCGTGCAGTTCGCCGTGGTCCGCACAGACAATCACGGTGGTGTCCTCCCACTGGCCGGTCTCTTTGAGGTGCGAGAATAGGCGGTTCAGCTGGTCGTCGATGTGGGCGAGTTCGGCGTCGTAGAGGCCCCGAATCGCCGCCCACTCCTCGTCGTCGATGTCACGTGCGCCGCAGTTGAACTCCTTGGAGTTCTGGCAGACCTCGGTGGAGTCGACGCCCGGGGCGAACCGCTCGGCGTACTCCTCTGGCGGGTGGTAGGGCAGGTGGGCGTCCATCAGGTTGATGAAGGCGAAGAAGTCATCCGAGTCGTCGACGAAGTCGATGGTCTTGTCGATGACCTGTGGGGTCTTCGTGTCCCCGCCGCCGCCCTCGGCGAGGTGTTCGTGGAGCTTGTTACCGACCTGGACGAGTCGGTCGGCGACCCCCCGGAGGGTGTCGTTGTCGTTCATCGTCTTCCAGAGGCTCGCGAGCGGCCCCGACAGCAACTCGCTGGGCATAATCTGGAAGAAGTTGTCGTGGTCGCCGAACCCCGCGGTGAGGTTCGTGTAACTGGTTATCCAGGCGTTCGAGGAGTAACAGGCGGTGTCGTAGCCCGCTGCCGAGAGCGATTCGGCGAGCGTCGTCGCGCCCTCGAGGTAGGGGTCCTCCTGGGTCGCCCCGTGCTCGCTGGGGTAGAGGCCGGTGAACATCGAGGCGTGGACGGGCAGCGTCCAGGGCGCCGGCGCGACGGCCTGCTCGAAGACGGCGGCCTCCTCGGCGAAGTCGGCGAGGTGTGGCGTCGTGTCCCGGTCGGCGTCGTACACCGACAGCCGGTCCTTCCGGACCGTATCCAACACGACGAACAGGACGTTCGAGCCGTCCGTGTCGGTCATAGTTGAGGCAATCTTTCCGCGAGGGTAAAACCCCCCGATTTGCGTCGCGCCCGCGTAGTCGTGGGGTGTGACCGTCTCAAGCGACTGAGTCGTCTATTCGTATCCAAAACGGATTGAACGAAACATCCTACGGCTGTAATAGCCCGAGACCTGTAGCGAAGCGACGGCCGAACAGTTCGGTAGTCACATGCCGTTCGCACTGTGTGAACAACCGCTGTCCGGCCCCGCACAAAATGATTAAATAACGCGTTCGCAAACGTTCGTCCGATGACTTCCCGTACGCGTGCGTCTCGAGGGCAAACAGGTATCTGCCCGACGCTCACCGTCGAGCCGTGTGACTCCGAGACAGCGACGGCGTTCCGTCCGAGGGCCGGACGATGAGTTCGGACACGGGCGCCAATCGAATCGTCGACTACGAGCTGTTCGAGGTCCCGCCACGCTGGCTCTTCCTGCGTGTCGAGACCGCCGACGGCACGGTCGGCTGGGGCGAACCGGTCGTCGAGGGTCGGGCGCACACCGTCCGTGCGGCCGTCGAGGAGCTCATGGAGAACTACCTGCTGGGCGAGAATCCGGCGAACATCGAAGACCACTGGCAGACGATGTACCGCGGCGGCTTCTACCGCGGCGGTCCCATCCTGATGTCGGCCATCGCCGGCATCGACCAGGCGCTCTGGGACATCAAGGGCAAGCAACTCGGCGCGTCGGTCCACCAACTGCTCGGCGGGGCCGCGCGGGACCGCATCCGCGTCTATCAGTGGATCGGCGGCGACCGTCCCTCCGAGGTCGCCGACCAGGCCGAGCAGCAGGTCGACGCCGGCTTCTCCGCGCTGAAGATGAACGGGACCGCCGAGATGGAGCGCGTCGACGACCCGGCGACGGTCGCGGCCGCGGTCGACCGCCTGCGCGAGGTCCGCGAGGCCGTCGGTGACGAGGTCGACATCGGCGTCGACTTCCACGGCCGCGTCTCGAAGCCGATGGCAAAACGGCTCGCGAAGGCGCTGGAACCGTACGAGCCGATGTTCATCGAGGAGCCCGTCCTCCCGGAACACAACGACGCGCTCCCGGACATCGCCAGCCACACGACGATCCCCATCGCGACTGGCGAGCGGATGTTCTCGCGCTGGGACTACAAGGAGATCTTCGAGGACGGCTCGGTCGACGTCATCCAGCCCGACCTCTCGCACGCCGGCGGCATCACCGAGGTCAAGAAGATCGCGTCGATGGCCGAAGCATACGACGTGGCGCTCGCGCCGCACTGTCCGCTCGGCCCCATCGCCCTGGCCTCCTGTATCCAGGTCGACGCCTGCTCGCCCAACGCGCTCATCCAGGAGCAGAGCCTGAACATCCACTACAACGAGACGACCGACGTACTCGACTACCTCGCCGACCCGTCGGTGTTCGAGTACCAGGACGGGTTCGTCGCCATCCCGGACGAGCCGGGCCTGGGCATCGACATCGACGAGGACTACGTCCGCGAGCAGTCCGGGGAATCAGTCAACTGGCACAATCCGGTCTGGCGCCACGACGACGGCAGCGTCGCCGAGTGGTGAGCCGCCGTCGGCCGGCTAGCGGGTATCCAGTCGCCAGCTGTCGATGGGGACCTGGCCGCCGTCGACGCGCAGCTCGTGGCCGTTGACGTAGTCGCTGGCCGGCGACGCCAGGAAGAGGACGGCGTTGGCGACTTCCTCTGGCTCCGCGAACGCACCCAGCGGGTTGTTGTCGAGGATCTGCTGGGTGACGGCGTCGCTGAAGCCCTCGATCATCCGGGTGTTCGCCCAGCCCGGCGCGACGGCGTTGACTCTGACCCCTTCGCGACCGAGTTCCAGCGCGAGGCTCTTGGTCAGGCCCAGCAGGCTGTACTTCCCCACGTCGTAGGCGGGCGACATCCCCACGCCGTTCTTCGTGTGGATGGAGGTGAAGTTGACAATCTTCCCGTAACCGTTTTCGACCATCCCGTCGACGACCTCGCGACAGGTGTTCAGCGACCCGTGGAGGTGGACATCGAGGTTCAACTCGAACGTGTCGTCGTAGGACTCGTCGAGGAAGGGCCCGGCGTCGCCGACGCCGGCGTTGTTGACGAGGATGTCGATCTGTCCGAGCTCGGCCGTCCCGTGCTCGACCATCGCGGCCACCTCGGCCGCGTCGCTGACGTCGGCACCGATGCCGACGGCGTCGACGCCGTGCTCGCGGGCGTCCGCCGCGGTCTCTTCGGCGACCGGCTCGTCGAGGTCGTTGACCAGGACGTCGGCCCCGTTCTCGGCGAGCGTGAGTGCAGTCTCTCGTCCCATGCCTCTCCCTGCACCCGTCACGAGCGCAGTCTTGTCGGTGAGATCGGTTTCCATGGCTGGGTGGTCCTCCGCCGAGAAAAAATAAGTTCGGATTGTGTCGGCTGATACGGAATTCGACAGCGACGCTGCCCTCGACATCGTGCTGTCGGCTTCGACGAGCGCGCTCGTCGTCGCACCGCCCGCTGTCACTGCCCGGGAGATAGCTGCAGTTGGTCGCCGCTACACCGGGCCCATCTCGAATCACGTCTCAGGGTAGCCGCGTCCAGTTGGTTCACGTCTGGACTCGAAAACTGAGACCGATTACTCCCGTGCACTTGCTGCTATTTCGGCACTATCGGGAGTTTACACGCGAACGCCCCGTCTGAACCCAGCGAGACACGCTCACGTCTCTTGGAACAGCACTCTTCTCGGCAGCGACGGCTACCGACCGAGTGTAATCGCGACAGAACGTGGAACACGAAGAGGAATTCGGACTCAGAACGGCGCTTCGGGGCCTTCGTCGTCGCCGACGTCGCCGCCGCGGGACTCGCCGGGGAACGACGGGCTCATACCGTCCGCGCCGCCGGACATCCCCTCGCCGCCGTCCATTCCGGTGCGGGCGACGACCTCGTTGATCTCGGGGATCTCCTTGGTCATACGGGTCTTGATGGCCTGGATGGTCATCGGCGAGATACCACAGCCCGAACAGGCGCCACCCAGCTGGATGGTGACGCTGCCCGCCTCGCGGTCGAGCTCCTGGATGGCCGCGCTGCCGCCGTGCATCTGAATCTGCGGGAAGTTCCGGCGCAGGAAGTTCGTGATGCGCTCGCGAAGGTCGTCTCCGCCCTCAGTTTCCGTGCTCATTGTGTATTCAATTCAGTCCTGCGAGTGCTTAGACCTTTGGACTCTCACCCGCCAGTCACGTCTCGTTAGGGCTCCGTCGCTGTGGTGAGTTGCGCCCCCGTCCCGTTCTGCCTCGCTTCGTGATTCGACTCTGCTCCCCCGTTCTCACTGTCGCGCGATATCCCGGCATGAACTGAGACACTGTAGCGCGGAACGACGAGCAGTGTTCGAGACCGTACCAGATACTTCGAAAGGTCTCTAGAACTGGAATGATAACGCTCCAAGACGGCTGTATAGAAAAGAAAACACCCCGATGTAAATATAACGACCAGTTCTAAAACGAAATACCCTTAGATAGTACTAGAAGTGCGATTATATATAACAAAAAGTCGAAATAGACAATAGAGATGGCTACTTTGGAACTACTCTCCGCCCGTCTCGTTTCCGTGTACACTCCTCGGTCAGCGATCGAACTGCGTTGCGACGGGTGATGCGCTCCTGCTGGTCTCGAATTTGCCCGTCAGGCGGACGATGAGTGTCCTCTGACCGGCAACTCGTTCAATAATAGTGAACAAAGGGGGGTAGCCTATTGATATTGTTTACCAAACACTTCGTCCGCCTCTCAGATATTCACAAGTAGCGGACGTATCGGTCGGGTTTCGAATGCCACTCCAATGAACTAACAGATGTACCTTTGTCATCCAAACTTGTTCAGCATTGGTGAACGATAGTCGGTCTACGGAGTCAATGTAATCAGCATCGAACGACCGATTCTCAGGGGCTCACTGTCTTCCTGTCCGGGTCTACACTTCAAAAACACTCTGTACTGATTACTCAGTCGTAGCCAACATGGGGTATTACCAACTTCCCAGCGGCGACGGTGGCCGACTCGTCGTGTCGACGGTCTGAGTCGCGGCATCCACTGCGGTCTGGCCCGCCGACCAGGGCTCGGTTGCTGTCTCGCCCGTGCCGAATCTGCTCTCGAATCACCAAAAAGTTTTATAGTGGGTTGACATTTGTCGGGGACGTATGCACTACGGTAACTTGCGAGACCCCAACGCGGAGTACACGATGCGGGACCTCTCGTCGGAGACGATGGGCCTCACCGCCGACCGGGGCCAGCGACGCGACGTGGAGATAACTGACGTCCAGTCGGTCATCGTCGACGGGAACTACCCGTGGACGCTGGTCCGCGTCTACACCGACGCGGGTCCCGTCGGTAACGGAGAGGCGTACTGGGGCGGTGCGTTGCCCGAGATAATCGAGCGCCTGACGCCGTTCGTCGTCGGGGAGAACCCGCTGGACATCGACCGCCTGTACGAGCACATGGTCCAGAAGATGTCCGGCGAGGGCTCCATCGGCGGGAAGGACATCGCCGCCATCTCCGGCATCGAGCTCGCCCTGCACGACGTCGCCGGCAAGATTCTCGACGTCCCCGCCTATCAGCTACTGGGCGGGAAGTACCGTGACGAAGTCCGGACGTACTGTGACTGCCACACCGAGGACGAAGCAGACCCCGAGGCCTGTGCCGACGAGGCCGAACGCGTCGTCGACGAACTGGGGTACGACGCCCTGAAGTTCGACCTCGACGTGCCGTCGGGCCACGAGAAGGACCGGGCGAACCGCCACCTCCGGAAACCGGAGATCGACCACAAGGCCGAAATCGTCCGGCAGGTCACCGAACGCGTCGGTGACAAGGCAGACGCCGCCTTCGACTGCCACTGGGCGTTCGCCAGCGGGAGCGCGAAGCGCCTCGCCCGCGAACTGGAGCAGTACGACGTCTGGTGGCTCGAGGACCCGGTCCCGCCGGAGAACCACGACGTGCAGCGCGAGGTCACGCAGTCGACCGGGACGCCGATCGCCGTCGGCGAGAACGTCTACCGCACTCACGGCCAGCGCCGACTCATCACCGAGCAAGCCGTCGACATCGTCGCGCCGGACGTCCCGAAGGTCGGCGGGATGCGCGAGACGATGAAGATCGCGACGCTCGCCGACATGTTCTACGTCCCGCTGGCGATGCACAACGTCTCCTCACCGATCGGGACGATGGCCTCCGCACAGGTCGGCGCCGCTATCCCGAACTCCCTGGCCGTCGAGTACCACTCCTACGAACTGGGCTGGTGGGAGGGCCTGGTCGAAGAGGACGACCTCATCGTCGACGGCTACATGGAGATTCCCGAGAGGCCCGGACTCGGCCTGACGCTGGATTTCGACGCGGTCGAGGAACACCTGGCCGACGGCCAGGAACTGTTCGACGAAGCCTGAGGCGAGCTCCCGTCGGCCGTCGACGCGGCGACGTTCCTCGACGACCGGTTCTCGCTGCTGGAGGCCGACGCGGCGTTCGAAGCCTTCTCGCCGGCGAGACGGTCAAACCTGTCTTCGACGTCTCTGAACTGTACGATTGACCGCCGCCACGTTGCGGGGTCAGAAGTCCGACATCTACCGAAGGTTTTACTCCTCGTCCTGGGAACCACTGAGTGATGAAAGACTGGCTCGACGGTTACGACGAACGGGACTGGCAGACGACTACCGAGGGCACGGTCAGATACGCGCTGCTCGGCCTCGGGTGGTGGAGTATCGACGTGGCGTTGCCCGCTATCGAGAACTCCGACCTCGGCGAGGTGACCACCCTCGTCAGCAGCTCGACGGAGAAGGCCGAGCGGCTGGCCGACGAGCACGGGGTCGCCCACGGCATCAGCTACGACGAGTTCCACGACGGTGCCGCGACCGACGCCTACGACGCCGTCTACGTGGGCACGCCGAACGCCTACCACCTCGAATACGTCGAGAGCGCGGCGGCCATGGGGAAGGCCGTCATCTGCGAGAAACCGATGGAGTCGACCGTCGACCGGGCCGAGCGGATGGTCGAGGTCGCCGAGAGCGAGGCCATCCCGCTGATGATCGCCTACCGGATGCAGACCGACCCGACGGTCCGGCGCGCGAAAGAGCTCGTGGAGGCCGGGTTCGTCGGCGACCCCGTCTCGGTGTACGGGAACAACAGCCAGCCGTTGCTGGAGATGATTCCCGACGAGGACCAGTGGCGACTCGACCCCGACCTCTCGGGGTACGGCACCTCCGTGATGGACCTGGGTATCTACTCGCTGAACACGGCGCGGTTCATCCTCGACCGGGACCCGGTGTCGGTCCAGTCACAGATGCGCTCCGACCACGAGGCGTTCAGCGAGGTGCCCGACGAGCGCTCCGGGTCGCTGCTCGTCCTCGAAGACGGCGTTCGGATGGTCACCACAGCCAGCCAGCACGCCCACGAGGACACCCAGCTCAAGATAACGGGCACGGAGGGCCAGATAGACCTCCGACCGGCGTTCCACGGGGAGTGCAAGATGCATCTCTCGCGGGGCGAGATGACGGCGTCCGTCGCGCACGAGGGGTTCGACTCCCAGCGGGAGATGCGCGAGGAGTTCGACTTCTTCGCCGACCGGCTCCTCACTGACGGCGACATCCCCGCCGACGGGCGCCACGGGCTGCAGGACATGCGTATCATCCGTGCCGTCCACCAGGCCGCCGAAAGCGGCGACGTCGTCACGCTCTAGGGACGAGCCGATTTCGCCTCGGACCCACTCGCGGAACGTGCCGTGGCCCCTCGCCCCGTGGGGGGAGGACTGCCCGTCGCCGACCGGGACGACCACCACATTTATTCGCCAGTCACTCGCTATCCGAGTATGCGCTTTGGCATCATCAGTACGGCCGATATCGGCGTCCAGTCAGTCCTTCCGGGTATCGCCGCGAGCGAGCACGAAATCGCCGCTGTCGCCTCCCGAGACGGCGCGCGGGCCGAAGACGTAGCCGAACAGTTCGACGCCCCGTCCGCATACGACGGCTACGATGCGATGCTGGACGACGACACCCTCGACGCGGTGTACATCCCGCTGCCGAACGGCCTCCACGCCGAGTGGATTCGCCGGGCGGCCGACGCCGGGCTGCACGTCCTCTGTGAGAAACCACTCACCGGGAACGCCGCGGAGACCGAGGCAGTGTTCGACTACTGCGAGGCACGCGACGTCGTGCTCATGGAGGCGTTCATGTACCGCTTCCACCCGCTGACCGAGCGCGCGCTCGAGATTGTCGAGACGGAGCTGGGCGAGGTCCGATCGGTCACCTCGACGTTCACGTTCCGGATACCCGACGACGCCGAGGACATCCGACTCGACCCGGACCTCGCGGGCGGGAGCATCATGGACGTCGGGTGCTACGCCATCAGCGCCGCACGCCTGTTCCTCGGCAACCCCGACCGGGTGTACGGCGAGACCACGGACCGCCGGGACTGCGGTGTCGATACCGAGATGACGGGTGTCCTCTCGTACGACGACGGCGCCACGGCCAGCGTCCAGTCCGGCTTCGAGACGCCGCTCACCCAGTACTACCGCGTCAGGACCACGGACGGCTGGCTCCGGGCCGACCCCACCTTCGACATCGGCGTCGAGAATTCAACTTCGCTGACCTACTCTGTCGACGGTGAGACGACGACCGAGCAGTTCGACCCGACGGACCACTACCGGCTGGAGGTCGAACACTTCGCGGACTGCGTCGAGCGCGACGTGACACCACGGGTCGACCGGACCGAGAGCGTCGAAATCATGCGCATCATCGACGCTATCAAGGAGAGCGCTGACCTGGGCGGCCCGGTGGCGTTGGAGTGAACGGGTCGACGGGGGTTCGCCGACTGCGGACTCAGAAGTACGAGATCTTGTCGTAGCGGTCCAGCGACGTTACCGAGCTCGCCGACGGCGAGCCCGGCGTTGCACACCGCGATGTCCAGGCCCCCGAAGCGCCTCGGGTCCGACACGGGTCGACGCTGGCGTTTCTGACGGGGCGACTGTGATGTCGGCTACGCCTTCGGAACCTCCGCTCAGTTACCAAGTCAAGAAAACCCTCCAGATACACATCAAAATCAATAATATGACTACACCTTCGTATTTTTGGGGTCATATACGTCTTATAAAACCAAATAGCATCCAAGACCTCTCAAATCTCTCAGTATCACGTCCAAATCTCGGATTTACTCACTCAGATACGTACTACCTGGGTTGTAGTAGAGCATTCCAGAGTCTACTCCTCCGTCCGACGCACACAGCGGTACGCAGGGCGAGTGCCAACGATACGACGGGTCCTGCCGTCGCCAACGTCGGTGACGTCACCGGCGACAGTCACGGGCTCACTTCGACGACCGCACGCCTTTTGGGTATCCGTGCGAACTACACGAGCGATGAGCGAATCGGACGGTCCCATGCAGGTAGACGACCCGAACTACCACAGCGAGAACCACACCGCCGCCCAGTCGTGTGGCTGGACGAAGAACGCCCTGCGCGGCGAGGGCAAATGTTACAAGTACGCCTTCTATGGCATCGAGTCACACCGCTGCATCCAGATGACCCCCGTCGTCAAGTGCAACGAGCGCTGCGTCTTCTGCTGGCGGGACCACGCCGGCCACGCCTACGAACTGGGCGACGTCGAGTGGGACGACCCAGCGGCCGTCGCCGACGCCTCGCTTTCTCTCCAGAAACGGCTCCTCTCGGGCTTCGGCGGTCACGACGAGGTGCCCCGCGAGCGCTTCGAGGAGGCGATGGAGCCCCGCCACGTCGCCATCTCGCTCGACGGCGAACCGACGCTCTACCCCTACCTGCCCGAACTCGTCGACGAGTTCCACGCCAGAGACATCACCACGTTCCTCGTCTCGAACGGGACCAACCCCGAGATGCTCGCTCGCTGTGACCCCACGCAGCTGTACGTCTCCGTGGACGCCCCGGACCGCAAGACGTTCGACGAGACGGTGAAGGCCGTCGAAGACGACGCCTGGGACACCCTTATCGACACGCTGGACGTGCTGGCGGGGAAAGACGAGACGCGGACCGTCATCCGAACAACGCTCGTGAAGGGCCACAACATGCACCATCCGGCCTGGTACGCGGCGATGTGTGACCGGGCCGACGCCGACTTCGTCGAGCTGAAAGCGTACATGCACGTCGGCCACTCGCGGGGCCGACTCGACCGGGATTCGATGCCCGACCACGACGAGGTCCGCGACTTCACCGAGCAGGTCGGCGCGTTCCTCCCGGACCACGACACGATCAAAGAGGTCGAGCCCTCCCGCGTCGCGATGCTCGCACGCGAGGCGGACACCTGGGTGCCGAAACTCGACAAGGGAAGCGAGTTCTGGGCCCGGGACCCGGTCGCCGAGTACTGAGACAACGCGCGACGAGTTCATCGCTGTTCCACATCTGGAACGCATCCCACGTTCGGTATCCTTATCGGGAACGGGTCCTAATCTCGGACCATGGCCGAATCAACGGGACGAGTCGTGGGCCGCGACGAGCTCGCGACGTTGAAGCTGCTCGCGCTCGACGGCGCGCTCGACGAGCGGACCAAAGTCTCCTGTGCGGACCTGGCGGGTCGGCTCGACGCCTCCAACCAGACGGCGTCGCGGCGACTCCAGCGCCTGGAGGACGGCGGCTTGCTCGACCGGGATATCGTCAGCGACGGGCAGAACGTCCGTATCACCTCTGCCGGCGAGGGACGCCTCCAGTCCGAGTACGCCGACTACCGGCGCATCTTCGAGGCCGACGTCAGCGTCGACCTGACCGGCATCGTCACCTCCGGGATGGGTGAGGGCCGCCACTACATCACCCTGCCGGGCTACATGGAACAGTTCATCGAGAAGCTGGGCTACGAGCCGTTCGCCGGGACGCTCAATGTCGAACTCGGAGATGAGAGCGTCCGCAAGCGCGCCCGTCTGAGCGCCCTCGAACCGGTCACCATCGAGGGCTGGGAGGACGACGAGCGGACCTACGGGCCGGCGTACTGCTACGCGGCCTCCGTCGAGGGCGGCGACGGCGAGTACGAACCGGCACACGTCATCGCGCCCGAGCGGACCCACCACGGCGAGGAGCAACTCGAACTCATCGCGCCCGAGAAGCTCCGGGACGTGCTGGAACTGGCCGACGGCGACGAGGTGATCGTCCATGTCTCGGAGTGAGGACGCCCGAACCGCCGACAGCGCCGCCGACGCCGTCGCTGCCTTCGCCCGCGGCGACCCGGTGTTGATTCACGACGCCGCCGACCGCGAGGGCGAGACGGACCTCGTCTACCCGGCCGGCGTGGTCACCCACGACGACGTCGCGCGGATGCGAAACGACGCCGGCGGACTGGTCTGTGTCGCGCTCTCCGACGCGGTCAGTGACGCGCTCGACCTCCCGTTCATGCAGTCCGTGCTCGACCACCCGACGTCGGCCGACCACGACCTGGGCTACGACGAGCGCTCGTCGTTCTCCATCACGGTGAACCACCGCGACACGTACACCGGTATCACCGACGAGGACCGATCGCTGACCATCCGGGAACTCGCCGCCGCCGCGAGCGACCCGGACCCCGCGGCATTCTCCGAGACGTTCCGTTCGCCGGGACACGTCCACCTCCTGCGAGCGGCGCCGGACCTGCTGGCCGACCGGGAGGGCCACACCGAACTGGGCGTCGCGCTCGCCGACGCGGCCGACCAGCCACCCGCGGTCGTCGTCTGTGAGATGCTCGACGACGAGACTGGCACGGCGCTCTCCCCGACTGCCGCCCGGTCCTACGCCGAGCGCGAGGGCCTGGTCTACGTCGAGGCCGCCAGCCTTCTGGAGCGGCTCGCCTAACCGGCGCCCGGTAATCCTGAGATTTCTGGCTCTGACCCACTAGCTGATAACGTACCCATTGCCGGCGCTCGGTGGCGAGCAGTAATATGTGTGGGACCCGTACACACACCCGATGGCAGCGACCTGCCCGACGTGTGGACTCCCGGAAGAGCTCTGCATCTGTGAGGACGTCGCAAAGGAGTCACAGGAGCTGTCGGTCCGCATCGACGAGCGCCGCTACGGCAAGGAGATGACGATAATCGAGGGGTTCGACGCCGGCGACGTCGACCTCGCGGAGCTCGCCTCGACGCTGAAATCGCGACTCGCGTGTGGGGGGACAGTGCGAGACGATCACATCGAACTGCAGGGGAACCACGAGGAACGCGTCGTCTCGCTCCTGCGTGACGAGGGGTTCACCGTCACGTAGGAGCCGGTCGACAGCGTCGGTACCGGACGGGGGTGCGTGCCCCGCGCGTGGACCGTCAACACTCTTAACGAAGGGATTCAATGGGGTAGGTATGACACACGACGAGCTATCGGCCGGTACCGGGGACAGGCATCACGCGGCCCGGGGGTGGTCGCAGTGAGCGACCGACCGGAGATGTTCGAGGGCACGGACCGGGTCTGGATGGACGGCGAGTTCGTCGATTTCGAGGACGCCAACGTCCACGTCCTCACCCACGCGCTGCACTACGGGACCGGCGTCTTCGAAGGGGTGCGCTGTTACGACACCGAGCAGGGCCCCGCCATCTTCCGATGGGAGGAACACCTCGACCGGCTGTACGCGTCGGCCAAACCCTACGACCTCGACATCGAGTTCACCAAGGAGGAACTCACCGACGCCACCGTCGAGCTCATCCGCAGCGAGGGGTTCGAGTCATGCTATATCCGCCCCATCGTCTTCTACGGGTTCGACTCGCTCGGCGTGAGCCCGCGCACCTGTCCGACGGAGACGGTCATCGCGGCCTGGCCGTGGGGGGCGTACCTCGGTGAGGAGGCCCTCGAAGAGGGCGTCGACGTGATGGTCTCCTCGTGGCGGAAACACGCCTCCAGCCAGATTCCGACCAACATCAAGACGACCGGCCTGTACGTCAACAGCATGCTCGCCGGCGAGGAGGCCCGCAGCAACGGCTACACCGAGGCCATCGTCCTCAACAAGGAGGGCAACGTCGCCGAGGGCCCCGGCGAGAACATCTTCCTCGTCCGGGACGACGAGATCTACACGCCCGGCATGGCCGAGTCCATCCTCGGTGGCATCACCCGCCAGACCGCCATCACGCTGGCCGAGGAGCTGGGCTACACCGTCCACGACGAGGCGACCATCTCCCGGGGCGAACTGTACACGGCCGACGAACTCTTCTTTACCGGCACCGCCGCCGAGGTGACGCCCATCCGGAGCGTCGACGACAACGAGATCGGCGAGGGGACGAAGGGGCCGGTCACCGACGACATCCAGAGCGCCTTCTTCGACGTCATCGACGCGGGCGAGCGCGAGGAATGGTTCAAGTACGTCTGAGCGGCGCTCAGGCTCGGCTGTCCGCCTGATTCACTGTCTACCCACGTCGACTCAATCGTCGTCGTCGACGACCGGAATCGGCCGGTTTCGCTCGGCCGTGTCGCCGAACCCGGCGCTCAGTATGCGCGTCAGCGCGTCTTCGACGCGCTCGTCGGTCTCCTCGTACTCGTGTGATTCGACCTCGATGACGAAGCCTGTCGTGATGTTCGGGGCCGTCGGCAGGAAGATGACGTCGCGGCCGTCCTCTGTCGTCTTGCCTGTCTTGAACGCCGTCATCCGCATCCCGTCCCACACCTCTATCTTCACCGGACTCTGGAGCTCTTCGGTGCCGCCGACGGCCGTCTCGATGGCCATCTTCGAGGCGTTGTACACCACTCGGAGCCCCGGGATGTGGTTCATCGAGTCGTCAAGCAGTCCTTCGACGATGTCGCCGAAGGCCGTCCGCATCAGGTAGCCCGTCGAGAAGACGATGAGGACGAAGATGACCAGCGTGGTGAACACCCGGGCCAGTTCCACGGCCGTCGCACCGGCCGGCAGGCCGAGCGCGAGCAGGAGTTCGGAGTCGATAGCGGGGATGACCGCAGCGGAGGCGAGGATGTTGTAGAGGTAGACGATGACGTACGTCGTGACGAGGAAGGGCAGCAGGACGATGAGCCCACTCGCGAAGTCGCGCTTCCACGACGTGCCGGAGTCCATATCGGTACGTGTCGGTGACGCAATATCAGCCCTTCCCTTCCTGCCGACGCCCGCTCACAGACGCCCGGTGGGGTCCGCGTGCAGTCACACGGATTATTACCCCGGGCCGTGACGCCCGGAACATGGACACACTCGGGGTCGTCGCGACGGCGCTGTGGGCGATGTTGCCCGCCTACGTGCCAAACAACGCAGCCGTGCTGGCTGGTGGGGGGAGACCGATAGACGGCGGACGAACGATGGGTGACAGCCGACTGCTCGGCGACGGGAAGACCTGGCGGGGGACCGCCGCCGGGACGCTCGCCGGGACGCTGGTCGCGCTGGGGCTCAACGCGGCCGGACCGGCCGTGAGCGAACTCGTCGGCCACTCGCTCCCGAGTTTCCCGCTGCTGGCCGGCGTCGGCCTCGCGCTGGGGGCGATGCTGGGCGACATCGGGGCCTCGTTCCTCAAGCGCCGGAGCGGACGGAAACGCGGCGCGGCGTTCCCCGGCCTCGACCAGCTCGACTTCGTCGTCGGCGCGCTGGCCTGCGCGTTCGTGCTCGCTCCCGTCTGGTTCGGGACCACGTTCACGCTTCCCGTCCTGGTCGTGGTCGTCGTCGCGACGCCCGTCCTGCACGTCGTGACCAACGGCATCGCGTACCTGCTCGGGCTCAAGAACGAGCCCTGGTGACCCGGCGCACCCGTCGCGGGGCCGAAGTGGATGTGCTTTTACGCGCTGGCGAACGACCAGCTGCATATGACTACACGCGGGGAGACAGTACGGCTGGCGACGCGGGGGTCGGACCTCGCGTTGCGACAGGCCGCGACGGTGCAGGAGGCGCTGGGCGGGCGCCGCCGCTCGGTCGAACTCGTGGAGGTCGAGACCACGGGCGACCAGATTCGCGACGAGCTCATCCACCGGCTGGGCAAGACCGGCGCGTTCGTCCGGAGCCTGGATGAACGGGTCATCGCCGGGGACCTCGACGCCGCCGTCCACTCGATGAAGGACATGCCGACCGAAGGTGCCGACGACCTCGTCGTCGCCGGGGTCCCCGAGCGGGCCTCGGCCGGCGACGTTCTCGTAACCCCCGATGGCCGCGGACTCGATGACCTACCCGAAAATGCCGTCGTGGGCACGTCGAGTCTCCGCCGGCGAGCGCAGCTACTGGCCGAGCGCCCCGACCTGCAGATCGAACCCCTGCGCGGCAACGTCGACACCCGCCTCGAGAAACTGCTCGCCCCCTCGCTCCAGGCCGAACACCAGGCCCGCCACGAGGCCGAACAGGAGCGCAAGGGCAGCGTCGACGACGACGAGTACGAGCACCCCTACGACCGGACCGTCGAGGAGTGGTTCGACGACCTCTCGGAGCTGCAGCGCCGCGCGATGGAACGCGACGCCGAGACCGAGTACGACGCCATCGTCCTGGCGAGAGCCGGGCTCGAACGGGCCGGCCTCAGCCACCACGTCGAACTGACCGACCTCGACCCGGACCGCTTCGTCCCCGCACCGGGCCAGGGCGCCCTCGCGGTGACGGCGCTCGACGGCGAGTTGGCGACGACCATCAAGTCCAGCATCGACCACCCGCGGACCCGCGTCGAGACGACTGTCGAGCGGACCATCCTCGAGGAACTCGGCGGTGGCTGTGTGGCTCCGCTGGGCGTCTACGCAACGTTGCAGGGCGGCGTCGTCCACACCAACGTCCGCGTCCTCGCGCGCGATGGCGACGAGGAGATCCGTTCCAGTCGCGACCTGCCCGCCGAACGCCACGTCGAAGCGGCCCAGGACTACGCCGCCGAACTCGCGGGCCAGGGTGCCGCCGACCTCATCGCGGCGGCGAAACGCGACTCGGGCGGTGCCGACGACGACGCCGCGACTGCCACCGAGGAGGACGACGAATGAGCGAGGACGACGTCGGGAAGGTGTACCTCGTCGGCTCCGGTCCCGGCGACCCGGACCTGCTGACGGTGAAGGCCAGGGACCTCCTGGAGACGGCCGACGTGGTCCTCCACGACAAGCTCCCCGGCCCGGAGATTCTGGGCATGATTCCCGACGAGAAACGCGAGGACGTCGGTAAGCGGGCGGGCGGCGAGTGGACGCCCCAGGAGTACACGAACGCGCGCCTCGTCGAACTCGCCCAGGAGGGAAAGACGGTGGTCCGACTCAAGGGTGGCGACCCGACGGTGTTCGGCCGGGGCGGCGAGGAGATGGTTCACCTGGCCGAGCACGGGATTCCGTTCGAGGTCGTGCCGGGCATCACGAGCGCTATCGCCGGCCCGCAGGCCGCGGGCATCCCGGTGACCCACCGCGACCACACCTCTTCGGTCTCCTTCGTCACCGGCCACGAGGACCCGACCAAGGCGGAGTCGATGGTCGACTGGCAGGCCCTTGCCGACACCGGGGGGACGATCGTCGTCCTGATGGGCGTCGGGAAACTGCCCGACTACACGGCCGCACTCCTGGACGCGGGGATGGCCCCCGAGACGCCGGTCGCACTGGTCGAGCGGGCGACATGGCCCGACCAGCGCGTCGCGACGGGCACCCTCGAGACCATCGTCGACGTGCGTGACGCCGAGGGCATCGAACCGCCGGCCATCACGGTCATCGGCGATGTCGCCGGACAGCGGGAGGCGGTCGTGGAGTTCCTGGAGGGGTACTGATGCGCGAGTCGCCTCGCCTCCGCGTGGCCGTCTTCCGGCCCGACGACGAGCGTATCGCCGACGCCGTCGAACTGCTGGAGTCGCTGGGAGCCGACCCGGTCCCCGACCCGATGCTGGCCGTCGAGCCGACCGACTACACGCCCCGCGAGGACGCCGACTACGTCATCCTGACGAGCAAGACAGGCGTGGAACTCGCGGCCGACGCGGGGTGGGACCCCGGTGCGGCGACGGTGTGTGCCATCGGCTCGGCCACCGCCGACGCCCTCAAAGAGGCAGGCTACGATGTCGACGTCGTGCCCGAGGAGTACTCCTCGGCCGGGCTGGTCGAACGCCTCGCCGACGAGGTGGCGGGTTCGCGTGTCGAAGTCGCCCGCTCGGACCACGGTTCGGCGGTCCTGACCGAGGGCCTGGAGGACGCCGGCGCGTACGTCCACGAGACGATACTCTACCGGCTCGTCCGGCCGGCCGGTGCTGGCGAGTCGACCGAACTGGCCGCCGAAGGAAAACTCGACGCGGCGCTGTTCACGTCCTCGCTGACCGTCCAGCACTTCCTCGATGCGGCCACGGAGCGCGGCATTCGAGAGGCAGTCGTCGACGGGCTGCACGAGGCGACGGTCGGCGCTATCGGCGACCCGACGAGGGACACGGCCGAGCACGCCGGGCTCTCCGTCGACGTCGTCCCGGAGACGGCGGACTTCGAGACGCTCGCGTGTGCCGTCGTCGAGGACGCGGCCCCGACGCACCACGAGTAAGCCCGCTCAGTCGGCCGATTCGACGGTCCGCTCCTCGTCGCCTTCGACCTCCGCGCGCAGCGTCTCGAGCTCGTACTCGACGGCCCGCTCGTTCGAGAGCCGGTCGAGCTCCGCGTCGATGGAGTCGCCCTCGTCGAGGACGGACTCGAGCGCGCCGCTCTCCTCGAGTTCCTCGAGCGCGGCGGCCCGGGCCTCCATCTGTTCGGTGCGTTCGGTGGCGCGTTCGAGCGACCGCGAGACGTCCTCCATCGTGTCGCCGACGCCGGTGAAGGCTTCGGCGACACGCGCCGACGCTTCGGCGGCCTCGTAGCGAGCCTTCATACTCTCTTTCCTGGTGCGGAACTGCTCGATCTGACTGCTGAGCTCCGCACGCTTGCCGACCAGCCGGTCCTGGGTCTCCTGGAGCGAGTCTATCTGGCCGCTCAACTCCGTAATCTGGGTCACGTGGGCCTGCTTCTTCTCCAGCGCGCGACGCGCCAGGTCTTCGCGGCCCTGCTGGAGGGCGCTTCGGGCCTGTCCGTCGTGTTTCTCGACGTTCTCACGGAGCCGTCGGCGGTGAATCTCGAGCCGTTTCTTCTGGGTGGTGACGTCAGCGATGCCCCGGGTCACCTTCTGGAGCTCGTCGCGCAACTGCTCGTAGGAGTAATCGAGCTCCGACGCGGGGTCGGACGCCCGGTTCAGCAGCGCGTTGAGCTTCGACCGGATGAAAAAGGAGATGCGACCGAAGAGTCCCATCAACGCGCCTCCGCCGTGTGGGTCGTCTGTGCGTCGGTCCTGTGGCTTGCGTCTGCGCTCATACGTCCGCGTACGATTGACAACGAAATAACACCATCGGCGCAGCGCGTGAATCGGCCCGCCCGTCCTCGCTCTGCCAGTCGCCCGGACGAGCGGCTCCCGAACCGAGCCGAGCTAACTCGACAAAAACGGAACTAACAGGCGGCACTTCGACGACACGGATTCCCCCTTTGATGTACTCGGCGACCAAACGGACACCTACCGATGACCCGACGACTGCTCCGAACGACCGGCACGTTCGTGCCGGTGCTGAGAATCCCGCCCGGTCCCGCTGCCGCAGCGCCCGCCGCGTCGCTCAGCGACGGCGCTCCCGAAACCACCGAGCCATCCGGCGGTCTGACCGACCTGATACCAGACTCGGACGCGACCGCAGGGTTGGGTAGGTGACCGATGGACGAACATCCGGTCGCGTTCGTGGGCGTCCTGCTGCTGGTTCTGGTCGGCATCGTCGGCGCGCTCGTGACTGGGTTCGGCCCACTCCCGGGCGATGACAGCGGGGGCGACGTCGGGTCGTTCCCGACGGCGACGCCAGCGCCGACGACCGACGCCGGCGCCGAGCAACCGACGACGACCACGCCGACGGAGACACCGCCGTTCACGTTCGTCATCGACTCCATCGAAGAGTGTGGCCAGACCTGCCGGGACGTGACCTCGACGGTGACGAACCAGCAGGACGCGACGGCGCGGAACACCACCGTCTACACGCGCCTCTACGTCGGGAACGGCACCGACGGCGACGTCGCGTGGCAGGGCAGCGAACGGGTCGGGACGCTGGCGGCCGGCGAGTCGGCCACCGCGACCAAGCGCGTCGAGCTCTCCTACAGCGAGGCGCTGGCGGTCCAGCGCAACGACGGCTGGATCACTGTCCGGACGACCGTCCAGACGGCCGACCGGACCGAGACATTCATCGAGCGCCGACAGGTCACCTGAGCCGAATCCAGGTCGGCAACATCGGCGAGCAGGTGCCGGGAAACCGGTCAGGGCGTGCTGGCTGACCGGCACGTTGTCACGCCAACGACCAGGCGTTGTCCCCGAGACGACTGACAACTTTATTTTCTGGCGCGTCTTGGTGACCGTATGTCAGTGGTATCCGGACCGATGTCCAACCCGGCCTGTCTGGCCCCGTCTCGTCGTCAACCACCGAGGAACTTGCCGTGAGGGACAGACGGCGATGGATGGCGGTCGCAGTGGTCCTCGTGGGTGTCGCCGGCGTGGCCGTCTTCGGAATCGGGCTGCTGGGCCCTGACAGGGCCCCGACGAACTCGTCGACGGCCGACGGTCCGCGGGCGGCGACGCCGACACCGGGGCCGCCACCGTTCGCACTCAAGATAGACGAGATACGCGACTGTGGCCGGACCTGTCGGGACGTCACCTCGACGCTCCGGAACGAGCAGCAGACCTCAGCCACCGACATCGGTGTCACGGCCACCATCTACGCCGGGCGGGGGACCGGGGGGACCGCGGTCTGGGATGGGTACGAGTGGGTCGGTGACCTCGACGCCGGTGGCACCTACACCACGACACAGCAGGTCAGCCTCTCGCTCGGCGATGCCTTGGCCGTCGAGAGGGCCGATGGCTGGATAACCATCCAGACCACCGTCGAGTACGACAACCGGGTCGTGACGTTCACCCGCGAGCGTCGCGTGGCGTAGGCGACTGAAGCCTTTTATCGGAGGGCGCACCTACCCTGGCACAATGAGTTCCGCCGGTCCCGTCTCCGAACTCGCCGCCCGCGCCGACGCCTGCGCAGACCGGTTGCAGGCCGCCGACCGCGTCCTGCTGGCCTCTCACATCGACGCCGACGGCCTGACCAGCGCGGCCGTCGCGACGTCGGCGCTCGAACGGGCCGGCATCCCCGTCGAGACCGTGTTCAAGAAGCAACTCGACGCGACCGAGATCGAGAGCATCGCCGCCCGCGAGCACGACACCGTCCTCTTTACGGACTTCGGGTCGGGGCAACTCGACGTTATCTCCGACCACGTCGCAGCGGGCGACTTCGAGGCGCTCGTCGCCGACCACCACCAGCCCTCGGCCCCCGAGGAGTGTCACCCCGACGTCGTGACCGCGACCGACGGCTACGCCGACTTCGCCTGGCACCTCAACCCGCTGCTCGAGGGCATCAACGGCGCGTCGGAGCTCTCCGGGGCGGGCGCGGCCTACGTCCTCGCGCGCGCCCTCGATCGAGCCGGTGACGACGACACCGCGACGGACAACCGCGATCTGGCGGCCCTCGCGGTGGTCGGCGCTGTGGGCGACATGCAAGCGGTCGGCGGCGAACTCGTCGGCGCGAACGCCGGCATCGTCGCGGAGGGCATCGAGGCCGATGTGCTGGAAGAGGGCACCGACCTCTCGCTCTATGGCAAGCAGACCCGCCCGCTCCCGAAACTGCTGGAGTACGCCACAGAGGTCCCGATTCCCGGCATCTCTAACGACCAGGCTGGCGCGACGCGGTTCCTGAACGATCTGGGCTTGGACCTGAAACGCGACGGCGAGTGGCGCACCTGGGCTGACCTTTCGGACGACGAGCGCCAGACCATCGCCAGCGCGCTGGTCAAGCGAGCGGTAACGCGTGGCGTCCCGGCCAGCAAGATCGACACGCTCGTCGGCACCACCTACACGTTGACGGCCGAACCCCCGGGCACCGAACTCCGTGACGCCAGCGAGTTCTCGACGCTGTTGAACGCGACCGCTCGTTACGAACGGGCCGACGTCGGCCTCGCGGTCTGTCTCGGCGACCGCGAGGGCCCGCTCGAACGCGCCCGGACCCTGCTCGCGAACCACCGACGCAACCTCTCGGAGGGGCTCGACCTCGTGAAACGGCAGGGCGTCACCCAGGCCGGGTCGGTCCAGTGGTTCGACGCCGGCGACGAGATCCGCGAGACCATCGTCGGCATCGTCGCGGGGATGGCCCTCGGCACGGACGGCGTCGACGCCGACAAACCCATCCTCGCCTTTGCCAGCACCGGCGAGGGCGAGACGAAGGTATCCTCGCGAGCGACTGGCCCCCTCGTGGGCCGGGGCGTCGACCTCTCGGTCGTGATGCGCGAGGCGTCCCAGTCGGTCGGTGGCGACGGCGGCGGCCACGACATCGCCGCCGGTGCGACCATCCCCGAGGGCCAGGAGGACGCCTTCGTCGCGGCCGCCGACGATATCACCGCTGACCAACTGGGCGGTTGAGGCCCGACGAACGCGGGCCGGGGTGTCCGTGGAGTGGCAACAAGAGTTATCCCGTCTGATAACCGACCTCCCGGCAATGGACTCCCGGGACACGTTCGACCTGCTGCTGGTCGTCCTCGCCGGTCTCCTCGCGTACACGGAGACGTTCGGGTTTGTCGACCCGCGAGCGACCATCTCGGAACTGGTCGCCGTCCTCCTGAACCTCGACGTCCGCGTCTATCTGCTCGTCGGCGGCATCTTCGGGGCCGCGTTCGTCACCTATCTGGTCGTCTACCTCCCACAGAAGGACGCCCGCGCGGTCAAGCCGTAGGGCGGAGTCGGGCCATCTTTATTCCCGGCCGCCCTTCCCCCGGCCGATGACCGACTTCGACCCCGAGAAGTTCGAAGACAAGTACGCGAACTACTTCCCGGAGCTGCAGAGGGCGTACAAGCAGGCCTTCGAGCGGATGAACGACACCTACGACTCGGAGCTCGTCCACGCCATCGACCAGCAGATTCTCAACGAGTCCGAGCCCTTCTACGACGACGGCGAGTTCCGTATCGAACTCCCCGAAGCCCCGCTGGACCGGCTGACGGCGGTCGTCGTCGACGACGAGAAAGCCGAGGCGGTTCTCGAACGGTACGTCGAGGCCATCGAGGGGGAACTCCGGTCCGTCTTCGGTCTCGACGAGGCGTAGGCCGGTTCCCGGCGGGCGAGAATATGAGAAGGTTCCTTACCGTTCGCCCGTAACCCCGGCACATGGAACAACGCAAGCCCCCGGCCACGGAGGAGGGGTGGTACGTGCTGCACGACTGCCGGAGTATCGACTGGGACGCCTGGCGGGAGGCCCCCTCGCGGGTCCGTGACCGCGCGCTCTCCGAGGGCATCGACTTCCTCTCGGCCTACGAGGCCGTCGAGGACGCCGACGAGGGCCAGACGGCCGTCTACACCGTCCTGGGCCACAAGGCGGACATCATGATCCTCCACCTGCGGCCGACGATGAGCGACCTGGACGCCGCCGAGCGCCACTTCGAACAGACGGAGTTCGCTGCGTTCACCGAACAGGAGTTCTCCTACGTCTCGGTCACCGAGGCGTCGGGCTACACGGAGAAGTCCCGGGAGTACTTCGAGGGCGAGATCGACGACGATTCGGGACTGGCGCAGTACATCCAGGCCCGGCTGCACCCCGACGTCCCGGACGAGGAGTTCGTCTGTTTCTACCCGATGAGCAAGCGCCGCCAGCCCGACCAGAACTGGTACGACACCGCTTTCGAGGAGCGGGCGGCCCACATCAAGCGCCACGGCGACATCGGACGGGGCTACGGCAGCGACGTGAACCAGATGATCTGTGGCTCCATCGCCTTCGACGACTGGGAGTGGGGCATCACGCTGTGGAGCGACGACATGACCAGCATCAAGGAGCTGCTGACCGAGATGCGATTCGACCCCTCGACCTCGAAGTTCGCCGAGTTCGGGCCGTTCTACGTCGGCCGGAAGTTCGCGCCGACGGACCTGCCGGCCGTGCTGGCCGGCCAGCGCGTCCCGACCGAGGAGGCCCACGACCGTCCGGACGCAGTCAGTGAGCACGCCCACGACGAGGCGCCCGGGCAGCCCGACGCGACGGCGACCCAGGCCGGACACGCTGGCGGCGACGCGGACACGCACGGTGGCGCGCACCCTGGCAGCGCGGGTGAGGGCGACCACCCACACGGCGAGGGGGGCGACGCCGACCATCCGACAGACGACGATTCGGACTCGGGCGGCGGCCGTCCCGACGTCTCGGGCGACTTCGAGCGGGTCGACGACGCCGTCCAGCGCGTGGGTCGACTCGGCCTGATGGAAGGGGAGGACTACGACGCCGGCGACTTCGCGCTCGTCTTCCACTCCGAGACGGACGCCGAGGACCTCGTCGACGACGTCGAGGACCTCGAGTCGAGCTTCGACCACTACGACCGCCACGTCGACACCATGGTCCGCGCACAGAGCGGCCAGACGTACGTCGTCAGCATCTGGACGGCCGAGGAAGCGGCCGAGACCGCGGCCGGGTTCCTCAGTGACCTCGACGGCGTCACCGAGCAGTTCGGCGGGCCGCTGGGCGAGGCCGACGATAGCGCGGACCAGGAGCAGGCGGCCGCCGCTTCCTCGCAGTCCATCCGCGAACAGCTCGAGGCCGAGGGCGTCTACGCCGGCCAGCCCCACGGCGAGGACGTCTACGCGCTCGTGGTCTACTCGACGGCCGACCCCGAGACGCTCGACGCCGAGGTCGACGACCTGCGGAGCGCGTTCGACCGCTACGACACGCACGTCCGGACGACGGTGTACGAGGGGCCCGACGCCGACACCGTAGCCGTCGCCTCGCTGTGGGACACCGAGGACGCCGCCCAGACCGCGAGCGGCTACCTGACGGACCTCCCGGACGTCGAGGGCCGCCACGGCGAGGGCGACGGCTTCGGGACGATGGGGATGTTCTACACGGTCAAGCCCGAGCACCGCGAGGACTTCGTCGAGAAGTTCGCGACCGTCGGCGGCCTGCTCGACGACATGGACGGCCACCGCGAGACGGCGCTGCTGGCAAATCGGGCCGACGAGAACGACATGTTCATCGCCAGTCAGTGGGACTCGAAGGAGGACGCGATGGCGTTCTTCCGCTCCGATGCCTTCTCCGACACCGTCGATTGGGGGCGTGACGTACTGGCTGACCGGCCGCGCCACGTCTTCCTGGCCTGAAGCGCCGTTTCACACGTGACCGGTCAGACTGGTCACCCACACCGCGCCGCTACGGGCGTTTTCACGGCTGATACTCTCTCTGTGAGAGACTTTCCAGGGCTGTGATTCCGTTTCCGGGCGTGCGGTTGTTCCGAGGCCGGCTAGCTGCGGCCGACGCACCCGCTCCAACGCGTGTCGCGTTCTGTTTTCTCAGGTGATAACCGGTACCCAACAGTATTATCGGTGCTATCAGTACGGGGAGTTGATGGAGCCGGCCGTGTTCGTGAGTGTCCTCCTCGCAGTGCTTGTCGGGGGCGCTGCCCTCGCGAGCTACGGGTTCGCGTGGTACTCGTGGCAGCGGACGAGCCACCCCGTCTCGAACCGGTTCGCGGTGCTCATGGTCGCCGACGGGACGTGGGCTCTGTTGGCTTTCCTGGAGATGGTCAGCCCGACGGACGCGCTGGCGTTGCTGTGGAGCGCGCCGGTGGCACTGGTCGCGACGCTCGCTGCGGTGTTCTGGTTCCGCTTCGTCGTCAAGTACACCGGTGACAGTGCGTGGATTCCCGACGTGGTGGCGCCACTGTTCGTCGGCGAGGCCGTCCTCTACGCCGCCGTCTACGCCATCAATCCGTTCGACGTGGCCTACTCAGGGGTCGGCGTCGACCAGTACGGCGCCATCCGCGTCCCCTTTATCGACCTCGGTCCGCTCGTCGTCGCCCAGGTACTGTTCATCTACGCGCTGTTGTTCGCGTCGTTCGTCCTCCTCGGTCGGTTCTTCGTCCGGACGCGAAACCTCTACCGGAAGCAGACGGGCATCATCTTCGGGGTGACGCTGCTGGTGGCCCTGGCGAACGTCGCCTTCCTGGCCGGCCTGACGCCCCACCCCAGACTCGACCTGACGCCGATGTTCTTCTTCGTGCAGGCCGTCGGTGCCGGGGCCGCGCTGTACCACTACGACTTCCTCGACGTCGCGCCGATGGCGACCAACGTCCTCCTCGAAGAGATGGGCGACCCGGTCTTCGTCATCGACCTGGACGGGAACCTCGTCGACTGGAACGAGGCCGCAGCCCGCTACGTGCCGGACGTGAAGCAGCCGACGCTGTCCGCGGTCGCGAGCGACGACTCGATGGTCTGGTCGGCCGCAATCGACAGGCTCGACGAAGCAATCGTCACCGAGAGCTCCGGGACGACTGTGGCCCACCCCGAGGTGACCACGACCCGCCGCGACGGGGAGACGCTGCGTTCGGTCACGTACGACGTCCGGACGACCGACATCACCGACCGGTACGGCATCGTCCGCGGGGCCGTGGTGGTACTGCGGGACGTGACCGAGCGCAAGCAGCGAGCGCACGCGCTCGAATCCCAGAACGAGCGCCTCGAGGAGTTTACGGGTATCGTCAGTCACGACCTCCGGAACCCGTTACAGATAATCGACGGACGACTCACGCTCGCTCGCGAGACGGGCGACCTCTCGCACCTCGAGGACGCTGCCGACGCGGTCGACCGGATGGAGACGATGATCGACGACCTCCTTCGCCTCGCCAGGGAGGGCGAGAGCATCGACGAGAAACGGCCGGTCGCCCTCGAAGCGTGCAGCCGGGACGCGTGGGACCGACTGGACACGCGCGCGGCGACGCTGCGAGTCGAGACGGACCTGTCGGTCGCCGCCGACCGGGACCGCCTCACCCAGGCGCTCGAGAACCTCTTTCGGAACGCCATCGAACACGGCGGCGAGGCGGTCACGGTCTCAGTCGGCGAGTTCCAGGACGGTATCTACGTCGCCGACGACGGGCCGGGCATCCCCGAGGACGAACGCGAGGCGGTCTTCGAGTACGGGACGACACACGCCGACGACGGGACCGGCATCGGCCTGGCTATCGTCGACCGTATCGTCGAGGCACACAACTGGACCATCGCCGTCCGCGAGAGCGCACAGGGCGGCGCCCGCTTCGACATCACGCCGACCCGAACGGGGCTGCTGAAGCGGTAGTCGTACCTCCTCGTCGCGGCTCGGTCCCGGTCACGACACGCCCCTGTGGTCGGTCGCTTCACCGGTAGCCCCCCTGTTACGAGGCGTCCACCCACTCGGGCCACCCGGCCGCCCCGGTGGTCGTCGTCAGCGCCGATGGGCGACGACCCGCAGTCGGCGGTAGTCGACGGTCCACGTCCCAGTCTCCCCGTCCCAGAGCCGGTCAGCGACGCGTCGCTCGACGCCGTCCAGCATCTCCGCCTTCGTCTCGGGTGGTACGGACGCGAAGAACGCGTCGCCGAACATCTCGACCCAGTTGCGCAGGCCCGCCTCGCCGTCGCCCAGCTCGGTCGGCCGGTCGAACAGTCGCGCGAACCCGACTTCGAGCCCCTGTGCCTCGATTCGCGACGCGTACTCGCCGACGCTCGGGAAGTACCAGGGGTCGGGAACCGCGTAGCCGCGCTCGCGGCATTCGGCACCGAGCGCGTCGCTGATGGCCGCGACGTTCCCGCGGCCGCCGAGCTCGGCGACGAACCGCCCGCCCCCGGTCAGCGATTCGGCCACCGTCGCCAGCACCGCGTCCTGGTCGGCGTCGGGAATCCAGTGTAACGCCGCGTTCGAGAACACGGCGTCGAACGGTTCGTCGGGCACGTAATCGCGAGCGTCCGCCCGTTCGATAGTGAGGTCCGGATAGGTGCGGCGGGCCTGTTCGACCATCTCCGACGAGGCGTCGATACCGACGACTGACGCCCCTGTCTCGGCGATGTCGGCGGTCAGGTGGCCGGTGCCACAGCCCAGGTCGAGGACGCGCTCGTCGGGCTGTGGGTCCAGCACGTCCAGCACGTCGCGGCCGTACTCGTGGACGAAGCTGTGGCCGTCGTCGTAGTCGTTGGCGTCCCAGTCGTTGGTCATCCGAGGCTCCGAACAATCAGGTCTCAGGGGTTACTCGTCGTCTTCGGTGCTCGTCCGGTCGAGGTCTTTCTCGCCGAAGTAGATGTCCGCGCCGTCCTGGGCGACCTTCTCGGCCAGCACGGCACACTTGATTCGCATCGGCGAGATGTCGACGCCGAGCATGTCGACGACGTCGTCGCGGTCCATCGCCGCGAGGTCGTCGACGGACATTCCCTGGAGCTGCTGGGTCAGCATCGAGGCCGACGCCTGGGAGATGGCACAGCCGTCGCCCCGGAAGGCGACCTGCTCGATGGTCTCCTCGTCGTCGTCGAGCACGACGTCCATCGTAATCTCGTCGCCACACATCGGATTCTCGCCCACGTGGGTGAACGTCGCGTTCTCGAGTTCGCCGTAGTTGCGCGGGTTCTTGTAGTGGTCGAGAATCTGCTGCCTGTACATGTCTGAGCCGCCGATACCCATAATTGCTCTACCGTACGGTCGTGGCTCGGAAAAGCGTTCCGAGGCAGCGCTTCGCACGCGTTTTGTGTGCAGAGGCTCGCGGTCGTCAGGCGAACAACTGTCGCGCCTGGCGAGACTCGCTTACGCGAACAGCTGTCTCGCGTCGTCGATGGCCGCGACGAGCTTGTCTATCTCCTCGCGGGTGTTGTAGACGTAGAACGACGCTCGGGCGGAGGCAGCGACCCCGAGTTTGTCGTGCAGCGGCTGGGTGCAGTGGTCGCCGGCCCGGATGGCGACCGCCGAGTCGTTCAGGATAGAGGAGAGGTCGTGGGCGTGGACGGATTCGAGGTTGAACGCGACGAGGCCGCCCCGTTCGGTGCCGGCCGGCGGGCCGTACGTCTCGACGTCGCCCGTCGCTTCGAGCTGTTCGAGGGCGTACTGGGCCAGCTCGTTCTCGTGGCGCTGGACCCGCTCCATCCCGATGTCGTCCAGGTAGTCACACGCTTCAGCGAGCGCGATGCCCTGACAGATGGGCGGCGTCCCGGCCTCGAACTTCCAGGGGAGGTCGTTCCAGGTGGCGTCCTCGTAGGTGACCTTCTTGATCATCTCGCCGCCGTAGAGGTACGGCTCCATCTCCTCTAAGATGTGCTTCTTGCCGTAGAGGACGCCGATGCCGGTCGGCCCCATCATCTTGTGGCCCGAGAAGGCGAGGAAGTCGGCGTCGATGGCCTCGACGTCGACCGGGCGGGTCGGGACCGACTGCGCGGCGTCGACGAACATGTAGGCGTCGTGGTCGTGCGCGATGTCGGCGAGTTCCGAGACCGGGTTGATTGTCCCCAGCGTGTTCGAGACGTGGACGGCGCTGACCATCGCCGTGTCGTCCGTGATTATCTCGCGGGCGTGGTCCATGTCGAGCGTCCCGTCGTCGTCGATGCGGATGTACCTGCACGTCGCGCCGGTGCGCTTTGCGATCTGCTGCCAGGTCACGAGCGAGGCGTGGTGTTCCATCTCGGTGAGCACGACCTCGTCATCGGGCCCGAGTTCGTTGAGCCCCCAGGCGTAGGCGACGAGGTTCTCGCTCTCGGTGGTGTTCTTCGTGAAGATTATCTCCTCGCGTTCGCCCGACGCCCCGATGAACTCGGCGACGCGGTCGTGGGCGTCCTCGTAGGCGATGGAGGCCTCCTGGCTCAGCTGGTGGAGGCCGCGATGGACGTTGGCGTTGGTGGTCCGGTAGTAGTCCGCGATGGTCTCGACGACCGGCTCGGGCGTCTGGCTCGTGGCCGCGTTGTCGAGGTAGACGACCTGGTGGCCGCCGAACTCCCGCTGGAGGATGGGGAAGTCCTCCCTGATGCGCTCGACGTCGAGCAGTTCGGATTCGGAGTGTCCCATTGGCTCAACAGTGGGGCCGGACGGGCAACTTTCCTTCGGTTCGTCCACTCGATGACGGACCGGGCTACCGTGTCGCGTCGTCCGCCGTGACCTGTTCGGCGGCCTCGCGGTGGTACTGCTCCAGCAGGCTGTTGTCCCAGACCAGGTCCGAGAGGACGTGGGCGTACAGCACCAGCGCGGTGAACAGGGCGAGCGGCTCGCTGACGAGCCAGAGCCCGCCGACCAGGGCGCCGCCGATGACGTGGTGGCTCAACAGGCGCTGGAGCGGATAGAGATCACCGGCGTCGAAGATCTCGTCCTGGGCGACGAAGACGAGTCGCGGGTTCCGGAGGCAGCGCTTCGCTGCGGTCCACTCACCCGTCGTGAGTCGGGCCACGACGAAGTGGTCGACGTCGATGGCCACGCCGACGACGACGGCGTATCCCACCGCCGCCCACCAGGGGACCGGGACCGAGAACGCGAGGCTCCCGAGGACGCCGACGACGACCGAGAGGAATGCGTGGTCGCGCGAGTACATACGCCCACCTGGGGGCGGGAGGTGGATAAGTATCGGTAGGCTACGCCCCGGTGGTTCGCGCCATCCCTCCATCGACCGTCTCGAACGAGAACCACACGGCGACGGTCGGAACCGGGTACCCGAACTCAGAGCCAGAGCAGCTGGGCGTGGCGGGTCCCGGCCACGTCCAGCACGTTCTCCTCGTCGACGAAGCCGTGCTCGACGGCGACGTCGACGGCCTCCTCGCCGACGATGTTGGCGACGGCACAGCGCGCGAGGCTGTCGACGACGGTCTGCTCGTCGACCTCGTCGCCGCCGTAGAACGACTCGTCGACGGTCAGCGACACGGGCCCGTCCTCGAACGTCTCGCCCATGACGTCCGGGTCACAGACGGAGACGAGCAGGCCCTCGTTGGTCTCCCGTTCGTTGAGAATCATTCAAGCAGTTGTTCTTCGGCGTTCTGGCGCATCTCGTCGACCTCGTCGGCCAGCTCCTCGGCCTTGTCGTACTCGCCCAGTTCCTCCAGGGCACGGGCCTTCTCCTCTAAGATTTCGGCGTTCCGGAAGCCCAGTCGGATGGCGTTGTCGAAGGCCTCGACGGCGTCCTCCGCGAGGCCGCGCTCGAGCAGGAAGAAGCCCCGGTTGTACCAGGCCTGACCGAAGCGCGGGTCGATTTCGACGGCGCGCTCGGCGTGTTCGAGCGCCTGCTCGGAGCGACCGGACTCCCACAGGGCGTACGCGAGGTTCGTCTCGGCCGTCGCCGCGTGGTCGGACCGCTCGTCCGTCGAGAGCGCCTCCTGGAACGCGCCGATGGCGGCGTCCCACTCCTCCAGTTCGGCGTGGGCGACGCCCTTGTTGGTCCAGGCCTCCTGTTCGAGGCGCTCCTCGTCGGTGTAGCGCGCGACGCGCTCGAAGGTCTCGGCGGCCTGTTCATGGCGGTTGATCTGCATGTACTCCAGGCCGACCTCCAGCAGCTGGTCGGCGTCGACCTCGTCGGACGGGACGTTGCGCCGGTCGAGCAGGTCGGTGAGGACCCGCGAATCGACCGGGTCGACCTTGTCCGTGTCGACCTCGAACTCCGGTGGCTCCAGGTCGAACCCCTCGTAGGGGTCGCCAAAGCCCTGGCCCTCGGAGAACTTGTGGTCGTCGGGGTCGTTGTCGGTCATACGAACCGGTTGTCGGCCAGCGGGGTTAAGGGCTACGTCACGGGCTCAGTGGTCCGCCGCGGCGTCGTCGCCGTCCGAGTCGGCCGCCCACTCGGGGACGAAGACGAAGCTGGCGGCGAGATACAGCAGCGCGCCGACGGAGAGCGCAGCGCCGACCGGCGACATCGTCGACCCGGCGAGGGCGG
This sequence comes from Haloarcula ordinaria, assembly GCF_029338275.1. Taxonomy (NCBI): domain Archaea; kingdom Methanobacteriati; phylum Methanobacteriota; class Halobacteria; order Halobacteriales; family Haloarculaceae; genus Haloarcula; species Haloarcula ordinaria. The sequence goes on along the minus strand of NZ_CP119789.1, from coordinate 343,062 downwards.
CAAGCACCAGTCCGAGCGCGGTCACGACCACGGCGGTACAGCGTCGGACGGTACGGCGGAGGCGAGCAACGTCGTCCATATCGGCCGGTGGGCCGCCACCAGAGTAAAGGCTGGGGCATCACCACCCACGACGAAGTGCCAGGCTCACGTACTGGTTCGCATGAGCAAGCGACTGTTCGTCAGCGTCGACCTCGACGGCCTCGAAGACGCCGTCGCGGGTGTCCAGGACCGCTTCGCGGACGCGAGTGGCCTCCGCCTGACCGACCCCGAACAGACGCACGTCACGGTGAAGTTCCTCGGCGACACCGACCCGGCCCGGGTCGACGACCTCGTGGCCGAACTCGAAGACGCCGTGGCCGACAGCGGCGTCGGGCCGTTCGAGGCCCGCTTCGGCGGCCTCGGCGTCTTCCCCTCGCTCGAGTACATCAGCGTCGTCTGGGTCGGCGTCCGCGAGGGTCACGGTGACGCCGAACTGACGGCGCTCCACGAGGCCGTCGAGAGTCGGACGGTCGCGATGGGCTTCGACCCGGAGAACCACGAGTTCACGCCTCACGCCACCATCGCCCGGATGGACCACGCAGGCGGGAAAGAACTGGTGCAGAACACCGTCCGCAACGAGGACCCGGACGTCGGCCGACTGGCCGTCGAGGAACTGCGCCTGACCGAGAGCGTCCGCACCGACGCAGGGCCGGAGTATCGGACGCTCGCTGCGATTCCGCTCTAGCGCCCGAGTCCGAGGCCCGGACTCGGCGGCGCACCGGGGCGCAGGCGGGTGACCTGCCACTCCTCGCCGTCCTCGTCGACGGGGGCCACGTCAGCCCGCACGACGCTCCCGGGCCCACGGGACTGGAGTTTCTCGCGGAGCAATTCGTCCGCGAAGTCGACGACGTGGTGGATCTCCCCGGTCGTGTTGTCGATGAGGGTCAGTTTGACATCCGGGTCCCCAGACGAGTCGATTATGTACGTTTCGGTGGATTGTGGCGCTTTTGCACTCGACATATGGTGAAAAACCAGATTTCGATGCATAAACGTTTTCGTCTAGTTGGGGTAACAGGACTGGATTGTATAAGGTGTTTAATGACTCTCGGAGCGTCGTTTAGGGCCGCCAAAAACAGTCGGGAATGTGACAATTCTTATGTCCTCCAGTATCTTAACCCCGGCCATGGTCGCCTTCGAGAACGTCGCCTTCGTCTTCGTCGCCGGGCTGTTGACCGCGCTGGCGACGGGCTTGGGGGCCATCCCGTTCTTCCTGGTCGACGAGTTCTCCGACCGGTGGAACGTCCTGCTGTGGGGGCTCGCCTCGGGAATCATGGTCGCCGCGTCGCTGTTCGGCCTCGTGCGCGAGGGGCTGGCCTACGGGTCGTCGGTCCTCCTCGTCCCCGGGGTTCTCGCCGGTGTCCTGCTTGTCGTGGTGGGCCACCGACTCATCGACGGCGTCGACCACGGGCCCAAGAAGTACGAGCAGGCGGACTTCAAGAAGCTCCTGCTCATCCTCGGCGTGCTGACCATCCACAGCTTCCCGGAGGGCGTGGCCGTCGGCGTCTCCTTCGCGGAACTCGGTCTCGAGACGACGTCGCCCGACACGACGCTCACTATCGTCGGGGCGACGGTGCCCCTGCTCGCGGTGTTCATGACTGTCGCCATCTCCATCCACAACATTCCCGAAGGAACGGCTATCGCCATCCCGCTTCGCTCGCTGGGGGTCAGCGAGTGGCGGATGGTCTGGTGGGCCGTCTTCTCCTCGCTCCCGCAACCGCTGGGCGCGGTCATCGCGTACTACTTCGTGACGCTTGCCAGGGAGTTCCTCCCCTTCGGCTTCGGCTTCGCCGCCGGCGCGATGGTGTACCTCGTGCTCACCGAGTTCGTCCCCGAGGCCCTGGAGTACGGCGCCGACCTGCCGAGCGGCGGCTGGCGTGAACTGACCGCCGGGGCGACGGTGGGCGTCGTCGCGATGGTGCCCCTGGCGTTCGTCTAGAAGGGGCGTTTCTCCTGGATGACGGTGAGGTCGACGAACGCCGTCAGGGCCTCGTCGAACGCCTCGACGCGCGTCTCCAGCCGGTAGTTCGAGTGATCGACGGCGAAGTAGTACAGCTCGACGGCGTCGAGCGGTTCGCGAGCGCCACCGTCCCTGGTCGCCGCCTCGTAGAGGCCGTCTTCCGCCCGGAGAGCGCCGTCCGGCTGTATTCGGAGTTCGCCGGCGGCGTGTCCTGTGGCTCTCGGCCCTGTACGTGCGCCCCGTACTGGGCGAACCCGACTCGTCGGTGAAGAAGTAGACGCCGAACGGTGTCTCCGACCGGACGATGTACTGGATGGCCCCGCCCGGGTCGGAGACGTCCGGGATGGCCCGCTCCATCCAGGCCCACTCCGGTTCGACGTGGACGTCCCATGTGACGCTCACGACGACTTCGCCCCCGCCGAGACACCCGCTCCCGACGGCTGCCAGCCCTGCTCTCATCGTCCGTAACACCGACCGGCGGTACATCGACTCGTACTGCCACAGTATCGAACGTCACTCAACGTCCGAGATTACAGGCCCTGATAGCGGGGCTGTGGGGGCCGAGCCTCCGACCCGCCCCCGAAAAGGAAGGAATTTAAGTCACGGTGCGAAAGGGACAGGATACCATGAGTAAGAAGTCGAAAGCCAAGAAGAAGCGACTGGCGAAACTGGAGAACCAGAACAGTCGCGTCCCGGCCTGGGTCATGCTCAAGACGGACCGCGAGGTGCAGCGCAACCCCAAGCGACGCCACTGGCGGCGCAGCGACACTGACGAATAATGAGCGCGAGTGATTTCGAGGAGCGCGTCATCACGATTCCGCTCCGTGACGTCAGAGCCGAACCGAAGCACAAGCGCGCCGACAAGGCGATGCGGCTCATCCGCGCCCACCTCGCGAAGCACTTCTCGGTCGACGAGAGTGCCGTCCGCATCGACGCCTCGATCAACGAGGCCACCTGGGCACGCGGCCGAGCGAGCGTGCCGAGCAAGCTCCGCGTCCGAGCGGCCCGCTTCGAAGAGGACGGCGAGGCCACCGTCGAAGCCGAGACGGCAGAGTAACGTTGCTCCGCGCGGCTTTCTCCGGGTCGTCGTACGTCGGCGTCTTCGCCCGAGCGACCGATGACTGCGTGCTGGTCCGCCCCGACCTAGACGAGTCGCTGTGCGAGGACCTCGCCGAGGAACTCGAGGTCCCGGTCGTCCAGACGACCATCGGCCAATCGGGCACCGTCGGCGCGCTGGCGACGGGCAACGGGAACGGCCTGCTGGTCACCTCTCGCGTCCGCGAGCGCGAGGTCGAGCGCATCCAGGACGTCGTCGACGTCCCGGTGACGCGACTCCCCGGGCGCATCAACGCGGCCGGCAACGTCGTCTGCTGTAACGACACCGGCGCGTACGTCCACCCGGACCTCTCACGTGAGGCGGTTCAGACCATCCGCGACGGCCTCGACGTCGAGGTCGAACAGGGCGTCCTCGGCGGCGTCACCACCGTCGGCACCGCCGCCGTCGCCACCAACAACGGCGTCCTCTGCCACCCGAAGGCCACCGACGGCGAGCTCGACGCGCTCGAAGACGTGCTGGGCGTCCCGGCCGACATCGGCACCGTCAACTACGGCGGCCCGCTCGTCGGCTCGGGCCTCGTCGCCAACGACTTCGGCTACGTCTGTGGGTCCGACACCTCCGGCCCGGAGCTGGGTCGTATCGACGCGGCGCTGGGCTACATCTAGCATGGCCGCCCGCTCCTCGCTATCCCTGAGCAGTAGGGCGATTGACACACCTGCACACCTATATCCCCTGTTCTCGAACCCCCGGCCATGACGGCCACGGACGACGCGCAGAGGTTCGGCAAACTCGTCGACGAGATGCCGGTCGGGGTGTTCGTGACCGACGAAACCGGCGCGTACGTCCACGTGAACGACGCCGCCTGCGAGATGCTGGGGTACACGCCGGACGAGCTTCGCTCGCTGTCTATCGGCGAGCTGGCCGTGGCGGACGGCGCAGAACCGGAGCTGACGGCGTTCGAGGAGCTCAAGGCGCACGGCTCGGTGCGCACCGAGGCGCAACTGCGACACCGGGACGGTCACTCCGTCGACGTCGTCCTCGACGCGACGGCGCTCGACGACGGTCGGTACATCGCGTACTGCCAGGACGTCTCCGAGCGCATGGAGTTCGAGCGGCGACTCGCCGAGAGCGAGGCGCGGTACCGCTCGATGACCCGCGCGCTCGACACCTCCAGTGTGGGGACGTTCGTCCTCGACGAGGAGTTCCGCGTGGTCTGGCTGAGCGAGGCCGTCGAGCGGTTCTTCGGCGTCAGCCGCGAGGACCTCGTCGGTGCCGACAAGGCCGAGAAGATCCACTCCGACATCAAACACATCTTCGAAGACCCCGACCGCTTCGCCGGGACGGTCATCGCCAGCTACGAGGACAACCAGTACGTCGAGTCGTTCCAGTGCCACGTTCTGCCGGGTGACGGCCGTGAGGAACGCTGGCTGCAGCACTGGAGTTCGCCCATCGAGGACGGCGAGTACGCCGGCGGTCGCATCGAGCACTACACCGACGTCTCCGAATCGGTCCGGTACGAACAGCAGCTCGAGGAGCAGCGGGACAACCTCTCCCTGCTCAACCAGGTGATGCGCCACGATATCCGGAACGACCTCCAGCAGGTGCTCGCCCACGCGGACATGCTGGCCGAGGTCGTCGACGAGGCGCACCGCGACCACGTCGAGATGATTCTCGAGAACGCCGAGGAGGCCGTGGACCTCACCAAGACGGCGGGTGAGGCCGCCGAACTGATGCTCCGGCGGACGGCCGACACCGTCCCCGTCGCCGTCCAGCAGACGCTCCGGGGCGAGCTGGACGACCTCCGGGCCACCCATCAGCAGGCCGTCGTCACCGACGAGACGGACCTCGACGGGGTGACCGTCCAGGCGACGGAGATGCTGTCGTCCGTGTTCCGCAACCTCCTGAAGAACGCCGTCCAGCACAACCGTGGGGCGACCCCGTCGGTCACCGTCACGTCGACGACCGGCCCGGACGCCGTCGTGATTCGCGTCGCCGACGACGGGCCGGGCATCCCCGACGACCGGAAGGAAGACATCTTCGCCAAGGGCGAGCGGGGCCTCGAGAGCGTGGGGACCGGCATCGGGCTCTACCTGGTCCGGACGCTCGTCGAGCAGTACGGCGGTTCGGTGTGGGTCGAGGACAACGACCCGACGGGCGCGGTCTTCGCCGTCGAACTCCCACGGGCCGACTGAGAGCGGTCAGGACGGGTGCTGGTGGCTGAGTCGCTCGCCGACGACCCCGGGGACCGGCGTCCCGCAGTCGGTGCACTTCCAGGTCCTGGACGTGCCGTTCGACTCCTTGGTGAGGTCCTGTCTGAACCGGAGCGTCGCGCCACAGACACAGCGGTGGGTGGCCGGGCTCATACTCGCCCTACGACCGACGGGGGCAAAACGTTCGCGCCGGGGGTCAGAACGTCGCCAGCGTCACGGCGTTCAGCGCCACCACGAGCAGCGTGACCCACGCGAACGTCGCCAGCACCACCGTCGCATACCGGTCGGGGAGGACGGCCCACAGCACCACGACGAGCACGAGCGCGCTGAACTTCAGCAGGCCGATACCAGGCGTCCCGTAGGTCACGATGAACGCACGGGCGACCTCGTTACCCTCCTCGAGTCCCCGTGCCAGTCCCACGATGGTCGTCACCACGTCGAACACCGACGCGCAGATGACGACGGTCCAGAGGACCGCGTGGGACTCGGAGAGCCGCCGCTCGACCGCCCAGAGGGCGTCCCAGTCGAACACGTCGGGGACGGCGTCCGATGACACGGCTGTGTGACTCGATGACGTACCGCCTCCTGATAAACCTCACCGACACTACAGCGGACCGGGACGAATCGCCCGTCGAGAGCAGCGGAAGGGGAAGATACTTCCCTATCGTGCACCCACCGGTGGGTATGAGCACGTACACTGTTCGCGGACGATTCCCGGCCCGCGACGGGCCCCAGGAGTTCGAGACGGAGGTCGACGCGCCCAACGAGAACGTCGCCGAGGAGCGCATCTTCAGCCTGCTTGGCTCCCAGCACAACCTCAAGCGCACACAGATCGAGATCGACGAGGTGGCAGCATGATGGGCGGCGGTGGCGGCGGTGGCGGCGGCCAGATGCAGCAGGTCGCACAGGAGATCGAGCAGATGGAGCAGGAAGTCGAGGCCATCGACAACGAGATCGAGAACCTCCGACAGAAGCAGTCCGACATCGACGAGGCCGTCGAGGCCATCGAGACGCTCGAGTCCGGCTCGACGGTCCAGGTCCCGGTCGGCGGCGACGCCTACATCCGTGCGACCATCGAGGACATCGACGAGGTCGTCGTCTCGCTGGGTGGCGGCTACTCCGCCGAGCGCGAGCAGGACGGCGCCATCAGCACGCTCGAGACGAAACGGGAGACGCTCGACGACCACATCAGCGACCTGCAGTCCGAGAAGGCCGAAGTCGAGACCGAGATGGAGGAGCTCGAACAGCAGGCCCAGCAGATGCAACAGCAGCAGATGCAGCAGATGATGCAACAGCAGGAAGAGCAGCAGGGCGACGAGTAAGCCAGCGCCGATGTTCGACGGACTGAAAGACAAACTCAGCGGGTTCACCAAGGACGTCGAGGACGACGTCGACGAGGACGCCGTCGAGGAAGCGTCGGAGACGCCTGCTGAGGACGAAGAACCAACTGATTCGGAGGGCGTCGCCGAGGACGCCGAGACGACCGCTCCCGGCACGGCGGCCGACGACGCGCCCGTCGCCGAAACGACGGCCGACACCGACGCGGCTAGCGACGCCGACGAGGCGGCGGATACGGACGAGTCGGGCGGCCGGAGTCTCACCCAGAAGGCCAAGATCATGGCCACCGGGAAGACGGTCATCGAGGAAGAGGACCTCCAGAAACATCTCGACGACCTGGAGCTCGCCTTGCTGTCGAGCGACGTCGAGATGGGCGTCGCCCAGGAGATCCTCGAGGGCGTCAAGGAGAACCTCACCGGCCAGACCCGCCGCCGACTCTCCAGTACGGGCAACCTCGTCCGGGACGCGCTGCGCGAGGCGCTGTACGACGTCATCAGCGTCGGTCAGTTCGACTTCGACGAGCGGGTCGCCGAGGCCGACAAGCCCGTCGTCATCGTCTTCACCGGCGTCAACGGCGTCGGGAAGACGACGACCATCGCCAAACTGGCCCAGTACTTCGAGGACCGCGGGCTCTCGACAGTGCTCGCCAACGGCGACACCTTCCGCGCCGGCGCGAACGAGCAGCTCCAGAAGCACGCCGACAACCTCGAGAAGAAGCTCATCTCCCACGAGCAGGGGTCGGACCCGACGGCCGTGATATACGACGCCGTCGAGTACGCGAAAGCCAACGACGTCGACGTGGTGCTGGGCGATACGGCCGGCCGGCTCCACACCAACGACGGACTGATGGACCAGCTGGAGAAGATCGACCGCAACATCGACCCCGACATGACCCTGTTCGTCGACGAGGCCGTCGCCGGACAGGACGCGGTCAACCGCGCCCGCGAGTTCAACGACGCGGCCGCCATCGACGGGGCCGTCTTGACGAAGGCCGACGCCGACCCGCAGGGCGGCGCGGCCATCTCGGTGGCCCACGTCACCGGGAAGCCGATTCTCTTCCTGGGGACCGGACAGGACTACGACGACCTCGCGGCGTTCGACCCCGAGGCAATCGTCGACAGCCTGTTCGACTGACCGCTCGGCGCCGCCAACTACTCGCGAGCCGCTTCCACTGCTTCGACGAACTCGGCGGCGCTCTCGCGCACGCCGTCCATGTCGTCGTTCTCGATGGCCTCGTAGTCGACGAGCGCCGAACCCGCCCCGACCGCGACGGCACCGGCCTCGAAGTAGTCCGCGACGTTGTCCACCGAGACGCCGCCGGTCGGCATGATGGGGATGTCACCCAGCGGCCCCTGTAGCGCGCCGATATGGCTCGGGCCCACCGTCTTCGCGGGGAACATCTTCAGGATATCAGCGCCGGCCTCCATCGCCTCGGCGGCCTCCGTCGGCGTCATCACGCCGGGGACGCAGACGACGCCCTCGCGGTTGCAGACGTCGACGACCCCGGTGTTGAGGTTCGGCGCGAGGACGAACTCCGCGCCGGCCTCGATGACGTTGCGCGCGGCGGCGGCGTCCATCACGGTGCCCGCGCCGATGACGGCGTCCGTGTCCTCCAGTTCTCTATCGACGGCCGCGATCATCTCGGAGCAGCGCTTTGCGTCGGCGGTGAGCTCCAGTGCGGTGACCCCGCCCTCGTGGACGGCGCTGGCCACGTCGACCATCTGGTCTTCGGGGATGCCCCGGAGGACCGCGGTGACGCCGCTGTCGATGAGTGCCTGGTAGACCTCGTGTTTCCTCGTCATGGCGAGTCGTGCGACCGGTGGGGAGAAAAAACGTGCTACTCCGCTCGTCAGGTGTCGTCACCGGAGGGGCGTGAGGCGTCCTCGGCTCCCGGTGCGGACGACTCCGGCAGCAGGTCGAGGAGGAGCGTCACCGCCGCCGTGAGTGCGACCACGCCACCGGCGACGCCGGTCACTGCGAACAGGAGGTTGTCCTGGTAGTTCGTGACGACGTTTCCGATGTCAGCGACCGCGACGAGGCCGATACCGAGCGCGAACGCGATGACGCGGAGCCACCGGCGGAGCGAGCGGTACACCGCCTCACCGTCTGTGTCGGAGGGCATGTCCGCTGCTTCCGGGCCGTCTCACATCAGTCCACTGGCTGGTGAGGGTCACGCCTCGGGCTCGTAGGGGTGAGCGATGTCTGTCTTCGGCGCGCCGACGCCGAGAACCGTCGTCGGGCCGTCGGCATCCGCTGGATTGTGTGCCAAGTGCGGGCTCTCCGGTTCCGCGACGAACACCTCGCCGGCGGGGACGACGAACGCCTCGTCGGGCGTCTCGACGTGGAGCGTCCCCGAGAGCACGTAGAACAGCTCCTCGCGCACGTCGTGGTAGTGGTACGTTCGGGGCAGTTGCTCGCCGGGGGCCATCTCGTAGGTCGCGGCGTGGAGGGCGGCGAGTCCGGCGGCGTCCGAGATGCCACGGCGGTCACACGGGTAGTCCGGCGTCTCGGGGAGGGCCTCGGGGTCGATGTGGTGGTAGGCCATACCGGTGTGGGGCCGGCCGGGGAGAAAAGCGTGGGGCTAGCCGAACAGCACCGCCAGCGCCGAGAGCGTCCCCAGGGAGACCAGCGTCGTGGCGAAGACGTTCAGCGAGGCGAACGCCGCGTCGCCGCCGAGCTCGGTCGCGTAGACGTACGTCGAGACGGCCGTCGGCGCCCCGAGCATCAGGACGCTCGCGCCGAGCGCCGTGGGGCCGACGCCGAGCGCCGAGAAGACGAGCCACGCGACGGCCGGCATCCAGACCACCTTCAGCGCGACGACGCTGGAGGCGTCCCGCAGTCGCGACAGCTCGACGCCGGTGTCGAGCGTCGCGCCGATGCTCAGGAGCGCGAGCGGGAGCGCGAGCGTCGAGAGGCCATTGAGCGCGGTATCGACGACGGCTGGAACGCTCAGCGAGAGCACCGACGCGAGGATGCCGGCGCCGAGCGACGCCAGGATGGGGTTGCGAGCGACGCTCCGAAGTTCGCCGACGACCGAGGCCGCCGCGCCGTTGGCACGGACCAGCGTCAGGACGGTGATGGGGATGTGGGTCAGCGTCCCGAGGCCGAGGATGAGACTCGCGACCGCGGTCGCCTCTCCGCCCAGCGTCGCAGCGACCACTGGGAGTCCCAGGAACCCGAGGTTGCCGTGGTACGACTGAATGATGGCGACGCTCCGTCGAGCGTCGGTCTCCTTGCGGCTGTGGACCACCCACCCGAGGAGCACCGTCAGGCCGATGACGACCCAGTAGCCGGCGACGAGTGCCGGCGAGACGAGGTCGCCCAGCCGCTGGTCGTACGTCGAGGAGAAGATGAGCGCCGGGAGCGCGACGTAGAAGGCGGCCGCAGTCAGGCGACCGGTCCAGCGTTCGTCGAGGACGCCCACGCGACGCGCGCCGACCCCGACGGCGAGCAGCGCCAGCATGTACGTGAGCTGCCCGAGAACGCTCATACGCCAGCCAGACGGCAGGCGGGTATGTCGCTTTCGGCATCGGCTGGCGCGGTCGTGTTTAGTTACGGAATCTTGAGAGTGAACAGCCAGAAAGCCCCCGCGTTCTCAGCTCCCGCGGCTCGCTGCGCTCCAGTAGGTGCTTGCTTCGCCGGGGTTCGCTGAGAACGCGGCCCCTTTCAGTCCCGCCTAGGCTGGCTGGTTTCCCTGCTTTGGGTGGGATTGAAAGGGGCGGCCTGCTACACGACGGCGGACGACGCAAGCACTGGACTGAGCGAACACCGTGAGCGAAGGAAGCGCGCAGCGAGTCCCCCGAGTGTAGCAGGCCGGGGCTTTCTGGCTCTCTAGGTCAACCACCGCTAAACTAAACACTACTACTGGCGCCGACGACAAGCCTTTACCGCCGCGGCCGCGTACCGACTGGCAAATGGTACTCGACGATCTCGGGAGTTCGCTCCGCGGGACGCTCGACAATCTCCGGGGGAAGTCCCGCATCTCCGAGGAGGACGTCGAGGACGTCGTCCGGGAGATTCAGCGCTCCTTGCTCCAGGCCGACGTCGACGTCTCGCTCGTACAGGACCTGTCGAAGAGCATCAAATCACGCGCGTTGGACGAGGACCCGCCGGCCGGTACCTCGCCGCGCGACTGGGTCCTCCGTATCGTCTACGAGGAGCTGGTCGACCTGGTCGGGGAGTCGACGGACCTGCCGCTGGAGGAGCAGACCATCATGCTCGCCGGCCTCTACGGGTCGGGGAAGACCACGACGGCCGCGAAGATGGCGTGGTGGTTCTCGACGAAGGGGCTCCACCCCGCTATCATCCAGACCGACACGGACCGGCCCGGCGCCTACGACCAGGCCAAGCAGATGGCCGAGAACGCCGAGGTCGACTTCTACGGCGACCCTGACGCCGACGACCCCGTGAAGATTGCCCGTGAGGGCCTGGAGGCGACCGAGGAGGCCGACGTCCGCATCGTCGACACCGCCGGTCGCGACGGGCTCAACGAGGAGCTCATCCAGCAGATAGAGCGCATCGAGGCCGAGGTGAACCCGGACCGGAACCTGCTGGTGCTCGACGCCGCGATGGGCCAGAGCGCCAAGAGCCAGGCCGCCGACTTCGAGTCGGCCATCGGCATCGACGGCGTCATCATCACCAAGCTCGACGGGACGGCGAAAGGTGGGGGCGCGCTGGCCGCGGTCAACGAGACGGACTCGACCATCGCCTTCCTCGGGTCGGGGGAGACGGTCAAGGACATCGAGCGCTTCGAGCCCTCGGGGTTCATCTCCCGTCTGCTGGGGATGGGCGACCTGAAGCAACTCACCGAACGGGTCGAGCGCGCGATGACCGAGACCCAAGAGGAAGACGAGGACTGGGACCCCGAGGACATGATGGACGGCCCGTTCACCCTGCACGACATGCGAAAGCAGATGCAGACGATGAACAAGATGGGCCCGCTCGACCAGGTACTCGACATGATTCCCGGCATGGGCGGCGGCCTGATGGACCAGCTGCCCGACGACGCGATGGACGTCACCCAGGAGCGGATGGTCGACTTCGAGGTCATCATGGACTCGATGACCGACGAGGAACTGGAGAACCCCCGCGTGGTCGGCCAGTCCCGCACCGAACGCATCGCCCGGGGGTCGGGGAAACCCGAGGAGCGGGTCCGCGAACTGCTCCAGCAACACAAGCAGATGGAACAGATGCTCAAGCAGTTCCAGGGCGTCGGCGACGGCGACATGGAGCGGATGATGAAGCAGATGCAGCAAGGCGGTGGCGGCGGCATGGGTGGTCTCGGCGGTGGCGGCGGCCCCTTCGGCGACTGACCGCAGCGCCACGGCGGCCCGCTGTATCGCTCGGTGCGCGGGGCGTCGCGAACGGTAGTTTTCACCCGCTGAGAATCGATTCGGCGTTTTTTGTACCGAACGGCGAGAGCACACGCGTATGGACTCTCGGTCGGGGGACACGCTCATCGAGTGGGTCGACGAGCGCTACAGCACGGACATCGACAGGTTCGACGAACAGCACAAACACCTCTTTGGCCTGCTGAACGACCTCTACGTCGCCGTCGACGAGGGCCACTCCGAGGACGCCGTCGGCGACATCCTCCGGGAACTGGAGCGCTACACCGAGTACCACTTCGGCGACGAGGAGGAGTTCATGCAGGACTGCGGATACGCGATGGACTGTGCGGACTGCTTCTACGACCATCGCGAGATGCACGCGGAGTTCGCCGACCAGGTCCGCGAGTTCCGCGAGAAACACGAGGCCGGCGAACCCATCACCGTCGACGTCCTCGAGTTCGCGAGGGACTGGCTTGACGCCCACATCGCGGGGAGCGACGTCGATCAGAACTACGGCGAGTACTACGCCGAGTCGGTCCCCGAGGACTACGCCTACTGCCCCGGGAAACTGAACAAGTCCCGCGACGACGACCGGACGTACGACGCACCCGAGGAGACGGTCAGGCTGGGGAGCGACGTCCACGTCGGCGGCGCCGTCTCGATTCCGCACGGGTCGATGGCCGACTGGATACGGGGGCTGGCCGACCGACACGGCGACCGGACCGCCGCCTACGCCTTCGAGGACGGGCAGTTCGAGACGCGAACGTTCGAGGAACTCTATCAGGACGCCCGGGCCGTCGCCGCCGGCTTCCTCGACGCCGGCGTCGAACCGGGGACGACGCTCGGGATTCGCGCTCGCCCGTCCTACGAGTGGGCCGTCGTCGACCTGGCCTGTCACCTGGCCGGCGTCGTCTCGGTCCCCGTCTACTCGGGGTTCGACGAGGAACGGGCGGTCGCGACGGAGACGACGGCCGGCATCGACGCGCTGGTGACCGACGACGACCCGAGCGAGGCCGTGGCCGATGCCGCCGGCACTGTCTTCGACGTCGAGGACCTCCCGACCGGCGACCGGCCCGCCCTCCCCGGGTTCGAGGCCGACCCCGACGACGTCGCAACGGTCGTCCACCGCCTCGGGACCGAGACGGACCCGCTGGGCGTCGGACTCTCCCACCAGAACCTGCTCGCGGCGGTGGCGATGCTGGGCGACCAGTTCCCCGTCTCGCCGGGTCAGACCGGCACCTGTTCGCTCCCGCTGTCGCACGTCTTCCAGCGGGTGGTGACGTACTACCTCTGGGACGGCGGCGCGGCGGCCGCGTACGTCCCGAACGACGACCTGCTGGCGGGACTACGGCTGCTCAGCCCCGAGGTTCTCGTCGGCGTGCCGCGGGTCTACGAGCACCTCGCGGACTCGCTCGAGTCGCATCTCGACGCCCTCGGCGGCGTGAAGGGCCGTCTCGCCGACGGCACGGCAGTAGAGCGGGGTCAGCAGCTGGCAGCTGGCGCCAGCGGCTCGCTCACCGACACGGCGGCCGAACGCCTCGTCTTCGCGCCCCTCCGCGAGGAGTTCGGGCTGGAGAACCTCGAGTACGGGCTCTCCGGGGGCGACGGGCTCGACGCCGACCGCCTCCAGCGCCTCTGGGGCTGTGGCGTCCCGGTGAGCGAGGTGTACGGGACGCCCGAGCTCGCGGGCGTCGGCTGTGTGACGCCGTCAGGGTCCGAGGCTCCCGCAGCGCTCGGGTCGCCGCTGCCCGGGACGGAGGTGGCGCTGGCAGACGACGGCGAGATACTGTTCCGTGGCGACCACGTCGCCGACCGGTACTGGGAGACACGCGACGTCTCGGCCAGCACCACCCGGGGCGAGTGGTACCCGACAGGGGACTACGGCGAGTTCGACGCCGAGGGACGGCTTCACCGCGCCGACCGTCACTATAGTAACAATTGAAACGGTTTACACACCGATCGCACTGCTGTCGTGCGATCGGGTGTGCACTGACTTTCAATGGCTACTATAGCGACCACGAGTCCGACCGCGCTGCCGACACCTCCGACCGGGTGCGTGGCGTCGTCCTCGCGGTTCTCATCGGCTGGGATTGCCCGGCAGTGTTTTGCCCCGCTCGGGCGAACTATCGTGTATGTACGAGATCGTCGTCGGCATCGACCGCGATGAGGCACGTGCGCGAGCGCAGGCAACCGAGCTTCACGACCATGCCCCTCGACACCGAGTCGGTCCACGTTACGCTGGTCCACGACTTCGAGGAGAACCGCGAAGGGGCGTCGGTCACGCAGGTCGCTGCCGTCCGCCGAGCACGGGAACTACTCGAGGAGGCCGGCGTAGAGGTCTCCCCTCGAAGGGACCAGCGGGAAACCGGCGTCGGCCATCCTCGAAGTCGCCGACGCCCGCGATGCGAACCTCGTCGTGCTCGGCGGGCGCAAGCGGTCACCGGCCGGTAAGGCGCTGTTCGGGAGCGTCACGCAGGACGTCATCCTCGGGACCGACCGCTCGGTACTCGTGGTCACCGCCGACGGGAACTGAGACACCGGACCGACAGGGGCTCGGATGGCTCCCGCGTGCGTCGTCCGGTGACGGACGTTCCACCAGGGATGGCTCGGCGTCGGGCCTCCGGTCCCTTTTTGCGACTGCGCCCGGATGCTCTCGGTAATGACCGTCCGCGAGGTCGCCGCCGAGGCCTATCGGGAATCCGTTCCGGTGCTGGTCCTCAGCGCGGTCGGTGGCCTCTTCGCGGGCGTCGTCCTCGGGGGGATGGACGCCGAGTTAGAACAGGTCGCCGGCCTGCTCGTGCTCGTCCCCGCGCTGCTCGCCACGCGGGGCAACGTCTACGGCTCGCTGGGAGGCCGCCTCGGGTCGGCGCTCCACCAGGGGCTCGTCGACCCGACCCTCTCGCTGGAAGACGAACGCGTCAACGTGGCCGTCGCGGCGTCGCTGGCCAACGGCGTGCTGGTCAGCGTGCTGTCGGCTGTCCTCGCTGTCGGCCTACTCACCGCCATCGGTCGCCCGTCGGCCCCGCTCGCGACGCTGGTCGCCATCGCGCTGCTCGCCGGCGTCGTCTCGGGCCTCGTGTTGACCGTCGCCGTCGTCTCCGTCGTCTTCGTCGGCTACCGGCGCGGGCTGAACCCCGACACCCTCGCGGGGCCGGTGGTGACGACGACGGGCGACGTGGTCGGCGTCGCGACGCTGCTGGTCGCGACCCGCATCGTCCTCGCGCTGGGTGGTGGCTGACGTGTCGGCCTACGAGGTCCAGTGGTCGGTCCGTGGTATCATGCGGCGCATGCTCCCGGTGCTGGTGGTGTTGACGTCCATCGAACTCGGGAGCGGCCTCGTCCTCGATACGTTCGAGTCGACGCTGCTGCGGTACCCCACGCTGCTGGTCCTCGTTCCCGTCACCATCGGGATGGCCGGTAATCTCGGGAGCATCCTGGCCGCGCGGCTCTCGACGGCGGTCCACCTGGGTATCGTCTCGTTCGAACCGACGGACGACCGCCTCGCCGGCAACGCGCTGGCGACCGTCGCGCTGGCGCTGACGGTGTTCCCGCTGGTGGGCGCCGGCGCGTGGGCGCTCCAGGCGCTGCTCGGGACCGTCCGGCTCCCCTTCCTGACCGTCGTCGTCGTCGCGACGACGAGCGGCGTCGTGCTCGCGGCGCTCGCCGTGGTCGTCACCACGGCGACGGCCTACGCGGCCTACCGGTTCGAGCTGGATCCGGACGACGTCGTCATCCCGGTCGTCACCAACGTCTGCGACGTGTTCGGGGTGCTGGTGCTGTTCGGCGCCGTTCGGGTGCTCGTCTGAGTGCGGTCCGCTCCGCGCGACGCCATCGACGGACATTTGCCGGCCACGGACCGACTCCCACACGTGCAGTCGGCCACCAGCGTCGTCCTCGCGACACCGGTCACCGACGTCCTCGCGACGGTCGCCTACCGGGTGCTGCGCATCACCGTCTTCCTCTCGCTGGGGGTGTTCCTCGCGAACCTCGCGGTGGCGTTCGGCCTCGTCGAGAAGATCGCCGCGGTCTCGCGCTATCTGACCGGCCCGGCGAACCTCCCAGACGAGGTCGGGACCGCCATCCTGACGACGACGGCCTCGACCACGGCCGGCTACGGCATGCTCGCGGACTTCCGCGAGTCGGGCGTGCTGGACGACCGTGCGACGCTCGTCGCGGTGACGATAAACACCTTCTTCGGCTTCGCTCAGCACATCGTGACCTTCTACGCGCCCATCCTCATCCCCATCCTCGGCTTCGAGGTCGGGGTGCTCTACGTCACGACCCGGGGGCTGGTCGCGCTGGCGATAACGCTGACCGGTATCGTCGCCGGCGCGCTCCTGCTCGACGGGGCGTCGGGGACAGCGGCCGACGTCGACGCCACTACCGACGGCGGCAGGGCCGACGCCGCGTCCGCACACGGCACGGAGCGCGACGACGGGCCCGAAACCCGCGAGGCAGCAGTCCGCGAGGCCTTCGCCGAGACGGTCGACCGCGTGGGTGACATCCTCCCCCGCCTGGTGGTCATCTACGTCGTCGTCTCGCTGCTGGTCGCCTACTCCGAGGAACTGCTGGCGCTCCTGGGCCCGGGCGGGGCGAGCGTCACCGCCACCGCCGACGCGCTCGCCGGCTCGCTGGGGCTCCCCGGCGCGGCCGCGCCCGTCGTCGCCGCCTACGCGCTCGACACGACGTCGGGAGCCGTGGTCATCGCGCCGCTCATCGAGAACGGTACGTTCACGGCGCGGACCGCCGTCGCGACGATGCTCGTCGGCGGCATCGTCTCTTTCGCCGTCTCGACGTTCAAGCGCTCCATCCCGTTCCAGTACGGTATCTGGGGCCGCGAGTTCGGGACGAAGGTCATCGTCGTCAACACGGGCCTGAAAATCGTCTGGATAGCCGTGGCGCTCGTCCTCCTGCTGGGGACCTGACTCACCCCGTCTCGGGGATGGGGTCCGAGATGACCACGGCCTCGCCCTCGATCACGGCTTCGCCGTCGGCGTCGTCGACGGCCGTCGTCAGCCGGAACCGGTCGTCCTTGATGCGCTCGACGACCTCGCAGTGGGCGGTGACACGCTCCCCGATGTCGACCGGCCCGCGGTAACTGAGCTCCTGTGAGATGTAGATGATGAGCCCCGGCAGCCGGGCGAGCGCGGCGCTGATGAGGCCCGAGACCAGCGTCCCGTGGACGATGCGGCGGCCGAATCGCGTCCCCTCGGCGAACTCGGAATCGAGGTGGAGGCGGTTGGTGTCACCGCTGACCTCGGCGAACTGCTCGACGTCGTTCTCCGAGAGCGTCTTGCTGAACCGGACGTGGTCACCGACGTCGATGCCGTCCTCGACGCCGTAGCTCTCGAAGGTCCAGTCGTCGTCCTCGTAGAGCGTGTCGGGGCGCGTGAACCGCCTGCGCTGGTGCCGGAGGTCCGGTGGCGGCGTCGGGTGTGAGAGCTGTGGGATGTAGTTCGAGAGGTCGGTCGTGGTGACGATACCGAGCAGGACGCCGTCCTCGACGACTGGCAGCTTCTTGATGCCGCGCGACCGAAGGCGCTCGACGGCGTCCTCGATGCTCGCCTCAGGGCGTATCGTCACGAGCGTCGACGACATCACGTCGCCGACGGTGAGCGCCGTCGTGTCGCCACCCTCGGCGGTGACGGCGACGACGTCGCTCTCGGTGAGGATGCCGACGGCCTCGCCGTCCGACTCGACGACGAGCGAGCCGATGGACTCGTCGCGGAGCCGGCTCGCGGCGGCGGCGATGGTCGTGTCTCTCGTGACGGTTCGTGCGGGGGCGGTCATCACCTCGCGGACTGGGAGTGGGACGAGCATCGCACGCCGACCTATTCCTCCCAGTGACATAACCGTCCCCCCGCCAGGTTTGTAGTCTCGGCCGCCCTCTCTCCGGCGATGCGTCGTCGCTCGCTCGTCGCCGTCGCGCTCCTGGTCACGCTAGCCGGCTGTAGTGCGTTCTCTGCCCCCGTCCAGGAGGCGTCCACGCCGACCGCCACCGGGTCGGACGCACCACTCCCACAGGTGACCCTCGAGGTGCGCGTCACCGCCGTCGTCGACGGTGACACCATCCGCATCGCGTACCCGAACGGGACGGCCGACACCGTTCGACTCGTCGGCGTCGACACTCCAGAGGTCAACGTCGAGAACGACCCCACCGAGTTCGAGGGCGTCCCCGACACCGATGCCGGGCGGGCGTGTCTCCGCGACGCCGGCACCGACGCCTCGAACGTCGCCAAGGACGCGCTGCTGGGACGGACGGTCGGCCTCGCCTTCGACCCGGGGACCGACCGACGGGGCTACTACGACCGCCTGCTCGCGTACGTCGTCGTCGAGGACCGGCTGTTCAACTACCGCCTCCTCGCCGCGGGCCACGCCCGCGTCTACGACAGCGAGTTCTCCCGAGCGGAGCGCTTCTACAGCGCCGAGACGACCGCTCGCGAGGACCGTCGCGGCCTCTGGCGCTGTGTCGACCCCGCGGCGACGGGGACGCCGGTGGCCGACGGCGGGACGGTCACGCCCAGCGAGTCGGCTCTGGTCGTCTCGACGGTCCACGCGGACGCCGCTGGCAACGACAACGAGAACCTGAACGACGAGTACGTGGTCTTCGAGAACCGCGGCGAG
Organism: Haloarcula ordinaria; assembly: GCF_029338275.1. NCBI lineage: Archaea > Methanobacteriati > Methanobacteriota > Halobacteria > Halobacteriales > Haloarculaceae > Haloarcula > Haloarcula ordinaria. Next base: position 324,507 of record NZ_CP119789.1, on the reverse strand, counting down.
TCGAGCCTCGACCTCACGGGCTGGATGGTCAGCGACGAGGCCGGGCGCGTGTACACCTTCGACGCATTGACACTCGCTCCGGGCGAGCGGGTGACGCTCCACACCGGCAGCGGCACGGACACCGAGACGGACCGCTACTGGGGACAGAGCGGTGCCGTCTGGAACAACGACGGCGATACGGTCACCGTCCGCGACGCCGGCGGACGGCTCGTCGCCCACCGGCCCTATGGGTGAACGCCCCGGTCAGCGGTCGGTTCGACGCGAGGACGGGCCGCGAATCCGTTCGAGGACGCCCGACGCGCGCTCGCTCGCCCACGTGACCAGCGACATCGCCAGCACGACGAAGAAGATGGCGACGCCGAGCGTGGTCACGACCCGCGAGCCGGCGACCTCACCGACGATAGCGATGGCCAGGGCCAGCAGCTGGACGCCGAGCAGCCGGGTCTGGAGGCACGTCATGGTGGCCCACTTGCGGCGAGCGAATATAAGTGGCCCGTCAGACGTATTTAAGTGAATAACATGTAGACGGGACGCTGGGACGGCTACCGACCGGCAATATATGCCCGTCCGGTGCCAAGAGCGGCTATGGACGTCCGCCGGCTCGTCCCCTCGCCACGCGCCGTCGACTGGAGCCTCTTCGTCGCCGTCGCCACCCTTCTCGCGACCGGTGTGGCGACCATCTGGGCCGGCACGCCGCGCGGCGCGTGGATTATCGACCTCCACGCCATCGCGGGCGTGGTGCTCGTGGCGCTCCTGCCGGTGAAACTGTGGCGGGTCACCCACCGCGTCTCGCCGTCGCGTCTCACGGCCCGTCGCGTCCTCTCGCTGCTGCTCGCGGCCGACGCGACGGCGGCGCTCGCGACCGGCGTCTGGTGGATCTTCGGCGGGTCGCTGGACCTGGGACCGTGGGGACTGTTTCACCTCCACGTCGGCCTCGGGCTGCTGGTCCCCGTGCTCCTGGCCGCCCACCTGCGCTATCGCTACCACCGACCGACCCGGCGGACTGTTGGCAGTCGTCGCGACGTCCTCCGCTACGCCGGCGTCGTCACGGCCGGCGCGCTCGTCTGGCGGCTTCAGCGACCGGTCAACGACCTGCTCGACACCGCCGGGGCCGACCGTCGCTACACGGGGTCGCGTGAGGAAGGCAGCGACGATGGCAACCGCTTCCCCGTCACCAGCTGGGTCGCCGACGACCCCGACCCGGTCGACCCGGGCTCGTGGTCGCTCTCGGTCGTGGGCCGTGTCTCGACATCCGCCGAATACGGTGTCGCCGACCTCTCGGCAGACGCGACACAGCAGGGCCTGCTCGACTGCACCAGCGGCTGGTACTCCGACCACGAGTGGCAAGGCGTCCGCGTAGGTGACCTGCTTGACGCCGCGGACCCGGACGACCCCGCTGCCTGGGTCCAGTTCCGGTCGGTCACCGGCTACCGGTGGAGCCTCCCTATCGACGAGGCCCGCGACGCCGTCCTGGCGACGCACGTCGACGGCGAGCGCCTCTCGCACGGTCACGGCTTCCCGCTCAGGCTGGTCGCGCCCGGCCGCCGGGGCTTCCAGTGGGTGAAGTGGGTCGAGGAGGTCAGAGTGACCAAACGCCGCGAGGTGGGCGAGTGGCTCGCCATCTTCGTCAGCGGCTTCTGAGTTACAGGAGCGCCTGAATCGTCGCCCAGAGGTCCGGGCCACCGTCCCGTTCGTAGTGAATCGGAACGAACCCGGCCGCCCGTGCGCCCTCCACATCGGCCGCGTAGTCGTCGCCGACCATCACGTACTCGTCGGCCGGGAGGCGCTCTCGCAGGCAGTCGAACGGGGCCGAATCGGGCTTGTGCGCGCCGGCCTCGTAGGAGGCGACGACGACGTCGAAGAAGTCGGCCAGGCCGTGGTACGCGAGTTTGCCCAGCTGCCACTCGCGGACGCCGTTGGTGACGACCGCCAGCGAGTCGTCGGCACCGAGCGAGTCCAGGCTCTCGCGGGCGCCGTCGGGCACCGTCGTCGCCTCGTAGGTCCGTTCGCGGAGCGTCTCGACCATCGCTGCCGGGTCACCGTCGGCGTCGGCCGCGTCGAGGGCCGTCTCCATCGACTGGTGGAACGGACTGGGTTCCATAGCCTCGAAGGCAGTCCGGAACGACTCCCGTGTCGTCGTCACGAGGGCGTCGTCGGCGTCGAGGCCGTGCGCTTCGAGCGTCGTTCGGGTCACGTCCTCGTCGGGGCTGGTCCGGTGGACGAGCGTCCCGTCGAGGGCGAAACAGAGTGCGGTCGTCATGCGTCGGGGTCGACGGGTGTCCCCTCTTCTGTCGGCGGCGCGACGTAGTCGATGTACGCTTCGGCGTCGGGCTCGCGGACCCGCACGCGAACGTGGATGTCGCCGAGCTCCGAGGGGTCGCCGACGGCGAAGTTGATTCGGCCCTCGAAGGCGGCCTGCTTCTTCACGTCGAACGCGAAGGTGTCGCCAGAGAGCGAGTCGAAGAACACCGAGCGGGCGGTGTCCAGAATCTCGAGGCGGTGGAGCAGCTCGGAGAACTCGTCCATGGAGTGGACCTCGGCGCGCAGTTCACCGTGGCCGTGTTCGGGGTCGGCCTCCGGGAACAGGTTCCGGACGGCGTCGGCCACCCGGTCGGTCACCTCCGTGTCGTTGACCGGCGCGGTGATCTGGACGTCGACGCTGTAGACGGCGCTCATTCCAAGGCCTCCGGCCCCTCTCGCAGGAGCGTGCGGACCTTGCGCTGGAAGGCCGGCAGCGTCGCCGTGTTCTCGATGGTGTAGTCGGCCATCGCCATCGCCTCGCCCATCCCGAAGCCGAGCTCGCGCTCGTCGCGGTCCTCGAGGGACTCGCCACCGTCTTCGGCGCTGGCGTCCCGGCCACGCAGGTCCAGTCGCTCGGCGCGGATCTCGAAGGGAGCGTCGACCTCGACCAGCAGGAACGACTCGCCGAACGTCTCGCGGAACGTCTCGACCTCCGTGTCCGAGCGGATGCCGTCGACGACGACCGTCTCGCTGTCCTCGCGGTGGGACTCGATAATCGGTAGCGAGCGCTCGGCGATGGCCGCGGGGCCGTTCTCTTCGCGCAGCGCCTTCGCCACGTTCCCGTGGTCCGTCGCCGGGTCGAGTCCCCGGTCGCGACACTCCTCGCGGATGACGTCACCCATCGTCACGACCGGAACCCCCACGTCGACGGCGACGTTGGCCGCCTCGCTCTTGCCGCTTCCCGGGAGTCCGACGATACCGATAACTGTCATTGGCGCTGATTTGTCGACAGCGGCCAAAAGCCCTACCGTTCGCGGACGACGACGAACTCCGCTAAGTCCCGCAGGTAGTCCATCGACTGGGACTCGGGGGCGTCGATAGTCGCGAGCGCTTCCAGGGCCGAATCGGCCTCCTCGCGGGCCCGTTCGTCGGCCTCCTCGGCCGTGAGGTCGGTCACCTCGACGATAGACGGGCGCTCCATCTCGGCGTCGTGCCCGGTCGGCTTCCCCAGGGTCTCTGCGTCCGCCGTCGCGTCGAGCACGTCGTCGCGCATCTGGAAGGCGACGCCGACCCGTTCGGCGTACTGGCCGACTGTCTCGACGGTGTAGGCGTCGGCGTCGGCCGCGATGGCGCCCAGTTCCGCCGCCGCGCGGAACAGCGCCCCGGTCTTCCGGCGGGCCAGCTCCATGTACTCCGTCTCGTTGGTCGGCTGGGCGATGAGCTCGGTCGCCTCCCCCTCGCCGAGTTCGACCATCGATTCGCTGACGGTCTGCATCGCCCGCTCGTCGGCCGAGAACAGGGCGAAGGCCTCTCCCAGGAGCCCGTCCGAGGCGATGATGGCCGGACCGTGACCGTATTCCGCCCACGCCGACGGCGTCCCGCGGCGGAGCTCGGACTCGTCGATGATGTCGTCGATGACCAGCGACGCGTTGTGGACCAGCTCGATGCCCACTGCGAAGTCGACGGCGTCGTCCGGGTCCCCGCCCAGCGCCTCACAGACCAGCACCGTCACCGTCGGGCGCACCCGCTTGCCCCCCGAGAGCGCGACGTGACGCACCTGGTCGGCGAGCGCCGACGGCTCGACGTCGTCGAGGACGTCCTCCAGTCGCTCCTCGACGCGGTCACGACGCCGGTGGAGATACTCCATTACCGACTCGTTAGGCCCAGGCGAAAAAGTACCTGACGACCCACCTTTTTCGGCGTCGGGTCGCCTGCGGCGACCACGCCTCGAAAAACGTGGTCTTGCTGAGCGAAGCGAAGCAAGGCTCAGAAGACGAGCGAAGCGAGTCTTCTGGTGGCGAAAAAGGCCGGATTCTCGGCCTTCGGCCCCGAGTCCGTGAACCGGCGGCAGAGCCGCCGGATGCTTGTTCTGAACCAGCCCTCCCCCGCGTTCGCGCGATGGAACACGCTCACGGCCAACCGCACAGCGGTTCTGAGTGGTTAACTTCCAAACTCCTCGATGAGCGCCGGCACCACGTCGAAGAGGTCGTCGACGATGCCGTAATCCGCGATGTCGAAGATAGGGGCGTTCGGGTCGGTGTTGATGGCGACGATGGTGTCGGCCCCCTTCATCCCGGCGACGTGCTGCACCGCGCCTGAGATGCCGATGGCGATGTACACGTCGGGGGTGACGACCTTCCCGGACTGGCCGACCTGCCGGTCCTTCTCGAGCCAGCCGTTGTCGATGAGCGGGCGCGAGGCAGACACCGTCGCATCGAGCGCGTCGGCCAACTCGAACGCGAGGTCCAGGTTCTCCTCCTCGCCGATGCCACGCCCGACCGAGACTAGCACGTCGGCGTCGCCGATGTCCACGTCGCCGCTACCGACCTCCTCGAATCCAGTGACCGTCGAGCGCACCGCCGACTCGTCGATGTCGACCGCGAAGGGCTCGACGGATGCCCCGTTGACCCCTTCCGCGGCGGGCCACTCGCCCGGCCGGACCGTCAGCGCGGCCGCCTCGGCGTTGACGTCGATGGTCGTCTCCGCTTTCGAACCGTACAGCTCGCGGGTCACGGTCAGCCCCTCCTCGTAGTCGATGTCGACGACGTCGGTGACGAGCGGCCGGTCGAGTCGGCCGGCGACGGCGGGCGCGTAGTCCAGGCCGTTGACGGTGTTGGGCATCAGCAACAGCGACGGGTCGACGGCGTCGGCCAGTTGTGACACCGCCTGGACGTAGACGTCGTGGTTGAACTCCTCGCCGTAGTCGACGGTGTGGACGGCGTCGACGCCTTCGCGGTCGAGTTTCTCGCCGAACGCTTCGACGTCGCCCCCCACGACGACGGTGTGGTGCTCGCTGTCCGTCTCATCGGCGACCAAGTGGCCGACGCTGAGCAGCTCGAGGCTCACCGGCCGGAGCTCGCCGCGGCGGTGCTCGGCGACGGACAGTATCGTCATCAGTTCGCCACCCCCGCGTCACGGAGCACTTCCGCCAGTTCGGCGGCCGCCTCCTCGGCGCTCCCCTCGAACACCGTCGCGTCGCTCTCGCTCGTGGGCTCGTACAGCGAGGTCTGCTCGAGCGGGCTCTCGATGTCCGCCGGCGACAACCCGACGTCCTCCAGCGACCTGACGTCGAGCTCCTTCGTCTGTGCCTGGCGGATTCCTCTGAGGCTGGCGTAACGCGGCTCGTTGATACCGGTCTGGATGGTCAGCACCGCCGGCAGCTGGACGTCGGTCAGCTCCTCGATGCTGCCCTCGAGCTCGCGGTGGACGGACGCGACGCCCGCCTCGCGGTCCAGTTCGAGGTCGTTGACGACGGCCGCCCACTCGAAGCCGAGCCGTTCGGCCAGCGTCACGCCGGTCGCGCCGAACCCGTCGTCGGCCGACTGCACCCCTGTGAGCACGAGGTCGGGGTCCTCCTCGCTTGCCACGGCTTCGACCACCCGGGCCTTCGTCGTCGGGTCCAGCAATCCGGCCTCGGCGAGCGTGTCGTCCCAGACTCGGACCGCGCGATCGGCCCCCTTCGCCAGCGCCTGGCGAATCGTCTCCTCGGTGTCTTCGGGCCCGATTGTCACCGTCACGACCTCCACGTCCTCGTCGGCGGCCTCCTGCAGCTGGACGGCCTCCTCGACGGCATACTCGTCCCACTCGTTGAGGTCGTGCGTGATGTACCGGTCGTCGATGCCGAGTCCGTCGATCTCGAACTCGTCGTCGACGACTGCGACCTGCTTGACCGTGACAAGAATTTTCATACCACGATTTGGAACCGGGCGGCGAATAAACGTTTCCGAACCAGAAACCACCGGCGAGACGTTTACACGCTGGACCGGTGGGTACAGGCCTGTCGTCTTTCGGTCTCCCCTGTTCTCCCGCCGCGTATTGGTGCTCGAATCCGGGCCTAATCGTCCGCTTCAACGAACCGACCGCTTACGTGTCCGAACACGCTACGCGGTTCGGACTGGCTCGCGGTTCCACCGCTCGCCCGAATCGAGTGTCCGCTGGACACTCGCGGGCCTAATCGTCCGCTTCGGCCTCCGGCTCGTCGCCGGCCACGAACGCCCCGAGGCCGTCGATGGGCCGGTCGGGGTTGAGGTCGTCGAGGTCCTCCGGCGCGCCGAGTTGCGCTTCGGTCTCTTCCGGGTTCCGGAGTTTCGTCCGGCCGCGGTGGACGGTCACCTCGTCGTCGAGGTGGAGCCTGATGGCCTCGAGCAGGGCATCGGCCTCGAGCGGTTGGCCGAGCTGCTGGAGTTCCTCTTCGGTGGCGTCGTCGGGGACGTTGAAGGCCCGCTGGGTGATGATGGGGCCCTGGTCCAGGTCCGTCGTGACGTAGTGCGCGGTGACGCCGGCGATGCGGACGCCCTCCTCGATGGCCTGCATGTACGCCGAGGCCCCTGGGAACGCCGGGAGCAGGCTCGGGTGGACGTTGATGATGCGGCTCTCGTAGCGGAAGACGACGTCCGGTGAGAGGATGCGCATGTACCGCGCGAGGACGATGAGGTCGGCGTCGTACTCGGCCAGTAGGTCCAGCAGTTCGCCCTCGTCGGGCGTGCCCTTCTCGTCGCCGATGTCGTGGAACGGCACGTCGTACTTCTCGGCCAGCGGCTGGAGGTCGCTGTGGTTGCCGATGACCACCTCGATGTCCGCGCCGAGGTCGCCGTTGGCCCAGGACTCGAAGAGGGCTTCGAGGCAGTGGGACTCCTTGGTGACGAGGACGGCGATGGACTGGGTCTCGCGGTCCGCGGGGAACCGGACCTGGATGTCGACGTCGAGTTCCTCGCCGAGCTCGGTCAGGTCCTCGCGGAGTTTCTCCTCCGTCGTCACCATCTCGGCGGCGTCGACGTGCATCGTCATCCGGAAGACGCCCTCGCGGACGGCCTGGTCCAGGTCCTCGATGTTGATGCCGCGTTCGAAGAGGAGGGAGGTTACCTCGGCGATGAGTCCCGTCTCGTCGTCGCCGATGACGGTAATCTCGGTCAGGTTCCTGGTCACGCCAACCACGTCCGGTGCTCGATATCGTTCATTTGCGGTCTGTTCGTCCGGCGCGAAGCAAAAACCTTCGTTTTCCTGCAGGTGGCAGCACAACTATTAGGTTCGGGGACTTCCCGTAGGGTGTGCCCGAGGAACACCCGACCGTCGTCTGTGCCGACCCCGACGAGACGGAACGGACGGCGACGGTCGACGCGTTGACCGCCGCAGCCCTCGACGCCGTCGGTGCGACCTCCGTCGCCGACGTCGAAGCGCTCGTCGACGAGTCAGTCGACTGCGTCGTCACCACCTTGGGCTTCCCCGACGGGAATGCCTTCGACGTCGTCGACGCGGTTCGACTGGCCCACAACGACTGCGTCTGCATTCTCTTTACCGACGAATCGCCCGCCGACCTGCCACGGGGCCGACCCGACCAGGTCGTCGAGTACGTCCCGCGGTCGGTCCCCGACGCCCGTGAGCGACTCGTGGACGTCGTCTCGCTCGCGGCCGCCGAGGCGACACAGGCCGCCTTCCCGGTTCCGGAGGGGGAAGACGACCGGCTCGCCGCCGTCCGTGAGTACGACGTCGACGCCCTGGCCGCAGAGGAGACGTTCGGCCGGCTCACCGCGCTCATCGCCTCGCACTTCGACATCGACGTCGCCTTCGTGGGGCTCGTCGACGAGCACGACGAGCAGTTCGTCGCCTGCGAGGGGGCGAACTGGCGGACGCTCGCCCGCGAGGACTCCATCTGCACGCACACGATTCTCAGCGACGAGGTGATGGTCGTCGAAGACACGAGAGAGGACCCGCGCTTCAGCGCCAACGACCGCCTGGTCGAACTCGGCATCCGCTCGTACGCGGGGGCCAGAATCACCGACGAGGCGGGCCACTCGCTGGGCGCGGTCTGCTGCATCGACGACGAACCTCGCTCGTACACCCGGGCGGAACGCGAGGACCTCCGACGGTTCGCCGACGAAGTCGAAGAGCAGCTCTCGCTCCGGCGCCGAGTCGGCGCCGGAGCGGATTGAGATGAGCCAGCGCCACGACAGCCGGTACACGTTTCCGGGGACGCCGCTGAATCCCGTCGACCAGGGGACGAACCTCCTGGTCACCGGGCCGATTCTCGACGGGACCCGCGAGACGGCGCTCCGACTGCTCGCTGCCGACCCGAACGACGGCGTCGTCGTCGTCGCGGCCGACACCAGCGCCCGGGAGATACTGGAGGGGTTCGACTCGCTGGACTGTGACGTCTCCGGCGGCCGCGTCCGCATCGTCGACTGCGGGCAGAACAGCGACGAGGAACTCGGCGAGTTCGTCACGTCGGTGTCGACGCCCGCCGACCTCACCGGGATCGGCATCGAGTACTCGGCACAGTACGAGCAGGTGTACGCCCGCGGCTACGACGCCGTCAGGACGGGCATCTACACGCTGACGCCGCTGTTGGTGTTCAGCGACGACGTTCGCTCGGTCTTCCGATTCGTCAACATCGTCACCAGCCGCATCCGGACTGCAGACGGCCTCGGGGTCTGTGTCCTCGACCCGGACGCCCACGACGACCGGGTCGTCGGCAGCATCGCCCAGTCGTTCGACGGCCGTATCGACGTCCGCGCGGGCGACGACGGCCCCGAAATCCGGGTCAAGGGGCTCCCCGACCAACCACGCGAGTGGACGCCGATGGGATAACACAAGCGTTTTCTCCGCCCCACGCTCGCTTGCCAGTAATGACCGTCTACACCGCCACGGTGACCGTCCGACTCAAGCGGGGCGTCCTCGACCCCGAGGCCGAGACGACCCAGCGCTCGCTCGAACGGCTCGGCTTCGAGCTCGAGGACCTCCGGTCTGCGGACGTGTTCGAACTCGACATCGACGCCGCGTCGGCCGACGAAGCCACCGACCGGGCCGACGAGATGGCCGAACGCCTGCTGGCGAACCCGACCATCCACGACTACGACGTGGAGGTCGACCAGGTCGAATGACGATTGCAGTGATACAGTTTGGCGGCTCGAACTGCGACCGCGACTCGGTCCAGGCCCTCGAGTCGCTGGGCTTCGACGCGGAACTCGTCTGGCACGAGGACGGGCTCCCGGATGCCGTCGAGGGTATCATGCTCCCCGGTGGCTTCTCCTACGGTGACTACCTCCGTGCCGGTGCGATGGCCGCCCGCTCGCCTATCATGCAGGCGGTCAGGGACGCTGCCGACGAAGGTATCCCAGTCCTTGGCGTCTGTAACGGCGCCCAAATCGGCTGTGAGTCGTCGCTGACGCCCGGCGTGTTCACCACCAACGAGAGTGCCCGGTTCCGGTGTGAGCACGTCCATCTCCGCGTGGAGAACGCCGACACGCCGTGGACCAACCACTACGAGGAAGGCGACGTCGTCGAACTCCCCATCGCCCACGGCGAGGGCCGCTACGAGATTACCGACGAGCGCCTCGAGGAGCTCGAAGCGGAGAACCGCATCCTCTTTCGGTACTGCGACGCGGACGGCAACGTCACGCCCGAGGCGAACCCCAACGGGTCGAAACACGCCGTCGCCGGCATCACCGGCGCGGGCGACCACGTCGCGGTCATGATGCCCCACCCCGAGCGCGCGTCGCTCGAAGACCTCGGCCGGACGGACGGGCAGGGCGCGCTAGAAGGGTTCGCGGAGTAATCTCGCGTTTTGCGACCAGGTTACGATACGGCGGTGCCACCGACCAGCAGCGTCGCTACTCCCGCTCACTGCTGGCGCTCGGTGCGTCTGGAATCCAAAGGGAGATGGATGGGAACGGGGCCATCTGGAGCGTGTGACATTCCCGGCGGCCCCTACGACACGTTACAGACCCTGATGACAAAAGGCCCACCCTACCGGAGTGAAAGTGAAAGTGGTCCGCTCGCGCAACGAGTATCGCCGACATCCCTTTGTCTCTGTTCACCGTAGTGACATCTATGGACGACCAACAGGCGACCACACAGGAGACCGTCCGGGTCTGGCTCGTCGAACGGACCTACTCCGACGACGAGCAGAACCTCATCATCCTCACCTACGCGACGCCGGACGGCCGGCGGGACTTCCGCAAGGAGCGGGCGCTGACCTCCTACACCGGCGACCATCGCGAGACGCCGGTCTCGATGGCCGTCTCACCGGACAATCTCGGAACCGTCGACGACGCCGAGACGCGCGAGCGGTACGCCGGCGAGGTCGAACGGATGCAATCGACCCACGAACCCGACGACGTGCTCTGAATCGGTCCGAACCGCCTGTGTTAGCGTGCGAGCGGCAGTGAGTACCCTTTCTCCCGTTCCAGCACGGCCTCCCACGTCGCCTCGCACTCGCAGGACACCTGCTCGAAGACGCTCGGGTCCTGGCGCAGGTCGAAGTCCTTGATCGCCCGCTGGACGCGGTCGTCGCACTCGCCGCAGTTGTGGGGTCCGCGGTCGCTCCCGTGGCCGACGGGGTCCGAGACGACGATGACGTCCTCACCGTCAGACGAGCCTCCGGTCGCTCCGCTTCCGGAGACGTCGGCGGTCGACTCGAGCACGTCAGCGACCGACCAGAGCCACGGCGGGCGGTAGCCACCGTCGTGGTACAGCTCCTCGACCATCGTGTAGCGCTGGACGTTACAGGGGTTCATCGAGACGGTGTGACACCCCTCGACGGCGGCACACCGGCGCACCGACCGCTTCATGTCTTCGACGGCCTCCGACTCGGTGAGGAAGGGGGGCTTCATCAGGAGGTAGGCCTTCACGCCGGCACCGGCCTCCCGAGCGGCCGCGCAGGCCGCCTCGAAGTCCGCGAAGTCGAAGTACTTGTTCACCGAGTCGTGGCGCACGCGGTCCGTGGCGGTCTCCAGTCCCACGGCGACGTCGGTTTCGAGCCCCACGTCGACGAAGTCGCTGACCCGGTCGTCCTGCACGAAGTCGGGCAGCGACTCGACGACGATGCGCTCGCGGTCGGCGAACGTCTCGGCGATGGCCTGCCGAGTTTCGGCGGGGACCTCGCGCTCGTCGAGGAAGCTCCCGGAGGTGTAGATCTTGATGAGGCCCGACGGCTCTTCCGCGTTCTCGGCCTCGTGGTCCAGGCAGTGTTGAATCTGGGCCATCAGGTCCTCGTGGGCGACGCTGCCGCCCTCGACGCTCTCGGCGACGTAGCCACACATCGTACACCCGCCCGCACGGGCCCACCGGCAGCCGCCGGTGTTGAGGATGATGGTCAGGCTCTGGTAGACGCCGTCGGGCGTGTTGTCCTCGTCGAGCCAGACTCTGGTCGGTTCGCGCGGGTCGTACGTCGAGTCGTTGCGCGATCGGATGTCGCGCATCACCGCGTTGTGGGCGTCCATGCCCTTGCCCTGCTCGTAGACGTCGGGACTGGGCTTGCTCATTACGCCGGGATAACCGACCGGCGCGTAAAGCGGCTTCGTTAGCCGCCGTCAGCCCGGGCCCTCGAAGGCGAGCAGTCGCCCGCCGATACCGGCGTAGGCGGTGTCGCCCACGCCGGCGACGTCGAAGACGGTGTCCGCGGGCCGAAAGACGGCCATCGGCTCCCCGGACCGCTCGTCGACGGCGAACAGGCTCGTGAAGTCTGCCTCCTCGGGCGTGATGGCCTCGGCGACGACGAACGAGTCGGTCGCGCCGGCCGGCCAGCCGTTGTTCGACGGCGTCTCGTAGCGGAACCGACGCCCGCCCTCTGGCAGCGAGAAGGCGTCGACGGCGTCGGCACCTACGGCGGCGCGTGTGTACAGTGTGTCGCCGTCGGGTGCGAGCAGTGGCCACTGACTGTAGCCGTCGACCTGCCAGGCCACGGTGCCGTCGGCCTCGACGGCGACCGTTTCCTCGCCGAGTCCGTACAGCACGTCGCCGTCGACCAGGAACTCCTCGACCGGCCGCCGGTCCTGCCAGCGCTCGGTCCCCTCGGGGCCGAACGCACGGAGGCTCGACCCGTCGCCGTCCGCGAGCGCGGCCACGGTGCTGTCCCCGACTGCGACCACTGTCCGCGCCGTACCCGTCGACTCCGACCACCGCTCCCCGCCGTCGAGGTCGAGCGCCGTCACGCCGGACGCCGACGCGACGGCCAGGCCATCGGTCGCCGTCGTCGCTGCTTGGACGGCGGTGAACTCCCGGGTCCAGCGCACGTCGCCACTCGCGGCGTCGATACCGTAGAGCACCGTCGTCAGCGGCTCTTCGGTCGGTTCGTGTGTCGAATCCGGGAAGAAGAACTCCAGGCCACCGACCACGACGGTACCGTCGCGGACGCCGGCGACCGCCAGCTCTCTCTCGCGGGGGACCGACCACCGTTCCTGGCCCGTCTCGGAGTCGAGCGCGTGCAGTGCCGTCCAGGCGTCGTCCTCCGCGATGTTCCCGGTCAGGACGTACAGCGCCCCGTCGGCGACGGTGAGACTCCACTTGTCCCTGGCGTTCGTCTGCCGGAGGTGGGTGCTGGTGACCACCTCCCCGGGGAACTCGGTTTCCCACGCCAGGCGTTGTCCGGCCCGGTCGACCCTCGCGACGGCCGACCGGCCCGCGTCGTCGCTCAGCGTCGCGTAGAGGTCGGTGCCGTCGGCAGTCAGTGCCAGGACGTTCCCGAACTCGACGTCGAACGACCAGGTCGGCTCCCACGCGCGGGAACCGTCGGACTCGCTCGTGTCCGTCTCTTTGGCGGTCGGTCGGTCGGTTCTCGACGTCGTCTCTCGGTCTGTCTCCGTGGGCGACCCGCTCGGCCCGTCGGTCGCCGTCCCGTCTCGCTCGCCGAGCCTCGCGCAGCCGGCGACCGAGGCGAGCGCGAGGCCGGCGACGCGGAGATAGTGTCTCCGGGAGACCATGTGGCGTATCTCGTCGCCGACACAAAGGCGATACCGGTGACTCAGTCTCGGTTTGAGCGACGCGACCAGCGCCACGCGACCCCGGCGAGGACCGCGCCGACGCCGTTGGCCAGCATATCGGCACCACTCGCCGACCGCGACGCCGTGAGGGCCTGGAGTCCCTCGATGCCCGCCCCGTAGGCGACGGCGAGCGCCACGAGCGCGGCGACCGAACGCGCGCGCTGCGCTCGCCGCCCGCTCGCCAGCAGCACGGTGAACGCGCCGTAACCGGCGGCGTGAGCCCACTTGTCCAGCGACACGCTCAGTAGCGCGGGCACCGTTCCGGCCCCGTTCTGGGGGAGTGGCACCAGTGACGTGACCAGCAGGAGGAGCGCGAACACGATGGCTGGACGCCACCGTCGCGTCGCCGACCGTTCCATGTGCCCGGTTCGTCGTCGCGGCGAATAAGCCACCCGGTGCTCGTCACGAGTCGCTCCCGCGGGACGCGAGAACGTCTGAGAGCGGGACGGTCGTCGTCCTCATCGCAGTCGCAGCTCCGGCTGGCTCCTGCGTCCCGATGGATTTATTCGCTCCTCAGCAACACACCGATACATGAACGACGAGCCCGGGGTCGACGTCCTCGAAGACCGCCCCGAGCTGAAATCCGCGGCTGAAGCCGTCCTCGCCGTCGACGAGGAGACGGACGGCTGGGACTTCGACGACGTTCCCGTCGACTCGGGCCAGTTCGGCGAACTCGTCTCGGAAGGTATCGTCGAGAAAACCGATGGGAAGTATCACGTCGCCGACCCCCGGGCGGTTCGAGCGGTGCTCGATGGTGGGACACCGAACGCAACCAGTCAGCAGGGCACCAGCTTCGCCAACTCGGTCTCTTCGCTCACCAGCGTCGAGTTCGAACCGCGGGCCGTCGGCTTGCTCGTCGCGGCGTTGGCCGTGGTGTTCGTTTCGCGAGTGTACGTCGTCGGCTCGATATACCGTGGTGACGACATCGTCCTCTCGGGGAACGACCCGTACTTCTACCGTTATCACGTGGAGCAGATCGCCGCTGAAGCCGGCGGCGCGGCCGACTTCGGGGCGCTCTCTACCATGGCCGGGGGACTCACCAACGGCGAACCGCTGATGGTCGCGACGCTCTGGTGGGTCGCCAGCCTCTTTGGCGGCAGTGTCGAGGCGATCGGGAACGTACTCGCGTGGTATCCCGTCGTCTCGGCACTCGTCTCTGCCGTCCTCCTCTATGCGTTGGCGCTCCGCGTGACCAACGACAGACGCGTTGGTCTGGCATCGATGCTCTTCCTGGCGTTCATCCCCGGCCACGCCTTCCGAACGAGTCTGGGCTTCGCCGACCACCACGCCTTCGACTACCCGTGGCTCGGTCTGACGGCGCTGGCGCTGGTTATCTTGCTGACGACCGACGTGGACAGAGCGTCGTTCCGCAGAGTGGAACTCTGGCTCGCGGCCGGGGGACTCGGACTCGGACTCGGCGGACAGGTGCTAGCCTGGGAGGCCGGTCCGTTGCTCATCCTCCCGGTGGGCCTCGCCGTGACTGGGAAGACGATTCTCGACGTCGCGGCCGATCGCTCGTCGCTGCTCACGAACGCGCCAGTCATCGCGGGGACGACCTTCGGGGCGGTCCTTGCTTGGGGGACCCACTCTGTCGCTGGCTGGCAGACCGCCCTCGTCGCGTCGACGCCGGCACTGTTGACCGCGGGTGTCCTCGGCGTCTCGCTGACTGCGGAGGCCGTCCGCAGTGTCGATGGCACTGCGAGGCAGCTGGCCGGACTCGACGTTGGCCTGGGACTGCTTGGCTTCCTCGTCCTCCGATTCGGCCTCCCCGAGCAGTGGGCGACCCTGCAGGGCCGACTCGATACGCTCTTTCGCTCCGACTCGATCGCCGAAGTGTACGGGCTGTTCAACGCCGAATCGTTCGGCTTTCTGCTCCTGTTCGGGTTCACGCTGATTCTCGCCCTCCCGGCGATGGGTTGGGGCGTCCAGCGAGCGCGCGAGGGATCTCCTGGCTGGCTGGTCGCCAGTAGCTACGCGTGGTTCCTCTTCGCGCTCGCGGCGATTCAGGTCCGGTTCGTCGGCGAACTGGCGACGTTCGCGGCGCTGTTTACCGGCGTCGCGTTCGTCTGGGTCGCCTCGTGGATCGACCTCGCTCGACCGCTTTCGGTCGACAGCGGTCGAGACGTCGTTGATGTCGCCCTCCCAGATGGCCGGACACTCGGCGCTTTGGTCGTCCTCTTTCTCCTGTTCGGTGGCTTCGGCATGTTGCAGGTTCCGGTCAAGACGAGCCAGGTCGTCACGGAGGACGGTACCTACGAAGCGGCGACTGCAATCGAGACGAACGCGGCCGAGCGTGAACTGGAGTACACGGAGAACTACGTCCTCAGCGCCTGGGGTCGCAACCGCGTGTACAACTACTTCGTCAACGGCGAGTCGGAAAGTTACGCATACGCGCGGAGCAACTTCCCCCAGTTCGTCAACTCGGAATCGCCCGAGAGCGTCTACGATCGATACTCGGACCGGGTCGGGTACGTGGTCACGACCGACGGACCCGACGTGCCGGCCGAGACACTGTACGGCCGACTCCACGACGCGATGGGTAGTAGAAACGGTGACCTCGATGGCCTCGGTCACTTCCAGCCCGTCTACGCCAGTGAGAGCGGGAGTCACAAAGCGTTCGCGCTGGTCCCGGGGGCGACCGTTCGCGGAACTGCGGCGGCGAACACTACCGTGACGGTCACGGCGGACGTCACCGTCTCGGGGACGTCGTTCGAATACGAGCGCCAGACCACGACGAACGCGACGGGGGCCTTCGCGGTGACAGTCGCGAATCCCGGAATCTACACGGTGGCAGCGCCGGGAAGTGAGAACCGTACAGTCGAGGTCTCGGAGACGGCCGTCTACGACGGCGCGAACGTGACGGCAGGATAACCCTCTGCTACTGCTCCTCGACGTGACGCATCTGCACGGCAATCCCACGCGACGAGTCGCGCATCTCCGGGCCACTCATCTGTGCGCGGCCGACGCCGAACGCAGCGTCACCGCGAATCACGACATCGTCACCGACGCGGATGTCGTCGCTTGCGTCGGTGATACCGGGTGCGAGCACCGACCCGTGCGGGACGAACGGTTCGATTTCGACCGTCTTCGACGGCACGTCGCTCTCGACCCATCGTCGGGCGCCGGCGAGTGTCAGCGAGAGGACGCCGTACTGTTGGGCGAGCGCCGCGAGCTGCTCGCCGTCGGCGCTGTCGGCGCGTAGTTGTGGGTACCGGCCCTGCGTTGCGATGTCGTCGAACAGTTCGTCGCCTGCCCCAGCGCCGAACTGGTAGTCGGCGACGGCGCGGATGGTGTTGGCCTCGCGGGTGGACTTCCGGTAGGTGTCCCACCCCTCGAGTTCGGCGGCGAGGTTCGCAAGTGAATCGGCCGTGGTCGGGTGGTCGGTGACGGTGTACGTGACGTCCAGTCCCAGCGACGCCTCGACACGCTCGCAGATGTCGCGGTACCCCCCGCCGGGGACGTGTGCGATGATCTCGGGGTAGTCTGCGTCCGCGAGGTACCGCTCCAGCACCGTGCTGACGAACTCGATCTCGTTCGCGCTCCACTCGCCGGTCACGACGGAGTCGTAGTGCTGGGCGGGGTAGGTCAGTTCGAGCTCCTGGGGGACGACGCCGATGGGCGACGTCATCGACACCATGTGGGCGCGCCAGTGGACGGCGTCGTGGTACTGCTTGTGGCTCTGGGAGTCGCTGTAGGGCTTGCGCGCCGAACACGGAATTAGGACGAGCGGGCGGTCGTCGAAGCGGGGGACGTAACGTTCGGTGACGCGCTCGGCGAAGCGCTGGATCTCGACGCGCCGGATGGCGTCCTCGGTGGCCGCCGAGAGCTGGGCGCGACGGATGAGCGGCGTGCGCTCCTCGACGTAGCCGTACTGCTGGTCCAACAGCCGGACCGTCGCCGTGAGCCAGTTGTCCTGTCGGGCCTGGCCCTCGATGTAATCGCGCAGGCGACCGTCGCGGATGCGCCGGCGGACCCGCCGGAGTTCCGCAGCCAGCGCGTTGACGTTGTGTTCGACGCAGTCCTCGCGGTCGAACTCCTCGCGCGGGACCTGGCAGGCCGGACACGCACAGGGGAGTTCCTCTAAGTCTTCGAGGAAGTACGCCTCGTCGGTGGTCAGATAGCGGCCTTCGGTCCCGCGGATGACCGCTCTGTCGGGGTCGACGAGGTCCACGCCGGCGTAGACGAGCGTCGCGACGTTCCGGGGGGTCGCGACGCCTGGGAGATACAGTGCAGTGTCCGTGGGGGTCACATCTCGGACGCTGGTGACGGCGTCGACGAAGGCTTGGGCGTGGCCAACGTAGCCCGGCGCGCCCGAGAGCACGGTGACGTCGGCCGGATGTTGTCCTGCGTTCTTGGGCGAGACCACCGCCGCGCTGGGAAAGTCGACGTCAGGGTAGTCGCCGGCGAACGCGTCGGCCACTTCGTCGGGGGTACCAGCGGGTAGTCCCCGATAGGGGAGGACCGTCACCGCACTGTCGTCGCCCTCGGGTTCGGGTTGGTCCTGGCCCCAGAGACTCCCACCGTCGCGAAGCAGGGGGTGGGCGGCACCCGGCGTATCCGCGTCCACGTCGTCCACCAGCGCCGGCGTCGTCACGGACTCGGCGAGGCGCAACTCGCCCAGTCGCGCGGCGGCGTCGCGCTCGTGGACCTCGAAGTAGTCGGTCATGCAGTAGCGTCGGCCACGGGCGAGTAACTATCTTGCTCTTCGGTGACCGCGGTGTGGAAAGACCAATATCCCCGGCGTGAAACTACTCCCCCATGAGCAACGACCGCACTCTGGTAGCGGACATCATGACGACGCCACTCGAGACGATTTCCCCGGACGCCGAGATCGTCGAGGCCGCGGCCGTCATGCGAGACAAGGACATCAGCGCGCTGCTCGTGACGACCGCGCCGCCGTCGATTATCACGAGCACGGACGTCCTCGACGCTGTCGCGCAAGGGATGGACACCAGCGACCTGCTGGTCTCGGACCTGATGACCGAGCACGTCGAGACGGTGCCGCCGGACCTCCCGCTGGGCGAGACGGCGGCGATGATGACGAACTTCGGTATCAACCACCTCCCGGTCGTCGACGACGACTACATCGGGATGGTCTCCTCGTCGGACATCACGAAGCAGCTGCACTGAACGGCACTCAGACCAACTTCTCGGCGACCAGCACGCCGACCTGCGCTGCGACCATCTCGACGGCCGTGATGGCGTAGCCGGCGTCGGTGAAGGCGTCCACGAGCACGCCGACCGTCGCCGGGTCGTCGACCTCGGGACTGTAGAACGGCTCGTCGGGGTCAGGATGGCCGAAGAACATCACGTCGCCGAGGACGATCTTCCGGGGTCCGAGGCCGGCGATCACGCCGATGGCTTCGCGCTTCTCCCCGTCGCCGAGGTGGTGCATCGCGAAGTTCGAGGTGAGATGTCCACGCTCACGCCGTCGGGGACCTGCGGGTCCCGGAAGCGCCCCTCACCGAAGGAAACGTTCTCGACGCCCTGGTCGGCGGCTTTCTCTCGGGCTTTCGCCAGCATCCCCTCGCTGATGTCCCGCCCGACGACCTCGCCGGCGGCGTCGGCGACGCCGAAGGCTATTGCACCTGTGCCGGTCCCCAGATCCAGTACCACGTCGTCAGATTGGGGGTCGGCGTGGGCGACCACGAGGTCGGCACAGGCCCGATACTCGGGGGAATCCTGGTTCTCGTCGTAGTCGGCGGCGTGCTCGGAGAAGCGGTCGGCGTGTTCCTCGAGTGACTTCTTCATTGGTTCTCACGAGGTGAGCCGTGGGTAAATGCGATGCGCCACGTGGTCGCGTCCCGGAGTGATCGGGGACGCCGTGCGTGTCTGGTGAGCAAACAATGTGATAGAAACAGTTAAATTACGATATCTATATTGGTTTTCGAAAGAACGACTCTGTCCGGGCTCCGGGTGCTCGCCGGCGTTCTTTGGGGTGGACCGACGACATGTTGATCGCGACGGCCATACTGCTGCTCGGCTTGCTCGCGGGAATCGGAGCGGCGCAACTGCGAGGGCTCAGACTCGGCGGTGTCATCGTCGTTCCGCTGGTCGCTGTGTACCTGCTGCGGAGTTTCAGCACCTTCCCCGTCTTCGTCTTGAGTACGGTCGCGGCGTACGTCTCGCTTCGCTTCGTGAAGGCGCGACTCCCGCTCTACGGGCGACAACTGTACGTCATCTCGATCGCTGTCGGCGCGCTCGTCCCGATCACGATCTTCGAGTTTCTCGCACTGGACCTGGGGCTCAGGCGGATGATCGCCGAGATCGAGTTCCTCGGGAGCATCCTGCCGGGCATCGCGGCGTACAACTTCCACCGGCTCTCGGTCGAAGACCGGGTGCTCGACGCCGTGGTGAGCCTCGCCGTGTTGCTGTTTCTCGTCGTGGTCGGTATCGGCCTGACGATCGCCGTCGGCCTGACGCCGCTCGCGCAGGCGACGCCGCCGCTGTTGTTGAGTCCCGAATCCGACATCGCTATCGCGTTCGGCCTGACCGTCGACCGGCCACCACTCCCGATTATCGCGTCGAACCGGCTCACTATCGGCGTGCTTGCGGTCGGCATGGTCATGGGCGAACTGGTTCGAGCCCGCTACGGACTCCGACTCGGCGGGGTTATCGCCGTCCCGCTCGTCGTCTTGCTCTCCTTTCGAAACGGCTGGATGCTCCCGCTGTGGCTCGTGACCGGCGTCCTCGTCTACGTGGCCGTCCAGGCGGTCCACCGGTGGACGCTGCTGTACGGCCGGGTCCTGCTCGCGACCAGCGTCATCTTCGGACTCTTGGCGGCGATCTCTTCTGTCGCCGTGATTCCCGCCACTCACGGCGTGCTCCCGTTTTTCATCGGCCTGCTCGCCGGGGTGACGGCGTACAACATGCACGTGAGTTCGCCGGCCGAACGCCCAGCGACGCTCGCGGCCATCCTCGCGCTCCTGGTCGTCATCACGTTCCTCGCTCGCCTCTTTGTCGTCCCTCCACCGGGTGGGATGCTCAGGACGGTACCAGTCGAGTCGCTCGTGGTCGGTGCGGCGCTGCTCGGGCCCGCCTGCTGGGCACTCTACCGGCTCGAACGGATCCAGCCGGCCCCGGCGGCGCTGTCGGGCATCGAACCCGACACGAAGCGGGGTGGCGAACGGCGATGACGACCGACGCCGCCGGTCGGCTGCGTGCGCTTCTGGGCAGACTCGGCAGCGAACTCGCCCACGCGCTCGGTGCCGGACCGGCCCACCGCCGGCACCTGCGGCAGATCGACTACCGGATCGTCGTCGCCGGCGTCCGTGGGAAATCGACGATGACCCGCTGGCTCCACGATGTGTTCACCGCTCGCGGGTACGACACGTTCGCAAAGATCACCGGCGACGTCCCCCAGGTCCTGTACAACGGCACCGTCCAGACGGTTACCCGTGAGGAGACGGTCCGACTCTACGAGAACGAACGCGAACTCGCCCGGTTCGACGACGTCGACGTGGCCATCGTCGAGAACCAGGGCATCAGGCAGTACACGACGCGACTCGTCAACGAGCAGTTCGTCGATCCGGACCTCCTCTTTCTCACCAACGTCCGCGAAGACCACCTCGATACCCTCGGCCGCGACCGGATCCAGATCGCTCGTGCGCTCGCCCGCGCTGTCCCGAGTGGCACGCCGGTCGTCTGTGGCGAGCAAGACGAGGCGCTCCGTCGCTACCTCCGGGCGGAACTCGACCGCCGCGACGCGCCGGTGATGTTCGTCGACATCGCGCCCGAGGACCGCTCGACGCCGGGGGCCGAGTGCGTCTACGGCCTGGACGCCGTCTTCGGGGCGCTCGGTGAACCGCCGCTCTCCGAGACCCGACGCGAGGGGTACCTCGACCGTCTCAGACCGACCTGGCGTCGGCTCCCCGGCGGGCGCGTGTTCAACGCGGCGCCGGTCAACGACGTCCAGAGTACGGAACTCGCCCGCCGGTCACTGGTCGGCGACACGGACACCGTCGTCGAACCGCTGCTGAACCTCAGGCGCGACCGCCGCGGCCGGACGGCGTCGTTCCTCCGCTACCTCGGCGAACTCGCCGATGCGAACGCCATCGAGCGTGCCCACGTGGTCGGTTATGACCGGACGCTGTTCGAGACGAACGCGACGTTCCCCGTCGTCTCTCACGGCACGGACAGCGAACCGGCGGCCGTCCTCGACGCCGCGCTGGAGGCTGGCAATCCCGTGATGCTGATGGGTAACACCGTCACGGAGTTCATGCGCTCGCTCCTCGCGGAAGTGGACGCCCGGGCCGAGCGTGTCGAATCGAGTCCGCCCGACCGGGTCGCTGACGGAAAACCGGTCGAGGGGCGCTGAGTACAGATGCCACCCACCGGACCACTGTCTCGGCGCACGCTGTTACGGAGCCTCGGACTGGGCGCGGCGAGCGGTCTCGCTGGCTGTTCGTCGGTGACTCGCGTCTTCCCCCAACCGGGGACGGGTGAGGGGAGTCAGCAATCGACCGCCGGGCCACTCTCGGGTCGCGTCCGGGACACGGCGGGCGAGGCGGTCACCGGTGCTACCGTCGAGGCGGTCGTCGGCAGCGAGGGGCGCGTGGGCGGGACGACGACGGACGACGCCGGCCGCTTTCGCCTTCGGACCGAGCGCCCGGTCTGGCTCCGCGTCACGGCTCCGGGGTACATCGAGCGGCTCGTGGCCGGGGCACCCGGCACGGCGACCGACGTGACGGTCGTCGGGGCCGCCGGCACTGCCGCGCTCGCCTTCGGCGGCGACGTGATGTTCGCTCGGCGGTTCTACGACCGCCCGACGGACCCGCTGAACCCACACGCTCACATTCGCGAGTCCGACCGGCGGGCCGACCACGACCGGATCCTCGCCGGCATCAAACCCCTGTTGCAGAGCGCCGACGTCACGTCGGTGAACCTCGAGACGCCGCTGACGCAATCGACGGTTCGGCACCCCGACAAACGGTACGAGTACGCCTCCCACCCTGTCGCCGGGCGGGCACTCGCCGACGCCGGCGTCGACTACGTGGCCCTCGGCAACAACCACGCTTTCGACGCACTCCAGGCGGGGCTCGCTGACACCACCAGAACGCTCGATGCAGCGGGGATCGAGCACTCGGGCGCTGGGCAGTCACCGTCTGCGGCGTGGCGGCCCGCGACGACCGACGTCGCCGGCGTCTCCATCGCGATGCTGTCCTGCACGACGCTCGTCGGCGACCGGTTTGCCCTGCACTGGTCGGCCGACCGAAGCGAGCGGGGGTCGGCGACCGACGACGGGACCACGACGACCGTCCCAGCCGGCGTCGGGGTCGCGGAGGCGACGCCCGACCGACTCGCTGACCACGTCGCCGCCGCGGCCGACCGCAACGACGTGGTGGTGGTTCAGATTCACGGTGGGGAGGCGTATCAGTCGACCCCGACGCCGACGATGCGTCGACTCACCGAGACAGCGGCTGCCGCGGGTGCCGACCTCGTCGTCAACCACCATCCACACGTCACCGGCGGGCTCGAAACGCTCGACGGAGCCGTCGTCGCGTGGTCGCTCGGCAACCTCGTGTTCGACCAGACGCTCTGGCAGACGCTGCCGTCGGCGCTCCTGACGGCTTACGTGACGGCCGACGGCGTCGAACGGGTCGTCGTCGACCCACTCTTGCTCGAGGGATTCGTGCCCCGGGGCGTCGTGGGGAAACCGAACCGAGCCCTCTCCTGGCGGACCGCGGGTCGCTCAGACGGAACCGTCTCGGTCACGCCGACCGGGCTCGCGGGCGGCACAGGCGTGGAACCGGCGACCACGACGGCGCTCGACTTCTCCGGGGACCGGACCTACGCCCGGAAGACGGGCCCGATTCGCGCCGTCGAACGTGGAGCCGTCCGCCTCGGCCGCGACCTGCTCCCGACCGGGACCTTCGAGAGCGTCGACGTCGACGGCTCCGGGTACGACGGCACGCTGTGGCGCTTCAGCCGCACTCCGCCTGCGACCGGCGCGTCGTTCGGATACGAGGGCAGCGGCGGGATCCGCCTGCAGCGCATCGCCGGCAACTCACAGAACGTCGTCCTCTCGAACGCCCACCGGATTCCGGTCGACGGCGACCTGACGCTCACGGCCCGCTACCGCACCGCGGTCGCGTCCGGCCTGACTGTCGAACTCGCCTGGTACGCCGACACCGACGGGTCGTCGATCCACCGCGACTCGTTCTCGCTCCCGCCGACTGGCGAGACGTGGGGCGTCCTCAGCCACGATTTCACCGTTCCCGACGACGCGACGCACCTCAACTGCCTCGTGATCCTCGCACCACCGAACGCCGGGACGAGAACGGCGTTCGTCGACGACGTGCGACTGGTGTCGTGGGCCGACAGGTCGGTCGACGGGGGTCGGGAGTTCGACCACGCCAGGGTCGAATCGGACGCGACGGTTCGCGTCGCAGTCCCCACCAGCGCCGACGGGGCAGCGTGGCGACACCTCGACGGAGTGTGAGCCCGGGGGGTCACGGATCCGTTCGTAGCCCGCTCAGTCCCGCTCGTGGAGGTCGCGAACTCGCACCTGGTCGGGCACTCGCGTGAGCGCCGTCTCCGGCCAGTCGTCGTGGACCAGCGTGAACGAGACCTTGGGATGACAGTCGACCAGTCGCGCCACGCCGTCGGCCGCTGCTTCACAAGCTGCCCGGTCGGTTCGCTCGGGCGTCTCGGCGTTCAGCGGATAGGTCTCCGAGAGTTCGCGCGGGTACGGACCGAAGGGCGGCAGGACGCCCCACGTCTCGTCGTAGCGGTCGTTCGACCCGCCCTCGGTCAGCAGCACTTCGTCACCTTCGAGGTCGAACCGGTCGAGACGCTCGTGGTGGCGCAGCACTTCGGGTCGACGCGCGCTCTCGTGTGAGGTGTAGAACATCGCGTGCTTCGAGGCGGGGTCCGACCGTTCGAGTTGCTCGGCGTGGTCCAGCAGGGTGCGGTAGCCGTCGACCATCGACGGGTGACCGCGAGCCCGCGAGTCGACCAGCTCCATGAGGTTCCCGCTGCGGATGGCCTGCCTGACGGTCCGAATCTCGCCGTAGGTGACGTGGAGGTTGTGTCGGGCGAGCAGGTCCTCGCGTGCGTCTTCGTCCAGCGAGTCGAGTTCGTCGGGTGTGTACTCCGTACAGACCGGGCAGTGACACGGGAAGTAGTCCAGGTCGTCGAGTTGCTGGGTTCCCCGCACCGTCAGGTACCGGTCGTCGCGAGCGTAGAGTGCGTACGCCGCCGAATCGAAGAGGTCACAGCCCAGCGCGGCGGCCATCGCGAACATCATCGGGTGGCCCGCGCCGAAGAGGTGGACCGGCCCCACCTCACCCAGACCACGCTTGCACGCCGCCACCACGTCCGCGAGGTCGGCGTAGCGGTACTCGTTCATCAGCGGGACGACGGCACCGAGGGGGAAGACGTCGAGGCCGGTCTCGACGGCGTGATGGCCCGCCTGCTCCCGGAGGTCCGGGTACGTCGAGCCCTGGACCGGGGCGCTGACGAGCATCTCGCCGGTGTCGACGCTCGCGGCGCGCTCCAGTCGGTCCTGGGTCGTCGCCAGCTCGTCTTCGGCCTGCTCGCGGTCGACATCCGGCGGTGTGGGGATGTCGACCGGCGTCCCGATGTCGCTCCCGATGTCGTGCTGGAACTCGAGAATCTCCTCGGTCGTCACCGATATCTCGCCGTACTCGGCCAGCTGGAACGAGCCCGAATCGGTCATGATGGCCCCCGAGAAGTCCAGCAGGTCGTGCAGGCCCTGTTCGAGCGCCGGCTCGCGGAGTTCGTCGGACTTGTGCAGGATGTAGCTGTTCGTGATGAGAATCTCGGCCCCGAACTCGGATTCCAGCGCCGCCGGGTCGATGGTCTGGACGTGCGGGTTCACGACCGGGAGGATGGTCGGCGTCTCGACGGTGACGCCGGCGCGTGGGACCTCGACTTTTCCCAGGCGGCCCGCGGCGTCGTACTGGCGGACCTCGAAGTTCGTCATTGTCCGTCGTCGGGCGGGGGCGCGCCTAAGGGTTGTGTTCCCGGGCTACCCGTAGCGAATCTCGTCGATGTCGTCTTCGTCCGATTCGACACCAGAGTTGCATCGGCCGCTGCGCATTCTAGTTTTCTCTGCCTCAGTCAGCGGGACTTCTCTTGGTTTTAGATATTTCGCGCATAGATAAAATGATTGACATCAATCACTGCTCGAACAGCGCGTAGTAGAGAATCCCGATCGCGGAGCGGCCGTCCCGCAGTTCACCCTCTCGAACCCTCTCCACGAGCGACTCGAACTCGGTCGTCTCCACGTGGATGGACTCGTTGAAATCCAGGTTCTGCTCGGCGGTCGGCTCACAGTCCTGGGCGACGAAGTAGTGGAACACCGAATCGGAGTAGCCGTTCGCGGGTTCGGCACTGTAGAGGTACTCGACTGATCCCGCCTCGTAGCCGGTCTCCTCGGCGAGTTCGCGGCCGACGGCCGTCTCGGGGTCGTCGTCGTGGTCCTCCATGCTTCCAGCGGGGAGGCCGTAGTTCACCCGTTTGACCGCCTGTCGCCACTCTTCGATGACGACCACCGCTCCCTCGGACGTGAACGGCAGGATGACCACGCTCTCGCCCTCGTGGAAGTAATCGAAGTCCGTCTCGGTACCGTCGGGCAGGCGCACGTCCTCGTGAACCACGTCGAAGCCCGGACAGGTGTAGGCGGTGTCGGCGGCGAGCGTCTCCCACGCGAGGTCGTCGGTCATGCCCGTGGCTGGGGGCGTCGAAGACTTACCGGTGATGGTCTCCAATCACATCTCTATTCAGAGTTTGTTCGCGTTCCTCGCTTGCTCAGAACGGCGCTGGGCTTGTTCGAGCCGACGCTCCGTCGCGTTCGCGAGTCCGCCGGGGAGGTCGGACTGGGCCTCGGCGAGTCGTCCAGCGACGCGTCCGAGCCGGTCGATGACCGTCTGCAGGCTCTCGTCGGCCCGGCCGCGCTCGCCGTTCTCGGCCCGTTCGGCTGCTCGCCGCGCTGCCTCGGCCACGGCACCGAGCGCCTGGGCGAGCCCCTGGACGGCGTTCGACTGCCCACCGCCGTCGGTCTGTCGCTGCTGCGACCCGGACGCTCCACTCTCGTCGCTATCGTCACTCTCGTCGTCGCCGTCGGCCACCGCGGCGACTTCGGCACGCGTCTCGTCGCTGATGTCGGCCAGGAACGTCGCCAGCGACGCCTTGCCGGTGTTCGGCCGGTCGATACGAACGCCCTCGCCGCCCTCGGGGTCGGGGTTCACCCGGAACGCGCCCACCTCGTCGTCGCTGTCGCGAACTTCTGTGGTGTAGGCACCGCCGCGATGGACGTAGACGGCGTCCGGCCCCGACAGCGGGGCGTCGTACAGTCGCCCCGCGAAGTCGTCTTCGACGGCGAGGTCGGTCAGGTCGCTGTCGGCTCCGTCGCTGTCGACCTCCAGCTTCGTCGCCGACTCGCGGGCGACCAGCGGGATCTCGCCGTCGACACCTGCTGTCGTGACCGAGTTCTCTCCCTCGTTCTCGCTGACCGACACCGCCTCGCTATGTGGCGCCTGTCCCGCACCGTTGACGGTGAGTCGGTGCTCACCTGCCGGGACGTCCTGAAGCGCCGCCACGCCGCCGAACGTCGGCGCGGCTTCCGGGTCGCTTTCGAGTACTACGAGCGCTTCGACGGGCGAGGATTCGGTCGTCAGCCCTTCGCCGTCGGGTGCCGCGTCGGTGGTGACTGCCGCGGTGACCTGCGCGACGACGCTGTTGACCGACGACGGCGCACCGATGGCCTCGTAGCGGTCGGCCAGCGCCCGTCGGTGGTTCGGCTCCGAGATATCGGCCGCCGGGTTCGCGTACCGGGGCTGGCCCCAGGGTGCCCCTGTTGTCGTGATGTGCCCGGCGATGGCGTCCTCGGCGAACTGCGGGACCGCGAACTCGAAACTCAACTGCGGGCCGGTGAAGTCCGTGATGTGCTCGATTTCACTCGTCGGCGCCAGCGCATATTCGACGTCGGCGTCGCCCTCACGCTCCTCGTGGTCGAAGACGAGCCCCGTCGACCGTCCCGGCAGGTCCGACGGTGGCGACGAGAGCGCGTCGAAGGACCGGATCGCCAGGCGCTGGTCGACGAGGTCGGACTCTTCGACCGAGGGCAAGCGGTCGTCCTCGTAGATGGGTGCGCCGTCGAGTTCCGGGACCACGTAGGGCAAGCGCCGGCCCTCGTCGCGCGGGAGGCCGTAGGCCAGCGGTATCGAGGCGATGTCCTCGATGGTCTCGATGGGGCTGTTCGTGATGTCGGCAAAGGAGTTGCCCGTCGGTAACCGCTGGAAGCGGTCCGGGATGTCGTTCAGCGAGAGCGCACTGGAGTGCGAGCCCAGTTCAGAGAGGATGCGCGGGACGCTGTCCGGCTCGGGGTCCAGAAATTCGTTGTTCGGGACCTTCCGGGAGTGCGAACTGGCGACGTAGAGCTGTGGCTCGCCGGAGTCGGTGTCGACGAAGACGTGCAGCACCTCCCAGTCGTGCCAGTGGAAGTTCGTCGTGAACTGGTCGAACGCGGAGTACATCCAGAACTGGACCGCCGCCAGCGGCGACTCCTCGTACTGGACGACGTTATAGAATACGGTCGGGTTCGGGGGCTGGTCGCCCGTGAATCGCTCGTGGTAGCCGTCGAAGGCGTCGAACCCGGTGACGATGGTCTCGCCGTCCTGTTCGCTGGTGTACGGTCGCGGGTCCGTCGGGAACCACGGCTCGTACTCGTCGAAGTAGACGACCGGCGCGAACTGCGCTGCGAGGTCGTGGGCACGGTCGTCCTCTACTTCCGTCGCTTCGCTGTCGCTCTCGCCCTGGAGTGCGCCACAGCCCGCGACCGCTCCGGCACCGGCGCTGGCGAGTGCGCCGAGGACTGTCCGGCGGTCTAGCCGGTCGTGCTCAGTCATCCGAATACTGTCGAGCGGGAGGCGGTGTGCTGGTTCCGAGCCGTACCGTTCGAGTGCTGTCGCAGGGACCCATCATACAGCCTCCAACGACTGACGCGGCAAAATTCTTCTGGCACGACTCCTCGACGGTTACTCCTGCTGGGTGTCCGTCGTCACCCTGAACTCTGAAATCCAGGTCCGCACCTCGGCGAACTCCACGTGTCGTCGGACGAGATACCACGGCGTGACGAGGAGTGTTCCCAGGAAATTGGCGTACGCGTCCAGCAGGGAGAAGTACCGGTTCGGAATCAGCGACTGGCCGAACTCGATACCGACACCGTAGACGAATGCGAGACCGACGACGAGTGAGACACTCCCGAGAACCGACACCTGCCTGTCCACGGTGGCATACAGTATCGCTCCCGCCAGCACACCGTACGCGAGGAAGTGACGCCACTTGTCTAGCGGAATGAGTTCGAACCTGAGTGTATCTATCGGCGAACTCGGTGGTGCGACGAGAATCGACGTGTAGAAGATGAACCCTGCGATACCGACGACGAAACTCCAGCGAAGCCAGCGCGGCAGCAGCGGCACTCGAATCTTCATTGCTCAGTGGTTGCTCGCCAGTTGGCAGAACTGGTATGTATAGCCTGTGACTCTGCGAGAGGAGGCTGTCTGTTCGAAGATGTGTTTCAGTACTGTGTGAACCCCTCGGTATCGAGGTAGTTGTGCGCGACCGTAATCGCGTGGTCGGCGTGGAGCGCCTTTGGACCGAGTGAGACACGTTCTTCGGCGTAATCCGCGAGCAGGTCGGCTTCGTTCGGCTCGAAGTCGTGGTGGTCCGAGAGGACGAACACCGGGTTCGACGGTGGGTCGGCGTCGACGACAGGGTCGCCGTCCTCGTGGAGTTGGACGACTGTCCCACGGGCGGCGACGTCTTCGACGGTCCCCTCGAACCCACGGCGCGTGAGCGAAACCCCGGGGGACGTCTCGACGGGGATGTGTCCGATGGCTTCCTCACGCTCTTCGAGGGCATTTCGGACGAGCGCGGCGGTCGAGCGCTCGTCTGGGTTGAGTCGCCGGAGGTCGCTCCCGTCGAAGGTGACCGTGTATTCGTCGGCGAGCACGAGGTGGGCGCGGACGTCCGTGCGGATGTCGTGGCTGAGGAAGAAGGCGCTGTTGACGCAGCGACAGAGGACGTCGAGCCGACCGGCTGCTCCGGCGAGGTCGTCGAGCGAGAAGTCCGGTGTCGTGGGTGCGTCGTGACCGACGACGACGAACTGGCGCATGGTCCTCGGTTTGCTCGGGTCGACTTATGTGCATCGACAGCGGTGTCGGGCGTATCGTCCCCGCCCTCGTCTCAGTCCTGCGTGCCCTGGGAGACCATGAGTTGATCCGATTCCTGTGTGGTGGTCTCGTACGTCGTGTTGCGGTCGTTGACCAGCATCGCCAGGAAAAATGAAAAGAATATCGTCTGCATCCCGACGAGCAACACGGTGAACGCGAGCAAGAGCCACATCAGCGGCGGTTCGGCCGTGTATCCACTCGAGACCCAGTCGACGGCCATGACCGTTGTGGCGACGCCACCGACAGTGAAGATTCCCAGTCCCAGCAGCGTCCCCTGTTCCAGGCTCATCGTCTCTCGCACCCAGTTCGTGACCGGGTCCGAGGGCTCCTGAATCGGATTCGACGCGACCGAACTGAACACTGCGAGACTACCGATCTGATACCCCATCACAGTGAGAAGGCTTCCGGCGACTAACGTGTAGGTGCCGAAATTTACGGTAGCGAACTCGATACGAAGTAACGACGCGAGCATGACGAGGACACCGACGCCGGTCGCGAGGATACTCGGGACGGTAAAGAGGTATCGCGGCGCGTTCAACAGCATGAACTTGACGTGTCGCCAGCCATCACTGAAACTATCCAGTGTCTCTTCGCCCTTCCGGCTGTGGTAGACTATGGGTACCTCCCGAATCCTGAGGTCGTTCTCCGCCGCGGACATAATCATCTCGCTGGCGAACTCCATCCCGTCTGAGCGGAGTTCGAGGTCGTCGAGGAGCTCGCGCCTGAAGATGCGAAAGCCGCTGTGTGCGTCGGTCACACCGGCGTCGTAGAAGGTGTTGAGGAATTTCGTGAGCAGTGGATTACCGACGTACTTGTGCAGCGGCGGCATCGAGTCCGACTCGATTCGTCCCTCGAACCGGCTGCCAAGGACGATATCCGCCTCGTCTCGCTCTAGCGGCGCGAGTAGTCTCGGGATGGACTCGAAGTCGTAGGTCGTGTCTGCGTCGCCCATGACGATGTACTCCCCGCGAGCGAACTGGAACCCGTACCGGTAGGCGTAGCCGTAGCCCTCCTTGTCGGGCTTGACGACGATGCCGCCGTTCTCGCGAGCTATCTCGGGCGTTCGGTCGGTCGAGCTGTCGCTGACGATGACCTCGCCGGGGACGTCCAGCTCTTCGAGCGCGGTCTCGATGCGCTCCATGCACTCGCCGATACCCGCTTCCTCGTTTAGCGTCGGGAGGACGACACTGACGACTGGTTGTTCTTCGCTGTCGTATGGGAGTAGTAATCGCTCGGCCCCCGGTGAAGTAGTAGTTCGTCTCGTGTGGTCCTTCTCAATGGCCATCTATGTGCTCCTCGCGATTCGAAACGATGGACTGAGATTCGAGACCGTGACACTATCTCGCAGTTCGCTTCCGCTCCTCAGGGTAACAGTAACTGGTGGTCCAGCCTCCGATTCGTCGCGTTCGGCGACCGAGGAGAGCGTGGGATAGCAGGTCATGATGTCTCCACGTTGTCACACGTAAACTGACCTTATAGTAAATCAGAGAATATCGGATCCAGACAGCCGACAGGTGTTGTTTCTGCCCCGAACTACACTGTCCGTCGACACCATCGCCAGTAATGCTTGGTATATCGAACTACCCTGTCCAGATACAGTCTCATTCGGAGTCTGCACGCTCCCGTTGGCCGCTCATTCCTATTGGGACGACTCTGTGGAGAATTCGACGTGGAGAGGTGACATCCGATACGAACCGGGATCGCTTCCCATCGAAGCCTTACCTGACTCATCGATGGACTATCTACGTAGTTGAGCAGTTGCGCGGTTTATTCAGCGACCCTTGGTTAATTATGCAGACGTTTTTTACTAATTAAGAACTTGCAAATCCAATGCCCGCTTACTTACAGTCGACAGACCACCAGTTAGGCTTGCTGCTTATGCAACCGGGCAAGGGATTCAGTTACTCGTTCGGCGTCGCGAGACCAGTTGTATCGGTTTTCGACGGCTTTCCGGCCGTTCATACCGACTGATTCGAGGTCTTCCGTCGTCAGCCGGCGTATCTGAACGGCGGCCTCTTCGGGGGTGACGTCGCTCGGTAGGATCCAGCCGCAGTTCTCCGCCTCGACGATCCGTCTAATTGGCGTCACATCCCGCGTCAACACCGGCAGTCCGGCGACCATGCAGTCGAAGAGCTTGTTCGGGACGGTCTGCTCCGTCAGTGGCGTTATTCGGTGGGGAATGGCGCCGAGGTCCCCGGATGCGAGGAACTCTGGAACGCGCTCTGCGTCTATCCAACCAGTAAACGTCACCTGGTCTTCGATACCGAGTGACCGACACCGGCGCTCCAGCTGCGCTCTGTGTGGGCCGTCACCCGCTATCGCGAAGTGGACTGGTTGGTCGCTGTCGTCGTGCTGTAGGTGCGCGATAGCCTCCACTATCAGGTCGAGTCCACGAAACTCGTTGAGGACGCCGACGTAGACGAGCGTGAATCCTGGCCAGTCGAACTCGTTCGACGGTACGGTCATTGTTTCCTCGAGTCCGTCGTCTGGCGATAGTTCCGGCGTGTTGCTGACGAGGACGAGCTTCGATGCCGGGACGCCCTCCTCGACTAACTGAGTTCGTCGTTCCTCGACGACGACCCATACGAGGTCGGCCAGTCGAATCGTCGATCGTTCGAGTGCCGCTATCAGCCGTTCGTTCTGGACGAGACGGTCGACTAGCGTCTCGGCCGGGAGACTCTTCGCGAGGCCGACGTAGTTCTCTCGGAGGTCAAGAACGACCGGGAGACCCAGTAATTTCGCCGCGATGCCCGCCGAAATCCCCGTTCGTAGATCACAGACAACCACGACATCGACGTCGTGGCGCGAGAAGACGAGCACCGACCAGAGTATCCACGCCGGGTTGAGCGGAATCGCTGCCGTCACGACGTTGAACAGGGGTGTCGACGAGAGCACGGAGAATCGTCGGACGAGTGCGTACGGGAGGCGCTCCGTCTTCGGACGCGTCTCTTCGTCGATGTCACCGCGGGCGGGATCGCTGCCTGTGTTTCGGGCGAAGACGACCACCTCTGATCCCTTATCGTCTAAGGTGCGCGCGATTCGCTTTGCGCGGACCTGCCTGTCAACCGGGAAGTTGTCTTGGACGACAATGCCGACGGTCACCCCTTCGAGCGTTCCTGTGTCTATTGTCTGCCGTGTTGAATGAGTTGTCTTGGACATTGATACTATCGAGTAACTAGCTACTGACACGGATTAGAGGAAATCGTATAATTATGCCGTGAAAAACCCTAGTTCATCGGTTCCTACTCCCTTCTGATAATTTCCTTCGAACGCCTATCGTCCCGGGGAAGAACGCGGGAGGGATGCCCGAGAAGAGTCGCCCTTTCTCGTTAATTGACGCATTATTATATCTTAGACCCTGATTCGTACAGTCGGATGGACTACGTGAAGCGATCGACACCCCAGCGATTGTTCATCGGAATTTCGCTGCTGACTGCGCTGCTGGCTTCTCTGCTGGCGTTCGAAGTATTAGGACCGGTGGTAGGGATTAAAAGTGGGTACGTCTTTTTCGGCATCGCCCTCGCGGCCGGAATATACTACGGAACCGATACGTTGAGCCCTCGTTCGCTCTTTTCCGGGGTCCAACAGCGAAGCCCCAGACTCTGGCCCAAGCTCGTTCTAACAGTCATCGCCCTTTCTATCGCTGTCGTCGCAGGTGCCCGACAAACGGCGCTGCTCGCGCCGTCAACCGCACGAGCAGGCGTCTTGCTACTGGCTCTGCCCATCGGATACGCACTGCTCGTCGTGGAAATCCACCAGCAGGTGTCGCCGAAGTGGTTGCTCGTTCAGGTTCTCGGACTTTTCGCGCTCTCACCGGTGACAAAATACCTTGCGACGGACTTCTACTTCGGGAAGGGCGATTCCCCCAAGCACGTTTATTACGTCGATTTAATCACCTCGAACGGCACGTGGCTGGCGATTCCCGAGGAATCGTTTTACCACTATTTCCCCGGCCTCCAGACGCTACTCGGGTCGGCGAGCATGCTCACTGGACTCTCAGCGTACGATTCGTTCATTCTCATCGGTATACTTACCTACGTTTTCACGCTCTGTACCGTCTATCTCATCGCTCGCTGGATATCTGGAGATACTACTATCGCGATTTTTGTCGCACTCGCAGCCTCCATACTCGCTCCGATTCACGTCCACAGCACATACTTCTTCCCTCAAGCGTTCGCGTTCGCGTCGGTGTTAATTCTCCTCTTTATCACGATTCGCTCGTCCGTCGTTGGTAACGAATACGGACTGCACGCACTGCTCGCCGCGCCGATCGTGGTGTCGATCTGGTTCACGCACCATCTCACGGTCGTTCTGTTCGTCCCGATAATCCTTGTCTTGGTGACCGTTCCGGTTCTCGCTACCCGCCTCTTCGGTGTCGAAGAAGCCGTCCGACCGCATGTGATACCACTCTTCGTCTGGGTGGTTGGAAGCTTCTTCTACTGGGTACTCGAAGGCCTATTCATCGAGCCGCTTATCTGGTCGATTCGGTCAGTAGTGAGCGGCGCCGGGGTGGTCAGCCAATCGGCTTCAGGCACGTCGATACAGGCTGTCGGACTGGCGATTCCGGAACCATCGGTAAGCGAGGCGATACTGAGCCTCTTTAGCTCGGGGGGTATCTACAACATCGGACTCGTGTGCGTTCTCGCTCTTGGTGTCGTGATGCTACTCTCGAAACCTGCTGAATACAAGCGACCGATGGCGTTTATACTGGTTGGGCTTCTGGGCTCAGTGGTACTGCTTCGAACGCCTATCGCGGCGGTCGGTATCAAACGCTTCCAGCTACCGCTGAGCGTCTTCGTCGCCTTCGTCGTCGGTATCGGGCTTACCAGGCTATTCTCGGTCACCAGTACCTCGACCCGCAAATTCGTTCCGGCAGTCCTCGTGTTCGTACTACTCGCGACGGCATCCCCTGTCGTCGCGGCTGACGACCTCTACGGACTTCACGCCGGCCCTGACCTCTGGGAGTCGCGGACCCTGCCCGAGCAGCAAAAGGAGTTCACCGACGTGGAGATGAGAAGCCTTGAACAGTCCGCCAGATTCATCGAACAAAGGGACGTGACGGTCGGAACTGACTGGCACTCGGATATCGGCCTCGGTCGATACGGCGTTGAGGCGACGGGGTTCACAAGCGAAGACGATCACATCGAAACGAGTGGTGACCTTCTCCTGTACCGACAACGGTGGCCCGATCACAGCCTCAGACTGATCCCGGAAAAATTCTCGCTCGTTACCTTCCTCGTCTCAGAGGACTGGATGCGGGACTTCGTCCAGACCGAGAATAAGGTATACACGACTGGGGAGGTTGGCATGGTCGCAGACAGGGAGGATGGAGAGGCGCTTCAAACTCGATGACACAACATTCGATATGCAACGTCGAAGCACGAGCTGTCCAGTGAGCGCTCTAGTGAAGAGGTGCTTTGATATGGCAGTCCTCCTTCAATAATCGACTGTCGCGTGGTCCGTCTCTTTCCCCACAAGTGTTGGCCTTGAACTATAACTCCAGTGAGTCTCCGTCAGCGATCGCTCTCGATTTCGACCCAGAGGTGGAGATTCCGGTATGAGTTCTCGGCAGTTGGTCTCTCCGGTGGCTCGTCGGCGTAGAGCAGGTAGACCACACGGTAGTTTTCGCCGGTGACCTTTGGAGTGACCGAGTGCTCGATCTGCCGGGTCTCGTTATCTTCGACCGTCGTCTCGAAACGGTGTAGTTCGGTCCTCGCAGTCACTTCGGCGCTTCCGTCACCTGTCTGCAGGCGTTGGAGGAGGACGACGGTCGTGTACTCCCGCTGTTCGCCCTCCTGATTGTTTATCGCTACGGCAAACGAGTGCCGTTCTCCGCGCGTGAGAGCGGAGGGGTACTCCGAAGCGACGAACTCGCCGTCTTCGTTCTCGGAGAGGAGATAGAACTCCGTAATCCCCGCCTCCTCCTGTTGGCCGAGTCCCACGCCGACGGTTATCACAGCGAGTAATACTGCTGAGACGAGTGCGACATTTACGACCGCTTCAACAGTGCTCCGGTGTTCGAACACCCCGGAATGAACTGCTTCGATTACTGGACCGAACGAGAGACGAAACCGCTCGTCCGACGGGACCCTCAGTCGCTGCCACATCACCACGAGGCTCCCGAGGAACGTGAACGCGGCGAGAACCACGAACAGCGTGACGCGGTTGAGTCTACCCGGTGTCAAACCGAGTACTAATCCGACGAGGATGACGAGCGAGACACTGGCCCCGAACGAGAGGACGAACCGTTCTAACCGACCGAGACTGGACTTTCGGCTCCCGATTAGGTAGCTGTCTATCTTCTCCTGGTCGCCCTTCGTCAACCGTTCCCGAGGGAACAGTGCCGAGACGACGACGTAGCCCGGTACAAAGAGGACAAAAACGAGTGTCAGTGCAGGTCTGAGCAGTGTTGAATTCAACGGTGGCACAAAAATGACCACCCCGGTTGTCACAACGAAGAGTGCGAGGACGACGAGGTCAGAAGGCGGCCGAAGCGGCCCTACTCGTGTCCATTTGCCATCCACTGCCATCAGAGCCATGATTGCATGGCCTCTCATAATAACAGTCAGTGATTAACCTCGCACTGTCGAGTGCCGGGGGAGCTGGCGGTCGGTTTCTCGGGGGTTTCACAGTGGCGTCTCGGCGGCCGAGTATATCCACCAAGAGGACCGTACTGTCGTCTGCTCAACCGTCCGTCATGCGTGAGTAAGTACATTCTACCTGGCAGCTGTGTCACCGTTCGGAGCCGCTTTCGGATACCGTCCCGACTTCGTCACAA
Organism: Haloarcula ordinaria; assembly: GCF_029338275.1. Classification (NCBI taxonomy): domain Archaea; kingdom Methanobacteriati; phylum Methanobacteriota; class Halobacteria; order Halobacteriales; family Haloarculaceae; genus Haloarcula; species Haloarcula ordinaria. The sequence continues at coordinate 288,313 of NZ_CP119789.1, read as the reverse complement.
GCGTCCGGCCGTTCACTTCGACGACCTCGACTCCGCTCAGATAATTAATATCCTACTTATACTTCTCCAAATTCTACTATATGATTACACTCACATGAGCGGCCACGGCGATGCACACGAGCTCTCTGATACCGAGCGAACCGACTGGCCAGCAGTTGATATTATCATCCTCAACTGGGAAAGCTACGACGACACCGCCGAGTGCCTCGCTTCCCTCGAGTCGATTGATTATCCGAATGCCAACGTGATCGTGGTCGACAACGGCTCGACCGATGGGTCCGGGGATCGACTCGCGAACGAATTCCCGTGGTGTGAGTTCATTTTCAACGATCGGAACCTCGGATTTGCGGCCGGAAACAACGTCGGCATCGAACGTGCACTCGAACGGGATACAGATTATGTGCTGCTGTTGAACAACGATACGGTCGTCACGGAGGACTTCCTTACTCCGCTCGTCAAGACGGCGGAGCGCAACGAACGGGTCGCCGCAGTCGGCGGCGTAAACTTGTACGCGACCTCCGGAGAAGTCCACAATGCAGGCGTCCGGTTCCCATTGGCACTTGGCGGGCGGACGATTCTCCGAGAGGTACCGAAGCGAGAGCATGTGTATGAAACTGATTATATTCCGAGCTGTCTGCTCCTCCTCTCACCGACATTTATCCGGGAACACGACGTCCTCAATGAAGACTACTTCATCGGGATGGAAGATATCGACCTCGCATGGCAAGCTCGGGAGCATGGGTGGAAAGTGCTCATCAACCCGGATTCTGTTATCTACCACAAGACCGGGATGACCTCCACGAACTCGCCGTTTCTGACGTACCACACGTACCGAAATCGGCTACGCTTCGCATCGAGCCGGCTCTCTTTTGCGGAACGATTGGTTTTCGTCTTCTCTCTTCTCGTTCAGACGGTTGGGTCACTGTTCCTCTGGGTGGCAAAGTCCGAGCGAGACATGATTCGCGCAACCGGAGCGGCAGTATTGGACCACGTGTACGACCGTGATTTTCGGTCGCACAGTCAACTCTGAGTTCGCCGAGAGGTGACCAGTTCAGCTCGAACCTTGTCTGTGGCCAACATGGTAGAAACCTCCTACCGAGCGGGTTAAGCTGCTCTCCCGGCAGGTGCCGCGATTTGGCTGTGACTAACCGGAAGTTCGTCCCGCATATATATGTCGGTGTAGGATGATTTATATCTGAGATGACAGATATTGACCGGGTGATACAAGGACTTGACAGAGCCAGAAAATATTATTCAAACGAAGATTACGTCACAGCGACGAAACGGGTTACGTACGACGGATACGCCGAATTTATTCGACTCCTCTTCGAGCACTTTCAGGATGATTACGGCGTCCCCATCTACGAACGTGAGTGGGAAGTGCTGGTCATTCTCGATGCATGTCGCACGGATCTGATGGACGAAGTCGCAGACGAGTATTCGTTTCTCGAGAAATATCGGACTCACAACTCTATCGGAAGTAACTCCGCAGAGTGGCTTGAGAAGAACTTCGTCGACGAGTACGCCGACGAAATGCGAAAAACGGCCGTCGTCACTGGGAATCCGCACACCGACATCTATCTAGACGAGAACGACTTCGCCGTACTCGACGAGGTCTGGCGCTACGCGTGGGAAGACGACGACGAACTATTCCGGCCGCAGTATCTCACCGACAGAGCGATTTCCGTCAAACGCGAGCACGACCCCGAGCGGATGATTGTCCACTACATGCAACCGCACCATCCGTTTATTCCGCACTTCGACGGCTTCGAAACCGAACTCCATGGTAAATGGTTGAACCAGTGGCGGGATATCCGAGTCGGTCACGTCTCCAAGGCGGAGAAGTGGAAGCAGTACCGGGATAACCTTCACTACGTCTTAGAATATGTCGAAATTTTACTCGACAGCATCGACGCCGATCCCGTGGTCATCAGTTCAGACCACGGCGAGGCGATCGGTGAGTGGGGAATCTACGGCCACTACGGGATTCCGCTTCGCGTACTTCGGGAGGTGCCGTGGATCGAAACCGTCGCCGAAGACACCGGCGAGTACACGCCCGAGTTCGAGCGGACGGGAGTCGACGACCCCAAACGCGACATCGACGACCAACTAGAAAAGCTCGGCTATCTCTAAACGGTAGGATCCATCCTAGCTGAACAACTGCCTAAACGCCTCGGAGGCGTCGTTCATATACGTGTACTCTTTTGTTTCGTACAACTCTTCCGGGCCGAGGTAGTGTGGTCCCGCGACCCAACCCCAGATGTTGTGCCAAGCCACGACGTCACTGTTTTCGCTCATCCAATCTGCGAACCATTCGAAAAATCTTGGATTGTCACCACCGCCTGCATTCTGCATTGTCCTCGACGAGACACCGTACTCTGGAAACACGAGTGGCTTTCCGTGGTTCCTGGCAAAGCTAGCCCAGTAGTTCAGTCCGTAGTACGTTTGCCGTCCTTCCAATATGTCTTGCCACGTTTGTCGTCTGCGCTCTGCGACGCAGTTCGAGTCACACTGCTCGGGATATGGGTAGTAGTCGCCCTTATCATACATCGTGAGCCCGATTTCAGTGACCCATTCGTCACCTGGATAGGCGTCCGTCGGCGCCATTTGTTTCCTCCAGATGTTCGGGGCCCAGATGAACGAGAACTCCGCACCGTCGACGCCTCGCATGGCGCTTACGACGTTTCTCCACGCGGCGGTGTAAATCTCTGGCCGTCCGACTGCCCCGTCGGCGGCCCACCGTCCGTTGAATTCCCAGCCAAATCGTATGTGTGCGTCTCCGATACCATGATCGACCATCTCTGATGCCAACTGACGGTATTTCGCTCTGTGCTGTCCGGTCGCTACTGCGGTCATCTCTGTCTGACTCGGGGGGAACATCTCGAAGGATAGAACGATCTCTCGGCCGTCCTGTAACCTTTCGATGGGCACCTCCAGCGGCCAGTTGTCGATTCTGTAATCCGCCCATGTGTCGTGGAACAGCGCAAACGAATAGTAGTCCACCTTCCGACCGAACCACTTTTCCCACTCGACAAGACTCTCGTCGCTCCCGAGAAATACGCCGACGTTCCGAACGGGTTCTGTCACCTGTTGCTCTGTCTCTGTCGTCTGCTGCCCTGTTTCTGTCTCCTGCTCTCTTCCTTCTGGGGAGTCGTCCGTGTTACATCCTGTAAGCGTTCCGAGCAGGAGCGAGCCCATTGCCGTCCCTCCGCGTCTGAGTGCAGTCCGCCGAGAGATTGGAATCGTGGTATCCGAATCTGTCATTATAGGTATCTCAACTTTCGTACGGGTCCTTGTCGACGGGTTATTCTTCGGTACCAGATTCGGTCCTGACACGCATGGAATCCGGCATAAACCGACTACTACCCCCGCTTCCACGCTTACTGGCCTCTGCGACCGGTATTGGCCTCACTGGACGAATCTCTGTGTCTTCGGTTGTTCCCGTTATAGGTCTGCGATTCTCGAGTTGAATCTTGGAATACGTACGCATCTTCTCTCTTCTTTTCAATGAGTTAATATGAACTTCAGAGTGAAAATCTTTGCGTCCCCCGGTGGCGGTGTTTACCAGATCGGGTGCAGAAATCTGATTTACAGCCTGAATCTGGCGAACCATCGAATCAAATCGCACTCGTCGAATCGGTGATTCGCATTAGCGACCAACAGTTCTGGCTGTAGGTCGCCAACCGTAGCCGACCGAACTGCTTTACGCCCAGTTCTTTTCGGGGACTACAACAGCTCTCACGGAAATCTTTCCTGCGCGAACTGCGGCAATACCACGATGTCGAACCCACTGTTCTCTCGCTGATGACGCTTAATTCTGCAATCTGTGCTTCCTTTAGTTCTCCCTCGATTTCAAATGCGCGCCACGGAAATCGGAACGCCGCCGACCAGATTGTTCGAGAACTGCACCCCCGACCCTCATCGTTCTCGAATTGCCGCAGCCACGTCAAACCTGACACCGCCGAAAATTGGTTGCAGACTTTCGCACTCTTGCATAATGCTCAACACTAAACACGACTCCCTCGGTAGACCGCCGCCCACTGCCGCGGAGAGAAAGCTCGCGTAGCGAGTTGCTCGGTAGATGCGTCAAGGGAGCGCCCAGTTGAGCTGAGGGTCGTACTTGGTGCGTGACTACGCTGTGCGTGTGACGTTTAAAAAAATATGTGACTGGTTCTTTACTAACCATATCGCAGTTGCTGAGTTGACATACTATGATAATAGACTCAATTCAGAAGGTATCCCTCCCGAACAAGGTGGTATGGGCGATCGGTCTACTACAAGTCGAGACACACGCCGATTCATCGGGTCCTGTCATCTCCGCGTGGACACGAGCGCCCATATCCTCGACGATACACACCGTGATGGAAGTCAAAAGCCGATTTCAGAACCAGACCATGACTGAACCTAACCACACCACACGCAACCTGGCGAACGCAGTGAGACAGCACAGCACGCAAACGAAACTCACGGGGCAGCCGTCATGAAACACGGACTTCTCACAATCACCGAGTCGGACCTCCTCGCAGCCGAAGAGTGGCTTGGCAACCAGGTCGACGTTGTGACAACGACGTATAGTCAAAATCTGTTCCACGATGGAATAGACGGCATCACCTGGGACGAAGCGAATCGACTTGACGTAATGGAGCGTCTCTTCGGGAACAGCTCGCGTCAGTTAGCAATCGCTTACGAGTTCGGTGGTCCGAACCGGAACGAATACGGGAGAGCCGCAAGTGGCGAGTTCGACGCGGATTATCGCAACTTCGCCCAGCAACTCGTCGACAGGGGCATGGGCGATTCGATTATCCGAATGAGCCACGAATTCAACCTCTCGTGGAATAGCAAGTACCCGTCGGACCCGCAGAACTACGCCGACGGATTTGCCCGCTGTGTCGACGTCATGCAGTCCGTTTCCGGCGCTAACTTCGACTTCTGCTTCTCTCCAGCCAGAAACCGCCTCGGCGTCGCGCCCGACGCCTGGCCTGTCGACTCCGCACAGTGGCCGAGTGGGGAGCCAGCACCGATTATTACGCCGTCTCTCTACGACTCGGAGGGCGGGACGTATCCTGACGATATCAGCGGCCTCTCTGACTCCGAATTGGAACAGCTCTGGCAGGACGCTTGGGTCGTAATCCTAGATAAAATCCAGATGTGGGAGAACTTCGGCGCCGAGCGTGGCGCGAATCGGTTCGGAACTGCCGAGTGGGGTGTCGCGACCAACGCGTATCCGAATCCAAGTGGCGGAGACAACCCCTACTTCGTTGAGAAGTTACTCGATTACGGGATCTCACAGGGCTGGGAGCTGCAGGCGTATTGGAACACCGCATCGGCATCTGGTGGGAGCCACCAGATTCACCCCGATAGCACTGCCCTCACAGACGCGTCGAACATGTACCAATCCATCGTAAGCCAACAGCTCACGAACACGTCGACCGACGACACGTCGTCCGATACAACGGACGACACGAGTACGTCGACTTACGGCGGCTACAATACGCCACAAGCCGGGTCCAACGACTGGCATATCCCGCTCAACGAGAACTTCGAGAGCATCGAAGCGGACATCCAGGACCTCGCCGACCGGATCAACAACTTGGAACAGACATAGCTCACGGAGTAACCGTTACAACATTTCAAGAGATTCACCTTTTCATTCTTCGTCGCTGTCTCCTCAATATCGGCGCGTAGCCGATACTTCTCTCCCATTTACCGCGGCTATACCTCGTGCGGGTATCGAGACTCCACGGTCGAGTTTAGTTACGGCCGAAATGCCCGGCGAACAACTTTGTTGATGTCTTTGGCAGAAATCGCCTACGTAGATAGCATGGCTGGATTGATTCGGATTTTGTGAGTGCGAGCGGATACGTACGCCCGCATGCCGGTGATCTATTCGAGCGCACGCTACGGAGCTACCGATGCCGAGTACTGTCGAAGTTCTCGATAATGTGTGTCTCCATCGGAGATGGAACGCTGACTTTCTGCTCGACTTCAGTAGGCCTCCGAATCAGATTGCGACCGACGAACCACTGAGTCGGAACAGCACCAGCAATTCTGGCTGTACGCTGCGGCTGGCCCGGAGACGAACCACTTGCTTCACCTCCGTCTCTTTTCGACGACTACCACCGCTCTTAGAGAACCATTTCTCGGCGAACTTCGTAAAAATACACGGGCGCAAATACCATCTTTCTCGCTGATGGGGCTTAACACCGATAGACTGCATCCCCTGAGCTGGATTTCGATTTCAGAGGCGCTGACACGGAAAACGGAACGCTGTCGAACTGATTGTTCGAGAGCTGAAACGTCGAACTCCGTCATTTTCGAATCGCTTCATCCTCGCGAACCGGAAACAGTCGAAGTGGTTGCAGAGATTCGCTCGCTGGCACGATACTCCACAGTAAACACTACCGATTCCACACACCATACTTTTTTGACAGCCTTGCGCAGGGCGAACTGGATGACCCACTTCGAATCAGAGGACAAAAACAGCGTTTTCAATCGCTTCGTCCGAGATTTCGGTCTCTATTCCATCGCGAAACTGGTTCCCGCCGTCGCGAGTCTCATCGCGCTCATGGTGTTCACGCGGTTCTTCCCGCCGGCAGCCTACGGTCGGTACGCGCTGGCGGCCAGTTTCATCGGAATCTTCAGCACACTGTGTTTCGATTGGGTCGGTAAATCCGTCTACCGGTTCGCGGCCGAGATGCGAGACGACGTCGTCGTTGGAAACGCTATCTCGATGGTCTCGCTTACGGCGTTATCTCTCGTCGCGTTAGGGACTGCTGGGTATGTGCTCTGGGGCGCTGAACTGGGTGACTTCCGTCCCTTCTACTTCGCTGTTCTAATCGTGATTGTCGTTCAGGGATTCTTTCAGACGTTCAAGTGGTTCTTCCAGACGACGCTGCAGTCGAAGAGCGTGATGGGATATCGAATATTCGAGTCGCTGCTCAAACTGGCGTTATCGCTTCTCCTTGCGATTCTTGTCTTGAATCACATTGTGGGCTGGATCTGGGGTGCTGTCGCCGCAACTGGGGTCACCGTCCTCTTGATGGCATATAAGCTGGGTCGAAGCAATCTTCGACCACGCCTCGACCCAAAGGTGGTTCGCAGATTCACCCGATATGGGGTCCCAATGCTCGGCTGGATGATTGGTGTGCCGCTCCTCAGTCAAGCTGACCGCGTGTTACTCGAACTATTACGTGGGAGTGCCGCTGTTGGAATCTACTCCTCGAACTACCAGATTACGGATAGTGGAATCCGGCTAGTGTTCTCTCCGATAATTACTGCGGCCTATCCGATAATCATGAACACACTGGAGGAATCGAACGAGCAAGAGGTGGCGGGACTCATCACTAGGTTTTCGAGGTATTTTGTCCTCATTGCCGTTCCCGCGTTCATCGGAGCAGCGTTTCTAAGTCGGACACTCAGCTCAGTTCTGCTTGACGATGCCTATTTGGAAGGATACATTGTCATCCCATTTGTCGCCGGTGGCGTTCTCTTTCTGACGCTTGCGAATATCGGGCAGATTACGATGGAGGTACGCGAACAGACGAAGCTCATCTCTGCCGCGGCGTTGACTGCCGTCGTAGTCAATCTGCTCTTGAATATCCCGCTTATTACGCTCTACGGGTACCTCGGTGCTGCCGTCGCCACCACTGTGAGTTACTCCACGTACGCGCTATTGGTGTACTACTTCTCGAAGCGGCATCTGGAGTGGACACTGCCAACATCCACCATCCGGAATGCGATAGTCGGTGGGGCGTTGATGGCGACCCCGCCGGCGGTACTCTACGTGTCGGACTCCTACACCGCACTCCGTGTCACAATTGCATTGCTCGTTGGGTTTGCCGGATACGTCGCGGTACTGTATTCGCTGGGAGAGGTCGACGAAGAGAAGATTTACTCATTAATCGAGTGAGTGGGTACGTGGCGAATCATGCTCGGACGGTAGTACTATTGCATCCCGTTCACCGGCTTAGTAGGCTCCTAACTCGGTTAATCAACACCTATCATTCAGAATATATTTACCACTGTCAGTACGATAACAGAGACGATGGATACACTAATCCTTGGGCTCGACGGGTTGGAACCCACGCTGGTCGAACAGTGGAGAGGCGATCTCCCGACCCTCGACCGCTTGATGGGGTCCGGCTCCTACGGCCGCCTTCGGTCGTCTGATCCACCGTTATCGTCGCCAGCGTGGCAGTGGATGTTCACCGGCAAGCAGGGTGGAAAACACGGTTGTTTCGGATTTACACGCCGGAAAGAGAACTCTTACGAGCGAGTTCCACTCAATCTGACCGATGTCCACGCAGAGACGCTCTGGGAGGCGTTGGACACAGCGGGCGTCGCCTGTGGCGTCGTCAACGTCCCCGAGACATACCCACCGACGGAACTCGACAACGGGTTTATGATATCCGGCTGGCCGATTCCGAACCGGACGAATCCAGCGGCTCCCTCGGACGTACTCACTGAGCTTGAAGCGGAGCTGGGGACGACGTACAAAGTGAAACCGACCTCAATGGGGCCGGAGTTGAAGCAGTTCTCGAACCAGAAGGTGTTCGAGGAGATGAAGTCAGCTATCCGGCACCGCAAGCGCGCGTTCGAGACGCTGCTCTCGATGTACGACCTCGACGTGTTCTTCGGCGTTTTCACCGCGACCGATATCGCCGGTCACTATCTCGTCGAGGACGAAGCACGACTTCGGAAAACCTACATCGAACAGGATGAGGCGCTCGGCGGACTGCTCGAACAGGTTCCCGACGAGACAAACATCATCCTGATGAGCGACCACGGTCACGGAGCCAAAGGGACACGGAGCTTCCACGTTGTCGAGTGGCTCCGCAAAGAGGGGTATCTCGCACTCGATAGCGACTCCGATATCGACCTTTCTCGGCGACTGCTCCGGAAAGGGGGATTCACGAGGGAAAACCTACTCCGGATGAAAAACCGACTGGGCGTCGGCGACGTTCGCGAACTTCTCCCACAACCCGTCTTCGATGTCGCGAAGCGAACCGTTCCGGCCGCCGACGAGCGGGAGCAAAAGGTCCTCTCCGAACAGATTCGGTGGGATCAGACGACCGCGTACGTCGGCTCGGAACAGAACGTCATCTTTCTCAACACCGAAGACGTCCATCCGAACGGCACAGTCCCCCCCGACCGTGTGCCAGAACTCCGGGACGAACTCAAGACAAAACTGGAATCGCTCCGACACCCCGACCGAGACGAACCGCTGGTCACGGAACTTAAGACCCGCGAAGAGGTGTTTTCCGGCCCGTATGAGGCGGAGGCTCCCGAAATCGTGTTCATCATGGATGAGATGCGTTGTAAAGTCCACACGGGACTCAACGGCGGCGAGCTTTTCAGCGACAACGGCATCGGCGAGCACCGACAGGACGGGATACTGATAACTACAGGTCCCTCGTTTGCGGAGCGCGACGAGGTCCGTCGCCGCTCTATCCTCGATGTCTTCCCTCTCGCGCTCTCGCTGTCCGATGTTGCCCTTCCGGAGAATGTCGACGGAGAGGTTCCGATGGAGCGACTCGACGTTCCGTTGGAACCGTCGTTTCGGGAGAGTCGGGACGAGGCCGGCGAGGTGGACACCTACTCTGCCGCCGACTCGGACGAAATTAAGGAGCAGCTACGGGGACTCGGATACCTCGATTGAGCAGTCGTCGCGCGCCGAGTGCGCACCTGGAATAAATTGAAACAGTTGGCCTCACTTTTCGACGACGAGGTCCTCGATAGCTAGCAGGTCCAGCCCCATCCCGAAGAAGTCCTTGATGCCCTCGCTGGGGCGGTTGACGATCGGTTCGCCGTGATCGTTGAACGACGTGTTCAAGACGACGGGAACGCCGGTTATCGATTCGAACTCCTCGATGAGTCGATGGTAACGCGGGTTCTGGTCCTCGCGGACGGTCTGTGGCCGCGTCGTGTCGTCGGCCGGGTGGAGCACCGCCGGGATGGTCTCTCTTGCGCTCTCGGTTACCTCGAAAGTCTTGATCATGTACGGAGCTGGCTCGGGGTCGACGACGAAGTCGCCCATCGCCCGTTCGAGCATCGAGGGCGCGAAGGGCCGCCACTCCTCGCGATGCTTGACGAATTCGTTGACACGGTCGAGTGACTCCTGCGTCCGGGGGTCGGCGAGAATGCTCCGGTTGCCGAGCGCCCGTGGCCCCATCTCGAGGCGCCCCTGGAACCATCCGACGAGTGCACCCTCGGCCAGTCGCTCGGCCACAGTCCGGGCCACGTCGTCCACCTTCCGGTAGTCGACCTTGTTCATCTGGAGTGTCTCTTCGATACCTGCTGTGTCGTAGGACGGCCCCCAGTAGACCGTGCTCATCGGGGCTATCTCTCCTGGTTCGTATTCGAGCATCCCAGCCCCGACCGCCCCACCGGCGTCGGCTGCGACCGGTTGTACGAACGTCCGGTCGACGCAGTCCAGCTCCATCACGCGCTTGTTCATCTTGCAGTTGAGCGCTACGCCTCCGGCGAGCGCGACGTTCCGCAGGTCGAGGTCGCGACAGTACTCCTCGACGACGTTCGTCGCGGTCTCTTCGAGGAGCATCTGAACGGTGTACGCGAGGTCTTTCTCCCACTGGGTGAACTCACCGGCTTCCTTCCGCCGCGAGCGGTCCAGTATCTTCTCCAACCGATCGATTGTGAACCTGACGTTGCCGTTGACGAGACTGGTGACGTCGTAGTTCGCGCTGGTGTCTATCTCTCGTCGAAGGCTGGACTCTATCTGGGAGTTTCGGCTCCCGTAGGGTGCCAGCCCCATTACCTTTCCCTCGCCGTTCCACGGGCGGAATCCGAGGAACTTCGTCACGGCAGCGTACAGGAAGCCCCAGCTGTTCGGGAACTCGTACTCACGGACGTGTTCGAGGCCGCCGTCGTAACCATACCAGACGTTCGTCGCGTCGTACTCGCCACGGCCGTCGATGGTGAGCACGAGGGCCTGATCGAACGGTGACGGGAAGAAGGCGCTGGCGGCATGCGAGCGGTGGTGCGGGTGTGTCACTATCGGCGGGACGGGTTCGCCTATCTCCCGTAGATGGTTCTCGATAGGGCTTGTCGAAGCGAGCCACGGCCCCAGCGAGTACCGCATCCCCCAGCCGGCGAGTCGAAACCGGGTCGGAATCGTATCCGGGAGGGAAATCGCTTCTCGCAGGGTCACTCCCAGTGCCTGTCTGAAAAGATCGGGTTCCCACGGGATTGTCACGCGTTCCACGTCGGCAAGATCGATGTCAGCGTAGTCGAGACAGGCTTCGATGGCTTCCGCGGGGAACTTCCCCGTGGCGTGTTTCTGCCGAATCAATCGCTCTTCTTCGATACCGTAGACGAGGTCTCCGTCTTCGAAGAGCACGGCGCTCGGATCATGCGAGCCGAGTGGATTGACACAGGGGTTGATAGAGAGGACGTAGTCGCTCATTGTTCAGGGATGAACCGGAGCTGTGAGCTCCTCGACAGTCTCGTAAGCCTGCTGGACGATGTCCTTGATCCAGATGTACTCGTAGGTACTGACGCGACCGAGGTTCGCGACGTTCTCGAAGGCGCTGAGCTGGCTGTTGATTCGTTCGAACCGTTCTATCTCTTCGGTGACCGGGAGCGGGTAGGCTCTCGGGGCACGCCGTATCTCGGAGGCGACGAGTGAGACGTCGATACCCTGGTTCTCGATGAACGACGTGAGCGCGTCGTCGAACCACGACCGCTGATTCGGCCAGACGTCGTCGCCGAGGAAACAGGGGAACTCCGTCGTCAGTAGGTACTCGCCGTCGGGGATGTCCTGGGGCGTGAAGTCGTAGTCGGTGATACGGGTGAAGTCGTGGTGGTTCGGGAAGTACGCCCAGTTGACGTGGTCCGGGAACAGGCGTTCGGAGGCCTCGATGTGGGCGCTGTGGATGACCATACTCCGGTAGTTCAGCGACTCGTCGGTGTCGACGAGGATGCTCGGGTCGATAGTGCTGACGAACAGGTCGCCGCCGATCCGGTCGCCGCTCTCGGTTGTGAGCGCTTCGACGTGGGCCCCATCTGTCTCCAGTCCGGTCACGCCGTCGATAATCACCTCGCAGTCCGCCAGCATCTCGTTGAGAACGTCGGTGTACTTCTTCGCCGGGTAGTACGCACCGCCGTCGAAGAAGGAGTCTTCGCCGTCCGGAAAATTGATCTTGAAATCGAACCAGTCGCCAGTGATGCGCGAGGGCTCGATACCCCAGTGCTTCGCGGTGTAACTGTCGTAATACCGGTCGAACAGCGTCGGACCGACCTGTCGGCGGACGAATTCGTCGAAGTAATCTACGTCGGCTTTCCCCGGAGCTTCGGCCAGCTCTTCGCGGATCTGATCGCTGTCGTCCCAGCGGTCTATGTTCGCTTTACTCACTGGATAGTCGTGCGGGTCGGTGAGGTCGTTCGTCGGGTAGGTCTTCGCGAAAAACGAGTGCGGGTCGAGATCGGTAAACTCCGAGAAGAGCTCGCCGACGATGGCCTCTTCATCTTCGTCGAAGAAGAGGAGGTGTGGTGCAGAATCTGTGTGATAGCCCGACGCCAGCTCGATCTCCCTGAGAAGCCCCCCGATCGCGTCCTTCTCGACGACGGTGACGTCGTATCCTCGTTCGCTCAGCAGGTACGCGGTCGAGCAACCGGCGATACCGCCACCGACTATCGTGATGTCTTGCATAGGTGTGTCCCCGCAGTGACAGCTCTTATTTAGTCGGTGCATAGTCTCGGAAGTGAGCTAATACTCTCCGGTAATGCTCTTTGTTTTCGGCCTCCACTGGAACAAACTGCCACAATCTCGCCGCAGACGTTTGGTTTTCAACTAGGACACCACCTTCATCTCGCCTGTCCACTATCGACCCACCAAGTCACCACCATTCGAAGCGGTTTCACTCGAATATCCGGATCCAACCGTCGGGAAGCTTCTCCATGCCCGGAACGCCGTCCGCCCACCAGACAATCGCCGCCAGCAGTGCTAGCACCGCTTCGGCGGCTCGAATCCACCAGCCGATTACCGGTGCCGTCGGGAGATGGCGGGCCGTCCAGACCGGCTTGATCGCGATCAGATCACTGAGGCCTGGAACACCGGTCAGCGCGCTGACGATGGCTGGGCCCGGAATCGTCAGCGGCCAGACGACGAACGATACCTCGAGAAAGTCTTTCGCGACCGTTCCCTGGAGTAAGAACAGCGACGCGTCGACGAATGGATGACAAACGTAGCCGACGGCGAAGGCGACGGCCGGTCCCCACGCTTCCGTCCGGCCGTGAATCAACACGCCGACAGCGAGGACGAACGGCACTGCAAATATCATGGAGTGCCCCACCGTCCGTCCGCCCGCGAATCCCCCGCCCAGCAGCGCCAACGGTTTGTCGAACAGGTCCGGGAGCTGGGTCCCAAGCATGACGAAGGCGATTTCACGGAACTCCGGTCGGCGTCGACGCGTGGCGCGGGCGTAGCCGGAGAACAGCAGGTAGCCGACCGCGAGGTGGCCGTGGGGTAACATCGTCGCTCGATACTGTTCGCCTGCTGGCTTCAGTAACAACTGCTTTCCAGTGCTCTGCCGTGCCCGTGCGTCATCGAATCACTGATGCGTGCCAGCTTACTCCCGGATCGCAATCTGTTCTGCCGGGACGCCAGCGACGACGGCGTACTCCGGCACCGACTTCGTCACGACGCTTCCGGCCGCGATTACGGCCCCCTCACCGACGGTCACGCCGTCGAGAATCGTGCAGTTCGCGCCGATCCAGACATCGTCGCCGATCTCGATGCCGGCCCTGGATATCTCTTGTGTGGCAATTGGCGCGTCCCTGTCGATGCCGTGTTCAGCCGCGACGATGGTTGTATGCGGACCGATTAGCACGCCGTCGCCGATGCGGATGTCGCCGTGTCCGATCAGCGTCACGAAGACGTTAAGCAGGCAGTCAGCTCCGATGTGGACGTTGCCACCAGACGGACCGATGACCACGTACCGGCCGATAGAACTCTCTCGTCCGATTGCAAGGGTCCCGTTCGTACCGACTTGCACGGTGGCATCGACCCTCGCAGTCGAGTGAATGTCGGTGTGTCGTCTGTGGTTCAGCGAGTGGCGTCGTACGGCGTCTCTGATGCGAGAGACGGCCAGCGATCCGGTCGTGAGGATGTCGCGGCTCCAGAATTGTCGAATCGCGGACCACGCCATTGCTGGAATCCGAACAAACGCTTTGCCGGCACGGATGCTGCGTGACATAGTCGTTATCGGTACCCGAGGTCCTCGAGACGAGCTTCGACATCGTCGTCCAGTCGACTGTCGCCTGCCGATGGCACCCCATCGCCCGCCGTCCCTGCGCGAAGATACTGGAGTCTGTCCTCGACGACCGCTCTAATTCGTGCTGCGTCTGGGGCGTCCGGGTCGACCTGTTGCATCGACCCCGTCTCGAAGAGACGGTGCTCCCCGAGAATCTCGTCGACTTCGTAGAGCCACGCATCGGACCGAGCGCCGACGACCCTGTCACCGTCGACCTCGTGTTCAGCGATCACGTGTGATCTGGACTCGCTCCCGGGGACGATCCCCTCGTAGGCTACTGGGACGTCTGTGCCCAGTGCCTCGTGGAACAGCGGTGGCAGATCGAGGAGACTCACGAGTTCGTCCTCGGGGAGCTCGAGCGATGGCGGACTGTTCACGACCACAAGCGGCACCCGGATGAGCTCGTCGTACATCCGTTCGGGTTTCCCGTACTGTCCGTACTCGCCGAACAACTCGCCGTGATCCGACGTGAGGACGATTAGCGTCTCCTCGAAGCGGTTCTCCCGTTTCAACACCTGCACCAACCGTGATATCTGGTCGTCGACGTACGCTATCGCAGCCCGGTAGAGCGCCGCCATCGTCTCGAGATCGTCGTCGGTGAGCGACGCCGAGTCGCCTATCAGAGCGGAGTAGAGCTCGGAAACCGTCTCGCTGTCGACGTCCTCGACTCCGTAGGCCGCTCGGTACTCCCGAGGCGGATGGCATGGGTGGTGGACGTCCATGTAGTGTGCCCAACAGAAAAACGGGTCACTCGTGGATTCGAGCCACTCGACTGCATCGTCCGTGATCACTTCGGCGCTGACGTAGGGTCGTGCCTTCCCCTGCACGTGGCGGTAGGCACTCTTTATCAGGCCGGTGAGGTTGACAACCTCGTCGACCCGCTTGAGTCTCGGATTGTTTATCTCGATGCCGCGGGGGAATATCTTCGTCGCGACCCCCATCAACGGGTTCTGGTAGTCCCTGAACTCGTCGAAGCCAACGTCGTAGTTGAAGTGCGTCGAGAGGAACGGGTTGCTGTGAAAGCCGGCGGTTGTCAACCCTCGCGCTCGCAGTTCCGCCGCGACCCGGGGCCGGTCCTCGGTGAGTGGACCGAGCCCGTGGTACGACAGCGGGAGCGTCCCGGTCAACATCCCCGGGAACGACGGCGTCGTCCCGGGGCCGGTGGCAAACGCACGGTCAAGACTCGTTCCGGCGCTTTCGAGTTGCGGGCCGGCGGTGAGCGACGGGCGCATCTCGTTCCAGACGTCGTACCTGAGTGAGTCGTAGGTGAGTAGCAGCACGTTCTCGACGGTATCGTTCATCGGGCGGGCACCTCCACGCGCGGTGCGGTACCGGCGAGCATTTCGTGATACTGGTCGACTGCCTCGTCTTTGACGAAGTGTTCCTCGAACGCCGCTCGCGCGTTATCCCCCTGTCGGTCGACGAGGTGTGGGTCGGCCAGCCACTGCTCGATGGCAGTGACGACCTGCTCGACCGCCCCCTGCTCGACGTTGAAGCCAGCGTCGAATCGTCTGACGATACGACCCTCGTCGTCGTTCGGTTGCGAGATGACCAGCACCGGTTGGCCCGCCGCCATCGACGTGTACAGTTTACTGGAGACGACGATTCCCTCGAACCCCTCTTTGACCGTGACGACGGAGACGTCTGCCGACGTGAGGCTATACGGAAGGTCGTCCCACGGCTGGTACGGAAGGAAGGTGACGCTCTCGCCCCGGACCCCCAGCTCCTCGGCCAGGTCGACGATGTGCTGTTTGTTGTCCCCCTCACCGATCAAGAGGAACTGTACGTCGGCGTCGTCCAATCGAGCAGCTGCCCGAACCAGTGTCTCCAGGTCGTGGAACTCGGCCATGTTGCCGGAGTACAATACCGTGAACGTCTCGACGAGGCCGTGTTCCCGGCTGAACCAGTTATCTGCCTTCTCCCGCGGCGTGATGAACGACTCGTCCTCCCAGTTGTGGATGATCTCGACTTTTCCGGCGTCGAAGCCGTCACCGGCCTTGGCGTCGATACGGTCCCGCATCACTGGGCCCAGCGCTACGACGTGCTTCGCGTCGCGGAACGCGTACCTGTCGAGCAGTTCCCAGCCCTGATGGATGAGGCCACCTCGTTTGAGGTACCCGAGTTCGACCGGTTCGTCCGGGTAGAGGTCGTAGGCGATGTACGTGTACTCCCAGCCTCGGAGGCGGCAGACGGCCCACATCGCTGCCGGCAGGAACGGGGGGCAGGTGACGAAGACGAGTTCGCGCTCCCTGTCTGTCTGGTCGAACAGGAGCACCACGGACATCCACGCCGTGAAGACGGTCCAGTTGAATAGGCGACGGACGAGTGAGGACTGTCGGACCTGTGGGGCACGAATGCGCCTGACAAACACGCCCTCGTGGACCGACCGGACTGGCTGTCGCTCGTTCTCCCCGCTGTGGTAGTTGGGCTGGCCGGTGTAGACCGACAGGTCCAGCCCGCGTTCCTGCAGGCCGACCGCGAGGTCGGTCATCAGCTGGCCGGTCGACGCGGTATCTGGATGGAAGTACTCGGTCACCAGCAGGTACTCTGTTTCCGTCCCCGACATCTATCGTTCGTGCAACAGCGTCTCGAGGTTCTCTCTCACGTACGCTCTGTCCCGCGCGCCGGTGTACCACTCGAGAGTGCGGCGGAGTCCGTCTTCGACAGTGTACTCCGGCTCCCAGCCGAGCAGGTTTTCGGCTCGGGTCGTGTCCGCGGCGCGATGACGAACGCCGACTGGCTTGTCTGTCATATACTCGCGTTCATCGGGCTCCCAACCGAGGTGGTCGAAAATGGCGTCGACGACTTCGTTGATGGTGACGTAACGGCCGATACCTGCGTTCACCGGCGTGGCGTCCGTGATATTCTCCGCTGCGAGACGGAGCGCTCGCGTGATGTCCTTGACGTAGGTGAAGTTGCGGGTCTGTTCACCGTCCCCCCAGATCTGGTATGGGTCCTGTTGGGCGTACGCTTTCGCCATGAGCGCGATGATCGCGTGTGTCTCGTTCTCTCGGGGGCCGTATGCGGTGAAGATTCGAACGATGCTCGCGTCGATGTCGTACTGTTCGTGATACGCCTGCAAGGAGCGCTCGCCCATGAGCTTCGCCCACCCGTACACCTCGTCGGCGTACGCGCCGCCACGCTCCTCAAAGCTCACCATGTCCTCACGTAGGGGTCGCCGCTCCTGCTGGATGTCGGTCGGGTAGGTACACGCGCTGGACGCGAATGTGATGCGTTCGACGCCGTTGTTCGCGGCGGATTCGTAGACGATGTTATCGAGCGCCATGTTCGTCGCGCAGTTGGCCGGATAGTTCGAGATGTATCCCCGACCGCCGTGATCTGCAGCGAGATGGAATACGGTCTCGATGTCGCGCGTCACCTCGTCGGCAAACGCTTTCTCGGTGAGGTCACCGTCGACTACGTCGACGCGGTCGTGCACGCCGTCGAGGTTGGCTCGCTCGCCGCTGGAGAAGTCGTCAGCGACGCGAACGTTCGCCCCTGCCGCGACGAGGTCTTCGACGAGATGGCTTCCAATGAACGACGCACCGCCGGTGACCAGCACCCGCTCTCCGTCCCAGTCGCTCATCGTCGCCCCCCGTCGGCCGAGACAACCGGCCGATCGGCGTCCAGTTCGCGTTCGGCCCACTCGTAGACCCTTTCGAGGCCATCTTCGAGGCTGACCGACGGTTCCCAGTCGAGTTCGGCTCTCATCGTGGTCATATCGCAGGCGTACTTGTCGGTGCCCGTCGGCTTCGACCGGTCGTAGGTCAGCGAGAGGTCCTTGCCGCTGATGTCGATAATCGTCGCCGCGAGTTCCTCGATACTGACGACCTCTTTCGAGTTCCCCAGATTTATCGGTTCACCGTCGGTTTTCGTCCGGAGCACCTCGATCATCCCGTCGACGAGATCCGTCACGTAGATGAATCCGCGCTGCTGTGACCCGTCGCCGAACAGCTCTATCGATTCACCGGGGTCGGCTTCGATGACTTTGCGACACAGCGACGGGATGACGTGGCTGCTATCGGGATCGAGACTCTCTCTCGGCCCGTAGCAGTTGAAGATACGGACACTGCTGGTCGTCAGGGAGGTGTCGGTGTGATACGCATCACAGGCCACTTCGCCGAGAATCTTCGCCCACCCGTAGGTGCTGTGGGGATTCGCTGGAATCGCCTGGTCCTCACTGAAGCGGTTGAGGCCGTCGTGCTGCTGGCGGTAGATGCAGGCACTCGACGCGAACAGGAAGCGGTCGACGCCGGTGATTCGTGCGGCCTCTAACATACACTGGTTCATGAGCACGCTGGGCGCGAGGCCGCCGACGTTCGCCTGCTTGATGTAGTGGATTCCGCCGACGCTCGCGGCGAGGTGGAAGACGTGGTCGACGCCTTCTGTCGCCTCGATACAGCCTTTCTGGGTCGTCAGATCGACCGGCAGTACCTCGATGTCTTCTCTGACGTTGTCCAATTTCGAAGGGGTTCCCCGCGAGAAGTTGTCGGCGACTCGGACGTCCGCGCCGAGTTCGACGAGTTCCTCGGTCAGAAAGGACCCGATGAAGCCCGCACCACCGGTAACGAGTACGGTGCTCCCTGATAGGTTTGCGTCCATGAGTTCGGTCCAGAGGAACTTTGGCAACTGTATTGTTATGTATCAGATACCGGAACACCAGCCCTCAGATGCTCGTTCCCGTGATAGCTTGAGGATACCCATTTGGCTTGGAGACGCTCTGAGACCGTCAAAATATTGCGTTTTACAGATATATCGAATATCGGTTGAGTTCGGGCGTGATAGTAATACCCTTACTCGTCACACGTCAATGCAGGGTCCGACACATTCCTGATAACCATCGTATAATTATTACTGGCTAATTGCAATTCATCCTCGATGCCAGAGTCAGTGTTCATAACCGGGATTGCCGGGTTTCTTGGTAGTCACCTCGCGGACGAGTTCATCGAGCGCGGCTACGACGTCTCGGGAAACGACACGTTCGTCGGCGGCTACGAAGCTAACATCCCGAAGGAGGCGACGTTCTTCGAAATCGATTGTAACGACGTTGATGCGATGAAGGAGGCGATGGCAGGAACAGATATCGTCTACCACACCGCCGCACTAGCCCACGAAGGGTTGAGCGTGTTCGCGCCCGCCCGTATCAACAAAAGCATCTACCAGTCGACATCGGCGACGCTGGCAGCGGCCGCTGCGACTGACGTCGACCGCTTCGTCTACTGCTCGAGTATGTCGCGGTACGGGGAAAACGAGACGCCCTTCACCGAGGACATGGAGCCCCAACCCCAGGATCCCTACGCTGTCAGCAAGGTCGCCGCCGAGGAGATGGTTGAACTGATGGCCGAGATTCACGACTTCGAGTACGTCATCGCAGTCCCGCACAACATCATCGGGCCGCGCCAGAAGTACAACGATCCGTTCCGGAACGTTGCGGCCATCTTCATCAACCGGATGTTACAGGGAAAACAACCCATTATCTACGGCGACGGCGAACAGATGCGTTGTTTCACGTTCATCCAGGACGACGTGCGCCCGCTCCGAAAGCTGGCGACCTACGACAACGTCACCGGCGAAGTGATCAACATCGGTCCCGACGACGAGTTCATCACGATCAACACGCTGGCCGAGACCATCGCCGACATTATCGGGTTCGACCTCGACCCGATCTACGAGCGAGACCGGCCACAGGAGGTGCGACTCGCCAACTGCTCGGCCGACAAGGCACGCGAGATGCTGGACTACAACGCCCAGTATACGCTCCGTGACGGACTGCAGGAGATGGTCGACTGGATCGAGCGTGAAGGGCCAAAGGAGTTCGAGTATCACCTCGATCTGGAGATAATCAACGAGGAGACTCCGGACACCTGGAAGAATCAGCTGATCTGACCGCCTGTCGACGGCTGTTCGATTTCCCCGTCGTAGTACCGGGCGACCACGGCGACAGTTTTCGGTGCGCGATGCGTTCAGAGGTCTCGGTGGATCGCGTCGGCGGCCTTCAGCGAGAGCGCGGCGATAGTTAACGTCGGGTTCATCGCGCCCCCGGTTACGAAGACGCTACTCGACGCGATAGAGAGGTTTCGTAGGTCGTGGGTCCGGAGTCGCGAGTCGACGACGCTCTCTGACGGGTCTGTCCCCATCCGTGTCGTGCCCATCTTGTGAGAGGCAGTCCGTAGTGGTGAGTCGACGATATTCGATGCGTCCATCTCGTTCAGAATGTCGCGTTGCACGTCCCGGATGAACTCAATCGTCCGGCGTTCGTATCCCCCGATGGTGAACGAGACGTCAGGGACCGGATTTCCATGCGAGTCGGTCTTCTCGTAATCGAGCGTCACACTGTTCTCCGCCCGCGGGAGAGTCTCTGGGTTGCCAAACATGCCGACCCGTCTGTTGGGCATCCGGTCGCGGACGGTGTCGACCAGCTCGTCGCCCCACGTGTCTCCTGCCACAACGTCGCTCAGATCGCCCGGGGTACCGGTGTCTCCACCTCGAAGCGCGCTCTCGGCCAGCGATGGTGGATTCACGTTCTCGAACACGAGTTTGACACTCCCTGGCGGCGAGTCGTCGTGGTCGTAGAACTGGTGTGTCTCGCGCGTCTGGTAACCGATCGGTTCCTGGTTGGTCGGTTCGTCGAGTTCCGCTCCGACGCGAACGACGAGGTGGTCCATGAAGTACTTCCCGACGACGCCGCTCGTGTTCGCGAGGCCCTCGGGGTACTGCGAAGAGCGCGAGAGCAGGAGGAGGCGCGGTATCTCGACTGCCCCGCAGGCCAGGACGAACTGTCTGGCCTCCTGTCGGTGTCGCTCGCCGTCGGGCGTCGCGTACACCGCTGCTTCGACTCTTTCGCCCGCACTGTCGTGTTCGAGATACTGGACCGGCGCCTGTGATATCACCCGCGCCCCGTTCGACTGGGCCTTCCGGACGTGGACGTCGCCGCTGTACTTCGCGCCAGACGGGCAGACCGGGATGCACGTGCTGTACCCGACACACTGACTCCGGTCGTCGTATGGTTCGGAGTTACGGGCCTGTGGGACCGAGTGCATCGTGATGCCGAGCGCCTCGCAGGCCTCGGCGAATAGCGAATCCGAGTAACTCGCGGGAAACGCATCCATCGGAAAATCGGTCTCTCGTGGCGGTGCGAACGGGTTGTCGGTGCCTCCCGAGACACCCAGTTCTGTCTCCGCCTCGGCGTAGTACGGCCGGAGGTCCTCATAGCCGATCGGCCAATCGCTGGCGAGGCCGTACCGCGACTGCATCTCGAAGTCCTTCTCGTGGAACCGTGGCGTGATTCCAAGCCAGTGGAGCGTCGTCCCGCCGACAGCCTTCACCCGCGTCCGGTTCAGCGCGTAGTAGAGGTCGCCTGAGGACGTGAACCGATCACGCTCACCACCCATATCCCAGACTTCGGGGAGGTGGTATTCCGGTCTGATCGCCCGCTCCATCCGTTGGAGACGGTTCGCCGGGTCGAATCGCTTTCCCGCTTCGAGCATCACGACATCGTGACCGCGGTCGGAGAGTGCGTAGGCGACCAGCGCCCCCGCGACTCCGGAACCGATTACACAGACGTCTTGCTTCTCGGCTGGCGCACGGTCGCCGCCACGCTGGCGCTCACTCATCTGTCGGCGGCCGCTGATAGGACTCATAGCCTCCGGGATAGCCGACAGGGTTCTCGACACCGATCAGTTCGCTACCCTGTGGAGTCGTGAAGAGACTGTATACCAACTGGTTGATAAGGTAGTACCGCACTCTCTCCGCCAGACTGCCTGACGGCGACGACCCCACCCGGGCGATACCCATCGAGCGGAGCGCGGCCCCGCGCTGTTGGACCGACATCTCCGCGAGCAAGCGTCCGTGGGACCCGAAGACGCGTCGATTCAGCTGGGTCAGCGTCCTGTGGAAAGCCGATCGCTGGTCATCGGGAACCCGGGTTGCATATTCCGATACGTCTTCGGCAGTTACGTCGATGGCTGATGGGAACACTACCTCCGCGATCGCGACGAGTTGCTCGAGATTCGCCCCGGTCAGGTCCCCCTGTCTCTCGGCCGTCTCCGTTTCAACGAGACCGGATGGGAGCGCCGACACGGCTGTGCCCGTTGCCCCTCCCGCGAGGAGTGCAGCGATCACTTCCCGTCGGCTCAATGACATACCTCACCTATCAATTGGACTCACCTAATTAGTAGTAAACTATATATAGGTAAGTGCAAAATCTGTAATTTATATGTGTAATTAATATTACTTTAAATCGGCACCACTTCTCTCCCCGTGTTATCTCCGTCTCGCACGATTCGACCGCTCGCGCCATAGCCAGGATACAACGCCCATATTACTTTGAGTGGTGCCAGTTTCTCGCCTCTCGTGATCTCTGGTCGGTCTCAGCGCCTCGGTCGCATCTTCCTCTCGCTGGTACTCGGGAGTGTTCTCACAATCGTCGTCTTCCGGATACAGGCGCTTCTCCCGCTCTCTGTGGGGATTCTCACGCTGCGTCCACTTGCCGCAACAGCGGTCGTCGTCGGGTACCGCGGCGGCATCGCGGGCGTCGGCGGCGTCGCGCTGGGATACTCTTCGTACGTGGTGTACCACCAGACTCTCGGCCCGCTACTGCTCCTCGAAGGAGTCGGATTCGTCATCCTCGGTGTCGGCGCTGCGACGCTCGTCGCCGAGCGACCGGTCTCGTTGGCTCGCTCACCGCCCGAACTTCGGAACGGGCCGCGACTTCGCTATGCCCTCATCGCGCTGTTCGGTGTGTGCGTGAGCGTGTCGGCCGTTCTCGCGGCAGCATACGAGGTGCTGGCTCTCGCGGATTTCTATCCCTTCGCTGCCACCCGAGTGACCGAACTCACGGTCTCCATGCTCCTCTTCGCGGTCCCGACCCTTGTTGTCACCGACCGTCTAGCCAACCGCGTCCTCTCGGACGACTTCCCGGCGGTCGCTGACGCTGCCCCGTCAGGTCGCTCGGACACCGTCCGGCCTCGATTGTCGAGGTTCCTCGGCCTATCGCTACTCTGGGTGCTTACCGGGTCGACGATTAGTATGGGATACCACGTCGCCGAACAAATCCCGATAATCGCCTTTTACCGACGCGGCCTCGAACTGCTGATCCCACTGACCGACCCACGCCTGGTCGGTCACGGCGGTCGCACGCTCCAGATCGCCCTCGGAACTGTCTTTCTGCTCTTGCTCGCCACGACGCTCTACCGGTCGCGCGTCTAGAACGGTCCCCCGACGCACCGGGCGAAAGGTGGAGGCGGCCCGACTCCGAGACAGTCCGGGCTACGATTTGGTTGCCAGACACCGCTCGGTGCAGTGCAAACCTCTCGAAGAAGACGAGTCAGGCCTATCGTGGACCACGACTGAGAAAGTGGGCCGGCGCGAATTCGAATCGCGGTTACGGCCACCCGAAGGCCGAAGGATACCAGGCTACCCCACCGGCCCGTGCGATAGCAATTATGCCGACGAGCGCTGCAGTTTTAATCGTTGCGAAACGCGAGGCCTTTTTCGGGGGTCGGGCGAACCCTCAGTATGGACGTTCACGAGGAGTTCATTCCGGCGGAGACGTTCGCGACCTGCCTCGAACACGTGCCCCAGCCCTGTGTCGACCTCGTCGTCGAGCACGACGGTGGCATCCTCCTGACCCGACGGCAGAACGAACCCGCAAAAGGCGAGTGGTTCTGGCCGGGCAGTCGTCTGTACAAGGGCGAGCGACTCGACGACGCCGTCCATCGAGTTGCCAGCGAGGAACTGGGTCTCGAAACAGTCGATATCGAGCGTCTCGGCGTCAGCGAACATTTCTGGGAGACGTCGTCGGTCGACGGCGTCGACTCCCGACACACGATCCCGGTGGTATACCGCGTGGTTCCCGCAGCGGGCCAGTCGATTACGCTCGACAGCCAGCACGACACGTATCGTGTCGTGACCGAGCCCCCCACAGATGCAAACGAGTACGTCGTGGAGTACTTCGAGCGGTTCGACCTCGTCTGAGCGACGAATTTCTCGCCGGTACTCGACGCCACACAGGACAGAAAATATTTACCACAGCGGAGTTACTCACGAACTGAGTAACTAATGACGATCCTCGTCACTGGCGGCGACGGCTACCTCGGCTGGCCGGCTGCCCTGCGAATCGCGGACAGAACCGACGACAGAGTGATTCTCGTGGATAACTTCGCCCGCCGCGAGTGGGTCGAGGAGGTCGGCGCGACCAGTGCCACGCCCGTCGCGAGCATCGACGCGCGCCTCGAAGCCGCCCGCGAGGTCCACGACCTCTCGAACCTCTCCTTTGTCGAGGGCGACCTCGTCGAGAAGTCCTTCGTCGACGAACTGCTTGCGGTCCACGAACCCGACGTCGTCGTCCACGCGGCAGCCCAGCCGTCGGCACCCTACTCGCAGATCAACGGCGAGCGGGCCAACTACACCCAGCACAACAACTTGCAGAGCACGCGCAACCTCCTGTGGGGTCTCGAGGAACACGACCTCACGGACACCCACTTCGTCGAGACCACCACGACAGGGGTCTACGGCGCGCCCGAGTTCCCTATCCCGGAGGGCGGCGCGACGATGGAGAACCAGGGCGAGCGAGACGAGGTGCCGTTCCCGGCGATGGCGGGCAGCTGGTACCATCTCACGAAATCGCACGACGCGGCCAACATGCGCCTCGCGCACAAGCAGTTCGACATCCCGGTCTCGGACGTCCGGACGGCTATCGTCTACGGGACCGAGACCGAGGAGACCCGCGCGGACGACCGCCTGAAGACGCGCTTCGACTTCGACTACTACTTCGGGACCGTCGGCCACCGCTTCGCGGCGCAGGCCGTCGCCGGTTACCCGGTCACCGTCTACGGCAAGGGCGAGCAGCGCAAGCCGTTCATCTCGCTCGAAGACGCCGTCGAAGGACTCGCTCAGGTCGCGCTCGTGGACCCCGACGACCGGCCCGAGGGGCTGACTGTCTACAACCAGGTCACCCGTGCCATCAGCATCGTCGAGATCGCCGAGACAATCGCCGATGTCGGCGACGAGTTCGACCTCGACGTGGCCGTCGAGCACTTCGAGAACCCCCGCGACGAGGACGAGACCCACAAGATGGAGATCGAGAACGACCGCTACGCAGGCCTCATCGGCGGCCAGTCCCAGACCTTCGAGGAGGGCGTCCGCGACATCTTCGAGACGCTGACCCGCTACGCCGACACTATCGAGGCCCACGAGGACCGCTTCCTCCCGGGCGTCCTCAGCGAGGACTGACCGATGGACGTGCTGGTCACCGGGGCGTGTGGCTACATCGGCAGCGCGCTATTGGGGCTGTTACAGGACGACGAGCAGGTCGACCGCGTGGTCGTTCTCGACAGCCTCGACTCGGGGTCGCCGCGTGCGATGCTCGGAACGCTCCGCGACGACCTAGATTTCCGACAGGGCGACGTCCGCGAGTACGGCGACGTCGAGAGCGCGATGCGTGGCGTCGACCGCGTCGTCCACCTCGCGGCCATAACGGGCGCATCGAGCACACACGACCGCCGCGAGGAGACCTTCGCGGTGAACTACGACGGGACCGAGAACGTCCTGACCGGGGCGGGGAAACTCGACGTCGACCACGTCGTCTTCGCTTCCTCCTGTAACGTTTACGGCCGCGCGACCAGCACCGACATCGACGAGACGGTCGACCCGGACCCGATCAACCCCTACGCGGAGTCGAAACTCGAATCCGAGACGCTCGTCCACGAGTACTGCGAGGCGTTCGACATGACCGGCACCTCGTTGCGGATGGCCACCAACTACGGCTACTCGCCGGGGGTCCGGTTCAACCTCGTGGTCAACTACTTCGTCTTCCGCGCGCTGACCGGCCGGCCGCTGACGGTGTATGGCGACGGGTCGAACTGGCGGCCGTTCGTCCACGTACGGGACGCCGCGCGTGCCTACGCCGACGCCGTGTTACATCCCGAGACGTGGGACGAACACGTGTACAACGTCGGCTCCGAGGACGGTAACTACCGCGTCTCGGAGGTTGCCGATATCGTCGCCGACGAAGTCGCGCCGGTCGACGTGACCTATCTCGAAGACGAACACCCCGGGCCGTCGTATCACGTCAACTTCGACCGGCTCACGAGTACCGGGTTCGAAACCGAATGGACGCTCCGTGAGGGCGTCCGTGACCTTGCGCAGGAGTTCACCAATGCCTGAACGAGCTATCGACACACCACACATCGCTATCACCGGTGCGGCCGGCTACATCGGTAGCCGCGTCGTCCACGACCTGCAGGAACAGCACCCCGACTGGGAGCTCACCGCGCTTGACAACTTCTATCGCGGACACGTTCGCTCTATCGACGACCTCGATATCGAGCACGTCGACATCCGGAACCGTGACCGGCTGGAAGCGGCACTCTCCGGTGCGGATATCGTGATGCACCTCGCTGCCATCTCCGGCGTCGACGACTGCGACCAACAACCTGACCTCGCATACGAGGTGAACGTTCAGGGGACCGAGAACGTCGCGTGGTTCTGCCGGAAGACCGGGGCTGGGATGATCTTCCCCTTCTCGATGGCTGTCCTCGGCGACCCCCAGGAGTTCCCGCTGACTGTCGACCATCCGCGCGATCCGATGAACTGGTACGGGCGCACGAAACTCCTCAACGAGCGCGTAATCGAGACGTTCGCCGATGGAGCGTTCCCTGCCCACCAGTTCATGATATCGAATCTGTATGGTGGGCACGAAATCGACGGTGAGCGGATCTCGAAAGGGACCGTGATCAACTTCTTCCTCTCACGGGCGCTGGACGGAGAGACGTTGACCGTGTACGAACCGGGCACGCAATCCCGGAATTTCGTCCACGTCAAGGATGTGGCGAGGGCGTATTTACGGAGTGCGGAGCGGATGATCGAGCAATTAGCTGCTGGCGAGACTGGCACGGAAAAGTACGAAATCGCGAGTGACGAAGACCCGAGCGTCCACACCGTCGCGGAACTGGTCCAGACTGTTGCGGCCGAACGGGGACTCGACTGTGACGTCGAACTCGTCGCGAACCCGCGTGCCGGCGAGGAGACGCTCGTCGACTCGTTCGCAGTCGAGACCACTCGCGCTCGCGAACAACTCGGCTGGCAGGTCGAACACGATGTCGAGTCGGTCGTCACCACGGCACTCACTGCTGCACTCGAGTGAGCGACCGGAACGCCGACTGGCCAATTCGTACTTGTGTTTGATTGTCACCGTTGTTGTCAACTATGGTCAAATTAATCATAACTCTTCAAACATGTGTCTTCGTTCTGTAGTCCACCGCCTAGCCGTTTGTGAGATTCAGCCCGGAACGCTTTTATCCAGGAAATAACACAACTCACACAATGGAGACAGGGTGGCGGTACCGATTCATCGCTCTCGCGGGGACTGCAGCACTCATCCTCTCGTCTATCGTTCTCGCGAACACGCCGACCGCTCAATCGGCGCTCACGGCACTCCCGATACTGGACAGACTGGAGCCCACCGTAATCGCCAGTACCGAGCTGCGAGACGAGCTCGCTACGACGCTGGTCATCGTCTTGGGTGCGATGTGGCCGCTGTTCAAGCCACGTCCGCGGCGCATTCTCGACGTGATCTCACTGGCGCAAAAACGGGTGTTCCTTGCCGCCGCGTTGCTGGCGACGATCGGGTACTTCGACTGGTCGACGCGGCTACCGAGGTCGACGCTCATCGCAGTGACGATGCTACTCGCGCTCGTACTGCCAGCCTGGTTCGTCTACATCCGACAGCGCCCACAGTCGGCGTCGCGAGCGATTCTCGTCGGTGACGACACGGAGTCGATGGAGACGCTGCTGGAATCTACCGAACTCCCGATTCTCGGGATCGTCGCACCGCCGGCGGTCCAGATTGACCGACAACGGATCGCTGATGGGGGACTGCTTGTCGAGTCTCCCGACAAGCTCACCCGGCTTGGTGGCCTCTCTCGGCTCGACGAAGTCCTGGTCGAGTACGACGTCGATACCGCCTTGCTCGGATTCCGGCGACCGGACCGACAGGAGTTCTTCGGCGCGATCGCATCCTGTCACGAACACGGCGTCCAGGCGAAAGTCCATCGTGGCCACGCCGATAGCGTCCTGGTGACGAACGCCGCCGGTGGCGATATCGTCGATACCGATCTCGAACCGTGGGACTGGCAGGATTACGTCGTCAAACGGCTATTCGATGTCCTGTTTGCTGCCACTGGGTTATTGTGTCTCTCGCCACTGCTGGCCGCCATCGCGGTCAGTATCAAGATCGACTCGCCGGGCCCAGTTCTGTACCGTCAGCGGCGGACGGCTGAGTTCGGGAACACGTTCGACGTCTACAAATTCCGCAGCATGGTAGCGAACGCCGAGGCCGAAACCGGTGCGAAGCTGAGCGAGGACGATGCAGGCGGTACCGATCCTCGAGTGACGGCCGTCGGTCGCGTACTTCGCACGACCCACCTCGACGAGATCCCACAACTCTGGTCGATACTCGTCGGAGATATGAGCGTCGTCGGGCCGCGTCCAGAGCGACCGGAACTGGACTACGATATCGAATCGGACGTCGACGAATGGCGGAGTCGCTGGTTCGTCAAGCCCGGCCTCACTGGCCTCGCGCAGATAAACGACGTGACTGGCCACGAACCCGAAGAGAAGCTCCGCTACGATATCGAGTACATCCGTCGACAGTCGATCTGGTTCGATATGAAAATTGTCGTCAGAGAGATCTACAGCGTCGGTCTCGATATGCTCTCGATAATTTCTCCCGGACGATTCGAGAACGAATGACTAGCAAGTGATCGGACTGGGCGAACGAAATGAAAAGACCAATACTCGGGCTCTGACACGAGTGATATATGACTGACTCGGACGGGTCGTCGGGGGTCATCGACGACGAGGGTAAGCTGCTCGGTCTGATCAATATCGTCGATCTTCTCGTCGTTTTGCTGGTCCTCGCTGTGGGTATCGCCGGCGTCGCACTGGTTCAATCGAGCGGCAGTGACCAGACGGATACCGAACCCGAACCCGAACCGACTCGATACGCGACCGTCGCGTATCCCGCGCCGCTCTCGAGCGACGCTGCGCTCATCGAAACCGGCGAAACGCTGTCACCGGTTGGAAGTAATACGGCGTTCACCGTCGTCGACGTGTACCGGAGCTTCACGACGGGCGGCGACGCGTACGTGCTGACTCGCATCGAGTACGACGGGGCGCTCTCTGGCGCTCAGGATAGGCTGTACGGCGGAGACGACACGGCCCTCTCGACTGACTCGTATCGCGTCAGCGCGCACGTGCTCGCGGCCAACCAGACTGCTACGGAAATCCGAACCCGACAAGTCCCGGTCGTTCTCAGTGCGAACGTCACCGATGCGACCGCTCGTTCGATCGCTGCGGGACAGCAAGCCACTATCGATGGTGACAGAGTCGCGACCATCGAGACGGTGACCGAACGCTCGCGGACCGAAGACCGACGCCAGTTACTGATCGGTGTCGAGCTCATCGTGTGGGACACGGAGCCGGTCCCGCAGTTCGACAGCCAGGCGTTGCGCGTCGACAACGACGTGACCATCGTGACGGACACGGCGACAATCCGGGGCCAGGTCTACACTGTCGGCACCACGGACGCCACCGCGGGTTCGTAATCAGCCATCACCGATGGAGGGATACCTATGTCGATGATACCCGAGCGAATGTACGACGGTTCGTACGTCTACGGCGTCGTAAGTCAGAGCGAGCGGCTGCAAAACCGTCTCAGAACGAGCTACGACCGCTCGGCGCTCGGACGTGGCGTCGAGACGCTCGGTTCGATTACCCGCCACTCGTTCCTCTTCCGGTGGCTCACAGCGGAACCGGACCCTGACGTTATCGTCATCGACTTGCGCGAGACGGTCACAGTCGGACCGCTCCTCGCTGTCCTCGACAGCGTCCTCTCGGTCCTCACGGATGCCTGGTCAAGCTCTCGTTTCCGTACCGTCACGACCGCAATCGAACGACACCTTCGAACAAGACCGGTCAGAATCGGCAGTTTCGTTCTGTTCCTCGCACTTGCTATGACGACGCTCGTTTCGCTCGCGACCGCGACGCTGACGACGCTCGAATTTGGTATCCGATTTGGTCTGCTCACCGTCTTCGCTGTCGGCACGCGGATCACCCACTCGTGGCGCGACATCACGGAGTCACGAATATACCGTCTCCTCCTCACCATCATCGAACCACCGGAGATGCCCGAAGACGATAGCGGAGACGGCGACCCGGGACCGAAGTAGTCCTCTCGACTGCCTCCTGCAGATACGTTTCGAACGGTGGGTCAGAACCGAGCTCAGGTTCCAAAGCTCGACAAGAGTTTTACCTGCCGGCGGACGAACAGACGAGCATGAAGGCTGTCGTACTCGCTGCTGGAGAGGGAACGCGGCTTCGCCCACTGACCGAGGACAAGCCGAAGGGGATGGTCGAAGTCGCGGGGAAACCGATCCTCACGCACTGTTTCGAGCAGCTCATCGACCTGGGTGCCGACGAGCTGTTGGTCGTGGTCGGCTACAAGAAACAGGCCATCATCAACCACTTCGAAGACGAGTTCGAGGGGGTCCCCATCACCTACACCCACCAGCGCGAGCAGAAGGGGCTGGCCCACGCGTTGATGACCTGCGAGGAGCATATCGACGACGACTTCATGCTGATGCTGGGGGACAACATCTTCCAGGCGAACCTCCAGGACGTCGTCAATCGCCAACGGGAAGACCGGGCCGACGCGGCGTTCCTCGTCGAAGAGGTCCCATGGGACGAGGCGAGTCGCTACGGGGTCTGTGACACCAACAAGTACGGCGAGATAACCGAAGTCATCGAGAAGCCCGAAGAGCCGCCGTCGAACCTGGTGATGACGGGCTTCTACACGTTCACCCCGTCCATCTTCCACGCCTGTCACCTGGTGCAACCGTCGAACCGCGGCGAGTACGAGATCTCCGATGCCATCGACCTCCTGCTTCACTCCGGACGGACTATCGATGCGATTCGGATGAACGGCTGGCGAAACGACATCGGCTACCCGGAGGACCGGGACGAGGCCGAAGAGCGACTGCAGGGTGAGGTCGACCCCGAACTGGCCGCGGAGAACCTCGCGACCAGCGAGTAACCGGACTCGGCGGTTTTGAGGCGGTCTGACCCATCTTCAGTCGTATTGTCCGCGTAGAGGCGGACTCCACGTCCGTCACTGGACTCCAAACTCGACACAAGACGTAAGCCTCATCGGGACTCAGTAGTTGCATGGCTGACACGAAAGACGGCCGCGACAAGAAGGGGCACGACGAGGAGCAACACCAGCGCGAACGCGAACTCGAGGAGGAGCTGGAGTACGAGGAAGAGGCCGAAGAGCGACGCGAGGAGCACGACGAAGCGGAAGCCGAACGAGAACTCGCCGACGACGAGTGACCGTCTAGCGGCACACTTGCGTCTGGTCCGACGACCCGTGTAGGTCAGGTCACACGTTCACGGGTACGGCCAACGTCCCTTCACCTATGGCACACCTGAGCGAGAACCTCGTCTCGATTCCGGTCGACGGTGTGGAACTCGAAGGCGACCTTCGACTCCCCGAGGATGCCACCGGCCTCGTGGTGTTCGCCCACGGCAGCGGTAGTAGTCGAAAGAGCCCGCGTAACAACTACGTCGCGGAGGTCCTGCGAGACCACGGCCTCGGAACCCTCCTGTTCGACCTGCTCACCGAAGCCGAAGACGAGACCTACGAGACGCGATTCGACATCGACCTCCTGACCACGAGACTGCTGGCGGCGACAGACTGGCTGCGCAGGCGAGACGAGACAGCCGGCTTGACTCTCGGCTACTTCGGGTCGAGCACGGGCGCGGCGGCCGCACTCCAGACCGCTGCAGTGCGAGGTGACGACGCGGGAGCTGTCGTCTCGCGCGGCGGCCGAGTCGACCTCGCCACCGACGAACTCCTCGACGTGACCGCGCCGACGCTGTTCATCGTGGGCAGCGCAGACACACAGGTGCTGGAACTCAACCGCCAGGCACGGACGAAACTCACGTGTCCGAACGACCTGCGAGTGGTCGAGGGCGCAGGCCACCTCTTCGAGGGGGCAGGCGAACTCGAAACGGTCGCCGACCTCGCAGCCGAATGGTTCGAGCGACATCTGTCGTGAGTCGACCAGTGTGCGGGAGGCCAGCGCTCAGATGAGACTCGTCCACGCCGCTCGGACCCAGCCGTGCTACGAGTGCCGCGAGCGCGCCGACGTGGCTATCGCTCGAGGCCACAGAATCTGGTACTGCTGCTGGGACCATGCTCAGGGGCTCCTCGAACACGGCGGCGTTATAATCGGCGGTGACCTCGACGGACGCTGAAAAAACGGGGCTCGCTATCCGACTACTCGATTTTGATGGTCCGCGCGGGTTCGGCCTCGATGCGGAGCGTGTGGTCTGTGACGTTGATACTGACCTCGTCGTGTTCGAAGCCGGGCAGGTCGACCGTCGCGACGAACTCCTCGTCGCGCTCGACCAGGTCGATCGCCATCGATCTGGCCTCGGACCGATAGACTGTGAGGGGCACCGTTCGTCCCCCATGACTGAGATGCTTCGTCGAACTGCCGGCTCATGCGCTCGAACAGGCGTTCGACCTCCTCGAAGGGGTTACTGCGTGCGCTCACGTTCGTTGCCTCCAGCAGTATGTTTGTTCTTTTGACATGAAGGTTCTATCGGCGAACGTCCCGACACTGCCGTCCGTCGGTTCTCGGGTTCCATGACTACTCAACCGGCTCGGTGCGACAGGGGCGCGAACAGCTTAATATTCAATCGGTTGATAGTAATAGTATGCACGAGATGTATGTCGACCAGCTCATGTCACGACCGCTGGAAACCGTCGCCGTAGACACGCCTGTTATCGAGGCGGCGGGTACACTCATCGCACAGGACGTCGGCGCGGTCGTCGTCGACGATGGGGACCAGTTGGCGGGTATCCTCACCGCGACGGACTTCGTCCGGATGGTCCGGGACGAGGGAGTGTCGTCGGACGCGACCGTCGGTGAGTTCATGCACGAAGACGTGGTCACGACGACCCGGAGCCGGCCGGTCAGTGAAGTGGCCGCGAAGATGCTCGACCACGGCATCCACCACGTCCCGGTGGTCGACGACGGCGAAGTCGTCGGCATCATCACGACCATGGACCTCACTGCGCACCTCTCGCGGTCGCTCAGTGCCTGAGACACACTCGTGATAGTCTTCGAGCTATCGCCCCGACTCACTCGATTGCTGGATGGGCGACGCGGTCAAGGAAGCACACCCGTCCGGTTCTTCGGCGAGTTCGATATCGCTCCCGAACGCGGTCAGCAGGTCCAGGTTCGTCCGGACGTGGTCGGTCACTCGCGGAATTCGGACGCGGCCGCCGGCCAGCGCGAGGAACACCAGCACCTGATCGGCCATGAACGGGTCGACCGGCGCGCCACGCTCGTGAACCGTCAGGAACCGCTCGACGGCGCCTGCGGCGACCGCTTCTGACGTCCGCCCCCGTTCGCCGAGCGCGTCGACGCCCGTCAGCGACCGCTCGTAGACGCCCCGGAGCAGTAACGAGGACCCCGTCGAGAGTGTCTCCGGGTACGAAACCTGTCGAACCTCGGCAGAGAAACCCAGGGCTTCGAGTTCGTCCAGGGCGTGCTGTGCCTGTCGATCCGCTACCTCTCTGGCTTCGAGTGTCTCGGCGGCCTTCGAGTAGATGTCGACCCGTTCGAGGTCGCCCCGCCGGTCGAGTTCGATAGGTGCGAGCGTTGCGGGCTTCGTCCGCAACACGGCCTGCCCCCCACCGGCCGGGAAGAAGCCCGTCTCCAACAGGTCGATGTCGGCGTCGAGCCCCCAGGTCGACAACAGGGGCAGTTTGACCCGTTGGTGATAGGCTATCGTCGGGGCCCACTTCACGTCGGTCCCGCCCGACGCCAGCAGCAGGACGGGCGTCTCGGCGGTGGTCGCAATCGGCAGGATAGTGTCGAACAGCAGCGTCACGCTCCCCGCCGTACCGATGTCGGCCGCCAGCCCCGACCGACGGTCGCGCCCCGGTCGGAACGTCAGCGTCTCCGAACCGGGCTCTGCCCCCGTGACCTCGGCCTCGCACAGCTCGGCGGTGACGTCGACGGCCGTGAGATGCTGTGGCCCGAGACCCGGGTTCGGTCGGGCACCCCGAATCGACTCCATTCGAAACGGCGTGTCCGTGACGACAGAGAGGCTCAACGCTGTCCGGAGGAGTTGCCCGCCGCCGTCGGTTCCGTCTATGGTAATCATCTGATTCGTGTCGCTCTGCGTCGGTCGTGCCTGCAGGATGTGAGCCGGACCGCCCGCCGTGCGTTCATCGGTCGAACCTGTACACGAGCGCGTCCCCTTCGCGCTCGAAGGTCGTCCCGAACGGGTCCGAGCGGTCCTGGATTCGCGCTCGACTCCACTGGGCAGCCCCGTCGCTCGCCCGGTGGACGGCGAAGTCGTCGATTTCTGTCGGCAGTAGCCGGAGCTCGACGGGGCCGCCGTCCTCGCTCACGGACAGTTCGAACAGGAAACTCCGATCGTTCCACAGGCGTGGGTCGACGGCGTAGTCGTCGATGAAATCGCCCGTGTCGTACAGTATCGGCCGGCCTTCGTACACCTCGACGCCCTGGAAGACGTGGGCGCTGTGACCGTGGACGACGTCGACGCCCTCCGATACGAGCCAGCGAGCGAACCGCTGGTGGGCCTCCGGTGGCTCTTCGACCATGTTCGGCCCCCAGTGCAGGGAGACGATCACGAGGTCCGGGTCGTGGGCCCTCGCGCGGGCGAGCGTGTCTTCGACGGCGGCCCGTGTCTCTGCGTCGTCGACGTCTATCTCGACGTACGCCGTCCCCGGCGAGTCGTCGCCGGCGGCGTACTCCGGGCTGTTGTCGGTCAGCGACACGAACGCCACGTCGAGGTCGCCGACCGTCACGAGGGCCGGTTCGAACGCCGCCTCGCGGCTCTCGCCAGCCCCGGCGTGTGCGATACCCGCCGTGCCGAGGTGCGTGAGCGTATCGAGGAGCGCTTCTTCCTCGTAGTCGAAGACGTGATTGTTCGCCAGCGCGCAGGCGTCGACACCGACCGTCTCGAGCGCCGGGACCGCCCATTCGGGCTCCGCGCGGAAGTGAAACGCCCGCTCGGTGCGTCGCCACTGTCGGCCCCGCGCCGAGAGACAGCACTCGAGGTTGACGAACAGGCCGTCGAGGTCACGCAGCCGGTCTTCGAGGTCGCCCCACACCGCGCTCGCGGGCCGGCGCTGCTGGTACTCGTCGACGAGGCGGCCGAGCATGACGTCCCCCGTCAAACCGAGTCGGTGTGGCATACCTGCAGACTTCGTGCTCCACTGACAAAACCATACGCAGGCTATCCGTCGGTCGCCGAGTCTTCTCCAGTCATCGGCGGCTCACCGAGTCCGGGTCGGCTCCCGGGGTGTCGAGCGAACGCGGTATCTGGGCTGGTCGCGAAGGGCCACCCATGACTGATGGCCGATCCACTCTCTACATCGCGACCAGCGTCGACGGGTACGTCGCGACACCGGACGGTGGCGTCGAGTGGCTCGACGCGTTCCAGACCGACGCCGAGAGCGACGTGACCCGGAGCTACGAGGCGTTCTACGAGACGGTCGACTGTCTCGTGATGGGGTCGACGACCTACGAGCAGATCCTGGGCTTCGGTGACTGGCCCTACGACGACCGGCCGACGTACGTGGTCACCAGCCGCGACCTCCCGCTCGCGACGGCGGCCGTCGAACTGGTCGACGGTGACCTCGACGCACTCGTCACGGACCTCAAGCGCCAGTACGACCACGTCTGGCTGGTCGGCGGCGCGCAACTCGCCCGGGCGTTCTTCGCGCTCGAGCAGGTCGACCGTCTCCGGCTGACGCTGGCTCCGGTGCTCCTGGGCGAGGGGATTCGACTCTTCGAGGACGGTGAGCGGACCGACCTTCAGCACGCTGAGACGACGACGTACGAGAACGGGCTGGTCGAACTGGCCTACGACGTCGACGCGTGATTCTTTCGGTGGTTCCGAAGCGGAGCGCGACTTGCGACTATTACTCGACGGTCACGCTCTTCGCGAGGTTGCGCGGCTTGTCGATGTTGCGCCCCAGCCGCGCGGCGACGTGGTACGACACCAGCTGGAGGTGGATGTTCGCGAGCACCGCGGCGGCCCGCGGATGTGTCTCGGGCAGTTCCAGCACCTGGTCGGCGTAGCGGTCCACGTCGCTCTGGCCGTCGGAGATGGCCACGACTGGCGCGTCGCGGGCCTCGACCTCCTTGACGTTCCCCACGGTCTTGCGGGCGCGCTCGTCGTCGCCGGTGACGATGGCGAACACCGGCGTGTGCTGAGTCACGAGCGCGAGCGGGCCGTGTTTCAGTTCCCCGGCAGCGAAGCCCTCCGCGTGTTTGTACGTAATCTCCTTCATCTTCAGCGCCCCTTCGAGCGCGACGGGGTGCTGGTAGCCCCGGCCGATGAAGAAGTACGCGTCGGCGTCCTCGTACAGTTCGGCCACCGCCGCGGCGGCCGACTCGTCGAGGATCTCCTGGACGTTGCCCGGGAGGTCACGCAGCGCCGCGATGACCTCGCGAGCGTCCGGGCAGCTGGTCATCCCGAGCGCGAGCAGGTTGAGCGCGGCCAGCTGCGAGGCGAAGGTCTTGGTCGCGGCGACGCCGATCTCGGGGCCGGCGCGGATGTAGAACGCGTGGTCGCATTCGCGGGCGGCCGTCGAGCCGACGACGTTCGTGACCGCCATCGTCCGCGCGCCGCGGCGGCGGGCCTCCCGGAGCGCCGAGAGGGTGTCGGCCGTCTCACCGCTCTGGGTGACGCCGACGACCAGCGCGTCGCCGATGGGCGGCGGGGTGGTGGCGTACTCGCTTGCGAGGAACGCCTGGGCCGGGATACCGCTCTCCCGGAACAGCTGCGCCCCGTGGAGCGCGGCGTGGTAGGAGGTCCCGCAGGCGACGAACTGGATGCCGGTCGGCGAGAGGTCGCCGAGGTCGCCGATGTCGACGCTGCCGGCCAGCTCGTCGACCCGGCCGCGCAGACACTGCCGGAGGGCGCGCGGTTGTTCGTGGATCTCCTTGAGCATGAAGTGGTCGTAGCCGCTCTTGCCGGTCTCCTCGGCGTCCCACTCGATGGTGTTGACCTCTTTCTCGACAGGCGCGCCGTCGCTGTCGGTGACCGCCCAGCCGTCGGCGTCGAGACGGGCGAACTCGCCGTCGGCGAGGTAGACGACCTGGTCGGTGAAATCGCGGAAGGCGGGGACGTCGCTCCCAAGGTAGGTCGCGTCGTCGCCCAGCCCGAGGACGAGCGGCGAGTCGTGCCGCGCGGTGAACACCGCTTCCGTGCCCGCGATGACGACGGCGACGGCGTAACTCCCCTCGAGTTGTGCGATGGCTTCGCGAACCGCCGCCTCCGGTTCGGCGCCGTCTTCGAGCGCGTCCTCGACCAGGTGGGGGATGACCTCGGTGTCGGTGTCGGAGGTGAACGTGTGGCCCGCCGAGACGAGCCGGTCGCGAAGCGACTGGTAGTTCTCGATGATGCCGTTGTGGACGACTGCGACGTCGCCGTGGCAGTCTTGATGCGGGTGCGCGTTCTCGTCGGTCGGCGGCCCGTGGGTGCTCCAGCGGGTGTGGCCGACGCCGACGGCCCCCGACAGCGTGACGGCCTCCAGCGACTCGCGGAGGTCGTCGATCTTGCCGGCGGTCCGACAGACCTTCACCGGTGCACCGGCGCTCGTGAGCGCCACGCCAGCGGAGTCGTAGCCCCGGTACTCGAGTTTCGAGAGGCCGTGGACAAGCGTGTCGAGCGTCGCGTCCTCGCGACCGACACAGCCGATGATACCACACATCAGCGGACCACCTCCGCGTCCTCCCTGACGTTGCCGCTCACGGTCACACCCGCGTGGAGCGTCGCGTTCGGACCGACGAGTGCGCCGGGGTCGAAGCTCACGTTGCCCCGCGCGCTGACACGGTCGGCGATGACCGCGCCGAGGCGCTGGTCCTCGAAGACGTCGGTCCCGACCTGGACGTCCGCGGGACCGCCGGGGACGACGGTGTTCGCGCCGAGGTCGACGTCCTGCCCGGTGACGGTGTCGACGAGCGTCGACCCCGGGTCCACCCGCGTGTCGGCATCGAGGACGGACTGCTGGACGACGGCGTTCGAACCGACGGTGACGTTGCTCCCCAGCGCGGTGTTCGGCCCGACGACGGCACAGGGACCGATTTCGCAGTCGGGCCCGACGACGACTGGCCCCTGCAGGACGGCCCGCTCGTGGACGGTCGCGGAGTCGTCGACCCAGATGCGCTCCTCCGTGCGCGTCTCGACGAGCCGCCCGCGGGCCAGTACCTCGCGGGCGACCGACAGCAGGTCCCAGGGGTAGGTCGCGTCGACCCACATCCCGTCGACCTCGACGCCGCGGACGCGGTCGTACTCGACGAGCCGTTCGATGGTGTCGGTCAGGCCCAGTTCGCCGTGCTCGCGTGGCGTGTCCTCGATGTCGTCGAAGATGGTCTCGGCGAAGGCGTAGACGCCGCCGTTGATGAGCCGGTAGTCGTCCGACTGTGGCTTCTCGACGAACTCTGTGATGTCACCGCCCCGCAGTTCGACGGCGCCGTAGCGGTGGGTGTCCTGGCGCTCGACGACCGCGATGCTCGTGTCGCCCGTCTCGGCGTAGGAGTTCGCGACCGCCTCGACGGTCCCCGGGTCGATGAGTCGGTCGCCGTTCAGCACCAGTACGGGCCCGTCGACGGCGTGTCGGGCCTGCAGGAGCGCGTGCCCGCTCCCTAGCTGCTTGTCCTGGACGACGTAGGCTATCGGCACGCCGCGGTACGTCGACCCGAAGTGGTCCTGGACGCGGTCGCGCTTGAACCCGACGACGGCCACCAGTTGCTCGATACCGGCTTCTACGAGCGCGTCGAAGACGTGCTCCAGAATTGGACGGTTGGCCGCCGGCAGCATCGGTTTGGGCCGATTGCGCGTCAGTGGGCGCAACCGAGTCCCTTCGCCGGCTGCGAGGACGACTGCCGTGTCGATTTGCATACCCCAACATACTCGAGAAGGGGTTTCAATATGCCGGCCTTACCGATATTTCTGTCCGACATGTCTCGGTGACTCTCCAAGACCCTACCCGTCTCCCCACCCGGAAACTGGACGTTCGTCCGACACTGTCGTTCGGGCCGTCTCAGCGCGGTAGTTCCCGTTCGTTGGCGATTCGGACGGGTAACGAGTTCCTTCCAGTCGGTGAGCTGTCCGGCGTTCGACGTTTCGAAGCATCCTACTGCTCGCGGGTCGCGTCGCTCCCCGCTGCGCTATTTCGAGGGCCGCTCACTCGCTGTGCTCGTTCGCGCCCCTCGCTACTGCTCTCCCATCCGCTCGCCGGCGACCCGCCGCCCCTTCGTCGTCAAGTCGACCTCCGTCCGCTCGCGCAGGACGCTGATGACGTCGAGTTCGATGAGGCGGTCGAATATCGCCTCGGTCTTCTCGACGTCGATGCCGACGAAGGTGGGGATGTCGAACGGCGAGACACCGGAGTGCAGCGCCATGATGACCCGCTGTTCGGTCGCCGAGAGGTCGATGTCCGCCCGGTTCTGTTCGGCGCTGTCCTCGAGCATCGTCCGGAGGACCGTGGCGTGGAACTCCTCGCCGGCGAGATGGGTCTCGACGCTGATGTCGTCCTCGCTGTGTTCGACCTGGATGACGGTCCGTTCGGCCCCCTCGACCTGCTTGTCCTCGACTTCCAGCGAGCCGATGTCGGCCCGGTCGATGACGACGCCCTGCCCGTCGGCCATCGCGAGCTTCACGGCCTCGTCGGTAATCTTGAGCCGGCCCTTCGTCCACGGGGCGTTCTTGACGACGCCGCCCTTGAGCGCGGGATGCTGGACGAGGATGATCTCGCCGTCGAGGCTCGCCCGATAGAAGTCCGTCTCGAACTCGGCGTGGTCGGCGGCCGAGACGAGGATGACGTCCTCGCCGACGTGGAAGCCGACGTACTCGGAGACGCCGGCGCTCTGCTGGTTGACGTCGAAGCGGTCGACGATGCGGTCGATGTCCGAAAGCGCGACCTGGCGCTTCCCGTCGGCTATCATCGCAATGCGTTCCGTGGTGAGGATGAGCCGGCAGTTCTGCCACTCGGCGTCGGTAAGATGTTGGCCCTGCGAGACTGCTTGCAGGTACTGGCCCTGCGTGTCCGCAATCTTCTTTTCAGTGTCGCTCATCCCGTGACCGGCCTCGTATCTCCTCGTTCTGCGTAGTCCTGAATATATGTTCCGCCGGCAGTGTCGCGACTGAGAACGGTGAGGCGCGCCCTGATCCAGACAGCGAGTCTAGAAGGAATGCTTTTGGTAACTCATCCAAAGGTTCAACCGATGACACCTGGCGACGGTACTGGCCGCGACGTCTCCCTCTCTGCGCGGTCGGTTATCGACCCGCCCGAGTGGTTCGTCGAGCAGGCCAACGTCCGTGACGCCGACGTCTACGACGCATTCGACGCCGAGTGGCCCGACTGCTGGGACCGGGCCGGTGACCTCCTGGACTGGGAGACACCCTACGACGAGGTGTTCCGCGGCGGTGAGACGCCGCCCTTCGGGTGGTTCCCCGGCGGCGAACTGAACGCCGCGTACAACTGCATCGACCGGCACCTCCCCGAGCGCAAGAACCAGCTGGCGCTCGTCTGGGAGGGCCACCTCGGTGAGTCGCGCACGTACACGTACCTCGAACTGTACCGCGAGGTCAACGCCGTCGCCGCCGCACTTCGCGACCGGGGCGTCGGGCCCGACGACGTCGTCACCGTCTACCTCCCGATGGTGCCCGAACTCCCCGTCGTGATGCTGGCCTGTGCGCGCCTGGGCGTGCCGCACAACGTCGTCTTCGCCGGCTTCTCGGCGGACGCGCTGGCCGAGCGGATGGAACGGACGGGGTCCGCCCACCTCGTGACCTGTGACGGCTACTACCGACGGGGTAGCGCGGTCGCCCAGAAGAACAAGGCCGACAACGCCCGCATCGCCGTCGAGCAGGACGTCTCGATGGTAGTGCTGGACCACCTGGGCGGCGAGGTCCACCTCGGGTCCGACGATTACGACTACCACGACCTGGTCGATTCGCACCGCGGCGCCGAGGTCGACCCGGTCCCGCGGGCCGCCGACGACCCGCTCTTTCGCATCTACACGTCGGGGACAACCGGCGAGCCGAAGGCCGTCGACCACACGACGGGTGGCTATCTCGCCCACGTCGCCTGGACGAGCCAGTCGGTGCTGGACATCAAGCCCGAGGACACCTACTGGTGTTCGGCGGACATCGGCTGGATTACGGGTCACTCCTACATCGTCTACGGCCCGCTCGC
The DNA here is from genome assembly GCF_029338275.1 of Haloarcula ordinaria. Lineage (NCBI taxonomy): Archaea > Methanobacteriati > Methanobacteriota > Halobacteria > Halobacteriales > Haloarculaceae > Haloarcula > Haloarcula ordinaria. The sequence goes on along the minus strand of NZ_CP119789.1, from coordinate 246,730 downwards.
GCTCGGGACCACGACCGTGCTGTACAACGGCACGCCGGACCACCCCGAGAAGGACCGCCTGTGGGAACTGGTCGAGCGCTACGCCGTCGACGTCTTCTACACCGCGCCCACCGCGGTGCGGGCGTTCATGAAGTGGGGCAAGGAGTACCCCGAGCAACACGACCTCTCGAGCCTGCGGCTGCTCGGCACGGTCGGCGAACCCATCGACGAGCGGGCCTGGCGGTGGTACCGCGAGCACATCGGTGGCGGGGAGTGTCCCGTGGTCGACACCTGGTGGCAGACCGAGACGGGCGCGATTCTCGTCTCGACGCTCCCCGGCGTCGACGCGATGAAACCGGGGTCGGCCGGGCGCGCCCTGCCGGGCATCGACGCGACCGTCGTCGACCCGGCGGGCGAGGCGGTCGACCGGAACGAGGCGGGCGAACTCGTCGTCACGCGACCGTGGCCGGGGATGCCCACGTCGCTGCTGGCCGGCGACGACTGGGGCGCGGTCTCGGCCCACGGCGACGAGTGGCGCTACTACCCCGAGGACGGAGCGACGATGGACGGGGACGGGTACGTGACGTTCCTCGGGCGCGTCGACGACGCCATCAACGTCGCCGGCCGGCGCTTCAGTACGATGGAACTGGAGTCGACCATCGCGAGCGTCGGCGGCGTCGCCGAGGCGGCCGTCGTCGGCGCCGACCACGCGACCACCGGGACGGCCATCTATGCGTACGTCTCGCCCGAGCGGGGGCAGGACGAGGCGGCCCTGCAGGACCGTATCGAGGCGGCCGTCGCCGACGCCATCGGCGGCGTCGCCAGGCCAGAGGCGGTCGTGTTCACCCCGGACCTGCCGAAGACCCGGTCGGGGAAGGTGATGCGCCGCCTCCTGACGGCCGTCGCCAACGGCGAGGACCTCGGTGACACGAGTGCGCTCCGCAACCCCGAGATTCTCGGCGAGCTGCAGTCGGCCACGAACGAGGAGTGACTGTTTCGGCATCTTTTTGTCTAGCGAAACGAAAATCGGGTGTTCTGAACGCCACTTTTCGTGTTTGAGGTGAGTATCGCGATTCGTGGGCAATTCAGCCGGCAAACTTATTTCGTATTATCCAGAAGTTCCGAAACAACGATGCCGACAACGAAGGACGTCCTCGGTACGCGGGGATACGAGCGTCTCCGGCGCGCCGCCCAGACGCACCGTGAGGACCTCGTCTTGCGCCTCGGGGCGGAGGTCGGGCTGCGGCCAGCGGAGATGACACGCGTGCGCCTGGCCGACGTCTCGAGCCACGAGGACCACTTCTTCCTCTCGGTGCGCGCCGAGGACGGCGTCGCTCGCGAGGCGTACCTGCCGGCCGAGGTGGAACACGACCTGCGGAAGTACGCGAGCGCGACCGACAGCGCCGACGACGACCCGCTGGTGCCGGTGTCGGCCCGCCGACTCCAGATGCTCGTCGGCGAGGTCGCAGACCGCGTCCCCGAAGTCGGTGACGTCTCCTCGCGGGACCTCCGCTGGCGGTTCGCCGCTGGGTTGCTCGACGACGGCGTCCCCCCGCAGGTCGTCTGTGCGCTCGGCGGCTGGGACCGCCTGGCCCGGCTCGAACCTCTGCTGGACGAGCCCGACCGCGACGCGACCGTCGCGGCGATGGCCGACGAGGACGGGACCGAGGCGTCGGCGCTGCTCCACCGGACGGTCGCCGTCGCCGCCGACGTCGGCGAGGGACTCACGCGCGCGGCGACCGGGACGGAGATCGAGCAGACGGTGTGTGACCGCCTCGCCGACACCGAGGGCTTTCGCTTCGCGTGGACGGCCGAGCGGACCGGCGACGGCCTCACGCAGAGCTGTGGCGCGGGCCTCGGCTCGGAGCGAATCCAGGCCCAGCTCGGGGAGTTCGCCGACGACCTGGGGATGGCGCTGGAGGACCACGAGACGCAGGTGGTCGAACGTAGCGACGGCGCTCTCGCGTTCGTCCCCGTCACCGGCGATACGACCGTCTCGGGCGTGCTCGCGCTCGGAACCGAGGCCCCGGTCGACGACACCGAGCGGAAGTTGCTCACCGCGCTGGGCGCACAGGTTGGCCACGCCGTGACGGCCATCGAGCGAAAGCGGCTGCTGCTTGCCGACGTCGTCACCGAACTGGAGTTCGACTGCAGCGACGCCACGGCCTTCACCGTCGGGCTCTCCGGCGAACTCGACTGCTCGGTCGACCTCTCGGGAGTCGTTCCCGTCAGCGGCCAGTCGCTGCTGTACTACCTCGTAGTCGACGGCGCGCCCGCGGCCGACGTGCTCGCCTACGCCGTCGACGACCCGACGGTCACCGATGCGCGGCTCATCGAGAACTACGGCGACGGCGCCCTGGTCGAGGTGGTCGTCAGCGCGGCCCCGGCGCTGACGCTGGTCGAGAGCGGCGCGCGGGTCTGTGACCTCTCGGTCGAGGGCGGGGCCGCGACCATCCTCGTCGACCTGCCCGGCGAGGCCGACCTCCGGCCCGTCGTCGACGCCGTCGTCGACGCATACCCCGATACGACGCTCACGGCCAAGCGCGAGGCCGAACGCCCCGTCCAGACGGACGTCGGTTTCCGCGAGCGCTTCGCCGACCGGCTGACCGACCGCCAGGAGACGGTGCTCCGGGCGGCCTACCACAGCGGCTACTTCGAGTGGCCCCGTGGAACCACCGCGGAGGAGCTGGCCGACTCGCTGGACGTCGCCTCGCCGACGCTCCACAACCACCTCAGAAAGGCCCAGCAGGCGCTGCTGACGGAGTTTTTCACCGAGACGCCGAGCCGCCGGCCGCCGTCGCTCGGCGAGTGACGCCGCCTCGAATTTCTGTCACCCTGCGAGATAGTTAGACACCCCGTTTATATGGTCGCTGTTAATTGTGAGTGATAGACCATGTCAGATGACGATGTCCAACTCGAGGCGCGACTCGAAGAACAGGAAGTCTTCGAGCCGCCGGAGTCGTTCGTCGAGCAGGCGAACGTCAACGACGAGGCGATCTACGAGGAGTTCGATGAGAACTGGCCCGACGCCTGGGAGCGTGCGGCCGAACTGCTCGACTGGGAGGAAGAGTGGGACCAGGTACTCGACGACAGCGACGCGCCGTTCTACGAGTGGTTCGTCGACGGCGAACTGAACGCCTCGGCGAACTGTCTCGACCGCCACCTCGCGGATCGCGGCGACGAGGCCGCCATCGAGTGGATCGGCGAGCTCGGCGAGAAGCGTACCTACACCTACGACGACCTCCACCGCGAGGTCAACGAGTTCGCCGCCGCGCTGCGGGACCTGGGCGTCGAGGAGGACGACGTGGTCACGATGTACATGCCGATGATCCCCGAGCTGCCCATCGCCATGCTGGCGTGTGCTCGCATCGGCGCGCCACACTCCGTCGTCTTCGCGGGCTTCTCGGCGGACGCGCTGGCGACGCGGATGGAGTCCGCGGACTCGGAGTTCCTCGTGACGTGTGACGGCTACTACCGTCGCGGCGACCCCCTGGAGCACAAGGGGAAGGCCGACGAGGGCCTCGACGACGTCGGGCACGACGTCGAGACTATCGTCGTCGACCGGCTCGACGACGACTACGACCACCCGATGAAAGCCGGCGAGCACGACTACGACGAGCTCGTCGCCGAGTACGCGGGCGCCGAGGTCGACCCGGTCACCCGGGACGCCGAGGACATGCTCTTCCTCATGTACACCTCGGGCACCACCGGCCAGCCCAAGGGCGTGAAACACACAACCGGCGGCTACCTCTCGTACGCCGCCTGGACGAGCCAGTCGGTGCTGGACATCAAGCCCGACGACACCTACTGGTGTTCGGCGGACATCGGCTGGATTACTGGTCACTCCTACATCGTCTACGGGCCGCTCGCACTCGGGACGACCACCGTGATGTACGAGGGGACGCCAGACTACCCCGACAAAGACCGCCTCTGGCAGATCGTCGAGGACTACGACGTCACTCAGCTGTACACCGCACCCACGGCGATTCGGGCGTTCATGAAGTGGGGCAAGGAGTACCCCGAGCAACACGACCTCTCGAGCCTGCGGCTGCTCGGCACGGTCGGCGAACCCATCAACCCGCGGGCCTGGAAGTGGTACTACAAGCACATCGGCCGCGAGGAGTGTCCCGTGGTCGACACCTGGTGGCAGACCGAGACGGGCGGCATGATGCTGACGACGCTGCCGGGCGTCGGGGACATGAAACCCGGCTCCGCGGGACCGCCCCTGCCGGGTATCAGCGCCGACATCGTCGACGTCGGTGGCGATCCGGTCGAGGCCGGCCGGGCGGGCTATCTCGTTGTCAACAAGCCGTGGCCCGGGATGCTCCGCACCCTCTACAAGAACGACGAGCGCTTCATCGACGAGTACTGGGACGAGTACTCCAACCCCGACCGCGACGAGTGGGTGTACTTCCCGGAGGACGGCGCGAAGATCGACGACGACGGCTACATCACCGTGCTGGGCCGCGTCGACGACGTGCTGAACGTCTCGGGACACCGCCTCGGGACCATGGAGATCGAGAGCGCCATCGTCGGCGTCGAGGGCGTCGCGGAAGCGGCCGTCGTCGGAGGGAACCACGAGATAAAGGGCGAGGCGGTGTACGCCTACGTCATCACCGAAGACGGCTACGACGAGACCGAGGAGTTGCGCGACCGCATCATCGAGGGCGTCGAGGACGCCATCGGCCCCATCGCACGGCCGGAGCAGGTCATCTTCACCCCCGAGCTGCCCAAGACTCGGTCGGGCAAGATCATGCGCCGCCTGCTCGAGGACATCGCCAACGGCGACGAACTGGGTAACACCAGCACGCTGCGCAACCCCGACGTCGTCGAGGACATCGAGGCGAAGGTCCGGGGCGACTGAACGCGCCCGGGACTGCGGTTTCATCGGACGAACCACAGACACGATTCGACACGACACAAAGCACACATGACAGATATTGACTCGCACACCGATTCCGGAGACGAATCGCTGGCTCCGGACGGTGGCACGACACAGGCCGCACAGCAACACAGAGAGACCAACTACCTCGACAGGGAGGTGAACATCCTCAAGCCCAGCACCGCGTTCATGCGCGACCACCTCAGGATCGTGTGGACCGGGTTCATCGTCTGGGCGCTCATCGTCTTCGGTCCGGTGACGGCGACGGCCGTCGCCCCCGAAGCGATGCAGATGATTGTCCCCGGCCTCGGCTTCCCGCTGCACTACTTCCTGGTCGCCTTCGGTGCCCCGACCGGGGCGCTCGTGCTCGCGGCGGTCTACGCCCGCCAGCGGGACAAGCTCGACCAGAAGTACGGCATCGACCACAGCCAGACCGGGGCTGGAATGGACGACGAGGACGCGACCGGTGAGACTGCGGCGGCCGACGGAGGGGTCGCGGAATGACGGTGCCACTGCAGGCGGAGGCGCTGGACATCTCGTTCAAGCTCCTGCCCGCCATCATCGTCTTCCTGATGATGGCCTCGTTCCTCGTCATCGGCTATCTCTTCAAGGTGGCCGACACCGAGGGCATGTGGGTCGCGGGCCGCGGCATCGGGAACATCGAGAACGGCATGGCCATCGGTGCGAACTGGATGTCCGCCGCGTCGTATCTCGGGCTGGCCGGGCTAGTCGCGCTCGCGGGCTTCTACGGCCTGGCGTTCATCGTCGGCTGGACGACCGGCTACTTCGTCCTGCTCATCTTCCTGGCGGCCCAGATGCGCCGCTTCGGGAAGTACACCGCACCGGACTTCGTCGGTGACCGGTTCAACTCGCCCACCGCACGGGCGCTGGCCGCGTTCACGACGCTGCTCATCGCGTACGTCTACTCCGTCGGGCAGGCTCGCGGCATGGGCCTGGTCGGCCAGTACGTCTTCGGTCTGGACATCATCCCGATGATCGTCGTGATGATGACCATCACCGTCGGCTACCTGGCGCTGTCGGGGATGCTGGGCGCGACGAAGAACATGGCCGTCCAGTACGTCATCCTCATCATCGCGTTCCTCGCGGGCGTCTACGTCGTCGGCTGGACGCAGGGCTACTCGACGGTGCTCCCGCAGATCGAGTACGGCGCGCTCTTCAGCGAGCTCGGCCGACAGTTCTCCGAGCCGTTCACCGGCGGGAACACCTACTACCTGTGGGTCGCGACGGCGTTCTCGCTCATCTTCGGGACCTGTGGTCTCCCGCACGTCCTGGTGCGGTTCTACACGGTCGAGTCCGAGCGGACCGCCCGCTGGTCGACCGTCTGGGGGCTGTTCTTCATCCTCCTGCTGTACTGGGCCGCCCCCGCGATGGCGGCCTTCGGCGTCGACCTGTTCGCGTCGGTCAACGACATCTCCCCCGAGGCCGTCTTCACGGGCGAGCAGGCGATGACCGGGGCGGAAGGCGACGTCATCGTCGTCCTGGCCGCGCAGTTCGCCAACCTGCCGTCGTGGTTCGTCGGCCTCGTCGCCGCCGGCGCGATGGCTGCGGCGATCGCGACGACTGCGGGGCTGTTCATCACTGCCTCGTCGGCCGTCGCCCACGACATCTACACCGAACTCGTCAACCCCGACGCGACCCAGCGCCAGCAGATCCTCATCGGTCGCGCGACCATCATCGGCATCGGTGCGCTGGTCACCGTGACCGCGTTCAACCCGCCGGCGCTCATCGGCGAACTGGTCGCCTACGCGTTCTCGCTCGCGGGCACCGTCCTGTTCCCGATGTTCTTCCTCGGGCTCTGGTGGGAGAACACCAACCGACAGGGCGCGCTAGCCGGCATGTCGGTCGGCCTGCTCCTCTGGATCGGCTCCATCGTCAACAGCGTGCTGCCCAACTACATCGGCGCCCTCGGCGCGGCGGCCGGTGAGGGTGGTGCGCTCGTCCCCATCTACGCACAGTACGTCCCACCGATCGGCGCGGCGCTGGTCGGCACGCCGCTCGTGTTCATCGTCACCATCGTCGTCTCGATGCTGACGCCCGAACCCGACCTCGAGACCAAGCAGCTGGTCCGGCAGTGTCACAGCCCCGAGCCGATGGGACAGCAACAGTCCGCCGAAGACATCGTGAGTAGTTCCGGTGGCAGCGGCGGCGCCCCCTCTGACGACTAACAATGTACGACCATATCCTCATCCCAACGGACGGTAGCAACGTCGCGGAAGTCGCGGTCGACCACGCGATCGACCTCGCCCGCAAGTACGACGCCACACTCCACGCGCTGTACGTCGTCGACATCGACGCGGTCAACCTCGGGCTCGGTACCGAGCAGGTCGACCGCATCCGCCAGGGCCACTTCGGCGACATGGAAGAGCTGGAGGAGAAGGCCAACGCAGCCACCGGCGCCGTCGCCGACGCGGCCGCCGAACACGGACTCGACGTCGTCGAAGACGTCCGCGTCGGTCGGCCCCACTCGGTCATCGCCGACTACGCCGAGGCCAACGATATCGACATCGTCGTCATGGGCAGTCACGGCCGCTCCGGCGTCAAGCGTGCGCTGCTCGGGAGCGTCACCGAACGCGTCCTGCGCTCGACGCATCGACCGGTCCTGGTCGTCGACGAACACGGCGAGGACTGAGCCGATGCTGCCGACCCACTGCGGAGGGCACCGGTGAGCCGACTCGAAGCCATCGGCCGGCACATCCAGGAGCACCGCTCGGGGATGGTCGTCGACATGGTGTTCGCCATCGCGTGGGTGACCGTCGTCACCGTCGTCCTCGACGTCCTCATGGGCGCGCCGCAGTGGCTCTACTACCTCACGCTGCTGGGCGGCATCGTCGCGTACTACGGGTTCTTCTGGACCCTCGATGCGGTGACGGCGGGCGGAGACGAGTGACGCGACGGCCGGCTCATCGCCTCAGTTAACGTAACTAGGCACACCCGATACAACCGGGGCGGTCTTTCTCCCTCGTATGAACTCTTCGGACACCATCTACCGGAGTGACACCGGTCGCTACTACAGCCCCCTCGAACTGTGGCGCCGCCTGGAGGCGGGCGAATGGACCCCCATCAACTGGGACGAGGACTCCGAGAAGGAGTGGGTCGAGACCCGGGACGGCGACATGCTGGAGCTGACACCCGTCGCCCCGTCGTCGCTCCCCCCCGACGTCTCCCTCGTCGAGACGGACTACGGCGTCGCCGTCGAGGGCGAGGAAGCCCTCTGAGACGGTCGCCGTTCCGCTTCTCGAGGGTCGCTCCCTTCGGTCGCGTCCCTCGCTACTGCTCACTCATCGCTTCACTCGCCATATTCCGCCCCTGCGCGTTCAGCGAGACCTCCGTCCGGGTCCGGACCTTGTCGACGGCGCCGACGTCCAGCAGTTTCTGGTAGATCTCTTCGACCTCGTCCGGGCCGATGCCGACGAAGTCGGCCATCTCGAACGGCGAGACACCGGAGTACAGCCCCATCAGCACCTGGCTCTCTAGGTCCGTGAGCTCGTAGTCGTCCTCGCGCTGGTCGACCACCCGCGAGAAGAGCGTCTCGAGGGCGTTCGTGTGGTGGGGCATGCCGGAGAGGTGCGTCTCGACGCTACGGTCCTCCTCGTCGGTGTGTTCGACCTCGATGACCTGGCGGAGCTCGCCCAGGACGGTACTCTCGCTGGTCTCGATGGTCCCGACGTCCGCCACCTCGAAGGCCGTCGACCCGCCGTCGGGGAACTGCAGGCGGACCATGTCGTCGTCGAGTCTGAACCGGGCTTTCGTCCACTCGGCCTCGTCCTGGACCACGCCCCCGACGACCGCGGGGTCCCGTGCAAGGATGACCTTGCCGTGGAGCGTCGCCCGACAGTACGCCGTCTGGAAGTCGTCGACGTTCCCGGCGTCGACGACGAGCACGTTGTCTCCAATCTCCAGCACCGTCGTGTTGCTCGGGAGGCCGTCGGGGACGACGGACTCGGGGTCGCTCGGGATGGATATCTTCGAGTGCGGTATCTGTTGCTTGTTGCCGTTCGTGGCCAGAACGAGCCGCTTGTTGGTGACGACGAAGCGGCAGGATTGCCACTGGGGGGCCGCGACCGGGTCGCCGTTCCGGACGACGTACTGGACGTCGCCGGACGCGTCAACGACCTTCTGTTCGTCACCACTCATGGCCGCAACTACGGGAGAGTTGTCGCCGGACGATATATAACTTCCATCGTGTTCTTAGAGCGCGACGAGGAGGCCACCGACGACGCCGAGGCCGCCGAAGACCGTACAGACCGCCCAGAACGGTACCTGGCGGACCAGTCGAACGAGTGCGCCGACGGTCAGGTAGCCGACGACGGCGCTGACTGCAAGCGCGACGACCGCTCCGACCGGTTCGATGGCCGGCACGCCGTCGTCGACGAGAATGAGCGCGTTCGCCGCCAGCGCGGCTGGGATGGAGAGCAGAAAGGAGAGGCGAAGGGACGACTCGCCCTCGTGGCCCCGCAGGAGCAGCGCGCTGACGGTGGTCCCCGACCGCGAGATCCCGGGGAGGATGGCCAACCCCTGGAGGACGCCGACGAAGACGGCGTCGAGCCAGTTCGGAATCTCGCGCTCGCCCAGCGAGAGCGCCGCCGCGAAGCGCTGGACGAGGCCGGTGACCACGAGCAGGCCGCCGACGAGCGCCAGGAAGAGTCCCCCTTCGAGCTCGGATACGGCGGCGTCCAGCAGCGCGTACGCCGGCAGGCCCGTGACGCCGGTCGCGAGCGTCGCGACGACGATGAAAGAGAGGTCGGCCGTCTCGTCGGCGAACGGCCGTCGCGAGAGCTCGCGGACGGAGTCGACGATGTCGCGGACCTCGCGTCGGTAGTAGACGACCGCCGAGATGGCCGTTCCGGCGTGCAAGAAGAGCGCGAGCCGGGTCGCTGCGGCCGGCGAGACGCCCGTGAGCGCCGTCGACGCCAGGGCGACCCCGCCCTCGCTGGAGACCGGAATCCACTCCAGCACCCCCTGGAGGATTCCGAGCACGACGGCGACCAGAATCGGGTTCATATGCACGGTGCAGTCGGTTGGGGGACAAAGGCGGTTCGGTTTCGCGGACGTCCCCGGACTCCCAGCGGGCCGGGGCGTTCGCCACTGGTGCGTCCAGTATTTATACCGTGGTGTTCATTAGTTGATATGCAACTGGATAGCGCTCTCCTCGACGCGCTGGCGGCCCTGCCGGTCTGGCAGGGGTTCACGCTGCTCGTCGTCTCCGGGCTCTTCCTCGCCGCACTGGTCAACGTCCTCGGCGACCGGTACATGCGGCGGGTGACCGAGCGCATCGACGGCGAGGTCGACGACATCGTCCTGCGGGCGGTCCACACCGGCCTGTATCTCACGCTCGCGGTCGGCGGCCTGTACGCCGGGACGCAGGTGTACGAGGTGTCGCCGGACGTCGCCGTCCCGCTCGAAGCGGGGACGCTGTCGGTCGTCATCGTCGTCTGGATGCTCCTGCTCATCCGGACCGGCCGGCGGGTCTCGAGTCGCATCACCGACAGCCGCTACATCGACCGGCAGGTCGTCCCCATCCTCCAGAACGTCTGGAGCGCGCTGGTCTCCGGGCTCGGCATCTTCCTGCTGCTCGTCCTCTGGGACATCGACGTCACGCCGCTGCTGGCGTCGGCCGGCGTCATCGGTATCATCGTCGGCCTGGCCGCCCGCGACACGCTCGCGAACTTCTTCGGGTCGCTGTCGCTGTACCTCGATGGCACCTACAAGGTCGGCGACTTCGTCGTCCTCGAGACTGGTGAACGGGGCCGCGTCGAGGACATCTCTGTCCGCTCGACGGTCATCCGGACTCGCGACGACATCCTCGTCACCGTCCCGAACGCGACGCTGAACAGCGCCGCCATCGTCAACGAGTCGACGCCGAAGCGAAAGCGCCGCATCCGCGTGCCCATCGGTGTCGCCTACGGGAGCGACATCGACCAGGTCGAAGCGATTCTGTTGGACGTCGCCGAGTACGAGGACCTGGTCATCGAACGACCGAAGCCACGCGTCCGGTTCCGCGAGTTCGGCGGGTCGTCGCTGAACTTCGAGTTGCTGTGCTGGGTGTCGAACCCGGCGTTGACAGCGCGCGCGACCCACAAGCTCAACAGTGAAATCTACCACCGGTTCCAGGCCGAGGGCGTCGAGATTCCCTTCCCGCAGCGCGACGTCTCGCTTTCGGTGGCCGACGTGCCCGGTGACCTGTTCGGACGTGAGTCGACCGAAGTACCGACCGACGCCGGCCGCGACGAGACCTGACCCGGCGGTGGTGCACCACGCCCCGGTCGTTCGTCGAACGGTTAGAAGAACGCCCGTTCGAGCAGTCGGCGCGAGAACGGCGGGCGGAGCGACTCGTGGGGATAGACCGTGACGGTCGTACACCCCGGATTCGGAATCGTCGGCCGGTCGTCGAACAACACGTGTCGCAGTCGGTGGTCGGCCCCGCGACGGACGAGCAGGTCGGTGCGCCGGAGCTGTCCGCCGTCGGTCCTGACCGACTCGGTTCGAACCGGAACCGAGAGCAGCTCGGTGAGGTCGGACTGGTAGTCGTCCCGCGTCCGTGCGTGGCGGTCGGTGCGGTCGTGGTCGGCCACCTCCCACAGCGAGATTCCACCGCCGTTGGCACTGGCGACCGACTCCGCGATGTTCACCGCCAGCGGTGGATACGGCCCGCCGTCGCCCGTGAGCGCGATCTGTTCCGCTCGCTCGTAGCCGAGATTGTCGACGAGGAGGACGTCACACGGCGCGTGTCTGACGACCCAGTCGATCGGGTCGCCGAACAGCCGCGAGCGCAGCCGGAGCGGTTCGTGTTCGGCCAGTATCGCGTCCACGCCCCTGTGTTCGGCGAAGTTGACGATGGCGTGTTTCGTGTCGTGACTGACGATCTCGTCGGCCTCGACGTCGACGTCGAACTCGGCTGCGAGCGTCGCCGCCCGCGTCTCGAACGCGATGTCAGAGGACGACTGGACGGTCGCGTTCTCGGTCAGCGGCGCCTGGTCGGGTATCTCCTCGAAGCGCACGACTACGACCTGGCCGTCGTCACCCCGGACGACGTCCGCAGCGAGGCCGACGAGCGCGCGCTCGCGTCGCTCGTCTACGTCTTTCGTGAGCGCGACGAGCACCTCGCGGGTCGCGTCCGCGGGCCCGGACTCGATGTCGGTGAGCGCACTCCGGCCGACCTGCCGCCGGATCGCGTCCGTCGCGACGCCCTCCCGGCGGACGCGCGGGCGGACGTAGAGCACGTACCAGACGACGCTGCCAAGCGTGATGAGCGCGGCACCGGCCAGGGCGACGGTCCCCATCTGCGTCAGCAGCGCCACGCCGGTGACGGCCCCGAAGATCTGCACCCACGGGTACAGCGGGGACGTGAACTCGGGCTCGTACTCCGCGCTCCCCTCGCGGAACGCGACGAGCGCCACGTTGATGAGTCCGAACACCATAATCTGGAAGGCGCTGGCGAGTTTCGCGATCTCCAGAATCGGAACGAACGCGATGAGCACGAGCAACACTGCACCCGTGAGGGTGATCGAGGTCACCGGGGTTCCGAACCGCTCGCTGACCGACGAGAGCGACGGCGGCGCCAGGTTGTCCCGACTCATCGCGAACGGATAGCGCGACGAGGAGAGGATACCGGCGTTGGCCGTCGAGATGAGCGCGAGGATGGCTGCGAGGATGACGGCGACGACCCCGGCCTGTCCGAGCGTCACCTCCGCGGCGACGGCGACCGGGGTCAGCGACCCGGCGACGGTGCCGGGGTCCGTTATCCCGACCAGGACGGCGACGATTGCCACGTACAGCACGGTCGTGAACGCCAGCGACCCGAGGATGCCGAGCGGGATGTTCCGGCCGGGGTCTTCGACCTCTTCGGCGACGCTCGCGACCTTCGTGACGCCTGCGTAGGACACGAAGACCAGCCCGGTCGCCGCGAGCAGGCCACCGACGCCGGCGTCGAAGAAGTCGACGTAGTTGGCCGACTGCACGCTGGTCGCGCTTCCGGCGGCGAACCAGCCGAGCGCCGCCAGCATGACGACGACGATGGCGACCTGGAGTCGCCCCGTCTGTTTCGCGCCGAACAGGTTCACCAGTATCAACACCGCCGCCAGACCCAGCGCGACGGGTTTCAGCGGCAGGTCGAACAGCAAGAGCAGGTACGGGACGCCGCCGACGAGCGCGAGCGCGCCCTTGAACGACAGCGAGAACCACGTCCCGACCCCGGCGACGGTTCCGAGCAACGGCCCCATCCCGCGTTCGATGTAGATGTACGTCCCACCTGCCTCGGGCATCGCAGTCGCCATCTCCGATTTCGAGAGGGCGGCCGGAACGACCAGCAGGCCCGCGAGTGCGTACGCGAGAATGACAGCTGGACCGGCGATTTCGAGCGCGAGTGCCGGCAGGATGAAGATGCCGCTCCCGATCATCGCACCGATGCTGATGGCGAGTACGGACGGGAGACCGAGGTCTCGTTCGAGGTCCTTCGTCATCGTCAGACGGATTCGGCTTCGCCGAGCGTCGTTTCGACCGTGCGCTGCAGTTCAGTAGCGAGGCAGGTCGACCCGCAGACGACCGCCGAAGCGAGGTCCGCGATGGCATCGCGGCGCTGTGGGTCGTTGAGGAGGACGACGACGGAGTCGATATCGAACTGCGTCCGGAGCAACTGCGTCACCAGGAGTGCCCGCCGGTCAGACCGCAGTGCAACGACTGCAGCGGCGGCGTCTGTCGCACCCTGTAAGGTATCGACCGCGGTCAGGTCACCGACTGTCACCCGAACGCCGTCGGGCACCTGCCCGGCGACACCCGCGTGGTCAGTGACGAGACGGACGTCGACGCTATCGTACGCGGTGGCGAGCGCAGCGCCGACGTGCCAATCGCTGACGACGGCGAGTCGGGGCGGTCCTGCAGTGCGAGCGAGTGCGTCTCGAAGGGATGTTCGAAGCGTCATGGGATGAGGGTCGGCGGCGAGCGGGTGTGAGTGGCACGCGAGTCGCCGACACAGGGTCGGGCGGACCGACTGCGTCGAGGGACCTGCCGGTCTCGTCACACATCGCCTCCATTTCGAACTCAGTTCCGAATGCGGATAAATCTATAGTTATTATTCCGCATCGGAATTAAAACACCTAGAATATCAGGTCGGCGGAATCAAGACTGTTCGGTCGCGCTCCTCACTTCGTCGACGCCGAAGAGGTGGAACGGCCGCGTGTACTCGTTGCGGATGAGGTCTTCGTCGACCACTTCGAGCCCGATGTCGTTGAGGTCCCGACCGATGCGGCTGAGGTCGTTCCCGTCGGTGCCGACCACTTCGACGTGGACGTTGTCCGCACCGGTCATGACCTCCCGGATGGCGACGACGCCCTCCACGTCGAGGGCACGCTGTGCGATCTCCTCGCGTTCGTGAATCGGGGCGGTACAGACGATGAGTGTATGTAGCTGGTAGCCGGCGGCCTCGTAGTCGACGTCGACGTCGTACCCGCGGATGACGTCGGCTTCCTCCAGTTTCGAGATGCGGTTCCGGACGGTGCGGGCCGAGACGTCGAGCGACTCCGCGATTTCACTGGCGGAGGTGTGCCGAGCGTCCTGCTGCAGGGCGTAGATGATACGCCGGTCGAGGTCGTCGATGGGGTACTCCGGGTCGGTCATAGCGTCCGATTCGGGAGGGTCGGTACAAAAAGTCGTGGTCGGGTGTGTGAACGGACGCGGAGGTCCTACCGCAACCAGTGCAAGTCCACAGGAGGTCGAAACGCAGTTACGGACCCGCCGCATCACCCCGACAATGACGATACTCGAGGACGCCCGTGCCGCGCTGGAGACCGGGCCGCTCTGTGACTCCTGTCTGGGTCGCCTCTTCGCCGACCGCAGTTTCGGCCTCGCGAACGCCGAACGGGGCCACGCCCTCCGGGTAACGCTCGCCCTGGAAGCCGACGACCCCTTCGAACCCGACGAGGACTGCTGGGTCTGCGAGACGGAAACCGACCGCGTCGACTGGTGGGCCGAACAGGCCGCCACCGCCGCCCGCGGCTACGACTTCGCGACTTACCAGGTCGGGACGCGCGTCCCGCCGCTCTTAGAGGAGAACGACGCCTTGCTCCGCGAGGACGTCGGCCTCGAGGAGGACGCCGGCGAGGCGCTGAAGACGGAGTTCAACCGCGAGGTCGGCAAGCGCATCGGCCAGCGCACCGGCGCGGAGGTAGATTTCGGTCGCCCGGACGTCCAGTTCACGCTCGACCTGGCGACCGACGAGGTCGACGTGCAGGTCAACTCCGCGTTCGTCTACGGCCGCTACCGGAAGCTCGAGCGGGACATCCCCCAGACGAAGTGGCCCTGTAACGACTGCAACGGCACCGGTATGTGGCAGGGCGAGCCCTGCGAGGGGTGTGACGGCAGCGGCTACCGCTACGACGAGAGCGTCGAGCAGCTCTCGGCTCCCGTCGTCCTGGAGGCGATGGACGGCGAGAGCGCGACGTTCCACGGCGCGGGCCGCGAGGACGTCGACGCGCTGATGCTCGAATCCGGCCGCCCCTTCGTCATCGAGGTCGACGAACCCCGGGTCCGCGACGTGGATACCGACCAGCTGGAGCGCGACGTCAACGACTTCGCCGACGGGAAGGTCGAGGTCGAGGGCCTGCGCCTCGCGACCTACGAGATGGTCGAGCGCGTGAAGGAACTGGAGGCATCGAAGACCTACCGGATGGACGTCGAGTTCGACGCACCGGTGGCGGCCGACGACCTGCAGGCCGCGTTCTCGGAGCTCACCGGCGCGACCATCCACCAGGAGACACCCCAGCGCGTCGCCCACCGTCGGGCCGACCTCACACGGACGCGCGAGGTCTACGACGCGTCCGGTGAACTCCTTGACGACCGCCACGCCGACCTCCGCATCCACGGCGCTGGCGGCCTCTACGTGAAGGAACTCGTCTCCAGTGACGAGGGACGGACGGAGCCGAGTCTGGCCGGACTCCTCGGCGTCGGGGCCGAGGTGACCGCGCTGGACGTCGTCGACGTCGAAGGCGAGGACGAACCGTTCGACAAGGCGCAGTTCCTGCTGGAGTGAGCGGCGAAAGTTATTCCCTCGTCTGCATACAACTGTATGCACATGTCGAAGAGCATCCGCCTCTCCGAAGACGCGTACGAGCGTCTCGCCGCGCATAAACGGGACGACGAGACGTTCTCGGACGTGGTTTTGCGACTCGCGGGTGAACGGTCACTTCTCGAACTCGCTGGAATTCTCAGCGACGAGGAAGCCGACGCGCTCAGGGACGCCGTCGAGGAACGTCGAGAACGACGGAATGAGGAACTGGAAGAAACTGCAGGGGACCTGAGGCGGGTGTAACGTGCTTCTGGATACCTCGTTTTTAATCGACTTGATGAACGGGGACGAGGCTGCCGTCGAGAAGGCGAGAGAACTGGAAAAAGACCTCGTTCAACAGCGTCTCTCGACGATGACGGTCTTCGAACTCTACTACGGGGTGGCAAGGGCGATGGAATCAGAAGCCGAACAGGAGAAGGTCGAATCCGTGCTCGACTCGAAACCGACACACTCCGCTGATACTGCAGTTATGCAGAAGGCTGGCCGCCTCGCTGGGGAACTGATGAACGATGGGAACGCAATCGGCGATGGGGACGTCATCATTGCTGCGACCGCAGACATCGTCGAAGAACCGGTTCTCACGCGCAACGTAGACGACTTCGAACGGTTGGGAGTAGATATCGAGACGTACTGAACCGTCGTCACCAACGACAGTTCGGTGCACGCCACCGCAACGACTATTTTCCCGCCCTCGAACCGACCAGCCATGCGATTCGGCGTCGACGAGGCCGGCAAGGGCCCCGTCCTCGGGTCGATGTTCGCCGCCGCGGTCAGGGCCGACCCCGCGGCGCTCCCCGAGGGCGTGGGCGACTCGAAGGGTATCGCGCCGGCGCGCCGCGAGGAGCTGGACCGGGCGGTTCGAGCGACAGCCGACGCCGTCGCCGTCGCAGAAATTCCGGTCGCGCGCATCGATGACCCCGAGACGGACATGAACACGTTGACCGTCGACGCCCACGGCGAAGCGCTCGGTGGGGTCGCGACCGAGGGGCTCGCGGGTATGGTCGACGCCGGTGACACCGACGCCTCACGGTTCGGTCGGCGTGTGGCCGACCGGCTCGACGTGTCGGTCGAGATTCGGGCAGAACACGGCGCCGACGAGACGGACCCGCTAGTGGGGGCGGCGTCCATCGTCGCGAAAGTGGCCCGCGACGCACACGTCGACGGGCTGGCCGAGGCACACGGTTCGGTTGGGTCCGGCTATCCGAGCGACCCCACGACCCGCGACTTTTTGGCCGACTACGTCGCCGAACACGGGACGCTGCCGGACTGCGCCCGGACCTCGTGGTCGACGTGTGCGGACGTGCTCGCCGCTGCCGAGCAGTCGTCGCTAGGCGACTTCTGAGCGCCGTCGGCGAAGGAAGTGAATCGAAGAATCCGCGGAAGCGGTTTGGACCTGGACGGCAGATGTTTTCGACAACCCGTTCGGCCCTGCTGGCACGTGTGCCACCGTTCAGCCGGGCTTCCACCGGCGTTGCCGTTTGACGGGCTTTAGCTGGGCTCTCACCAGCCTTGGCGGCGTACCAGGTTCCCGAGCGCCGTTCACACGACGTCCGGTACTTGGCCTTCACACCGTTCCGGCCGGCCGGAGCGGTTGTGGGCTGTGGCGGTTCTGCTTCAGAGCGTTAACCTCGGAATCCTGTTACGGATCGCTTGGTTGTTGCCCCCAACGCATCCCGTCTCCTCCTGTACGGATGGTCTGAGATGCGTCGTCCAGTGTGTCCCCGCGTTCCAGCGGGAAGTGAATATAGGACGGCAGGGATAATAAATCATTCTATCAATATTTTGGACTGATTGACACGAACGCGGAACCCCCGGCTTCGGCTCAGTCCTCGTCCAGCACGAGGTTCCGGAGGATGTCCCCGTAGGCCGGCCGGGTGACCAGCACCCCGAGGAGGACGCCGACGATGGTGATGATGGCGAACCCGGAGAGGTCACCTAGGGGGAGCGCCACCAGTGGACTCATCGCGACGATGGTCGTCGCCGCGGCCGCGCCGATGACCCAGAACGCCTTGCGGAAGCGGCTCTCGAAGACGCGCCCGGTCCGGACCTCCCCTTGCTGGAGGATCTCGTCGCCGATGATGATGAGGTCGTCCACCCCCGTCCCGATGACGGCGATGAACCCGGCCAGGTGTGAGAGGTTGAGTGGGTACTGGACGAACGAGACGAAGCCGAGCAACAGGAACACCTCGGAGAGCGCGGTGACGACCATCGGGGCCGCGACCTCAATGCGCCCGTAGCGGACGTACACCACGATGCTGACCGCGATGACCGCCAGGATACCCGTGATCAGCGAGTTCTGCTGGAAGCCCTCCGCGAGCGCGGGGTCCAGCGAGAGGCTGTCGTCGTTCTCGAAGTCCAGCGGCGCGGGCAGGCGGCCGGACTTCAGGCTGAGTTCGACCTCGCGGGCCTCCTCCATCGAACTCGTCGACATCACGAACGTCGGGTCGTTGACGAAGTCACCGTTGGCGAAAGACTCGCCGAGGCCCTGCGTGACCGGCGCGACGAAGACCGGCTCGCCGTTCAGCGTCGCGACGATACAGCGTTCGTTTCCGTTGAGGCTGCTCGGGTTACTGTGGTTGTAGTTGTTCGGGTTACAGACGGTCTGGCTGTCGAAGCCGTTCGTCGCCATCGTGGTGGCGAATTCTTCGGCGGCGCTCTCCTCGACAGTGACCGGGACGCCCGGCCCCGAGTCGCTCTCGCGGGCGGTCCCGATGCCGGCGAACTCGTCCTGGTCGAGCACCTGCTCGCGGACGTGGCTGCCGTTCTCGACGGGATAGACGGCGTAGACGCGGACGACACCCCGCTCCTCGAGGATACTGACGAGCTCGCCGCGGTCACGGTCGGGCGCGGTGATGCTGATGAACGTCTGGCCGCCGGGCACCGCGACTTCCTGGACTGACCCGCCGCTGAGCGCCGACTCGGTGATGCGGCGCTGGACGCTGTCGACCACCTGGCTTCGGGTCTCGTCGGTGACGCCGTCGCGTATCGTCTCCGGCTGGTAGCCCTCCGCTTCCAGTGCGGCCCGGAACTCTGACTCGGTGACGTTCCGCGCGAACACCTCGACGGTCTGTGTCTCGTTCGAGGCACGGACGTCGATGGGGTCGACGCCGAGGTCGGCGGCGACGGCTTCGGTCACGTCCGATTCGTCTTGGAAGCCGACGGCCACGCCCTCCGCGGTCATGCCGACGACGGGCGCGCGGATGCGGGTCCCGCCGCTGAGCTGGATACCGAACTGGAGGTTGGTCAGCTGTCCCTCGGCGGCCGCCCCCTCGTCGGGCGTCGCGCCGGGCGGCGTGCCGGGGACGAACAGCGCGACGGCGCTCACGAGCAGGAGGACGACCAGCAGCGCGATGCGCCAGTTCTCGCGGAGCGCGCTCATCGGTTCACCCCCTCGTACTTGTACCAGCGAAGCAGCGTGACGTTGAGCATGTAGGTGTTCATCAGGTCCGCGGAGAGTCCGAGGACGAGCACGAGGCCGATGTCGGCCATCAGGTCGATACCGAACAGTGTCGCGGTGACGGCCATCACGGCCATCGCGGCGATGGACGTGACTGTCATCGTCACCCCGGTCCGCATCGCGCGGTATGTCGACTCGTAGAAGCCGCCCGACCGGCGGAGCACGTGGTTGTTCAGCAGGATGTCCGAGTCCACGCTATACCCGATGAGCATCAGGAGCGCGGCGACGATACCAAGCGAGAGTTTGATCCCCAGTACGTTCATCACAGCGAGGGGGATCACGATGTCCGAGAACGCCGAGATGACGATGGCGATGCTCGGGACGAAGGTCCGGAAGAAGACGAACGCGAGCAGACTCATGCCGCCGAAGGCGACGGCGAGGCCGAGTACCGCGAGCCGCCGGTTCTCCTCGCCGAAGATGGGCGAGGTCGACCCGCTGCCCAGCACGGTCATCCCGTCGGCCGCCTCGGCGCTGTCGCGGATGTCGTCGATGTCAGACGACTCGAACGTGATGATGTAGCGGTTCTCGGCCTGTTCGATGCCCTGAACGGACGAGACGGGCTCGTCGAAGGTGGCGCGAATCTCTTCCTGTGACAGCGTCGTCTCCACCGTAATCTCCGACCCGCCAGTGAAGTCGATGCCATAGGTGACCGGGGCGCCGGTCACGACCCACCAGCCACCGATGACCGCGAGCGCCAGCACCAGCACCGCCAGCGGTATCGCCACCAGCTGGCGGTTCGTGTACTGGGTGTAATCGACCTCCGGGACCTCGTACTCGACCATGCGCGACGGTGTGGTACGACTCCGAATAAGCCTTCTCAATCCCGCTCGGCCGAGGCCGGACCCCGCTCAGTCGGGGAGGTACCGGACGCTGACGACGCCGGCGGCGGTCCGGACCTCGACGCGGTCGACGCCCAGGCGGGCGGCCCGCGTCACCGTCGCCTCGTCTTCGACGACGTCCTCGGCGGCGGCGTCGGTCTGTTCGTCGGCGACGGTGAGGACGTGAATCTCGCCCTCGCCGGCGCGCTCGCGGGTGGTCAGTTCGCCGACGGGCTGGTCGGCCGCGAGCGACTTGGTCTGGGCCGTCGGTTCGAGGTCGACCCGTTCGACCGGGATGGTCCGCTGTTCGCGTATCTCGGCCGTGTAGGTCACCTCCATCGGCGGTTCGGCCTCGACGGTGGCGTCGACGACCTCGCCGGCTTCGACCCCGGGGTTGTCCAAGAGGGTCAGCACCTGCGAGTCGGCGACGTCTCGCAGCGTCACCGTCGCTGCCTCGGCGTGGACGACGAGAAAGGTCCCCTCCTTGGTTGTCATAGCGTCCGATAGTCGGCGAGCCTTCTTCGGGGTTTCGAACCTCGCCCGGGCCACTCGGTGCCTACTCGTCTACGTCGCGCCGGAGGCGGCGGTGGACGGCGTACATCAGCCCGACGGCGAGCAGCGGCGGGGCGAGGCCCGCCAGCTGCGGGAGCGCGTAGAGCAGACCGATGACGGCGCTGCCGGTCGGTTCCTGGAGGTCCGGCGGCACCGACACGACGAGGCCGACGTACAGCGACGCGACGAACACCAGCGCCGAGAGTGCGAGCGCGCGGTCGTAGCGGAGCGACGACCCGGTCCGGCGGTGACGGCGGGCGACGAGCAGGACGGGCGCGAGCAGCGGCGCGACGACGAGCGCGCCGACGAAGACGAAGAAGGCCCGCGAGAACGTGAACGTCCCGCCGGCGACGGCGGCCGACTGCCCGAACAGCACGACCAGCCCGAGGACGAAGCCCAGTCCGATGGAAAGCGAGAGGAGGACGGCGAGCGCGACGTACCCCTTGAACAGCAACGACTCGCTGGCCCGGAACGCGTAGGGGAACGCGCCCGGGAGGCCGTTGTACGGCTCCGGCACGGCGTCGGTCCCGGTCTCCGCCGGCGTGTCTGTCATCACGTGGGCTAGGGGCGACGAGGTGAATAAACGCCGTGTTTCGTCGTGGGTCGCGTCACCGTGGGGCACGGTCCGGTCGCGTGCCAACAGTATTTGTGGGCGGCACGAGAGTCCTCGCACATGCACCTCGACATCGGTCCTGCACTGGCGGCGACGGACCCCGGAATCGACGAGGCCGACCTGGAACGGCTCGACGACCGGGTCGCCTCGGCCCACGAACGCATCGCGGCGGGGATGGCCGACGACGAGTTCGGCTACGCCTCGCTGAACCTGCCCGAGACCACCGACACAGACGCGATTCGCGCGGCCGTCGACCCCGTCTCCGAGATGGGACACGTCCTCACCGTCGGCATCGGCGGGTCCGCGCTCGGGGCGAAAGCCATCACGGCCGCACTCGCCGAGGAACCGGAGCGCCACGTCGTCCTCGACAACGTCGACCCGGAACACGTCGAGCGGACGCTGGCTGACCTGCCGCTCGCCGACACGGCTATCAACGTCGTCTCGCGCTCGGGGACGACGGCCGAGACGCTGGCGAACTTCCTGGTCGTCCGCGAGGCCTACGAGCGGGCCGACGTGGACTGGACCGACCGCATCGTCGTGACGACGGGCGAGGCGGGTCCGCTTCGCGAACTCGCCGACGCCCACGACCTGCCCACGCTGCCGGTCCCCGAGGGCGTCCCGGGGCGCTTCTCCGCGCTCTCGTCGGTCGGGCTGGTCCCGCCGGCGATCCTCGGTCTCGACATCGAGGCCGTCCTCGATGGCGGGGCGAGCGTGGCCGCCGACCTCGGACCGTCGCTGTTCGACTCGCCCGCGTACGCCTACGGTGCCGTGTCCTACGCCCTGGAAGAGGAAGGGGCGTCGGTCAACGCGATGATGCCCTACGCCGAGCGCCTGGAGGTGTTCGCCGAGTGGTTCGCCCAGCTGTGGGCCGAGAGCCTCGGGAAGGCGGGTCGCGGCCAGACGCCCGCGCGAGCCCTCGGTGCGACCGACCAGCACTCCCAGTTGCAGCTGTATCGCGCCGGCCCGGGCGACAAGGTGGTCACGTTCGTCCGCCCCGGCGAGCGGGCCGACGTCCAGATTCCGGACCCAGACCACGACTCGCTCGAATACCTCTCGGGGACCGACCTGGGCGAACTCATCGACGCCGAGTACGAGGCGACGGTGGCCAGCCTCCCGGCAGCCGACCGGCCGGCGCTCGACCTCCAGCTCGACCGCCTCGACGCGGCGGAGGTCGGTGCGTTGCTCTATGCGATGGAGGCCGCCTGCGTCCTCGTCGGCGAACTGGCCGACGTCGAGACGTTCACCCAGCCCGCCGTCGAGTGGGGGAAGAACGCGACCCGGGGGTTGATTCGCGGCGTCGAGACCGAGGAGACGCGGACCGTCGCCGAGCGGACCTCCTACCGCATCGACTGAACAGTTTAGAGGGGAGTCGAGTAATCGGTGGGGTCTTGAACGTCGGCACCATACGCTATGTCACACTGTATGGCGCTCACTCGCCCGTACGTCGAGGTCGCTGAGAGGGAGCTGCTGGTCGTCAACGTGGTCCGCGCCCTGGCCGTCGTCGCGGGGGCGTTCCTGCTGGGGGCCATCTTTCAGAGCATCTTCGTCGCGATACTCGGCTCCCCATCACAGGCGGCGCTCCGGCAGTCGCCGGCGCTCTACGTCGTCGTCAACGCCTCCTTCTTCGCCGGGTTCGTCGTGACTGCGCTCTGGGCTCTCAGGCTCCGCCAGGACGAGCCACTGCTCCACCTCCGCTCGCCGCGACTGACCGACGTGGGCTGGGTCGTCGGCGGCGTCGCCGTCCTGTTCACCGGGGCCATCGCCGTCGGGGCCGCACTGAACGCCATCATCTCGGCGCTGGAGTCGGTGTTCGGCGTCTCGACGACCGTCGCGACCAACCAGATTATCACCACCGGGCAGGGCAACCCGGAGCTGTTCCTGTATCTCATCCCCCTCTCCTTGCTGGTGGTCGGCCCGGCCGAGGAGCTCGTCTTCCGCGGCGTCGTCCAGGGGCTGATGCGTCGCTCGTTCGGCGTCCTCCCCGGAGTCGTCCTCGCGAGCCTCCTCTTTGGCCTCGGGCACGTCTTCGCCCTCTCGTCGGGCGACGCCTGGACGATGGTGTTTCTCACCGGGTCGCTCGGCCTGATTCTCGGTGTGCTGTACGAGTACACCGAGACCATCCTGGTCCCCGCACTGGCCCACGGTGCCTGGAACGCGACCCTGTTCCTGATACAGTATCTCTCGGCCATCGGCGTCGACATCCCGTTCTGACGCTGCGCCCTCGCATGACGGCCGTCTGACGGGTGTTTAAGCGGGCAGTCAGTCTACCGTGGGGCATGGCTACCCGGTTCACGGTCGTCTGTGACGACGACCAGGCCCAGGCGGTGGAGATGCTGGCGCGCCGGTACGGTATCACCGAAGACGAGGTGCTCCAGCAGCTCGTCGACCTGGGGCTCGAATCGCTCGAGGAGCGACCGCTCTAGGCCGGGTTCTTCCGCGAGAGGGAACTGCCACAGATGGGACAGCGGTCGTGGTTCTCGTCGAACTCGCGACCACACCCCTGACACTGGAACCGCCAGTCGCGCTGCTCGGTGATTCCCTCGCGGTCGATGACCTCAACGCGCACGTCGAGCTTCTCGGCGACGTTCTGCATCGCGTAGTCGTCCGTGACGAGTCGGCTGTCGAGCTCGAACGCCGCCGCGACGAGTCGGATGTCGGTCTCGGAGAGCTCGGCGAGGTCGCCCGTCTCGCGGGCCGCGCGTTCGATGCGCTCGACGGTGTTCTCCTCGGGGATGTGGAGGTGCATCCCGGCCCCTTCGAGCGCGTCGAACCGGAACGACGCCTCGCCCTCCAGTTCCTCGCGGACGAGCGGTATCGACGCGATCTGCTCGTCGGTGTGGTACTCGTTGATGAAGGCCGACGAATCGAGGACGTACATCTAGCGTTCGATTATCATGTGGTCCTTGACCGCGCGGACCTGTCCGACGGGGACGATGAGCCGTCCCTGGTCGCTGTACTCGAAGTCGGTGTTGCGAAGCGTCTCTGCGGGGTCGATGACGAGGTTCTTCAGCGCACCCGAGGAGAGGTCCATCGTGATGTTGTAGAGGCTACCGAGTTCGGCACCGTCTGCGCCCATCACGTCCTTCCCCGAGAGGTTCTCGGCGAGTATCTCTGCCATATCCCTCTTTCCGAGTCTGGTTACATAAACGCCACGGGCCGTCAGACGGGCGTCAGCCCCAGGGTTAAGCGCCGCCGGACCCGAGGGTGGGTATGAACGACGACCGACGGCACTTCCTGGCCGCGCTGTCTGCGGGACTCACCGGCGTGATCGCCGGCTGTGGTGGAGACGGTGGGAGTGGTGAAGACGGCGGGGACGGCGGGGCAGACACCCAAACGGACCGACCGACGGCCACCGAGACAGCGACGCCCACGGCGACCGAGACCGCGACGCCCGCAGCGACCGCCACGGAGACGCCGACTGCGACGCCGACAGCCACCGAGACAGTCGACGCCGCCCAGCGGGTCGCGGTCGGCCCCGGCGACTTCGTCTTCGAACCCGAGACGTTCTCGGTCCCCGTCGGGAGTACCGTCCTGTGGGAGTGGGCGAGCAGCAACCACAACGTCAAGCCGACGTCGACGCCCGACGGCAGCGACTGGACGGGGACGCCGGGCGGCAGTCAGACGTTCGAGACCGGCCACACGTACGCAGCGACTTTCGAGACAGCCGGCGAGTACGCCTACGTCTGTCGGCCCCACCAGAGCCTGGGGATGGCCGGGTCGTTCACCGTCACCGAGTAACGCGGTTGCAGCCGATGACGATGAACTTAACTGGCACCGCCAACTTCCTCAACACAACTTCTGGAGCCATCTATGTCTGACACCGACGCCACACCAGAGACGGACGCCGCGACCCTCAGGACGCCCATCGTCGCCGTCCTGGGACACGTCGACCACGGGAAGACGAGCCTGCTCGACCGCATCCGGGGGTCGGCCGTCACCGCCGGGGAGTCCGGCGCCATCACCCAGCACATCGGGGCCACGGCGGTTCCGCTTTCGGTCATCTCCGAGATAGCGGGCGAGCTCGTCGACCCGACGGACTTCGACCTGCCGGGCCTGTTGTTCATCGACACGCCGGGCCACCACTCCTTCTCGACGCTGCGCTCACGCGGCGGGGCGCTGGCCGACATCGCCATCCTCGTCGTCGACGTCAACGACGGCTTCCAGCCCCAGACGCTGGAGGCCATCGACATCCTCAAACGCACGCAGACGCCGTTCATCGTCGCTGCGAACAAGGTGGACACGATTCCGGGCTGGAACCCCAACGAGGGCCAGCCCATCCAGCAGACGATGGAGAAACAGTCCCAGCGCGTGCAGGACGACCTGAACCAGAAACTGTACGAGATAATCGGCGAGCTCTCTGACAACGGGTTCTCGGCGGACATGTACTGGCGGGTCCAGAACTTCCAGAACAACATCGGCGTCGTCCCCGTCTCCGCCGAGACGGGCGAGGGCGTCCCGGACCTGCTGACGGTCCAGATGGGCCTTTCCCAGCGCTACATGAAAGAAGAGATGGAGATCGACGCCGCCGGCCCCGGCGTCGGCACCGTCCTCGAAGTCAAGGACACGCAGGGCTTCGGCGCGACGCTCGACGCCATCATCTACGACGGCACCATCCGGAAGGACGACACCATCGTCGTCGGCGGTCTGCAGGGCCCCATCGTCACCGACGTCCGCGCGCTGCTTCGCCCGCGGCCCCTGGCGGAGATTCGCACCGAGAAGCAGTTCGAGCAGGTCGACGAGGTCGCCGCCGCCGACGGCGTGAAGATCGCCGCGCCGGACCTGGACGACGCCATCGCCGGCGCGCCCATCCGCGTCATCCGTGACCGCGACCGAACCGAGGTCATCGCCGAGGTCGAGGAGGAACTCGCCGAAATCGAGGTGACGACCCAGGAGGAGGGCGTCGTCGTCAAAGCCGACACGCTCGGGTCGCTGGAGGCCATCTCCAGTACGCTCGCCGAAGAGGAGATTCCTATCATGCGCGCCGAGGTCGGTGCCGTCGCCCCGCGAGACATCCGCGTCGCCGAGACGGCCAACGAGCCGACCCACCAGGCCATCCTCGCGTTCTCCGTCGAGGTGCTCGACGACGCCCGAAAACTCGCCGAGCAAGAGGGCGTCGAACTGTTCGAGAACGACGTCATCTACCAGCTCATCGAGGAGTACGACGACCACGTCACCGCCATCGAGGAGGCTCAACAGGAACAGATCTTAGAGAACATCACCCGCCCGGCGAAGTTCCGCATCCTCCAGGACCACACTTTCCGGCAGTCCGACCCCGCCGTCGTCGGCGTCGAGATCCTCTCGGGGTCGCTCCGCCGGAACGTCAACGTCGTGAAGTGGGACGGCAACGAGCCGAAACGGGTCGGCCACCTCAAGACCATCCAGGACGAGGGCGAGGACGTCGACGAAGCCATGACCGGCGAGCGCATGGCCGTCTCCATCGACGGCCCGACGGTCGGCCGCCAGATCGAGGAGGGCGACGACCTCTGGGTAGAGATTCCCGAAAAGCACGCGAAGATCCTCGAGCAGGAACTCACCGAGGATATCACCGTCGACGAGCGCGAGGCGCTGTCGATGTACCTAGAGAAGCAGCGCAAGCGGGACCCCTTCTGGGGGAAGTAGGTACGCAGCCGACCCAAACCACTACCCATCTCGGCGGTGGATCGCTCACTCCTCCTCGAAGTGGTAGATGACGTTCATCTCGAACGGATTGGCCTTCAGATTCCTGAAACTCCCCTCGTCCGGCGCTCGGACCTCGCCATCGACGTCGGGCTCCCACTCGTCGTTGAGCGGGAGGTGCGTCGTCAGCGATAACGGTTCGAGATTCGACCACGCAATGTGTCGTCGAGAACTGTTGAGCGACGGCCGGTCGAAGCCGATCGACGGGTAGCCTTCCGTACACTCGACGTCCGTGTACGTGTACTCGAACTGCCGCGCTTCGTGTGGCTCGGTTTCGAGATTGCTATATCCAGCGACGGGCAGGTTGCCCAGATGGGACAGGTCTGGCATATCGATATCGTGCAAGCCTGCCCAGAAGTGGCCAGACAGTTCAACCCGCTGTACAAGGACCATCACCGGATGGCAGCCAGTCATCCAGTAGGCGACACCGGTGAAGAACATCGAAGCCGTCACACAGTCGGCCCCTGCGTACTCGTCGGTCGTCGCACTCAGGTACATATTGACGACCGTCTCTTCGGGCGTATTCTGATAGACGTCTGCCTGGAAATCGTAGTCGATTTTGCCGACGAAGGCTTTCAGCGTCGTCAACTTCTGGTACTGGAGCGACTCGAACCGGTCCGCGTACGGCTTTGCTTCGAGTGCTTCGGAGAACGCTTCACCCCATCGGCGGGACATACCCCGCCCGACACAGAATTTGATCGGGTTTACCTTTCGGAGGTCTTCGGCTGCGAACTCCTCCTCCCAGAATAACTCGTGGAGCGCTCCGTAGAAGAAGTAGTCCGCTGCTGGGTCCGCTTCCTGAGCGACGTGTGAAGTAGTGGATACAATTCGATCGTCGAAGTCTCCGTTTTCGGCTAGTATATACTCCGTTGGGTCTATCAGAACCGAACACCCGAAGTTCTCCTTATCGGTAACTTCTTTGCTCGTGTACGGAACGCCGTCTCCGACGCTGTACTCGCCAGCTGGATTCAACAGTTTCTGCGTGGCGGGGGAATTGAACAGCATCGACTCCAGATATTCGAGTGCAGACAACCGGAGTGTGACGACAGTCCAGTCGTAATAGGGACCTTGGACTTCGCCCTCGCCGTCGCTGGCAAATTCGTGACTTAGGACCGGGACTCGAATGATTGCGGTCAGTTCGATGTTGTGGAGGTCGAACCAGTCGCTCCCGTCGTAGTACTCTTTCTCTTCGTCCTCGTACGTCTGGATGTCGTATTCCGACCTGTCCAGGGGGCGGGATATCGAACGGTGGGTCGTCGGACTCGTTGTACCACACTTCGACCTTCTGTGAATCGTAGCGAGGACTTGCCCAGTCTTCATCGGAGACAAATTTCGGGCCGACCGCTCTGAGCGTTTGCTCGTCTCTCGCGACGTTATCGAAGGGGAGATAGACCACGTCGCTCCGGCCGATACTCACCGCAGACGCCTCCAGTTTCGGACTGGCGAACCGGACTTCGAGTTCCCGTGGGGTGTCCATCAGGTCCTCGTCGAACTCCAGCGACACCTCGTGGTCCTGCGTACCCCCCCCTGAGGCTGGCTCCCGTCTCGCCGAGGACATCGCTTCCCCCCACAGGCACGTTCCCGTAGACGCGGAGCGTCCCCTCCACCGCCTCCTCGGGTTGCTGGTGTGGCAGGAGCCCGTTCTTGAGCGTAAGCTGAACGGAATCGAGTGTTACCTCGCCGAACTCCAGGTCGTATCCTTCGACCACTTCGAGTTGCGTCCGGGTCCGCTCATACTCTTCCTCTCTCGAGGGTCCCTCCTCCGTCTCACCTTCCAGTACAGAGCCGACTTCCTTCGATACCGCCGCCCCGCACTCCTGGGGTCCGTAACACTCACCACACCCAGCCATCCCCGAGGCAGCGGCCGTCGCTCCCACTGCGAGCAGTTCCCGTCGAGAAATCGCCTGCGAGTAGTAGGTCGCATCGGGTTCGGTTTCGTCCGTCGTCCCCTCTTCAGTCATGGAACTGACTCACGACTGAACTGGTAAGTATGTTAGTACTATCGAATGGCTAATCTACAACACGACGCTCGAGCGACCGAGTAATAATATTTAATTAGCGCGAGTGTCTCTAGACAGACACGATGCTCGAACTCTCGACGCCCGACCTCGTCCTCCTCAGTATCGCCGCGTCGATGCTGCTGGCGGCTGTCGGTGGGTTCGCGTCTTCGCTCAGTCTCTGGACCGCGCTGGGTGCGGGTAGTCTGCCCGCCGGCGGCTCCATCGGCTACGCGCTGTTCTTCGACCCGCCCGAAGACACGGTGTGAGGAAACGGCTCTGTTACTGCGCGGTCGGGGCGGTGTCGTCGCCCATCACCTGCTTGACCTGCAGGGCGGCGGAGGCGGCGATACCCTGTGCGAGCTCGTCGCGCTCGTCCGAGGTGATGCTCGAACTCTCCGCGTCCTCCGGTCGGTAGTCGGCGCTGACGACGGAGCCCACCGGCGGCTGGACGGCGATGGTGGCGCGCGGGCCGGTCTCGCTGTTGTGAATCTCGGAGCCCACCACGAACTCGCTGGGGAGCAGCTCGCGGGTCCGGGCCGCGACGCTCGCCAGGTCCTTCCGGAGCTGGTCGCGTTGCTCCGCGGTGAGCGTCACTTGCTCGGTCTCTCCGCCGAACGGCGAGTTTCCATACATGGACGTTCTTCACCACTAAGCGGGATGGGTACTAAAACCCGATGGCTCGGTCGGGCAACCGCGGGATATCGCCGGGCCGACGAGGACACAAAAACCGTTCGGTCCCATGGGTGAGCCCCCCCCGACCCAAAGGCACTTTGTACCCCAGCCCTGTACTTACGTTCAACCAAATGTCGCGTAGTCCCTCGCTTCCGGAGCGACCGCGGTTGGAGCTCGACCCCGACATGACGCCCGACGAGCGTCTGGCGGCACTGCGGGAGCACTTCGAAGAGATCGTCCGCGTGAACGAACAGCTCACAGAGCAACTCGACTCGGCCCGGAGCAGACAGTCGGACCTCACCGGGCAGGTCGAGCGGTTGGAACGCGAGAACGAGACGCTGAAGACCTCGTCGCTATACATCGCCACGGCAGAGGAGCTGACCGACGACGGCGTCATCATCAAGCAGCACGGCAACAACCAGGAGGTCCTGACCGAGGTCTCGCCCTCGGTCCGCGAGGACCTGGAGGCCGGCGACCGGGTCGCCATCAACGACTCCTTCTCGGTCAAGACCATCCTCGACCCGGAGACCGACTCCCGGGCCCAGGCGATGCAGATCACCCAGTCGCCCGACGTCACCTACGACGACATCGGGGGCCTCGAAGAGCAGATTGTCGAGGTCCGCGAGGCCGTCGAGGCGCCGCTGGTCGACGCCGAGCAGTTCCGCACGGTCGGTATCGAACCGCCGAGCGGCGTCCTGCTGCACGGGCCGCCCGGGACCGGCAAGACGATGCTCGCGAAGGCCGTCGCCAACGAGACCGACGCCACCTTCATCAAGATGGCCGGCTCCGAGCTCGTCAGGAAGTTCATCGGCGAGGGCGCACGCCTGGTGCGTGACCTCTTCGAACTCGCCTCCGAGCGCGAACCGGCTATCATCTTCATCGACGAGATCGACGCCATCGCCTCGAAGCGCACGGAGTCGAAGACCTCCGGCGACGCCGAGGTCCAGCGGACGATGATGCAGCTGCTCTCGGAGATGGACGGCTTCGACGACCGCGGTGAGATCCGCATCATCGCGGCGACCAACCGCTTCGACATGCTCGACCGCGCCATCCTCCGTCCGGGCCGGTTCGACCGCCTCATCGAGGTGCCCGAACCCGACGTCGAGGGCCGCGAGCGCATCCTCGAGATACACACCGAGACGATGAGTCTCGCAGACGACGTCGACTTCGCCGCGCTTGCTGAGGAGACCGCCGGCCTCTCGGGGGCCGAACTCGCCTCGCTGGCGACCGAGGCGGGGATGTTCGCCATCCGCGACGACCGGACGACCGTGACTGCCGACGACTTCACCGACGCCCTCGAGAAGGTCCAGGCCGAAGAGGAGTCGAACACCGGTCCCATCGCGTTCGTCTGATCTCCGCGACGGACTGGCTGACCAGTTTGGGAACACAAATTTATACGCGACCTCGCAAGTGACAGACGTGGAATCCCCGTTCGAGATTCTCGGCGTCGACCCGGACGCCGACGACGCCGACATCGTCGACGCCTACCGCGACCGGGTGAAGGAAGTCCACCCGGACCAGGGTGGCTCCGTTCACGAGTTTCGGATGGTCCAGACGGCCTACGAGCGCATCGAGGCGGGCTACCAGCCCGGCGACCCGGTGCCCGACCCCGACCCGGCGGCCGGGCCCGAACCGGCAGCCGACGACGAGGCCGACGAACCCGCCGAGGAACCCGCGGAGCCACCGGAACCCGACGGCTTACGGGTCGAGTACCTCGACTACGAGGCCATCGTCGACCAGGGCTGGTCGCTCGACGACCCCGACCTCTTCGAGGCGGCCGCCGACGCTGACCTCGACGAGGCGACGTACGGCGAGTTCTACGCCGCGGAGGACCAGCCGCTGCTCGAGGCCGCAGAAGACAACGACCTCCACTGGCCTTTCGCCTGCCGGGGCGGCGCGTGCACGAACTGTGCGGTGGCCGTCGTCGACGGCGAGATGCCCTCCCCGGCCAGTCACGTCCTCCCGCCGGAGCTCTTCGATAAGGGCATCCGACTCTCGTGTATCAGCGCACCGGTCAGCGACGACATGCAGGTGGTGTTCAACATGAAACACCTCCCGGAGGTCGGCGAGTTGCTGCTGCCCGCCAGCCGGTTCGAGCAGGCCCGCTCCTCGGAGTGAGCGGCACACGCCGCGCGTTTTAAGCCGTCCCCCCCGGTAGCGCCTGCCATGACTGGAGCGGGACAGACGCGCCGGGCGTTCCTCGCAGCCGCCGGCACGGCAGTCGTCGGGTCGCTCGCGGGCTGTCAGTCCGAGTTCGACCCGCTGGCCTCGACGGGGCTCGACGAGCACGCGGCCACGCAGTTCCGCCAGGGACCGCTGAACCAGGGCTACCAGGACGTCTCGGTCCCGGCCAGCGTGACCGAGGCGTGGTCGGTGCCGGCGAACCGGGGCGACCACACCGCCGCGAAGGGGAGTCCCGCGCTGACGCCGGACGGCGACGTCGTCCTGGCCGACGACACCGGCCGCGTCCGACGGCTCTCGCCCGACGGCGAGGTCCGTTGGGCGACGACCATCACGGAGGCCACCCGCGGGAGCCACGGCACCGCCGCTATCGCCAACGACACCGCGTACGTCGGGACCTACGACGGGGCGCTGTCCGCTCTGGACCTCGAGACCGGTCAGCGCCGGTGGCGCACTGAACTCGGCGACGCCATCGGCGCGAGTCCGACCTACTACAACGGCACGCTGTACACGGCCGTCGAACACGCCGCACCGAGCGGCAGCCTCGTCGCGGTGGACGCCGCCAGCGGCGAGGTACAGTGGCGCGACGGCTGGCCGACGAACCACCCGCACTCGACGGCCGCGCTGGACGTCGAGCGGGGCCGCCTGCTGTTCGGGTCGAACGACGGGAAGGTCTACACCTGGTCGTTCCCCGACCTCGAACGCGAGTGGACCTACGACACCGGCGGCGACGTGAAAGCACCCATTCCCATCGCCGACGGCGTCGCCGTCGTCCCGTCGTGGGCCGCGACGGTGACCGCCCTCGACGTCGCGGACGGCTCGGTCCGCTGGGAGTTCCAGACCGGCCAGGACAACATGTGCGCGCCGGCCGTCCACGACGGCACCGTCTACGTCGGGAGCCACGACGACAACGTCTACGCCATCGACCTCGCGACCGGCGAGGAGGAGTGGCGCTTCGAGACCGGCGGCTGGGTCATCGGCAGCGTCGTCGCCACCCCCGAGCACGTGCTGGTCGGCTCGTACGATACGCACCTCTACGCGCTGGACCGCGCCGACGGCAGCGAAACCTGGCGGTTCGAGGGCCGGGGCCACGCGACCAGTGCGCCGCTGGTCACCGAGGCGGCCGTCTACTACGCCGAGCGGGCCGTGAACGGTGAGTCAGACACGCCCGGGCTGTGCTACAAGCTGGGTCCCACGTGACCATCCCCCGGTATTGGCCGGGGCAGCATCCACTGGGGTGGGACTTTCTGGCTGTCACTCCCGATCGTTCCGGAGCGAACGCCGACGCCGAGAAGCGAAACCCCTTACCTTCCGCGTCGTCCACCAACGCCCATGAGCACGATTCGGGTCGTCTGGGGGACTGCTCACGGCCCGACCGAGCTGTCCTCGTACGACGCCGCCCTCGCCGAGGCGGGCGTCCACAACTACAACCTGGTGACCCTGTCCTCTGTGATTCCGGCCGGCCCGGCAATCGAGGTCGTCGCGACCGCGCCGGACCTGGGGCCGCCGGGCGAAGCCCTGGAGGTCGTCCAGTCGGC
Source organism: Haloarcula ordinaria (assembly GCF_029338275.1). Classification (NCBI taxonomy): domain Archaea; kingdom Methanobacteriati; phylum Methanobacteriota; class Halobacteria; order Halobacteriales; family Haloarculaceae; genus Haloarcula; species Haloarcula ordinaria. The sequence continues at coordinate 213,282 of NZ_CP119789.1, read as the reverse complement.
GGCCACCGCCGCACCGGACGAGCGCGCGGCCGCCGGCATCGGCTGGGCACGCTCCGAGAACGGCCCGGGCATCTTCTACGAGGTCGACGGCGCGGACCCCGACGAGGTCCGTCGGGAGATACGCGAGGGACTCGCCGCCGGCCGGGACCTCCGGGACTGGGACTTCGTCGAAGAGAACGTGCACGTCGAATCGGTTGCCCCCGACGACGACTACGCGAGCGCGGTGGTGCTGGCCACGTATGGCCAGAGCCACCCGGTCGTCTGAGTGGCTGGACTCGCTCGTCTTCGGCGTCGCTCACGAAACAGTCGTCGCGGCCAGCGATATCAATCGCAGATCGCCTTCTCGAACACCGGCGCCGGGTCGGTGGGCCGCTCGGGGTCACACACCCGAAGCGCGCCGTCACCGCGGACGTACACTTTCCATCCCAGCACGGAGCACTCCAGCAGCATGGGACGCGCCGCCGAGGGGCCCGCCGTCGAGAACAGCTGCGCCACCGCCTCCAGGTCGACGTCGTCGTACAGCGGGGTCAGTTCTGTAGGGGCGATGTCTTCGGCAGCAGCCACCCCCTCGATAATCGCCTGCGCCGGGCCGCGACCGGTGTCGCCGCCGAACCGAGTGCCGACGACGGGTGTACAAGTACACCGAGCCGACTCTTTCGAATATTGCATTGGAAGTACTATATCCGACAGGAATATTAAACCCACCTTGACACTTGATATCAGTCTGCTATTTACCGGCCCGTTTCGGTAACTATGTGGCACCCACCGACCGGTGACTCTGTCGGGGTGGGGCCGCCTCGGACCAGTCGGTCAGTTCAGGTCCGAAAACTCGTCCAAGTACTCGCTGTAGGTCGCGAGCGCCGACTCGACGGGTTCGGGACTGGCCATGTCGACGCCGGCGTCGCGCAGCAGTTCGAGGGGGTACTGCCGGGAACCGCTGCGCAGGAAGTCGACGTAGCGCTCGGCGGCGTGCTCGCCGTGTTCGAGGATGTTGTCGACCAGCGCCACGGCCGCCGAGATACCGGTCGCGTACTGGTAGACGTAGAACGCCCGGTAGAAGTGCGGGATGCGCATCCACTCGCGGGCGATGCGGTCGTCCAGTTCTGCCGGGGCGTAGTACTCGCCCTTGAGATCCGCGTAGAGGTCGTCTAAGCGGTCCGGTGTCAGCGGTTCGCCGGCCTCGGTCATCTCGTGGGTGCGGAGCTCGAACTCGGCGAACATCGTCTGGCGGTACAGCGTCGAGCGGAACCGTTCGAGATACTCGTTGAGGACGTGCCGGCGGAGTCGCTCGTCCTCGATGGTCTCCAGAAGGTGGTGGGTCAGCAGCGTCTCGTTGACCGTGCTCGCGACCTCGGCGACGAAGATCTCGTAGCCGGAGTAGACGTACGGCTGGGTCTCGCTGGTGTACTCCGAGTGCAGCGAGTGGCCCAGTTCGTGGGCCAGCGTGTACATCGACTCGACGTCGTCCTGGTAGTTCATCAGGATGAACGGCTGAGAGTCGTAGGTGCCCCCGGAGTACGCCCCCGACTGCTTGTGTTTCGTCTCGTAGACGTCCACCCACCGGGACTCTAGCCCCTCTTCGAGCCGAGTCTGATACCCCTCGCCCAGCGGTGCGACGGCATCGACGACGTACTCGCAGGCTTGCTCGTACTCGATTTCCGGGGACTCCTCCTGGACCAGCGGGACGTAGAGGTCCCACATCTGCAACTCGTCGACCCCGAGCGCCTCGCGCTTGAGGTCGGCGTGGCGGTGCAGCGTGTCGAGGTTGTCGTCGACCGTATCGACCAGCGTGTCGTACACTTCCGTCGGGATGTTGGGGCCGTCGAGCGCGGCCTCGCGGGCGGTATCGTAGTTGCGCGCCCGGGCCATCTTCACGTCGGTCTTCACCGAGTTCTTGTACGCGGCGCCGACGGCGTTGCGGACCGTCTCCCACTCGTCGTAGAACGCCTCGTAGACGCGCTGTCGGAAGTCGCGGTCGGGGTGCTTCTGGAGATTAGTGAAGTTGTTGAGCGTGATGGGTTGCTGGTCGCCGTCCGGGTCTTCGACGCTCGGGAACTCCATGTCGGCGTTGGCGAGCATGTTGTACACCTCGCCCGGCGCGCCGGTCACCTCGCCGAGTTCGGCCAGCAGCGACTCCACTTCGGCCGAACGGGTGTGGTTCTTCATCCGCAGGACGTCGTCGAAGTAGTGTTCGTATTCCGCGAGGGCGGGTTCGGCGTCGACGAGCGCGTCGATGTCGCCGTAGTCCAGCTCCTGGAGCTCGGGTTCGAGGAACGAAGCGGCGCTACTCGCGTCCGAGGACAGCGACTGGGCGCGGGCGGTCAGCGCCTGGTAGGTGTCGTCGGTCGTGTCCTCGTCGCGGCGCATCCGGGCGTAGGCCGCGACGTTCGAGACGGTTCGCATCGTCTCCTCGTAGGTCTCCAGCGTCTCCAGTAGGGTGGTGGCGTCCTCGGTGGCTCGGCCCTCGTAGGCCGCGAGGTCCTCGACCAGCGCCTCCGCTTCCTCGTAGGCCGCCTCCCAGTCCTCGTCGGTGGCAAAGAGGCTCTCCAGGGACCACTTGTACTCCTCGTCGACCTCGCCGCGTACGGGTACCGAACTCATGGACCGGCGTAGGGTCGGCCCGGAAGTAAGCCTTTCCAGCCTACCGCTCTAGGCCATCGAGGACGCTGTCGGCGACCCGCGCGCCGGCCTGTCGTTCGGCCCGCAGGTCGGCGAACACCTCGCGGGCGCTCGCGGCGGCCTCCGGGTCCGGCTCGAAGGTGACCTCAGGGTACTGGACGCCGGTTAGCACCAGCGGATAGGCGGGGGCCGGCGCGACTCCGTCTGGCCCCTCCAGCGGCGCGCTCGCGAGTACTCTGTCGACCTTTCCCAGCGGCGACTCGCCGCGCGCGACCTCGGCGAGCAGGCCGACCACGCGCCGCACCAGCTGGCGACAGAACCCGCCGGCTTCGAGTCTGACGACGAGAAACGGCCCGTCGCGCGTCAGCGCCCCGTCGAGCGTCCGGCGCGTCCCCTCGGCGTCGGGCGTGAGGTTGTGGAAGTCGTGGTCGCCGGTGAGCGCGCTGAGGGCCGCCCGCGACAGGTCGTCGTCGGCGTCGGGCGCGTGGAGATGGTAGGTGTACCGGCGCTCGCTGGCGTCGTGTGTCGCGTGGAACGCCGGCGGGACCTCGGCGCTGGCCCACGCGCGAACGCTCGCCGGGAGTTCGCTGTTGAACGCCGACGGCGACAGCCACTCCGGCGCCTCGAACGCGACGGTCTGGGAGACTGCCGAGACACCGGCGTCGGTGCGCCCGGCAGCGGCGTACTCCGCTGGAACGTCCCCGTCGGTCACGTCCAGCCGGTCGAGCGCCGCGAGCAGCGTCCCCTCGACCGTCTCGACGTCCGGCTGGCGCTGGAACCCGTAGTACGGTCGGCCGTCGTAGGCCACGCGGAACGCGCGCATCGATGGCGCTTGGGCGGCAGGGCACTTGTGCCGTCCGACTCCCGCCGCTCGGGAACGGAGCCTGGATTTATTGCCGTCCCCATCGATTTTCGAGACATGGAGTCGTCCGCCGGGGAAGTCACCGAGTTCCCGCGCCCGCCACAGACGTTCACCGACCGGGCGGGAGAGGAGATTCGGATCACTGCCTACGACGGGGGGCCCGACCCGCTCGCGGCCATGTACCTCGACTACGACGACGCGTCGCGCGCCCAGGGATTACCGCCGCGGGGCGAGGCCCAGATTCGCGAGTGGCTCGACGACCTGCTCGAAGCGGGCCTGAGCGTCGCCGCCTGGCATGACGACCGCGTCGTCGGTCACGCGGTGCTGTTCCCGTACGACGACACGGCGGAGCTCGCTATCTTCGTCCACCCCGAGTACCAGACCATCGGCATCGGCTCGCGCCTCATCCGCATCCTGCTGGGCTACGGCCAGGCGAACGACCTGGACCACGTCTGGCTGGCGGTCGAACGGACGAACCTCGTCGCGATGAACCTCTACAAATCGGTCGGCTTCGAGACGACGGTCCGGGACCGGGCCGAACACGAGATGGAACTCACGCTCTGACGGTTGTCAGTCCGCGAAGTCCTCGAACGTCGGCCGGTCGTAGTCGCCCGGGAACTCGGCGAGCGGTGCGGTCGTCTGCTCGCCCTCGTCCATCTCCTTCAGCGTCACCTCGTCGTTCGCCAGGTCCTGCTCGCCGACGATGACGACCGTCTCGGCGTTGATGCCGTCCGCGTAGCCCATCTGCGCGCCGAACGAGCGGTCGGCGACGTCGCTCTCGACGACGTGGCCCTTCTCGCGGAGGTCCCGAGCGATGCGCGCGGCGGTCGGGCGGGTGTCACCCACCTGCAGCACGTAGTAGTCCGTCGAGAGTTCCTCCTCGGGCCAGACGCCGGCGCGCTGACAGAGCAGGCCGAGCGTCGCGTGCCCAGGGGCGAACCCGACGGCCGGGGTCGGCTGGCCGCCGAAGCCCTCGATGAGGTCGTCGTAGCGCCCGCCGCCGAAGACGGACCGGGAGACCTCGCCGGTCGAGTCGAAGCACTCGAAGACGACGCCGGTGTAGTAGTCCAGCCCCCGGGCAGTCGTCAGGGAGAGCGTCAGGTGTTCGCGGACGCCGAAGTCCGCGGTGGCCTCGAGGACGGCCTGGAGGTTCTCGACGGCCTCGTCGACCGCCTCTGAACCCGTCTGCTCCGCCAGCGTGTCGAGCTCGTCCTCGTCGACCTGGAGCAACTCGTCGAACGCCTCGGCCTGGCCGTAGTTCAGGCCCGCCTCGACCAGCAGGTCGAGGTACTCCTCGCGGTCGACCTTCGCGCGCTTGTCGACCGCGCGGATGGCCTCGCGGACGTCCACGTCGGCCTCGAACGATTCGAGGAGTCCGGCGAGGATGTCCCGGTGGGAGACCCGAATCTCGAAGTCCGCGTCGGTGAGGCCGAGGTCGGTGAGCATGTCGACGGCGACGGCCAGCACCTCGGCATCGGCCGCCGGGGCCGAGGAGCCGAAGATGTCGACGTTGGTCTGGTAGAACTCCCGGAAACGGCCCTGCTGGACCTGCTCGTAGCGCCAGAACGGCCGCGTCGACACCCACTTGATGGGCTTGGAGAGCGCCTGTTGCTTGGCGACGACCATCCGAGCGACGGTCGGGGTCAGCTCGGGGGTCAGCGCCACCTCGCGACCGCCTTTGTCCTCGAAGCTGTACAGTTCTTCGACGATCTCCTCGCCGCTCTTGTCGACGTACATCTCGGTCGGTTCGAGTGCGGGTGTCCCGATTTCCCGGAACCCGTAGCGTTGCGCCGTCTCCTTGAGCGTGTCCATCACCCATCGGCGGGACTGCATCTCCTCGGGGTAGAAATCACGAAAGCCCTTGACGGAGTCGTACATGTTCCCGCCTTCTGCGAGGGCGCGCTTGAACCTGTCCGTTCGGGCTGAGTGACCGGTCGTGTTTGGGTAAGCGGTTTTGTGAGTGAACAGCCAGGGCTTTCTGGCTCTCTAAGTCAATACTTGCTAAAGTAAACGCCGCCGAGCGAACCCGTCACCGACGGCCGCGGACCCGCGACTGCGTGTGCTCGGGGAAGACGTCGTCGACGGCGTCCTCGCCGTACCGCTCGGCGAGCAGCGCCCGGAGTTCCACTTCGTAGTCGCCCTTCTGAATCTCGTCGCTCGGCCCGGTCTCGACGTCGAGCGACGCGGCGGCCATCTCGCCGATGGCCCCACGGCCGATACCCGCGAGAGGGGCCAGGTAGTCGATATCGAAGCGGTCCTCGACGCTCTGGGCGAACGGCCGCTCGACGGTCGGCACGCGGTCGTCGCGCCGTGTTCCGTCGGCGACGGCATCGATCGTCTCTGTCCATTCGCCGGCGGCGACGGTCTCGACGGCGTGCTCGTGGACCCGTTGAATGCCGCTGCGCGGGAAGCCGTCGTCGTGCATCCGTTCGACAGCCTCGTGAGCGACGTCGGGGTCCAAGTCGACCGTCTCGTGGTCGAAACCGACGCTCGCTGCGGCCTCGCGGGCCGGTACGGGGTCGACGACGCCGAAGGTGCAACTGACGAGCGTTATCTCGTAGAAGGGGTCTAACAGCAGCGCCGCGAGCGTCGAGTCCTTCCCCGCGCTGTACAGCAACCCACAGCGCATCTACCGGCGCTTGATGTCGAAGCTCTTCGAGTCGGGCGTCAGTTCCGAGAGCAACTGTTTCATCTGCTCCTCGTCGATCTGCTGGCCGAGTCGGCCCGAGCGGGCCAGCGACACGATTTGCTGTTCGACCTGCTCACCGGCCTCCGGCTTGGACATCTTGACGGTGTTGAGCCGCTTGCGAGCGCCGTCCGTGAGGTGCTGTCGAAGGATGGCCTTCTTCTGGGCCTCCGCCTGTTCCTGGGCGGCCTGCTGGGCCTCGGCGTCCCCGCCCTCTTCCTGTTGCTCTTTGAGCTGTTCCATCTTCTTCTCGCGAAGTTCCTCGAAGCTCCTCCTCGCTTGGGTCGCCACTCATGACTGGCTAGAGTTACTTGGCTCGGTCGGAAAACGATTTCGGGAAATAGCGAGGGTCTGAGCGAAGCGAAGACCCTCAGTAGCCCGAGCGGGGAGCGAATGCGACCCGCGAGCGGCTGTGTTGTCGTACAAGCGGCGGAGTCTGAGCGAAGTGAAGACCCTTGCACGGACCAGCCGCTCGACGCTTTTCAGAGAGACGGGAGAACAGCAGACGGGTTACGCGTAGCGTTCGAGGTCCGGACGGTCGAGGTCCTGCAGTACCTCGCCGGCGGTGTCGTCGAGCAGGCTGCGGCCTTCGCCGGTGATGCGGCGGCCGTCGTTCTCGCTGGTCTCGACGTAGCCGGCGTCCTCGAGCTGCTGGAGGGCGGTCCGGATGATGTTGCCAGAGCCGTCGACCTTCTGGTGCGGGCGGACGCGGTAGCGGGTCGTCCCCTGCTTCGCGTTGCCGTACTCGGTCTTCAGCCGGTTGACGCCGACGGGCCCGTCGACGGCGACCTTCCGGAGCAGGCTGGCGGCGCGTCGCTGCCAGAAGTCCTCCTGTTCCGGCGGCAGTTCCTTGTCGACGCCGGTCTTGGTGAACGCGGCCCACTCCGGTGCTTCGATGTCGTCCTCCTCGGCGAGCGTCTCCGTGAGCGCCTCGATGAGGTCCTCGGCGGGGACGTCGTAGAGTGTCGTCATTGCCGTTTTCTTTCCGTCGCCGTCATTTAAGCGCATCGTTCCCTGTGCCGGGGAGTGAACCGTTCACGTGGCCCGTCGCGGGGGTCCGGCCGGTTCAGTCGTCGTCCTGGTTCAGCTCCACGGCCCGGTCGATGCCGAGCATCGTCGCGACGCCGCTGCCGACCAGCGTCGGGAGCAGGAAGGTCGCGCTGCGGTGGATGAGCACCGCGGAGGTGGCCGCCGCCGCCGGCACCGGCGCCGTCGAGACCAGGAGCGTCACGAGAACGGCCTCGATAGCGCCCGAACCGCCGGGGAGCGGCGCCAGACTGGCGATGCTCCCGACCGGGACGACGAGCAGCACCGTCGACGGCGGTACGGTGAAGCCGACGGCGTACAGCGACGTCCACAGCGAGGCGGCCAGACAGGCCCACCCGAACGCCGAGAAGCCGAGCGTCTGGACCAGCGTTCGGCGGTCGGCCGCGACGCGGTCGATGGCGGCAAAGAAGCTCTCGATCCGGTTCTCTATCATCCGGGGGGTCGGCGGCGACCGCCGCGGGGCGATGCGGCCGAGGAGCCTGATGACGGGCGTGAACAGACTGACCACCGCTGTCTCTAGTTCGTAGCGGTACCGCCAGCCCAGATACGCCGCGACGGGGAGCCCGATAGCCAGGGCAGCCACGGCACCGGCGGCGAAGAGGAGGTTCCGCCCAAGTCGCACTGCGCCCGCCGCCACGAAGGTGAACCCGATGATAGCGTAGCCCACCGACGGGACGAAGTGGACGGTGTCGACGCTGGCGATGGCCGCCAGACCGGTCTCGTACTCGCTGTCGGCGGCCGTCGAGATGAGCAGGGCGCTCAGCGGCTCGCCGCCCGCCTGCCCGAACGGCGTGATGTTGTTCGAGAAGACCGCGCCCGCGAACAGCAGCACTGCCGTGGAGACCGGGATGGGGGCGTTCAGCGCGCGGAGTATCGTCCACAGTGCGAGGCCCCACGAGGTGAGCCAGACGACCGCGATGCCCAGCACGAGGACCAGCGCCGTCGGGTCGGCACGGGTGAGCGCGCTGACGGTGTCGTCGATGCCGACGACCAGCACCAGCGCCGAGAGTACGACCAGCGTGCCAGCGAAGCCCAGCACCGTCGCCCACCCGCTCTCGTCCATGTCCGTGCGGTCGCGCGTCGGTGTCAAGAAGGCACCGCAATCCCCGACCGTTTTGCCCACCGGCCGCGACTGCCCGGTATGGACGAACAGGCCGCACTCGCGCTCATCGGCGACCGGTTGCTGGCGGCCGGCGACGACTGTGCCGTCGTCGACGGCCAGGTCATCACGACGGACATGCTCCACGACCGGACGGATTTCCCCGACGGGACGACCCGCTATACGGCTGGCTGGCGGGCCGTCGGCGCGTCGCTCTCGGACGTGGCGGCGATGGGTGCCCAGGCGACGGCCGCGGTGGCCGTCTACGGCGTCCCCGAGTTCGACGCCGAGGACCTCCTGTCGTTCGTCGACGGCGCGAGCGACGTCTGTACGGCCGTCGGGGCGGAGTACGTCGGCGGCGACCTCGACGGGCACGACGAGTTCACCGTCGCGACGACGGCACTGGGCGACGTCGAGGACCCAGTCCTGCGTTCGGGGGCGACCCCCGGCGACGCGGTCTGTGTCACCGGGACGCTGGGCCGGACGGGCGTTGCGCTCGACCTGTTCGAGCAGGGCGACGTCGAGCGGGCCAACGACCTGTTCCGGTTCGAGCCGCGGGTCGCCGCCGGAGTCGCGCTTCGGCCCTACGCGACGGCCATGCTCGACTCCAGCGACGGGCTGGCCCGCTCGCTCCACCAGCTGACGGCGGCGAGCGACTGTGGCGCCGCCGTCGAGTCACCGCTTCCCATCGACGAACGGGTCGACGATGTGGCCGACAGCGACGAGGAACGCCGGGAGCTGGGCCTCTTCGTCGGCGAGGACTTCGAGCTCGTCTGTACGGTTCCCGAGGCAGACCTCGCGGCCGCACGCGAGGCGGTCCCCTGTCCGCTCCATCACATCGGCCGGGTCACCGAGTCCGGCGTGACCCTCGACGGCGAACCGCTCCCGGACCGCGGCTACTCTCATTAGGACCGACGCGTCCGACAGTCCGGTTCAGGCTGCGACGATCTCGAACGGGACCGGCGTGAAGCAGGCCAGGCCCAGCGCGAAGGTTGCCACGCCGAGGGCGACCCGCCGGCGGTCGAGCGCGTCGTCGACCGTCGGACTGGCCGGCCCGGCGTACGCCAGCCCGGTCGCGAACAGGCCCCAGAACACCCAGAGCGTCCAGACACCGAAGCCGACCGGCGGCGGGTCCCGGGTGAAATAGAGGAAGCCCGCCAGCGCGAACAGGCCGCCGGGGACCGCTGCGGCGACCGTCTCCTGGCGGCGGCCCAGTATCGCGCGGACGATGTGGCCGCCGTCGAGCTGGCCGACCGGCAGCAGGTTCAGGAAGGTGAAGAACATCCCCGCCCAACCGGCGAAGACGATGGGGTGGACGGCCGTTCCCGGCCCGTACTCCGAGCCGAGGCCCGCCGTCCGCACCAGGTATTCGAGGACTTGCAGCAACAGCGGGTCCTGGAAGGTGATGACGTACCCCCCGCCGCCGTCGGCCACCCGCTCCGGGACGGTGATGGGGTCGAGCGAGAGCCCGATGACGGTCACCACCGCCGTGGCAACGAGTCCGGCGAGCGGACCGGCGACGCCGATGTCGAAAAGCACTTTCCGGTCGGGAATCCGGCCGCGGATGTTGATGACTGCCCCCATCGTCCCCAGCAGCGACGGGAACGGGATGAAGTAGGGCAGCGTCACGTCGACGCCGTGGTAGCGGGCAGCGACGTAGTGGCCCAGCTCGTGGATGCCCAGCACCCCGAGCATCGCGACGACGAACGGCCAGGCCTCGAACACGCGCCAGGGCTGTTCGAAGACCGGGATGTAGTACCACCGGCTCGCCCCCACGTACAGCGTCGAGGCGATGGTCACGAGCAACAGCACGACGTTCAGCCAGGGCACGCCGCCTGTAGTCGTCTCGGCGGGTTCCGCGACGAGCTCGTACGGGGCCGTCCGTCCTGTCGCGGGAGCGACGGTCGCCGACCCGCCGTCCGTCGGTCCGGTCACGTCCGTTCGCCGCTGCAGTGCGACCGCGTACCCTCGCTCGCGGAACATCGGTCCGAGCTCGTCGACGAGGGTGTCCGGCGGGACCAGCGAGTCGCCGACGTACCGAACCGTCTCACCGTCGCGACGGACGGCTGTGACGAAAAACAGGTCCGAGAACTCGGTAGGGGAGGGCGGGTCGTCGGCAGGGCGACTCATCGTCACCGCATATGTGTGCCGGCTACTAATATACTGTCGCCCATACCGGGGCGAAGGAATCCGCTACCCGGGTAAGGTCGGCTATCTCGTCGACGCCGGCACCGAAGCCCGTGGTGTCTCGCCCGGCTCCGAGCGGCCCGGCGGCTGGGCGGGTCGGAAAGCGCGAGAAACTGCAGATGGAGGGGACCGCTCGGGCGGTTACGCGGGTTCGATCCGCCAGGTGGTCGCGCTCGTGTACGACCACTTCTCGACTTCGATCTCGGTCGCGCTGTCTTTCAGCTTGACCATCAGCGCACCGATTTCTTTCGGGGAGAGGCCGACTTCGTCCGCGATGAACTTGCTCTTGAAGTACATCTCACCGTCTGCCGCCTTCTCGGTGAGGAAGGACTTCAGACGTTCTTCTTTCGACGGCTCTTCTTTCGTGGAGGGGGAAACTGTCGCGCTCATCTTTGTCACCTCACTCCCCTCTTGTTACGGGACGAGTATATAAAGGAAGGAACCTTCGACTCTATTCGGCCACTTTCAGCCCAAATCAACGAAAAATCATCGTTTTACGACGGTTCGAGAGATACTTAGACATTTTACAAACGATTCTGAAGCCGTGCGAGTGGATACGAAGAGGGGTGCCTCTGACCCAGTGTAAAACCGATTTCTCACGTACTCAGCGGGGCATTTAGCGGATATTGTTGCCGATTTACTGTCGCAGTGGTCGGTTTCGGGACTGCGGGCACTCGGTGCTCGTCACCGGGCTTGACAACCCTTAAGACCGCATCGTGGTTACGCCGGGCCAATGAAAGTCGTCGTCTCCGTCGGCGGGAGCGTCCTGGCTCCCGACCTCGAACCGGACCGAGTCGAAGCCTACGCGGACGTGGTCCAGACGCTCGTGGACGCGGGTCACCGCCTCGGCGCCGTCGTGGGCGGCGGACCGACCGCGCGGGAGTACATCGAGACCGCTCGTGAACTGGGCGCAAACGAAATCGAGCTCGACCAGCTGGGCATCGCCGTCACGCGGCTGAACGGCCGCCTGTTGACGGCCGCACTCGACGACCTCGCGGCGCCGGCGCCGGCCGAGAGCTACGACGAAGGCCGCGCAGTCATGCGCCGGGGTGAAGTGCCGGTCCTCGGCGGTATCGTCGCCGCCCAGACGACCGACGCGGTCGCCGCGTCGTTCGCCGAGTACGTCGACGCTGACCTGCTCGTCTACGCGACGTCGGTCCCCGGCGTCTACGACGCCGACCCGAACCAGGACCCCGACGCGACCCGCTTCGACGAACTCACCGCCGACGAGCTGGTCGACATCGTCGTCGGGAACGAGATGAACGCCGGGAGCAACGCGCCCGTCGACCTGCTTGCTGCGAAGGTCATCCAGCGCTCGGGCATCGAAGCGGTCGTCCTCGACGGGACCGACCCGGACCGCGTCCGACGGGCCGTCCAGAACGACGAGGTGGACGGCACGACTATCCTCCCGGGGGCCTGAGATGGCCGAAGACCCGTACGAGGTCGGCCGTGGCGGGCGGCGGGCGTTCTGGGCGGACTCGGTCGCCGACGCCGTCGAGGCCCGCAATCCCGAGGACCCAATCGTCGTGAAGGGCGGCGTCTCTCCCTCCGGGGTCCCCCACATCGGTCACTTCAACGAGATAATGCGGGGCTACTTCGTCGCCGAGGCGCTCCGCGACCGGGGCCACGAGGTTCGGCAGGTGTTCACCGCCGACGACAAGGACCGGCTGCGGAAAGTGCCTCGACAACTCGCCGACCTGGAGTGGAACATCGTCGGCCTGGGCGAGGTGGACGCCGGCGCGCTCGGTCGGAACCTCGGCAAGCCCTACACGGACATCCCGGACCCGTTCGGCTGCTGTGACTCCTACGGCGCGCACTTCACGAACCTGCTGAAGAAGAGCGCCGAACTCGTGGGTGTGGACGTCGAGTTCGTCTCCAATACCGAGCTGTACGCCGACGGCGAGTTCGAGGCTGTCACCCGCCGGGTGCTCGAACGCGCGGACCGGGCCCGCGACGTGCTCGCAGACTACCAGAACAAGGTCGACGCGGACTATGTCCCGTTCGTCCCCCAGTGTGCGGACTGCGGGAAGCTGACAGAGGGCGTCACCGAGGTCGACCTCGAGGCCGGCGAGGTCCACTACGTCTGTGCGGACGTCGAGGCCGGCGACCAGACCATCGAGGGGTGTGGTCACGAGGGCGTCGCCTCGCTCCGGGACGGCAAGCTCCCCTGGCGCTTCGAGTGGCCCGCCCAGTGGGAGATTCTGGGTGTCGATTTCGAGCCGTTCGGGAAGGACCACGCCGAAGGTTCCTGGCCCTCCGGCGAGGACATCGCCGAGAACGTACTGGACATCCAGCCGCCGGTGCCGATGGTGTACGAGTGGTTCACGCTCGACGGCGAGCCGCTCTCCTCCTCGTCGGGCAACGTCGTCACCGTCGACGAGGTTCTGGACCTGCTCGAACCGGAGGTGTTCAAGTACTTCTTCGTGAAGAACCCACGCAAGCAGCGCGACTTCTCAGTCGAGCACGTCGACCAGCTGGTCGACGAGTTCGACGCGTTCGAGGCCACCTACTTCGGGGAGGACGACGCCAGCGACGACGAACGGGAACTCGCCGAGCGCGCGTACCCGATGGTCGTCGACGACCCCCGCGAAGAACGGGTGCGCATCCCCTACACCTTCGCCGCCGTCCTGGGGATGACCGACGACCCCGACCTGCGCGAGGACATCGCCCGGAAGGAGGGCCACATCCCTGACGACGCCCCCGAGTGGGTCGTCGAGGGCGCGCTGGCGCGGGTCGAACGCGCCCGGAACTGGGCCCGCCGGACCGGCAACGAGTTCGACTACGAGCTCAAGCGGACCGAACTGCCCGACGTGGACTTCGACCCCGAGACGGAAGCGGCACTCGACGAACTCGCTGCGTTCGTCGCCGAGGGCCACGACGGCGACGCGATTCAGGGCGAGATCTACGAGACGGCCAAGCGCCACGACATCGACATCGCCGACTTCTTCTCGGCTGGCTACCGCCTGCTGTTCGACGACACGCAGGGCCCCCAGCTCGGTCCGTTCGTCGCGAAACTCGACCGGGAATTCGTCGTCGCCCGACTGCGACGGGAGGAGTGAGCGGCGACCGCGAGGCTGCCGAGACGACAGGACGTGGGACGGGTGTCTCGCTCGTCAGAAGAGCGACCGTCCGTCCGCCTCGTCCGCGATGAATTCCTTGATTATCTGTTCCTCGGCACGGTGGAGCGTCTCGCTACAGGTCGATTTCGCGAGCCCGACCCGTTCCGAGAGGTCGGTCAGCGAGCACTGGCGGGGCGTGTCGTAGTACCCCGACTCGACGGCGGCGTCGACGAGTTCGCGCTGGCGCTCGGTCAGGAGGCGGTCGGACTCGACCCGCTGTTCGATTCGTTCGACGTTGAACGGGATGCCGAACGCCTCCAGCTGCTCACCCAGCTTCGAGAGTCGGCTCTGGGGCGCGGTGATGTCCCACCGGGCCTCGCCGTCCTGGATGGTGAACGGCATCTCCAGTGGCACGCCCGAGCTGTGGACCGGAAACAGCAGCAGCGGTGCGGTGGTCTCGAACTGTATCAGCGCGGTCTCGTCCCGGTGGCCGAGCAGTTCGAGCGAGTCGACGGCGTCGTCCGTCTCGATGTCGCTCAGCAGTGCGGGTAGGTCCTCTGCGGTGACTTCGGCGAGCCCGACGCCGGTGTCGCCGTCGGCGAACGCCGATAGGATTCGGACCGTCGCCTCGTCGTACCGGCGGGTGACGTCGCCAATCCACGTGTCGTCGGGCACCGTGAGCGTGAGTTCGGCGCGGGGCATCGTCTAGCCGAATATGTTCGGCGTGACGCCGGATAACTGTTCCCGAACATGTTCGGGCAGGCACGTCCTCACTGTTCGGTCGCGATTCGACTGCCCACCAACACGGGGAGTGCCTGTGGGCTGTGAACGACGACGACTCGCACGAGATTGCCCGCGAAGAGCACTGTGCCCACGAACGCGAGGATACCAGCGCTCAGACTCGCCACCGGCGGTGCCGCGCCTGCCTCGTGGGCGACGGCGAGCGCCCCGGCGAGTGCCATCACGAGGCCGTCGGCAGCGGCGACCCGACTGTCGTAGAGGTCCGCGACGGCGGGCACGTGCTCGAATCCCAGCCGGTCGCTGTAGCGGTGCACCCAGACGATGAACGGGACGACGTGGTACAGCGTGCCGACGACGACGAACCCGACGCCACCGACCAGCAGGAGCGCGCCGGTCGCGGGATGCCCGAACAGTGTGCCGTAGGCGAGCGGGGTACGGAGCCACGCGATGGTCGCGAGTGGCGTCCAGCACGCGAGCGCGACGGTGGCGACGGCGTACCGCTGCAGCATCGTGCTCCACGCCACGTTCGCCCGGTAGAGCCGCTCTGCGACGACGAGCGCGACCGACCCCAGTCCGGCCGCGACCACCAGCCCACCGACGCGTGCCAGCGACGCCATCCCCACGAGCCGACCGCCGGCGAGCATGGCGACGCCAGCAGGGTAGGTGACGGTCTCGAACCGCTGGAGGACCCGACGGAACCGGGTGGCTCCCGTCTGCGTGAACATCGGGACGAGCTGGGCGAGCGCCCCGGCGACGGTGGTCAGCATCGCCCCGAAGACGGCGACTGTGGCGTGAGTCATCAGGAGACGGCCCCAAACGAGTCCGCTCCCGTCGAACACGCCCGTCGCGTGGTCCATCGCCAGCGCGAGGCCGAGCAGCGTGAGCACGATGAACCAGCCCAGCGCCACCGCGAAGTGGGTGGTCGTCACGTCCCGCTCTGCGGCGGCGAGCGTCCGACCGACGTTGTAGACGAAGGTCCAGACACCGACGACGGCGACGGCGCCCGCGACCGGGAGTACGGCGGGTTTCCCGGCGAGGAAGCCCACTGCGAGCCCGCCGAATCCAGCCGCTGCCAGTGGGAGCTGGACGATCGCCAGTCGCCGGGAGTGGAGTGTGACGCCCGACCAGACCGGGACGAACTGCGTCATCGCGCCCATGATGGTGAGACACACCCAGCCCGCCAGCAGGAGGTGGACCTGTGCGAGGTGGCCTCGACGGCCTGTCACCCAGCCGACCGCCACGCCGGAGACGAGGAAAGCCAGCGCGACGACGAAATGGCGCAGTGGGACGGTCATCGGCGGGCCAGCGTCCGAATCGACGGCATCCGGAACGGCGCTCATGTTCGACGCGTAGTCGCGCCGGCCTGCTGGACGTGTGGCCGAACGTGTTCGGGAAAACATCGGGGACGGGACGGCACCAACCTCCGGGTATGTCGACGGAGACCGAGACCGTCCTCACGGCGACGAACGCACCGACCGACCGGGCGACCGAGTACCTGGACGTGCGCTCGCTGGGGCCGCCCGAGCCGCTGACCGAGACGCTGGAGACGCTGGCGGACCTCGGCGACGACACGGTCCTCCTCCAGCGCAACGACCGGGCCCCTCAGCATCTCTATCCGAAACTGGACCAGCGGGGCTACGCCTACGAGACCGTCGAAACCGACGAGGCGACGGTGACCGCCATCTGGCAGGAATGACCGGGATCGCCGACGACCCGGCGCGAAACACGGACGTCGACCGGGCCATCGCGGCGGTTCGAACGCGGGGCGAGACCGTTCGAGCGGACCAGCTGGACCGCGCACTCTCCGAACTCGACGCGGAACGGCTCACTGACGCCCAGCGCGAGGCCATCGAGCGACTGAGCGACCGGCTCGTCGACCAACTGCTCGCGGTGCCCGAACGGCGACTCCGACGACTCGCCGCCGACGGCGACGACGCGGCTGTCGAGCGGGCACTGGCGCTGTTTGGCTCAGACGGCAGGTGAAAGCACCAGCAGCGCCTCGCAGTCGGTTTCGGCCCGCAGGGAGATGTCCTGGTCGCCGTCGAACCGGACTACCTCGCCTGCCGACAGCGCGACCGTCTCCGAACCGAGGCCGAGTACGAGCTCGCCCGCGACGAGGTGACAGACGATGTTCCGGTCGGAATGTCGATGTGCTGGCACGTCCTCGCCGGCGTCGAGTGCGAGCCGGACGGTCCTGGGTCCGGCCTCGAACAGTGACTGGCGACTGCCTTCCGCCAGGTTGTCGAGCGAGACGTGCTCGGTCGCGTCGGTGTCAGGCATGCGTCTTCGGGAGGTCGGCGACGTACTTTTCCTGTCCCATCCGACGACAGTCGTAGTTCTCGCCGTCGAAGGCGTCGACCTCGGCCTCGAACTCGTAGAACAGTGGCTTCGGGTCGTGGTCGTTGACGATACGGAGCGTCTCGCCGGCCTCCAGCGCCGCGAAGGCGTCGTGAATCTTCGGGTGGCGGTCGGACGGCGGCATGTCTCTGAGGTCGAGTGTCGTCGCTGGCATCATCTGTCCGTTGCTCCCACTGAGAGGTGCGTGTTGTCCCGAACGTGTTCGGCGACAACCCCTGTGGGCTGGCGGCCCGAGAACGAGCTATGTCCTTTCGCTCGCGTTTCCTCGGCGGCGACGGTGACGGATTCGACGACTACGACGAGTTCCGACCCGCGATGCTCCCGGACCCCGGTGCCTTCCTCGTCGACGGCGAGGTGCTGACCGGCGACGACCACGCGGCCGTCCACCGACTGGCGAGGGCCCTGTTCGAGGAACGGGGCGTCTACGACGTGACCTTCGGCTACAACCTCGCGCGGTTGAATCTCGACCACCGCCATCCGGATTCCGGGTTCCGGTACGCGCGCGACCCAGCGGAAGACGGCGTGTTACGGGCCGAGTTCACGCCGACCACCGAGTTCTGCCCACAGAGCGACACCTTGACCGTCGGCGCGTTCCGGGCGTGGAACGGGCTGGCAGAGCGCCACGAGTACGACCTCGTCCGCGTACGGGTCGCGTCCGACCACGCGCAGTCGGGCAGCATCAACGGCACGCTCGAGCAGCTCGAACAGCAGTATCGCGAGACCGGCACGGTCCCCGACGGTGGGGATGGGCAGGTCCCGGAACCGGACGCGGAGACGAACGACTACCCGTTCTGAGCGGGGCAGTCAGGAGCTGGTCGGCGACGGCGAGAAACAGGGTCGACGGCCGGCGAGCGAGTCCCCCATTCAGCTCAGGGGTCGGGATCGAACACCTCGGGGTTCTTCGGCCCCTCGCGGTTGATGATGCCGAGCATCCCCTTGCGGGCGACCCGCGAGAGGGCGTGGTCGACGAGTTTTATCGGGCCGGGCACCTCGGCGTGGAACTCCGCGACCGCGGCGGACCCGGGCTTGACCGGCGTCGTCTGGACGAACCGGTTGGCCGGACCGGCCAGCGCGCCCTGTTGCCAGACCTTGTCCCAGACGTTGCCGATGGGGTGGAAACTGGAGTCGAGGTTCGGTCCTCCGGTGACGAAGAACACCCGCGCAGTCTCGCCGACTTCGAGGGTCGGCGCGCCGTAGCGGTCCGGTGTGATGGCGTACTTCTCGCCGTTCAGCAGGACGTAGGTCGGCTCTTCGGCCGCCATCGCGTCCATGTCGAAGTCGTGGTGCCCCTTCTCGCCGGCCGCGCCGGTCGTGTACAGTTCGTTCTGACCGAAGTAGAACTCCCTGTCGACCTCCGGGAGTCCCTCCTTGGGTTCGACGACGATCAGGCCGAACATCCCCGAGGAGATGTGCATGTCCAGATTCGGGACCGCACAGTGGTAGATGAACGCGCCGGGGTAGGTCGCCTTGAACTTGAACGTCGCCGACTCGCCGGGCGCGACCATCGAGGCCTCCGCCCCGCCGCCAGTTCCGCGGACGGCGTGGAGGTCGACGTTGTGCGGCATGGAGCTGCTGGACTCGTTGGTGACCGTCAGCTCGACGGTGTCACCCTGGCGGACCCGTATCATCGGGCCCGGAATCTGCTCGTCGAAGGTCATGTAGGTATAGGTGACACCCGGCTCGACCTCGGCGACGACCTCGCTGGTCGTCATCTCGATGGTGTGTGACGTCGGCGTCGAGCGGTCGATGGGGTCGGGAATGTCGGTCGGGTCGGCCGCGACACGGTCTACGTCGGTGCTCTTTGCAGGGTTCATGGCTGGTTCCTGGGGTTCGGTCCGCTGTTCGGTCGGCTGTTCGGTGGCCTGTCCTCCGTCCGGGTCGCCCGGCGCGGCACACCCCGCCATCACGGCGGTCCCGGCACCGAGCGCCTCGAGTACGCGCCGACGCGTTGCCGTCGGAATCGTTGACATCTGGTGTCCCTCCGTACAGGTGGACGTGGGGACGAGAACGGCATATATGGCCCAGCAGCTTCTCAGCCGGCGGGGGACGTCCCGAAGATGTTCTCCGTTCTTTTATATACTCCCCGGGGGTGTGGGTCACTCGACTCGTGGCCCGCAGTCTCGCCGTGCCGGTACCCCTCCCCGGCGGTGTCCCTGCTCGAGCGCGACGCTCCTGGACGGTGACGTGCGAAAAAGTCAGTCGTCGGCCGGGGCTTGCTCGCTCGCCGACTGGGGGTCGTACGCACAGAGCGGGTCCTCGGCGAGCGCGTCGCCGGTGTGGGCGTAGGCCCGCGAGCGGCTTCCGCCACAGACGGTTCGGAACTCACAGGCCCCGCAGTCTCCCTGCAGGGCGTCGTCGTCGCGCAACGCCTCGAACAGGTCGGCGTCACGGTAGACGTCGACGAGCGACGCCTCGCGGACGTTCCCCGCCGACTCGGGGAGGAAACCCGAGGGATAGATCTCGCCGGTGTGGCTGACGAAGGCGAACCCTTTGCCCGCACGGACGCCCCTCCGCCGGCGGAGTCCGTCGTCCTCGCCCCCCGCCCGCTGGGCGGCGACCCGGCGGTAGTGTGGCGCTTCGGTGGTCTTGACGCCGAAGCGGGCCTCGTCGGCCACGTCGTGGAGCCACTCCATCACCCGTTCTGCCCGCTCGGATGTGATGGGCGTCAGCACCCGACCCCGACCGACGGGGACGAGGAAGAAGACGGACCACAGCACTGCCCCGAGGTCGGCGACGAGGTCTCGGATGGCCGGTAACTGCTCGACCGTCTCCGCACAGACCGTAGTGTTGACCTGGAGCGGGATGCCCTGCTCGCGGGCGGCCTCGACCGCCCGGAGGGTTGCCTCGAAACTGCCGTCCTCGCCGCGGAACCCGTCGTGGGCCGTCTCGCTGCCGCCGTCGATGGACAGCGCCAGTCGCCGGAGCCCGGCGGCCTCGAGGTCGGCCAGCGCGTCGGCGGTCAGCGACGTCGTTCCGCTCGGCGTCAGCGTCATCTGGAGGCCGCGGTCGGTCCCGTAGTCGACCAGCTCGACGACGTCGTCGCGTGCGAGCGGGTCGCCCCCCGAGAGGACGACCAGCTGGCCCTCACCGAACTGTCGGGCCTCGTCCAGGAGCGCCTTGCCCTCGGTTGTGGTGAGTTCGTCGGGGTGACGCCGTGGCTGGGCGTCGGCCCGACAGTGTTTACAGGCCAGCTCACAGGCCTGCGTCAGTTCCCAGATGAGCACCAGCGGTCGCTCGTCGAAGTCGATGTCCCCGAACATCAGTCGACCTGCACTCTCGTGACGTGGCCGCCACAGCCACACTGCTGGACGTAGTCGTACTCGATGCGTGCTCCGAACCGCTCGTCGAGGACCGGGAAGAGGTACGATTCGGGGTGGCCGTGTGCGGCGTGGGTGACGAGGTTCACGTGGTGGCCCGGTGCCGTCTTCGCGACGGCGTCGACCGCCCCCTCGGTCACCAGCGCCCGGTCCTCGGCGTGGTCGGCCGTCTCCAGGTTCGCCGACCACGAGTTCTCGTGGACGTGGTCCGTCACGGACACGTCGTCGTCGGTCAGGCCCATAGGTGGGCCTTGCAGCGCCAGCGGCCAGAGTCGTGTCGCGAACATGTTCGTCACTCCAGGCGTTCGGCCAGCCAGTCGAACTGTGTGTTCAGTTCCTTTCGGCGCTGGCGTCGGACGACACTCGCATCGAGCAGTTTACCGACGACGGCGAGGTCCAGCATCTCGTACACCGTGGTCGCCGTGACCGTCGTGCCGCCGGCAACCGCCTCGACGTGGTACTCGGTCCGCATCGAGTCGAACACGCCCTCGTGTTGCTCGTAGGCGAGCGCCGCGTCCTCGTCCGACACGACGCGGAGTTCGAGGTCGACGTCGAACAGCCCGACCCGGTTCTCGATGCGCAGGTGGTCCCCGTCGTAGTCCACCGCGTCGAACCCCGCACCGCGCATGAATGCGGCCGTGTCGGCTATCGCGGCCCGGACGGTCCCGGGGTCGGTCTCGAAGTGCCGCGAGACTGTGACACGCTCCATACTCGGTTCTCTGTCGCTCAGCCACGTAAAACGCCGCCCGGGTTCCCGTGCATCGGGAACGCGGTGCGCTCGATGACTATCCGATCGCGGCCGAACACGTTCGCCCACACTGCCGCCCGGTGGGAACGCCGTCCCTCGTTGAAAGGCGTGGCCGTCCGACCAGCTCCCGTATGCAGGTGACCAGACAGACGCTCGCAAGACTCCTCGTCGTCGCGTTCGTCGTCAACCTCGTCGTGATGGGCGCCGGCGCGGCACTGGCCTACGAGAAGGCCCCGCCCATCCCCGACCGCATCGAGGGGCCCGACGGGGCGACGCTCGCGACCAGCGAGGACATCCGTACCGGGAAGACGGCCTTCCAGCGGGCCGGCCTGATGAATCACGGCTCGATTCTGGGCAACGGCGCGTACTACGGCGTCGACTTCACTGCCGACGCGCTGGACCTGAAGGTGCAGTACATGCGTGCGTACCACGCCCGCCAGGAGTACGGGACCGGCTACGACGCGCTCTCGGCGGAGCGCCAGGCCGCCATCGCCACCCGCGTCGAACAGCGACTCGACCGGCGGGCCGACGGCGACGTGGTCCAGTACTCCGCCGCCGAGGCGTACGCCCACCGACAGGTCCGGGAGGAGTACGTCGAGCGCTACCACGAGGGGAGTCACGACCGCGGCGTCCCCGAGGGAATGATCGAGAGCGAACGAGCGGCCAGGCAGTTCGCCGACTTCGCCATGTGGACGGCGTGGTTCTCCCACGCCGACCGGCCGGCGGGCGACCACTCCTACACGAACGAGTGGCCCTACGCGCCCGGCGCGGGCAACGACGCCACCGCCGCCGCGATGACCTGGAGCGTCGTCGCGATGGTCTTGCTGGTGGCTGGTGTGGGGCTCGCCGTCTGGCTCTACCGGAGCATCGACTTGCCCGAACCGGACGTCGACGGTATCGACGTCCCCAAACCGGACGACGTGGCGCTGTTCCCGGGGCAGCGAGCCGCGACGCGGTTCATCCCCGTCGCGGCCGGGCTGTTCCTCTCGCAGGTGCTGCTGGGCGGGCTGCTCGCGCACTTCTACGTCGAGCGGGCCGCCTTCTTCGGCCTTGGCGAGTTACTGGGGGTCAATATCCTCCAGTGGCTCCCCTTCGCCATCGCGAAGACGTGGCACATCGACCTCGGCATCCTCTGGATCGCGACCCTGTGGCTCGGCGCGGGCCTCTTCCTCCCGCCGCTGCTGACGGGGCACGAACCCGCTCGCCAGGGGACCTTCGTCAACGGGCTGCTGGGGGCGCTCGTGGTCGTCACCGTCGGCGGGCTGGTCGGTATCTGGCTCGGCGCGCAGGGTGTCTTCGACGGCCAGCTGTGGTGGATTCTCGGGAACGAGGGCCTGGAGTACCTCGAAGTCGGTCGGCTCTGGCAGGTCGGCCTGCTGGCGGGCTTCCTTATCTGGGCCGGCCTCGCCTACCGCGGGTTCAAACCGCTCCTCGACGACGAACCGAAGTACGGACTGTCGCATCTCATCCTCTACGCTGGCGGCTCCATCGCGCTGCTGTTCTGCGCCGGGATGCTCTACACCCCACAGACGAACATCGCGGTCACGGAGTTCTGGCGCTGGTGGGTCGTCCACATGTGGGTCGAGGGGGCCTTCGAGTTCTTCATCGTCGCCATCGTCGGCATCACGCTGGTGTCGATGAACCTCCTGAAGCGCCGGAGCGCCGCCAAGGCGGTGATGTTCGAGGCGCTGCTGGTTATGGGCACCGGCGTCATCGGCGTCTCCCATCACTACTGGTGGATCGGCATGCCCGACCTCTGGGTGCCCATCGGGAGTGCCTTCTCGACGCTCGAACTCGTCCCGCTCGTGTTCATCCTCTACGAGGCCATCAACGAGTACCGAGCCATGGCGACCGGCGGCGAGGCGTTCCCCTACACCGTCCCGTTCATGTTCATCGTCGCCTCCGGCGTCTGGAACTTCGTCGGCGCCGGTGTGCTGGGCTTCTTCATCAACCTCCCGCTGGTGAACTACTACGAGCACGGCACCTACCTCACGGTCGCACACGCTCACGCGGCGATGTTCGGGGCCTTCGGCTTCCTCGCGATAGGGATGGCGACCTACATGCTCCGAATCAGCGTCGACCCGACCGACTGGGACGGCTCGTGGCTCCGCTACGCGTTCTGGTGCTGGAACGCCGGCCTGGCGCTGATGGTGCTCGGCTCCGTCACGCCGGTCGGGTTCCTCCAACTGGAGGTGGCGTTCACGCAGGGCTACGACGCCGCCCGGAGCGTCGCCTTCTACGAGCGACCGCTCGTGGAACTGCTGTTCTGGGCGCGGATGCCCGGTGACACGCTCATCATCCTCGGGACGACCATCTTCACCGCGGACGTGCTCCGCAAGCGGTTCGACCTGCGCTCGGTGTTGGCCGACGACGACGCACCGGTGTCCGACCCGATGGTTTCGGACGACTAGCGGCGCGTCCGCACACCCGCCGAGAGCGGGTCGAACCAAACCCTCTTGAATCGCTGCCCCTTCCGTACTGGTAGATGGTAAGCACGCTGACGTGGGTCCTCGCGGGCCTCGTCGCCTACAGTTTCGTGGCGATGCTCCTCCGTGCCCGTGGCGTGGTGCCCGAGTACATCCGGTTCACCGGCCCGATTACGACCCTGCACACCCAGCGGGGCAAGGAGTTCCTCGATTGGCTGGCCAGGCCCAAGCGGTTCTGGCGGGCCTGGGGGAACCTCGGGGTCGGCATCGCGCTGGTCGTGATGGCCGGGTCCTTCCTGCTGGTCGCGGTGGGGGCCGTCCAGGCCATCCTCGACCCACAGCCCTCCGCGCTGAACGAACCGCGTAACGCGCTGGCGATTCCCGGCGTCAACGACTTCCTCCCGCTGTCTGTCGCCCCCGAAATCGTCCTCGGCCTGGCACTCGGCCTCATCGTCCACGAGGGCGGCCACGGCCTGCTCTGCCGCGTCGAGGACATCGACATCAAGTCGATGGGGCTGGCGATGCTGGCCGTGATTCCCATCGGGGCCTTCGTCGAACCCGACGAGGAGAAACTCCTGAAGTCCGACCGCGGCGCCCAGACCCGGATGTACGCCGCGGGCGTCACGAACAACTTCGCGCTCGCCTTCGTCGCGCTCGTCTTGCTCTTTGGCCCGGTCGCGGGCGCTATCTCCGTCGTCGACGGCGTCCCGGTCGGCGGGACGCTCGAAGGCACCCCGGCCGCGACGGCCGGCCTCGACTCCGGCGACGTCATCACCGCCGTCGACGGCGTCAGCGTCGAGAACGCCCGCGACCTTGAGGCGGTCCTCGCGGCCAACGACAACGAGACGGTGTCCGTCGCGCGACGCGGCGGCGAGACAGTCACGGTCGACCGGGCCGTCGTCGTCGCCAGCGCGGTCCAGAGCTCGCAGTTGCGAAACGGCGACACGATAACCGCCGTCAACGGGACGGCGGTGACGACCCAGAGCCAGTTCGAGCGGGCCGCACGCAACACCACCGTCGCGACGCTCCAGACCCAGGGCGGCGAGTCGGTGACGATGCCGCTCGGGAGTTATGTCCTCGTGGCCGAGGACGGGGCGCTCGCCGCGGCCGGCGGCCCGGCCGGCGAGTCGATGGTACTCACCGCCCTCGACGGGCAGCGAATCCACGACTCCGAGGCGCTGTTGTCCGCACTCGACGAGACCCAGCCGGGCGACCAGGTGTCCGTCACGGGCTACGTCGACGGCGAGCGCCGGACCTACGAGGTCACGCTCGGGTCGAGCGACGGGTCTGACAACGGCATCCTCGGTATCAACGCGCTGGCGGGGGTCAGCGGCGTCTCGGTCAACGACTTCGGCATCGACGAGTACCCGGCCGCGACCTTCCTCTCATTCATCGGCGGCGAGACCGACGACCCGACGGCCGACCGCGGCTTCTCCTTCGCCCAGCGCGTCTTCGGCGTGCTCATCCTGCCCTTTATCGGCGTCGCCGGCGGCTTCGGCTACAACTTCGCGGGCTTCACCGGCATCGCGACGAACTTCTACACGGTCCAGGGGCCGCTCGCTGCGCTCGGCACCGGCGGCGTGTTCCTGCTCGCGAACGCCCTGTTCTGGACCGGGTGGATAAACGTCGTCATCGGGCAGTTCAACTGCGTCCCGACGTTCCCGCTGGACGGCGGGCACATCCTCCGGACGACGACGGAGTCGTTCGTCTCGCGGCTCCCGATTCCCGACCGACGCCGGCTGACGACGGCAGTGACGCTGACGGTGACGCTGTCGATGATCGGCGGGCTCATCTTGATGGTGTTCGGCCCGCGGCTGTTCGCCTGAACCGGTCGACCCTTTCGTTACCCATTTACCCCCCGCCGCGAAAGCCGGGCGTATGTTCCTGCAGCTCCGCGCGGAGGTCGAGGACGCCCTCGAGTCCGCGCTCACGCGTCTCGACCTGCCGACCGACGACCTCGGTATCGAGGAGCCGCCGGAGGACGTCGACGCCGTCCTCGCCTCCAGCGCGGCCTTCCGCCTCGCCGGCGAGGTCGGGGCGCCGCCGCCCGAGGTCGCCGCCCAGGTCGCCGACGAGATAGACCTCGCGGCCCTGCCATACGTCAGCGCGGTCACGACACAGGGCCCCTACGTCAACTTCCTGCCCAGCGACGCGTACTTCGCGGACACGCTCGACGCCGCGACCGACGCCGACTACGGCCGGCTCCCCGCTCGCCACGAGCGCGTCGTCGTCGAACACACCTCGGCGAACCCTACCGGCCCAGTCCACGTCGGCCGGGCGCGCAACCCCATCATCGGGGACGCTATCGCCCGCGTGCTCGACTACGCCGGCTACGACGTCGACCGCCACTACTACGTCAACGACGCCGGTCGCCAGATTGCAGTGTTCACCTGGGCCTACGAGACGTTCGACGAGAGCGACCTGCCAGACCCGGAGCGTGACTCCCCGGAGTACGAGATGGTCCGGTACTACCGCAAAGGCAATCAGTTCTTAGAGGAAGCGGACCCGGACCGCGTCGAGGCGGCCGAAGCCGAGGTCCAGGCCATCCTTCAGGGCCTCGAAGACGGCGACGAGGACACCTACGAGCGGGTCGCCGAGGTGGTCGACACCGTGCTGGGCGGGATGCGCGGGACGCTCTCGCGCCTCCCCGCCGAGTTCGACGAGTTCGTCAAGGAGACGCGGTTCATGCGCGACGGCTCGACCGACGACCTGGTGGGTCGCCTGAAGGAACTGGACTGTGCGGTCTACGAGGAGGACGCCTGGCAACTGGACCTACCTGACTTCGAGAAGAACCTCGTCTTCCTGCGCTCCGACGACACCTCCCTCTACACGACCCGCGACCTCGCCCACCACGAGTGGAAGTTCGACACCTACGACCGCGCGGTGACGGTGCTGGGCGAGGACCACAAGCTCCAGGCCGACCAGCTCTCCGCGGCGCTGGACCTGCTGGGCAACGACACCGACGCCCTCCGGCAGGTGTTCTACTCCTGGGTCAACCTCCCCGAGGGCGGGATGAGCACCCGCGAGGGGACCGGCATCGACTTAGACGACCTGCTCGACGAGGCCATCGACCGCGCCCGCGAGGAGGTCGAGTCTCGCCTCGACGACCGGACCCGCAACGACCTCGACGCGGACGACGTCGAGCGCATCGCCCACCAGGTCGGCGTCGGGGCGGTCCGCTACGACATCGTCTCGAAACAGCCGACGAAGGGCATCACCTTCGAGTGGGACCGCGCGCTCGACTTCGAAGCCCAGTCGGCGCCGTACGTCCAGTACGTCCACGCGCGCTGCTGTGGCATTCTTAGCGAGGCGCGGAACCGCGCCTCGGACAGTCGAGCGGTGGAACCGCGAGACGACGACGTCGAAGACGAGGTTCCGCCCGCACCCGACGTCGACGTCCTCGACGAACCAGCGGAACGCGACCTCCTGCGGGTCATCGCGCGGTTCCCGGCCGTGGTCGACGAGGCCGCCGCCGACCTCCAGCCACACTCGGTCGCCACCTACACCAGGGACCTCGCGGAGACGTTCAACACCTTCTACCGGGAGTGTCCGGTGCTCTCGGCCGACGCGGAGACCCGCGAAGCGCGACTCGCACTCGTCGCCGGGACGCGTCACGCCGTCGCGAACGCGCTGGACGTGCTGGGCGTCGAGGCACCGGACTCGATGTAGTACAGAATACGCGACCTGCGCTCAGTTGAACAGGCCGAAGACCCCGCCGGACTGGTCGTCCTCGTCCTCCGACGCCGCGTCCTCGTCGACGAACCACTCGTCGTCGACCATGGCCTCGAGGTCCTCCTCGGCTTCCTCTCCATCGAAGAACACCGCTTCGAGTGCCTCAGACAGACGCCTGTAGGCGTCCGAAGCGGGCCGCTCCGGGGCGTTGAGCAGGGTCGGCTCGTCGGCCGTCGGCTTCGTGTCGTCCGGGACGACCGCGAGCAGCGGGAACTCGACGCGGTCGGCGATGGCGGCGAGGTCCGTCTCGCGGGTGACGCGGGTGACGACCACGCCGAGGACCGTTCCGCCGATGCGGGCCGCGAGCTCGGCGGTCTTGATGGTGTCGCTGACGGCGACGTCGTTCGGTGTGGTCACGAGGACGATTCCGTCGGCCAGTCCCAGCGGGACCCCGACCGCGTCGCTCAGGCCCGCGCCGGTGTCGACGAGGACCACGTCGTAGGCGTTCCGTAGGGTCTTGACGACCGTCCGGAGGTTGGCGGGGTCGGCGTCGGCGAAGGCGTCGAGCGACTGGTCGCCGGGGACGACGGTCAGTCCGCCGGGCGCGTCGGCGAGCGCCTCGCTGACAGCGCCCTCGCCGGCGAGGATGTCGTGTAAGTTCTTCTCTGGGTCGACGTCGAGCATCGCCCCGAGGTTCGCCATGCCGAGGTCCGCGTCGACGACGGCGACGTCGTAGCCCAGCTCCTGGAGGCCGGCACCGAGGTTGACCGCGGTCGTCGTCTTCCCGACGCCGCCTTTCCCGCCCGCGATTGTACAGACGTACCCCGCCATATCCTGATTGCTTGTCCCCAGGGTATTGGGGCATATAAATCCGGCTGTCGGATGAACGAGGGGTCGCAGGGAGGTCGTGGTCGCGGTGGTCCTGTAGCGGTGGTTGTTCCCACGACTCGCTTGTGCCCTTCGTTCCCTGCTCTGCGGTTCGCTTCGCTCACCGCGCCGCCTCGAGGACCCTCCCTTCGGTCGGCCCCTCGCTGTCTCGCGGGTCACTGCGCTCCCCGCTCGACCTTCTGGCGCCCCTCGCTACGCTCGCGGCGACCGTGCTCCACGGCTCCCTCCGGTCGCCGTTTCACCTCGAAGACCACTCACTCGCGTGGCTCGTTCGTGCCCTTCGCTCCCTGTCAACAGTTTCTTACCCACCACCGGCCAAACACTGACAATGAGTGAGCAGCAGGAACAGGACCAGTCGGACAAACAGAAGTACGAGTTCCGGAAGGTCATCGAGGAGCTCAAGGGGTACAGCGGCTCGGGCACGCAGCTCGTCTCTATCTACGTCCCCGAAGACAAGCAGCTGAGCGACGTGGTGGCCCACGTCACCCAGGAGCACTCCGAGGCGTCGAACATCAAGTCCAAAGACACTCGGACGGCCGTCCAGGACGCGCTGACCTCTATCAAGGACCGCTTGCGGTACTACGACAACCCGCCGGAGAACGGGATGGTGCTGTTCTCCGGCGCTATCGACGCCGGCGGCGGCCGGACGAACATGGTCACGAAGTCACTGGAGAGCCCGCCGGACCCAATCGAGTCGTTCCGCTACCACTGCGACTCGGAGTTCCTGACCGAACCTCTAGAGGAGATGCTGGCCGACAAGGGCCTGTTCGGGCTCATCGTCCTCGACCGGCGCGAGGCCAACGTCGGCTGGCTCAAGGGGAAACGCGTCGAGGCCGTCAAGTCCGCCTCCTCGCTGGTCCCGGGCAAACAGCGCAAAGGGGGGCAGTCCGCACAGCGGTTCGCCCGCCTGCGCCTGGAGGCCATCGACAACTTCTACCAGGAGGTCGCCGGCATGGCCAACGAGCTGTTCGTCCCCGACCGCCACGAGATGGACGGCGTGCTCGTCGGCGGCCCATCGCCGACGAAAGACGAGTTCCTCGACGGCGACTACCTCCACCACGAGCTCCAGGACATGGTGCTCGGGAAGTTCGACGTGGCCTACACCGACGAGTCCGGCCTCTACGACCTCGTCGACGCCGCCCAGGAGGTGCTGGCCGAACACGAGATCCTCCAAGACAAGCAGGTCATGGAGGAGTTCTTCAAGCAACTGCACGACGGCGAGAAGGCCACCTACGGCTTCGAGCAGACCCGCCAGAACCTCAACATGGGCGCCGTCGAGCAGCTGCTCATCTCCGAGGACCTCCGGAAGGACGTCGTCGCCTACACCTGTGAGAACGGTCACGACGAGTACGAGCTCATCAACTCCTCGACGACCACGAAGGACCACGACTGCACCCGGTGTGGCGCGACCGTCGACGCCGACGAGGGCGACCGCGAGGACGCCATCGACCACCTGATGCAGCTGGCCGAGCAGCGCGGGACCGAGACGGTGTTCATCTCGACGGACTTCGAGAAAGGCGAGCAACTGCTCAACGCCTTCGGCGGCGTCGCGGGTCTGCTGCGGTACTCGACGGGCGTCTAAGGGCTACTTTCTCCCGTCTGAATGTTGCGCCAGACTTCACCCGTCCAGCAGCCGTCGGTAAACTCCGCCGTCGAGCGACGGCACAGTAGTATTGTACAATTCGGACAAAACCCTTAATTGGCGCAGGCCCCTAGCTCCGGTAATGACGACCGACAGCGAGCGGGTCAACAGGACCGACCCGTCGACGGTGACAGACCAGGCCGACCGGATCCTCGTCTCGTTTCGCTCTCCCGAGACAGACCCCGACGACGACAAGCGCTGGTGGGTCGCCGACAGCGAGTGGCTCCAGGAGAGCATGACCGAAGCGACCTACCTCCGCTACCTCCGCTGGGCGCACGCGGGTCCCGTCTCCGTGGGCGATGAGTGGGACGAGTTCGTCAACTGCGGCTGTGCCAGTCCCCAGGACGTGGTGCTCCGCGTCGAACGGGTCGAGGGCGGCACCGGAATCGGCGGGGACACGACTATCGACGTCGTCTCCCGGAAGGCCGTGCTAGAAGCCGACGACGCCGGCGCGATGTAGGGCCGTCCGTTACAGCAACTGTGCGAGCTGGTGGCGACGTGCCCCCAGGTCGACGAACGCGTCGTCGCCGTAGGCGTCGTCGAGTCGGTCGACGACGAGCAGCGGGTCGGTCCCGGCCCGTTCCACCCGCTCCAGTAACGCGGTAATCTCCGGCCGATTGAGCGCGAGCGAGTCGAGCAGCCCGACGAGCAACGCCATCGGGACTGCGGCGGCGGGGTTCGACGGGAAGCTGTCGCCGAGCACGGTGAGGTCGGGGACCGCCTCGGGTGGGTCGTCGACGGGGTCCATCGACAGGCACGACCGGCAGAGGCTCACGCCGACCGTCCCGTCGGGCAGGTACTCGCGCAGGGCCTCCTCGACCGGGAACGCGACAGTGTCGCCACCGCAGTTCGAACAGGACATAGGGAGTGGTGGGCCCGGGGCGAGAAGAGCGTGGCGGCCCGGCACCCAGTGAGATACGAGCGCGGTCTGCTAGATTCAGTCGTCGGCCGTGACGGCTTCGACTTCCTCTTCGGCGGCTTCCTCGGCGGCGATGGCGTCCTCTTCGGCCTCTTTCTTGGCCTTGATCTTCTTCATGCGGAAGATCTCTTCTCGCTCCTGTTCTTCGAGTTTCTGCTCGATGTACTCCTGGTTGTCGTAGAGGTCCGGCAGGAGCTTGAACTCGAGGGCGTTGACGCGGCGCTTGGTGGTCTCGATCTCTTCGAGCATCTTCTTCATCGCCGTCTCGACCTCCGCGGCGAGGATGATGGTCTCGAGCAGTTCCTCGTAGGCCTCGGCGGCCTCGTCGATGCGGGCGGACGTCCCCATCACACCGTAGCCACGCTCGTCGAGCGACTTCTTGACCTTGCTGGACTCGATCTGCGGGACGACGACGCCCATGATGTTCTTCGACTGGGTCGTCAGTTCGGGGTGTTCTTTGAGCGCGGCGGCGGCGCCACGGACGGCGACGTCGCCTTCCATCGCCCGGGCCATGTTGATGGCTCGCTGGGCGCGCTCGTAGTCGTCGTCCAGGTCGTTCCGGACGTCCTGTGCCTGGTCCAGGATGTCCATGAACTCCATGATGAGGCCGTCACGCTTCTTCTCCAGCGTGTCGTGCCCACGCTCGGAGAGCTCGATGCGGTCCTCGATCTGCATCAAGTTCTTCCGCGTGGGTTTGACGTCCTTCGCCATTACGACGACATTCTGGGCGGAGTCAGTTAACCGTTTTCAGTCGTGACTGGCGGGTGGCGTCGAAAAAATCCGCAATCGGAACCGAACCGGTTCAGTCGTCGGCCGGGGCAGCGCCGGTCGTCGACTGGGCCGCACCGTCGAGCACGCTGTGGCTACGGAGCAGGATGAACCCGAATCCGACCTTCGCGACGAGGTCGATGACCATGAAGCCGGCCGTCTCGATGCCGAGGTTGACGAGACCGAGTCCCTCGGTCCCGACCAGCCACCAGACCGGGTAGATGAGCCAGACTACCGTCACGAGGTTCCGTAGCGTCTTGAACGTCTGTTGCGTGTCGCTCGGCAAGTCCGAGACGCGCCCGGACAGCGAGCTGAACAGGAAGTACAGCAGCACGAGCAGGAACGCCGTGCTGATGCCCCACCAGACGAGTCGCTCCGCGCCGGCGGCGAGGACGCCGCTCCCCGCGCTGAGCGTCGCGACGACACCCGTCCCGATCATGAGCACGTCGAGGCTCACGAGCGACGCGATGGTGTTGCGGTCAGCACCGGCGAGCAGCCCGAGGTCGTACAGCAACAGGGGCGTCGTGAACAGCCAGTCGGTGTACCGTGCCCAGTAGATGGGCACCTCCGGATCCCCTGGTAACTCTATTATCGTCAGCCCGAAGCCCAGTGCCATCGCGAGATAGTTGACGAACGCGATCGCCGTTATCAGTATCGTCGCGATGTAGAACTTCTGGCGACGGTCATCGGTCTCTCCCCAACCGCGACCGATGAAGTATAGCATACCGAGGAACATCCCGGCAGTGCCGAGCCAAAGCCAAATCGATTCACTTCCTGGTTGTGGCATGGTGCAGGCTAACATAAGGACAATTCGTAAAAATTTCCCGTACCATAATGGTTAGGCACGGCTGCCGGAGGCGGACAGAGTAGCGGAGAAAGAACGGAGACGAACCGGCGTCTCAGGCCTCGGCTTCGACCGCTTCGACCTCGGCGTCCTCGTCTTCGCGGTAGTTCTCTTCGATGAGCTCCTCGTCGATGCGGTTGAGCGCTTCCTTGGGGAGCATCGAGAGCAGGTCCCAGCCGAGTTCGAGTGTCTCGTCGATACTGCGGGACGTTTCCGTCCCCTGATCGACGAACTCCTCCTCGAAGCGGTCGGCGAAGTCGAGGTACTTGTTGTCCAGGTCCGACAGCGCCTCGCGACCGACGATGTTCACGAGGTCCCGCAGGTCCTCACCCTCGGCGTACGCGGCGAACAGCTGGTCCTTGACGTCGGCGTGGTCGCCACGGGTCAGGCCCTCGCCGATACCGTCGTCCATCAGCCGTGACAGCGACGGCAGGACGTTGATCGGCGGCGTGATGCCCTGGCTGTTCAGGTCGCGGTCGATGTAGATCTGCCCCTCGGTGATGTAGCCGGTGAGGTCCGGAATCGGGTGCGTGTCGTCGTCACCCGGCATCGTGAGGATGGGCAGCTGGGTCACAGAGCCATCGCGGCCCTGAATTCGACCGGCGCGCTCGTAGAGCTGGGCCAGGTCGGTGTACATGTAGCCGGGGTAGCCACGCCGGCCCGGAACCTCCTCACGTGCGGCACCGATCTCTCGGAGTGCCTCACAGTAGTTGGTCATGTCAGTGAGGATGACCAGCACGTGGTAGTCCTTCTCGAAGGCCAGGTACTCGGCCGTGGTGAGCGCGAGTCGCGGCGTGATGGTCCGCTCGACGGCAGGGTCGTCCGCGAGGTTCATGAAGACCACGGAGCGCTCGAGTGCGCCGGTCCGCTCGAAGTCGTCCATGAACTCGTTTGCCTCTTCGGCCGTGATTCCCATCGCGCCGAAGATGACGGCGAACTCCGAGCCCTCTTCGTCGCCCTCACCCTCCTCTTCTTCCGGCACGGTCGCCTGTCGCGCGATCTGCAGCGCCAGGTCGTTGTGGGGCAGGCCGGACGCCGAGAAGATCGGGAGCTTCTGGCCGCGGACCAGGGTGTTCATGCCGTCGATGGCCGAGACCCCAGTCTGGATGAACTCCTCGGGGTACTCCCGCGAGAAGGGGTTGATGGCCGCGCCGACGATGTCCTGTCGCTCGTCGGGGACGATCTCCGGGCCGCCGTCGATGGGCTGGCCGGTCCCGTCCATGACCCGCCCCAGCAGGTCCTCGGTGACGGGCATCTTCATGGTCTCGCCGAGGAAGCGAACGGACGCCTTCCGGTCGATGCCCGAGGTCCCCTCGAACACCTGGATGGCGACGTAGTCGCTGGTCGACTCCAGCACCTGGCCACGGCGGGTCTCGCCGTCGCTCGTCTCGATCTCGACGATCTCGTCGTAGCCGACGGGCTCGTCGGTCTCGACGAAGACCAGCGGTCCGCTGATTTCCGTGATTGTCTGGTACTCTTTCATCGTTAGTACTTCTCCTGGAGTTCCGCGGCGATGTCCTCTTCCAGGTCGTCGACGTACTCGCCGTAGTCTTCCTGGACGCCGATACGGTTGAGCCGCGGCGCGGCGTCGATGTCGGTGATCTCCTCGACGGGGACGCCGGCTTCGAGCGCGTCGAAGGCCTCGTCGTTGAACGTCTTGATACCGTTCACGATGCGGTAGGTCTTCTCGGGCTCGCAGTAGGTGTCGACGGGGTGGAACGCGTTCTGCTGGAGCCAGGCCTCACGCAGGTATCGAGCGACCTCGAGCGTGAGCTGCTGGTCCTCCGGCAGGGCGTCCTTCCCGACGAGCTGGACAATCTCCTGCAGTTCCGCTTCCTCGTCGAGCACGTCGATGGCCCACTGTCGCGTCTCGGGCCACTCCTCGCGGACGTTCTCGACGAACCAGTCGTCGAGCTGGTCGCGGTACAGCGAGTACGACTCGTTCCAGTTGATAGAGGGGAAGTGCCGACGTTCGGCGAGGTCGGCGTCCAGCGCCCAGAACGTCTTGACGATACGAAGCGTGTTCTGGGTGACCGGCTCCGAGAAGTCCCCGCCGGGCGGGGAGACGGCGCCGATGACCGAGACGGACCCCTCGGTGTCGTTGATGTTGTGGAAGTAGCCGGCGCGCTCGTAGAACTCACTGAGGCGTGCCGAGAGGTACGCGGGGTACCCCTCCTCGCCGGGCATCTCTTCCAGTCGCGACGAGATCTCACGCATGGCCTCGGCCCACCGGGAGGTGGAGTCGGCCATCAGTGCGACGTCGTACCCCATGTCGCGGAAGTACTCCGCGATGGTGATGCCGGTGTAGACGCAGGATTCACGCGCCGCCACGGGCATGTTCGACGTGTTCGCGATGAGGCAGGTCCGGTCCATCAGGGCGTTGCCCGTGATGGGGTCTTCGAGTTCCGGGAAGTCCTCGATGACCTCCGTCATCTCGTTGCCACGCTCGCCACAGCCGACGTAGACGACGATGTCCGCGTCGGCCCATTTCGCGAGCTGGTGCTGGGTGACCGTCTTGCCCGACCCGAACGGACCGGGAATCGCGGCCGTCCCGCCCTTCGCGATGGGGAACAGGCCGTCGAGGATGCGCTGACCCGACACGAGCGGCGTGGTCGGGGTCTGTTTCTCGTCGGCCGGTCGCTGACTGCGGACGGGCCACTCCTGGCGCATCGAGATCTCTTCGCCGTTGTCCAGCTCGACGACCGTCTCCTCGACGTTGAACGAGCCGGACTCGGCCGAGACGACCTCGCCGCCCTCGTAGTCGGGCGGGACCATCACTTTGTGGTCGATGCTGGGTGTCTCCGGGACGGTGCCGACGATGTCGCCGGCCTCGACCTCGTCACCTGCGGTGACCTCGGGTTCGAACTCCCAGGTCTTCTCCAGGTCGATACCGGGTGCGTCGACACCACGGTCGAGGTACGGGGACCCCATCTTCTCCTCGAGGACGTCGAGCGGGCGCTGGACGCCGTCGTAGATGGCGTCGAGCATACCCGGCCCGAGGTCCACGGAGAGCGGCGAGCCCGTCCCTTCGACGGGTTCGCCCGGGGAGACCCCCGAGGTCTCCTCGTACACCTGGATGGTGGTGATGTTACCTTCAATCTCGATGACCTCGCCCATCAGCCCTTCCGTACCGACGTACACGACGTCGTTCATCCGGGCGTCGAGGTCCCGAGCCGATACGACCGGTCCCGAGACGCTTTCGATGATGCCGTCCTCGCGGACGTCTGTTTCTGTTGCTTGACTCATGATTACTCTTCGTCCATCAGGTCGATTCCGATGGCTCGTTTGATCTGTTCACGCAGACCGCCGCTCCCGGCGCCGCTCGCGCCGAGCGTCACCAGCACTGGTTCGACGCTCGTCTCGGCGTCCTTCCGGACGCCACGGGAGAGACGCTCCATGTCGTCGTCGTGCATCACGACGATGCCGACGTCGTCGTCCGTGAGCATCTCCTCGACGGCGTCGTCCAGCTGTTCGTCTTTCTCCTCGTTGGGGATGTCCGCGAACTTGCGGACACCCGCCAGTCGGAACCCCGTCGTGAACTCCGGGCTCCCGATTACGGCGATTTCCTGGCTCATAGTATCACCAGTTCCTGTTCGATTTCGTCCGCCTCCAGCCCCGCCTCGCGACCGCGCGAGATGGCGCGGATGTTGTCGACCTCTCGCTCCTTCGAGAGGATGTACGAGAGGACCGGACAGACCGACAGTGGATAGCGGTTCGAGAGCTGTTCCGCGTACTCGAGGAGCGCGACGTCGAGCGCGCGCTCGAAGTCGATGAGGTTCTCGGCGTCCTCCAGTGTCTCCAGTGCGTCCTCTAAGTCGTCACCGTACGGGCTCTCCCGGACGGCGTTGACCAGCTGGTCGGTGTCGGTCGCCAGCTGTGCGAGCTGGCGCTCCTTGAACAGCCGACCACCCTCGATGTAGTACTCCGCCGGGTCCATGTCGGCCCCGCTTCGCGCCAGCCGGAGCGCGTTCCGGAGGTTCCGGAAGTCGACCTCGGCCTGGAGGAACTCGATGTACAGTCCGGTCGGACTGTCGACCTCCGGGCCGGTCGGGAGGCCCGACAGCAGCATCTCGTAGAACGAGCGGTCGACGGCGTTCTCGACGGGGACGAGGACGCCGCTCTCCTCGAACTCGCTGAAGGCTTCTTCCACGGCGTCACCGAAGATAGTGGGCTCGAGCAGCTCGACCACTTCCTCGATGCTCTCCGCTGCGAGCAGCTGGTCCAGCAGTTTGTCGTCGAACTCCCCGGCGTCGATGAGGTCGTCCTCGACCTCGGTCTGGGTCGCCCCGGAGTAGATGCCCCGGATTATCGTCTTGATGTTCCAGGCGTCGAACTTCCGGAGGTACCGGGCGACGTAGTCGTACAGCTGCCCTTCGGTCCAGTCCAGCAGGTCGTCGAAGTGCTTCGCCAGGTTGCGGTTGAGCGCGTACTCGACGAGGTCGATACCGCTGTATCGAGCGCCGAGGGCGTTCATCTCGGTCTCGTACTCGGTCTCTTCCATGAAGCGGGCGATCTCGCCCGTCCCCATGCGGACCAGCTTCCGGTAGTCGTCGTCGTCGAACAGCGACGCTCGACGCGACCGAACGCGAGCGACGACGTACTCGTAGTTGCTTCCTTGACCGCGCTTTGCGTCCGTTCGCGAACTCATTGTGCGTCGAAGAGGCGGTCGCTGATGTCTCGCAGGTTGTCCTCCCAGACGGTCTCCAGCAGCGAGTCGAACGTGTTGTTCACGCGGACTCGGGAGGACTCACTCTCGACGACGACACCACCGAGGCAGTCTCGCTCTCCGGCGAACGTTGCTCCGTCGTAGTCTGTGAGGACGTCTTCGAGCAGGTCCTGGTCGTCGGCCCGGCCGTAGACGGCCAGGTCGCCGTCGTCGAACTCCGCGACGGCGGCGTCCAGGAGCGCCCGGGTCAGCTCTTCGCGACGGTCGCCGCCGAGGTCGGCGAGTGCCGCCTCGACGTCGGCGCGGACGTCCTCGAGGACGTCCCGACGGGCGCCGAGTCGGGCCTGCTTCGCCTGCAGTTTCGCCGAGGAGAGCCGCTGTTCGCGCTCCTGGGAGATCTCGCGGTCGACCTCGGCCTCGCGGTCCGCTCGGATCTGCTCTGCGTCGGCCTCGGCCTCGTCGATGATCTCCTGGGCGCGCTCGTCGGCCTCCCCGCGAATCTCGTCTGCACGCGCGCGGGCTTCGTCTCGAATGTCCTCTACGACTGTTTCAAGGCTCATTGTTGGAAAAGGGAGGTGCGTTTAGACGACGAAGACGACGACCAGCGCGAGGATGACGAGTGTCTCCGGGAGGACCGTCAGAATGAGGCCACGCCCGAACATGCTCTCGTCTTCGGCGACGGCACCGACCGCAGCGGCGCCGATACCACGCTCGGCGATACCGGCGCCGAGAGCGGCGAGACCGACGGCGAGTGCCGCGCCGGCAGCCGGCGGAATTGCTGGTGCGCTCGATCCCTGCAGTACAGCGTTGACAACGGGTGCGATGGATTCAATCATTGTTTGAAGTCCTCTCTGAGGTTGCTCGTGTCCGAACAGGCGTATGTGGCAGTACGTACTTCATAAAACTTCCCAAACTGGCTCAGCGCGACGCTATTCCGGCGATTTAGCCGCTCGGATGGCCGGGGATGTGAACTGATAGCAGCCGCCTCCCGTAGCAGGTCGGACCGGCCGCAGTGCTCAGGATATGGCGAAACTGCGAAAACGGGGCGTACTGCGGTTGTGACCGCCTCAGTCTTCGGTCGTGTAGTTGCGCTCGTAGCCGAACGGGGTGTAGGGCTTGCCGCCGCCCTCGTAGAACTTCCCGAAGAACTCGACGTACTCGAGACGCACTCCCTGCAGTCCGGCGCTCGTGATACCGAGCACCAGCACGAGCAGGTGGCCGATGACCAGCACGAGGAGGCCGCCGATGACGCCGGCGATGCCCGAGTGCATCAGGCCGCCGAACATCACTTCGGTGACCTGGTGCCCCTCGTAGGTGCCCTGTGCGAGGTAGTACGACGGGGCGTGGTTGATACCGAAGTGCCACTCCGCGTCGGCGCCCGAGCCCGTGACCCACACGCCGAAGAACAGGAGGTTGACCACGAAGGCCATCCCCGCCTTGGCGAGCAGCACGGCGGCGAGTCGGGTATAGGAGAGGACGTTGACGAGCACGTTGAGGAACTCGACGCCCTCGATGGGTTCACCGACGACCAGCAGGACGAGGCCGAGTGCGAAGACCCCGAACGCCAGGAAGCCGACCGCTTCCGGCAGGACGGTGAAGCCGAGCGGGAACGGATTTCCGGCGAAGACGCTCTGTTCGGCAGAGCCGACCAACAGCGGCGGTGCCGCCCCCGTCGGCGGGGCGTCGGCGAGGATCCAGCCCCAGAAGCCAAACAGCATCATGAGCCAGGAGCCGCTCTCCAGCACTGCGTCCTTGAGGCCGTGATTGAGGTTCTCGATGAAGTCGAAGGTCCAGCCGACCGCGAGGTGGAGCATCCCAGCAAAGAGGCTCAGGACGAGCCAACCGAGCGCGTACTCGCCGTAGTGGGGCTGGAGGCCCTTGTGGATCGGCGGGTTGCCGCCCCAGACGATCTCGCCCAGTTGGTGTAACCCAAAGAACTCGCCGTACAGCACGCCGAAGAGCATCGTGAAGCCACCGGCCCACATCGCGACGCCGCCGAGGCTCTTGAGCACGTCACTGTCGACGCTGCTGTACAGCGCGTAGCCCAGCAGCAGGTAGATAGTCCCGTATCCGAGGTCGCCGATCATGAACCCGAAGAACGCCGGGAACGTCAGGAAGAACGCGACGGTCGGGTCGAACTCGCTGTACTTCGGCCGGTTGATGACCTCGACGAGGGCCTCGAACGGCTTGACCGTCGCCGGGTTGTCCTGGATGACCGGCGGGGCGCCGCTGCCCATGGTGATGACGCCGCCGTCGGAACGCACCGTTCCACCGTCGGCGGCGGCCTCGCGGGCCTCGCCCTCCTCGTCGGCCGCAGCGGTGACGCCCTCGCTGGCAGGGGGTTCGCCGCCCTCCTGTTCGACCTCTTCGTGAGCGTGTGCGTGGCCGTCCGAGTCGTACTCGGCGACCTCCAGCTTCTCGATGTCGACGGCCTCGCCGACCTCGCTGCGGACCGCGCTCTCGAACTCCTCGTAGCGGTCGTCCGGGAGCCAGCCCTCGGCGATGAAGGCGTTCTCGGTCGTCGCGAAGGTCAGGGGCGCTTCGGCCTTCTGGACCTCGATGGAGAGTTTCTCCTCGGCGGCCAGCAGGAAGCCGGCGTAGTCGAGTCGGAGGTCGTCCAGCTCGTCCTGGACCGTCGTGAGCTTCGACTCGAGTTTCTGTTTGCGGTGCTGGAGCTCCTCGAGGTACGACGAGGGGTCGCCGTCGCCGTCGGGAATCTCCAGGCCCGTGAAGGTGGCGCCGACCAGGGCGTCCTGGACCGCGCTCTCGTCGTCCTGTGCGAAGATGGCGACGACGCCGTCTTCGTGCATGACGCGGAACGTGTCGACGGGGCTGTCCGCGAGCGCGATCTTCACTTCATCGGGGTCGGCCTCGCCGACGAGCACCGACAGCGACTCGTAGCCACGGAGGAGGTCGAGGTCGATGCCCAGCGTGACGAAGGGCTCCATCGCGTCGATGCGCTCTTCGACCTCACGCAGGTCGCTGCGGACCTCGTCACGGCGGTCGTCGAGGTCGTTGACCTTCCCGCGGACGCTCGCGAGTTCCTCGTCGATGGCCTCGTCGGTCACGACGCGCGTCGGCCCCGCGTCGTCGGGGCTGACGTCGAGGATGGACTCGAGCGAGCGGACGGTGACCAGCTTCTCCGAGGCCTCGTCGGCCCCTTCGACGGGGTCGCCCGGCTCGAACCCGTCCCACACGCCGTCGTACTCGGTGACGTGGAGCATGTCGAGGTCGTGGACCGCTTCCACGATGTCCCGCATGGTACGTTTCGACCCGGTCACCGAGACGCGGCACATCTTCTCAGGTCTGAGCATGTACCGCCTCCTCGAAGAGGTCTGTTACGTAGTCGACCACCTCGTCGACACGGTCTGCGGCCTGTTCCTCGAGCTCGTCGCGGGCCGCCTCGCCGTCGGCGAGAATCTCCTCGCGCTCGGACTCGATCTCCGAGCGTGCGTCGGCGAGACGCTCTTCGGCCGCCGCGTCGGCCTCTTCGTGGGCCGTCTGGCGGATTTCCTCGGCCTCATCGCGAGCCTCCTGAATCCGCTGCTCGCGGTCTTCCTCGGCTTCGGCGACGATCTCGTCGGCCTCCTGCTCGGCCTCCTTTATCTTGTCGAGAACTTCTGGCCGTGGCATTCTCTAATCGTACGGACGTTGCCAGAGCGCCTATTTGGTAGTTGCGAAACTTGCGCGGAGCGACGGCTCCCGGTTCCGGCGTGCTCTACGGGGATTGTCCCTCCCGTCGGGTGGGTCGAAATCCGGGGAATTATGACCGACACGCCCCAAGACAGTGCCAATGGGAGTCCTCGAGAACAAATCTCGCGCGCGGCTGTTCTACAAGTACCTCTCGAAGGTGTACGACCAGGTCAACCCCTTCATCTGGGACGAGCGGATGCGCGACGAGGCGCTCGACATGCTCGGGCTCGAACCCGACGACAGCGTCCTCGACGTGGGCTGTGGCACCGGCTTCGCGACGGAGGGGCTGCTCCAGCACGTCGACGTCGTCTACGGGCTCGACCAGAGCCCCCACCAGCTCTCGAAGGCCTACGGGAAGTTCGGGAAGCACGGCGACGTCCGGTTCCACATGGGCGACGCCGAGCGGCTCCCGTTCCAGGACGACGCGTTCGACGTGGTGTGGTCCTCGGGCTCCATCGAGTACTGGCCCAACCCCGTCGACGCCCTCGAGGAGTGTCGCCGCGTCACGAAACCCGGCGGCAAGGTCCTCATTGTCGGTCCCGACTACCCGAAATCGACCGTCTTCCAGAAGGTCGCCGACGCCATCATGCTCTTTTACGACGAGGACGAGGCCGACCGGATGTTCCGGGAAGCCGGCTTCGACTCCTTCGAACACCACATCCAGCAGTCACGCCCGGGGAGTCCACGCGCGATAACGACCATCGCCGACGTGCCGGAGTGAGACCGGTCCTGACGCGCGTTACCGGCCGGCGACGTCGGCTTCGAGTTCCGTCCCGTCAGAAGTCGCCACGGTGACGTTGTAGGCGCCGCGGGGTTCGACTGTCCACAGGGTGCCGTCAGCCCCGGTCGCGCCGACGGGCTGGCCCGATATCGACACCGTTCCGGAGAGCGGGACTCCGGTCTCGTTGTTCGAGACGGCCACCCGGAGCGGCCCGGTCTCGTAGGCTCGACTTACCGTTAGCCGCGTCGAGTCGTCGACTGTCGTCACCGTCGCCGTCGGTTCGACCGTCGAGAGCTGTCGGGACTGCACCTCGTGGAACACTCTCGTCGTCCCGCCGTCGAGGTACGCCGTCAGCCGGCCGTTCGAGTGGTCGGCGGTGAGCTGGTAGATGTTCGTGGTCCC
Source organism: Haloarcula ordinaria (assembly GCF_029338275.1). Taxonomy (NCBI): domain Archaea; kingdom Methanobacteriati; phylum Methanobacteriota; class Halobacteria; order Halobacteriales; family Haloarculaceae; genus Haloarcula; species Haloarcula ordinaria. The sequence continues at coordinate 171,918 of NZ_CP119789.1, read as the reverse complement.
GAAGCTCTGGACGCTGGGGAGCTGGCGGTCGTACAGCCAGGGGTACAGCGACTCGGCGCGGTCGGCGGCGTTCCGGAGCCGGTCACCCTCGCTCGCGGCGAACTGGTCTTCGGCGCCCGGCGCTCGCTCGTCGTCGAGGTGCGTCTCGCGGACGTACTCCCCGCCGTCGATGGTTGCGAGCATGTACCCGTCCGTCGCCGTCTCGAGGTAGACGACGCCGACGTCGCGCTGACCGGCCAGCGACTGGCGCAGCTGAGCGGCGATGGGCCCGGTCAGCATCCGGAGGTTCCCTTTCGTGTTCTCCAGGTCGGTCCGGAGGCCCCGTTCCATCGCGAAGTCGGGGTTGTTCCGCTCGACGCGCTCGATCCGTCGCAGCCCGTCGGCGAGTGCCCGGGCCTCGGCGTCGGCGAGCGCGCGCATCTCGACGAACCCGGTGACCGAACTGGCCCCGGTCGCGTAGGCCGAGAGGGCCTGGCCCTGCTGTGTCTCGAGTTCGACGCGGCGGTCCTCGATGACGGCGAGCCTGTCGCGGACGAGCTCAGTCCGGGCCTCTGCCGAGTTCGCTCTGATGAACCGCTCCTCGAAGGCGCCGGTCTCGTGCTCCTGGTGGAGCCGACGGGACCCCGCGGCGACGGCCGTCCCGACGTCGACGCCGGGCGACTCGTACGCGGCCGTCTGGAGTTCGCTCTCGGGGACCGACAGCTGATTGGTCGTCCCGTTGATGGACGTTATCTGGTACGGACCACCGTCCTGTGCAGCGACGGCTGTCGTCGCGACGGGGAGGGCCGCCACCACCACGAAGATGGCGACAAGGAGGGCGGGGGATGGGCGCATCACCACCGCGTACAGCCCCACAGTACAAAAATCCCTGCATTCCCACCCCCTGGATAGCCGCCGTAGAGTGCTCCAGACCTTTCAAAACGGCCGGAGACGTTTTACTCTCGGATGGAAAGGGTTTTGGCTCCGGACCTTGCAGTCAGGAGTGCAAATGTCCCCGCGGGTATCCGCTGCCCTCCTCGCCTTCCTCCTCCTCGTTCCGGTCGCGATGCCGGGCGTCGGTGCGACTGCGGTGGTCGGAGACGGCCCCGTCGCACAGACGACGCCCAGCGACCCGGTCACAGAGAACACTACGTTCTACATCCAGCTGCGCGCGAACGGGGACGCCAAGTGGACGATAACTGACACCTACGCCCTCGAAGACGAGAACGACACTCGGGCGTTCGAGGACCTCGCCACCAAGTACGTCGACGGCGAGACGGACCCCGGGTGGTTGGCATCGTTCCGGCAGGCCAGCGCCGCGGCGAGCGAGGCGACCGGTCGGGAGATGAACGTCACCGACGTCCGCCGGGACTACGTCGTCAGTGGTGATACCGGGACGCTCGTCCTCGAGTTCACCTGGACGAACTTCGCGACGGTCGGCGGCGATCGGCTCGTCGTCGGCGACGCGTTCAACACCACCGACGGCACCTGGTTGGGGAGTCTGACGGCCGAACAGCGACTCGTCATCTCCCCGCCCGCCGGCTACGGCGTCCGGAGCGTCCCGACGGCCGTCGAGGGCGGAGAGCTCCGGTTCGACGGACCGCGGACGTTCGAACCGGGCTACCTCCGAATCGTGTACGCGGGCGAGGCGCCGACGACCACCACGACCGACACCCCCGGCGACGACGACCTGTTCGGCGGCGGGTCGTCGCTCTGGCTCGGCGGCGCCGCGGTACTCATCCTCGGCCTCGTCGTGGCCGTGGGCTACATGGCCCGACACGGCGCGACCGGACTGCCTGCGGAGGCCAGCGATGACGACGACGACGGGGACGCGACGGGCGGTGACGGCGCAGTGGTCGGCGCCGCGACGGTAGACGACGACGGCGACGACGTCGACGTCGAGCTGCTGAGCGACGAGGAACGCGTCGAACGCCTGCTCGAGCAGAACGGCGGTCGCATGAAGCAGGCCCGCATCGTCAAGGAGACCGGCTGGTCGAACGCGAAGGTCTCCCAGCTGCTCTCGTCGATGGACGAGGCCGACCGCATCAACAAGCTCCGCATCGGCCGGGAGAACCTCATCTCGTTCCCCGACGAAGAGATCGGCGACTTCGAGGAGTGACTTCTCAGAGGTCCGCCGCAGCGTCGACCGCCGCCGGCAGCGACGGGGCGTCGAACACGTCGTCACCGACGTAGGCGTTCGTCCCGGCGCAGTACAGATCGCGGGCGACCTGGATAACGTGTTCGTCGAGCGGCTCCGGGGCCGCGTCACAGAGCGACTTCCAGTCAGCGATACCGTCCTCGGTCGCCGCCGCCTTGGCCGCGCCGACGGCGTCGACCCACTCCGGCTGCGTGCGCTTGTGGTACTGCCGGATGACCTCCTTCGAGACCTGCTGGCCGTCGTACGAGAAGCGGTTCTCGTCGAAGGTGCCGACCACGTCGGCGACGTGAATCTCCCCATCGTGATACAGGCACTCTATCTTCCCGTCCTCGTGGACCAGGTCGGCCTGCCGGGCCTGTCCGTTGAGGATGTCGTTCACCGCGAGCGCGACTGCTTCGAGGCGGTCGACGCTGGCCGTACCGGCGATACGGTCGGCCGCCTCGCGGTCGAGGTAGCGGTCCTGTTCCTCGTACTTCGTGGAGAACTCGACGACCGGCGTCTCGAGGTCGACCGGTTCGTCGGGCCACGTCTCGAGGTCGAGGCCGTGGTTCTCTGGGTCGGTCCGCGTGCGCAGCGAGGACCCGACCGGGACGCGGTTCCGGAAGACGATCTCCAGGGGGACGAGGAAGTTCTCGCCCGCGGCGTCGTGGTACGCGTCGTAGTCGTACGCGCCGTCGACGAAGGGGAGGTCGGGGACCTGCGTGAGCGAGATGACCATCTCCCGGGGCGTGTGGTCCATCGAGAGCGCCTCGTCGAGGTCCAGCACCTCGTCCCGGCCGTCGATGCGGACGCCCTCGTAGTGCGTCGGAACCTCGTTCGCCTCCAGCAGCTGGAAGTTGAACGCGCCCATGGTACACAGCGAGGCGCCCTTGTCGGGGATCTGGTCGGGCATCTTCCCCCAGTCGAACACCGAGTAGTCGTCCGTGAACACGAACGAGCCCCGGCCCAGCTCCTCGGCCGTCGCGGGCTCGTCGACGCGGAAGTCCTTGACGCTCGTCATTGCTTCGGGGTTTTCGGGCCGTGACAAAGAGGTTTGCACTTCGCCCGTGACCGGGCCGGCCACCAACCTTTTTCTCTATCTCTCCCGTCCCGTACCACAATGTCCGACGCCTCCGAGCCCACGGCCCCGCCGGTCGACTCGATAGAGTTCCGTCACCGACCGGTGACCGACCAGTCCTTCGAGAGCGCGCTCGCGAAGGCTCGCGACGGGGTCCGCCTCTCGGTGGCCGATGGCGTGGAACTGCTCACGACGGGGACCGACAGCGAGGGAATCGACGTACGGCGGAAGGAACGTGTCCTGGAGGCGGCCGACCGCCGTCGCGCCGAGGTGGTCGGTGAGGAGGTCACCTTCGTCGCGAATCTCAACAACAATGTGACGACGGCCTGCAACACGGGCTGTCTGTTCTGTAACTTCAAGGACCGCTCCGAGCAGTTCCGGACCGAGTACCAGGAGTCCCACGGCGGCTTCACGAAGACGCCCGCCGAGTCGCGCGACATCGTCGCCGACGCCGTCGAGCGCGGTATCTACGAGGTCTGCTCGGTGTCGGGCCTGCATCCGGCGCTGGCGCTCGATGCCGAGCACCGCGAGATTCTGGAAGCCAGCGAGCGGGGCGACCTGAACTACCGCTCGCCGAGCGAGTACGACGTCGACCCGGGCACGTACTGCGAGCAGATTCGGGCGATGGACGTCGGCGGGGTCCACGTTCACTCGATGACGCCCGAAGAAGCGTACCACGCCCGGCGCGGCACCGACTGGGCCTACGAGGAGGTGTTCCGGCGTCTCAAGGCCGCAGGACTCGACAGCGTGCCGGGGACGGCCGCCGAGATTCTCGTCGACGAGGTGCGGGAGGTCATCTGCCCGGGGAAAATCGGGACCGACGAGTGGCTCGAAGCGATGGAGGCCGCCGCGAGCGTCGGGTTGGGTCTGACGGCCACGATAATGTACGGCCACGTCGAGAACGAGATGCATCGAGCCATGCACTTAGAGCGCGTCCGCGAGTTACAGGACCGAACGGGTGCCATCACTGAATTCGTCCCGCTATCGTTCGTGCACGAGGCGACGCCGCTGTACGAGCGGGGGATGGTCGAGGGCGGGGCCAGCACCGCCGAGGACGAGTTGCTGATCGCCGTCTCGCGGCTCTTCCTGGACAATATTGAGCACATCCAGTCGTCGTGGGTGAAATACGGGGACAGCCAGGGGCTGAAGATGCTGACCTGCGGGGCCGACGACTTCATGGGGACCATCCTCTCGGAGGAGATAACGAAGCGGGCGGGCGGCGACTACGGCGAGTTCCGGTCAGTCCGCGAGTACGCGGACATGATACGGGCCATCGGCCGGACGCCGGTCGAGCGCTCGACGGACTACGAACACCGGCGGATCGTCGATCCCGACACCGACGTGGTCGGGCCCCAGCTCGGGCCCAGGGCGGACGGGACGCCGCTGCTTGAGTGACGCTGCTGCTGAACGGTGCCATCGTTCGGTCGGCTGTCACCTCGAACCTCTCTACTCGCTGTCACTGTTCGGAGAAACGGTTTGTAACCCGGGAAATTGTCAGAGGCAGACCCGGGCCACTCGATTTGGAGAGTGGTGGCCGTATATATCATCGGCCTATTCATCTAGGTATTACTCACGCGTGACACGATCTAGTTTACGTGTGAAGGCCTGCGGCTCGACTGCTATCTCATATTATCGCTGACCATGCTATGGGTCGACAGGGGACGCGCAGTCGAGGACCGCGCGGAACCGCTCGCCGGCCGCGGTGTCGGCGTCGATGGCCGCCGCGATCGCCGGCGGGAGCCACCCCGACTCGACGAACCGCTCGTAGACGGGCAACCGCTCGGTGAGCGGGACCTCGGCCGCCTCGGCGACGGCCTCCAGCTCGCGGAGCGCCGGCCACTCGTACTCGGGGTTGATATGGTCGACGGTCACCGGCGAGACGCCGCCGAGATCGTCGACGCCGCAGTCGGTCAGCTCGCGGGCCGGTGCCAGGTTCGGCGGGACCTGGACGGCGATCTCGTCGGGGAGGCCGTCCCGGGCCATCGCGGTCACGCGACGCATCGTCGCCAGGTCCGGCGAGCCCCCCTGCCAGCGTTCGTTCTCGACGACCGGCTGGACGATGACCTCCTGGATGTGCCCGTACCGCTCGTAGAGCTCGGCGATGGCGAGGATGCTCTCGGCGCGGTCGCGCCAGTCCTCGCCGACACCGACGAGGATGCCGGTCGTGAACGGGACGCCCAGTTCGCCCGCCGTGCGGAGCGTGGCGAGTCGCTGGCCCGGTGACTTCCCGCGGGGGCCGCCGTGGGCCTGCACCTCGGCTGTCGTCTCCAGCATCACGCCCATCGAGGCGTTCAGGTCGGCGACGGTCGCCATCTGCTCGCGGGTCTGGTCGCCGGGGTTGGCGTGGGGTAACAGTCCCTCTTCTAAGGCAATCTCACAGGCCTCGCGCAGGTACTCGTGGATGCTCTCGTGGCCCAGGTCCGACAGCTGGTCGTAGATAGCGGTGTAGCGGTCGTCCGGGTCGTCGCCGAAGGTGAAGAGCGCCTCCGTGCAGCCGGCATCGGCCCCGCGCTGGCAGATCTCCCGGATCTCGTCGGGCGTCAGCAGGTCGGCCTGGCCCGGCGGGTCGTAGTACGTGCAGTAGGTGCAGGTGTAGCGACACGCGGTCGTCAGCGGGACGAACACGTTTCGGCAGTAACTCAGCTCCGTAGCCGGCTCGACGTCGGCCGGCGTGACCGACAGCAACCTATCGATGGCCGCGTCGCTCACGGTCAGGTCGATGTCGTAGTCGGCAGCACCGGGAATCACGTCACGGGGTCGGTCCCGGACCACCAAAAGCCTTCACTCCCGGACGACGCCGACACGGCCGTCCGCCACGTCGAGTTCGAAGCCAGCGTCACGGAGCCAGTCGGCCGCCGCGCCGTCGCCGTGGAGCAGCACCTCTGCGAGGTCACCTGGTTCGTCGACGTCCGTCGCCAGTCGGCGGGAGTCGACCTCGGCGAGACTCGCCCCGACCTCGCGGGCGATGCGACGGTGGTCCCGGATGGATGCCCCGTGGTAGTCCACGCGGAAGTCGGGGTGGCGACTGACGAGAGCGTTGGTCCCGCCGCCCAGACCCGGCGCCAGCACCACGTCGGCGTCGGGCGCGAAGAGGCGGTCCATCGTTTCGGGTGTCACGAGCGGCAGGTCGGCCATCACGACCGCGAGGTCACCCGCCGTCAGGTAGTCGTTGATCAGCGCGTCGAGGCCGCGCTCGTCGACAGTCGTCGGTGCGGGGCAGTCTATCGGTGCGGTCGTCACCACAGTGGGGTCGTGGCCCGCCCCGTCGAGCACTTCGAGCACGTCGGCGAGCATCGCTTCGGTCAACGCCAGTCGCTCGTCGGCGTCGAGCACGGGCGCGAGGCGCGTCTTGGGGTCGGCCCCCGAGACGGGGACGACGGTCCGCATCTACAGCTTGCTGTAGTCGTCTCCCTGCTGGGAGTATAGGTAGTAGATGCCGCCGCCGAGCAGGAGGAGCACGACGAGCGCGCCACCGACCAGCAGCAGCGTCCGGGTGGTCTGCTGGCTCTGCTGGGCGCTCTCGGCGGTGTTCTGTGCCTGGTTCGCCAGGTCGACGGCGTTCTCGAAGTTGCCGTTCTCGTACGACGAGACGGCGCTGTCGACGAGGCTCTCTGCCTCCTCGTTGCCGCCAGCTTCGTCGATGCTCTCCTGAGCAGCGTCGATGGCGTCACGGGCCTCCTTGCTCTCCTCGGTGAAGTGGTGGGCCGTGTCGTTGCGGAACTCCTCGGTGTTGTTGCCCGTCTGGCGCGACAGCGTGGCGACCGTGAACCGCTCTTCGGGCGCGTACGTGTAGTTCTCGACGGCCGGGACCGTCCCGGACAGCGCTATCTCGACCTCGTCACCGTTGTCGTCGATGTCCAGGTCCTGCGAGACGTTCTGGCTCCCGTACGTGTCCTCGCTTATCTGGGTCCCGGCACGGAAGACCGTCACCTGCCAGCTGACGCTCTCCAGTTCGGTCGTCCCCCGGAGCGTCCACTGGTTGGGCGCGTCGGTGAACGGGTCGTCGATGGTGTACGTGACCGTGATATCCTCTTCGACAGTCGCCTCGGACGGAACGCCGTCTGCAGCGACGGTAAACGCGGTGGCCGTGCCCGAAACGGCGAGCAGTCCGACCACGCACAGCAGAGCGAGTGTTCCCTTAGAACAGCGGATCAAGTTCATCTTCGTCGTCTTCGACTAACTCCTCTAAGTTATCTTCGCTTTGGCGCCTGATGTCGTCGATGTTGTCCTGCGCCTCGATGGCGACCTGCTGGAGTTCCTTGATCCGCGGCACGTTGTGGACGCCGGCCAGCAGTATCGAGGCCGCGACTTTCGGGGAGTTGGTCGGGTAGTCCCCACCGCGGACCTCCATCGAACCGGTCTGCTCCTCGAGCCACTTGCGCCCGCGCTCGATACCCTTACGATTCAGGTGCTCCGGCGGCCCGGCCATCACGAGTAGCGCGCGCTCGGCGCCCTCTATCTCACACGGCAGCGTGAGGCGGCCGAGTGCGGCCTTTCGAACCAGCGACGTGATGCGGTTCGTGGTGTTGGCCGTGTCCATGCCGTCGTCGGTGCTGTCGTCGCCGCCCTTGAACCGCGAGAGGAGGCCCCCGCCATTCGAGGAGAGCTCGACGTCCTCGGAGGCGTAGCCGACCGTGGAGACGCCACCGCCGTCGAGCGTGTTGATGATCTCCGAGGAGTCGACGACGCTCTCGGCGACGTTGTCGCCCGCCGAGACCTCGCCGGCGCCGAAGAGGACGCCGAAGCGCCGGACGATCTCCTCGTTGATGTGGTCGTAGCCGCCCTCGACGGACTCACCGGTCTGTCGCCAGGCGTCGTTGTCGAACACCATCAGGTTGTCCACCTCGCGGACGAACGTCTGGAACGAGCGGGCGGCGTTCAGGGTGTAGATGCCACCCTCGTCGCTGCCCGGCAGGACGCCCAGCCCGTAGACGGGCTCGGTGTAGATGCGCTTGAGGTGCTTCGCGACGACCGGCGACCCACCGGACCCGGTTCCGCCGCCCAGCCCGGCGACGATGAGGAACGCGTCGACCTCGTGGACCGGGATGTTGTCGATGGCCCCCTGGACTTCGTCGATGTCCTCTTCGGCGATCTCCGCGCCGAGTTCGTTGTCAGCGCCCACCCCGTGGCCCTTCACGCGGGCCTGGCCGATGAGCACTCGATTCTCCTCCGGTACTTGACTCAGACCGAGCAGGTCGGCCTTCGCCGTGTTGACCGCCACGGCGGAGCGGACGATCCCCGAGTCCGTCTTCTCGTCGTACTCGAGGAACTTGTCCACAATTTTACCACCGGCCTGCCCGAAGCCGATCATCGCGAGTTTCATACTATGGTTCTCCGGTTAAGCAGGGCAATGCGGATTGTACGCTTAAGTTTTATGCCCAACTCTCATCGATGAATATCGAGATACGTACCAGGTACGTTTCAATGTCGGGAGCGCGGGCAGCGAGAGAATTCGAGGATATCGGGACACTGGGGCCTCGTAGCAGCCATATCCGCGTTTCGAGTGTCGGCTACTCGACACCCAGGTACGACCCATACGTTCTCATCTCCGATGGGTCCACACCGAACGCGCCGACGTCGTTCGTCGCCGGCGCGTTGACGAAGTCGAGCCCCTCGTACTGGTCGCTGCCCATCGGGAAGCCCAGCGCGCCGAGGACCGGGAGCCCGATCTTCGCGAGCGGCATCGGGAGCGGGACGATGCTGACGGACTTCCCCTCGGCCTCGAAGACCAGCTCCGTCGCCTCACGCAGCGTCAGGACCTCTGGGCCGCCGACCTCGTACACTTCGCCGACGTGTTCGTCGTCCTCCAGTGCGTCCGCCAGCATCGGGACGATGTCCTCGACCCAGATGAGCTGGAACGTGGCCTTCTCGCCGCCGCCGGGGAGCGGGTAGAGCGGTACGCCGGGTGCGAAGATCTGCTTGAGACGCTTCGTGAAGTAGCCGAACTCGTCGCCCTCGCCGAAGACGATGGAGGGCCGGAAGATGACCCAGTCCAGGTCGGACTCCTTCACGACGTCCTCGGCCTTGCCCTTCGCGCGCAGGTAGTGCGTCGCCGCGTGCGGGGCTGCGCCGAGCGCGCTCATCTGGAGATACCGGTCGACACCGTGTGCTTCGGCGGCTTGCACGCAGTGTTTCGTCCCCTCGAGGTGGACCACCTCGTGCATCTCGTTGCCGCCGTCGGGTTCGAACAGCGGCGTCAGTGCGGGCAGGAAGACGACGGCGTCTTTCCCCTCGAAGACCTCCTCGATGCTTTCGTAGTCGGTCACGTCACCCGTCTTGCGCGTGACACCCGTCGGCAGGTCGGCGTCGTGCGGGTCCCGCGAGAGCGCCGTGACGTCGTGCCCGCGTTCGTCAAGTTCCCGACACAGATACTGCCCGATGAACCCCGTACCGCCCACGACAAGTACGTCCATACCTGACATATTACCGGGGATACCGTAAAGCTACGGCGCAACTAGTATGGGCTGTGAGCCGACGGCCCCGAGTCGACGCCGGGGTGCTTACGTACCCGCGGGCTGACGTGCGGGTATGCTCGTCACGCTCGAAGGACTCGACGGCAGCGGAAAGTCGACGGTGTGGGACCGGCTCGCGGCCGACGACGCCCTCCCCTCGGACACCGTCTTCACCCGCGAGCCGACCGACAGCTGGTACGGTGACTGCGTCCAGCGCTCTATCGACGACGACGACGCCGACTCGCTGGCCGAACTGTTCCTCTACACCGCCGACCACGCGGCCCACCTCGCAGAGACCGTCGAGCCGGCCCTGGCAGACGGCCGACTGGTCGTCTCGGACCGCTACTCCGACTCGCGGTACGCCTACCAGGGCGCGACGCTGGCTGACGCCGACGCGTTCGACGACGCGATGGCCTACGTCCGGCGGGTCCACGAGCCCTGGACGCGGCCCCCTGACCTGACCGTCTATCTCGACGTCGACCCCGAGACGGCCGCTCGGCGCAGCGGTGCGACCAACAAGTTCGAGGCGGCCGACTACCTCGCAGACGTCCGCGAGAACTACGAACAACTCCTCGAAGCCGACCCGGACCGGTTCGTCCGCATCGACGCGACACAGTCACCGGACGCGGTCTCCGAGCAGGCGCTGCGTGCGATTCTCGACCGGCGCTAGTTCATCGAGGTGGGCAGCTCCACCTCGTCGGGGGACGGCATCCAGACGTAGTCGAACGTCATCCCGATGGCGAGCGGGACGCCGATAGTCAGGAACAGCGTCGACCCGGTGCCGAGGGCCAACCCGTCGCCCAGCGGGAGCGGGCCGCTCAACAGGAGCAGGACGACGAACATGGCGACCGGACAGAGCAGGACCGAGTAGGCGAGACTCCCCCACTGGGTGTTCAGTCGGACGCGGAAGAATCGCGTCATCAGTGCCGTCATCGCGCTGTTTATCAGGACGATGACGAGCAGTCCGACGAGTCCGAGGACGCTGACCATGGCTGTGTTACGGGACGAGTCCTCTTTTCCGTGTCGGAACCGGCCGGCGACACAAGTGGTGCAGTCGACCGGCCGCCCACAGGTCACTCCAGACAGATGTAGGTACGCGTGTCGGCGACGCCTTCCAGGTTCCTGATCCGTGACGACACCGAGTGCATGACGTCGTACACCTCCGCCCCCGACGCCTCGGCGATGATGTCGTACTGCCCGGCGACGATGTGGGCCTCGTCGACGCCCTCGGACTCCCCGACGGCGTTCAGGAGCTCCTCGGACTTCCCCGCGACGGTCTTGATCATGATGAAGGCGTTGACCATACTATGCTATGACGTGCCAACCCACGAAAAGGTTTCCCGCGGCCCGGTCGGCCGTCCGTCGATTCACCGGGGTACTTTTATTCACCCCCGTCTCGTACGGCCCCACATGAGATTCGTTATCGTGGGTGCAGGTCGCGTCGGCCTCCGGACGGCACGCGTCCTCAAAGAGAGCGGTCACGACGTCGTCCTCGTCGAGGTAAACGAGACGACAATCGAGCGCGCACGCGACGCCGGCTTCGAGGTCATCGCCGGCGACGCCGGTATGGAAGACACCATCGACAAGGCCGACCTGGACTCGGCGGACGCTCTGGGGGCACTCACCGGCGACCTCAACACCAACTTCGTCGCCTGCATGGTCGCCAAGGAACACGGCTGCCGGACCGTCATGCGCATCGACGAGGACTACCGCGAGGAGATCTACCGCCGCTACGCCTCGGAGGTCGACGAGGTCATCTACCCCGAACGGCTCGGCGCCATCGCCGCGAAGAACGCGCTGCTGGGCGGGAACATCCGCGCCGTCGCCGACATCGCACAGAACCTCCAACTGGTCGAGTTCACCATCTCGGCGGGCTCGCCGATGGAGGGGTACTCGCTGTCGGAACTGGAACTCCCCTCGGACTCGCAGCTGATGGCCCACGCGAAGGGTGACTCGCCGCTCGGACTGCCGAACTCCGACGAGACACTCGAAGCCGGCGACCGGGTCGTCGTACTCGCGGACTTCAACCACCTCGCGGACGTCCGGAGTATCGTCGTCGGCGACTCCAGCCAGGCCACCGCGCTCGGAGGTGCGTGAGCATGGTCACTGCGTACGTGATGGTCAAGGCCCACACCGGGGACGCAGACCGTCTGAAGACCGAGATCGAAGCCATCGAGGGGGTCGTCGAGGCCCACATCGTCGCCGGCGACGTCGACCTCATCGCGAAGGTGGACGTCGAGACGCCGGCCGCCGTCAAGGACGTGGCCGCGACCCACATCCAGGACATCGAGGGCGTCGAGAGCACGCAGACGTACATCGCGATGGACTAGAAACTACATTTTTACTTCGGGGGGTTCCGCCGGACCCCGCTCGCAAGAATTTAGTATAAAGGCCGCAGCGCGCGGAACCGCGCGCTGCGGGAAACGGCTCGCGGTGCCCGCCGTAGATAGTACGCGCCGCTTACAGCGGTGTCCCGCCGCGGCTCCCCTCGCTCTCGCCCGTGCTCGCGTCGTTCATCAGGTCGGCGACGACGCCGACGTAGTCGTAGCCGGGGACGATACCCTCGACGTAGGTCCCCTGGACGTACTCGACGAAGGCCTTCGAGACGGCCGGGCCCTGGCTCGCATTCCCGAGGCTGAACCGGTAGGTGACGACGATCTCTTCGCCGTCACGTTCGACCGCGTAGTCGTCGAGGTCGACCGAGACGCGGGTCGCCATCGGCGCGTCCTCGAGTCGGCGCTCCAGCGTCTCGAACCAGCCGTCGGCCACGGCGTCACCGATGTCGTCGGCCGTCGCGGCCTGTAGCGACGGCGCTCGGACGGTCACCTCGAAGTCCGTCCGCCACGTCTCGCCCTCGCTCGCGGCCACGTGACCGCTGAACTGCGTCGTCTCGACGGCGTAGCCGTCACCGGCCGGCACGAACGCGTCGTGTTGCTCGAAGGGCCGCGTAACCTCGTCTGGCGCGTCGGTCATCGACGGAGTATTGGCGATTCGAGCGGAAAAACGCGTCGTATGCGTCTCCCTGGCGGGTCGCTCACACAGTTGACGCCAGTGCGCTCGCATCGCTCTTCAGGTCCGTTCATCACAGATGCGAGGGATGGGATTCTCACTCGATGCCAGACCTCGCTTCGCTCGGTCTGCCGTAGTTCGAATTGCCATCCGAACGATTCGGTGCGGCGCGAACGTGCGCCGCACACTCATGCGAGGGATGGGATTCGAACCCATGGACCCCTACGGGAGCGGGTCTTAAGCCCACCGCCATTGGCCAGGCTAGGCGACCCTCGCGCACTGCAGACTCGATTCCCTCCCGGGATGTCGTTTTCGGTCTCTCCGTCGGAGGGCGGGGTCGGTCACCAGTCGACAGAGAGGGTCCCGTCGCCGTGTGGATTCGGCGCGATTTCCTCGTTCGTCCGGCGGTCGACGACGTGGATGATGCCGCGGTCCTTCTTCGCCGGGCAGGCCTCCGCGGCGGCGACGTTGTGTTCCACGTCCTCCTCGCCGATGAAGTAGGCCCGGGGCGTCGCGATGGCTGTGTCGAGGTCGAGCTTCCAGTTCCGCGAGACTTCCGCGCACTTGCCCGCGCCGAAGCACTTGTTGGCCTCGAAGATTATCTTGTAGGGCTTTTCCTCGATTGGCGGGGCGTCCTGCTCTCCGAACTCGCTCGGGTCGACGGGGTCGTCGGCCTCGGTCATTGGTTCCAGTTCGGTGCCGACGGACTTTCGATTGTCGGTTCCCGCGGCCGACCGTCACTCGACGACGGTGACCTCGTCACCGGCGCGGACGGTCTCCCCGCGGTCGGCTTCGGGGACGCTCGCGATGAGCATCACCGTATAGAAGTGGTCGAAGGCGCTCCGGTCGGCGAAGTCGGGGAACGTGGCCTCCCGGCGCTCGACGAACCGCTCGCGGAACTCGGGGGTCGGCTCGCCGGTGTCGGGGTCCCGTTCGGGGACGACACAGCGGCCACAGGGTGTGACACCCTCGAACTGGACATCGCCCGTACGGAACGCCGGGGCGTCGTCGCCGACGAAGCGGTCCTCCCAGAACGCCGGGACGCCGCCGATTTCGACGTTCGCCCGCAGGCGTCGGCGTACGCTCTCGACGGTCAACTCGTCGAACCACGAGGCCACCGCCTCGAGGGTCGCCGTGCTGACGACGGAGGGTCCCATCTCGCGGCGGTCGACGTACCCCAGATCTGTGTCGCGCTCGAGCGAGAGGTCGACGCCGAACACCGAACTGAACCACGCTGCCGCCCGCTCGCGCTCGTCCTCGTCACCGATGTCGAACGCGACCGATTCGTGACCGGGGGCCGAGACCGAGAGTCGTCGCGTCTCGGGGTCGTACGCTGTCTCGACGTCGTGGACACGGTCGGTCCGCTTCCCGTTGAGAACGTCGCCGTCGGTATCGAACAGCGCGAACTCGCGGTCGTGCGCCAGCGTGCCACCCGCGACGAGTCGCGAGGCCTCGCGGTCGACCCCGTCGAGCCCCTTCACCGGAAAGACTGTGAGCCGTTCGACGTGTACCATTATCGGCCCTGCGTCACCCGTCATATTCAGGGCATCGACACCGAGTCGCATTTCGGGACTTTTTATTACACCGTCCTGATATACTCGCTCAATGGTACAGCACACACGAACGCTCGATTTCAAGATCGCGTTCGCGATCGGGCTGGGCACGATGATCGCGGCGGGCATCTTCTCGCTTTCGGGAACCGCCGTCGCCGCCATCGGGTCGAGCGCGGTCATCGCTTTCGTCATCGCCGCGGCCATCGCCGGGGTCACCGCGGCCGCGTACTCGGAGTTCGCCTCTATCTACTCCGAGAACGGCGGTGGCTATCTCTTCTGTTCGCAGACCTTCGAGGACCGCGACCTGCTGACCTACAGTATCGGGATGTCGCTGTTCCTGGGCTACACCGGCACGACGGCCTTCTACCTGGCGACGATGGACGAGTGGTTCTTCCGATTCGTCCTCCCCGAGTGGCTGCACTTCCTGCCCCACGGGACGACCGGCGTCGTCACCGCACTCCTGCTGGGCGTGCTCAACGCCCGTGGGACCGAGGAGAGCGGCGGGTTCCAGCTCATCGTCACCGGTGCGAAGGTCGCGGTCCTCATCGCCTTCATCGCCGGCGCGTTCGCCTTCCGCGGCCCCGGGACGGCCGTGACACAGTTCGCCACCAGTTTCGGCGGCGACGCCATCAGTATCCTCGCTATCTCCGCGCTCGCCTTCATCACCTTCTTCGGGTTCTCGGCCATCGCCGCCAGCGCGGGCGAGATCATCGAGCCCCAGAAGACCGTTCCGCGGGCCATCGCCGCCAGCATCGTCACTGTCACCGTCCTCTACGCGCTGGTTATCGTCGCGATGGTCAACTCGCCGGTTCCCCCGGAAATCATCGCCCAGGAGGGCGAGACGGCGATGGGACGGGTCGCCGCCGGGTTCCTCGGCAGCATCGGCGAGTCACTCATCGTTGCCGGTGCCATCTTCTCGATGGTGTCGGCGTCGAACGCTTCCATCCTCGCGGCCAGCTCCATCGGATCGCTGATGGGTCGGCAGGGCCAGGCCCCCCGTCGGTTCTCGCGCATCCACCGCGAGTACGGCACCCCGTTCTGGAGCGTCGGCACGGCGACGGCCACCATCATGGTGCTCATCGTCGTCTTCATCGGCGTCTTCCCGACGGAGGGCGGCCTCGGCGCGGCCATCGGCCTCAACCTCGGACTGACGGCACTCACCGGGTTCGCGACGCTGAACCTCCTCCTGCCGCTCGCCGTCGTCAACATCGCACTCATCTACTCGCGCCGGAAGTTCCCCGACATCAAACGCGGGTTCCGGGTCCCGGGCGTGCCGGTCGTGCCGGTCATCGGCGTGCTCGCGAACCTCGGGCTCATCTACAACCTCCCCGACCGCGGGGTCATCACCGGCCTGGTCCTCACCGGCACGCTCGTCGTGGCCTACCTCGCCTGGGGCGGGAAGCCCGACACCGAGGAGATGTTCCAGGAGGTGGTCCCGGAGACACCGAGCGAGGGCGCCGTCGCCGAGAGCGCCGCCGAGGCCAGCGACCAGTTCCGCGTGCTGGTCCCCATCGCCCGGCCGGACCGGACGCTCCGATACGTGAAACTCGCGGCCGCGCTGGCGAACGTCTCGGACAAGGAGGCCATCATCCACGTCCTGAACGTCACCCAGATCCCCGACCAGACGCCGTGGGAGACGGTCGTCGACACGGCCTCGAAACGGACCGAAATCATCCAGGAACAGGTCGACGATGCGGGGCTCGATGTCGACTACACCGTCGAGGGGCACACCTGTCGCGACATCGCCTTCGACATCCTCCAGACCGCTCGCGACGACGAGGCCGACCTCATCCTGATGGGCTATCCCGAGCGCCACCAAGAGGTCACCGAGGCCGTCGAGCGAGAGGCCCCCTGTGACGTGTTCTTCGCCGATCAGACGGTCGACGAGTCGGACCTCGACGTCATCAACATCGGCGCGGGCGGGGGGCCACACCACCAGGCAGTCCTCCCGCTGGTGAACGCGCTGGGACAGCGCGGGAGCGCGCTCCATCTCATCAACGTCTCCTCCGGGGAGGTCGGCACCGACGAGACGCCGGGGATGACGCTCGACGCACTGGAGGGCGTCGAGACCACCCAGGTCCACAACGTCCGGGCCAGTTCGGTCGCCGACGGCCTCGTCGAGACGACCGCCGAGAACGGCGGCGTGCTCGTCATCGGGGCCTCCCGTGACCGCTGGCTCCGCCAGGCCATCTTCGGCAACACGCCCGACGAGGTGGTCGCCCTCGCCGCCGAACGGGACGTCCCCGTCCTGGTCTACGCCAGTCAGACGCCGCTGTCGGACCGTCTCACGGAACTGCTGTTCCCGGTGGCACGCTACCTCAGAAAACGGTTCTCGCGGAAAGGGTCCAAGCGGGGCGGCAGCCCGGACTGGGGCTGATTCGCCGCTCGCGTCGGTTCGCTACCGGTGAATTTCGACCGACTCGAGCACGATATCCGCGTTCGGGTTGTCGCTGTGGTCCGTCTCGGCGTTCCCGATCGCCTCGACGACGTCCATCCCGTCCGTGACGTCGCCGAAGACGGCGTGTTTCCCGTCGAGATGGGGCGTCGCGGCCAGCGTGATGAAGAACTGCGAGCCGTTGGTGTTCGGGCCGCGGTTCGCCATGCTCAGCTTCCCGGGACCGTCGTGTGTCAGGTCGTCGTCGAACTCGTCGTCGAAGGTGTAGCCCGGGCCGCCGCGGCCGGTCCCGGTCGGGTCGCCCATCTGGATCATGAAGTCGTCGATGACGCGGTGGATCTCGATGTCCGTGTACAGCGGGTCGATGCGCTTCTCACCCGATTCGGGGTCCTCCCACGCGCCGGTGCCGGGCCCGACCTCGGTCCCCTCGTAGTCGTCGGCGCCCTCCGCCAGGCCGACGAAGTTCGCGACGGTGTTCGGGGCCTTCTCGTCGTACAGTTCGACCTCGATGTCGCCCTCGCTCGTGTGGAGCGTGGCAGTCAGGTCACTCATATCCGGCCCGAGGGCGGCAGACGGGAAAAGCCTGCTCACTGGCACCGTCGCGAGCGGACCCGACGGTTTTTTGCCCATCGCCAGACCCCGTATGGACAATGAACATCCTCGTCTCAGGCGGGGCTGGGTTCATCGGCGGCCACCTCGCCGAGCGGTTCGCCCGCGACGGCCACGACGTGGTCGTGCTGGACAACTTAGACCCGTTCTACGACCTGGACATCAAGCACCACAACGTCGAGGTCGGTCGCGACGCGGCCGCCGAGGGCGGCGGGAGCTACGACCTGGTCGAGGGCGACGTTCGGGACGCCGACCTCGTGGCCGACCTCGTCACCGACGCCGAGTACGTCTACCACCAGGCCGCACAGGCGGGGGTCCGTCGGAGCGTCGAGAACCCCCGGAAGTACGACGAGGTGAACGCCGACGGGACGCTGAACGTCCTCGACGCCTGTCGCGACGAGGGCATCGAGCGGTTCGTGATGGCCTCCTCGTCGTCGGTCTACGGCGTCCCGCAGTACCTCCCCTACGACGAAGTCCACCCGACGACGCCAGTCTCGCCCTACGGCGCGTCGAAGCTGGCGGCAGAACGCTACGCCTGCGCGTACGGCGAGGTGTACGACTTCCCCGTGGTCGCGCTCCGGTACTTCACCGTCTACGGTCCACGGATGCGCCCGAACATGGCTATCTCGAACTTCGTCTCGCGGTGTATGAACGACGAACCGCCGATAATCTACGGCGACGGCACCCAGACGCGTGACTTCACGTTCATCGAGGACGTCGTCGAGGCGAACGTCACTCTCCTGAACGAAGACGCTGCCGACGGCGAGGCGGTCAACATCGGGTCGACCGACAACATCGAGATCAAGACGCTCGCCGAGGAGATACGCGACCAGATTGCGCCCGACCTCGACCTGGTCTACGAGGAGCGTCACGACGCCGACGCCCAGCACACCCACGCCGATACGTCGAAAGCGAACGACCTGCTGGGCTACGAGGCCGGACACACCATCCGCGAGGGCGTTTCGAAGTTCATCGACTGGTACGAGGCGAACCGCGAGTGGTACGAACCGCTAGTCCGGCGCTCGTGAGGCCGGGACAGCGCGTTCGAGGTGGCAATCAGACGACGCGGCCGGCGAGTTCCGGAAACAGCGCCGTGACGAAGACGATGACGAGCCAACCGACGAAGTTCCACCAGGGGACGCCGTAGAACCGAGGTTTCGAGAGCCGTGCGGGCGGGTAGCGCCAGAGACCGTCACGGACGCCTCTCGGATCCGTTGCCACGTCCCCGAGCGTCGCGAGGAGGGCCGCCAATGCGGCCGCCGGCACCGTCCCGGGTACGACGAGCAGGGCAAGGCGATAGGAGACGTAGACGACGGCCGGCCACACCAGCACGATAGTGACGGGGACGCCGGCGAGCTGTGGTTCGACGGCGTGTTCGAGGAACCCGAGCCGGATCGTCACCGCTTCGAGCACGAACGCGAGTACCATCCCGCCCAGAAAGAGCGCGGCGGTGTCGGCGAGCGGCCACGTGGCGAGCGCGTGTGTGACTGCGACTGCGACCAGCACGAAGTTGGTCACCTGGAAGCGACGGCGGACGTCCATCGGTCGGTGGTCGTGTCGGCGCCACTAAGGCCGTTCGCTCTCCCGCCTCGCTCGCGCTACCGACCCGCCCCGCTCAGTTGGCGAGCCCGCGGTGACCGCGGCGTCGCTTCCGGTGGCGTGGGCCGTCTGGCCGGCGTCCGTGGCGTGGGCTGCGGTGGTCCGGCGGGCCACGACCCCGGCCGTGGGGCCGCTTCGAGCGGTCTTCGTCGTGGCGACCACGCCGTTCGGCGTTCGGTTCTTCACCTCGGTCGTCCCAGCGCGGCCGGGATCCGGGGACTGGCCGTTCCCGAAGCGTGACCGACTCGGTGAACTCCGCGCCGTCCCGCCGGAGCGTCAATTCGACGCTGTCGCCCGGGTCGGCGCTCGTCAGGAGGTAACTGGTCAGCTCCTCGGTCGACCGGACGGGTTGGTCGTCGATGCCGAGGATGACGTCGCCGCCGGTGGGGACGTCCCGGCCCCGGACGCGGACGACTCGCTCGCACCCTCGCAGAACGGCCTCGGCGGCTTCCCCGACGTCGATGACGAGGACGCCCGTGGGTTCTTCCAGCCGGTTGGCCTCCGCGACGGTCGGCGAGACGTCGATAGTCCGGACGTTGAGGTACGCCGGTCGGAACACGCCGTCCGCGACGAGCGCCGGCAGGACGCGGTTGACGATGACCGGCGCGATGGCGAAGCCGATGTTGTCCCCGCCTTTCGCCCGGTTGACACCGACGACGGTGCCGTCGAGGCTGAGGAGCGGGCCGCCGCTGTTCCCTGGGTTGACTGCCGCGTCGGTCTGGACCGTCTCGGGGATGGTGAATCCCGTCCCCGTCGGACTCGAGCGGTTCGTCCCGCTGACGTAGCCGACGGTGATGGTTCCGTCGAGCCCCATAGGATTGCCGATAGCCGCGACGCGCTCGCCGGGTTCGGGGTTCGCCTCGGCGATGGGTAACGCGACGGCGTCTTCGGGGAGGTCCTCGACGGCGACGACGGCGAGGTCGGTGTAGGGGTCGTCGCCGACGACCTCGCCGGTGCGCCACTGACCGTCGTGGAATCGCAGTTCCACGTAGTCGGTGTCGCCGACGACGTGCTGGTTCGTGACGATATAGCCGTCTTCGACGACGAACCCCGACCCGGCCCCACCGCGGCGTCGTCCGGGTTCGGTCGTGACGTACACCGAGACGACGGAGGGGATGGCCTGCTCGTACAGTTCGCTGATTGTAGGTGTGTCTGACATTTTGCGTGCGTCGAGTCGCGACGGGGACACCCCCGCCGGGGAGACTCACCTTTGGTAACAGATGACACTATATGACGGTTCCGGCGACGTCGGTCGCGATACACGTGATTTCGCCCGTCGGCGCTGCACCGGTCGAGTCACTCCTCGAGCAGGCGGAAGGCGATGTCCCGGCCGTAGGTCTGACTGAGCGAGATCCAGAACCGCGCGAGATGCTCTAAGTGCTCGGCGGCGTCGATGTCGCCGGCGCGGAGGGGGTCGAACCCGAGGTCCCTCGCCAGCGTCCCGACGACGTCACAGGCCGACGGGTCGTCGCCGGCGAGGAACATGGTCGCCCGCTGGCCGTGGACCACGGGGTCACGCAGCCGCTCGGCGCCCACGGTGTTGAACGCCTTGACCACTCGGGCCTCAGGGACTGTCTCGGCGAGGCGGAGGGCCAGCGAGCGACCGTCGCTCTCGATGGGGTACTCGTTACTGGTGTCGACGACGGGCTTCTCGACGAGCTCGTTCGAGAGGTAGGTGGCCACGTCCGTGACCGCGCCCGCCGGGAGCGCCAGGACGACGACGTCGCCGAACGACGCGGCGTCGCGCTGGCCGCCGACCCTGACACGGGCCCCCGACTCGTGACTGGTCGACTCGGGGCTCCGCGACCCGAGGACGACGTCGTGTCCCGCGGCCGCCCAGCCGTCAGCGAGTGCGCTCCCGACCGCTCCCGTCCCGATGATGCCGATATCCATACGTTCCATACAGACTACATGCTCGAAAGCGTATCGCCCGCCAGCACCGGATTTTTCACCGTCCGCTACGACCAGCGAGGTGTGACAGACGACAGGGACCCGGAGGACACGCTCCGCGAGTGGAAAGACGCCATGCAGGGCGAACACGCCGAGGCCATCGCGAACCCGGACCCCGACGAGACCCACCGCATCGAGGGGGTCACGCAGGTCTCACACCGCGTCTACTTCGCCTACGACGAGGAGCGGGGGACGCTCGAACGGGACTACAGCGAACAGGTCGACGACCTCTCGGACCCCGAACTCCGCGCGTGTTCGTGTGGCGTCCGCGGGATGACTCCCGAGGAGGCGCTCGAACACGTCCGGGCGGCGCGGGAGGCGTAGATGACGACCGCCAGGGGGATCGTCGAGGCGTACTACGCAGCGCTCCGGGCGGGCGACCCGCTGGCTCACTTCTTCGCCGAGGCGGGCGCCAGCGACGCGCCCGTCGTGAAGTTCGGCATCTCCGAGCGTCTCGTCGGGGCCGAGGCCGTCCGGGAGGGCCTTCGGACCCAGACAGCGACGACCGCCGACTGGACCGTCGACAGCGACGCGCTCCACGTCACCGAGCGGGAGTGCCACGCGTGGTTCTCCGACCTGGTGCGACTGGAGTGGACCGACACGCAGCGCGGCGTCGAGCACGCGTTCGACACCCGCTGGAGCGGGACACTCGAGCGGCATCTCGCGGGGGAAAACGCCGCCGATACCGGTGGCGACGACTGGCGGTTCGTCGGGATGCACGTCAGCACTGCCCGGACGTTCTGACGGCGCCGAACCGAGTGCCCTATAGCACTCCGGGCCACCACTGCCGACGTGGACAAACGCCTGGGGACGGTCGGTCTGTTCGTCACGCTCGCCTCCCTGTGGGGCTTCTCGTTTCTCGCGATAGCCGTCGGCCTGGAGTCGCTGGAACCCGTCCTGTTCGCGGCGTTCCGGTACGACGTCGCCGCTGTCCTGTTGCTTGGCTACGCCTTCGTCAGTGAGGGGGAGTGGCTGCCGACCGACGCCCCCAACCTCGGTGCGATTCTCGGTGGTGGCGTCTTCTTGATCGCCGGTAACGGCTTGCTCTTCGTCGGTCAGCAGACCGTCCCTAGCGGCGTGGCGGCCATCCTCCAGAGCCTGGTGCCCATCGCCACGTCGCTGTGGGCGCTCGGACTCCTCCCTGAAGAGCGCGTCTCGGCGCGGGGTGCCGTCGGCATCGCACTGGGCTTCGTCGGCGTGGGCCTCGTCGTCCGACCGGACCCGGCGAACCTGCTCGGGACGGGCGTCGTCGGACGCATCATCATCCTCTGTCAGGTGCTGAGCGTGGCGCTCGGCGGCGTCCTCATCCAGCGAGCGCGGCCGACGCTGGGGAACGCGGCGCTGTCGGGCTGGTCGATGCTCGTCGGCGCGCTCGTCCTCCACGGCGTCAGCCCGGTCGTCGGCGAACCGTTCGCGCTCCCCGCGACGCCCGTCGCCTGGGCCGCCGTCGCCTACCTCGGGGTGTTCGCGACCGCGATCGCATTCTTCATCTACTACACGCTGCTCGACGTCCGGGGTGCCCTGGAGACGTCGCTGGTGGCCTATCTCGTGCCCGTCGTCGCCACCGTCGTCGGCGTCGTGGTCCTGAACGAGTCCGTGACGCCGCTGACGCTGGTCGGGTTCCTCGTCGTCGCGAGTGGCTTCTTCGTCCTCAAACGCGAGGCCATCGCCGCTCTCGTGGCAGAAATCGGGGCGTGAGCGATCAGAACGCCTGGAGCTCCTCGAGCACTGCAGCGGCGCTCCCGTCGTCCATGACGGCGCGAGCCTGTTCGAGGCCCTCGTCGATGCTGTCCGCGTCCTCGCCGGCGTAGATGCGCAGCGCCGCGTTGAGCGCGACGGCGTCGGCGAAGCCGTCCGCACGCTCGCCGGTCAGGATTTCCTCGGTGATGGTCGCGGAGTCCGCGGCCACGTCGTCGACCTGCAGGTCCTCGCTCGTGAGGTCCATCCCGTACTCGGCGGTCAGTATCTCGAAGTCGGCGATGCCCTCGTCGTCCGACTCGTCCCCCTCGACGGGCCACTCGGCGACGATGGTGTCGCCCGGGCGCACGTCGTCGTAGCCCTCCATCCCCTGGAAGAACAGGGCGCGTTCGACCGTGCTGTGTTCGGACTCGGCGAGCGTGCGGGCCATCTTCTTCGCGAACGCCAGGTGGTAGAAGCTCCCCAGGTGGACCTTGGCATTGGCGGGGTTCGCGAGCGTCTCGACGGTGTTGACGAACGACCGGACGCCCATGTTGTCGCGGTGCTCGAACAGCGCGTCGATGCCCGGGTTGAAGTTCGGCTGGTAGTAGAAGCCGAAGCCGACCTCGTCGACCATGTCGGCGCTCTCCTGGGGTTCGAGTTCCGTCCGGACGCCGAGTTCGTCCAGGACGTGCTTGTAGGCGTCCTGTTTCTGCGTGGGGACCCGGTCGCCCGAGTGAGTGACGATGGGCGTCCCGGCGGCGGCGGCGACGACGCCAGAGGCGACGCCGAGGATGGCCGAGCGCCCCTTGCCGTCGTAGTTGGCGCCGCAGTCGACGGGGTCGGCGTCGGGTTCGGCGGTGACGACCGACTCCTCGTGCATGACGTCGACGTACGCGCCCAGCTCCTCGGGGCTGTTGCGCTTCCATCGGTTGGCGAGCCAGAACGCCCCCAGCGTGAGGGGGTCGGGCTCGTCGTCGAGGATGCGCTGGAACGCCTCGCGTGCCTGCTCGCGGGTCATGTCCTCGGCCGACTTGTGCCCGGAGCCGACGACCTCTGTCATCAGTCGTTTCAGCGGCCATTCACCGTACTCCCGCGTCGCTTGCGCCATGGGCCGGAGTTGGGGTTTGAGTTCAAAAGCCGTGTCGTTTCGTTCCCAGTCCGCGGGAACGGCGACCCGGCCCGAAACTGATACACCCGTTCACTCCTAACTCGCCTCCAATGAGCCTCAAGTCGGGTGAATGGCGCGAGGACATCGACGACGTGGACGCCGCGCTCATCGACGAGTTCCAGAGCGGCTTCCCCATCCGGGAACGGCCCTTCGAGGCGGTCGGCGAGCAACTGGGCGTCCCGGCCGAGGAGGCCCTCGAACGCGTCGAACGACTCCGCGAGGCGGGCGTGTTCCGCCGGTTTGGCGCGGTCCTGAACCCGCCGGTCATCGGCTCCTCGACGCTCGCGGCCGTCAGCGCCCCCGAGGACCGCTTCGACGAGGTCGCCGAGATAATCAACGGCTACCGCCAGGTGAACCACAACTACGCCCGCGACCACGAGTGGAACATGTGGTTCGTCGTCACCGCCGGCTCCCGCGAGACGCGCGACGGGATTCTGGCCGACATCGAGGCCCGGACCGGGCTGTCGGTACTGGTCCTGCCGATGCTCACGGACTACTACATCGACCTGGAGTTCCCCGTCGTCAACGGCGACCGATTTGCCCGGGAGTCCATCGAGTACACCGACGCCAGCGCGACCCGCATCAGCGAGGACGCCGCCGCCGACTTCTCGGACCTCGACCGCCGACTCCTGCTTGCGATTCAGGAGGGGTTCCCGCTGTCGGCGACGCCGTATCGCGATATCGCGGACGCCGTCGGCGCCGACGTCTCGGACGTGCTCGTGGCCATCGAGGGGCTGCTCGCCGACGGCTGTATCAAGCGCATCGGCTGCGTGGTCAACCACATCGTCACCGGGTTCGACAGCAACTGCATGGTCGTCTGGGACGTCCCCGACGACGAACTCGACGAGCGTGGGGAGGCCGTCGGCGAACTACCCTACGTCACGCTCTGTTACCACCGCCCGCGCCGGTCCGACCAGGACTGGCAGTACAACCTCTTTACCATGATTCACGGGCGCGAGGCCGAGGCCGTCGACGCGAAGATCGACGAACTCGCGGCCGACCATCTCCCCTTCGACCACGACCGCCTCTACTCGACGGCGACGCTGAAACAGACCGGCGCCCGGTACGACGACATCGTCGGCCAGTAGCCGGCCGGAGTCAGTGGCTCAAGGGGGGGGGTCCCCCTTCCGAAACCCATATCCACGTCTCGTCCTAACGAAGGGTCAATGAGCCAGCAACTCCCGGACGTACAGGCGACGAGTCCCGACGTGACAGTCGGTCTCAACCGCGTCGGTGTGACCGGCGTCGAGAAAGCTCCTCAAACTCGGCCGGAAGGACCAGGACCCCATCGTGCTGATGGCCGAGTTCGAGGTGTTCGTCGACCTTCCCTCGTGGCGCAAGGGGGCCGACATGTCCCGGAACATGGAGGTCATCGACGAGACGCTGGAGACGGCCGTCTCCGAGGAGGCCTACCGCGTCGAGGACGTCTGTGGCGACGCCGCCGAACTGCTGCTCGAGAAACACGACTACACGACTCGGGCCGAGGTCCGGATGGAAGCCGAGTACGTCACCCGCGAGCAGACCCCTGAGTCCGGGATGGCGACCCAGTCGACCGCCGATATCATCGCCTCGGCGTCGGCCACCGAGGACGGCACCAGCGAGGAGATCGGCGCCCGTGTCGTCGGGATGACGGTTTGCCCGTGCTCCCAGGGGATGTCGACGGCCCGGGCCCGCGAGACGCTCCAGGGACTCGACGTCGAGGACGAAGTCATCGAGGAGTTCCTCGAGAACGTCCCCCAACCGGGTCACTCTCAGCGGGGCCACGCGACGCTGACCGTCGAGAGCGACGGCGCGCCGGAGGTCGACCTCAACGAACTCATACAGGTCGCCCGCGACTCGATGAGCGCGCGCATCTACAACCTCGCGAAACGGCCCGACGAGGACCACATGACCTTCGAGTCACACAAGGACGCGAAGTTCGTCGAGGACTGCGTGCGGGCGATGGCCGAGGGCGTCGTCGAGCACTTTCCCGACCTCCCGGACGACGCCGTCGTGACGATGAAACAGTCCAACGACGAGTCCATCCACCAGCACAACGCCCACGCCGAACGGGTCGCCGAGTTCGGGACGCTCAGAGACGAGGTCGACGAGGACGTCCTCGCCGACGACTGACTGCGCTGGCTGTCACGGCGGGCCGATAGGCGTCGCGTCCGCCCAGTGTTCTGCGAAGGCGTCGCTGATGTCCCGCGTGAACTCCGGGTCCTTCAGGTCGATGACGCCGAACGTCTCCTCGCGGCCCAGCGGGTGCGGGACCTCGATGCACACCTCGACGTCGTCGATGAGCTCGAACGTCGTCGAGACGTTCTGACTCGCCCGGGCGGCGTAATCGTCGTACGGCGAGAGCCGGTCGTAGTACTCGCGGTTGGCGGCCTCGGGCAGGTTCTCGAAGAGGTCGGGCCGGACGAGCAGGGAGACCTCGACGCCCCGTTCCAGCGCGGCCTCGAGCTGGTCGACGATGCGTTCGGTCGCCGCCAGGATGTCGACCTGCCTTGCGGGGGCGGTCCCCACGACGACGATGTGGTCGTCGGCGGCGGCCAACCGTTCGAGCAGCAGGTCGAGCGTCTCCTCGGGGCCGACGGCGGCCGTCCAGAACGGCTCCTCGACGGGGTCGCCGGTCTCCAGCTGGTCGCCCAGGTCGTCGACGATGCTCTCGTACTGCTGGGCCTGTTCGTCCAGCTCCCGTTTCTTGTCCTCGAGCAGTCGGTCGAGCGCCGTGTCCGGCTCGACGGCGACGTACTTCTTGGGCCGACTCGCCGTCTGGCTCCGGACGAGGTTGTACGTCTCGAGACTGTTGAGCACGTCGTACACCCGCCCCATCGGGACGTCGCTCGCGCGGGAGAGCTCTTTCGCCGTCGTCGGCCCCGTCTCCAGCAGCGAGCGGTACGCCCGCGCCTCGTATTCGGAGAGTCCCAGGTCGCGTAGACTGGCCATGGTCGAACGTGACCCGCACCTCGCAAAAACTTATCGGGCGTTTACTGTTCCTGGAAGGCGGTTACCGCCCACTCTCGTCGTCGGTGAGCAGCACCTCGAGGTCGGCCGGCGTCGACGCCGACCCGGTCACCTCGCCGGCCTCGACCAGTCGCGCCGTCCGGTCGCCGTCCGGAGCCGGGACGACGGTGGCCTCGTGGTCGGCCAGGCGGAGCGCCGCCCGGTGGAGGTCCGACCCGGCCCCGGTGCCGACGGTGACGTACCGGGGGTCCTGCAGGCGGGCCGCGACCGACGCGTAGCCCGCGACCTCGACGCCCATCCGTTCGGCCGCGCCGGCGAACGACCCGACGGCGTCGCGGGCCGTCTCGCGGTACCCCTCGTCGCCGGTCAGCGCCGCGAGGTCGACGAGTGCGTCGGCCAGTTCGACCGTCGCGTCGAGCGGGTGGAGCGACCGCCCACAGAGCCCGGCGCCGCTCTCGGGCCCGTCGCGGAACGCACCGGTGTCCTGCTGGCGATGCTCGATGGTCCAGTCGGCGACAGTTTCGGCCGGGCCCGCCTCGCCGAGCACCTGCCAGCTCGTGGTCAGCCCCCGGAGGAGCTGGGCCTGGTCGCCCAGAAGCCCCGTCTCGCTGTCGGCGCCGTCGTGGTGGGCCACTGCACCGTCCTCGACCAGCGTCTCGCAGACGTGCTCGCGAGCGCGCCGTGCGTACGACGCGGCCCGCTCGTCGTCTGTGTAGGCGTGGTACCAGCAGAGCGCGTCGACGGCGAGGCCGTTGCGGTCGGCGAACACCGTCCCGTCGACGTGCGGGGCGTCGGCGCTCTCCCGTTCGGACGCACCCATCCGGTAGTAGTCGTCGTCGCCGGCCTGGCTCCCGGCGAAGGCGTCGCCGGTCCAGAGGTCCGTCGTGAGGTACTCGATGGTCCGGAAGGCGGCGTCGCGGTAAGCCTCGGTCCCGGTGTACCGGTAGCCCAGCGCGAACGCCCGGACGAGCGCCGCGTTCTCGTCCAGCAGTTTCTCCCGGCGCGGATTGCCCCAGTTTCGCTCGGTGGCGTAGCGGTAGAACCCGCCGTCGTAGGTGTCGAATAGGTGGGTCCGAATCGCTTCCAGGGTGCGCGCCGCCTGGTCGGGCGCCCTGACCAGCGCGAACTCGATGGTCCGGGGCAGCGGGAACTTCACATCTCCTCCCCAGCCCCCGAACTCGTCGTCGAACGAGCCGAGCAGCTGTTCTATCATGTGTTCCTCGATGCGCGGGCGCAGGTCGCCGGCCGGTGGTGCTTCGTCCTGCAACTGTCGAGGTACCGACCCGGCGGCCTCGCCCTGGGCGTCCCAGGACTCACGGACGCTGTCGAGGATACCCCGGAACCCCTCGGGGCCGAGGAACGTCGCGCCCGTGATGACCTCGCCGCCCGGCGTCAGGAACACCGTCGACGGGAACCCCCCCATCGTGTAGCGCTCGCGGACTCTGGGATTGCGGTCGGCGTCCACCCGCACGGGGACGAACCCGTCGTTGATGTTGGCCGCGATGCGTGGTTCGCCGAAGGTCGCCCGGTCCATCGCCCGACACTCCGCGCTCCAGGGTACCGTGAGCGCCAGCAACACCGGCTTGCTGGTGTCGGCGGCGCGCTCGAAGGCCGCGGGCCCCCACTCGCGCCACTCGACTTTCGTCTCCGCCGCGAACTCGTCCATGGCGTCGTGTCGGTGACGGGCGTACAAAGGCCCTCTCATGAGCGACGAAAGACCGAACTGTCGGCCGTCCTAACTCCGGCCATGGCCAGCCAACAGGCCCGCGCCACGGATTCGGGGCCGGTCACGCCCGGCGACCGACCGCCCATGCTCGGCCGGGTCCCGTGGGTCGACAACACCCTCGCGATGCTCCGGGACCCGCTTGGCTTCTACGACCGCGTGGGCGAACTCGACGCCGACGTCGTCGGCTACCACGTCGCCACCACGCGAGGCTACTTCGTCACGCACCCCGACCTCGTCGAGCAGGTGCTGGTCACCGACGCCGCCGACTACGAGAAGGGCCAACTGCTCTACGACACGCTGGGTCAGTTCATCGGTGAGGGGCTCTTCCTGCTGGAAGGCGAGGAGTGGAAACAACAGCGCACGGCGCTCCAACCGGCGTTCTACCGCGAGCGCATCGAGACCTACGGCGAGACGATGACCGGCTTCGCGGGCGAGACGGCAGACGGGTGGACCGACGGCCAGACGCTGAACGTCCTCCCCGAGATGCAGTCGCTCACGCTCCGTATCCTCGGGAAGACGCTACTGGACGTGGACATCGAGGCGACGGCCGGCGCGCTCGAACCGCTGCTCGACGCGCTCCGGGACCGACTGGACCCACGGACCCTGTCGGCGTACCTGCCTCTCGCAGTGCCGACGCCGGTCAACCGACGGGTTCGGCGGACGAGAGCTGACTTCGAAGCGACCCTCGACGACATCGTCGCCCGGCGACAGCGCGAGGCAGCGGCGACCCGCGAGGCCCGCGACGATGTGCTCTCCTTGCTGCTGTCGCTCGACGACGAGACGATGGACCGCGAGCGCCTGACACACCAGCTGCTCACCTTCCTGGTCGCCGGTCACGACACGACGGCGCTGACGCTGACGTACGCCTGGTTCCTGCTCGCGAACCACCCCGACGCCCAGCGGGACCTCCACGCCGAACTCGACGCGACGCTGGGCGGTGCGGACCCGACCCCCGCGGACCTCTTCGAGTTGCCCTATCTGGACGACGTGCTCACGGAGGTGTTGCGGCTCTACCCGCCCGCGTTCACGGTCTTCCGCCAGCCCACGAAACCGGTGACGCTCGGGGGCTACGACATCGGCCCCGAAGCGCAACTGACCATCCCGCAGTACCTGGTCCACCGCGACGAGCGCTGGTACGACGACCCCGACGACTTCCGGCCCGAGCGCTGGACCGACGCGTTCGAGGCCGAGTTGCCCGACTACGCCTACTACCCCTTCGGCGGCGGCCCGCGCCACTGCATCGGGATGCGCTTCGCCCGCATGGAGGCGAAACTCGCGCTCGCGACGATTGCCCAGCGGTTCCGGTTCGAGGCGGTGACCGAACCGCCGCTGGACCTGGCGATGCGCATCACGCTCTCGCCGGCCGACCCGGTGCGTGTCAGGGTCCACGAGCGCGACTGACCGACCGTCGACCCCGGCTGCCCGTCTCGAAAGGCGTTTGGGGCCGGGTCCACAATCACGGGTATGCTCCGGGTCATCGGGCTGCTGTTGCTCATCCCGCTGTTCGACATCGTCCTGCTGGTGACGGTCGCCATCCCCTTCTTCGGGCCGCTGGTGACCGTCGCGCTGGTCGTGCTGACCGCGCTCGTGGGGATGCTCCTCGTGCGTGCCGAGGGGCGGGCCACGCTCAGGGCCATCCAGGAGAAACTGGTAGTGGGCGACCCACCGACGAACGAACTCATCGACGGTGCGCTGCTCATCGCCGCCGGGGCGTTCTTCCTCACGCCCGGCTTGGTGACGGACTTCGTCGGCCTACTGCTGGCGATTCCGTTCACCCGGTACCCGATCCGTGCGGCGCTGCGTCGCTGGGTCATCGTGCCCTACATCGACGCCCAGACGGGCGGCCTCGGCAGCGGCCAGATATACATCGGCGGCTTCCCCGACGAGGACGGTGCACCGACCGGCTCCGGTGCGGGCGGTCCCGGTCCGGGTGGGGCTTCCGGCTCCGGTGGCACCGCTGGCGCCGACGACCGCTCCGGTGGGTTCGACCCCGACCAGGCGACCGACGTCGACTTCGAGGAACGCGACAACTGATTGGCGTCTCCCTGGTGCGGTTTCCCACGCCCTGCGGGGCGAAACGTTACCCTTTTCAATACCCCTCGGGTACACTCTGATGCGCTCACCTGGGCCAATAGCTCAATCAGGTTGAGCGCTCGGCTGATAACCGGGAGGCTCTCGGTTCAAATCCGAGTTGGCCCACTCCAATCGCGGTCGAATCTCATTCGACTGCATTGGGGCCTCAAACTCCCCAGCCAATCACTTTCCGTAAACTCACTCTCGAATAGAAGTCTCTATATCCGGTGATTTGAACCGAATTTTCCGCGCAGTTGCCCGCTGTTGCTGGAAAACCTTCGCCGAGATACCCCCTACGGCCAACTGATCCATTCGACAGCCGGCTCCCTATCCTTGTTGAAGTTCTTCGTCGATGATCGTTCGTTGGAGCCGTGCTGAATACAGTGCGCAAATCGGTCAGTGGATTTCCGGTGAAAATTGAGATTGCTATTCGGTCAATACAGGGCCCGTATCGATTACGGCGAGTGGTCGAGGCCTGCAGATTGAATCGGTGCATACAGTGAGATGGATCACCATGTCAATCCGAATACTACTGGATTCTTGCCAGTAACTGCTCTGCTGCGTCTCAGAACGGTTTATATACTACATTAGCGTATAGTAATATGATTATCTATAATGAAAAATACTGATGGTACGATAATGGTGTCCCGCCGGAGACTACTCCAGACCACCGGTACCGGTGCGGTGATCATCGGGTTAGGTCTTGGAGTAATCCCGGGAACAGCGGCGGCGATGAACAAAGCGGAGCTGATCGAGGCAATGGCGAGCCACGCCGGGCTCTCGAAGGCGGACGCAAAGAAGGCGCTCGAAGGGTTTACCAGCGCGACGACGAACGCCCTGACGGAAGGGGATAGTGCCGTATTGATCGGGTTCGGTTCGTTCAGTATATCGAAGCGCTCGGCCCGAACGGGACGGAATCCGCAGCACAAGAACGGGCGCCCCACTGATTCGGCGGTCACCTTCGAGTCGTGCCCAGAGTTCGCAGCAGCTCTCGATCTCAACCCCGGCAGGGGCGACGAAGCCAGCGCCAAGTGTCGGGATGCGGATGTGACGATCGATGCGGAGTCCATCGCCAGGGAAACCGGACGTGACCCTGAGAGCAGGCTCTCGGAGCGGGAGGTGCAGCTTGCGGTGGACGCGTTGATAAGCGTGACCACAGACGCCCTGAAGAAGGGTGAAAGAGTGTTGGTGAGCGTGGGATTCGGTTCGTTCAGTATCTCGAAGCGCTCCGCCCGGACGGGACGGAACCCCCAGACGGGCAAGGAGATCCAAATCGCGGCAAAGAACGTAGTTAAGTTCAAAGCAGGGGCCGAACTTTCGAAGGCCGTCAACTGAGACCGTAGCCACACACATCGCGACTTTCACCAAGGCGATAGGAAGCCTCATCCTCGGACGCTCGTTCACTACGCAGGTCTACTGAATCGCTGATTCGCTAACTTCACCGTGAAAGAAATGAGGGTGTCGTGCTGAACTCATCCTCTGTATCTCGCACAACGCTTCTAACCATTCGTCTTTAGTTAGGCCTCACACCTCGGTTGCGCAGCGGTAGCGAGCGTCTCTTGCAGGACCGGTCGTTGTTTGTGGATCTTCTGAGCATCTTGGATCAGCTGCTCCAACAGCGGCGGTGGTGAGTAGCCGAGGTACTCACCGAGTTCGTGGAGGATGAGCTGGGCGTGCGACCGGAAGGTCGCCGCCCAGCGTTCTGGCGGGAATACGATCTCATCATCAGCCTGCTCGGTGACCAGATCCAGTAGATCACGACTCACCAGCAGAGACAACAACGCTGCGTACAGCAGGATCTCCACCACGTCCGGGTTGCTCGTGTCGAACTCGTCCAGTTCGTACTGCGTCTTCAACTCACGAAACAGCGTCTCTACTTCCCATCGACACCGATACAAAGTTGCGAGATCGGTCGGGAGGAACTCTTCTCGCGGCAGATTCGTCATGTATAGATGGTAGTCGTCGGCGTCCTCGTTGCGGACGCCGACGACGCGGAACCGTTTCCTATCCCACGACCGCGTCCCGTTGTACTCTCGTCGTCTGAACTCCACTTCGACCTCGACGTCGATGTACTTCCGCGAGAGATCTTCGAAAACATCGTTGATCTTCTCGCCCTCCAAGGGAATGGCGCGGCCGCGCCATTCCCGTAACTCGGCCGTTATCACCGGATTTGCGTTCTCCTTCAGCCGACTGACGAAGTAGCCATCGTTCTCGTCGATCAGCGCGAAGCGGCGGTATTTGAAATACGCAAGATCGAGCAGAACAAGCCGTCCTTGCAGCCACGATCCCGTGTTGAACAACGTGCTGTCGTGCGCTTTCTCGTCTGTCACGTCGATGCGTTCGATCATCTGCTCGGTGGCGTTGTGGAGCAGGTGGAGCTTCGCTCCAGCCTGCTCCTCGTGGCGAGCCCCGTACTCCTCGGAAAGGAACTCGTGAAGCCGCAACACGGTTCCATCGGCGATCATGACGTCTCTGAATCGGTCGATATCGGCGTTAACAGCATCGGGAACAGCGACCTCGTCGAGACCGCGCTCGACGAGGTCGCGGAGATACTCCGCGAGTGTCGGCGTCAGGCGTTGATAGAAGCCACCGGGAGAGATCGATTCGTCGGCTGTGGAGTTGTAGCTGCGTCGGAAGCCAGCGAGTGTTCGGCTCTCGCCTGCGGCGAAGCCGAACACGAGCGCCCACACGAGGACGGGGATCTGGAGAGTTCGGGTTCGTTCGACCACGCCGAGTTCCTCGGCGTGCTCTTGGAGGAACTCAGAGGGAAACAGTGTAGTGAGCCGACGCATGATTCTTGATGAGGAGGCGTCTTGGTGCACACTTGCCGCCTCCTCGTTCCTTTCGAAAAGTAGTCTCGATAAGCCGCTGCTGTCACGCGCTTTCTCGCCTAACTAAAGACGGATGCGCTTCTAACAGACTCCGAGTAGATTTCTGCGACCGTGCTGCATACAGCGCGCGTATCCCACACAGGTAGTTATTCAAATTCCGATGAGCGAATCGTTCGATATGGAGCACATATCTATCGACCCACACGGTCAACATTGGTCAATAGTCGTTACACATCCGCTCGTGAGTGCCTCGTCGCGACACTCCAGAGAGGTGGGCAAACAGCAATCGGCTTCCGGGCCGTCTTCATAATCGTGTAACTCAACGAGCGGTTCCAACTCTCGCAACTGAATGGTGATTTCAGTTCCCTGCTCAGTCAGTGAGTATGTCGTGGTTGGAGGGGTCGTTTCTGCGACCATTCGCTCGACGAGGCCATGACACCGAAGCTCTTTGAGCCGTTGAGAGAGTATCGGTGCGGTCAAACCGTCGAGCTCGCGCTGGATAGCGTTGAACCCTTGGGGCTCTTCTGACAAGAGCCGAAGGATATGTAGCGTCCACTTCGGCCCGAGGATGTCCTGTAACCCGTGCCATGTTGCCTGCCACTGCTCACTTCCGGTCATTACTGTGGTACCAGCCGCTATAGCAAAATATAGGTTCGGTCTCTCCCCCTCAGTTCAGGCGGTTTCACTACGAAAACCACGTTTATACCTGATTACTGAACAATATAGAGGCCACCAAGCCGAATGATGAACTGCGATGGACAATCCCACAGACGCCAGAACGGTATCGGTTATTCAACCACCTGCCGAAGGGTATACACGCCGGACAGTTACTGTCGATTTCCTTTATTTGGACAACGAATCTTGCGAGCGATGTATGGGGACTGAAGATGCACTCCAAGCGGCGCTCGAACGGATCGAATCGATTTTCGAATCGCTGAATGTCGGCATTACTGTCAGAGATATTCATGTCTCGACGCTGGATGCCGCTGAAGCGACCCAACTGGCCGTGTCGCCGACGATTCGTATCAACGGCCGGGATATCCAGCCCGACTATATTGAAAACACCTGCGACTCGTGTGGGGACCTCTGTGCGTGTGAGGGTGACGTCGATTGCCGTCTCTGGCGGTACCGCGGGAAGGAACACTCGACAGCGCCTATTGGACTTATTGTCGAGTCGTTGGTACAAGCTATTACATCGAATGGGACAGGACCTAGTGAATCACTCGAGAACCGGGCCAATCAGCTTTCGTCGAATGTCCGGGACTTTTTCGAAGGGTCGGGTAGCGACGATTTGGACTGTGGGTGTGGCTGCTAAGTTACGAGTCGTTGTAATCGTGGTTTGAGCCAGTACTGACTTGTGGCTCAAGGAAACAACCAATCCCGGAAGTCAGAGCGACTCTCGTCAGAACCAGTGAGGCGTGAACACTTTACATCACTTCGCCCGTCCACTGACCGGCTGATTCATCTAAGTCGATGCGATACCAACGATGGCCGACTGTTGCATAGAACCTCTGTATCTCGCAGGTCGCTTCTGACAGAGATCGGGTGAATCCTATCGATTGTGCTGAATACAGTGCGCACAGTCAGCACTGATTATCGATTCAATAGTCAGTGGAGTGCTTCGAGATATCGGATATTTCGGGAAATCTGAATCCAGTCACCCACTTCGAGGGAGTTCTCTGCCTCTGAGGGATCGAACAGAATCGTGCCTACACCAACGTCCAGAACGCCCCGGCTACTGTCGAGGTCACGATTGATCTCGGTCACCTGACCCTGAAAGACTGGCTGATCCTCATCATCAAATACGACTCTGCTTTCGTTCTCGTCGAATTCGGCCACATTCGCCAAGAAAACGAACAGCTCGATTGATAGGCTCATCCCAACGTGTTCTAAGTTGAGAAGCGTCCTATGGTCGTAAATCTCGAAGTGCGTACTATCTGCCAGGGAAACGACTGCATCCTGTGTATAGACCTGTCCCTCATAGACTGCAGATGGATGAATCGCCTGAATCTCAAGCGGGAGTGAGGCGGAAACCATTTTATTCAGATGAGGCATCCGGTAATCGGATATCTGGATGAACGCGCTTCTTAGGAACCATCTCGTTGCGCCACGTTAAGCCAGTTCTGTCACCCGTACCAAAATTATCTGACGAAGATCCCATGAACAAGGGCTTGCTGACTCCATCCTCTGTATCTCGCACGCCGATACTGGCAGGCACTGAGTAGTTCGCCAAGACTCTGCTGCAGAGAGACTGAGCCCGCCCAAGGCCAGTAGTCGTAAGGACAGTTAGAACACGCCAGCAGTTGCAACTCGCTACGGTCGGGTGCAGCAGTCAGCAGGCGTCTGTGGTGGCCGTTGCGTTCGGCTCCTCGTCGGTTGCCCACGCTGGTCGCTCGAGGAGAGGGGGAGTCGCGTCGAAAGTAAACGTCGTTCGTGACCCTGTCGAGCCGGAGTACAGCACCCTGGATAGCACGTAGTGAGCATACGTCTCGCCTCGTGTCACCGTCCACGAGACGTTCGCCGAGGTGACTGCCCCCGTCTCGTCATCAGCACGGACGGCCCCAGAGACGCCGGTGAGTCGGTACACGACGCTGCCCTCGTACCAGCCGGGTTGTGGCTCGTACGTCGTCACGCCCGCCGAATTCGTCTCTGTCACCTCGTACGCAGCGACCCAGAGGTTATTGACGAAGACCGATGCCGTTCCCGACACGGGCTCTGACGAGGGGTTCGTCTCGGACTTGCTGATGAACGTCACGCAGTTCCCGTCCCGGGATTCACGGAGGATGGTCTGGTCTTCGTTCTCGGTGAGTTGCGCTCGACGCTCCTCGGCGGCATCGGCGCCCTCGACTGTGAACCGTCGGTACACCCCACCCTTCGAAGACCGATACTCCTCGTAAACGACACCGTCATCGACCACCCGTTGGTACCATGCACCATCGGCGGTCACGGCGCCATCGAACGCGAGTCGTGTCTCATCCTCGACGACGATACGACCCGTCGCGCTGAACGCATCTGTCTCGCCCACGGTGAAACGTTCGCCGGACGGGTTCGTGCCGTGTGGCGAGGCCGTGGTAAAAGGATAGACGACAGATAGGACG
Organism: Haloarcula ordinaria; assembly: GCF_029338275.1. Classification (NCBI taxonomy): domain Archaea; kingdom Methanobacteriati; phylum Methanobacteriota; class Halobacteria; order Halobacteriales; family Haloarculaceae; genus Haloarcula; species Haloarcula ordinaria. The sequence goes on along the minus strand of NZ_CP119789.1, from coordinate 135,632 downwards.
AGTCCGAGACACACAATTGCGAGCATCCCGATTATGAGGCGTGCTGTACGTTGCCGCATCCTTGTTCGCACAGGTTACCAATCGATAGCCGATAAATAGCGTGGTTCGTACCTGTGTATATTCTTCGAGAGGAGACACGGCCGTAGAACCCGCGTACAGTGCCTGCAGCGCGAGTCGTACATACTATATGTTGTCTGGATACACTCTCTGTATCGCTTACACTGGTACTGACAGACACTGAGTAGGTGGAATTGCTGCATACAGCGCGCGAGTCGGTCACCCGCGTCGACACCACAATGTTTTGATTCGTCGAGGGCGACGTGACTGCCCTTCCGCTCGCCGACGACGGGTTCGATATCGCCTCCTCCGAGTGGGTGTTCCAGATGGTCGAACGCCTCGACCGGGCACTCGCCGAAGGGGACTATTTCGATACCGGCCCTCGGAAGATACGGATCGACGAGGACTACGACTCGACGTTGACCGTCTTCGACCGCACGGTCGCAGACCTCCACGACGCGCTCGTCGACGCCGGATTCGAGGTTCGATGCCTCATCGAACATAGGCGTGCCGAAGTCGAGGAGACCCAGCCGGCGGACAGCGACCTGCCCGAGATACTGTGGGACGTACCCGAGAGCGTTCGGTTCTGGGCGGTCGTACGGTGATCCGGACGCCAATCGAACGAGAGCCGATTGCTGCATCTATCCTCTGTATCGGTCACGTCGCTTCTGACAACACCTGAGTAGATTTCGGCGACCGTGCTGCATGCGGGGTGCGGTTCCCTCTTCTATGAGCAGATGACTGATGGGCGAAGTCTTTTGTTTGAATTGATACACGCAACGTATATGCTGTCGAACCCTATCGGTCCACAGACATGTTCAGCATGACTGCCGAACTCAGCGACGGAACCACAATCAGAGACGTACAGGAAGTCGTCGAAGGTTCGAACGGCGTGCACTTGAAAAAGGAGGTCGAAGGGGGAGATGTGAAACGAGTAGCGTACATCCCCTACCCTCAACTCGTCCACGTGTCCCCGGATAGTTAATCGCGAGTCACACACCGGCACCTCACGAACCAGAACCAATCCCTACTGAATGTATCCTCTGTATTCAGCAGTTCCTGATTTGGTGTATTGACGATACGTAGCCTTACAATCTTCAGTAGGAGTGTTCTCTTGGTGGATGACAGATAACTACCACCAATCGAACGAGTGGGCCGAACAGCACAGACAGTCATTGATCACGCTGCATACCCACGAGGATGTACTCACGGATCGCGAGTTCGAACTCCTACTGGAAGCTTGTAGTTCACTGACGGAGCCGCGAGATATCCTCACTGTCTCCGCGCGACTGCTGCCAGTTACCAGGCATATCAAGGAGTCGCACCCGTTCCGCTCTAGGCGCTGATGGGCTGGAGCGATCTGGCGACCGCTCAAAAATACATCCGGATCTCCGGGAGAGCCACTGCCGACGCTCTCCGGTAAGTCCATCACCGGTAAACGAATCGAAATAGCTGTTGCCACAGTCTGTAAACCTACGCCTGACAGGTCCGATATGGTATTTCCGGACTATGCAAGATGGAGGGCGCGTATCTCGCACAGGACCAGTTTCAGATTGAACAGGCTTGATCGGCCAATATAGGTATTCAGATATCAGGGCCAAGTCTCTGAAATCAGTGCAGTCAGGAAAACAGCTGTTCCAACAACACCGAATAACAGCCCCACCAATGGATACGGAAAGACACCCTCAAAGAATACTACGAGAAGCAGTCCGACGAGTGTTAACTGGACGCCGAGAAGCTCACCCTCTGTCTTCTCCATAGCATTTTTTCCCTCTACCGACCAACAAAAGAGTTCGCACTATACACAGCGCGTATCTCGCAGGGCACATTGCTCACCAACCAATCACAGACTCAGTAGAGAGACAAGTGCGGTATCGCTATTCGTAGACCCCGCCGAGACTCGACATCGGTGTCGCACCGGCCACGATTGCGCCCGTCGCCAAGATCGCGGCCGAAAGCACGACGAACTCCCCGCTCGGTGAGTAACCGGCCAGCCCTGCGCCGGCCTGGACGATGAACACAGTTATGAAGAAACTGACTATCGCAAACACCAACATCACGATTGCCGCGATGATACTACTCACTAACGCGCCGAAGGAATCAAGAAATCCCATATCCACTCGTGGGAGTGCCGGCCGACGGATAAGGATTCGTTTTGGCTGCCCACGACAGACGCCACGAGCGAACGGCTGTTCTTCGAATTAGGCGTCGTCTGCGGTTATCTCTTCGAGTGCCGCCTCGAAATGCGCTTGCGTCAGTACGATATCCTCGACAGCCGTCGGTTCGTCACCGGACTGGGACCGGACGTGCTCACGAACGGCAGCAGTGGCCGCGCCGCGACACAGTGCGGCCACATCGGCACCCACCAGGCCATCCATGTCAGCAGCAAGTTGGTCGAGATCGACATCGTCGGCCAGTGGCCGCTTGCGGGTATGGATCGTCAGAATCTCACGTCGAGTTGCCTCGTCAGGCGCACCGACCTCGATCTTCCGCTCGATTCGGCCCGCACGGGTGAGCGCGTCGTCGATGAGGTCTGGCCGGTTCGTAGCCGCGATAACGACCACATCCTCCAACTCTTCCAGCCCGTCGAGTTCAGTCAGCAACTGCGAAACCACGCGCTCACCGACCTGATTGTCTCCGCTACCGCTGCCACGCTTGCTTGCGATGGCGTCGATTTCGTCGAAGAAGATGACGGTGGGGGCATTCGAGCGAGCCTTCTCGAAGATTTCCCGGACCCCCTTCTCGCTTTCGCCGACGTACTTGTCGAATAGTTCCGGCCCCTTCACCGAGATGAAGTTCGACTGGGCTTCGTTCGCGACAGCCTTCGCCAAGAGTGTCTTCCCCGTGCCGGGCGGCCCATGCAACAGAATCCCTTTTGTCGACTGGAGGTCGACCTGCTTGTACGCATCCGGATAGGCGAGAGGCCACTCGATGGCCTCCTGCAGTCGCTCCTTGGTCTCAGCGAGACCACCCACGTCGTCCCACGTGACATCGGGTTTCTCGACGAACACTTCGCGAAGTGCGCTGGGGTCAATCTCCCGGAGCGCCGACCGGAAATCCTTCTCGGTTACTTCCAGCCTTTCGAGCGTCTCGGCGCTAATCTCGTCGCCTTCCAGGTCAAGGTCCGGACGGACGCGACGGAGCGCGTTCATCGCCGCCTCGCGGACGAGGCTTTCGAGGTCTGCGCCCACGAAGCCGTGCGTGTTGTCGGCGTACTGCTGGAGATCGACGTCGTCGGCGATAGGCATCTCTCGGGTGTGGATCTGGAGGACCTCGTGTCGGCCCGTGGTATCAGGGGCGCCGATTTCGATCTCGCGGTCAAACCGGCCGCCACGTCGGAGCGCGTTGTCGATCGAATCGACACGGTTGGTCGTCCCGATGACCGTCACTTGACCGCGGTCTTCCAGCCCGTCCATCAGGGAGAGCAACTGCGCTACCACTCGGCGCTCGACCTCACCCTGCGTATCATCTCGCTTCGGGGCGATGGAGTCGATTTCGTCGATGAAGATTATCGACGGCTCGTTTTCGCCAGCCTCCTCGAAGACCTCACGGAGTCGCTCCTCGCTTTCGCCGTGGTATTTCGACATGATTTCCGGGCCGGAAATCGTCGAGAAGTTGGCGTCTATTTCGTTGGCGACTGCCTTCGCTATCAACGTTTTGCCGGTCCCGGGCGGGCCGTGGAGCAAAACGCCCTGCGGTGGTTCGATACCGAGTGCCTGAAACAGCTCGGGATGGGTCATCGGCAGCTCTATCATTTCCCGAACTTGGTCGAGTTCGTCGTTGAGCCCCCCGACGTCTTCGTAGGTGACGCTTGGTGATTCTGGACTGTCAGCTGCCTCACCGGTCCGGTCGGCGCTGACAGATTCAGCGGACTGCTCGACGACCTCGACGGTGGTTGCTTGCGTGACGATTACGGTCCCCCCAGGGTCGCTGTCGACGATACGGATCGGAATGCGGCGGTTCGAGCGCCCCATCACAGAGCCGAGTCCGAGCGAGAGCGGGACGGTCTGTCCTGCCTGTACAGCTCGGTTGGCGAGCTTTTCGCGGAGATATGGCGCGAGGTCGCCACGGATTTGCAGGCCGTCAGGGAGTGCAATCGACAAGTGGCTTGCTGGCTCGACATCGGCTTCTTCGACAGAAACGATTCGGTCGAGTCGGGCACCGATTGTCTTGCGTGTTTGCCCGTCGATGCCGATGATGCCGCGCTGTCGCTCGCCGGCTTGTCCTTGCCTGACACGGACAACTGCAGTCCCGGTCTTTCCTTCGATAGTGACGAAATCGCCATTCTCGATGCCGGGCTCTGACATCGCTTCCCGGTCTATTGCTGCGATACCCTTCCCTGCAATTTGCCTGTCGAGTGGCTTAACAATGAGTCTCATGGGTGTGACCGTCCAGACTGCACTCGAGGAAAGATGGCCTTCCAAGTCATCGAGACGGATACAGAACTGGAGTTACTACGCATACCGGGTGACGGCGGAAATAAGTTGGTACGCAAAGTGAGCGGGTAGTTCAGTCATAAAGTGATGGAACCGACGTAGGAACGATGCTGAATGGAACCTCTATATCCCACACGTGGGGATTGTCAAAGATAGAGGGTTTCAATAACGCCGAACTCAAATAGCTTCTAAATAGTCTCGACGCTGGTCCGCCTTCTGGCGCTCAGTGCGCCGGTCGCAATGCTCCGCAAGCACGTCGAGTCACGTTCATCCGGTCGCTATCACCCGACGACCTGTGCGACGAGTCGCCACCCGAACCGAACACGTTCGGGGATAGCGATTGCCCGGTTCGACCGGCTAGTACCGCTATGAGCGCGGACGCGACGGTCATCGAACTCGACGTCAGGACCATCGACGGCGAACCGTTCCCCGAGATCGCCTCGGCGCTAGAAGCCCTCGACCGCGAGGAGACGCTCCGGCTCGTCGGCGCCTTCGAGCCGGTGCCCCTCTACGACGTGCTGGAAGCACGGGGGTTCACCTACGAGACGGAGCGAGTCGACACTGATACGTGGCATGTCACCATACGGCGTGAATGAGGCACACGGGTGACTCGCTCGCAACTCGTCGCTCGGGGGTCGCGGGGCTTCGTCGCCGCGAGCGCCGGGTTCTTCTTGGTCGTCCACGTCGCGATGCTGCTGGACGCCGGCCGGCGCGTGGTCGTCACGCTCGCGCTGTACGGCTTCGTGCTGCTGGTGCTGTTCGGGAAGGCCTACGCGCTGGTCCCGTCGTACTTCGACCGGTCGCTCGCGGTCCCGCACGCGCCGCTGGTCCAGCTCCCGCTCTCGGCCGCGGGCGTCGTCGGCCTGGCGCTCGCCCCCTTCGGTCCCGGGTGGGTCAGACCGCTGGGTGTGGGCCTGTGGGCCGCGGGTGTCGTCGTCTTCCTCGCGACGCTCGGGTGGACGCTCAGGGACAACCCGACCGGGCGGGAGACGGGGACCGGCGGGGCGACCGCTCACCGTGAACCGGTCGACAAGGCGGCCAACGCCGTCCTTCCCGTCGCCCTCGCGTATCTCGCGCTCGGGACCCTCGGCCATCTGTGGACGCTGGCCGGCGACTCGCCGCTCGCGACCATGCAGGTGTCGCACCTGCTCGCGGCCGGCACGGCGGCGCTGTTCGTCTTCGGCGTGGGCCTTCGTCTGCTCCCCCGGTTCCTCGTCGCGACCCCGCCGCGACCACTGGTCGCCGTCGTGCTCCCGACCGGGGCGGTCGGTCCCGCGTTGCTCGGATTCGGCCTGTTCGACCGGGGACTTTTGCTGGTCGGCGGCGCGCTCGAGACGCTTGCAGTCGGCGGGTTCGCGCTGGCGTACGTCGTCCTGTTCGTCCGCTCTGACCGCCGGCGCGTAGGTTTCTACGCGGTGCTGGCCGCCGTCCTCGCGGGCGTGGTGGGGGTCGCGCTGGCGCTCGTCGTCGCAGTCACCGGACGCGACCCGGCGCTGGTGACGGCGCACTACCGGACGATGTTGCTTGGGTTCCTCGGCCTGACCGTGGTCGGCGCGGCCTACCAGTTCTACCCGCCCGCGGTCGGTCAGGTGCCACTGGCGTCGGACCGGACGGCGCTCGGCTCTATCGCGCTGCTGACCGGTGGCCTCGGGATGCAGGTCGTGGGGCTATTCGGTGGGTGGGCGGCGCTCGGGACGGCTGGCGAGGCCGTCGCCCTCGGCGGTGTCGTCCTGTACGCGTGGCTTCTCTTCGGGGCATTCGCCCGACAGCGGGGCTGACCCGTTCACTCCTCGACGATAGTGCCGAGCAGTTTCGTCTCGGCGGCCGCGAGGTGCTCGGCGAACGTCGAGACGGTGATGTCGAGCGCCTCGGCCACCTCGCCGGCGTTCGCGCCCTTCGGATACTCGAAGTAGCCCATCTGGACGGCCGTCTCCAGCACCTCGCGCTGGCGGTCGGTGAGCTGGCCCCGGTCGACGAGCACCGAGTCCTCGCTGCCGGTGGTGCCCTCCTCCCGCAGCGAGCGCAGCGAGACGCCGTCGTAGAGTTCCCGCATGCGCGTGACGATGGCCCGAATCCGGTCGATGTCCGGCGCGTAGAAGGTAAGCAGCAGCTGGCCGTCCTCGGCCTCGACGTCCGCGATGGGACAGGCGAACTCCTCGATAGACTCACAGGGGCAGGTCCCGCCACGCTCGTCGAGTCGGTACCGACCGCCTCGGTCCGCGTCGAACACCCGCGTGACGTCCGTCCGGTCCTCGAGGGCCTCGGTCGTCTCGGTCACGGTGAACTCCTCGACTGCCGGGTCGTCGGTGCCCACAGTGCTCCGTGCGACGTCTGTCACCGCCGTCCCGGCCTCCGCCGAGACGCTCGATACCGGACACGCCCCACCCGAGTCGACCGCGAGCTCGACCCTGATTCCCGATGCACTCATACTGACGCGTTGACCAGGTCGGTACAAAATGGCCGTCGCCGGTTCCCGCGCAGTGAAAACGCTCCGGAGGCGGCGGGTGCCGGTCGAGACCCGTGGGGCACCACTCACGCTCGCGAGCAGCATTCTCAGCGTGGGTAGCGCCGGAAATCGATCGGTTCGTCTGCGTGAGTGCACGCGTCGCTGAGCGGGTCGCGGCAAGTCGAAGCGCGTAAGAATCCCCTCCGAGATTGTGACGACATATGAGCACCGACGCCGACGGCACACACGAGAACGCCGAGCAGGACGTCATCGCGGTCGACGCCGACGACAACGAGCAGGGGCTGGTCAACCGGCTCGAGGCCCACACCGGCGACGGGGTCCGCCACCGAGCGTTCACCGCGCTGCTGTTCGACGAGGACGACAACGTGCTGCTCGCCCAGCGTGCCGCCACCAAACGGCTGTGGGACACCCACTGGGACGGCACCGTCGCCTCCCACCCGGTCGAGGGCCAGACGCAGGTCGAGGCGACGCGGGAGCGACTCGACGACGAACTGGGTATCTCGCCCGACCAGTACAACGACCTCCGCGTCACCGACCGCTTCGAGTACAAGCGCTACTACGAGAACAGCGGCCTCGAATGGGAGGTCTGTGCGGTCCTGCAGGCGACGCTGACCGATACGACGCTCGACCCGAACCCGGAGGAGGTCGACGGCCTCATGTGGGTCCCCTACGACCGCCTGCGCGAGCACCCAGAATACTACCGCCAGCTCAGGCTCTGTCCCTGGTTCGAGATCGCGATGCGACGCGACGAAGAACGCTAACTGTTCTCCCGCGGGCCACGTCCCTGCCGCAGGGCCGCTGTCTGTCGCCGGCTCTCGGCGTCGGTCGCCGCTCGTTTCAGCCGGAGGTCGCTGCCGGGGGGTCGGCTCGGGGTAACTCGATCTCGACCGTCGTTCCCGGCCCGTCGACGAACGACATCGTCCCGCCGGCGTTCCGGACGACCCACTTCACGAGCCAGAGCCCGACCCCGGAGCCGTGCTGGAGCGGCGTCTCGTCGCCCGAGCGGATGACCTCGCGCTCGTGGTCGGCGATGCCCGGTCCGTCGTCGCTGACCCGGACCGTCACTCCCTCGGCCCCCCGTTCGACGGTGATGGTGACCGTCACCGGCCCGTCGGCGTGTTCGACGGCGTTGTCGACGAGCTCCTCGAAGGCGAGCGTCAGCGATGGACTGGCCAGGACGCCGACCGTGTCCGGACGCTCGACGACCACCTCTGCGTCGGAGTAGCGCTCTCGCGCCTCGGCGACCACGGGGTCGACGAGGGCCGTCAGGTCCAGCGGGCGGGCGTCCTCGGCGTCGAGCGCCTCGGAGACGGCACCGATCTTGTTGCTCCGCTCGACGACTGTATCGACCGTCGTGAGGATGCGGTCGATTCGCTCGCGGCCGCCCCCGTTGGTGTGGTCGGCGAGCAGGTCGGCGTTCCCCCGGACGACGTTCATCTCGTTGCGGATGTCGTGGCGCAGCAGGCGGTTCAGGACGGTGATACGTTGCTCGCGCTGGCGGCGCTCGGTCACGTCCCGAAGGCTGACGAGGTGCCCCGAGACTGCGCCGTAGGCACGGTACAGCGGCGTCACGCGGACGTCGTAGTAGCGGACCGCCCCGTTCCGTTCGAGGCGCGTCTCGGTGTGGGCCCGTTCGCCCGGGCCGGGGATGGTCGCGGCGAGCGCGGGGAGTTCGTTCCCGAGGAGCCGGCCCAGCAGCGCGACCGGCGAGACGTCGAACAGGTCGGCGGCGGCGTCGTTGACGTCGACGATGCGGCCGGCCTCGTCGACGATGACGACCCGGTCGTCCATCTCCTCGAGGATGGCCTCCCGGCCGAGATTGCGGGTGACCGGGGCGACGTCGAGCAGCTGGCCCTGGAGAATCGCGGCCGAGAGGACGACGCCCGAGACGATGTAGCCCAGGCTCGTCGGGTCGAACAGCGGCGGGGCCACCGAGAGCAGGTGGAGCGAGTGGGCGGCCATCGGGACGGTGATGACGACGATGAGCGCGACCCCCTGGCTCCGGAACAGCTGGTTCGTCTGGAGCATCAGCCGCAAGAGGAGCACGCCGCCGGCCAGCACCAGCACCAGGAGATACGCCAGGTGCGCCCAGCGCACCAGCCCCCATGTCGGGGAGAGCACGCTCAGTTCGCCGCGACTGACCGTCTCGGCGGCCCGCCAGACCAGCCCGTGGCCCGGGTTCGACCACACGAGCGTGACGAACACCGCCGGCTCGACCAGGAGCAGCGCCACCCGTCGCCGACTCAGCCAGTGGGGGTGGCCAGTGTACTCGAGGACGGCGACGAGCCAGGCGATGGGCACCACCACCGACAGCGTCAGCTGGACCTGGAGGAGCCATTGCATCGTCCCGAGGTCCTGGACGGCCAGTTCCAGGCCGTAGGCCACCGTCCACAGGCTCGCCGCGACGACGAACGTCGCCAGCGGGCCGGCACCGGGGCGGTCGCGGTGGAGCCACACCAGGAACGCGACGCCCATGCCGACGACGGACGCGAGCATGACGGCCGCGAGGGTCGTCAGGGCCATTCGCTTCGCTCTACCGTGACCGCTGTGATAAGGGTTCCTCGGCAATTACACCGCGTGAAAATCGCCTCATCCCGCCCGAGAGCGGAGCGCGGACCAGACGGCGATGGCAGCGAGCAGGAAGGCCGGTACGAGCGGCAGCGTCAGGTACGCCGCCCTGAGCGTCAGCCCGAGCGACGCGACGACGCCCTGGGCGGCCGGCAACAGGAGAATCGCGCCGGGGACGACCAGGAACGCGACGACGACCATCCCGACGAGCACCCAGCCCTGCCAGCCGAACTCCTCGCTCGTCTCGGCCTGTCGCGGCGGTTCCCCGCTCGGTCGGTGGACGTAGCCCTCGTCGTCGGCCTCGGGTTCGGCCGCTCGCTCGCGTCCGCCGGTCCCGGCGTCGGGGTCAGCCATCGCGCTCACCGTCCGCCCCAGTGGCGCGGGTCCAGACCTGCTCGTGGGGGACCGCGGCGGCGCCGCCGGTCGTCCGGCCACGGTCCGCGTCCTGGACTCTCTGCATACCACGCTGTCGGGACAGCGAGCGCAAAACGCTGGCGGTCCCCGCTCTCACTCGGTTGGCTGCTCCCCGATGTCGAGCAGCGTGGTCCTGTGGCCGTGGTCGGCGTCGTGGCCGTCCTGCTCGCTTCGCGCGTCGGTTCGCTCCGCGTATATCGCCTCGAAAGCGCACTCCCTGCACACCAGATGATACGGTCCGCCCATGGTGGCCGAAATTTCCGGCCAATATGGTTTAAAATTTTCCGAATCGAACTCAGTTCAGATCTCTCCAGTCCGCCATTCGAGCGCCCTCCGGCGCTATCGGGGCCGTCGTGGTATCCCCGGCACAGACAGGCCAACAGAACTCCGTCGTCCTCAGCCGCGCGTTATCTCTATCAGCCCGCGCTTGACCGCGTCCATGAACTGGTCGTCGAGCGACATCCCGTCCCACTCCTCGGGACGCTCCTCGTCGGGAATCGCCGTCAGCGACTCGAGCAGTGACTTGTGGACGAACCGACCGTGTTCCCCACACTCGGCACAGGTCCGGATGAGCGACTTGACTGCGAACTCCCGTTCGACGGTCGCCTCGCATCTGGCACAGACGTACGTCTCGGACACGCCCCCCTCTACGAGCCCCTGCTATTCGGGTGTTGTGACTCGCGGGCGTCGCTGGCGGTCCCTGATAGAGCGGTTGCGGGATGGCACCAGCAGGAGAGAAGAGAACGCGGCTCGGCGTCTGGCCGGACTCAGTCCCACTTCGCGCCGGGGTTGGTCACCGCCCCAGTTCCACCTTTTTTCGTCGGGGTGTTCGCTCCGCTCACACCCGCTCGGAAAAACCTGGGAGAAAAACGCGAATCGCCTGCGATTCGCGTGAAACCGCGCCTCCGGCGCGGCACAGTCAGTTCAATCCCACTTCGCGCCGGGATTCGTCACCGCGCCGTTGGCCGCAGAGCCGAACGCCTGCTCGTACTTCGCCAGCACGCCGTTCGTGTACGGCGGGTCCGGTTCGTCACGCTCCTCGAGGCGCTGCTCGATTTCCTCGTCGGAGAGGTCGACCGCGAGCGTCCGGTCGGGGATGTCGACGGTGACGTGGTCGCCGTCCTGCAGGGCGCCGATGGGCCCGCCGACGTAGGCTTCGGGGGCGACGTGGCCGATCATCGGGCCGCGGGTCGCGCCGGAGAAGCGACCGTCGGTCAGCAGCGCCACGTCGTCCTCGTGGCCCGCGCCGACGACCGCCGCCGTCACGCCGAGCATCTCGCGCATCCCGGGGCCGCCGCGTGGCCCCTCGTTGCGGATGACGATGACGTCGCCAGACTCGATCTCGCCGGTCTGAACGTACTCCATGGCGTCCTCCTCGCCTTCGAAGACGCGGGCGGGCCCCTCGTGGTGGAAGGCGTCGTCGCCGGTCACCTTCAGGACGCCGCCGTCGGGCGCGAGGTTGCCGGTGAGAATCTTGATGGCTCCCTCTGCCTGGTAGGGGTCGTCGACGGTGTACAGGTAGTCCTCGTCGATGGTGTCGTCGTCGGGGAGTTCGCCCTGCTCTTCGAGGTGAGCGAGTTCCTCCGCGATGGTCCGGCCGGTGACGGTCATGGCGTCGCCGTGGAGCAGGCCCGCTTCGAGCAGGCGACGGACGACCACGGGAACGCCGCCGACCTCGAAGAGGTCGTTCATCACGCGGGTGCCGCCGGGCTGGAGGTTCGCGATCTTCGGGGTCCGCCGGGAGATCTCGTCGAACTCCTCGATAGAGAGGTCGATGTCGGCCTCCGCGGCGAGTGCGAGCAGGTGCAGGACGGCGTTCGTCGAGCCGCCGATGGCGACCTGCAGGGCGATGGCGTTCTCGAACGATTTCTTGGAGAGGATGTCGGAGGGCTTGCGGTCGTTCTCGATGGCGTCCAGCACGAGGTCGCCCGCGCGTTCGGCCACCTCGTAGCGCTCCTCGTGTTCCGCCGGCGGGGCAGCCGACCCCAGCGGGGCCAGCCCCAGCGCCTCGGAGATGGAGGCCATCGTGTTGGCGGTGAACATCCCGCCACAGGAGCCCGCGCCGGGGCAGGCGTGGCGTTCCATCTCGTCGAGTTCGTCCTCGCTCATCTCGCCTTCGGCGACGGCGCCGACGCCCTCGAAGACGTTCTGGATGGTCACCTCGCGGCCGTCGTGCTCGCCGGGCATGATGGAGCCGCCGTAGAGGAAGACGCTGGGGAGGTCGGTGCGGATGGACGCCATCATCATCCCCGGCAGGTTCTTGTCACAGCCGGCGACGGTGACGAGGCCGTCCATCCGCTCGCCGAAGGCCACCAGTTCGACGGAGTCGGCGATGACCTCACGCGAGATGAGGCTGGCTTTCATCCCCTCGGTCCCCATCGAGATGGCGTCGGAGATGGTGATGGTCCCGAACTCGATGGGCATCCCGCCGTTGTCGTCGACGCCGTCGTACGCAGCGTCGGCCACGTCGTCTAAGTGTACGTTACACGGGGTGATGTCGGCCGCCGGGTTGGCGAGGCCGACCATCGGCGAGGAGAGGTCCTCGTCGTCGTACCCCATCGCGCGGAACATCGCTCGGTGCGGGGCGCGTTCGGTCCCCTCGGTCACGTCGTTGCTCGGGAGGTCCGGGTCCTTCCCCGGACGTTCGCGGCCGTCCTGCTGGCTCATACTCGGCAGTTGCCGTCGGGGACCTTAAGAACACGGACTACCGTGTTCGGCCGGGACTCACCCCCTCGGTCTGGCCGCCGTCGACGGCGGACTGCAAGGCGCTACCTTGATTTCCAGGGCTCTCGAACCGGCGCGTATGGCGACGGTCACGACCGCTGCGCGGCTCCACTTCGGCTTCCAGAACCTCGCGCTGGCTCACGAGCGGTTGTACGGCGGCGTCGGTCTGGCGCTCGAGGAGCCACGCCTCGTCGTCGAGGCCGAACGCGCCGACAACGTGGTCTGTGCCGACCAGTCCGCTACCCCGTACGTCGAACGGGCCGTCGAGGTGCTGGGCGTCCCCGGGGCCAGAGTCACCGTCCGCGAGCGGTATCCGCGCCACGTCGGCCTCGGGAGCGGGACGCAGCTCGCGCTCGCCGCCGTCGTCGCCGTCGGTCGAGCGTACGGCCGCGAAGTCGACGTTCGCGAGCTGGCCCCCGCGCTCGGCCGCGGCGGCCGGAGCGGCGTCGGCGTCGCCACCTTCGAACACGGCGGGTTCGTCGCCGACGGCGGCCATCCGACCGAGCGTTTCACCGCCGAACCGCCGGCCGAGGGCGACTGGGCGGTTCCGCCGGTCATCGCCCATCACGACCTGCCGACCGACTGGCGCTTCGTCCTCGTGGTTCCCGACGCCGACCCCGGACAGAGCGGGGCCGACGAGGACCGGAGCATGCGCCAGGCCGTCGAGCGGGCCGACCCCGGCATCGCCGACGAGATAGCGACGCTCCTCACCAGACAGCTGCTCCCGGCCGTCGCGACGGGGGACCGTCGCGGGTTCGGCCATGCGGCGGCCCGGCTCGGCCGACTCAACGGAGCCTGGTACGCCGACGAGCAGGGCGGGGTCTACCGCCCGCCCGCCGGCGAACTGGTCGAGCGACTCGGTGACGAACCACGGGTAACCGGCGCTGGCCAGTCCTCGTGGGGCCCGGCCGTCTGGGGGCTCACCGACGTAGATAGCGCGTCTGCGGCCCGTGACGCCGGTCAAGCGGCGCTCGATTCGGCCGGCGTCGACGGCCACGTCCAGGTCGTCGCCCCCCGGAACCGCGGTGCGCGTGTCAGCGAGTGAGCACGCAGGCCAAGCGTTTATACACTCGTGAAGGTGAGTGAACGTATGGACCGACTCCCGTTCGGGGTCCAGCAACTCGACTCGGTCATCCAGGGTGGTGCACCGGTCGGTAGCGTCGTCTTGCTCTCTGGTGAGGCCGGTGCGGGGTCCCGGGAGTTCATGCACACGAGCGCGGTGATGAACGCGCTGGGCCGCGTCGACGAGGACCTGTTCGACCTGCACTACGGGTCGCTGGCGGCCGACGCCGTCCTGCCCGACGAGGTCCACTACCTCTCCTTTACCGCGAGTGAGGCACAGCTGGGTGCCGAATTACGGATGGAGATGGACGACGAGCTCGTCGCCGCCGGGATGGACGGGTTCGAGTTCCACGAACTGTCGGAGCGGTACTTCCACATGAGCCCGGTGCCCCGCCAGTGGTACGCCAACCAGACGCCCAACATCAAGGACCTGCGGGCGCGCCACGAGCGAACCGACCTGCTCGGAGCGTTCGGGATGAAGCTCAGTGAGATCGCGCCCGACAACCTCGTGGTCATCGACTCGCTCTCGGACCTCGTGAGCGCGATGGGCGAGGACGTCGACTGGACGGACATCACGTTCCTCGTCTCCGGCCTGCAGAAGGCCGCCTTCGACTGGGGTGGCCTCATCCTGCTGCACGTCAACCCCCAGACGCTCTCCGGTATCAGGCACGGGCAGCTCTCGGACGCCGCCCACGGGACCCTCGAGTTCGCGTGGGCCTCCGGCGGGTCCACCAGAGCGCGGACGCTGGTCGTCAAGCAGTTCCGAGGTGTCCTCTCACAGATCGAGGAGGAGAACATCGTCCAGTTCGAGACGGAACTGGGCGACGCGGGGTTCGACATCAGCGACGTCCGCAAGATACGGTAGCCGAAGCCACCGCTCCGTGACCGAGTCTCGCTCGCTGAAATCGGCGGCAAACGCTTATCTGTTTGCTACAAGTAGGTGACCGGTAATGGCGAGTGAGCCGACCGAGGAGGGGGTGGTCACCGTCGACGTGCCGGAGGGGCTCGACGAGTGGCTTGACGAGCAAGCCGCCGAGCTCGGCGTCTCTCGCGACGTTCTCGTGACACAACTACTGGCGTCCTATCGAGCCACCGTCGAACTCGAGGGTGACCAGCCGCTGTCGTCGGTCGTCGGGTTCGACGTAGAGGCGGCCGTCGACGACTCCATGGGGGACCGAATCGACGCCGCGGCCGCCGCATCCGTCGACGAGCAACTCGACGCCGCCGTCAGCGACCGCCTCCCGGACCTCGCCGACGCCGTCGAGAGCCGTCTCGACGACCGATTCGAGCAGGTCGAGGCAGAGTTCAAGGCGAAGCTCGACGACGTCCGCGAGCGGGTCATCCAACTGAAACGGGAGCTCGAAACAAAGGCTGACGAAGACCACGACCACGAGGCGCTCGAAGAGGTCGAAGACGAGGTCCAGGACCTTTCGGAGACCGTCGAGTCGCTGCGTTCGAATCTCGACGAACAGATCTCGGAGGTAGAGGCCAACCTCTGGGACCTCGAAACGCAGTTCGACGAGACCGAAGACCGCCTCGAACGGGTCGCGTGGGTCGTCAGCGACCTCCGTAAGGACACCAGTGGCAAGGACGCACACCAGAAAGCCGTCGAGCGAATCAAGCGCGCGGCGGCCCAGGAGAACATCTCGACGGCGACCTGCGAGAACTGCTCTGAGAGTGTGGACATCAGCCTGCTGACCGACCCGGAGTGTCCACACTGCAGCACGACCGTCTCTGACGTCCGCCCCGAGGGTGGCATCTTCCGCAAGAAAGCGCGCTTAGTGACAGCCGCACAGCTCGAGGCCGGCGACACAGATGAGTGACGACGACCCCTTCGAGGAGTTCGAGCCGGTCGACGACCGCGAGGGAGACCCGTTCGAGGCGTTAGAGGGCCCTGACGCCTCCGACGACACCGAGGCAGCGAAGGATTCGACGGACGGTGAGCGCGCCGCATCGCCGACCGATGTCGATTCGTCCGACGCGGCAATGGACCCGTTCGCGGAGCTGGGGCCAGACGAGGGCGACCCCCTTGGCGACGAGCACGACGCCGACGACCCGTTCACCGACATGGAGGGCCGTGAGGGCGACCCCTTCGGCGGTGGCGACAGCGTCTTCGAGCACGTCGACGTCGACACCATCGACGCCGACACCGTGTGGGCCGACCTCACCGGCGACGGCGACGCGTCCGAGTCCGCCGGTGAGTCGCGCTACGCCGAGGTGTCGAAACACCGCTACTGCGAGCAGTGCGAGCACTTCTCCAGCCCGCCGGACGTCCACTGTACCAACGACGAAGCCGAGATTCTGGAGTTCACCGACATGGAGCACGTCCGCCTGCTGGACTGTCCCGTCGTCGCCGAGCAGCGCCAGCTCGCCGACGATGGGTAACGGTTTTTGGGCCAGCCACCGCACACTTCGCTATGCAGTTCTGCGACGACTGCGGGTCGATGATGCACGGGGACGGTGACGAGATGGTCTGTCAGTCCTGTGGGGCCCGGGTAGAGAAGGACGCCGACCGGGCCGCCGCGTTCGTCACGACGGACGAGCAGAGTGACGACGACGTCATCGAGACGGAGGAAGGCGCCAACTTCGAGGGCAAACCCACCGCCAACGACGTGACGTGTGACGAGTGTGGGCACGGCGCGGCGTGGTACACCATCAAGCAGACCGGGTCGGCCGACGAACCGCCGACGCGCTTCTTCAAGTGCCAGGACTGTGGCCACCGCTGGCGAGAGTACAACTAATCCGCGGTCGGGGGCGAGCCGACTGGACCGAGTGAGAGGACGCTCAAAACCCGTTCGAAGCCTACTGAAGGCTCTTACACAGTCAGTGTCAACTCGTGGGTATGAAACGTCGCCGCCTGCTCGCGCTGTGTGGGTCCCTCCTCGCGACGGCGGGCTGTGTCTCGACGCCCGCCGAACCACGCGACGAGACCGGCACCGAGACGCCAGTACCGCCACCCGACAGTCCCACCGACGAGGGGACCGGCACGCGAACTGACTTCGGCACCGTCTCTGTCGAGTCGGCTACCGTCCAGCAGGGCGTCGTCGGGCCCGACAGCCCCGACTCCATCGGCGTCTACGACGAGGCCGAGCAGTATCTCGTCGTGATTGTCGCCGTCGACGGGCCGGCACCAGAGCCCGAGCGGTTCGCTCTGAAGGCCGACGGCGACGCCGTCAACCCGGACACGCTCGTCGACGGGCTCTACCGCGACGGGCAATGGGCCGTGCGCTACGGTCAGGGGGGTGGCCCGCTCGTCTTCCCGTTGCCGGCGACCGTTCCAGCCGAGTCCGTTCGCCTCGAGTGGCCCGGTGGGTCGTGGTCGCCGCCCGAGCCGATTCGCCACCGCCTGGCCGCGCGACCCCCCGGCTTCGCCGTCTCGATGGACGGGCCGTCGCAGGTCGAGCCCGACGACGACCCGAAGGTATCCGTGGTCGTGACCAACGTCGGCGAAGTCGCCGGTCGGTTCGTCCTCGCGCTGAACCGGTCGGGCCCGCGCGTGGCCTACACGCCGGTCGCGCGGCTCACCGGCGTCCTGGACCCCGGTGAGTCCTGGCAGCGGACCTTCGACGCGGAGAGCCCGTACGTCGCCGACCCGCCGCGCCGGGCGACCTATCTGCTCGACGCACCGGGCGACCGCCAGGACACGACGGTGACCCTCTCGCCGACCGACGCCTCGACCGAATCGGCTAGTGAGACCGGGACTATGGTCGAGTGAGGCCGGCGACGAGGCGAGAATAGCCTATATGAGAACCCACGCAGCGACGACCAGCACCGCGCCGATGACCGTCGACCCGACGCCGTGGGTCCGCAGCTCGTCGAGGAGGTCGTGGGAGTGTTCGTGCAGCGAACACGCTTCGTCGATCTCGCTGCCGGCCTCGCAGTTCGGGAGGAAGTCCATCGCGACGTGGAGGAAGATCCCGGCGGCGAAGCCGAAGACGACGGCGTTGACCGCGGGTGCCTCGGGAACCGGGAGGAGCGCCATCGGGATGGCCGTGAGGCCGACGCCGGCGGCGGGGAGCAACAGGCCGGTCGTCGACTTGCCGTTCCGCGCCAGCCTGCGGGCGGCAGCGTAGCCCGCGGGTCCCTTGTGCGAGACGATGGCGAGGCCCAGCAAGACCCCAAGCGACGGCATCGAGGCGTAGACGAGGCCGATGATGAGCCCCGCGGAGAGCGCGTGGGCGGAGATGGCTGCCGTCGTCGTGTCGATGCCGGTGTCCAGGTGAGTCAGGCGGTGGCCGATGGTGTGGGTGCCGTACCCGGCGACGACGCCGAGTGCGATACCGATGCCGCCGATTCGGGGGGTCCCCGCGGCCGCCCCCAGGCCCATCGCCTGCGGGACGAGGAACATCGCGGCCGAGGTTATCATCGCCCCGCTCGCGAGGCCGTAGCCCCAGACCAGGCGGTGGGGGCTCGTGCTGTCGGCGTTCGCGCCGAGCCACGCGCCCAGCGCCATCGCCGCGAAGGCCACCCAGGCGATGACGAGGACTTTCTCGGCCCCGGCCGCGACGGCGAACGCCGACAGCGCTACGAGTCCGACGACGCTGGCGACGCCGACCAGGGATATCTGCCGGCTGTTATTAAAAACAGCAACTCCATTATTAGCCATTGTTCGTTATGAGCGCTAGTCTTACTAATAAATCCGTCGGTGCGGCCTACCGCGTGGCCGACCGGAACTCGCTCCAGGTGAGGATCTGGCCGTTCAGTTCGTCGGCCGAGAGGTCCTGCAGGGCCCAGCGGACCATCTCGGCCACCGTCTGTGGGTCTCGGCCGCCGTCGCCCGAGAGGTCCGTCGACACCTGTCCGGGGTCGACTGCGCCGATGGGGACCGCCAGGTCGACGGCGAACCCGCGGACGATAGCCTCCGCCGCGGCCTTCGAGACCGCGTACGACCCGTACCCGGGGAAGCCCTCGCGTGCGACAGCGCCCGTCGGGACGACGATGCGCGCGTCCGCTGCCATGTGGGGGACCGCTTCGCGGACGGTGGCGAACACGCCGCGCGCGTTCGTCCGCATGTGGTCATCGAACGCCGCGTACGACTCCTCGGACAGCGGCGTCTCGCCGGGGTTGCCGTGATAGATACCGGCGTTCGGGACGAGCGCGTCTATCGTGCCGCCGACCTTGGCCGCGCGCTCGACCAGTCGCTCGACGTCGAACTGGTCCCGGACGTCGGCCCGGACTGCCGTCACCGCGCCGCCCTCGGCTTCGATGTCGTCGGCGACAGCCTGGATATCGTCGGCGTTCCGCGCACAGACGACGACGTGGACGCCAGCCGCGGCCAGTGTCCGCGCCACCGCCTCGCCAATGCCTCTGCTAGCGCCGGTGACGACAGCAGTGCTGCTTCCCATGGCAGTAGTAACGGCCGCAGATAATTTCAGGCTTTCCCGCCGTCCGACATCGTCGCTACTCGACACGGTATCGGTGCCAGACTGCAATGAGACGGCGCGTTCGCACGGCGTGGGCGGCCCCGTCGGCTGGCTGCTTACTCGCCTTGCGCGGAAGCGATGGACACGTTCTGCTGGTGGTCGACGGTGACGGTCGCGTCGCGGTGGCGGAACTCGACTTGCCCGTCGGACGACGCCAGGAACCGGTCGAGGGACTCCGGGTCGATACTCTCGTAGAGCGGCGGGTGGATGTCGAGTTTCCGGGCACCGTACCAGTCGGCCAGTGCGTCGAGGACCGCCATACTCGCGGATGGAGCGGGCTCTGCGTCGGGTCGCCGCACCACGCCGCTCTCGTCGGTTGCTCGCTGGTCCGTCCAAGCACTGGCGTCGACGACCTCCCGTTCCGCCAGTTCCGACTGCTCGTCGTCCGTATGCCCTACCTGTTCGTCTCTGCTTGGATATTCCCTTGACATTCGTAGAACTGTACGCTAGAGTGACGTATCTTAATGTTGCCGACATACTCCTGCATTTATATACGAACCGGGCCCTGACATAGCACGTCACGGGTACCAGAGATGCTGATAACCGACCTCACCATCGCACACCCCATCCTCGGTGCGTCGCTCCACCGTCTCTCGGGCATCGAGCTCGAATGGCAGGAGACCTACACACAGCAGGACCGACCGACTCAGATGCTGTTCTGGGTCGAGGGCGACTCGTTCGATGCCGTCGAGTCGGCCATCGCCGAGGCGACGATGGTCGAGAACCCGACCGTGTTCGCGCAACTGGACGACCGTCGGCTCTATCGCGTCGACTTCAACGATGAGGGGAGTTCGGTCAATCTGATGGGCGAGTTCATGCAGGTCGGCGCTGTCCTGGAGGCCGCTCGCGGTGACGACGAGGGTTGGCACTGCCGGATCCGGTTCCCGGCCCGCGAGGCCTACCACCACGTCTACGACTTCTGTACGTCACACGACATCACAGTCCACATCGACCGAGTGTGGGAACGACGGGCCGGCGAACCCGGCGACGGACTGGCGCTGACCGACGCCCAGCGCGAGACGCTCATCGCCGCCGTCGAGAGCGGATATCTCGACATCCCCCGGGGCTGTTCGCTCGAAGAGCTGGGCGAGCAACTGGGTATCTCCCGGAGTGCGACCTCCGAGCGGTTCCGTCGCGGGGTGAAGAACCTCGTCCTGGAGTCGCTCTGACCCGGACCCTGGTCCGACACCCCGTCGCGGTGCGTGTACGCCGGTGTCACACCAACCCAGTATGGCGCGCCTTTATTGTCCTTGCAGGTCGGATATCTCGGTAATGAATCACCTCTCCGACGTGGACGTGCTCGTCGTCGGCGGTGGGTTCGGCGGTCTCTCCGCTGCCTGCTACCTCGCCGACGCCGGCGCGGACGTCCACCTCCTCGAGAAAAACGAGCAGCTCGGGGGCCGCGCCTCCCGACTCGAGGCCGATGGTTTCCGCTTCGATATGGGTCCGTCGTGGTATCTGATGCCCGACGTCTTCGAGCGCTTCTTCGCGTACTTCGGTCGGGAACCGAGCGACTACTACGACCTCCAGCGGCTGGACCCCCACTACCGCATCTTCTTCAAGGACGGCGACCGACTCGACGTCAACGGCGACCACGACGAGATGCGCGAGAAGTTCGAGGCCTACGAACCCGGGGCCGGTCAGGCCTTCGACGACTACCTCGCGACGAGCGAGCGCCACTACGAGACGGCGATGAACAAGTTCGTCTACGAGGACCGCTCCAGTCTGCGTGACTGGGTCGACCTGGACGTGATGACCGCCGCACCGGTCGGCCTGCAGCTCATCGGCTCGATGCAGGGCCACGTCGAGGACTACTTCGAGCACCCGAAGCTCCAGCAGATCATGCAGTACACGCTCGTGTTCCTCGGTGGCTCCCCGAAGAACACGCCGGCGCTGTACAACATGATGAGCCACGTCGACTTCAACCTCGGCGTCTACTACCCCGAAGGCGGTATCGGGGCCGTCGTCGACGCACTGGTCGAACTAGGCGAGGAGATGGGCGCCACCTACCAGACCGACGCCGAGGTCGACGAAATCGACCGCCGACGCGACGGCTTCCTCGTCGAGACGGTCGACGGCGAGCAGTTCGACCCCGACCGGGTGGTCGTGAACGCCGACTACGGCCACGCCGAACAGGAACTGTTGCCCGAACACGAACGGCAGTACGACGAGGACTACTGGGACAGTCGGACCTACGCCCCCTCTGCCTTCCTCCTCTACATGGGCGTCGAGGGCGACGTCGACCCGCTGGCTCACCACACGCTCGTCCTCCCGACCGACTGGGAGCCACACTTCGATGCTATCTTCGAGGACCCGGCCTGGCCAGACAACCCGGCGTACTACTGCTGTGTCCCCTCCGAGACGGACGACACCGTCGCCCCCGAGGGCCACTCGAACCTCTTCGTCCTGGTCCCCATCGCATCCGGTCTGCACGACGGCGACGCCATCCGCGAGGAGTACCGCGAGAAGGTGCTCGCCGATATCGCCGCCAACACCGGCGTCGACCTGCGTGACCGCATCGTCTTCGAGAAGCAGTTCGCCGTCTCGGACTTCGGCGAGCGCTACAACGCCAGCGAGGGCACGGCACTCGGACTGGCCCACACGCTCCGCCAGACGGCGCTCCTGCGCCCGAACAACCGCTCGTCGGCCGTCGACGGCCTCTACTTCACCGGGTCGTTCACGACGCCAGGCATCGGGATGCCGATGTGCCTCATCAGCGGCGAACACACCGCCGAGGCGCTCATCGAGGACGTCGACTGACCCGACCGACGAATGAGTACCGTCACCGACAAACTGACCGAGGTCGTGCCCTCCGAGGAGTCGCGCGTGGGCTACCTGCTTCGGCTGTCGCGACCCCGGTTCTGGCTCTACCTGGGCGGCCCGGTCGTCGTCGCCGTCGCCTACGCCGCCGACGGCCCGGGCGAGCTGTTCTCGCCGCTCGCCGTGGCGCTGTTCCTCTACTTCACGCTCCCGGCGAACGTCTTCCTCTACGGCGTCAACGACGTCTTCGACGCCGACGTGGACGAGCACAACCCGAAGAAAGACGAGGGGCGGGAGGTCAGTTACCAGGGTGACCGGGTGGCGCTCGCCATCGTGGTCCTCTCGGGCGTCCTGGCGCTGGCGTTCGTCCCGTGGCTCCCGCCGCTGGGCATCCTGGCCCTGCTCGCCTGGGCGGCCCTCTCCGTGGAGTACTCGGCCCCGCCGTTCCGCTTCAAGACGACGCCGTTCCTCGACTCGCTCTCGAACGGGCTGTACATCCTTCCAGGCGTCGTCGCCTACGCCGCCATCGAGGGGGTCGCACCGCCTGCGACGGCGGTGGCCGGCGCGTGGCTCTGGACGATGGGGATGCACACGTTCTCGGCGATTCCCGACATCGAACCCGACCGCGAGGCGGGCATCCAGACGACGGCGACGTTCTTGGGCGAGTCCAACACCTACTACTACTGCGTGATGACCTGGCTGCTGGCCGCGTTCGTGTTCACCTACACCCACTGGGCGTTCGGGCTCGTCCTCTTGCTGTACCCCGCGCTCGTCTTCGGTATCCTCGCTATCGGTGTCGACATCGACGAGGCCTACTGGTGGTACCCGGCTATCAACACGCTCGTCGGGATGGTGTTCACGCTGGGCGGCCTGTGGGTGATGCTGTATGGCTGACGTGCTGGGGTGGTCGGTGCCAGAGACCCGACCGGAGGCGACCGAACGGCTCGACGCGCTGGTCCGCGAGCACCGCTTCACCATCGCCGTCGTCTTCCCGCTGGTCGGCGCGGTGACGCTGCTGGCGAGCGCCGAGGGCCTGCTCCCGCCCCCGCTCGCGTTCAACCCCTTCTTTGTCCTCTTCGGGACGCTCGTAATGCGCCTCCCGCTGATTGCCGGCGCCTTCCCGCTGATAACCCGGAAGGCCGCCGCTGCGCTGCTCGCGCTGACGGCTTACGCCTACGGCATCGAACTCGTCGGGGTCCGGACCGGCTGGCCCTACGGCGACTTCTCCTACGGCGTCGACCTCGGACCGATGCTGTTCGGCGAGGTGCCTCTCGGACTCCCCATCTTCTTCTTCCCGCTGGTGTTGAACAGCTACCTCCTGGTCATCCTCCTGCTCGGGCGGCGCGCCGCCTCGACGTCGATTCGCCTGTTGGCCACGCTGTCGACGGTGCTACTGGTCGACTTGGTGCTGGACCCTGGTGCCGTGAGCATCGGTTTCTGGGCCTACGAGGTCCAGCAGTTCTACGGCGTCCCGTGGACGAACTACCAGGGGTGGCTCCTCTCTGGGACCGTCGCTGTCGTCCTCTTCGACGTCGGCTTCGAGCGGGCCGGCCTCCGACAGCGCCTCGAGGAGTGTGAGTTCATGCTCGACGACCTGGTGAGCTTCGTCGTCCTCTGGGGCAGCATCAACCTCTACTACGCCAACTGGATTCCGGTCGCGCTGGCGGCCCTGCTCGGTGCGGGACTGCTCCTGACCGACCGCTTCGACTTCGACCTCTCGGAGACGCGCGTCGGCCGGACCGTCCTCCGATAGTCGGCCAGCGAGCCGAGTGCCGGTCCGTCTCTGCGGTCCGCTGGTGTCGGCTCCCGTTCCCGGACCCCGCTTCAGACCGAGTCGAGGTCCAGGTCGACGGCGTACCACTCCAGCGCCAGGAGGACGACGACGCCGACGACGGCCGCGCCGGCGAACGCGAGCGTGACGTCCTGCGAGAAGCCCGGCGACTCCGCGACCCGCTGGACGGGGGCGCGCAGCGCGCCGACGACGAGTCCCACCAGGAAAGCGAGCGTCCCTCGCCGCCGCCACTCCAGCGCCCGCCGGATGACCCGCGATATAGTGAACAGCCCCACGAGACCGCCGAGGACGAACGTCACGACGACGGTTCCCGACTCGACGACCCGCGCGACCGACCCGCCGGTGGCCAGCCCGAGCAGGCTGTCGACGAACGTCGTGAGTGTCGTCGACATCCGGGTGTACTGCCCGAGGATGACCAGCAGGAGCGACCCGGAGATGCCCGGGAGAATCATGGCGCTGACGCCCACCGCACCGGCGAGGAAGACGACGAGGAGGCCACCGCCGTCGAGGAAGGAGATCGGCCCCGAGAGCAGGAAGGCGACGACGACGCCGACGACGCCCGCGAGCGCCTGCAGCCCGGTCCCGACGCTGAGCGCGCGCAGGAGAATAACTGCCGACGCGGCGATGAGGCCGAAGAAGAAGCCAAAGAGGAGCGCCGGCGTCTCCTGGTTCGCGACGTGGATGATGCGCGTGACGACCACGATGGCGCTGACGATGCCGCCAAGCAGCGCGACGATAAACCAGACGTCGAACTCCTCTAAGATGGCGAGCGCGCCGCGACCGGAGATACCGCCGTCCAGCGGCGTCAGCGAACGCAGCAGTTCGACGACGCGTTTGGGGGTCACCGCCGTCACCGCCGCGATGAGTCGTTCGTAGATGCCGGCGATGAGCGCGATGGTCCCGCCCGAGACGCCGGGAACGCCGTCGGCGGCACCCATACAGAGGCCGATGGCGAACGTCTTGGCCCACTCGCGAACCGGGGGTATCGACCCGCGGAGCGTCGGCAGCGACTCCGTCGCCCCGTCGGGAGTGGTAGTCATTGGAAGTCCCTTGTGCCATCGGCCCAATAGCCCTTGTGGAGTCACCAGGTGACTGCCGAGTCACAGTCAGTCTTCGGCCGGCCCGAGATACCCCCACACGAGCAGCCGGTCGCCGTCGCCGTCGGTCCAGCGCTCGCCGATGTCGTCGCGGTAGTAGAGGTTCGGGATGACGATATCGTCGATGCGACCGTAGGCCTGTTCGCGAGCGGCCTGCATCGTCTCACCCTTCCCGGTGACGACCAGCGGCATGCCGGACTCGCCGGCGGCGCGCCACTGCTGGTCGACTTTCTTTGCATCCTCGATGTGGATACCCGCCCGCGACTCGGTCTCGAACACGACGGCGGCGTTGCGCGAGCTCTCGTCGTACGTCTTCGGGTCGTCGAAGGGGAACGGCGGCAGGACGACGCGGACGCCGACCTGGTAGCCCCGGTGGACCTGCAGGTCGGGGTCGCGGCCGTGTGCCAGGTCGTCGAAGAAGTCACCCACTGGTGACTCGAAGGCCTCCGTCTGGAGGGTGATGGTCGGATAGCCAAAGCGCGGTGTGAACTCCAGCGGATAGATGCCCGACCCGTTCACGATACAGTTGAGGTCGATGCTCCCGACGTACCCTTCGTCGGCGAGCCACCCCTCCAGCTTGCCCAAGGTCCGGTCGAACAGCTCGTTCCGGCTCGACCAGAACATCGAGGTCCCCATCTCTCCGGTCGAGGGGCCGATGTTACCCGGGAAGAGCTTCTTGTGCTCGAAGTTGAAGTTGACCGGCTCGACGAACTCGCTCCCGTCGAAGAACCCGCAGATCGCGATCTCGACGCCCTCGACCCGTCGCTGGAGCTGGAACCCCTTCATCCGGTGGCCCCACGCCTTTTCGTAGGCCCGAAGCACGTCGACCACGTCGCTGCCGTCGTCCTCGCGGCCGACGTAGAGCAGTCGCTTGACGTTCTGGACCTCGCCCAGCGGCTTGATGACGTACGGGGCGGGGTTCTGCTCGACGTGCTCGATGCCGGCCTGGAAGTCGGTGAACTCCCGGTGGTCGAGCGTGGCGATACCGTGGTCCTGCAGCACCTCCATCGCGTATCCCCGGTCGGACTCCGTCCGGTCGGTGTTCGGCGTCCCGCCGACGACGGCCACGCCCTCGGCGCGCAGCTCCTGTGCAATCTTGCCGGTTCCCACGTCGTCGCCCACCCAGATGTCGTCGAGGACGACGACGTCGGCCCAGTCGACGTCCGCGCGCCAGTCGTCGGTCTTCGGTACGAACCCGTCGGCGATCTCCCGGTCGGACTTGGCCTCGACGTAGTACCGGACGTCGTGGCCCTCCTCGTGGACCTGTCGGGCGACGTCGCCGATGAGTGCGGCATCGAGCGAGCAAAAGAGGAACCGTGTCATACTGGTGGTGAGTCGGGACCGCCCCTAAAGATGTGGGACCGAAGTCCAACGTCTTGGTCAGCGGTTGCGCGGCGCTGCGCGCCGCGAAGTCGAGGCGGTGAAACCGTCTCGCAGTCCGCGAACCAAAGCCGATAGCACGGGCGCTTTCTGGCTGTTAGCACTCTTCTTTTCTCAATTATACACTACTGACCGGCGTCACCGATATCTGCAGGAATGCCCCCGAGGCGAACCGTTTTGTGCCCGTTGGGGGAACCGATAGCCATGACCCGCGACGAACTCGCGACGGCGAGCGACCTGCTCGAATCGGCTGCCGACGACACCGAAAACGACGACGCCCGCGAACGACTGGCGAGCCTGGCCGACCAGCTCGAACGGCTCGCGACGGCCGACCGGGGCCCCGACCACGGGCGACTCGCGCGCATCCAGTCGGCCCTCGCAGACCTGGAAGCCGGCGACGGTGCCGACGTCGCGGCGACGCTCGAAGACGCCGACGACCAGCTCAACGAGTACCGCTCGGACCTCGAAGGCGTCTGAGCCGCCGCTCGGTCGGCGGTTCCGGCTCTCTCTCCCGGTTTCGACGGTGGCTTCGTGGCGGACGACCGCCCGACAGCTGGTCACTGACCGACAGTAACTTACCCCGGTCACGACAGCTCTCGGGCATGGACGCAGGGCTCATCATTCTCGACGGCTGGGGGTTGAACCCCGACGCGGACGCCCGTGACGCGGTCGCGGCGGCCGAGACACCGAACTTCGACCGCTACTGGGCCGAAGGCGCCCACTCGACGCTGGAGACACACGGCCGGCGCGTCGGCCTCCCCGAGGGCCAGATGGGGAACTCCGAGGTCGGCCACCTCAACATCGGCGCCGGCCGCGTCGTCAAGCAGGACTCGGCGCGGGTCTCGGACAGCATCGCCCGCTCGCGCGGCGAGTCGCCGCCCGACGACGACGCCGAGGACCCGCCGTTCTTCGAGAACGACACCGTCCTGTCGGCGTTCGAGCACGCCGAGGACAACGACGGTCGGGTCCACTTCATGGGCCTGGTCTCGGACGGCGGCGTCCACTCCTACCAGGACCACCTCCACGCGCTCATCGAACTGGCCGGCGAGCGCGGGACCGATGCCGTCTCCCACGCGTTCACCGACGGACGCGACACCTCACCGACCGGCGGCGAGCAGTACCTCGCCGACCTCGAGGCTCACGCCGAGGCATACGGGACCGGGCACGTCGCCACCGTCTGCGGGCGCTACTACGCGATGGACCGCGACCAGAACTGGGAGCGAACCCAGCGGGCCTACGACGCCCTGGTCCACCGCGAGGCCGACCACCACGCCGACGACCCGGTGGCGGCCGTCACGGAGTCGTACGACCGCGACGTCACCGACGAGTTCGTCGAACCGACGACCGTCGGCGACCACGCCGGCATCGAGGACGGCGATGCCACGATATTCTTCAACTTCCGCTCGGACCGCGCCCGGCAGCTCACCCGCATGCTCGCCGACGTCCGCCCCGAAGACTGGGGGGCCGACACCGAACCCCCGGCCATCCGGCTGGTGACGATGACCCGGTACGACGAGACGTTCGACCTCCCCGTCGCTTTCCCGCCCAACCAGCCCGAGAACGTACTCGGTGAGGTGCTCTCCGAAGCCGGCAGGACCCAGCTGCGCCTCGCGGAGTCGGAGAAGTACCCTCACGTCACCTACTTCCTCAACGGCGGCCGCGAGGTGGCGTTCGACGGCGAACTGCGCGAGATAATCGAGAGTCCGGACGTGCCGACCTACGACCGCCAGCCCGAGATGAGCGCCCCCGAGGTGACGGACACCGCCATCTCGGTCATCGAGGCCGAGGACCCCGACGCCCTGGTGCTCAACTACGCGAACCCGGACATGGTGGGTCACACCGGCGAATTCGAGGCGGCCGTCGCGGCCGTGGAGGCCGTCGACGAGCAGCTGGGTCGCCTGGCCGAGGCCATCTCCGCGGCCGGCGGTCACGTCCTCGTCTGTGCCGACCACGGCAAC
Organism: Haloarcula ordinaria; assembly: GCF_029338275.1. Lineage (NCBI taxonomy): Archaea > Methanobacteriati > Methanobacteriota > Halobacteria > Halobacteriales > Haloarculaceae > Haloarcula > Haloarcula ordinaria. Next base: position 107,494 of record NZ_CP119789.1, on the reverse strand, counting down.
GCCGACGACATGGGGACCGAAGACGACCCCCATACCGCCCATACGACGAACCCCGTTCCGTTCGTCTATCTCGACCCCGACCAGACCGGCGGTGACTATGCGGCCCGCGACGGCGGGACACTCGCCGACCTCGCGCCGACGATGCTCTCACTGATGGGTATCGACCAGCCCAGTGAGATGACCGGCGAGTCGCTCCTCGAGTAGCGCTCGACCACCTCAGTCGCGGTTCGTTCTGGAGAGATACGCCGGTGGCACCCGGTCCGTCGTGTAGGTTCCCGCGCCGCGTTTCGTCACGTCGTGACCGTCGGCCTGCATCGCGGCGGCGTCCACTTCGAGTACGACGGGATCGGCGGCGTGTCGTTCGCCGACCGCCCGGGCGTCCGCCACCGTCTCCGAGAGGTGGACCTGCTGGCGGTCCATGGGCTTCAGCCCCGCCTCGAATATCGCCTCGAGGTTCCGGGGTGCCGTCCCGTGGTACAGCACGTCGGGAACCGGCCCGTCGCCCGCCGCCAGGTCAACGTCGACAGAGTGGCCGTACGCGGCACGGACGCGGCGGCCCCCGTCCGTTTCGTCGACCTCGAACCGTCCTTTCGGGTCGGTGGCGACGACGCCCTCGACGTGGTCGTGGTGCGCCCAGTCGTACGTGCGTTCGACGGCCGCGACGAGCGCGTCGAACGGCGTCCAGCCCGCCTGGTCCAGCTCGACGCCCGCGTCGTCGGGGAAGTGTCTGAGCGCGCCGCTGACGAACTTCGAGAGGCGACGGCGACGTGCTCCGTTCAGCACGTCCTCGCTCTCGCTCCCGCACTCGGGGCAGGTGGTGCCCTCGTGGTAGCCGTGGGCTGAACAGCGCGCGATGGCGTCTGGCATCGCTCCGTCGTCGGTGACGGAGCGGTTTCAGTTCGTCGCCGGCACCGACCGGGGCTGCGCCGACGCAGTGCCCTGCGGGCCGTCCCGCGTAAGCTCCTGTTAGCGGGCTCTCCGGTTCGCTAAGATTCGGATTACAATCTATGTCCGGTGTGAGTGGTGGGTATGCCTGACGAGTCACCCATCGACGCGGGTCGCCGACGCGTCCTGGCGGCCATACTGGCCGCCGCGCTCCCGCTCGACCGAGTCGCACGCGCTCACAGCGTGACTGACCTCCCGACCGCGAGCGTCACCGACGCGACCGGCGGTCAGTCGGGACCGGTGTTCCCCCAGGGCGTCGCCAGCGGGGACCCGACGACGAGCGGGGTCGTGCTCTGGACGCGAGTCGCGCCTGACGCCGTCGACGACGGGACCGCGCTGCAGGTGACCGTGGCTCACGACGACGCCTTCGCGGACCCTGTCGGTTCCTGGTCGGTCCCGGCCGACCGCCTCGGCGACCACGACGGGACGGTGAAGGTCGACCTCGACGGCCGCCTCGACGCCGATTCCACGTACTGGTATCGGTTCGACTGCGACGGCGTGGCCAGTCCGACGGGTCGCTGTCGGACGCTCCCCGCCGCCGACGCCAGCCCCGACAGCGTCCGGCTCGCGCTCGCGACCTGTCAGAACTACCGCCGGGGGTACTACGGCGCGTTCCACCACCTCGCCAGCGAACCGGTCGATTTCCTGGTCCATCTCGGCGACTTCATCTACGAACGCGGCGGGGCCGGGTCGGTCTCCGGTCGCTCGCTGTCGCTACCCAGCGGGGAGTCCGTCGCGATGGGACTCGAGGACTACCGCTACCTCCACCGGACGTACCGTTCCGACGCGTTTCTCCAGGAAGCGCTTTCGGCCCACACGCTCGTCCAGACCTGGGACGACCACGAGATCGTCAACAACCGCTACTGGAACTACAGCGAGGAGCGGCCCTACGCGGGCGACGGCGACCACCCGAAGAACGACGACGCCGCGTTCATGACCCAGTTGTTCGCCGACGGCATCCGTGCGTGGTGGGAGTACACGCCGACCCGGGTCCCGTACGACCCCGACGCCGAGACGCTCTTGGACCAGCTGCGACTCTGGAAGTCGTTCCGGTTCGGCGACCTGGTCGAACTGCTCGTCACCGACGAGCGGCTCTTCCGGACCAGCCCCACCGACGGGTCCCAGCTCGCCGCGCGGCCCGACGACGGCGACGACAGCGAGAGCGAGGACCAGGGGAACGAGAGCGACCTGACCGAGACGATGCTCGGGTCGGCCCAGCGCGACTGGTTCACCGACCGCCTGGCCGAGTCGGACGCGGCGTGGACCGCCTGGGTAAACGAGGTGCTCGCGATGGAGTTCGACCTGGACCTCGGAGCCGTCGACGTCCTGAACGCCGATGCCTGGGACGCGTTCCCAGAGGAGCGCGAGCGCATCTTAGACAGCGCCGAAGAGGGCGACGCCGCCTTCGTCGCGCTCACCGGCGACATGCACAGCACCCTCACTGGCTACGTCGAACGGGACGGGGAACGCGTCGGCGTGGAGTTCATGACGCCGGCGGTGACGAGTCGGAACCTCAGCGACCTGCTCTCGCTGCCAGACGACCGCGAGGTCCGGAAACTGATCGCCGACTACGTGAAAGACGAGAATCCCCACGTCGAGTTCTTCGACAGTCACCGCTGGGGGTACGCCGTCGTCGAGTTCACGACGGACGCCTGTACGTTCTCGGCCTACGCCGTCGACCGGTCAGCGAACTCGGCAGACGCCAGCCGACGGCTCCTGACCCGGTATCGCTGCCCGGTCGACAGCTACGACCTCTCCCGAACGTGAGTCCGGGTCGGCCCACTTCTCCGCGCGTCGGGTCCCGATACATAATCGTATCGCCGTCTGACTTTAGGTATACACACGTAACCTAGTTATATATAGTAACCTATCGTCTGTCTGGCTGTAATGGCGACCGAGACCCCACAGACGATGCAGACGCACAGTCCTGAGACCATCCTCTCGACCATGAGCTCCATCAAGAAGATGCTCGTGGTCGGGGCCGCCTTCGCGGCGGTCGGCTACCTGCTGGTCGGGATGGCGCTCGTCCTCGAGTTCACCCAGTTCCACCCGCTGCTCGAACAGTTCTTCACCACGCAGACGGCCCACAGCGTGGCCGGCGGCGGCCCCGACCGCGCCGGTGCGGCCGCACTGAACGCCCAGCTGGCGACCATCCACATGTTCCCCTCGCTGCTGCTCTGGCTGAAGCTCGGCGGCATCGCCCACATCCTGGTCGGCATCTTCGTCGCGTTGGCGGCCATCGTCCGCACGCTGAGCCTGGTCCCCCACCGGCTCTCCTACGCGATGATAGAACAGCAGTAATCGAGCAGTTCCCGACCGAAGCCTTTCGCCGTCCGATGGCGAGTGTCGGGTCCCCTGTGACGACGTGACAGCCCGACAGTATTTGGTCCCGCTCGCCCAACGACTGGGTATGGCGATGGAACTCTCTGACGGCGTGTGGTGGTACGACTTGGGCGGGGTCAACGCCTATCTCGTCGACGACGGCGGCACGCTGACGCTCGTCGACGCGGGGATGCCCTGGCACGGGAACGCGCTCGTCTCGGGCATCAACCAGGCCGGCTACGATTTCAGCGACCTGGACCGAATTCTGCTGACCCACTACGACTTCGACCACGTGGGCGGACTGACGTCGTTCGACGGTATCGACCTGACAATCTACGCCGGCGTGGCCGACGCACCGCTCGTGACCGGCGAGCGAACGCCGTCGGTCGGGACGCTGAAGGGACTGGGCCACCGGTTCGCCGCACTCGTCGTCGACACCCCCTCGAACCAGGTCGAGACCATCGGTGACGGCCAGACCGTCGGTAGTTTCACCGCGTACCACACGCCCGGTCACACGCGCGGCCACATGGCCTACGTCAGCGAGGACCTGGACGTGGCGTTCCTCGGCGACTGCGTGCGGGAGGCCGGCGGGGAGTTCGCCCCGTCCCCGTGGTACCTCAGTGCGAACACCCGCGAGGTCCCGGTGAGCATCCGTCGGCTCTCTCATCGAGCCGGCGAGTTCGAGGTGGCCGCACCGGGCCACGGCGTGCCGTTCCGGGTGCGAGGGAGCGAGCGACTCGAAAACCTGGCAGCGACGCTCTAGAACAGGGCTGCAGCTCTTCGGCGACGGCGTCCGGACCCAGGAGGTTCGGGTCGACGACGAGGTCGGCCTGCCGACTGGCGAAGTCCGGCAGCGACCCCTCGGCGTAGACGACGACCCGCAGGTCCGGGTTCAGGTCCTTCGCGACCACGATAGAGGTGGCCTGTGTCATCTCGGTCAGCAGGTAGACGTCGGCGTCGTGGATGCCGGCCTCCTCCAGCCCGGGGCGGTTGCCGACGTCCGCGACGGTGACCGCGTGACCCTCGGCTTTCAGTGCCTCTGCCATCCGCTCGGGGTCGGTTCCGACCAGTGTGACGTTCATTCGTACTCGATGGTCGCGGGCGGTTTGTGCGTCACGTCGTAGACGACGCGAGCGACGTTCTCGTGGACCCCGGTGATGCGACTCTGTATGCGCTGGAGCGTCTCCCAGTCGACTTCCTGGGCGCGGGCGGTCATCCCGTCGCGGGATTCGACCGACCGTACCGCGACGACCCAGCCGTGGACGCGGTTGTCGCCTTTCACACCGGTGGCCTTGCCGATGACGGCGGCGAGCGCCTGCCACGGCTCGTACTCCTCGAGCTCCTCCTCGACGACGTGGTTGGCCTCGCGGGCCACCTCCAGTTTCTCCTCGGTGACCTCGCCGATGATTCGCACGGCGAGACCGGGACCGGGGAACGGCATCCGCTCGGAGATGATCTCCTCTAAGTCGAGCGCACGGGCGACCTCCCGGACCTCGTCCTTGTAGAGATTCCGCATGGGTTCGACGATGCCCTCGAAGTCGATGCGCTCGGGGAGGCCGCCGACGTTGTGATGGGATTTGATGGTCCCCTCGCTCTCGATGCGGTCGGGGTAGATGGTCCCCTGGACGAGGTAGTCGGCCTCGACCTCGCGGGCGACGGTCTCGAACTCCCTGATGAACTGCTCGCCGATGATGTGGCGCTTTGCCTCGGGGTCGGTCTCGCCTTCCAGCTCGTCGAGGAAGCGGTCCTGGGCCTCGATGATTCGCAGCGAGTCCATGTAGTCGAACGTCTCGCGAATCTCGTCGGTCTCACCCTTGCGCATCAGGCCGGTGTCGACGTAGACGGCCGTGAGCTGGTCGCCGATGGCCTCGTAGGCCAGCGCGGCGGCCGTCGACGAGTCGACGCCGCCCGACAATCCGATGACGGCGTGCTTGTCCCCGATGGCCTCGGCGATCTCGGCTTTCGCCTCCTCGATGAATTCCTCGACGTCGACCATCAGTGGCTCACCTCCTGTTCGGCGTCGGCCTCGTGTGGCTCGTCGCCCAGTACCGCTTCGAGCAGGCCGACGAACGGCGGGCTCGCCCGCGTCGGTCGCGACCGGAACTCGGGATGGAACTGCGTCCCGATGAAGTACGGGTGGTCCTCGGGGGCGAGTTCGAGAATCTCCATGCGGTTGTTGTCCCGACCGGAGAAGCGCAGGCCGCCCGCTTCCAGGTCGTCGATGTACTCCGGGTTGACCTCGTAGCGGTGGCGGTGGCGCTCAGTACAGGAGTCGGCCCCGTAGAGCGCGGCGGCGAGCGTGTCGGGTTCGATGTCCGTCTCCTGTGCGCCGAGGCGCATCGTCCCGCCCATGTCCTCGACCTCGTACTGCTCCGGGAGGATGTCGATGACGGGGTGGGGCGTATCAGCCTCGAGCTCCGTCGAGTCGGCCCCCTCCAGGCCGAGGACGTTCCGGGCGTACTCGATGACCGCCAGCTGGAAGCCGAGACAGAGCCCGAGATACGGGATTTCGTTCTCGCGGGCGTACCGGATGGCCTCGACCTTGCCGTCGGTCCCGCGGGAGCCGAAGCCGCCGGGGACGACGATGGCGTCGGCGCCCTCCATCCGTTCGGTGTGCCGGTCGGTCATCTTCTCGGAGTCGACCCAGGTGACGTTGACGTCGACGTTCTTCTCCAGGCCGGCGTGTTTCAGCGCCTCGTGGACCGACATGTAGGCGTCCTCCAGGTCGTACTTCCCCACGAGCGCGACGTCGACCTCGCCCTCGGTGTTCTGGGTGACCAGTTCCCGCCAGCGGTTCTCGCGCTCGCCCTCGGGCAGGGCCTCGTCGGCGATGTCGAGGCGCTCCATCACGTACTCGTCGAGCCCTTCTTCCTCGACCATCAGCGGCACGTGGTAGATGTCGTCGACGTCCGGGTTCGAGAAGACGGCCTCGGTGGGAACGTCACAGAACAGGGCGATCTTCTCTTTCGTGTCGATGTCGAGCTTGTCCGAACAGCGCCCGACGAGAATGTCCGGCTGGAGGCCGATGCTCCGGAGTTCCTTCACCGAGTGCTGGGTTGGCTTGGTCTTCTGTTCGCCGTTCTTCGAGTAGGGGACGAGCGTGACGTGCGTGAACAGAATATCCTCCTCGTCTTCCTCGTGGGCGAACTGGCGAAGCGCTTCGAGGTAGGGCATCCCCTCGATGTCCCCGACGGTGCCGCCGACCTCGATGATACAGACGTCGTTGCCCTCGGCGGCCTCGCGGATGCGCCGCTTGATGTCGTCGGTGATGTGCGGGATAATCTGGACGGTGCGACCGAGGTAGTCGCCGGCGCGCTCCTTCTCGATGACGTGCTGGTAGGTCTTGCCCGTCGTGACGTTGTGGTCGAACGTCATGTCGATGTCGAGGAACCGCTCGTAGTTCCCCAGGTCGAGGTCGACCTCGCCGCCGTCTTTCAGCACGTACACCTCGCCGTGCTGGAAGGGGTTCATCGTCCCGGCGTCGACGTTGAGATAGGGGTCTATCTTGACCGCTGTTACGTCGAACCCCGCGTTCTTGAGAAGACGGCCCGTGCTGGCGGCGGTGATGCCCTTGCCCAGGCCAGACATCACGCCGCCGGTGACGAAGATGAACTTCCGACCCAGTTCCGGGTCGTAGTCCGTTTCGGGTTCGGTCGGCATACTGACGGTGAATCGCGTGTCGTCAAAACGGTTTCGGAGCGCGCCATCTTCGCCACCGCGTCGCACTGTCAGCGCGACGAGCGTTGTGCTCGGGAGTCACCCAAGCCCCCAGTCACGTCGAGGTCACGTATGGCGATTGTGCGTGGCGACGAACCGGTGGACCGTCACCAGCACGGCCAGCGCCAGCGCGGAGAAGACGGCGTCGTCGAGGGCGGCACCGACCGCCAGAAAGAGAGCCAGTCCAGCGAGGAACCCTGCGACCAGCGATGCCGTCCCGTGTCGTGTCGTCTTTCTGACGTTCGGCCTGGCAAATATTGCCATAGTAGGTTATTTATCGTGACATATATTAAAAATACTGTCGCCGTGGGGCTCTTACCACCGTGCCGAACTGTCGGACCGGAGGCCGGACCGCCCGAGGGTCGCTCGCCGTTCACCACGTCGCCCGGAAGAAGGCAGCGACGAGTTCGCCCACGCTCCCAGCCTGTCCGATAAAGTGGTGGTTCGCGCGAAGCGATTCGACCTGGTAGCCGAGTCCTCGCGCTCGCTCGACGACCGGGTGCCAGTCCACCGTCTCGTCGCGCTCGCCGTAGACGACCTGGACCGGACATCGGATGTCGTCGAGCGCATCAGCCACTGACTCGCCGCCGCTCTCGGCAGGCGGGGCGAGCGCCGAGACGGCGGCCGGCGTGGCGTGGTCGCCCTCGTCGCTCGACGCTCCCGCCGCTCGAACCGCGACACCGGCGCCGAAACTGTAGCCGAACAGCCCCACGGTGTCGTACCGGTCGGCGGCCCACGCGACGGCCCGCCCGGCGTCGCTCCGTTCACCGCGGCCCTCGTCCCAGGGCCCGTAGTCGATGCGGAGGCAAGCCACGTCCGGCGCGAACGCGTCACTGACCGCCCGGAGCCGCTGGTCCGAGCGAGACCCGCCGTACTGGGGATGGGGCGGACAGGCGACGACCACGCTGTCCGCCGCCGGGCTGTCGAGCGTCGCCGCGACGTCGCGGCCGCCAGGGACGCGAACGTGTTCGCTCATCGTTCGTCTCTCGCGCCGTGCATGTAAGAAATTTAAGTCTACGGCCCCGAATCTGGTGGTATGGGAATCCTCTCGCGTGCGTCCTACGTCATCCGGTCGAAGCTCAACGCGGTCCTCAACCGCGCCGAGGACCCGAACGAGACGCTCGACTACTCCTACGAGCAGTTGCGCAACGAACTCCAGGACGTGAAGCAGGGCATCGCGGACCTCACCACGCAGAAGAAACGCCTCGAGATACAGAAGCGCCGCTTAGAGGAGAACGTCGAGAAGCACAACGACCAGGCCCGGCAGGCGGTCAAGCAGGACCGCGACGACCTCGCCCGCCAGGCCCTGGAGAAGAAGAAACAGAAGATGACCCAGATCGAGGAGCTGGACGGTCAGATTCAGGACCTCCAGAACCAGCAGGACCGGCTGGTCGAGCAGAAAGACGAGCTCCAGCGGCAGGTCGAGCAGTTCCGCACGAAGAAGGAGACGATGAAGGCGCGCCACGAGGCGGCACAGGCGTCGGCGCGGGTCAACGAGGCGATGACCGGGGCCGGCGACGAGATGGCCGACGTCAGCCGGGCCATCGAACGGGCCGAGGAACAGACCGAGGACATGGAGGCCCGCGCGCAAGCGATGGACGAGCTCCGGGAGGGCGGCGTCCTCGACGACCAGCTCTCGGATAAGGACCAGCTCGACCGCGAACTGGAAGAGCTCCAGCAGGACGGGGAGGTCGACGCCGAACTCGACACGCTGAAAGCCGAGCTGGGGAAGGCAGACGACTCAGCCGACGCCGAGGCCGAAGAGGACCTGGACCTAGAGGCAGAAATCGAGGGAGCCGACGAGGAGGCGAGCGAGACGCCGACCGTCGAGGACAGCGAGGTCGACGCCGAGCTCGAGGAACTGAAAGACGAGGAGCAGTAGCGAGCGAGCAGTCCTAGTGCCGGAGCCACCAGTAGCCGACGCCGAGGATGGCGGCGACGACGACGATACCGACCGCCAGGACGACCAGGCTCCCGGCGGCCCCCTCCTCGACGGCGATAGTGACGGCCACGTCGTGTGGGCCGTCACGGACCGTATCGCCGTCCGCGTCCGTCGCGACGACCGTCACGGGCAGCGAGTGCGCGCTCGGGACGGCGTCTTCCGCCACGCTCACCTGGAAGGTCACGACCGCCGACTCGCCCGGCGCGAGCGACTCGACGTACGTCTGTGGCGCCTCGCTCGTGAACGGCGGGGCCGGTCCGAACTGCGGTTTGACGTCGCGAAGCGGTTTGTCGCCCACGTTCTCGACGCGGACGCGAATCTGCGTCTCGGAATCCGGCGCGACGGTGGTGTTGACGCCCGTGACCGAGAACAGGTCGCGGTCGACGACGGTGACGGGGACGGTCAGCGGGCCGGTTCTGACGGCCCGGTTCGCCTCGGTCCGCGCGGTGACGTTCACCGGCAGGGCGTGAGTGTTCGAGACGGCGTCGGGCGATACCGAGAGGTCGAACGCGACGGTCGCCGACTCCCCGGGCCCGAGCGACTCGACGAAGGCCTGCGGGACCTCGCTGGCGAACGGCGGACTCGCTCCGAGGCGCGGTTCGACGTCGTGTAGCGGCCGGTCGCCAACGTTCTGGACCCGGACGCGCAGGTTCCCCTCCGTGCCCGGGGTGTAGGTGGCGTTGACCGCGGAGAGCGAGAGCAGGTCGTCGTCGGCGACCGGAACCGACAGCACCTGGACGTCCCGCTGCCGGCGCTGGTCGGCGGTGTCGGCGTCAAGTCGATACTCGACGCCGACGGTGACCGGGCGGGGACCGCCGTCGGCCGCCGCGGACACGGCGACCGGGAACGCGAACGAGCGCGTTTCGCCCGGTTCGAGGTCGCCGACCGGGACGCTGGGTTCGAGCAAACGAAGCGATGTCGACGGTGAGGAAAGCGTCACGACGACGTTCCGTGCCGTCCGGTTCCCCAGGTTGGTGAGCGTGCCGTTGACCGTGCTCTCGACGCCGGTGTGCAGGTCTGCCTCGACGTCACCGATGGCGAACTGCAGCTCGGGCTGGGGGGTCACGCCGACGGCGCCGAGGTCCCGGGTCACGTCGAACCCGTTCTGGTCGGTGTAGGCCGCCGTCGCCGTCAGCGCGTACTGCTCGCTCCGGGCGTCGTCGTCGGCCGAGAGCGTGTAGGTGACCGTCGCTCGGTCGTCCCGCGCCAGCCGGCCGAGGAACCGACTGGCCGTCTCCCGGCCGCTGAACGAGAGGTCGGTTCCCGCCGCCGAGAGTGCGAGCCGGGCGTCGCTGGCCGTCGCCGACCCGACGTTCTCGACGGTCACCGAGACGGTGCCGCGCTCGCCGACGGAGACGTCCGACTCGGTGTCGACGATGCGAAGCCGCGGCTGGTCGGCGACCCGGACCGTCGCACGGACGGTGTCGCTCTCCTCGTCGTTACCGTCGCCGAACACGTAGTCGACAGTCAGCGGGATTTCGTAGGTTCCCGGCTCGGTGTCGGCGGGGACGACGAGTCGAACGGGGACCGAGACGCGTTCGCTGTCCACCATCCTGTCGAGAAACCGGGGCCCGGACAAGATAGTGAACGGCGTCTCACCGGCCCTCGCTTCGACGGTCACCTGCCTGGCAGTGATCGCCTCGTTGTCGACGTTGTCCGGGTCGTTGACGAGCTCGATGACCACGGTCTGTTCACTCCCGGGAAACAGCGTCGGCTCCGGGACGCTGGCCCTGAAGTTCGGGTCACGCGTGGCGCCGGCGACTACCAGCGGCTGGACGACGAGGAGACAGACGACGAGGAGGAGGGCGAGGCGATTCATCGTGATTTGTTTGTTATCTTATAGGTACGCCCGTCGAGGTGAAAAGTGTTTGTCAGGTCAGAGGTCCGCCCGGAGAAATAGCGCCCGTGCGACGGCGAGCAGGAGGAAGGCGGCGAGTAGGAGGATGACAGCCCCGCCGATGTCGTAGGTCTGCTCGACCAGTATCTCGGTCGTGTCGTAGTACCGGGTGGGCGAGACGGCGCCGAGCGCCTCGAAGTCGGTCCCGGCGGTCACCGAGTCGAAGACGAACAGCAGGAAGATGGCGGCGATACCGCCCCGCTGGGCGAGGTCACCGCGCGGGAGGACGACCGAGAGGACGAGGCCGATGCTCGTACACGCCAGCAGATAGGGAATCGAGAACGCGTGGACCAGCAGCAGGTCGACGAACGATATCGACTCACCGATGAGGATGACCGCCCCGTAGACGAACAGCGGCATCAGGAGGTTGAGGACGACGATGGGCGTCAGTAGCGAGAGGTACTTCTCGACGACGACCCGGGAACGGGAGATGGGCGTCGCCAGCAGGAGGTCCAGGCGGCCGTTCTCGACGTTCCCGGCGATAGTGCCACCGGCCGTGTACGCCATATAGAGGCCGAAGAGGAGCACCCAGACGAACTGGTAGAACTCCGCGGCGAGGAAGCCCTCGATAGTCCCGAACGACCCGCCGCCGAAACTCTCCTGGAACGCGTCCGGCAGACTCTCGACGTACGCCTCGAAATCGACGCCGGAGGCCTCGACCGACGGGAAGATGCCGATGACGAGCAGGCCGAAGAGCCCGAGTCCGACCGCCAGCACGAGTGTGCTCCGGACGCGGCGGTTGGCCTCGTAGCGGGTCACCTCAAACATCGTCGGCCTCCGGACCGGCCACTGCGGGGTCCGTCTCGGTGGCCGGCCCGTCGGGGTCGGCCGGGTCGGTCGCCGTGGCCTCGCTCCCGACCGGGGCCTCGCCGTAGAAGTGCATGAAGACGTCCTCCAGCGGCGGCTCCTCGATTTCGAGGTCCACGATGTCGTACCCGGTGAGATGGGCAATCAGGTCGTCGTAGTCCCCGGTGAAGGTGAACTGAGCCTGCCGGCCGACGAACTCCGCGTCGAGGACGCCGGCGAACTGGAAGTCGACGGCGTCGACCGGGTCGGCTGTCACGACGCGGACGCGCTTGCCCCCGCGTGCGAGGAGGTCCGCGACGTCTTCGAGGGCTGCGAGGTGGCCCTCGCGAATGATGCCCACGCGGTCGCACACGCGGCGGACCTCGCCGAGAATGTGCGAGGAGAAGAAGACGGTGAGGCCCCGGTCGCGCTCCCGTCGGAGGAAGTCGTTGAAGTGCTCCTGTTTCAGCGGGTCCAGCCCAGACGTGGGCTCGTCCATGATGACCAGGTCCGGGTCGTGCATGAACGTCTGGACGATGGCGAGCATCTGTCTGTTCCCCGTCGAGTAGGCCCGTATCTTCCGGTCGAGCGGCGGGTCGAACAGGTCGAGCAGTTCCGCGCGGCGCTGGTCTCCTTTGAGCTCGGCCTGGTAGTCGAGGAACGTCCGTCCCGTCACGCTCCCGTCGAACCCGGGCGAGGCCGGCAGGTAGCCGATGTCGGCCTTCGCCTCGAGGAGCGCTCGCTCGTCCCGGATGTCGCTGCCGAGCACGCGCGCCGACCCCGACGTCGGTGACTGGAACCCCAGCAGCATCCTGATGAGCGTGCTCTTGCCGGCGCCGTTCGGTCCCAGGAACCCGAATATCTCGCCTTCGCGCACCGAGAACGAGAGGTCGTCGTTGGCCACCGTCTCCCCGTACACCTTGGTGAGTCCGTCGACCTCGATGGCGGCCATACGTGTCAGTAGGCGCGCACGACTCTTAAGCGTCGCCGTGGAGGTCAGAGCGGCCAGACGAACGCCACCGCGAGCGTGGTGACGACACAGAGGAGCAGCTGCAGGGGGACGCCGACGCGGGCGAAGTCGGTGAACCGGTAGCCGCCGGGGCCGTACACCATCAGGTTCGTCTGGTAGCCGATGGGGGTGATGAAGGCGTGGGCGACGGCGAAGGTGACCACGAGCAGGAAGGGGAACCCGGCGACGCCGATCTGTTGGGCGGTGGCGACGGCGATGGGGATCATCAGGACCACCGTGGCGACGGGCGTGATGACGGCGGCGACGAGGGCAGTCACGAGGTAGAACAGCGCCAGCACGAGCAGCGGCGGGAGCCCGCTGGCGACGCCGACGAGCAGCTCGCCGATGAACAGCGCGCCACCCGTCTCGCGCATCGCCAGGCCCAGCGGCAGGAGGCCGGCCAGCAGGAAGATGACGTTCCAGCTGACCGCGTCGTAGACGCGCGAGGCCCCTATGCGGTGCGTGGCGACCATCGTCACCACGCCACCGAGTGCGGCGATGAAGATGGGGACGAGGTCGAGCGCGGCCAGGACGATGGCCGACAGCAGAATCCCCACCGGCAGCAGTGCGCGGGCGTCGAGCGACGGCGGTTCCACGCCGTGGATGACGTCGAACAGTTCCGGTGGGCCCTCGGTGAGCGAGAGGTACCCCTCCTCGTCCAGGTGGAGAATCTCGTCGACCGGGGTCTGGACGAGCAGCGTGTCACCCGCCTCCAGAGTGACGGTGGCGAGTTCCTCTCGCATGATGGTGTCGCCACGGCGGATGGCCAGCGCCGTCACGTCGAACCGGGACCGCAACTGTACGTCGGCCAGCGTCCGTCCGCGAAGCCTGGACTCGCCGTGGACGACAGCCTCCGCGAGGATGCCGGCGTGGCCGCTCTCGGCCAGCAGCTCCTCGGTCACCGACTCCCTGGGGAGCTGGCGGAGGCCGAACGTCTCGCTGAAGCGGTTGACCGACTGGCGGCTGCCACGGACCGTCAGCACGTCGCCGGCTTCCAGCGGCCGGTCGGTCGTCGTCGCGAAGTAGGAGTCGCCGTCCTGGTCGACCTGGAGGACGTCGACGTCGACGAGGCTCCTGACGGCGGCGACGGCCTCGACGTCTGCGTCCGCCGGGAGGGGGTCACCGAGCGTCTCGGCCGCTTCCTCGCGGATGGCCTCGTCGATGCGCTGGTCGAGCGCCTCCGAGACCGTCAGCCCGACGAGCGGGGACGATTCACGGACTTGACACTGCGCGAGATAGCGGTCCATGTCGAACTCCTCGGTGAAGTCCGCTGCCGGATGGACCCGCTCGGGGACGAGCCACCGGCCGACGGTGAGCAGGTAGGCGACGCCGACGAGCAGGACGACGACCCCGACCGGCGTCAGCGTGAACATCGACAGCCGACGCCCGAGCAGTTCGGCGGCGAAGTCGCTCGCGAGCAGGTTCGTCGAGGTACCCACGAGCGTGAGCGTCCCGCCGAGCATCGCGGCGTACGACAGGGGCAACAGGAGCCGGGACGGGGAGAGCCCGTAGCGGTCCGAGAGTCCCGTCACCAGCGGGATGAAGACGGCGACGACCGGCGTGTTGTTGACGAAGCCTGCGCTGACGCCCGTCGTCCCGACGATGGCGGCCAGCAAGCGCCCCTCGTCGCCGCCGGTCGCAGTCGCCAGCTTCCCGCCGAGCCAGTCGACGATGCCGGCCTCCTCGACGCCCGCGCTCAGGATGTACATCGCGACGATGGTGACGACCGCCGGACTGGCGAACCCGAGGATGGCGTCCCGGGCGGTGACACCGGTGTAGGGCTCGAAGACGGCCAGCGCGACCAGCACGGCGATAGCGGTCATGTCCGGCGAGAGCCACTCGGTGACGAACAGGACCAGGGCGGCCCCGACCAGCGCGAACACGATGAGCGCGCCGGTCGACAGAGGTGCCATGCGTCAGCAGAACGACCGTTGGGTAGAAAAAACCGTAGGGCAGGCCGTTGCCGGGCGGTTCGTGGGTTCTCAGTCCGCTCAGTCCCAGTTCACGTCCACCGAGCGGTCCGTCTCGCGGAGGATGAACGGGCCGATAGAGAGGGTTCGCTTGGTGATGGTGACGATGCGGAGGATGTAGGCGAGCAGAACGGTGAACGGCGTCAGCGAGAGCGTCACCAGCAGCGCCATCAGCCACAGCGAGTCGACGACCCCCATCGACGCCTGCTGGAAGTCGCGCGGGTCGAAGAACAGTTCGCCACAGATGGCCACCCCGAGTGCGGGGACGGCGACGTACAGGAGGGTCCGCGAAAGGTTCGACAGCTCCCACTGGAAATAGAGCGTCTTGAAGTGCTCCCGTGCGGGTCCGAACAGTTCGAGGGTGTCGGTGAGCTGTTCTAGCTTCGACTCGGTCGCCTCGGAGAGCGCGTCGTCGTACTCCTCGCGGATGCGACGGCCGGCGTAGAGCTTCCAGGAGTAGTTGTAGTTCAGCGCCGCCTTGAGCACGTCGAACTCGCCGAAGTTCGCGCCCTCCAGTTCCCCGGTGACGGCGTCGGCGTTGCCGGTGACGGAGTCCAGATACCGGGTCACCAGCGTCCGCTGCTCCTCGTCCAGGTCGTTCTTTTCGACGGTCGAACGGACGTCCTCGGCCTGCTCGCCTGTCGCCCGGACCAGCGACCGCAGGAACGCCGACGGTTCGGCCGGGCTGACCTCGGTCCCGACCGCGTCGGCCACGTCGTCACGGAACTCCATCGCCCCTCGCATGCGGTCGCGTTGGTCGCCGACGGCCCCGAGTTCCTGTGAGAGGACGAGCTGGCTCAGCGTCAACACGAGCGTGACGCCGGTGATGGTCCCGCCGATGAGCGCCTGAAACAGTGTCTCGGTGGGGTCGCCCCGGCTCAACATCACGTGGGCCGGCGTCGGATGGAGGTAGCCGACGGCGATGACGATAGCGAACAGGAGCGCCGAGAACAGGCCGGTGACGAGCCGCCGGTCGGCGTCGAGCATCAGCCAGAGAACCCACGTGTTCTCCCCGGCCCGCTCTTTCATCGTGTCACTCGGCTGCCCCTCGTCGGCCGCTGCCATATGTTGGCGTCAGTCGCACGACATAAAAACACGCGGCTTGCAGCCAGCCGGCGGCCCTACCGACCCGCGAAGAACGTCACCGCGGTCCGCTTCTGGTCGATCTCGGTGTGGAGGTGGTCGCGGAACTCGCCGAGCTCGACGTCTTTCTCCTCGTTCTCCTTGCGGTCGCGGACGGAGATGGTGCCGTCGTCCTCCTCGTTGTCGCCGATGATGAGCATGTACGGCACCTTGTCGTCGTGGGCCTGCTGAATCTTCTTGCCGACGGTCCACGACCGGTCCTCGATCTCGACGCGGACGTCGCCCAGTTCCTCGGCGACCTCCTCGCAGTAGGGGATGTTGTCGTCGCTCACCGGGAGGATGCGGACCTGCTCGGGCGCCAGCCACGGCGGGAACTTCCCGTTGTAGTGTTCGGTCAACACCATGAAGAACCGCTCGTAAGACCCGAACAGGGCGCGGTGGATGATGACCGGGCGGTGGTCCTTGTTGTCCTCGCCCGTGTAGGTCAGGTCGAAGCGCTCGGGCATGTTGAAGTCCAGCTGAACGGTCGGGCCGTCCCAGTCGCGACCCAGCGCGTCCTCGAAGGCGAAGTCGATCTTCGGGCCGTAGAACGCGCCGTCGCCCTCCTCGACGACGTAGTCGATGTCCTGTCCTTCGAGAACGGCCTCCAGTTGCGATTCGGCCTTCTCCCAGATTTCGTCGCCACCGACGCTCTTCTCGGGGCGGGTGGCGAACTGCACCGTGTAGTCGAGGTTGAAGGTGTCCAGCGTGTCGAGGATGATGTCCATAATCGCGAGTACCTCCGCCTCTATCTGGTCCGGGCGGACGAACAGGTGGCCGTCGTCGATGGTAAAGGCCCACGTGCGCGAGAGGCCCGAGAGTTCGCCACGCTGTTCCTTGCGGTAGACCTTCCCGTCCTCGAAGTACCGCACGGGGAGGTCACGATAGGACCAGGACTTCTGGTCGAAGATGGTCGCGTGGCCCGGGCAGTTCATCGGCTTCAGGCCGTACTCCTCGTCGTTGACGTCCAGCAGGAACATGTCGTCGACGTAGTTCTCGTAGTGCCCGGACTTCTTCCACAGCTCCGTGCGGAAGACGTGGGGCGTCTCGACCTCGTCGTAGCCGGCGTCGCGGTTGAGGCTCGCGACGTAGTCGGACAGCTCGTTGAGAATCTTCTTCCCGTTGGGTTCGTACAGCGGGAGGCCCGGCCCGGTCGTGTCGTCGATGGAGAAGAGGTCCATCTCCTGGCCGATCTTCCGGTGGTCTCGCTCCTTGGCCTCCTGCCGGCGTTCGAGATACGTTTCGAGCTCGTCCTCGGTGGGGAAGGCGGTGCCGTAGACACGGGTCAGCGTCTCGTTGTCCTCGTCGGCGCGCCAGAAGGCGGCCGAGATTTCCAGCAGCGCGAAGCCGCCGATCTCGCCGGTCGACTCGACGTGGGGGCCCTGACAGAGGTCGTAGAACTCCCCTTGCTGGTAGAACGAGACGGGGTCCTCGCCGGCAGCCTCGGTCTCTAAGATGTCCTGCTTGAACGGGTTGTCCTCGTAGCGCTCGAAGGCTTCCTCGCGGTCGACCAGTTCGCGCTCAATGTCGTAGTCCTCGGCGATGATGGACTGGGCCTCCTCGCTGATGGTCTCTAAGTCGTCCTCGTCCAGGTCCACGCCGGTGATGTCGTAGTAGAAGCCGTCGTCGGTCCACGGTCCGATGGTCAGTGTCGCCTCGGGGAACTCACGCTGGAGCGCCTGTGCGAAGACGTGGGCGGCGGAGTGACGGAGCACGTCGAGGTACTCGTCGCTGCTCTCCGTGACGATCTCCAGTGTGACGTCAGACTCGATGGGGGTGTGTTTGTCGACCAGGTCGCCGTCCACCACACCGGCGACAGTGTCCTTCCCGAGTCCGGGCCCGATTTCGTAGGCGACGTCTTCGACCGTGCTGCCGTCGTCCATCTCGAGGGTGGACCCGTCCGGCAGCGTGACCGTGACCGTACTCATATACCTGCATACGATAGCGGCCGGGGATAAGTGTATTGAGATGGCGAGGGCCTGAGCGAAGCGAAGGGCCTCGAAGTGACGCGGTGAGCGAAGCGAACCGCGGAACAGATAGCGAGGGGCGCGAACGACCGCAGGGAGTGAGCGGCCCTCGAAACATGCGAGCGGCGACGCCGCGAGCAGAGCTAGCGAGAGACCGATCGAAGGAAGGATTCGCGAGCAGCGAGGGGCGCGACCGACGAGAGCAGCCTTGGATAAATGCGAGCGACGCGACCCGCAAGCAATCGAACTCAGTCGACCACCCACTCCCGCGATTCGAGAGTGACCACCGACAACTATGTGCTCCGGCGACACACTGCCAGGCGAGCAACCATGTACGACCACGTGCTCGTCGCGACCGACGGCAGTTCCGGCACTGTCGAGACGCTCTCGCACGCGATCTCCATCGCACGCGACAACGACGCGGTGTTACACGGTCTCTACGTCGTCGACAAGCGACTGTACCAGGCGGCCGAGAAAGACGCCAAGGAGGACGTGCGGCAGTCGCTCCAGGAGGAGGGCGAGGTGGCGCTCGACGACATCGTCGTCCGCGGGGAGGAGGCCGGCCTGGAGGTCAGGACGACGATGGCCGAGGGCATCCCACACAAGACCATCGTCGAGTACGCCGAGCAGGAGGCAATCGACCTGATAACCATCGGGACCCACGGCCGTACGGGGCGCGACCGGGTGGCGAACCTCGGGAGCGTCTCCGAACGGGTCATCGAGAACGCACCGGGGCCGGTGCTGGTCGTCCACATCGAGTAGTCGTCGCTCGGGCTCGTTAGGTATCGCCTCTTTTATTCAGGAGCGTTCCAAGCTAGTGTAACAGGATGGCTGTAGAAACAGGTAGCCCGACGCTCGACGAGATTCTCGATGGCGGCGTGCCGGAGAACCGGACCGTCCTGGTCACCGGCGGGCCGGGGACGGGGAAGTCGACGCTCGCGATGCAGTTCCTCCAGGCGGGACTGGACCGGGGGGAGGACTGCCTCTTTATCAGCACCGAACAGACCTTCGACGAGCTGTCGGACTCGTTCTCTGACTTCGCCTTCGACCTGGAGGACGACCAGCTCACCGTCACGTCGCTGCACGCGACACCGGGCCAGACCGTCGACGGGGAGGAGAAGCGCGAGCTGACCCTCGAGACGCTCGAAGGGGGGACGATGCTCGGCGGCCAGTACTCCGCCCCATTCGAGTCGAAGTACATCACGCAGTACCTAGAGCGGTTCGCGCCGGCCGACCGCGTGGTCCTCGACTCGGTGTCGGGGCTGTCGGCCATCGGGGACGACCGGGACGTCTTCCGGCGGACGCTGCTCGACTTCATCCGCCTGCTCAACGACGAGTTCGGCGCCACGGCGATGTTCACCGCCGAGGAGTCCGAGCCGACGCTCGCACAGTCCGACGTCAAGACGGTCGCCGCCAGCGACGCGGTCCAGTTCAACGCCCACGGGGTCCTGCGGCTCTGGCGCGAGAGCATCGGCGGCGACTACCACCGGTTCCTCAAGGTGGTCAAGATGCGTGGGGTCGACCACGACTCGCGCATCCACGAGGTGTCGTTCACGCCCGACGGGCTGCGCGTCTCGCCGCGTCTGCGCACCCATCCCGGGGAGTTCGTCCCGTCGGACCACATGGCGACTGGGATTCCGGGACTCGACTCGCTCATGGGCGGGGGCATCGTCTACGGCGGGACGCTGCTGTTGAAACACGACGGCCAGGCGAGTCCGCACTCCATCCTGACGAACCTCATGGCGGAGGCGGCCGACAACGGGATGGCCATCGCAATCGCGCCCCCGGTGGAACTGCCGCCCAAGCGCTTGCGGAGCATCATCGACGAGCGCATCGGCGACATGGACGAGATGCTGAACGACGACCAGCTGTTCCTCGTCGACTTCGCCGACATCTGGGAGAACACGCGCCGGAACGTGTTCAAACCCCACGCCCACGAGGACGAGAGCACGGCGGGGGTGTTCCGGACCATCGACGACCGGCGGGGTGACCAACCTATGTTCACCGTCCTCAACGTCGAGTCTCAACTGCCGGTCCTCGAGAACGACGAGCTCCGACAGGTCCGCTTCTGGGAGGAGCAGAACCTCTACCAGGAACAGGACACGACGATGTACCTGTTCAACCCCGCGACGCTGACCGACGAGCTCGCCGCGTTCTACGAGAACGGGGCCTGGCAGACGCTGGAGACGTGGGTCTCGGACGACGGGCTGCAGTACGTCGAACTGCAGAAGTCCCCCAGTGGATATATGGGTTCGACTCGCCTCGTGGAGTACGTGGAAGACGAACCATACATGCGGATTCAAAAGCCGCCGGGCGCGGGAGCGACGGTTCCCCGCCGTGAAACAGCGACCCCGCCGGAGGACCAGTGATGGCGGACTCGGACCCCGCACCGGGGACGAACACGCTGGTGAAGGCGCCGTCGCTGAGCCCCGAGAAGCGGGGGACCTGTCTCTCGATGCTCGACGTGGTTCCCCGCCAGCGACTGGACGTGTTGCGGATCTCCTACTCGTCGTCGCCCGAAGAACTGGTCGAGGAGTGGCGCGAGACGCACGGCGACCTCCCCGGTCGGATGGGCATCGTCGTCGTCGGCGACGGTGCCGGCCTCACCCGGGCAAGCGACGAGGACCTGCCCGACAGCGTGTTCGTCACGACGGCGAACCCCAACGACGTCACCGGACTGGGGATGCGCCTCAACAACTACCTGACCGACCTCGAACCGGAGACGCAGCTGGCCGTCTGCTTCGACTCGCTGACCGAACTCCTCCAGTTCACCGACATCCAGTCGGCGTTCAAGTTCCTCCACATGTTCGCCGGGCAGCTGCGCGAGGTGGACGCTGTCGGCCACTTCCACCTGGACCCCGACGCACACGAAGCGCAGACGATAAGCCGGCTGAAACCGGTCTTCGACGACGCGGTCACCTGTTCCTGAACGACCGGTATCTTTTCGGGCCGCGCACCCGCTGACCCTGTATGGACAGCCGTGAGTACGAGTTCGAGGGAGACTCGCCGGAGATACACGGATACGCACACGTCAGCCGCGAGTCGACGGTGGTCGGTGACGTGACGGTCGGCGCCAACGCGAACGTCTGGCCGGGGGCGGTCCTGCGGGGCGACGTCGGGCCGGTCGAGGTCGGTCGACAGACCGCCATCGGCGACGGGGCCATCCTCCACGCCTCGACGGTCGGCGAGAAGGTGATGGTGGGGCACGGGGCCGTCCTCAACGACGCCGAGGTCCGCGACGGCGCGCTCGTGGGCTTCAACTCCACCGTCAGCGAGGCGGTCATCGGGGAGCGCTCCATCGTCGCGATGGGCACCGTGGTCCCGCCGGGATACGAGGTGCCGGCGGAGTCCTTCGTCCGGGGGAGCCCGGCGACGGTCACCCCGCTCGACGAGACGAACATCGACCCCGACGAGGTGTTCGAGGCGTTCTCGTCGGGCGACTACGCCAACCTCGCCGCCCGGCACGGGGACCTCTTCGAGTGAGCCGCCTGGAGCCGTACTGACCAAACGGTGCGTTGACGACGAGGCACTTATGAGTGACGCGCGTACACACTGTTAATTAATGGACGACATCGTCGACCTGGTGACCAGTTCGCTCGCCGAGGAGACCGCAAGCGAGTTCGCCGCCCGGGTCGACAGGCAGGCCGCCACGCTCCGACGGGCCATCGAGGCCGGCGAGTTCGACAACGAGGGCTTCTCCGTCGGGCTGGAGGTCGAGCTGTACGCCATCAACGCGAAACCGGAACCACCGGACCCGGTCTCGGACGACGACGAGGCCGGCGACGACGATGAGCAGGTCGACGTCTCGGACCTGGACGACGACCTCTCGGGCGCCTCCGGAGAGGGTTCGGCCTGGGACGGCTCCCTCGAAGCGCCCGCCGAACCGGACAGCGGCAGCGCCTCGCTGGACCCCGAGGACGAGACAGCCTCGCCCGACCCTGAGGCCGACGATGCGAGTGCCGACGACGGCGAGGCGTTCGGCCCCGGCGAGGGACCGTCGCTCGACATCGACCCGGACAGCCCGCTGGCCGACGACGAACCCGAGGCGCCGACGGCCGAGGAGTCGGAACCGGCCGTCGAAGCCACCGAGGCACCGGCCGACGAGCCCTACATGGCTCCCGAAGACTGGGAGGGGCGGCTCACCCGTCTGCCCGACGTGGTCTTCGAGGGCGAGGCCAACAAGGAACTGGGCCTGCACAACGCCGAGGTCAACACCGCGCCAAACACCTTCGACCAGACGGGGATGGAGGTCCAGACCACCGCCGTCGAGATGCAGACCAAGCAGGCCCGCCAGCAAGCCAGCAACCAGCACTGTGAACTCGTGCTCGACGCGATGTGGACCATCCCGCCCGAGGAGGGCAGCTGGGAGTACCTTTCGGCTCACGAGGTCCGCGACGGCGTGACCGTCGCCGAGAACATGCGCCAGGCGCCGCGCTACGTCGCACTGGACAACGAGGCGCTGCGTCACGCCGCCGGCGCCATCGACTTCGACGTGCCGGGCTACTCGGGGTCCTTTCCCAGCATCCTCTTCGAGTCGCTGGCCACCTCCATCCAGCCCCACCTCGGGATTCCAGACGTCGAGGCGTTCCCGGCCTACTACAACGCCGCAATCCGGACGCTCGGGCCGTTGCTGGCCCTCTCGACGAACTCGCCGTTCCTGCCGGCGGACATGTACGACGACGTCGACGGCGAGTGGCTCTGTGCGAACACGCACCACGAACTGCGAATCGACGCCTTCGAGCAGTCGGTCAACACCAGCCGGAACCCGAAGGTCCGGGTCCCACGGGACATCGACGACACCACCGACGTCGTGGACCGCGTCGTCGCCGACGACCTCTTTGGCCCCTTCCTCCGGGAGTGGCTCGACGACAGCGAGCGCGAGAGCCTCGAGGACGACATCTGGGAGTTCGACCACAAGCGCGGGACCTACTGGCGGTGGCTCCGCTGTGTCGTCGGCGGGACGCCCGTCGACGGGGCCTGTGACGAGCGCTCGCTGCGCATCGAGTACCGCCCGCTCCCCACTCAGCCTCACGTCGACGACATGATCGGACTGCAGGCGCTCACCGTCGGGCTCATTCGCGGCCTGGTGGCCGCCGGGCACCCACTCGCGGAGCTCCCGTGGCAGGACGCGAAACAGAGCTTCTACAGCGCCGCCCGCGAAGGGCTGGACGCGGACCTCTCGTGGGTCACCGCCGACGGCCGGCGGACTACCGACCACGACGACATCTTCGAGGAGGTGTTCCGCTACGCCCGCCTCGGCCTCGCCGAACAGGACGTGCCCGAGGCCCGAATCGACGAGTACCTCGCTCCCATCGAAAACCGCTACGCGGCGGGCGAGACGCCCAGCTCCTGGAAGGTCGGTCGCGTCCGCGAGTACCTCGACGGCGGCGCGGACCTGTCGACGGCCATCACCGAGATGCAGCGCGACTACGTCGAGGCCTGCCACGAGCACCACTCCTTCGACGAGTGGCTGTAGGGCGCGTGGGAACCTGTCTCTGACCAGACTTATTCACCCGCAATCCCAAGCGTCGGGCGATGGTCTCAACTGGTGACGAAGCCCCGACGTTCTCCGCGACAGTAGCGAACGGCGAAGTCGAAGCGTTCGACCTCGACGACGAACTGGGCGACGGCCCGGTCGTCCTCGCGTTCTTCCCCGGCGCGTTCACGCCGCCGTGCTCGAACGAGATGGTCGCCCTGCAGGACCACCTGGAGGACTTCGAGGAGACCGGCGCGACGATCTACGGTATCAGCGCCGACTCGGCGTTCTCACAGAACGCCTTCCGCGACGAGCACGACCTCGAGTTCAGCCTCGTCAGCGACATGGACCGCGACGCCATCGAGGCCTACGACCAGCGCATCGACATCGACGAGCTCGGCCTGCTGGGCGTCGCGAACCGCTCGGTGTTCGTCGTCGACGACGACGGCGAGGTACGTTACAGCTGGGTCGCCGACGACCCGACGAACGAACCCGACTACGCGGAACTGGTCGAGGCCGCCGCGAGCGCCTGAGGACGACCACCCGCTGTTCGCTCGACTCCCTCGTCGTCAGCGACAGGTATCGTCGGCGCGGGTCAGTTCGCTGGTTCGCCCGGCTACTCGGTTCCGTCGGCCCGCCGTGCGCCGGTCCCCGCCTCGACGGAGTGGAGGTCGAACACCTCGCCGTCGAGCGCGACGCCCTCGTAGGGGTCCTCGGCCAGCAACAGCGCGCCGTCCAGGTCGACGTAGTCGACCAGCGACGCGAGGTGGACGGCGGCCGCGATAGAGGCGTTCGACTCGACCATGCAGCCGAGCATCGTCGAGAGGTCGTGGGCGTCGGCCGCGTGGAAGAGCCGCCTCGCGGCCCGGACGCCGCCGCACTTGACAAGTTTCGCGTTCACGACGTCGCAGGCGTCGGCCACCCGCGGGACGTCGCTCGGGGTGACACACGACTCGTCGGCCGCCACTGGAATGGAGGTGGCCTCTGTCACGGCCCGGAGTCCGTCCAGGTCGTCGGCTGCGACCGGCTGTTCGAGCATCGTCACGCCCGCGGCTTCCAGCCAGTCGAGGGCGTCGACGGCGTCGTCGGGAGTCCAGGCCGCGTTCGCGTCGACCCTGAGTTCGGCGTCGGGGGCTGCCTGTCGAACAGCGTTGAGGCGTCCCTCGTCGTCCTCGGTCCCGAGTTTCACCTTCAGATGCGAAAAGCCCGCCTCGACGGCCGATTCGGCTTTCCGGGCCATCTCCTCGGGGGTATCGATGCCGACGGTGTAGGTCGTCGGCGGGACCGCGTCGGGGTCCAGCCCCCACTGCTGGTAGAGAGGCACGCCGAGCGTGCGGGCCGACAGGTCGGCCAGCGCGATGGAGACGGCGCTGCGGGCCGCCGGCTGGTCGGGCGCGTGAGCGCGGAGTCGCCGCTCGATGCGCTGCCCAGCGTGTGGGTCGCCAATCGACTCGACGATATCGAGCAGGCCGGGGAGCGTCGTCGCGACGCTGTCGGCCGTCTCGTCGTAGTACGCCGAGGGCGTGACGGCGCCGACGCCGGTCGTTCCCTCGTGGGCGAGCTCGACGACCACTGACTCGCTGGTCCGGGTGGTCCCACGGGCGATGCCAAAGGGGTCGGCGATAGGGAGGTCGACCCGCTCTGCGGTCCCGTTCATAGGATAGCGTCCAGCACGTCGTCGGGGACGCCGAAGCGGACGGGGTCGGTCGCCGGCACGTCGATGGCGTCGGCGTAGGTCGCGACGGCGTCCTCGGCGGCCGCCTCGTCGAAATGGCGCGTGTTCAGCATCCCGGCGACCACGGACGCCTCGGCGACCGGTTCGGCGAGGCGTTCGTAGAGCTCGACGCACTCGTCCAGCGGCGGGATAGCGAACGACTCGTAGCCGTTGATGACTCGGTGGTCCTGCTCGTGACACAGGACCAGGGCGTCGGGGGCCGACCCGTGGAGGATGCTGGTCGTCACACCGGAGTACGCCGGGTGCGTGAGCGCACCCTGCCCCTCGACGATGAGCAGGTCGGCGTCGTCGGGCGTCTGGACGAGGCGCTCGACGGCCCCGGCCGCGTAGTCGGCGATGACGCGGTCGACGACGATACCCCACCCCTCGATGGCGACGCCGGTCTGGCCCGTTGGGACCACTTCGGCGTCGACGCCCCGCTCGCGGGCGGCGTCGCGGAGTTCGTAGGAGGCGGTCATCTTCCCCGTCGAGCAATCGGTCCCGACGGTGGTCACGACCCGCGCGTCGACGTCGCCGGCGGTGCCCTCGGCGACGCCGAGGTCCTCGGGGGGTTTCCGGAGGTCGACCAGGTCGGCGTCGTGTTCCGCGGCGAGTTCGGCGAACTTCTCGTCGTCTTCTAGGAAGTAGTGCAGGCCCGAGAGGACGTCACAGCCGCGCTCGAGCGCCTCGCGGACGTCGGCCCGCCAGGACTCGTCGAACCCGCCGCCGATGGGCGAGATACCGACCAGCAGGGCGTCGACGGCCGGCGCGTCGGCCATCGACGCGACGATAGGGGCGTCCTGGACGTCGGGCAGGTAGTCGTGGACGCGGTCGCCGGCGAGGTCGCGGTCGAGGACGGCACGGACGTCGTGGTCACCGTAGCGGAGCAGCCCGACGGCGGTCTTCGCGCCGTCGGGGAACTTCTCGTGGGCGAGGACTGCGAGTTCCATGCCTGAATCGACGCCACGCCGCGCCTAAAGTGATAGGATGCACGGGCGCACCGCCACGGCTTCAGGCGGGAGCCTCAGGGCACGCGCAGGCGGACCGTCCAGAGCGACCGGACCGCGTCGTCGAGCGCCGGTTCGGGGTCCCCGGTCGCGTCGACCGCGCGCGTCTGTGTCGCGAGGTCGGTGAACTCGTGGATGACCGAGCGCTCCCCGACGACGTACAGCGTCTCGGGGGCCACCGTCTCGATGGCGGCGCGACACCGCTCGAGGTGGGTGTCTATCTGCTGGTCGCGGAGCCGCTCGAAGCGGGCCTGGGAGAACCCGCCTTTCGAGTGCTGGCTCTTCAGGTCGGAGTCGAAGCCGTGGAACGCGGTCCGCTCGCGGCCCCGGTACTCCCCGAGGGCAAAGAGGTCCGAGCGCACCAGCGCGACGGTGTGTTCCCCGGTCGGTTCGAATCGCGAGCGGTCCAGTCGCACTGTGTCGGCCCACGTGGCGTAGGGGTCGGGGGCGACAGGGACCGAGAGACACGCGGACAGCAGCCCGGTGTCGTCGGTGACCGCCAGACACGGCGCGGCGCTGGCGACGAGTTCTGCCCGGTCGCCGAAGGCGTCGCGAACCGAATCCGGCAGGTCGCTCTCGGCGGCGACGTACGCGGTGAACACCCCCTCCGGCCCCGTCTCGAACGATTCGAGGCGGTCGAGCACCGCGCGGAGGCGCTCGCCGCGGAGCTGCTCCTCGGCGCGGAACGTCCGGTCGCCCTCCCGCGCGTCGAGTCGTGCCACGCGGTCCTCCAGCTCCTCGACCCGGTCTTCGAGTCGGTTGACCTCGCGCTCTGCCTCCTGGCGCTTCGTCGTTGCGTCGGCCCGGCGCTCTTTCTCGGCGTCGAGTTGCCGTTCGAGGTGGTGGTTCTCGTCTTCCAGGCTCTCGACGCGCTCTTTCAGCGCCGCCCGTCCGAGCAACCGGTCCAGCATCGACTGGAAGGCGTCGGGGGACGGGCTTAAATCCTGCCGACCGCGTTACTCGGCCCGCTCGGGGGACGTCGGTGCCCCCTCGGTGACCGAGAGCAACTGGGCGGCGTGGTCGGCCTTCGCGAGGAACACCTCGCGGAGGCTCGGCGGGTTCCGGACGCCCATCTCCTCGAGGGCATCCCGCGGAATCGCCAGCGTGTCCGCCGGGACCGCTTGATTCCCGCGGACAGCGAAGTGTCGCGGGCCGAGCTTCATCACCAGCGGGAGGTCTGTGCGCTCGACGCCCTCGCCGGTCGCGTACAGTTGCTGGTTGACTCGCTGGTGTTGTTCGCGGCACATCGTGGCCGCCGTTCCGTCGGTCGGTTCGACGTACAACCGACCGAGGTAGTATCCACGGGAGAACTGTTCGAACATCGGGTCGTGTGAACATACAACACGGTCACATATAGTAATTGGCCGACATCGTTATATGGACGTACAATGACACCGCCGTAGTGTGGCGGTTCTGCGCCGGACTCCGACAGGGCTTTGCCCCGAGGCCACGCGTTGGGGGATATGGAGCCCGAACGGGGGCCGCTCCCGCGCCGGTACGCCCGGTACTACCTGGAGAACACGCCGAGCCTGCTGTGGCTGGTCCTCGTCAACGTCGTCGCGATGCTGGTCGGGATGCGGTACTACGTCGACACCATGCCGGACGTCTCGACGTTCCTCTGGCCGCTGTACGCCGACTCGCCGGCTGCGCTGTTCCTGATGACGCTCTCGCTGGTGACGCTGATTCCGTTCCTCGGCCGGTCGCTGGACGAGGTGCCGGCGTCGCTCCCGCTCGCGTACCTGCACACCATCGCGCTCGTGTGGCTGGTGAAGATGGGGGTGTGGACGTTCGTCGCGCTCAACCTGGGGTTCGACGCCTACTTCCCGGCCCCCTGGGCGTACTTCGGTATCATCGTCACCCACCTCGGGTTCGTCGCGGAGGGACTGTTAGTGCCGCACTACGCCCGGACGACCAGGGGAGCGCTGGTGACCGCCCTCGTCCTCGCGCTCGCGAACGACGTGGTCGACTACGGCTTCGGCTACTTCCCGCCGCTCCGCTACGAACCGGGGGCTGCCCTCGTCGTCGCCTCCGTCTCGCTGTCCGTCGGGGCCGTCGTGCTGGCCTGGTATCTCCTGCCGAGACTCGACCAGACGACTCGATAAACGCTATTGGACTGTCTGTGGGGTCCGACGGGACCGGTGAACGAAGTGAACGGAGATGGCGATTTTTAGGGGTGGTCGGTCATAGTGAGAATACGATGAAACAACTGCAGGTCGGTCTCCTCGTGCTGATTGCGGTCCTCGCGGTCGTCGCAGTGCCGGCCGTCTCGGCTCAGACTGCCACCGGGACGGCGACGGAAACGCCGACGGCGAACGAGAGCGACGCCGACAGCCCGGCGCTCGGGACGCAGTTGACTGCGTTCCTGCAGTCCAACTCCGCAGCGGCCAACGACTCGGTCGAGAACGGGATGTGGAAGGCGAACTTCGAACGGGCCGAAGCCAGCCAGCGTGAACGGCTCGTCGACCGCCGAGCAGGGACGCTCGAACGCCGGCTCGAACGGCTGGAGGCCCGGAACGAGACCCTCCGGCAGCGCTACGAGGACGGCTCGCTGTCCCGGCAGGCCTACGTCGCCCAGCAGACTCGGCTGTCGGCCCGCATCGACGGGCTGCAGACCGCCGTCGACGACGCCGATACGGCGGCGACCCGGTCCGGCGTCGACAACGACCGGCTCGCTCGCCTCCGGCAGAGCGCGAGCGAGCTGACCGGTCCGGAGGTCGCCGAGATCGCCCGCGGACTGGGCGGTGGTCCGCCGGCCGACCGACCCGGACAGGCCGGTCCACCCGAGTCCGACGAGCCGACGACCAGCGGGAACGAGACCGCCGAGAACACCACTGAGAGCGGCGAGGGCTCCAGTGCATCGGGTCGTCCCGGACAGGGACAGGGGCAGGGTGCGGGGCTGACCGACCCCGGTGCCAGTGCCACTGACGACGTCGTTCGACGGACCATCGGCGCCCTGCTCGCGTCCGGGTTCGCCTGAGCCGGTCGCGAGGGGCACGCTTTTCAGTCCAGACCGCTAACCTAAGGTGAATGGACTCTGCTGCGTTACTCGACCTCCTGGGAAACGCCAACCGGCGACGGATACTGCGGCTCCTGGCACACAAACCCTGCTACGTGACGGAGATAAGCGAGTACCTCAGCGTCAGTCCGAAGGCGGTCATCGACCATCTCAAGAAACTCGAGGACGCGGGCCTCGTCGAGTCCCGGACCGACGACCAGCGTCGCAAGTACTTCTCTATCGCCCGGAACCTCCGGCTGGAGGTGCGGGTCTCGCCCTACGAGTTCGGGACGAAGAGCGCGTATCCGGCCAGTCCGAGCTTCGACATGTCGACGTGCAGACACCTCACCATCGACGTCGGCGGCTCGGACGACGGCTCACTGAAGGACCTCACGCGGGAACTGCAGCGCCTCGAACAACTGGCCAACGAGCTGTCGCTGGCCCAGCGATGGGTCCAGGGCCGCGTGACCGACGTCCGTGACCGTATCGACGAGAACGTCGAGAACGGCGACGGCCGACTGTACGCCGAAATCGTCAGCGCGCTTGCCAACGGCCACCGGTCGGCCGAGGCCGTCGCGCGGGAGATCGAGGCGCCGCCGGAGATGGTCGAGGAGGCTCTCCAGCGGCTCGAGCGCCAGGACATCGTCGAACGGAACGACGACCGCTGGGAATTGTCATAGGTCCCTGGTGAGGCCGTCCCGGAGGTCGCGGCCGAAGTAGTGACCGATTACGGCGAGTACGAGGCCGATACCGGCGGCGATGGCGAACAGCCGGGTCCCGTTGAACCCCTCGAAGACCACCGCCCGGGGGAGGAACTGGAGGAAGATGGCGAGCCCGGCGAGCGTCCCGCCGGCGAGTGCCATCTCGATGTAGCGGCCGCGCTTCGCGAGCAGGCCGTAGACGAACCCACCGAGCGCGATGCCCAGGACGCTGGTGAACGGAAGCAGCGGAATCACGCCACCAACGCCCATTCCCAGCGCGACGGCGACGAACGACCCGACGAGCGCCCGGAGCGAGAAGAACCGCCCGAGGCCGTCCTCGCGTCCTGAGGCCGCCTCGCTCGTCGCGGTGTCGGCCGTCGTCTGCCCCAGGCTGTCGATGTCGACACCCAGTCCGTCGTCGGCGTCGGCCGAATCGACCGACGACTCGCGGTCGCGGGTCCGCTCCTCCGTTCGCTCGGACATGCCTCACAATGGGGGGAGCGCACGTATGGACTTTTCGGGCGCGTGTCAGGTCCCTGGAGCGTGGTCCGGTCCGCGTCGAAACGAGTGGGTTCAAGTCACGCGGGCAGGAAGGGGCGCGCATGAACGCAGGCGACCGGGTCCGCGTCGACCGCGCGGGCCAGACCTACGAGGGCGTCTTGCTCCCCTCCAGTACGCCCGACCACCTCGTCGTCAAGCTCGACGGCGGGTACAACGTCGGCATCGACCGGACTGACGCCGACGTCGACGTGCTGGAGTCCGACGTCTACGACGTCGAGAGCGCACAGGACGAGCAGAGCCAGTCCGAGATTGCATTCGACGACGACCTCCCGACGGTGTCGCTCATCTCGACCGGCGGGACCATCGCCTCGACCGTCGACTACCGAACCGGTGCCGTCACCGCCCAGTTCGACGCCGAAGACGTCCTGCGAGCGGTGCCGGACCTCGCTGGGATGGCCAACTACCGCGGTCGCGTCGTCGCCAACATCCTCTCGGAGAACATGACACCCGCCGTCTGGCAGGACCTCGCTCAGGCTATCTACGAGGAGATCGAGGCCGGCGCGGACGGCGTCGTCGTCATGCACGGCACCGACACGATGCAGTTCACCGCGGCGGCGATAGCCTTCATGCTCGATACGCCGGTCCCCATCGTCTTCACCGGCTCCCAGCGCTCCGCGGACCGTCCGTCCTCCGATAACGTAATGAACGCCGTGAGTTCCGTCGAGGCGGCTACCAGCGACTGCGCCGAGGTGCTGGTCTGCATGCACGCAGACGAGTCCGACGACCGCTGTGCGCTGCATCGGGGCACCCGCGTCCGCAAGAACCACACCTCCCGCCGGGACGCCTTCGAGACGGTCGGCGCCAAGCCGCTGGGCGAGGTCGACTACGACGTCGACGGCGAGAACGCGGTCTCCTTCCGCCGCGAATACACCGAACGCGGCGCGAACGACCTCGCGCTCGCTTCGGACCTGGCGACCGACGTGGAACTCGTGAAGTTCACGCCGGGGATGGACACGACGCTGCTCGAAGCGGCCGCCGAGGGAAGCGACGGACTCGTCATCGAGGGCACTGGCCTGGGCCACGTCAACACCGACTGGATTTCGGTCATCGAGGACCTCGAGATTCCCGTCGTGATGACCAGCCAGTGTCTCGAGGGCCGCGTCTGTGACCGCGTCTACGACACCGGCCGTGACCTGCTTGATGCTGGTGTCGTCGAGGGTGAGGACATGCTCCCCGGGACCGCGAAGGTGAAACTGATGTGGGCGCTCGAGAACAGCAGCGACGTCGAAGATACGATGGCCGAGTCGCTCGCCGGCGAGATTCAGGACCGTTCGACGCCCTGGCTCTGAGGAAAGGCGTTTGGGTAGGGGTTTCGGAACGTCGCCCGTATTCCAGTCGTC
This sequence comes from Haloarcula ordinaria, assembly GCF_029338275.1. Classification (NCBI taxonomy): domain Archaea; kingdom Methanobacteriati; phylum Methanobacteriota; class Halobacteria; order Halobacteriales; family Haloarculaceae; genus Haloarcula; species Haloarcula ordinaria. The sequence goes on along the minus strand of NZ_CP119789.1, from coordinate 76,023 downwards.
ATCCAGTGCCCTGCTTTCGGAGTCGTGCTGAATACGGCGCGGACATCTCGCACTACCTACTGCTGATCAGTGCGAGACCATTCAGCCACGAAATCGACCACGTACTATCCGGGATGGCTCCATCGACAATAGTACGTTCCCGCTCGGGCGATTCTCCGACCGCATTTCGGAAGGTGTCGACTCATACAGACAACAGTACGCCGTGACGTGCGACAGCGTGAGACATAACCGCAGGTGTCAGGTGCGGCTTAAGCCCGTCCAGTTCCGAGTTGTACCCATGACAACGACACAGGACCAGTTCCTCGGACTCGCGTTACTCGCGCTCCTCGTCACGCTCGGCGGCGAGCTACTTGCGGTGACGCTGCTCGTCACGATCGGCGTAACCAGTTTCTTCCTCGCCGTGGTGGGGCTGTTCGCGCTCATGACTGCCGCACTGATAGTCGGCGTCAGTCAGCGGTCCGGGCCGGACATGTACGATCCGGTCCTCATCGACAGGAGTCACACAGCAACACTGCCCGACGACCGCTGACACTGTCCATCGATAGCGCTGGACGTGTCGAACTGGAACGCTCTGGGCAGTCACGCTCTCGCGACGCACTACGCACACCCCCACCCCCGTGAGTACGTTCCCTGCAGAGCTCGGCGGTATCACCTCACGGAGTCGCCGTAGGTTTTTGACCGATGGCGACCCACGCTCTGGTATGTCCGTCCGGGTTCGCCAGGCACGCCACGACGACGCCGCCGACGTCGCCGCCTTCACCGCCGACGTCTGGCCGGACCGCGAGATGGTCGACTACATCCCCGACGTGTTCGACCGGTGGGTCGACAGTGACGGCCCGGCACAGCGGACGGTCGTCGCCGAGGCGGCCGACGGGTCGGTCGTCGGCCTTTGCCAGGGCATCCTGCTCTCGGACCACGAGGCGTGGCTCCAGGGGATGCGGATGGACCCCGACCACCGCGGCGGCGGCCACGGCCTGGCGATGGTCGAGGACCTCTTCGACTGGGCGCGAGACAATGGCGCGACGGTGGCCCGGAACATGGTGTTCTCGTGGAACGACGCCGGCCTCGGGCAATCGGTCGCAGCGGGGTTCGAGCCGACCTGCGAGTTCCGGTGGGCCCATCCCGAGCCCCGAGACGCCGACCCGTCGATGACCGTCGAGTCGGACCCGGCCGCGGCCTGGTCGTACTGGACCCGGAGCGACGCCCGAACGGCGCTGTCGGGCCTGGCGCTCGACGCCGAGCGGAGTTGGGCGCTCTCGGAGCTGACGCCCGCGTCGCTCGACCGGCTGGCCGACGAGCGGGCCGTCTTCGCCGTCAAAGGAAACGGGACGCGCGGGATGGCCTGCCGGGTCCGGACGACACAGGACTCGACGAGCGACGAACCGTTAGCCGAGTACGCCGTCGGCGCGTGGGCGGACGCCGACGCTGCCGCGGCGCTGTTCGACGCGATTCGGACCGACGCTGCGGCGATCGGCGTCGGGGCGACACGGGTCTTGATTCCGGAGACGCCGCGGCACGTCGCCGAGGCGGCGTTCGTCCGCGCGGGTATCAGCGAGTGGCCGGACTTCGTCCTGACGGCGGACCTCACCGGCGTCGAGTGACTCGCTAGCCGCCGCTGACCGGCGGGAACAGCGCGAGGTCCGTCTCCGGACCGACGGCCGTCCGGAGGCCGTCACCGTCGGCGAACGGATCTTCGCCGTCGACGAGGACGTGGATGTGCGGGGCCAGGTCGCCGTCGTCGTCGAGCACCTCCTCGGCCAGTTCCGGCCGAGTGGCGAGGAGCGCCTCCAGCGCCGTCTCGACCGTGGCGTCGTCCCCGACGTCGACGCTGACCGTCGCTCCGCCGGCGACCTCTCGCAGGTGGGCGAACAGCTGCCACTCCATAGTCGACCAGGGGACAGCGCGCCTAAAGAGGGTTCCGTCGGCTCAGCGGTCGTCGGCTTCGTCGCGGTCCGCCCCGTCGTCGGCCGAGTCTGCGTCCTGCTCGTCGTCGACCAGCCGGTCGTCCGGGTCCCAGACCTCCACGTCGTCCGAGGACGTGAGGAAGTCGTCGACGTCGACTTCTGCCTCGCTCTCGTCGCCCGCCAGCGAGCCGAAGACGTCGTCGCCGTCGGCCTGGGCTTCGAAGTCGTCGTCACTGGCCTCGCCGTCGAGTACGTCGGTGGTGTCCTCGCCCGCAGGGTCACCGTTGTCTGTCGGCTCCGGGGCCGTGTCGTCGTCCGAGCCGTCCGCCGAGCCGGACGCCTCGGTGCTCCCCGTCTCCGGTCCGTCGGCGTGCTCGGCTGGCCCCCGCCCGTCGTCACCGGCTGCCGGTTCTGCCTCGCCAGTGTCGTCTGTCGGCTCCTCGCTGGGTGCGTCGTCGCCGGCTCCGGCGGTGGTCTGCGCGACCGTCGCCGAACCGGTCTGTGGCGCTCCACCACTGCCCGTCTCGGCTGCGTCGTCGGTCGGTGTCTCGCCGTCGCTCGACTCACCGGGGTCGCCGGTCGGCACGCCCCCGGGGGCGTCTGGGTCAGTCTGTGACGCGGCCGCCGTGTCCGGCTCGCTGGCCCCGTCGGCCCCGTCCGACGTGCCGGCGGCGGCCGACTCGATACGCCGGAGCTCGGTCGGTTTCGCGATGAGATAGAGGACGTCACCGGCCGACAGCGACGCCGCCGAGGCGGGAATCGTCGTCGGTGCCGCGTCCTCGCGGGTTATCGCGACCACCGTCGCCTCGACGCTGCCGACCGTCGCGCCGTCGAGGGTGCTCCCGGGGCCGACGGTGACGGTGCCCATCGTCTCGTCGGCGGCCCGCAGGAGCGACGCGAACTCGCGGTCGGGACGGTCCTCGACGGGGAGGGTGACGAGGCGATAGCGCTCTCGCTGGTCCAGTTTGGGCGTCTCGGCGGCGTCGATGGCGACCGTGACTGTCTCGCCGGCGATACCCCTGAGCTCGCCCGTCAGGACCCGCTGTGGGGGGTCGGTCTCCCAGACCTGCACGAGGTCGCCGGCGCTGGCGGCGTTCGCCGGGTCGGCCCTGATGGCGACGGCGTTCGTCGAGGGTGGGAGCGTCGGCCCGATACCCGCCGCGCGAGACCCGACGGCGAGGTAGGTCACCGAGCCGTCGTCGGCGAGGTCGAGGTCGACGTGGCCGACGCCGTAGTCGGTCTTCAGCCGCGAGACGAGTCTGCTTCGGAGTTCGTCCCTGGTCAGCCGGCGGGGGAAGAGGAACCGCCGGTTCGCGAGGTCGTCCTTAATCGCCTCAGGCATCGGGTCGTAGCCGACGATGTCGTCGATCTCCTCGGGGAGTTTGACCGAGGTGACCCGGCCGACGGTCTGGACGATTTCGCTGACGTCCGCGTCGATGTCACGTCCGCCGGTCGTCACGAAGAGGTCCGTCCCGAGCCGGTCCCCGACTCCGAGCCCGACGTACGACGCGACGCCGCCGACGGCGAACGCGGCGAGGTTCGGCAGGACGGCCCGGAGCTCGAGGACGTCCTCTTGGCCGCCGATGACTTGGCCGAGCGCCGTCGTCGTCCCGAGGTACAGCGCGACGACGGTCAGCCCGAAGAGTACGGCCAGTCCGTTCGGGACGTGCTCGCGGACGTACCACCGGTACAGGAGGGCGACGAGCCCCGAGACGGTCGCGACGGCGATGGCGAGCCCGAGCAGTTCGCTGCCCTCCTGCAGCAGCATCGCGGTGTCGGCGCTCTGGAGGGCGAGCGTCATGCGACGGCCTCCGCGAACGTCTCGAGTTCGTCGCGTTTCCCGACGGCGTACAGTTCGTCACCGGCCTGGACGTCGGTGTCGCCCCGCGGCCCGACCTGCCAGCCGCCCTGTTTCCGGATGGCCAGGACACCCACGCCGTAGGTCCCACGAACGCCCGCTTCGCCGAGCGTCGCTCCGTCGAGCGCGCCGTCCGGGCGGACACTGAGTTTGCGGAACCGGCTGCCGGCCCGCCGAAGGAGCGAGACGAGCTCGTACTCCCGGCGGATGCCACGCGGCTCGACGACCACCTTCGCGTGGGCCGCCCGCAACAGCGGCTGGACGTCCGTCCGGGTGACGGCGACCGTCAGTCGCCCCTCACCACCCGTCGTCGTCGGTGCCTGGACCGGCGTGGGCGGTTTCTCGGCGTCGTCCAGCTCGGGCTCGTCGGGCGTCTCCGGCTCCGGGGTGGCGTCCCCGGACCGGGCACTGACGACGGTGCCGCGGATTTGTGCGTCCGGCGTCAACACGGTCACCTCGTCGTTCCGTGCCAGCCCGGTCGGCAGCAGCGCGTCGACCGAGACGGCGTGGCGACTGTCGCCGATACGTTTCGAGAGCCCCGAGAACGGTGGGGCGGCGACGATGGTCGCCCGGCCCTGCTCGTCGACCGTCACCGAGACGTCGCCGAGGTCGAACTCGGTCTGCAGCCGGTCTTCCAGCCGCGCCTCGAGTTCGCCGATTCTGAGGTCCGCCGGGAAGGTCCACTCCTCGCCGCGAATCTCCGCCCGGAGCGGTTCCGAGAGCGGCGGGTACCCCTCCATGTCGGCCACCTCGCCGACGACCTGGATGCGGACCTCGTCGCGCCCGCCCATCAGTTCGACCACGTCGGACGAGATGCGGCGGTCGCGCAACTTCTCGAACGAGAGGCGTTTGGGGAACTTCGCTCCCATCTGGTCGCCCTTACTGTGTGCGTACAGCGACACCATCCCGACGAGGAGAATCGCCGTGAGAATCCGCTCGGCGTTCGGTGCCTGGGTAATCGACTCGTCGGCCAGCGCCAGCAGGCCGCCGCTGACGCCCGCCAGCGCGATAGAGAGGACCACTACCCCGAAGCCGGGAACCGTCACCCCCGTGAAGTACTTGAACCCGAACCCGAGCGCCCACGAGACCAGGGCCGGGATGACGCCTACGAGGAGCCCCAGATAGATGCCCATGAGAATTTCGAGCGGAAGGGAAGCCATGTCTCCACCGTGAGTGCCGATTACTAAATGGGTTCCGGCGGCCCGAGGGCGTCTGCTATTGGAATGACAGCATATATAGGTAATCGAGCGGGTATCGGAGAGATATGGACTGGTCGCGCGACTGGTTGGGTGCGCGGGCGACGATACTCCTGCCGACGCTCGTCGCCGTCCTGTCGTTCGCGACGGGCGTCATCAACATCAGCGACGTCACCGTCTCGGGGCCGCTGGCGTTGTACATCCCGGAGACGATACAGCGGACCGCCGGGTTCACCGGCGCGCTTACCGGGTTCTCCCTGTTGTTGAGCGTGGTCGGGCTGCGCCGGCGACTGCGCATCGCGTGGTACGCCACCGTCGTCTTGCTCCCCATCTCGGCGGTGCAGGGACTCGTCCAGACGTCGGCGTTCTCGTTCCCGCTGGTCGCGCTGTCGCTGGTCTCGCTGCCGACGATGCTGCTGAACCGCCACCGGTTCACGCGGGCCATCGACCTGACGACGGCGCAACTGGCCGCCGGTGCGGCCCTCATCGGGGCGCAGGTGTACGGGACCGTCGGTACCTACGCGCTGCGCGACGAGTTCGGCAGCGTCTCGACGCTCACCGACGCCTTCTACTACTCCATCGTCACCGCGAGCACCGTCGGCTACGGCGACCTCACGCCACAGACCCAGCAGGCGAAGCTGTTCGCCATGTCGGTGGTCGTCCTCGGGACCGCCAGTTTCGCCATCGCGCTGGGGTCGCTGCTCGGCCCGGCTATCGAACAACGCCTCTCGGAGGCACTCGGAAAAATGACAGACGCACAACTCGACCTGCTCGAGGACCACGTGCTGGTCCTCGGGTACGGCGACATGACCGAACCGGTTCTCGAAGAGTTCGCGGACATCATCGACTACATCGTCATCACGGAGGACAAGGACGTCGCCTCGCGCCTCAAGCAGCGGGACATCCCGGTGCTGACCGCCGACCCAAGCGACGAGGACCCGCTGATACGGGCCGGTATCGCCGACGCGCGGGCGGTGGTGGTCGCGACCAGCGACGACGCCCAGGACGCCCTGGCCATCCTGACCGCGAACAACCTCAACCCCGACGTCAACATCGTGGCGGCCGCTGCCGAGCGCGAGAACATCGAGAAGCTCCGGCGGGCTGGGGCCGATACGGTCATCAGCCCCATGGTCATCGGCGGCCACCTGCTCGTCCAGTCGGCGCTGGGACAGAAGGGGATGGAGAGCCTCGCCGACCACATCACGAAGGTCGACGACGAGGAGACGGCCGCGAAGATGGCCGGCGACGAGGAGTAAGCCGCCCGGTCAGTCGCTGTCGACGATAGCGACGTCCGTCTCGACGGCTTCCAGCCGCTCGAAGGTCGGCGGCGAGATGAACCGGGAGGCGGCGCTGCGGTCCTGACTGGCGCCGATGACGACCAGGTCGTACTGCGCCCCGGTGGCCGCGAGGAAGTCGGTGATGTCGGACCGACTGACCCGCGTCTCGACGTCGCCCTCGAACGGGTCGACGAGACTCGCCAGCATCTCCTCTGCGCGGCGCCGGTCGTCCCGGTCGCCGATGCAGGTCCCGACGGCGACCTGTCCGCTCTTGCCGGCCAACCGTAACGCGAAGTCCACCATGTGGTTGGCGACGTCGCTGGCCCGCCGGACCGGAACCAGTACCTCCTTCCAGCGGGTCCGCTCGCCACGCGAGCGGTGGACGACGACGTCGATGTCGGCCCGGAACAGGCGCCGCAGGAACGTCGAGAGCGCGCCGTGTTCGCTCTCGTACGGAGCGACGACGAGGTCACAATTCGTCTCGGCGGCCGTCTGTATCGCCGTCGCGGCCGGCGTGCCCGTGTCGACGGCGACGGCGACCTGACAGGGGACGCCGACCTGCGTCTCGATTCGGGCGGCGTGGGTCTCCAGCCAGTCGACCTGCGCCGTGAGGTTGTCCGCGCCCGTGAGGCTGCCCGGCGTGTCGCCCCCACTGGGGTCCAACGCACGTCCGCCGTCGGCCCTGCCCGTCCCGTCCTGGTCTTCGAGTAGCGACCGTTCGGCCTCGGCAGCCTCGGCGTCGGCGACAACGTCGAGCAGAACGACCTTCCCCGCCTCGTGGGCGGCTGCGAGGCGCGCCCCCAGCATCGCCGTCTTCCCGGCGTGCTCGCCGCGCATCGGCACCAGCACCCGGTCGTCGCCCTGGGTCGACTCGTAGATGAACGTCGCCCGGCGCTCGTAGAACTGGTCGCGCCAGACGAGGAAGACGACGGCGACGATGGCACTCGCGAGGAAGATTCCCCCGAGGAAGGGGAGCCGCTGGTCGGGCTGGACCAGCAGCGTCAGCAGCGCCGTCGCGTACGCCGACGGCTCCTCGATGTCGAGCGGCCACGTGACGGCGCCCGTCAGGAACACCGAGAGCGCAGCGGCCACCGCGTTCACCTCGAAGACGGCCGTCGGCGCGTTTAGCACCGTGTTCGACACCCACAGCGCAGCCAGGCCACAGGCCGCGCCGATGGTCAAGCCGGCGACGAACCGACCCGGCTCGGAGTACTTCCCGTGCGGGTCGACAAAGAGTGTGTAGCTGCCCGCCGCGAGCGGGGGAAAGAGGAGGAAACTGAGCGACGGCACCGTGTTCGACAGCGTGGTGACCAGCCAGATGAGCAGCGGGACGAACACGAGCACCGACAGGTGGACCAGTCGGTCAGTCTGGGCCAGCCACCGGCGCAGCTCGTGGAGCTCGCGCCGCTCGAGTCGCCGCGCTCGCGCCGTCCCGGCACGGAGCAACTCGGTGAGGCGGTCGAGCATACCCGGTGGAAGGGACGAGCGTCGGTTAAACACACCGACGCCGTCGCCCCCGCGTGTCGGCAGGCGGTTACAGCGACGCCGCGGCGGTCAGGCCGAGTTCGATGGCCCGCTCGACGTTGTTCCGCGCCTTCTCGGGCAGCTCCTCGGCCTCTGTCTCGCCCTTCTGGGTCCCCTCGACGAGGTTGCCGTCGACGGTGCAGATCGCGCCGGCGCGCAGCCCCTTCCGGCGGGCCAGCGAGAACAGCGCGGCAGCCTCCATCTCCACTGCGAGCAGTCCGGCGGCCTCCCAGTCGGCGACGTGTGCCTCGGTCTCGGCGTAGAACGCGTCGTCCGTCGCGACGGGGCCGACGTGGACGGCCTCGTCGTTCGCCTCGGCGGCGTCGACCAGCGCCGAGAGCACCGCGTAGTCAGGTACGGCCGGGACCGTCGCTGACTCGTAGCGTTTCGTGGTCCCCTCGTCCTTCGCGGCCCCGGTGGCGACGACCATGTCGCCGATTTCGATGCCGGACTGGAGCGCGCCGGTGGTCCCCACGCGGATGAACGTCTCGACGCCGACGGCCGCCAGCTCCTCGACGGCGATTGCGGCCGACGGCGAGCCGATGCCGGTCGAACAGATGGTCAGGTCTCGCCCCTCGTAGGTGGCGTTGACGAGCTTGTACTCGCGGTTCTGGGCGACCGTCTCGCTGTCCTCGCAGTGGCCGGCGATACGGTCGACACGGCCGGGGTCGCCCGGGACGAGCGCGATGTCGTTCAGGTCGCCCGGTTCGACGAGCAGATGGGGCTGTTTCGCCATGCCCCGTCGTTCGGGTGGACCCCCCAAAACCGCCGGGGATTCGCGCCGCCGACTACCACGCGAACAGGTCGACCAGCACGGGAACGAGCAGCGCCACCGCCACGCCGTAGATGAACGACGACAGCGCCCACTGCCGGACGATTCGGTCCCGGTCGTCCTGCAGGCGGCCGCCGGCCCGCGGCATCGCGATCCGGTCGAAAAACAGGAAGATGAACAGCACGAGCCCGGTCACGCCGACCAGGTGGGGAATCGCCGGCACGCCGTTGAGCGACACCACTGTCGGGAGGACAAGCGAGAGGACGAACACGATACCCCCGTACAGCAGGGTCGCGACCGTACCGGTGACCTGGTGGACGGCGACGGCGAGCACCTGGCTGACCTCCGTCGGGTCGGTGTCGGTCAGGCCGCCGGCGGCGACGTACGCCGGCAGGTAGCCCTCAGGCTGGACGCCCATCGGGATGTTCATCAGCGTCGCTGCGACGAACCCCGAGAGCAGACAGACCACGACCCACTGGCCCAGCGAGAGGGTGAGCATACCTACGGCGTCGGCAGGGGGGACAAAGAGCGTTTTGAACCCACCTTATTGGGGGAGAAAGAGGAACAGCACCACGTTGTTCGTCGCCGGCCCGAGGCCGACGGCGGCCACGAAGGAGACGAGCAGGCTCGCTTCGGCCGGTTCGTCCTCCAGGTACTGGTGCATCAGGACGACGACGCCGACGGCGACGACGAGTTTGACGAGGATGAACAGCCAGCCCGTCCCCAGAACGGGGGCCGTCGGGAGCGACCCCGCGAACTCCATTATCTCCCGGGGGAGCGGCGACCGTTCGCCGATGCCCAGGACGTCGGTCCCGACGGCCGTCGACACCCCGTCGAGCGCGTGCGAGAAGACGACGACCGGGGCGGCGTAACGGGTCCGGACGAAGACCGGCGTCCGCCAGAACGCGATGACGGCGACGGTGACGAGCGCGACGCCGGCGGCGACGACCACAGAGACCGTCGGCCAGATGACGCTCAGGAGGTTCGACCGGACGGCCATCACCACGGCGACGACGAACAGGACCGTCAGGACGCCGGTTCCCACGAGGCCGAGGTTCCGGGAGATGTTCTCCGCCGACCCTCGCTGCACGCCGACGAACGAGAGGACGACCCAGGTCGCGCCGACGGTGATGAACGTCGTCAGGTACACCGCCGGCGTACCGAACAGCGGCTGAAAGACGGCATCGTAGGCACTGATCGGCTCTTGGTTGAACGCGTGGAGGGCGCCGCCGATGGCCATCCACGGCATGAGTGCGACGACGGTGCCCTGGTCGATGGGCGGTTCCAGCGCCCACAGGAGCGACCCGAACAGGACCACCCCGCCGACAAGCACGAGGAGATACAGTAATGGCGGCAGTCCGAATCCCGTCGGCAGTATCATTGTCCCTCACGCGGACCCCGAGGCGGGAAAACTTTCCGGAGACCGGCGCGGCCGCCGGGACGTTTACGTGGCGGCCCGGAGTCTGACCCCCATGGACGACGTTCCAGAGCGCGTAGAGCACACCGTTCTCGGACCGACGACGACCCCCGACGACGTGCGGGTCTGTCTGGACGCGGCGATTCAGCACGGGATGCGCGCGTGCATCCCGCCGTGTTACCTGCCGCTCGCGACCGACTACGCGAACGTCCCGCTCGTGACCGTCATCGACTTCCCGCACGGCCAGGGCGGCGTCAGTACCGCCTGTCGGGCCGCCCAGCGAGCGTGGGACGACGGCGCCGACGAACTCGACATGGTCTGTAACGTCGGCCTGCTGAAAGCCGGCGAGGACGACGCGGTCCGCGACCACGTCTCCGAGGTGGTGGCGTCCGTCCCCGTCCCCGTGAAGGTCATCGTCGAGGCGCCGCTGCTCACCGACGAGGAACTCCACCGCATCGGTTCGCTGGTCGCCGAGGCCGACGCCGCCTTCCTCAAGACCGCGACGGGGTTCAGCGAGGGCGGCGCGACCGTCCACGACGTCGAGATACTGAGTCAGTACCGCCCGGTGAAAGCCAGCGGCGGCGTCGGGTCGTGGGCCGAGGCCGAGGCGATGTTCGAGGCGGGGGCCGACCGCATCGGGGCCTCCAGCGGCGACGTCATCGTCGAGGAGTGGCGCGAACAGCACGACGGCGCCGCCCCGGCGGAGACGTGAGTCAGGGCACGACCGAACCGGATGCGGTCGGTGTGGGTCCGCGTCCGCGTGCTGGTCACGCCTCGTCGCCCAGTTCGTCGGCCGCGGACACGGACTCGTCGGTCACTTCGACACACACGCCCGTCCGGTGCAGTTCGACCGAGTACTTCCCGGTGGCGGTGAGCAACTGTACGAGCGCGTCCGGGTCGACCACGTCGAGCAGCGGGGTCCGGAGTTCCGAGACCGGCCTGCTGGTCGCCTCGGCGACCGCGACGACGATCGCCTCGACGAGGTCTTCAGTTGCGTCTCCGGCTCCGCCGGACTGTCCCACCGCCTGTCGATAGCTGAGGTGCGTTGGCATTACACGTCCGTCCGAACGGGACCTGCATAGCGGTAGTGGCTATACTGAACTGGGGCCGTACACGCACGTATTATCTGTATAGCAATCCACCCGACCGCTGTCTTCTCCACCCGGGTGGGCGGTCGCCCCCGCCCCGACCGAATCCGTCGCGCTTTTGCCCGCCAAGCCCCGTTACCAGGACGAATGGCTCGCTACCACATCGAGACGTACGGGTGCACCTCCAACAGAGGTGAGACCCAGCAGATCGCGCAGGCGCTCCGCGAAGGCGGCCACCACCCCGCCGACGGGCCCGAGTCGGCGGACGTGGCCATCCTCAACACCTGCACGGTGCTCGAGAAGACGGAGCGCAACATGCTGGCGCGAGCCAAGGAACTCGACGCAGAGACGCCTGCGGACCTCGTGATAACGGGGTGTATGGCGCTCGCCCAGGGCGAGGACTTCCACGAGGCCGGTATCGACGCCGAGGTGCTCCACTGGGACGACGTGCCCCAGCACGTGCTCAACGGCGAGTGTCCGACCGTGACGCCCGACACCGAGACGGTACTGAACGGGGTGGTCGGCATCCTCCCCATCGCCCGCGGGTGCATGTCAGATTGCTCGTACTGCATCACCAAGCAGGCCACCGGCCGCATCGACTCGCCCAGCGTCGAGGCGAACGTCGAGAAGGCCCGCGCGCTGGTCCACGCCGGCGCGAAGGAACTGCGCATCACCGGCCAGGACACCGGGGTCTACGGTTGGGACACCAACCAGGGGACGAGTCTCCTCCCGGAGCTCCTCGACCGCATCTGTACCGAAATCGACGGCGAGTTCCGTGTCCGCGTCGGGATGGCCAACCCGAAGGGCCTGCACGGCGTCCGCGAAGAACTCGCGGCGGTGTTCGCCGAACACGACGAGCTGTACAACTTCATCCACGCGCCCGTGCAGTCGGGCAGCGACGACGTGCTCGCGGACATGCGCCGCCAGCACGACGTCGGCGAGTACCTGGAAGTCGTCGAGGCGTTCAACGAGGCGCTGGACTACTGGACGCTCTCGACGGACTTCATCGTCGGCTTCCCGACCGAGGAACCCGAGGACCACGAGCAGTCGATGGCACTGCTGCGCGAGACACGGCCGGAGAAAATCAACGTCACGCGCTTCTCGAAGCGGCCCGGCACCGACGCCGCCGACATGAAGGGGCTGGGCGGCCAGACGAAGAAGGACCGCTCGAAGGCGATGAGCGAGCTGAAGATGGAACTCACCGGACAGGCGTACGAGGAGATGGTGGGCCGAACGTCGTCTGTCCTCCTGGTCGAGGACGGCACCGACGAGTCCCTGGTCGGGTACGACGAGGCTTACCGGCAGGTGGTCGTCGCCGACGCCGAGACCCGCGGGCTCGAAGTCGGGGACGTGGTCGACGTCGAGGTAACGAGCCACAACACCGTCTACGCCTTCGGCGAACCGCTCGAACGGGCGCGGCTGGCGGACTGACGCGCTCAGTCCCAGTCGGCCAGTCGGTCGACCTCGTCGTCGTTCTTCCACTCGCCCAGCTCCCTCGGGTCGACGTGGACGAACACGTCGTCCACTTCTGGGAGGTCCCGCACCGCCTGGATGACGGCCGTCTCGATGTCGTGGGCTTCGTTCAGCGTCCGCTCGCCCTCCACCTCGATGTGGAGACTCACGTCGATTTCGGGGCCGACGTAGTGGGCGATGACGTCGTGGGCCCCCTCGACGTCGGGGTGGGCCAGCGCGCGGTTCAGAATCTCTCTGCGCAGTTCCTCCGGCGGTGCGCCGCCGACGAGGTAGGTGACGTTGTCCCGGACCACCTCGACGCCGGTGTAGAGGATGCCGACGGCGACGACCATGGCGGCGAGGGGGTCAGCGAGGGGGAAGCCGAGCAGCGCCCCGACGACGCCGACGAGCGCGGCGCCCGCGGTGAGGATGTCGTTGCGGTTGTCCTTGGCCGTCGCGATCAGTGCCGGGGAGCGACGCTCCTCGCCGGCCGCCAGGCAGTAGCGGTAGAGGCCGTACTTCGCGGCCGCCGAGAAGAGCAACACGCCGATGGCGGCGGGCCCGCTCGTGACGCTGACGTCCCCGGTCAACAGGGCGGTGCCGGACTGCCAGATGACGACGCCGCCGGCGAAGAAGATTCCGGCCGCCACGAACAGCGAGACGAACGGCTCGATGCGCTCGTGGCCGTGGGGGTGTTCGAAGTCGGGCGGCTGCGTCGTCAGGTAGAGGCCGGCGACGATGACCAGCGAGTAGACGGCGTCGGCCGCGCTGTTGACCGCTTCCGACTGGACGGCGAGGCTCCCCGACAGCCACCAGACGGCGCCCTTCAGCCCGACGAGCGTCAGGTTGACTGCGAGCACGAGGAGGCCGACCCGCCGGAGGGTGCTACGGCGCGACATCTACCGGAGGTAGCGAGGGGGTGCTCAAAGACCCTTTGGGGGTGACTCGACGCGGACCGCCGCGTCGGGACCGGGGGCTGTGGCCCCGTCCTGCCCGGCGAACGCCTCGTGGAGCCGGTCGTACGTGTCCTCCACGGCCTCGACGATGACCTTCGTGTCGGCGACGACGGGCATGAAGTTGGTGTCGCCCTGCCAGCGCGGGACGACGTGGGTGTGGAGGTGGTCGCCGATGGAACCGCCGGCCGCCGGGCCGCCGAGATTCAGCCCGGCGTTGAACCCGTTCGGGTCGAGCGCGCTCTCGAGCGCCGCGAACGTTCGCTGCTTTAGGTGCGCGTGGTCGAGCAGCGTCTCGCCGTCCAGGTCGCCGTACGCGCCCGTGTGCTCGTGGGGGATGACCATCGCGTGGCCCGGGTTGTACGGGTAGTTGTTCAGCAGGACGAACGCGTGGTCGCTCCGCGCGACGACGTTGTGTGCCCGGTCGGCGTCGTCGTCGCGGAACGCACAGAACACGCAGTCGACGTCGGGGTTCTTGTCGTCGCGTTCGACCCACTCGATGCGCCACGGCGCGAACACCTGGTCCATGTAGCGACAGTCCGGGCCGGCCGTCTAAACCACTTTGCCGAGCGGCAGACGACAGTATATATATCTGTCGGCAGTTCACGCCGGTGAACCGTTCTCACGGTTCGAATCGGAGCCGTGTGGCTCCGCTGGGTTCGTTACGGTTCCCGTTCAATGCGGTGTTGCGCGGCGCTGAAACGTGTTGAACGGTACAGAACCGAATGGGGTCTTTATGCGCATCTCCGTCCGATACGGAGGTACGATGGCAACTACGAAGCAAGACGTCGACCACGAAGAGGGGTGTACGGCTTGCGAGTCGGAGACGCCGCACGCGGTGAGCGTCGAGATACTGACCGAGAGTCCGGACGTCGAGTCGGAGACCGCGGCGTTCTCCCGCGAGCCCTACCGGGTCAGCACGTGTCTGGTCTGTGGGACCACGACCACGACGCGGATGAACAACGCGTGAGCGGTCCCCCGCTCACCGCGATCGCGTCGTCACTTCCACGCCGTCGTCGGTGACGATGACGGTGTGCTCCTTCTGACTGACGAACTTCCCGTCCTCCTCCTTGAGCACGGGGTAGCCGTGGACGATGTCGGCCTGCTTGAGCCGACGCAGTGCCATGTTCGCCCGCGGCGAGTCGAGCCACCGGGCGGCGAAGGGCAGGGTCTTGTACTCCTCGACGACCTGCTCTAAGACCTGCCGGGCCTGCCGGTTCCGAACGGAGCCCTGCTGTTCGAGGGCGAAAATCTCCTCGTCGGACCCTTCCTGGACCTTCCCGCGGCCGTCCGTGGCGAACGGTTCGATGGCGACGACCATCCCCGGTTCCAGGGTCGCGCCCTGCGAGACCTCTCGGTTCGGGATGTTCGGCGTCGTGTGCTGTTCCCAGTGGCCGAGGCCGTGGCCGGTGAGGTTGACGACGGGATTGAACCCGTATCCGTCGATGACCTCCTCGACGGCGGCCCCTATCTCACCGACGTCGACGCCCGGCCCGGCGACCTCCAGGGCCGCATCCAGCGCCTCGGCCGAGGCGGCAGTCAGGTCGTCCTGCCCCGAGAGGTCCACCGTCACCGCGGTGTCGGCAAGCCAGCCGTCGACGTGGACGCCGATGTCGAGGTTGACCATCTCCTCGCCGAACGTGCTGTCGTCGTCCCGTTCGGGCGTCGCGTGGGCGGCCTCCTCGTCGATGGAGATGTTGACGGGGAAGGCTGGTTCGCCCCCGAGTTCGCGAATCTTCCCCTCGGCCCACTCGGCGATTTCGAGGTGGCTGACGCCCACCTCGACGCGTTCGGCGGCCTCGTCGCGGACCTGGGCCAGAATCTCGCCGGCCTCGCGACACTTCTCGTACTGCTCGGAGTCGAAGTCCACATCGCTCATGGCTCCGGGTTAGCGGGTGTGACTGAAAGCGTTTGTCGTTGTCAGGTCGGCAGGCGTGTCCGAGTCAGGAGTCCGTAGGCCGCGAGGACGGCTATCGTGAACGCCGCGGCGACGCCACCGAACAGGACCAGCAGTTCTCGAGGTGAAAGCGCGCTCTCGGTCCGACCCGTCATCGTCGCGTAGCGTACTGCCAGCGGATCGGTGTACAGGAGGACGACGCTACAGCCGAACAGGACGACACAGCCGACATCGATTCCGGCCTGGAGCCAGGCCCCGTCACGCCGGGCGGCGTCGGTGCCGGCCACGGCGGCGACGAGGGCGAAGGCACCGGCGAGCGCGAGGTGGGCGAGGCTCATGACGCGCCGTTCGCCAGTGGGCGGACTAAGTATTCAGTCCGGCACGCTGGTGTCGCAAAACCGGTCGCTCGGTAGCCAAAACGGCACGTTGACTGTCCGATTTCAACGATTGATACTCGGAGGGAGGCGAACCCGTTCGCTTCAACAGCGTCCTGAACGGTCGCAACAGTTCCCTGAAGGCGCGCGTGGCCTGGAACGGTCACCGCGTTTTATATCGTGAAGTCGACTGGGTAGGCTCGAACGCGATATGGTACGAGACGACGAGCGAGACACGGCGAGGACGGAGAATTCGACCGCGGACGCTGCTTCCGCGAGTTCGCGGTTCCGGCCGAGCCGGCGGACAGTGCTGTCTGCCCTGGGAGCGGGCCTCGCCGGGGCAGCCGTCACCAACCCCGACATCGTCGCGGGGCTGCTCCGCGGGCTGCCAGCGCTCGACGACGAGCACGACTCGCCGCTCGCCCTCGTTCCCAAGAAGCAGATGACGCACACGGCCGCCGAGAGCGGGGCGTGGAGCGACCCGGCTGTCTGGGACGGTGACTCGCCACCCGACGAGGGGGCCTGGGTCCACGTCCCCGCCGACGTGACGGTGACGCTCGCGAGCGAGACGGCCCGACTGAAGGCCCTTAGGGTCGACGGCACACTCGCGGTCGACCCGGCGACGGACACCCACCTCACGGTCGAGACGGTCGTCACCACGCCGGGGAGCACGCTCACCATCGGGACGGCCGACGACCCCGTTCGGCCCGACGCGACGGCGACGGTCACGTTCGCCGACTTCGGCTCCATCGACGAGGACTGGGACCCAGAGCGGGTGAGCCGTGGCCTCGTCGCGATGGGTGACCTCTCGATACACGGGACCGAGAAGACCGCATGGACCGAACTCGCCTCGCATCCGACGGCCGGGGACCGAACGCTCGAACTCCCCACTCCACCGATGAACTGGGCGCCCGGCGACGAACTCGTCGTCCCCGGTGTCTCCTTCTTCGCCGACGAGGACGAGCGTGTGACCGTCACGAGCGTCGACGGGGCGACGGTCACCCTCGACCGCCCGCTGCAGTTCGACCACGTTCCCCCCAGAGAGTCGTTCGACGCCTACGTCCTCTCGGTGTCCCGGAACGTCCGACTCGCCTCCGAGAACACAGCCGTCCCGCGCCGGGGCCACGTGATGGTCCACGGCACCGAGAGTGCGGTTCGGTACGCTGCCTTCGAGGGACTGGGGCGGACCGACAAGTCCTACCCCTTCACCAACGGAAACCACGGGACGCCACCCAAAGACGTCCCGCCGAACCCGAAGGCCCGCTACGCCCTGCACTACCACAAAACGGGCATCGGCGAATCGCCTCACGTCGTCGAGGGTGCGGTGGTCGACGGCAGTCCCGGGTGGGGCGTCGTCAACCACCACAGCCACGCCGAGGTCCGCGACTCCATCACCCTCGACGTCTTCGGTTCGGGGTTCGTCGCCGAGGCGGGCAACGAGCGCGGGGTCTTCGAGCGGAACTTCGCTCTGCGCTCGGAGGGCAG
This sequence comes from Haloarcula ordinaria, assembly GCF_029338275.1. Lineage (NCBI taxonomy): Archaea > Methanobacteriati > Methanobacteriota > Halobacteria > Halobacteriales > Haloarculaceae > Haloarcula > Haloarcula ordinaria. Next base: position 58,826 of record NZ_CP119789.1, on the reverse strand, counting down.
CGGCGAGACAATGAAGAGTCGTGAGTTCCAGGACAACGGCGAACCGGGTCACGTCGACGACTTCGGCCACGGCGGCCACGGCTTCTGGCTCCAGGGCTCGCAGGTCGCGCTCAGGGAGAACGTCGCTGCCGGCCACCGCCACCACGGCTTCGCCTTCTGGAACCGCTCGCTGGTCGACCGCCCCCTCGAAGCCGACGAGTCCATCGGCGACCGGGCCGACGACATCGAGAACTACCCGGTCGAGTTCGTCGAGGGGGCGGACCGCCTGAAGGCGTCCGACGAGGTCGTCGACGGGCTGGCGCCCGCGAGCCACCTGCCGCTGGTCGCCTTCGAGGACAACACGGCCTTCGCCTCCGGCGGCGGCCTCGCGCTCACCCGCCACCAGTTCCGGTGGGAACACGAGCGGTACGCCGACTACGGGACCGTCGACGGCTTCACCGCCTACGAGCTCGGCCCGCTCAAGGACGACGACGGGGACCTCGTCGGACCGGCGTGGGACGACGACCACGGCGGCAACCAGGGCATCCTCTTCCGGTACAGTCGCAACGTTCGGATCCGAGACGCCCACCTCGTCGGGCGCGGCCCCGGCAGCGGTATCAACCGGAACGAACCGTACACCCGCAAGGTCGTCGTCGAGGACTCCACCATCGAGGGCTGGGAGGTCGGCGTCCGCGCGTCCGAGGAACTGACGATACTCCGGCGGAATCGCTTCGACAACCAGGTCGACCTCAACGTCGGGAAGGAGGGTGTCCCCGAACTGCTGGTCCACGACAACGAGTTCGGCCCCAAGCGGACCGCGAACGTGCGCTTCGAGAACGTCGAGCGGGACCACGTTCGCCTCCAGGACTTCCTCTGGCACGACTGGGACGACGGCATCCTGCTGGACGGTCGCCCGGCGTACTACGGCCAGCAGGCGCCCGAACACGTCCCGATACCGAACTCGCAGGCCCTCCAGAAGCTGGCGAACCCCGGCGACAGCGAGTGGAACGAGGTCGCGAACCGGCTCGGCGCCGACCCCACCGTGCTGGTGGGCAAGACGAACCGTGAGCTCGAATCGGAGTTCGGCGTCGCGGCCTACGGCGAGTCGTTCCCGGACGACGCGCGCCGGGCCCACCTCGTCAACGGCGGCCGCGTCGCGCCGGATTCCCCGGGTCGACCGCAATCCGTCTGGCTCGACGCCGCAGCGGGGTCGCTCGGCGACCTCTTTCGGGTAGGTTCTGACCCCAGCGCCGGCAACGAGCGGTACATCTCGGTTCGCGGGGCCGAGAGCCGGAGCGACCCGCCGACCGGGAGCGGCGTCGCGTCGTACACCGTCGACGTGGAACCGGGCTCCTACGCGGTCTTCGGCCGCGTCTGGGCGATGGACGGCAACTCCTTCTGGCTCCGCGTCGACGGCGGCGACTGGTTCGAGTGGAACGGCCTGCGCTCGTATCGCGGCTGGGAGTGGCACGCCGTCGAGCGCGCGGCGAAGGACGACCACCGGCCGCGACGGTTCGACCTTACGGCCGGGGAGCATACGCTCGACGTGGGCTACCGCGAGAACCGTGTCCGCCTCGACTCGCTACTGGTTGCGGCCGATGGGACGACGCCGCTGGGGCCGGGCCTGGCACCGGCGCCCGAGAACTGACAGCGTCGCACGTCGCTTCAGTCAGACGCCCGCGCAGTTTGCATGGCCTCGGTGTTGTACTCGGTACCGACGTGCCCGGACGTGTCCACGGCGACGACGCCGGCCTTGCCCCCGGTCGCCGACTCGAACGCGGCAAGCGTCTCCTTGGCGGCCTGTCGCGGGCCGAGCGTCCCGAGACGGTCGACGACGCGCCGGGCCAGCCCGAACCGTGCGATGGCCTCGCCCTCGCCGGTCACGCTCGCCCCGCCCCGTTCGTCGGCGTAGAACCCGGCGCCCAGCTGAGGCACGTCGCCGACTCGTCCCGCGAGTGCGAACCACCGGCCTCCCGTCGAAGTGGCCACGGCGAGTGACTCGCCGTCGGTCGCCACTGCCCCCACGGTGTCGGTCCCCTCGAAATGGTCGCGCACCCACGCGAGGTGGTCGCGGCGGTCGTTGCCGGGCGGGTCGGCGGCCGCCCAGCGCTCGCGCGTCTGCTCGGTCAGGAGGGTCTCGTCGGCGTCGATGCCGGACGCCCTGGCGAGTTCGACCGCTGGAGCCCCCGCAAGCAGCAGGTGTGGTGTCTCTCGGGCGACGACGCGAGCCACGTCGGCAGCCTGCGCCACACCGGACATCGCGCAGGCGGCCCCGGCGACGCCCGCTGCGGTCATCACTCCGGCATCCGTCCGGACCGCTCCGTCGCTCTGAACGGCCCCGCCGACGCCCGCGTTGAACCGCGGGTCACGCTCTAACGGCCGAACGGCGTCACAGACCGCGTCGAGCGGGTCGGTGGCGACACTCGCGTCGGCAGCAGCTTCGGTGAGCGCCTTCTGTCGGGCGACGGGGGCCTCGGGCGCACTCCCGGCCCCGCCGTGGACGACGACGTGCATACCGACAGGTTCGGCCGCCGAGGACAAAACGTCTCGCCGGTACGTGTCCCTCTCGATACGACGGTTCACGGGGCCGGAGTCGGGACACGGCTTTCCTGTCGAACCGCTGCCGTATGCGGCTCGTTATCGCATCAGAAGCAAAACGGCAATCCTTTACCGAAGACCATCAATGACCGCGACATGGGCTACGATTACGAGAAAGTCGAGGTCCCCGAAGCGGGACAGAAAATCGAGGTCACAGACGACAACACGCTGGAAGTCCCCGAGAATCCGATCGTCCCGATCATCCACGGTGACGGTATCGGGCAGGACGTCGGTCCGGCCGCACAGAAGGTCCTGGAGGCCGGCGCGAAGGCCACCGGTCGCGACATCGCCTGGATGCGCGTCTACGCCGGCGGCTCCGCCCGCGACATGTACGACGAGAACCTGCCCGACGACACCGTCGAGGCGCTCAAGGAGTTCAACGTCTCCATCAAGGGCCCGCTGACGACCCCCGTCGGCGCTGGCTTCCGCTCGCTGAACGTCGCGCTCCGCCAGCGACTCGACCTCTACGCCAACGTCCGACCGACCTACCACATCGAGGGCGTCCCGTCGCCCGTCAAGGACCCCGGGAAGATGGACATGGTCACGTTCCGGGAGAACACCGAAGACGTCTACGCCGGTATCGAGTGGGAGGGCGGCACCGAGGACTCCGAAAAGGTCCGTGACTTCATCGAGCAGGACATGGGCTTCGACGGCAAGATTCACCACGGCCCGGTCGGCATCGGCGTCAAGCCCGTCTCCGAGTTCGGGTCCAAGCGGCTCATCCGCGAGGCCATCGACTACGCCCTGGAGAACGACCGCGACAAGGTGACGCTGGTCCACAAGGGTAACATCATGAAGTTCACCGAGGGCGCGTTCCGCGACTGGGGCTACGAGGTCGCCGACGAGGAGTACGGCGAGCACGTCATCACCGAGGACCAGCTCTGGGACGAGTACGACGGCGAGGCCCCAGAGGACACGCTCGTGGTCAACGACCGCATCGCCGACAACATGCTCCAGCAGATCCTGACCCGGACTGACGAGTACGAGGTCATCGCGACGATGAACCTCAACGGGGACTACATCTCCGACGCCGCAGGTGCCCAGATCGGCGGCCTCGGCATCGCGCCCGGCGCGAACTTCGGCCAGGCACGCTGTCTCGCAGAGCCGGTCCACGGCTCGGCTCCGAAGTACGCCGGCGAGGACAAGGTCAACCCGACCGCGATGATGCTCTCCGGCTGTCTCATGCTCGAGTACATGGGCTGGAAGGACGCCGGACAGCTCGTCCGTGACGCCGTCGAGGAGACTATCTCCAACGGCTTCGTCACCTACGACCTCGAGCGACAGATCGACGGCGGCACGAAAGCTCGCCACCAGCGAGTTCGCCGACAAGGTCGTCGAGAATATTGAGAAGCTCGCATAGCGAGCTTCTGACTCTGGCGGCGTAGCCGCCAGAACATCGAGAAGCTGGCGTAAGCCACGCTCGTCCGCTCACGGTGCCACCGGGACACTCGCGTCGACGGCTCTTCGAGCTCCCGAGCGACCGACCCGGCGATTCGAGATAACGGACACCGATTTTTCACGGACGCACCACACGAGCAACGACAGCGACCGCTCAGTGTGTGCAAGTCCACAGGACTCCGCTCACCCTACGAGGGCCGGTTGGCTCGACCCGGTACGGGTCAGGCGTCACCGGCGTGCGTCGGTCCGTCCTGACCCAGGCTGTCCTCGAGTCCGGCCGTCCCGTTCACCCACGCGGGCCGTTCGACCGACGTGGTCCCGATGTCTGTGACACGCGTCACGCGCTCGACGCTGACCGGGCGGCCGTTCTGAAGCACCGAGTACTGGATGCGCGCGGCCACGATTACCCCGTCGTGCCGGACGCGCATCTGGAGTCTGATATCGCTGGGATTGCCGAGGACGAGTGGGACGACGAGGTAGCCCTGGTCGCTGAACCCGCGCCCGGCGAGCAGGACGCCACCGTCGTCCGTCCGCCGCGTCGGCGCGACGTTCACCCCCGCGAGGAACCCCTGCAGGTGGCGACGGTCCGTCAGGTCAGTGACCGGGACGCGACGCTCGCTCACCTCCTGTCGGACTCGTTGCTTGCCATCCCGTTCCTGGTTCCAGTAGCGCGTGGTGACGTGCGTGCCGTTGCTCCAGAACGACACCGTCGCCCGCTCCTGGCCGCTCCGGAACGTGTTCGACTCCTGGTAGCGCTGTCCCTGGTACACCTCGGCATCGGCCGCGACGGTCCGCGTCTCGTTGGTCAGCTGTAACAGCGCCCCGTTGCGAGCCCGGACCTCCTGGCCCGTCGTCAGCGTGTAGCTCCTCGCCTCGAGCGAGCGGACGTGCGCGCTGGCGACCTCGGACGCGATGACCCCGTCGCTGGTGACGCCCGGCGGGTACCCCTGCCCGTCGGTCGGCACCGGTGCGGGTGTCACTACCGGGGATTCGTCCGAGGAGACGGCTCCGCCACAGCCGGCGAGAAGGACGGTGAAGGCGACGACGAGGACGAACCGACCCATTGGTCGTCTCAGGGGTGCCAGTCACAAACGGCTTTCGCGGCGTCGGGACGGTGATTGTCTACGCCGCAGAGCGGCTGCCCCCCGACACCGTATCCTCTCGAACCGGCTCACCCGTATCCCGTGTATCGCTCCGAGCTGTTCCGTATCCACGCCGGTCGGTCGACGCTCGACGCCCCGATGTCCGTCACTCGCATCGCCCGCTCGACGCGCACCCGTTCGTCGCTGTAGGTCGCGTCGTAGGTGACACGGGCCGCCAGCACGATACCGTCGTGCCGGACGCGCATCCGGAGGCTCAGGTTCCGCGGGTCGGTGACGATGAGCGGGACGATGAGCCGGTCCTGGTCGCGAATCCCGTTGCCGGCGAGGACGACACCACCGCCGGGCGGTCGGCGAATCGGGCTGACGTCGGTCCCAGCGAGGTACCCCTCGATGTGGTTCCGGTCCGTCAGATCCGTGACCGGTGTCTCGTTCCGGGCGGCCCATCGCCGGACCTCCGGGTCCCTGTACGGACTGTCGGTCGAGTACCGCGCGAAGACGACCGACCGGTTGCTCCAGAACTCGATATTCGAGGCCTGCTGTCCGACAAACAGGTTCGTCTCCAGGTCGTACCGGCCGCGGTACGTGTCGGCGTTCCGTGACACCGTCCGGGTCTGGTTACTGCGCAGGATAGGCTCTCCGTCGAGCGTCCGGACCGTCTGTCGCGTCGTCAGCGTGTAGTTCGTCGTCCGGAGCGCCCGGACGTGTGTCTCGGTCAGTGTCGACGGGGCGACGCGGTCGCTGCTGACGCCCGGCGGATACTGGAACACCTCGGTCGGCACTGGTGCGGGGGTGACCGGCTCGGGTTCGTCCGACGAGACGACACCGCCACAGCCGGCCAGGCACACCAGTAGCGCGGCGAGTAGTGTGGCCCGGCGCATCGTCCGTATTGAGGCTGCCAGCGTCAAACCATTTTCGCGGATACCGGCGTGTCGCCGCCGAGCGACGGACTACTCCGAGCGCCAGTCGGGGGCCGCCCGCGGCGGGCTGAACACGTCGATGCCGGTCACCGGCTCGTCGGTCCGGTTCTCCGCGCTGTGTGGTTCCCCGCCCGGGACGACGTAGGAGTCTCCCGGGCCGATGACGTACTCCTCGCCGTCGACGAGGAAGGTGAAGGTGCCGCGAGCGACGAAGCCGACCTGTTCGTGCTCGTGGCTGTGTTCCGGGACGACGGCACCCGATTCGATGTGGAAGTGCTGGACGCTCATCCGCTCGCCGACGGCTAGCTGCGTCAGGTGGACGCCGTCGACGACTTCGACTGTCTCGTTTGCCGCCTGCGGGACCTCTTCCATGCCCGCTCCGACACCGCCGGCGCACCTAAGCGTTGGGTCGGTGGATTCACTACGCTTGCGCCCCGAGCCACGGCCATGTACGCGGTGGTCGGCTGTAGCGAGTGCAGCGCCCTCTGGGTCACGGAGGGGCGGCCGGAGACGACACAGTGTCCCCGGTGCGGGACGCGCAAGCAGCACGAGAAGCGCCGGAAGTTCGTCGAGACCGACGACGAGGCCCACGCCCGAGAGGTCCGTGCCTCGATGCTGGCCAACCGCCAGGGCCAGGGCGACGCGTTCGCTGAACTCGACTCCTACGCCGAGCTGGACCGCCAGGTCGAGGACTCGGGTATCGACGACGAGACGTACCTCGAGGGGTCCGGCATCGACAGCGGAGCCGTCGCGGAAGCCGGCGAACGCGCCGAACAGGGGTCCCGAAGCGGCTCCAGTCGCAAGGAGACCGTCCGCACGGCACTGCGAGAACTCGACGAGCCGACCGAAGACGACGTGGTCGCGTACGCCAGCGAGCGGGACGTGCCGGCGTCCTTTACCCGCAAGGCGCTGACGAAACTCGTCCGGGCCGGTGAGGTCTCCGAATCGCGGGGGACCTACCGCCTGGTATGACCCGCTCGCTCGACGTCGAACTCGGGCCCGCCGCCGTCGGCGTGCTCGTCGGACTCGCCGGGCTCCTGTACCTGCTCACGCCCGTCGTCCGGCCGAACCCCATCCCCGTCGGCAGCGTGGCGGTGAGTACGGTCGTCCTCTCGGCGGCGGTGCTCACCGTCGGCTTCACGCTCGGAGCCGTCGTCTTCGCCCGCCGGGGTCACCGGCTGTTCGCGCTGGCCCACGCCGTCTTCGCGGTGGCGTGGGCGCTGCTGGTGGTTGGACCGCTGGTCGGCAGCAGCGGCGTCCTGCTCGCCGGCGTCGTCGTGCTCGTCGCCGGCGTCGGGTTCCTCATGAGTCAGTCGCGCTGACGCTCGGCGAGACCCCGGCGCGGGGCCGGTCAGACCACGCCGAGCGTCGTCGCGAGGCCGACCAGCGCCGCGAGGGTCGTCACCAGCAACTTCAGGAGGTGGAGGAACCGATGGACGCGCGATACGGCCGTCTCGGCATCGGGGAGCGGCAGGGACATGGTGGGTGGTGCGCCCGCGGGGTCGGCCCGTCGGACGCACGACAACGTACCGGGCGGGGACCGATAAATCGGAGCCAGCCCCGGGCCGGAACTGAAAGTGATTCCGCGGTCCCTAGCGGCCCAGTTCCGCGTGCGCCGACGAGAGATGGCGGGAGGACAACGCCGCGAGCAGGGAGAGTTCCCCGGCCAGCACACCGGCGGCGATGACCTCCGCGACGGCGTCGGCGTTACTCCCTGGCGGGTCGCCGCCGCCGGCGTACCCCAGCACGTCCAGCGCCTCGGACTGGGTGGGCAGTCCAGTGCCGCCGCCGACCGTCCCCACTTCGAGCGAGGCGAGTGTGACAGAAGCGTACAGTCCCTCCTCGCGGGCGTCGACAGTGGTGATGGTGTTGCTCCCCTCGACGACCTGGGCGGCGTCCTGGCCGAGCGCGAGGAACGCGGCGGCGACGACGTTTGCGGCGTGGGCGTTGAAGCCGAGCGCGCCGGCCTTCGCGGACCCCACCAGGTTCTTTCTGGTGTTGGCCTCGGCGATGGCTGCGGTCGTCGTATCGAGGCGCTCCTCGACCTGCTCGTGAGGGATGAGGACGTCCGCAGCGACGGTCCGACCGCGACCCTCGACGGCGTTGATGGCGGCGGGTTTCTTGTCCGAACAGAGGTTGCCCGAGAGCGCGACCAGTGAGGCCGGAGTCTCCGCCTCGACGACGTCACAGGCCGCCTCGGTGGCGATGGTGGCCATGTTCATCCCCATCGCGTCCTTCGTGTCGTAGGAGAACCGGAGGAAGACGTTGTCGCCGACGACGTAGGGCGTCACGTCCTGGAGTTCGCCGTGGTTCGTCGTCGACTCGGCGGCCTCGGCCAGGTCGTCGACGTGTTCGCGGACCCACGCCGACACCTCGCCCGCCGCGGCGACGTCCTCGACTCTGAAGACCGGGGCGCGGGTCATCCCCGATTTGAGGACGCGAGCGGTCGCGCCGCCGGCGTTCCGGATGGTCGAGACGCCGCGGTTGACCGAGGCGACCAGCGCCCCCTCGGTGGTCGCCAGCGGGAGGTGGTGGTCGCCCGACGCCGCACCGCCGTCGACGGGCAGGGGGCCGACGACGCCCATCGGAATCTGGGCGGCGCCGACCATGTTCTCGATGTTCGGTTCGGCGTCGGCGGCGTCGAAGGCGTACTCGCCGACCGTCGAGAGGTCCGCGCCGGTCTCCTCGGCAAGCAGGTGTCGGCGGGCGGCCGCAGCCGTCTCGGCGTCGGCGTGGTCCTCCAGTTCGTACAGTCGCAGGTCGCCCTCGCGGACCCGCTCGGCGAGCGCGACGGCGTCGGAATCGGTCATACAGGCCGGTAGCGGGGGAGGCCCCTAACAGTTGCTCTCTCGACTGCCTCGGCTCAGAACGGCAGCTGCGAGCGCAGGAAATGCAGCCCGGTCTTCACACGGTCCGGGTTCCGGATTCGCGCCATCTCCTCGTCGGTCAGCTCGAAATCGAAGACCGCGAGGTTCTCTTCGAGGTGCGCGCGACTCGACGCCTTCGGAACGGTGACCACGCCCTCCTGCTGGACCAGCCACCGCAGGGCGACCTGTGCCGGGGACTTGCCGTAGCGGTTCCCCACCGTGACGAGCACCGGGTCGTCGAGGACGCCGCCGCGGGCCAGCGGACTGTAGGCCGTCAGCAGCACGTCGTGGATCTGACAGTAAGTCAGGAGTTTTCGCTGGTCCCAGTAAGGGTGGTACTGCACCTGGTCGGTGAGGATGGGCGCCACCGACGTCTCGCGGGCCCGCCCGAGCATCCCCGTCGGAAAGTTGCTGACGCCGATGTGTCGGACGACCCCCTCGTCGACGAGGTCGTTCATCGCGTCCAGCGTCTCGTCCAGCGAGGCCAGGAACGGGATGTTCGGCTGGTGGATGAGCAGCAGGTCGAGGTAGTCAGTCCCCAGTTTCTCGAGGCTCTCGCGGGCCGACCGGCGGACGCGCTCCGCGGTGCGGTTCCGGACGTCGAGTTTCGTCACCAGGAAGATGTCGTCGCGGTCTACGTCGGCGTCCTCGATACCCGCGCCGACCTGTCGCTCGTTGCCGTACGCCTGTGCGGTGTCGACGTGTCGGTACCCTAGCTCGAGGGCGGTCGAGACGGTCTCGCGACACGCCTGCCCGGTCAGCTGCCAGGTCCCCAGGCCGAGCGCGGGGATCTCGGCCCCCTGGGCGTGAATGGTCTCCATGGGCACAGGATGGACGCGACGGACAAAACGGCAGTGGTGCGGCCAGAACGGGCTACTCTTGTTCTCTAGATGGGCGACCAGTTCGCCGGCCTCTGGCGCGACGATCTCTTCAACGCCCAGCGCGGCGGCCTCAGGGTCGCCGGGCAGACAGAACACCGGCGTCGACTTCGCGACGCCGGCGGTCGTTCGGACCGCGACGATGCCGGTCCCGATGTGGTCGAACAGGAGCGTGCGGAACGCCTCACCGAAGCCCGGCAACGCCTTCTCCAGCAGGGGATGGACCGCCTCGATGGCAATCTCGTTGCCCCTGATGCCGGTGCCCCCCCGCCGTGACGACGACGTCGACGTCTTCACGGCCGACCAGGGCGTCGACGGACTGCTGGACGCCGTCGAAGTTGCCCCGCAGGCGCTCGCGGGTGACGACCGTGTGGCCGGCCCGCTGGAGCGCTGCGACCATCTGCTCGCTCGTAGGGTCGTCGCCATCACCTTCGATACCGATGGTGACGACCGCCGCAGCGACGCTCGGAGACTGCGCCGCCGGCGCGTCCTGTTTCGGTGCGGCCGCCTTGCTCCCAACCGGCCCAGCCTCTGTTTGCTGTGTCGTATTCGACTGTGCATCCTGCTCGTCTGTTCGCTCGCCCGACTCGGCCTCGCTCTCGGACTCCGACGCGAGCGGGTCGGCGGCCTGTTCGGCGGCCGTCGCGTCTCCCTGTGATTCGTCGGCAGTCGTCTCTGGCGGTTCCGTCGCGGCCTCGTCGTCGTCCGCCGAGTCACCGTCGACTGGTTCGGCCGATTCGTCTTCGGTGGGTGTCTCGTCCTCGCTCTCGGCTACCGATTCCTCGGCCACGGTTTCCTCGTCGTCTTCGTCATCGTCGTCGCCACCGCCGAGCCCCCGGCGCGTGTCGCGAGACTGGAAATCGACCATGTCGATGCAAGGACAGGGCGGGGTAAATATGTCTGGATGGTGGGACTGACCGAGTCTGCGCCACTGGCAGGCCTCTGTGCGGTCCACCAGTCACGGTGAGAGCGTCACCGTGTCACATTCGCGTGAGCACCATTGGAGTCGCGACAGTCGTCGACCCAAGAACCACGAGTTCGGCCGGGACGGGCCCGCTGGCAACATATCACTGGGGGGTATATTTTTATCCTCTGAAGTATTAATTATATAGAATTGTGCCTATTACTATTCTCCACGTCGACGACGATTCTGCGGTCCGTGATCTGCTGGCCGACGTGGTCGAGGTCGATTTCGAGGGGGTCGACGTCCTGTCCGCGCCGGACGTGGCGACAGCGGTCGACCTGCTGGAATCCGAGGCAGTCGACTGCATCGTCAGCGATTACGAGATGCCTGACGTCGACGGACTGGACTTCTTCGAGCGGGTGCGAGCGGACGACGTCGACCTTCCGTTTATCCTGTTTACCGGACGGGGGACCGAGCGGACCGCCAGTCAGGCGATCTCTGCGGGCGTCACCGACTACGTCCGGAAAGAGGCAGGGAGTGACCAGTACGCGGTTCTGATGGACCGGGTCGAGAAGGCAGTCAGGGCGCGTCGGGAGGAACGGGCCCAGGACCGGCGTGAACAGCAGTTCGAGATGCTCGCGGAACTCAGTCAGGACGCGCTCGAGGGGGCAGACCCCGACCGCCTCGCCGACCGGCTGGTCTCCGAAATCACGGACCTGCTCGAGATGGACTACTCGACGGTCCTGAAACTCGCACCCGACCGTGACGTGTTCGACGTGGTCGCCGGCGTCGGCTGGGACGACGGGACCGTCGGTTCGGCGACCGTCGAGGCGACGGCGGAGTCACAGGCAGGGTACACGCTCTCGGTCTCGGACCCCGTCGTCGTCGAGGACACCGCCGCGGAGACGCGGTTCTCGCTCCCGACGCTCCTGTCCGACCACGACGTTCGAAGCGGCATCTCCGTCGTCGGGCCGACCGACGACCCGTGGGGCGTCTTCGGGACCCACTCCAGAACCTCCCGGGAGTTCTCCTCGGATGAGGTTACCTTCGTCAAAAACGCCGTGAACGTCCTGGCGACGGCGATCGAACGCCAGCGGGCCGAACAGCGACTCCGTGACAGCGAGGCGCGGTTCCGGGAGATCGCCGAACTGAGTCCGGACGCGGTATTCCGTATGACGGTCGACGGGACTATCGAGTACGTCTCGCCCGTCGTCGAGGCGCTCCTGGGGTACGACCCTGACGACCTCGTCGGCGACCACTTCGCGTCGCTCCTTGCCCCGGGTCCCACGGAGTCGGTGTTCGAGCACTTCGAGCGTGTCACCGAGGGTGAGATCGTCCGGGGATTCGAGACGACGTTGGCCGATTCCGACGGTGCGGACGTTCCCGTCGAGATCAACGCCAGTCCAGTCGCTGGTCCCGACGGCGCTGTGACGGCGGTCCAGGGGCTGGTCCGTGACGTCTCCGAGCGGAAGGCGAGAGCGGAGGAACTCGAACTGAAAGAGCGGGTCCTGACGGCCGCCCCGATCGGCATCACCATCTCCGACGCCACGGCGCCGGACAACCCGCTGGTCTACGCGAACGATAGCTTCCGGCAGTTGACGGGCTATCGTTCGGACGACATCCACGGGCAGAACTGTCGCTTCCTGCAGGGACCTGCCACCGATGACGGGACGGTCGATGACCTGCGCACCGCGATAGATGCCGGCGAATCGCTCTCCTGTGACATTCTGAACTACCGGCAGGACGGCACGGAGTTCTGGAACGGCCTCACCATCGCCCCGGTGGAAGACGAGGACGGAACCGTCGCGAACTTCGTCGGATTCCAGCAGGACGTCACCGACCGTCACCAGTACGAACAGGTGCTCTCGCGGTTACACGAGTGCTCCCAGGAACTGTCCCGTGCCGAGGACGTCGCCGCCATCTGTGCGATCGCCGCGGAGACCACGACCGAACTGCTCGAGTTCGACGGCACAGTCGTCTACGAATTCGACGGCGACACACAACTGAGCCCGGTGGCACAGTCACACCGATCGGGAGCGTCCCCGGACCTCGAGTCCTGCGACTCAGGACTGGTCTGGGAGACGTTCACCGGTGGGACCCCCACCTTCTTCGAGTCGGTCGAGGCCGCCGACGGAACCGTCCCGCCGCTCCCCTTCGCCTCGGTGTTCGTGGTCCCCGTCCACACCCACGGTGTACTCGTGACCGGGACGACCAGTGCGACGACGCTCTCGCCCACCCAGCGCGAGACGGCGAACTTGCTTCGAGAGAGCGTCCACGCGGCGCTGGACGGGGTGGAACACGAACAGGAACGCCGGGACCGGATCGACCGGATGCGACAGCAAAACGACCGGCTGGAACAGCTCGACCGACTGAACGGCATCATCCGTGACACCGTCCGGACGGTCGTCCAGTCGAAGTCCGGAGCGGATATCTGGCGCGGCGTCTGTGAGACGTTCGCCTCGACACCGCAGTACACGGCGGCCTGGGTCGGCCGGTACGACACGGCGACCGGCGGCTTCGAGATCGAGCACTGGGACGGCCTGGACGCCGAGTACGTCGAGTACCTCCGGACGAACGACGGGGAGTCGCCGATTCGCGACATGGTGGCCGAGGTTGCCAGGACCCAGACGGTCCAGACTGCCCGGAACATCCTCGAGAACGACGCGTGGGAGCCCCTGCGCGGGCACGCACTCAACACCGGCTACCGATCGGTCGCCGTGGTGCCGATCGCCCACACTGGGGAGCACGCAACCGTCCTCGTCATCTACGGGACGGAGACCGACCCGTTCGAGCCCAGGGACGGGATCCTCGACGAACTGGGTGACATCATCGGCTACGCCGTCCAGAACCTCGCTGGGGGGACGCCTCCCGAGACTGGCTCACTCGCCCAGGTCGAGGTCGTGATCCGCGACGAGCGACTCTTCTCGAATCAACTCGCGAAGGTGGCTGGGTCCCCCATCGAGATCTCCGGTGCCGTCCTCGAGGAGTCCGACACCGTTCGCGTCTTCGTGAGAGTCACCGGGGAGACCCACGACGAGTTCGAACGCGCCGTCGACGAACTGGCGTTCGTCCGGTCGATCGCACCGCTCTCGTCCCGCAACGGGACCGGCCTGTACCAGCTCACGATCGAGCAATCCACGCTGTTCGGGATACTGGCGACCCACGACTGCCGGCTCACCGACCTCTCACTCGACGACGACGGGACGGTGCTCACGCTGGACGTCCCCAGTGACACGTCCGTCCGGGCGCTCGTCGAATCGCTGGGCGGCGTGTACCAGGACCTGGAACTGGTGGCTCGACGAGCCCATTCGGACGCCCTCGAGACGCCCGAGTCACTCCGTGCGAGTCTCGTCGAGGAGTTGACGGAGAAACAGCTCTCGGTCTTGGAGACGGCACTGTTCGGTGGCTTCTACGAGTGGCCCCGTCAGAGTACCAGCGAGGAACTGGCTACGGCCCACGACATCGCGTCCTCGACGTTCCAGTACCACCTCAGAGCCGGCGAGCGGAAACTCGTCGAGGCCATCCTGGGCTAGGCACTACTCTAGATGACTAGAGGACTGCACAGACGTGTTGTAGTGAGTAGTACGAGCGCTCTTGCCGGTCTCTGTCATCTCTCTACTATGGAATCTATCGCAGCATCCGGCGACGCCTCGTACTCCAACGACCACGACTGGACCACCGTCGACGGACTCGTCCAGGTTCTCATCGAGGCGATGGCCGAATTCACCGGCACCGAGTGGACAGACCTGCCCCCGCTTTACGACTACATCGACCCGGAAGCACTCGAACACCTGTTCTCGCCGACCAAGACCTCGACGCGTGTCGACGGTGGGGTGTTCTTCCACTACAACGGGTACCCAGTCGTCGTGCATTCGAACGGCCGGATCGAGATCTACGACTGACCTGTAGCCGATCGCGCTCCCCGGGTCGCCCGAGCAGTTGCGACCCTCGCCGGTTCTCTCCTTTTCCACGACGTATTCAAGACGAATTGCTGACGGATACAAACCACGCCCCAGCCACGGATAGTCCTCGACGCACGCATACGCCGAGCGAAGCGAGGCGTTTCACCGGAAGCGCGGCCTGCCGCGCTTCCGGCTTTTTCCCAAGTTTTTACGAGGAAACCCTCCCTCGTAAAAAGTGGTAGTGGGACCGCCGAGGACACTACGGTGCCGTCCGGCGATTCGCATGCAATCCTGCCCGGATTCATGTCTGTATTGTCACTCATGAATCGTGGTCAGAATCGTCGAGTTTGTCGAGATGTTCGCGCCGCGACGCGCCGCGAACCAACTGTTCTGGCTGGTCGTAAACGCCCTCTATCAGCTCCTCGCTGGTGTTCGCCTTCTCCGAGAGATCCGGAATCGGCCAGCCTCGATCACGGTGGTGAGTGATCGAACCAGTCCGAATCTTATGCGGACTCCGCGAGCAGGGCACTTCGACCCGTGACCGTGCTCGCGAGCCTCGCACTCCTCCGGATCTCGGTCGTGCGGACACGGACCGCCGAATTCGCACGGCTGGGTGAGGATATAAATCCAATTCCGCATCGCCGACTTCGACAACCGGCCGCCGCCCTTCTTCGAGGTCAGCAGCGGCCGACGGCCAAATTCATCAGTCACGTCGGCACGATTGACACGGATATAGTCCTGGAGAACTTCCGCGACCCAGTCGGCGATGTTGATGACGCGACTACCTCCTTGCTTGTTCTTCAACGGCGTCTCCGAATCCGGCTGATGCTGGGGATAGAGAAACGGGAGAGATGCCTCATCGAGGATGCTCTCGACGACGTGTGGCGCGTACCCCTGGCTTTTGAGATCGGCCCGGAGGCGATCGCGGTCGCCATCATCGAGGTAAAGGTCATCAAGGTCCAGCGATCGAATCGTACCGAGCCGAGCCGTGGTCCGCCACAGCAAGAGGAACAGAACGTGCTCTCGAGACGCGTACCGGTAGCGGTCCAGGTCCTCGAGGATCTGCTGGGCACGCTCGGTGACCAGCTTCGCCGTGTTCACACGCTCCTCTTTCGAAAGGTCCGGCACCTCGATCGCCGCGACGACGTCCTCGGAGACCGCTTTCAGGTCGCGACAGTACTGCAGCCACTGCCGAAGCGTCCCGAACTGGTTGTTCAAGGTGTTCGTCTGGAGGTCCGAAGACCACCGAAGCGCCTCGAACTCCTTGATGTGCCGAGTCGACACCTCGCTTAAATCGTCGATGCCGCGCTCATCGAGGAAATCCAGAAACGGCTTGATCCGGTAGCGGTAGGACTGGGCCGTCGACTCGGCCATGTCCTGCTGCTTCATCCAGATATCGAACGCTTCGCGAGGCTCGACCGATTCGAGGTCTGGCTCTTCGTCGACGATCTCCCGGAGCTCGTCCAGCAACTCGTCGGCATCGCGTTCATCGTCGCTCACGCGACAGCAACACCTCCACCGTGGCCGAAACTACCAAATCCGTACTCTGTGTGGTCCTGCATGGGTCTCTCCAGTGACAGCGAGCGGGGCAGATTGGTACCCTGGGCCCGCTCGCTGTCGAGTGACCCATCCGGAATCGAACCGGATCTCCACCAGTGGGCCTGACCGCACTGCTGACGCAATTCGCTTATCAGTTTACGAGCGTCGCCTGGTCCTCCGGCAGCTGCTGCTCGTCGTCGGGCTGGATGTGACGAAACTCGACCGCCCAGTCCTCGATCTTCGAGCGGATCTCCTGAACGCGCTCGTCCAGCTCGTCGATCGTGTTCGCACTGACCTTCGCCTTGAACGTATCGCGGTCGTCAGTACCGTTTCCCCGCTGGATCTTCGCCTCGAATTCGAACGCGTCGTCCTCTTCAGACATCCAACATCGCCTCCTTTGCTCGTTTCAGTCGCTGAAAATCTTCGGTGCTACCGCCGTGATCCGGATGCATCGTCTTCGTCTTCTCACGGTAGGCAGCCTCGACGACGCCATCAGGTGCGTCGGGTGAGACGTCGAGCACCTCATGCGGTGGCGGTGAAGCGACGACCGCATCCTCGTCACCGCTCGGCAGACGAGCGTTCGCGAACTCGCTCTCGCCAGTGGTGACCGGCCGATTCTCCATCTTGCGCTTCTCGCGGACGTACAGGCCGATGGTGCGGAGGTTGTCACGGACGCGGCTGTATGCATCACAGGCGATGGCGAACTGTTCGCCGTCCATCGACCAGTGGAGGACAACGCTCGGGTCCTCGGGCTCTGGCTGGCTCGCGTACGGGTAGTTCGGATTCTGGCTCTGGTGGTCCATCGCCGTCGAGAGCCGCCAGTCGTCGACACCCAGGCGGTCCATCTCCGCGTCGAGATCTTCGACGGCGTCGTGCAGCGTCACCTCGAAGTTCCGATTCGGGGAGCGGTGCGCCGCGTCGGTACGCTCGAACCCGGCGGGCCAGTCGACCGTCATGCGTGCATCACCATGTGGACGATAGCGTCGTCTCGCGTATCGAGTGTCGACCCGCACTGTGGACACGGCGTCGGGAGCGAGCTGTCCGTTTCGCTCATACACTGACCACCTCGCCGTCAAACCCGCACATCCACCAACCGCTGGCTTCTTTCCAGATTTCACGCTCACAATCCGGGCACCACATTTGCCCCAGCGACCGGGGCGCTCGTGACGGATGACCCTGTATCTTCCTCGAACCGCAGTTCGGACACTCGTCGGGTAGGTCTGTACCGCTCGGACACTGCCCGCCGTCCGCGACGAGCCGACCGTCTCCGTCAGGACCGTCGACGGTATCAACACAGCCACCGCAGGGCTCACGCGTGCCGTTCATCGTCGACACGACCAACTCACGAACAGAGTCCGCACGTCGGAGGTAGTGACAGTCGCGGCGCTCGTGGTAGACGTCGTAGTTCCCCACCGCGTAGTAGACGACGTCCTGGCCGCCGTCTGAAACAGCCTGCCCGGCCCCACCGTCGTCGAGGTCGTCGAAGCGGTCACCACAGCACCGAAGGGCCGCCCCGCGAGACCGGTAGCGAGCCCCACAGATGCAGTAGTGCCAGCGGTCGTCGTCGCGGTCGCGAAGTCGGCCGGCGGCTTGCGCCCAGGACTCGCCCGCGCCTGCTTCGACGCCTATCTCCTCGACGTCCTGGTCGATGCCACCGTCGGTGGCCAGCTGGTCGTTGCTCGGTTCGGTGTCGGTGTTACTCATGGCTCTGAAGAATGGTTTTCAGTGTCGTCTCGGCGGCACTGTGGCCGCACGAAGTGATGGTCGTCCGTCCGTCAGCGTCGAAGCCCTCGATGGGCTGGTCGCAAACCGGACAGCAACCTGTAGTTACCCGGTCAGTAATCGATGCGTACTGCGTGAACCGTTCGGGGCGTTTTTGTCCCCGGAGTGCGTGTGTCGTCATACGGTCGTGCGTTGACCGACGCGACGCCCGTGTTGGTACCACGGCGTCGCACCCGTTTTCACGAGAGTACGACCCCCAATGGAGCGTCGCGTCAGCCTCACTCACCACGTCTTGACCCCAACCACTAATAGTTACCGCTGGTAACAGCCATTGTATGCAACCATCACTAACCACCATCTCTTGTAAGAAATATGAAGGACGGAGGGATTCTGGGTGACGAATAAGGATATAGACGTGAAGCTTCAGCGCCCCACCGATTTTCTGATACTCGATTGTCTTGCTGACGGTCGGAATGTAGCTGTAAATATCTCTGAAGAGATCGACAAAAGCCGAAGCCATGTGAACGTCAGGCTGCCACAGCTCGCTGACTACGGACTTGTCGAAAAAGTTGGTCCAGCGAAGAATTCGGGGCTCTATGAAATCACTGAACTGGGGCTTCTGGCGGTTGAAAACAGGGAGAAGTACGGTGAAGTCGAAGACTTCGGACAATACCTGGAAAACGCCACAGAGTAGGCCGGTAATCTGGCGTAGAAGACGTCCGCACAGTTTTAGTAACCCGCCATCGCAGACCGAAACAGGCCGTCGGCCATCCACGAGCCACCCCCAACCATCCCCACCCTTGTAGGCCGGCGGCCCCTTCTCGACGCTGATACTGCCCCACTTTTGATGAGATGGGTTGGTGTGCCTGTGAATTCCGGCATACCAGCTTTTTTCAAGACGGGAACCAGTCGCACAGACGATGCAGACTGATGGGGTGGCTGTCGGTCTTCGCCTTGTTGAGTTGGTCGCACTACTGATACCGGCAGTCGCAATCCTGCTCCAATTGGTAGTAAACACGATCTTTAAGCACAGCGATGAACCGTTCGTAGGAACTGCGAGACTCGGATTTGCTCTTCTCGCGGGTTCGATCGTTGTACTGGCATCAGTCGGCGTAAACACGCTCAGCGATCTCACTGAACGCACTGGAGCGGATTGGATAATTCCACGAATCGACTCGCTACTAATTGCAGTATGGGGGCTAATGGTCGGAAGCGCCCTCTTATTGTACCATTTGTACAAACTCGGGCGACCGAGCGAAGGTTCTAATGAGGTGGGTGACGAACCCCAAAAGGAATCGAATAATGTCGACGGCTGATTTCAGAAAGCGATTGCAGCCCCTCCTGCTCCCCCTGCAAATAGCTGTATTTCTGTCCGTCGCTTACGCGTTTATAAATCTCAATGTCGGTGAGAATGTGGGATTGCCATCCGGAGGAACAGTCACAGCCCTGACGGCAGTAATTTTCTCGGTGATACTGATGTACGTACTGGAATTCCTCGTCGACAATTCCTAAGAGGGATTCTCCAGGATTGCGAGTGACTGTTGAGAGGAACAGTTGATGGGCTGACATGTTCTCATATTTCTTCTGCAATGTCCCGTTTTCGGCACTGATCACGCCGGATTCACCCCACTGACCGAGTAGTCAAGCACGACCTCGTCCCGACTGACCTTCTCGCCAGTCTTCGTGTCGATCACTTCGTCGAACTCGGGATCGACGTCGTCCCAGTGGCGCGCGCAAGAGGGGCACCACCAGTGATTATTTGTCGGGCCGACGCTGCCGTGGCCGCGCGGGCACTGTAGCCGGTTCGCTTCGAACTCGTCGTCGATTCGCAACATGGACACTCATGGCTGAATGGGGGAGGGGTATAACCGGTGAGCCATATGTCCGGAGTGAAAGTGAAAGTTATCTGGGAATCATCTAATAGGCCCACACGCTCGTAAAAACACACCGGGAAAACGCTTTTCTGACTGTAAAGCCGATATGTAACCGAATACCGGATTCGTCCTACAGAGAGCCCCCAGCGTGTTACCTGGTGAATTAGTGCAACCCTGACTACACGGGTTGCACTTGATATCAAATGGCTCTCTTCGAAATAATCGAAGTCGGTGCCGAGTTGAGTAGCATCTTGTCTCTACCGGTCTACATCGGCATCGAGGTGTATAGGATTCACAAGCAACAGCAACAGTAACGACTTTTTGGATAAGTCGAGATCGGGTCCGTAGGGGCCAAGGCCATATTACGTCGAGGAAAAACCTATGTCAAAGCCATCAGGATCTCCCTGCTGAATACAGAGATCGAGTCGGTCAGAAAACATATTTTCTGAAAATCTCGTTCTAAGGAAAACACCTATTGGCATGTGTTCTCTGGTGAACATATGCATCGGCGGCACTTCTTGGGGGTCGCAGCTGCCTCGTTGTTTAGCGGGTGTGGTCAGACTGACACGGTCAACTCAGACAGATCGCCGTCACCAACCACCACTCAAAGCACAAGAGACTCCCCGACTTCGACTGATGTAGGAAAAGGAAAATCTGCTGAAACACCGACCTCAACATCTGAGCAACTGTCAGTTACGTTTCCGCGCTGCAATTTAGTCCGTGTCGATGCCGAGCAATTCGACACTGTGTTTGTGTTCCAAGCCGATGGTGATGTTTCTCAGTATGAGGAGGGCTATACTGGGCAAGAAGAGTTCTCTGTCGGTGAAACAATCAAAGAGGTTACTGTCTACGCACCTGACACGGTCCAGACGATAGAGAATCCGGGGCTCAATCGCTGTGAAAACCTTGATGAGTCGAATCCTGAAACGAAGACAGAAGAAGCGGCTACAGAAGCGGGACCAAAACAGGCTACGGATGAACTTGATCGGGCAACAGATGCACTGGCTGACGCAGCGGATGCCTTCGTAGAAGATTCCGCGCCTGGACAACCGCTTTACGAAGCAAAGTTGGATGTTGACATCGACCCACAGCAGGTCCGTGAGCCCCTCTATTCCGCCCGTGACTATTTCAATGACGCTGAGTCGTATGAACTGAGTGCGCAACAACAACAGCGTCTCTCGAGATTGCGCGGTGTGTACTGGCTACTCTGGTGGCTACCGACTGTCCATGGCGCAGCGCAGACTGCCCCTTCGAAGGTAGAATCAAACTGGGTTCTGACCGCGACGGGACCGGGTGACGCACCCGGTGCAATCACCACTCTTGAGGATGAGTTGGACCAGCTCAAGGCTGATTCAGACCCGGAGGATATGCGCGCTCACCCATCTCTGACTGTCGACGAATACGAACGTACACTCAGCCAGTACCAAACAATTGCGGACGAACTGAACAAACTGGTCGGAGATCTCCGTGAGTACGGTGAAGCACGAGAATTGTTCAATGAAGCGATGAACCAGTATGATGCAGAGAAGTACGATGAGGCTGTGGAAACTTTCGGGACAGCCAATGCGGACTTCGAAACTAATGCTGGGAAACTACAGAATCGTGAATTTGAGCAGGTAACAGAAATTTTGGACACTGCGCGCTGCTATTCCGATGGAATGGTTCGCCGTTCTGACGAGTATCAGTCCGCTGCGCAGGCTGGCGTTGATGGAGACCGAACCCGTAGAATCGTCCGCGAAGAGGAGCTAATGAGCCAATTGAGTGTTGATTGACTCGACTTCTGGAAAATGTCGAATATCATGCGAATAGGATATCCAGGCTCAGTCAGATACGGAGACCCAGTTCTATGGGCGATCAATAGAATACCTTTCATCAGCCAAGAAAGGAAGCAATCGATTAGAGACTCGTGGAGGAATCATCGTCCTGAAAAATACTTCGACTACCTCGGATATTTCCAAAAACACGATCATTCTTTGATTTTGATTCTGCGAATAGTAGTCTCATTAGGCCCGATTGCACTGATTCGGATCGGTCTACCGTTGCAGTACGTTCTATTATTCGTATCTACTGGCATATTCCTCACAGAGAAGTTGAGTCAGAGCCGATTTAGACTGGAGTTGGAGAAGTCTAAAGAACGAGCGAAAATGGAAACGGACCGAGAACAGCGTAGGAGGCAAGAGCGGCGAAGGAGGTAACGACTTCTTGGACAAGTCGAAATCCGTTCAATAGAGTGCCCACTGAATGACTTATGACCGGTACCGCAGAAGTGCAATCACGAAGACCAGTAACAGCGGAATCAGTGGTGCTGCTACTTCGAGCGGCGTCAGAAGCAGCACTACTGCGGACAAGACAACGAATTCGAGCGCCACCAAGACGCTGACGACGTCAGCGGGAGGGGCCATCCTTCGAATCTGGCACTGCCAACGGTTTCAATCCTCGGTGTAGATCATCCGCTGTTCGTATCCGTATCTGGACGGGCCCCAATACCTAATGGTCGGCCAAGAGATACGTTCGATATGTCCCTGCTTCAATCGGTTCGAACCGAAGGATCCCTCCGCCGCCCTGCATTCGCCGTCGTACTACTGATCATGACGGCTTTGGTCGGTGAGTTTGTGCTGACCTCCGCGATTAAGGGAGTATTGGAGGAATCAGCAGCGTTCCCAGTGTGGCTTCCACAATTCGGCACAATCGGCCAGACCATCGTTTACTACTCGCGGGCACTCAACTTTGTGCAATTGATTCTCATCCCGCTGGCGCTGATGTGGCTTGCGTACGCATATGGCCAATATTCAGCGACCCAGACTGATGACTGAACACGCACACTGATCTGCAAATTCTCTAATCTTCACGATAGAAAAGCAGTTTCAGCAGTAACGACTTGTTATATTTAGAAGAATGGGAGGAACCTTCGCAAGAGACTTTTTTCTTCATGACTCTCTCGATCTTCACCGTCCTCAGACTCCGTCGAGAGAATCGAGCCGTCAGGGGCCACGTCTGGACTGCTTTCCACTGTCTCCTCGAGATCGGGGGCGGTACCTACAGTGTTGGTATTTGAGAGGTCCATCGCCTTCGGTTGGAGTCCTCCTGGAGATTCTTCTTCAGGAAGACGAGACCCTGCACAAATACCAAATACAGTTGTGGATCAGAATGCAGTTGCAGATCAGAACAGTCCGAGCCAGCGAGCGATTCCGCTGGCGAGGTTGATCGCGGCCCACTTCACGGCGCTGGTCGCTCCGAGACCGTCCATCTCGATGTCACCGCTGGCGATGGCGTTCTGGAACGCTATGGCTGGATTATCCGCGGAGATGATCTGCTCCATCGTCGCGCGGTCGGTACTCATCTTCAGCGTGGCGTCGTCGCGCTCACCTTGCTTCAGATCGCGAATATTCAGTTGGTCGTCCATGCGGAACGAGGTGGTCGCCTGCGAGCCGTCCGTGTCCGTGATGACGAGGTTCACTTTCTCGCCTTTGAGCTGTCCGGCGGCGACACCGAGATCGTCCGCTCTGATGTTCTCGTTGTACTTCTCGACCATCGGGTTCATTTGCTCGTACATCTCGTTACCCCACGCGGGCTGACTCTGTGCGAGTGCAGGCGTGGCAGCGAGTGTGAGTCCGAGGGCGACGAAAATGATAGTGAGGCTACGGGTTGTGAGTAATCGAGGCATATCAAGTATTCACACGTTGGCATAGGAAATAAATTGGTACTATATTCTACACTGCCAGATAGATCGTCGGGAGAGTTCTGAGTTGGCAGTAGTTTTGAACCACGCCGAGACGTACTCGTTTCGCTGCGCGTGCCTCGGGTCGTTCGAATCTGCACCCACAGAGTAAGTTAAAACTGCCCTGTTGAATAGCGGTAGTTCACTGGACGGTTCGAATCTAAGTCTGCCTGCGAGTGGGTGAGCCGTGTTGTTTCAGGACAAGGCTTGCTCGGCTCCTACTCAGAAGGCGCTATTCAACAGAGCAGTTTCATGTCGTTCTGTATTTTCTCTTCGGCGTCCTTGGCGTCTGATGAATAGATTCTCTGTATTCAGCACGCACCTTAGAACACTGACCGGAACTGATACAAATCTCGCGGCCACCATTCTGCCTAATCCGACGACTGCTTCGGAGAGTCTTGGCCGATAACGAGTAGTAACGACTTTTTAAATAAACCGTAACAGACGGCTCGACTTTCACCCGAAACCCGGCCCCTATCACACCGTCCGCAGGTCCTTTAGTAACGGAAACTGAAGCAATCGTAATGCGAATCGAAGCCACGAACGGGAACGAGCACAAGGTCTGGCTCACCGACAGCGAAATCGAGGACCTCCGCCGGGCGGCCAACAGTTCTCGCGACGACCTCCTCATCCAGCTGGGCGCATTCGTCGGCCTCCGCGCCTTCGAGATGCCCCAGGTCCGGCCGGTCGACGTCAAGCAAACCGAGAGCGACCAGTACCGACTCCGCATAGAGGCCGGCAAGGACACCAGCGGGAATGGTGGAAAGCCACGCGACGCCTACCTCCCCGACAGCGTCGAGCGCGACCTCCAGCGCTTTCAGAACGAACACAACATCGCCCCGAAAGACTCGTTCATCGATCTGTCTCAGCCCGGCGTCCGCGCCGTGGTCCGCCGGACGGCCGAGCGCGCAGCTCGGGAGACTGGCGACCAGGACTTCGAGAAGGTGAGTACGCACGATCTCCGACGCCGGTTCGCCCAGCGTCTCCTGGTCGACCAACAGATGAACCCGCGCGTCGTGATGGCCGTCGGCGGCTGGGACAGCTTCGCGGCGATCGAACCGTATCTGAACGCACCGAGCGCGGATGTCATCAACGACGCGTTCGCAGATTTGGGGCTGTAGAGCGTCCGGTTTGCCGAGTTACTGGCGAAAAACAGAAAGTGGAATTGTTGACCTCATTATTTTCGGACAGTTTTCTGGGGTCGTTCGGAATGCAGCATGATACATTTTCCAACTATGATCCGCCCCACTCCGGATGCTCGTGGCTTCTTGGTAGTCCTCAAGCCGATTATTGTACTCCTCCTCAGCCATTTCGAGCATCGTGTTGACGAGGTTTTCGGCGGCCTGGTAGTGGCGGTTGACACGATCCACGATGCGGATGTGATCTCCCTCAACGGGTTCGAACGATGCATCAGAGGCTCTGGGACTGAAGTCGTCTAAGTCGTCCACCGGTACCGTGATGGTGATATCGCCACCCTCGGTGGTTGGGCCAAGGAAGTGGGCGATTGAGGACGGCAAAGTGAGGTGGTGTTGAGCGTAGGTTCGCAGGGCCTTGATGACCTCGTGTTCGTCCTCAAATTCATTCTTCGCGTCCTCAATGGGGCCATCCAAGGGGAGATGTGGCTCGACGTTCTTCCCCAGGATTTTCTCGAAGCTGTATGCGGCAGCGCAGTAGTTGTGGATGTCTGCCCGAATTCGGCGGTGGAAGTCACCGTCCTGATCGATGCCTTCGTCCTCGACTATCTCTTTAGCCACCTGTAGTCGCTGTTGGTTGTGTTTGAGGATGGCAATGGAGTTGACGAGTTCGACCGCAGCGTCGTTGATTTTTCGGGCGGGGTGGGACTTCTGCTGAAGCGGCTCCTTTCGGGTGTACTTGGAGATGTCGGGGAGATCGTCGGGTCTGTCGCTACCGCGCTCGTTTGCCCTGAAGGAGAGTGCGAAGTCCCTGTCCTCGACCTCGATGTGGTACTCGATGCTGCAATCGTCGCCGGAGCAGTTATAGCGGGTGGTGTAGATCTGTTCGGACTGCGGTTCCAGATCTTCTGCTTGAATGCCGAATTCAGTGTTGCAGGCGAAGCATCTGATTCCCTCGTTGAGGAGAGTATCTATAAGACGTTCAAGTTCGTCGTCCATGTCCTTTGAAATATACGGATCTGTAAGTTATTTTGGGTACGGGGGCCGTTACGTGGTTAGGTTTTATTTTATCTAAATGTTCCATCTGTATCGGAAACTATCGGGTCGTGCAGAACAAACTCTCTGTATCTTAAACAGCGATACTGTCAGTTCCTTAGGGCTTGAACAGAGTAGACGATCCCAACTCGGAGAAATTGTACGCGCTCAGTCCGTATGCTCGTCCAGCAACCGCTCAGCGGCGACCCGCTGAATCGCCTCACATTCGTGCAGTTCAGGTATATCGCCATCGCAGACACGAACCACGTAGGCGCGTTCGTCGAGCCGGTCGACAGTCAGATGTACGTCGTCCGGCTCGCCGTTCTCGTCGACCAGGCCGTCCCGCTCGAGGTCGTACTTGGGAATCGTCACGACGCCGGACCCATCGCGGTTCTGTAATTTCTGCATCGGTACACAGCGAGCCCACGGCTTGGACATTAAATGTTGCTCACGTAGCCATTGCGTGGCCACGACGTGGTAACCAGCGCTGACTATATTACGAGTACCGTGGACGGGCGGCCAACCCGCGACGACCTCGCGGGCGCTACCCCTACCCATGCCCGACGACAGGGCCGGCGGCGAGGAACCGCCGGATAGCGGGGGCAACTCCCCGCGTCGACCATGGCGCACCGACTGGAGAAACATCGACGAGCGACGGCGCGAGCGAGCACGCCTCGAGGCCGCCGGCGCGAGCCGCGACCTCACCGCGACACTCCTCGCAGGAGGTGGCGTGTGACGCTCATCAAGCGAGCGGCGGACGGGTGCATAGGCCTCGGCATGATCGTGTTCGGCTACACGATCGCCCTCGAATTCGCAACAGACGCGAGTGCCGCTGGCCCCGAATTCGCGCTCGCCGCGGGCATCGCACTGGTCACGACCGGCTTGGGCGGCTACTTCATCGGGGACGCGCTGCCGAGAACAGACCGCGAAGCAGACGCTGAGACCGACTCGGGAGAAGTGAGCGCATGACCGGTTCGTACGGCTCGCTGCTGGACTACGTCCGCGTCTACGGGCAGTACGGCGGCACACCACCCATTCCGGAGTGGTCTGATATCCAACGCGGCGATCCACGACCGACGCGCCTCTGGATGACGTTGTTCATCCCGACCGGCCTGCTGGCGCTGCTTCCTGTCGGTGTCATTGCCTCGGCGATAGCGAACCCACTCGCAACACCGAACCTCTGGTCGCTCGGACTGGCCTGGTCCGGCCTCGCCTTCATCATCTCATCGACGCTAATCCAGCCAGTCGCAGACTGGTGGACCGACACCCCACGACACGGGCTCGAGACGGTCGAGTACACCACCGGCCAGGAGGCTGCAGCGTGACCGACGGCGAAGTCGCTGTCCGAGAACACGATTCGGTGACGGTCATCGAAGCGGACTCGCTCGACGGTGAGGTCGCCGTCGATCTCGACAACGACCCGCCGATGGTCGGCGTCTCGGAGAACGTCTGCGTCAACTACGACCACTCGGTCGACGACGGGGACGAACCAGAGGTCGAGACCGACGGCGGGTACGTCCGCGAGCACGTCCGCGTCAGCCATCGTGGCCTCGGTCTCACTGGCGAGCTTCGGAACGCCGTCATCGCCTTCATGGGCCTACTGTACGCGGCCGCCGGCTACCTCTGGGCTGAGTCCGAGGTTGGCGTCGCGTTCATCGCCTTCGTCGGCGCGATGCTGCTGACCTACCTGCTGTTCAGCTACAACGGAGGCAGCGATGGCGGGGAATAAGACGCCCAGTACCGCCCGCGCAACCACGGTTCGCGCCCGGAACAGCGCCCTTCAAGCATGAACTTCAGTACCTCACGCAGTACGATCGGCTCGCTGACGCTGGCCACACTGCTTATCTGCTCCGTCTTGGTCGGAGCAGTCGGCGGTGTCTCGGCCCAGTCCAGCGAACCGGTCGTCAACACACAGACGCATGGCACGGTGACCATCGACGCCTACAACGTCAGTTGGGACCCGATTCAGTACGAAAACGACAACGGCAAACTCGTCGAACACCCCTCGCACGTCAACCAGTCCGCGGACAATCCGTACTCCTACACGGTGACGGACGTCGAACTCTCCAACTTCGGGGAGTTCCCCCGCAAGAGCGGAGAGGAGAACAACTCCGTCAGCGCCCTCGAGGCCTCGGAATGGTCGACCTCCGTGTCGGACACGACCAACACGGCACTCACCGCGAGTGACGTCGAGACCGCTCCCGGAGTTGACGCGGTCAACATCGCGACCGGCGGCTCGATGGGCGCCGGTGACACCGCGACCGCGACGTTCTCGAACTTCTCGGTGACGAGCGACGAGAACAAGCGCTACCTGCAGGTCGCCATGGACGTCAACCAACTCGACTCCGCGGCGACCGTCGACGTGCGCGTCGTCGACGAGAACGGCGACTACTACGTCGCCGAGATCAACGCCTCGCGTACCTCGGGTGAAGACCTCATCGCGAGCGCCCAGGGCGAGGGCTACGTCTTCCAGCGCCAGCTCGGTAACATGAGTCTGGTCGCCAACGGCGACGGTACCTTCGACAACATCGCGAAGACCGAGATCGTCATCGCCGAAGCCGACGCTGACGTCTCCGTCTCGGCCCTCAACGTCGAGAAGATGTCCGCGTGGGATCTGGGCACCGAGATGGTCGACACGGATGGCGACGAAAAACTCGAAGAGCGCCAGATCACCGAGGTCTCCTCGGCGGGCGACATCTCGATCCACCAGCTCAACACGACCGGTCCGGCCTTCGACTCGGCTGTCATCCACGACCTCAGTATCGACTTCGTCAGCGATCGCGACGACCGCGATTCCTCGGAGATCGAGACGTCGTTCAACCAGACCGACAACCGACCGGGCTACTACGGTACGGCGACCATCTACGCGCCGACCGGTCTGCCGTCGGCCTACGAACTGTCCTACAGTGGCGTGAAAACGACCCACAACCAGTCGTTCCTCTCAGATCGGTATATCGAGGTGAGCTACGCTGAGGGTGTCGGTGACACCAACCCGGAGAACATCTCCTCCTGGACGGATATCACCTCCTCCTACAGTAGCGAGGGGACGACCGTTACGGTCGACGACACCATCCAGCCCGGCCAGACGAACTACGTCGTCGTGAAACTCCAGCTCGTCGAGTCGGAGTTCAACATGGTCAAGAACGCCTTCGCCACTGGTGGCGCCATGATGGGCCCCGGCGGTGGTGGCGACGGCCTCGGAAACCTCCCGCTCATCGGTGGCGCGCTGACCACGCTCGGTGGTCTGTGGGCGTACGTCAAAGGCCTCATCCCGTTCATCGGACCCGCGCGAGGGGCGTGAGTCCGATGACGGACGCGACACCGCCTCGAGGAGGTGAGCACTGATGGCGGAAGGCGACTGGACCGGGCGCCTCCAGAGCATCGCCAACGTCTCGAACGGTGACTGGACGAACATCCTGCCCAAGACGCTGCTGCTTCCAGTCATCGCGTTTTTCGCGTCGCTGGCCGACGCGATCGGGGCGTTCTTCGACATCCCGATCAACACTGGGCTCGCGCTCGGCGAGGGCATCGGTGACCTCATCGATGCGTTCCTGGGCGGTGGCGCGAACATCATCCAATCGGGGGCGACAGAGTCATCGACGTCACTCGCGAGCGGGATCTGGGCCCAATTCGGCCCGTTCTCGTTCGCCGTCGCCATCGGCTCGGTCGTCATTGGCGCGCTCATCATCTCGAGAGCCCGCCAGGAAGAGTCGACGAGCAACATCTTCCCCGGCGCTGGCGGCATCGACGCGCCGGAATGGCTCCCCTTCGTGGGTGAAGAGGAGGGCGACGGCTGATGCCCGAAGGGCCGTCGACATCGAGTCCTGGGGGTGAGGTCGCGTGAGTAGTGACAGCGGCCGCATCGCCCAGTTATTCGACGGCTCGACTGGCGACACGACGCCATTGAAATCTGACAGCGGGACGAGCGTCGACTGGAAGTCGCTCGTGATGGCGACGCTGGGGCTGTTCACGACGATCATCGCGTCGAACGTTGCCCATCTCATCGACATGGTGATGAGCCTCTTCGCGATTCAGCCGCTCCAGAAGTACGCGGAGTTCCTGGAGACCATCGTCAGCGGGCTCGTTACCTCGCCAGGGAACGCGACGGATGCGGCCTTCGCACAGACGGCTGCCTTCGTCGCTGACAAAGGCCTGTTCGCGTTCCCCATCGCGCTCGGCATCGTCGTCGTGATGGCGTACATCGTCGCGGAGGTGCGCAAGCGGCTATGAGCGGGAACAGTGGCTCGCTTATCCCCGGCTCAAGTGGCTCGCTCATCCCGGGCCCCAGTCCGGAGGCGTGGGTCAAACGCCGAATCACTGAGTACGTCATCGGCGCGGTGGCTGGCTTCGTCGGCGTCGTCGTCGGCGTGATCGACGGCGGCTTCGGCATCATCGAGGGCGGCATCGGGAGTGCAGGCGACTCGCTCCTGGACACGCTCGACCTCGCCGTGAACAGCACCGAGGTTGGAGTTCAGTTCTGGAACGGCCTGCTGGTCGACCTCGCGACGGTGTTCGGCCCAGCGTCGGCGATCGTCCTCGTGCTGCTGTGGGCGCTGACGTTCGCCGTCGTCGTCCTGCTACTGGTCGCGTTCGGTCCGGCGCTCTCGGACGCACTCGGCGCCGTACCGGTCATCGGGTCGCTGGCCGACGCCATCGTCACGTGGCTCCAAGAGTGGCTCTATCGACTCATCGAGTTCGCGCGAGGTGATGACTGATGGGGGTTCGAGATTCCCTCGAGGGCGTCGCCGGGCACCCCATCGCGAAGGCGACCGGTGTCTCGGCACTCGTCGGCGCGCTGCTGAAACTCCCGTTGCTCGTCGCCATCCTCGCGACGGTCTGGACACAGGTCGGGACGCTGTTCACCGCACTGTCGGTGACGGCGTTCTCGATCGCGCCACAGGTCCCGTTCATCCCGACGCAACTCGCGCAGAACACGGCGCTGGTGATCGGCGGTCTGTTCGTCGAAGCTGGTCGCCGTGAAAGTGCTGCACAGTCTCTACAAACAGTATCAGAAGTCGACATAACACGAAACACATGAAATCCAACACAGACGAACTGGCGGAGAATCGGACGCAGTCACCAGGAGGTGAGCCATGCCGATCGAGATGCTGACCGGGTTCCTTTCAGTGTCGCTCATCGCGACGCTGCTGGGCCTGGCCGGCATCGGCGCCCTCGCGCTCTGGGTGTTCGAAGAGCGCGAAGAGGCTAACGACCGCGTGGATCTGGTCGAACGCGTCGGTGAGCGGGCTCGAGTGACGACGGGCGGCGTCGTTGGCGGCTTCGGCTCGCTGGCAGTCGTCGTCACCTCGATTATGGTGACCATCGGCCAGCAGCTCGCGATGACCGGTGCGGAACTGGCACCGCTATTCAAAGCCGCGCCGGCACTGACTGGTGAAATCCTGCTCGGGCTGCTGGCGTACTTCCAGATCAAGGGCTACGTCCCACTGCAGCCGTGGCAACTGGGCGTCATCGTCATCGCGGTCGTCCTGGTGACGATCGTCGCTCGCTACGGCACGAGCGAATCCTCGATCTCGCGCTTCAAGGGGGCCTAACCGAACCGCTCGGGCACTTCCATTTTCCGTACTATGAACCTCAACAACCTACTTTCGACACTGATGGTGGTGCTCGTCGTGCTGGCCGGGGTTCCCGGTGGCGTGGCGAGCGCTCAGACGAACAGCGGCCCCGCTGGGATGGCTTCCATCCCGAACGAAAACGTCGCCGTCGACGTGCCCGAGGGCGAGACACCAGCGATTCCCGCCGAAGCGTTGCGCGGTGAGGTCTACGCCTCGAGCAACGCGTCGACGATGCGCGTGACTGTGACGACGCCGGACCGCGCTGAGGCCATCGTGGGCTCGAACGGGAACATCATCGGAGCAGGCGATCTTGCACTCGTTTTCGGTGACGACGAGCACCACGCCGGCCGCGAGGTTGCGATTCCCGCCAGTGAAGTGAATGATGCTCTCGGTTATACGCCAGAGGAGGTGCGTGGGACCCACTCCAGCGGCTCCGTTTGGACCCGTGACGTGGCCTACGAGAACGGCTACCTCGTGTTTGAGGTTCCCGAATTCTCCCAGAACAGCATCACCTTCACCGCCGAGGTGACCATCGATGCCACCCCCGCGACCGATGGCTTCCAGTCGGCCTACGAGGTCGGTGATACGGATGCCGTCGCGAACTACACGATTCAGGCAACTGGCGTCGAGAACACGGAAATCGACACGGAGAGCGCTGCCGGATTGGCTGATGGTGAGACGCTCCCGCTGTCGATCGCTGGGAATCTTGCGCCTACCGGCCCCGCGTCCGGTGACCCGCAAATCACGTGGACGGGTGAAGAAACGACGACGTCGTGGTCGGCGACGGCGACCGGCGTTGGCACCGGCCACACGCAGTCGGTAACGGTCCCGGGCAACGTCGACCCCCAGAACGAGTCAGTGACCTTCACTGGTCGGGAGCAGACGACACCACAGACCGTCTCGTCGTCGGCTGTCAGCAGTGGCGGGACTGTTTCATACACTGTCGACGGGAACGTCCCGGCGAGTTCCGTGTCGGTCAATTTCACGGGGACGACGCCGGCGACGACAGCGGATTCGTCGACAGGGACGGGTTCTGGTTCGGTATCTGTCGGTGGGAATATCGACCCGACAGGTGAATCGGTTTCAATCACGGGCCGGGAATCGACCACCTCTGAAACAACTACGGCAACGCTCGGTCCTGGCGGTTCGTTCGCAACCGGGATAGACGGCAACTTAGAACCGACTGGCCCATCGAATAACAACCCTACGCTCACCCTCACAAACAATGATGGCGGGGTGACTGACCACACTTCGAGAAGCGGAAATTACGTTTTCGTCGGCGAAGATGGCTCGGAGCCACGATACGGTGAGGCAAGAGTGGTACCCGACCGTAGTGGCGAATTGGTGGAAATAAAACCATACGTGTCCGATGTGGAAGGCGGCGGGCTGGATGGTAGAAACGTCGAAATTAGGATTGAGCAGGACGGTATAGACCAAAATTATGGCGATGGTACACTGGTTTATGATGGCCCTTGGCCCACCGGCACGGGTCGAAAAACCATCACATTAGACAATTCTTACAGCGTGTCTGCGGGCAATAATTACGTTCTGGACTTCACGACTACTAATGACGGTGATGGAACCGAGGAGTGGATATATCTCGGTGTTAATAACAACTACGGCGGGAATTGGATAAAAGCGGAGAATGTCGGGTTAGGAGTCGGTGAGAGTAAGCCGGATATTGATATGCGGATTCAAGCAACGGCTAACAGCGTAGATGTGTCCCATACCAGCGGGACGGAAAACATCGGGACAATAAATTACGGCGACACCGTCACCCGAGAAATCGACTTATCGGATTCAGACAGCTCAATTAGCAGTGACCACACCGGAGCCTCGCTCGACGCAACGCTCGATTATACTGAGCGAACGGGGACCGAAGACCCGTCGATAGACGTGGACGGCGACGGGACTGACGAAGCTAGTTGGTCGGGGGTTTTCGGGGCTGGTCAGACCACGACCCCTAAATCGGCCGACGGTCTCTCGACTGGCTCTAATTCAGTTTCAACGTCGACGACAGCCGGACCAGCGCCGGACTGGACAATAGATTATACCGAGCGCACTGGGACCGAGGACCCATCGATAGACCTCGATGGCGACGGGTCGACAGACGTCAGTCACTCTGGAATTCTGTTGTCGGGTGAGTCGCACGTGGCCAGCGCGTCAAATCTCTCGACCGGTTCGTACACGGCCGACGTGTCGACGACTGCCCATACTACCGACGTCGAAATCGGCTTCACCGAGCGAACGGCGACCGAGGATCCTGGAGTCGATCTCGACGGCGACGGGACCATCGAAGCGAGGCATACGGGTATTCTTCGGAGTGGGGAGACCGCGACCGTTACTGCCACTGGACTGCCAGTCGGCAGTACAACGCTCGAGACAGATGCGGCGGGCGGGATTGTCGATTACACCGTCTCTGCGGACGGCACGTATCACACGGAAGACCCGGCCGTCGATGTCGACGGGGATGGCGTCACTGAAGCCGGGTATTCCGGTATCTTATCACCAGGGCAGACCGCAACCGCTGCACTCCCAAGCGTGTCCCGATCGACGACCGACGTCGAGCTGGCCGTGGCCAGCGGCTCGGTTACGACCGCGGAAGTCACCTACACGGAACGGACTGAGACCGAGGACGTCACCGTCTATGTCAACGACAACAGCACGGACTACTTCGGCCGGCTCGGCGATGGGAACACGACCTCGCTTGCCACCGACTCGGCATGGGTCCGTGAGGGGACGAACAACGTCACGCTGACGCTCAGCGAGCAATCCGCAGACGCCCCGGCGACGCAGGTGAATCTCTCCTACAGCCACGAAATCCAAGACAAGCAGACGGTCACCTACACCGCGGAACAGCTCACCTCGAGATACGTGGTCAATCGCACGTACGCTGAAAACACCGACGCGGCGACGGTGACGATCCCCTTCGAGCGGAGCGTCTACGAGGTGCGAGACCTCGAGCAACGGACCGATGGCGGCGCGTGGCAGGACGTCGATCCAGCGGACTACACACTCGAGAACACGACGCTGACGGTCGAATTGGGTTCTGTCTCGTCGGGTTCGAAAGTCTCCGTCCGCTCGAACGGCTCGCTGGCGCGGGTGAACAACGGCTCGATCAAGGTCGTCCAGCCCAGTGTCCGCAGCGGCACGCTGGACTCGAGAGTGAAACTCACCGACTGGGCGCAGGATTCGTATCTGCGGATGCCTGAGGGCGCCGAGCGGGTGCACTACGCCTACGATGAACCCTGGCCTGGCGAGGAGAACGAGTACGCTGTCGTCCACGCAAACGGCTCGCAACAACTGCATCTTGCGACGAACGAGGCTGGGTCAGAATTCCAACTGTCGACCGTGCCAGTGACCGCGGAGCCGGTGACTGGTGAGGTTCGTCTCTCCGTCTCTGATGGGCCGGATATGAGCGAACCGACGGTCGAGGTCGCTCCCGGCGACTCGATCGGTGATGAGGTGGCGTTCACCTTCGTCGACGCGAAGGACGACCAGAAGTACGTGCTCTACAGCACGAGCAACGACGTCGTCCGAGACTCGGGGACGGCGAACAGCCCACTCACGCTCTCGGACGACGACAGCGACGAGACGCTGCAGTTCCAAGAGGAGAACCAGACAGCCTCGACGAGCGGTGGATCGAACTCGCTCATGAGTCGAGTCCCGATGGGGCCGGTGTCGGCCCCCGAGGAGGGCATTCCCGTGCCGCTCATCGTGGGTGTCCTGTTGTTGATTGCGTTGGCAGTTCTGGTGCGCCGCTTCGAGTTCCTCTCGCTGCCCTCGAGCGTGCCGACGGGGACGCTGCCGATCGCCGCGGCGGCGCTGGTCGTGTTCTACATCGCGGACTGGGCAAGCGGCCACGCGATTACCCGCTCGCTGGGGATGGGGCTCCAGCAGATTGCGCCGCTGGCTGGCCTCATCGGCATCTTCCTGCTGGCGTACTACCTCTACAAGACGTACATCAAGGGCCAGGGCCCGCGACCGATTCAAATCGTCTCCTCGGGCGCTGACCGGGTGCAGAACGGAGCCTCTCGGCTCCGCGGGGGGAACAACTGATGGCGTCGCGAACCGCCATGGCGTGGCTTATTACGGCGCTCTTGTTGGCCAGCGTCCTCGCGGTGCCCCTCGCATCCGGGCAACAGTCTGATGCGTCAAGTGAGTGGACGCTCTCGGACCTGCAGAAACAGGGCGAGGTGACCGACACTCGGTACCCGTCACTCCGGGTCGCGGGCGAGATGGAGGCGTTCTGGCTCGTGCGCTACCCGCCACGGGGAACGGGCACATACGGCGACCAGAACTCCAAAAAGTACATCAAACCGACGACCACCGTCCAGCGCAACAAGGTGCGCCTGTACGCGAGTTTCCCGTTCGACAGCCAGAACCGAACCTTCTCGCTGACGAAGGTCTACTGGCACCCGGACTCTCGCCAGGTCCAGACCGACAACGGGACGGTCGTTACCAAGCGCTACGCGAACGTCACCGCGGTCGGCACGCAGAACGTCACCTTCCAGTCGGGGATGCGCCGCCACAGCGAAGTCCTGCTGCGCGGCCACTACGACGACGCTGAACGGGTGACGATGCTCCTCTCGCTCCCGGATGGGAACACCCTCCGCTGGACGTTCAAGCACAAGTCCATCCCGACGGCGAAGGCCGCACCGGACATCAGCAGTCGCGGCGACTTGAACGAGTACATTCTGCTGTGGGTCGTCCTCCCGACGCTCCTCTTGTCGTTCATCAGTTACAAGAAGGTCCCCAAGTTCCGGCGCGAAGCGCTCGCTGGGACCGGACGCGGCGCTGGGACGTGGATTGCGATGGGCTTCGTCGTCGCGATCGGGGCGTACCTGCTGGGCTACTACGCGCTGGCCTCGCTGACGGCACACTTCCCGGTCGTGTTCTCGCTGTTCATCGCCTACGTCGTGGCGGTGATGCAGCTCGAGGACGACGAGGATGCAGTCGAAACGTGGGGATTCATCCGGATAGACCCGGAGACCGCCACGTCGCCGCTTGACGACAAGAGCGAGGTCCTCGATTCCGGTGATATCGAGATCGAGGGCTACGACGTCGTCTTCGACGAGAACAACGAGCCCGTCCTCTACTCACGTGGCCTCCTGTCGATGTGGGCCCGCTATAAGGGCTGCTACGCTCGTCTGAACATCGACAACAAGGAAGCCGAGTGGAACTGCGTCGGTGACTACGACAAGGTAATCGTTGTCGACCAGGACGCCCCAGCGTTGGTCGAGCACCTTCCCTCCAGAGTCATCTTCGCGTGGCCGTGGCGAACCTACCAGCCACCCCGCAACGACGACGGCGAACTCCTCGAGGACGACCTCGACCCGGGGAAGTTCCGCGTCCTACCGGAGTCGATAGGCGCCCAGCAGTACGCTCAACTCGCGGGCATGGTCGCCGTGCCAGCGATGGCCGCCTTCGCCTCGATGGACTTCGTCGGGGCGTGGCAGTGGGGCCCACTCACGTGCCTCCCGTTCGTGCTCATGTTCGCCGAGCCGATCGAGGGGAAAGCCCAGTCGTGGGTCGCACCCGGGCAGGCGCGCAAGGCCTGGGTCACCGCATGGTACACGGACCTGAACGTCCGCCGGTTCGGCACGATCGACCAGCTGCTGGAGAAACTCATCGAGAGCGAGAACAAGCAATACGACGTCGAAGACTGGCTTCGTGACCTCCGCGAGGATGGCGTCGTCAACGAGGCGCACAACCGCCAGAGCAAGCCCTTCGATACGGTCCTCTCGGACGACGACCCGGCTCTCGATCGCGATGACGAGCCGTCGACGGCAGCCGCCGGAGGTGACGACTGATGGCTTCGGGTTCGGGGCAGTCGTCCTTGGACGGCCTCCTGGACGGCGTGCGTGAGAGAGAGACGAATGCGGGAACAGACGTGTCTATCACGCCAGCGCTGGACAAACTGAACGAGGATCAGCGTCAGTGGCTTCAGCGCTGGACCATCGAGGGATACACTGACCGCCGGGATCTCATCGTGTCCTTGCACCAGATGCAGTTCTGGTCGCTCGGTCGCGTGCCTGACGGCTGGTTCGTTGAGGTGTGTTCACGACCAGTGCCACTGTCGATCCTCATCACGAGCCCCAACCGTCGCGAGTGGCGCGAAGACCCTGTCGATCAGCACACGGCCGAGCAGGAACGCCGGCTGTGGGCCGCGAAGTACATCCGGCCGGCGTTCCGTGCTGCGTACCGAACCCTCCGGAAGAACGCCCAGCAGTACACCAACAAGAGCGAGCGTGTCGAGGACGCCAGCGAGACGCAGTACTTCGCGATGCGGCCGGCGCTGGACGACCTTTACCAGAAACAGAGCGACCTTCTGTTGTCACTCCTGGATGGCTTCGAGGACATGGCCGCCGTCGACGACTGGCTCTCCCGCCTCGACAACGGGACACTCGGAGAGTTGCACATGGTCGAGCCGGACTTCGATTGGAAGATCCACGACAGCACCGTCGCCCAGCGGGTCCTCACGGTGGACGCTGAGAAGTACGAGCGCGAGCGGGAGCGTGGGCCGCGACGTATCTGCTCCCTCGTACAACCGGGCGGTCGATCGCTGGGCCGGTGAGGCTGACGAACACCGCGAAGACGACGGCGCAGAGAGTCAACCCTCGAGGACGATGTGACCATGTCTGATCTACACGACCCGCAGGAACTGGGCTTCATCGAGCCCCACTACGGCAGCGAGCAGTGGACGAACGACGCACGAAACCACTCGGACGGACGGCACCTTCGTCGAATCCACGGAATGCCGGAGTTCAATCCCGACCAGTTCGACGCGGAAGGGTTGGTGCCGGCGTTCTGGGACCACACATGGGACGGCGGCCGCAACCAACCGAGTGGCGGCGTCGAGTGGTTCGCGACAGGACCGCCGAACTCCGGGAAGACGACGCTCGCTCTTCGCGCCGCCCAGATTGACATGGAGGTCAATAACTCGCGTGTGGTCTGGCGGGCGGCGACGGGCTCGCGCTCGGAATGGCTCCCGTACGCACCGGTCGCGCACGTATGCCTCCCGAAGGGATACGACGCGACCGCGTACGTCGTGAAGAAGGGCGGGAACCGTAACTCGATGGGCAAGCAGGTGCCGCTCGAGGACGTCGTCCGGAAGGTAACGCACTACAGCGACATTATGGACCTGAATCTGAACGTCCTACAAGACGGCGTGTTCCACGTCGTCTACCCAGATCCGAAAATGCGGGGCTGCCAGTGGGTCTACGAAGAGAGTGACAAGGTCGTCGACGGCGTCAAGTTCCAGGAAGGCGACCCGGTCGATCACTGGTGGTTCGGCTGGGCACTCTCGCTCGTCGAGCGCGGCCCGTTCGACTGGACAACGTGGATCTGCGACGAGGTCGCATCGCTCGCTCGAGAGGGTGTCTCGAAGGACCAGTACGCGACGCTCCAGAAGGTGCAGCTCGCAGGGACGGCCGTCGAGGACTTCCGGAAGAACGGCATCATCGGGCTGTTCTTCGGCCACAAGGACAAGCACCTGCACAACCTCTGGACCGACCGCATTCGATGGCGCGTCGGGATGAACGGGACGGCGAACCCTCACGGCGGCTCATCGCCGAAGGGATTCGAGTCCGTGCCGATGGAAGAGGACATCACGTCGGACCTGGACACAGGCGAGGCGATTCTCTACACCGAGAAGGAGTTCACCTGGCCGCCGATCACGTGGCCGGAGATCTCGAAGCCGATCCACGGTGACCTGAAGGTCTATCTCTCAGAGACGGACTCGAAGCGAGCAGTTCCGGGGGTGCGTCGGCGTGATCAGGCCGACCACCCACCCCAGCAGACCACAATCCTCGTCGCCGACCTCGAGGAGTGCTCAAGAACTGTCTGTTTTCGTAGACGAACCCAGGGGGTCGGACCGACGGAGAACGGTCCCCGCGCCGGTTTCGCGGTCGCGACCAGAAAAATTCGCGCGCGCGGAATTCTTGACTGGACATGAGTACCCCCCCGTGGGGGCGAGCGCATTATGCGACGCGAGCGAGTGCGCCTTGGCGGCCGCCTACAACTCTCGAAAAAATGAAACGTTTCGACGAGTCAGAGGTGAGCCGCGATGCTCGTGACGCCCGTCGATCTTCTCCGGATGGGCATCGAATTCCTTGTCGGTCAGTTCGGGCTGGCGACGCTGGGAATCGGCGTCGGGACGCTGATGACCGCAGGCTTGTGGCTCTGGTGGGGCTTCAAACTCAAGGCCATCCTCGGCGTCGCCGCGGCGATCGGGCGGACGGTCGCCCGTCACGGCCTCGTCTCGCTCCTCATCTCGACCGTGCTGTTGCTGGCGATGCTCTGGACGGGCATCATCCCAGGCATCGACTTCCATACAGCGTTGAACGTCGTCGGTGGGCTCGTCGACGGTATCATCGGGGTGGTCACATGAGTACGGACTCGATGGCGTTCCTCGAGGAGTCTGTCGACGTCTTCCACGTCGGCGAGCACTACGCCGAGACGGTCAGCGACACGATCGCCGTGCGTGGGCAGATTCGACAGCGCTCGTCGGTTGATCCCAAACTGGAGATGGCCGTCTTCCGCTGTCGCGAGTGTGAGAACGAGAAGCGAGTCGCTCAGAACTTCGGGAGCATCCGTCAACCGGCGTTCTGTGAGGGATGTGGCAAACAGCGCGCTCCGTGGACGCTGCAGCGCGAGAAGTGTGAGTACGTCGACTATCAGGCGCTCCGTCTGCAGCCCGTTCCCGAGCGTGTCGAGGAAGGAACTGAGACGATCGACGCCCATCTTACGGAAGCGCTGGCTCGACAGGGCGTCGAATCTGGCGAGGTCGTCACGGTCGTCGCGACGTACAAAGCCATCCATCCGAACGGCTCGACAGTCGGCGAGAAGATCCTCGACGCTGAGGACGTCATCGTCGAGGAGTCGGCGATGCAGGAAGTGAACCGCGACGCCCACCAGGACGTCATCGACCTACTCGCCGACATGCACGATCCGATGGACGTGCTGGTGGATTCGGTCGCACCGACTCACTACGGGGACGAGCACATCAAGGAGGGTCTCATCCTCCAGTTGGTTCGTGGCAACTCGCCCGATGCAGAAGGGACGAACCACCGCGGCCTCGTGCATCAGCTCTTGTTGGGCGATCCGGGCACAGGCAAGACGGACTTCGGTGAAGCGCTGACAGCGCTCAGTCCACGTGGTCAGAAGACGTCGGGTAACGAGGGCACGTCGGCGGCCGGCCTGACAGCGGCGATGACGAAAGACGGCTTTGACGACCGCGACCTGACCGTCACGGCAGGCGCCATCCCGAAGTGTTCCGGTGGCGCCGTCTTCATCGATGAACTCGACAGTGCCGGTTCGTCGGAACAGAACGCGCTCTTGGAGGCGATGGAGTCCGGAAAGGTCACGATCGAGAAGGCTGGTGAGCGCGCGGTCCTGAACGCCGAGACTGCGATGCTCACGGCGGCCAACCCAGAGGACGGCCACTTCCGAGAGAACGACTCGCCGATCCAGCAGACGAAGATCATCTCACCGCTGCTGGATCGATTCGACCTGCTGTGGGTTCTGGAGGAGCGTACGGACCGCGAGGAAATCGACGAACTGGCAGGCCATATCCTCGACGGCCGTGATGTTGCCACGAGGCAAGCACGCGGGCAGGCGGTGCCCGACGATCTCCTCGAGGACGTCGACGGCGAGGTGAGCATCGACGCCTTGCGAGCGTACCTGCAGGCGTGTCGCGACCTCACGCCTACGTTTGCGAGCGCCGCGGTGAAAGACGCGCTGCGCGAGTGGTACGTGGCCGTGAAGACGCGCTTGGTCGCCCGCGAGGAAGACGAAGAGCGGACCATCCCAGTGACGCCACGCTCGCTGCTGGACCTCGTGCGACTCGCTGAAGCGTCGGCGAAGGCCCGCCATTCCGAGACGATCGAGATGGTCGACGCCGAGCGTGCGACACGGCTGAAGAGTCGCTCGTTCCGCGAACTGGGGCTCGACCCTGGCCCGGACGTGGAGGTCAAGACTGACGACGATGGGGTGCTGGTCGTCACGTCGGACGCACCGACCGCCGTCGTGACCGAGGTCGTCGAGGGGCTGAAGTTCGAGGGGGCCGGCTACGGCGCCGACCCGGACGACGTCGTCGACGCGGTCGTCGAGGAGGCCGATGGGCTCGCGCCAGACGACGCGGCGGACCTCATCGAACGGATGGAGGCGGCAAAAACGATTGACCGCACCCCTGACGGGAGGCTCATCGCATAAGTCGAGGCGCCAATAACACTCTCATCATCTGATAAGAGTGGTTTGCTGAATATAGAGGGTGTATCCATCATGATACTCTGTTTATTACGTTCGGCTCTGTTGAAACCCTCAGAGAGTTACAGGGTCGAGCAATAATGTGACCGAATGCAGGCCCTCCCAAAGTCGCAGTTGCTTCGATTCGTTGAGCAGGCGTATCACTTGGCTCGGCGAGCTCTTGCCCGCTACTCTTCGAAATTCTCGAAACGGCGGTACACACTTCACCAGCACATCGTCCTGCTCTGTCTCAAGGTGCGAAAGAATACGTCGTACCGAACCCTGCTTGACGAACTCATCGAGCCTGCCTCGGATTCGGAGGGCCATCGAACTGGAGGAACTCCCATCCACCTCGACGTTGTGTAAGGCGTTCAATCGCCTCGATATGGCGGTTTGGCGCGTCCTGCTCAACCTCTCGGTTGCACTCCTTCCGACCAACGGTGTCGTCGGGATTGATGCCTCGGGGTTCGACCGGAGTCACGCCTCGAAACACTATACGAAGCGAGCGAAGTTGACGATTCAGCAGTTGAAGGTCACGCTTCTCGTGGAAACAAGGTCGAACTCGATTCTCGACGTACACGTAACGACGACACGAAAACACGACTCGAAGATAGCGCCGTCGCTCATCAAGCGGAATACCGGGGAAGTAGCGGTTCTCCTCGGTGACAAGGGATACGACGACCAGAAAATTCGTGCGTTAGCCCGTGAAGACGGGGTTCGTCCACTCATCAAGCACCGAGAGTTTTCCCCGCTCCACAAGGCGTGGAACGCTCGGCAGGATGCTGACCTCTACGGCCAACGTAGTCAGAACGAGACGGTGAACTCTCGCCTCAAACGGAAATATGGCGCATTCGTCCGCTCACGACTCTGGTGGAAGCAGTTCCGTGAACTCGTAATCGGTTGTCTCACTCATAACATCAATAAGACACTCTGACAAATGGAGGCGGAGAGTTAATCATACACCTCAACTCTGCACTCGTCTATTATTATACAACCGATAGAGAGCCATTACGATAATAGCGAGTGCAATAAGGGCGCTTCCCCAGACAACCGGACTGAATCTACTCACGAGTACGCTATTCCGGATAGCGAGTGAATATTTTGTGTTGTTGTTAGGTTTCCTCACCTACTTAACGACTGTTCAGCGAGAAAGGTGTCGATACAATGGGATTTCAACAGGGCCAAAATGGTTACTTTCAGGATATAGTTACCTTTTTGAAATGCGAATATTTACTACTTTCCAGACAATTCGAAATGATGCCACGAGATGACCGTCGATCGTTTTTGTTCAAAGCTGGCGTTGGACTCTCAGTCTCATTGGCTGGCTGTTCGTCGCTGAATCCGACCGCCTCGGAAGGAAAACCGAGTACGATTGAGACTACTTCGGAGGGAGAAGAGAACGAGTCACTGAGAGCTATTTCGGATTTGGAGCGGATTAAGGAGACCCAGAAACTCGAACCATCTGATGTGAGAGAGGACGATATGTTTGGCCAATCTAATGCCATCTCAAACGACGGTGACGAGATTGTGGTCGGGACGGGTAGGGGTACCGTGGGTGGTGTCCCTAAAACGGGCTATGCAGAAATCTACAATCGAGAGGAAAAGGCCTGGTCGAACGACCAGAAAATTACGCTACCAAATCCGAAAAGAGAGGACGGCTTGGGCGATGATCTCGAGATATCAGATGATGGGTCAACCATCGCCATAACCGCGCCAGGACGTACGCCTAAAAACGCATCCAAAGAAGGCGCGGTGTACATCTATCGCAAGTCCAATCAATCGTGGGAGAGGGAGACTGTTTTCCAGACCTATTCGTATTCGATCGCTCTCTCAGGATCCGGTGATACGCTGGTCCTTGAGGGTGCGCTCGATCGGGAGGAAGAGAGAATTGAAAGTCTGTACGTGTTTCAGCGGACTGATTCCGGGGATTGGTCTCAAGAGGCTACTTTAGAACCAAGTCGGGAAAGCGGTGGACAGTACATTTCTAAGGTAGAAATATCAGGAGATGGGTCCACGATTGCCGTACGAGAACGTTCCTCATATCGAAAAGGTGGGAAGTGGTATGACACTGGCTATATTTTCAGAAAATCTGAGGGCACATGGTCTCAGGAGGCATATATTGATGGAAACCCCAGAATGTTCGGTGGAGGAGATATCGCTATAACCCATTCTGGG
Organism: Haloarcula ordinaria; assembly: GCF_029338275.1. Taxonomy (NCBI): domain Archaea; kingdom Methanobacteriati; phylum Methanobacteriota; class Halobacteria; order Halobacteriales; family Haloarculaceae; genus Haloarcula; species Haloarcula ordinaria. The sequence continues at coordinate 15,263 of NZ_CP119789.1, read as the reverse complement.
GATAAAGTACTAGTCGGGGGTGAGATGATGATCGACGACTCGAATAATATCGGGGCAGTGTACGTGTTCACCCAGGATCGTAGCTGGAGCCAGCGAGAGGTTGTGCCTGGCCCCAAGCCAGAACATAGCTACAACTTTGGCTATAGTATCGACGTCTCGAGTGACGGGGCAGTAGCTTTGGTTTGTAATCCCTTCGAAGAGATCGAAAAAGGCGGTGGGGCGTATATCCTGCATGAAGATAATCGCTCGTATGAATATACGAGGAAACCAGGCTCCGGCAGGAGGCGATCCTGCTGATCGAATGAGCGACGGGAGTGTCGCTGGGAACGGACGTTACGCGGTTGTCGGATCGAGGGATGAGCATACGTCTGGTGTTGAAAAGTCTGGTGCAGCCTATGTCTTCGAACTCTGAGATATGGGCCAGTTACGACCACAGTCATCCTGTTCCAACTGCACGGCATTATTGATTCTCGAAAAATATAAAAAATGTCGTTCGAAAGGTAGAAAATATGATTGGTCGGAGGCATTTCCTGAAAGCGGCCGCTACGAGTGGAATTCTCTCCCTAGCGGGATGTGCAGACTCTTCGTCCAGGGCGGCGGATACTGATAATCCCGCAGAAACTGTTGCGGTCGAATCAGTGACCTCGACACCGACGGATACACCGACTCTAATCTCAATTGATGAGGCGAAAGTGGCGACTGAAAGCGTCCCATTGCGCCCGTACAACTACTATCCCTACGTTGCTGGGAAATACAAGGTGGGGGGCTCGAACAAAGTGGACGAACTGAACGCCCCAGATGCAGATGTCGGCTCTATCAATAAACTCCCTACTATTGTAGAACGGCTTCGTCCAGTCACCTTCCTCAATATCAATGACTTAATGAGTACTGATAAAATTGACTCTGATGGTGGTTGGTTTTCTCGCAAGCACCTTGAGGAGTACGAAACAAACTACGCTGCAAAAAAACGATACGAATTGATGAAGTCGATTCTACCTGCGGAAAATCTGGTAGAAGAATTTGAGATTGATCAGTGCCCCAATCCGTGGCTCATCATATCACTCAAGGTAGGAGGAGATTCTGGGATTGAACCATACTATGCAGTCACTGTTTCCGGAAATCTCTATTTGCAGACCGGTATCAAAGATCCGGATGCTTACGAAGACCCAGTCGCAGCTCTTAAAGAACAACTTCGGACTGGAGAAACGATGACATCGTCTGAGTTCGAGAATATCTGGCCACCAATTGTTCGTCTTGCCGGCGAACATGAATCCAATAACTCAGTTCATAAGATCAATGCAGAACGGAATGTAACGCAGAGGAGACGGTAGCAGACATTTCAGCCTCGTCCGCGAAAGAGGCGGTTAGGACAGTGTATCCGAAAGCAAAAATCCCCACTTCAGGCGTCAAGGAATGGAAATTAGATCAGGGTCCTGAGATTCCGGTAGATACATATCAGGCCTATGGCTGGACAAGTCCTTCATTAGAAAGTTATACGCCCCCAGTTGCGTATGCAAAAAGTAATTTACCAGAGTATAGTGGGGATCGCAAATGGACATTCTACATTAATTACTTATGCATCAAATTCGACGACAGGAGTGATTCGGAAGAATATATTAAGAAATTATTTGAGTGGGCAGATGTCGGTTATTCAAACGAACGGCCATATCTGGGGGCGACATCTGAATCATATGGTACCACATATAAATTTACAAACAGTGACGCCATGCCGAATTCTCCGGTCCCGTTTTCGGGACATGATGTAACTCTGTCAGGCTCAGTGTGTGTGGTTTCTGATTGGATTCTCAATCCGACGTGATGAGATGTGATATTTAGGAAATGTTTTTGTTTCTCGAAATTTGGCATCGGGGCCGTGTTTGACCGGTCTACTGCGCCTCATCGCCAAGAGAACCAAGACTGTGCCAGCCAGATCGTCGTACGTGCGGTGGCATCATTCTGACTGTCGGAAGATCTAGCTTCTGCTGCTGACTGAATAGTTTTTGACCTCAAAATGCTCACTATTCATTAGGCACAGATCCCATTCTGGATAGAAATTTTAGCCACTTGCTGACTAGCAAAAAATTAAATGATGCCGGATTCAGTGAGTCATTAATGGCAAGACGTCGAGACTTCCTCACCTCTTTTGGAACACTGACAACCATTTCGATCGCCGGATGTGTGAGAGGGACTCCAGTAGACTCAATAACCGGAGACGTATCTCAAAAATGGACCTTCCAAACGGAAGGTTCAGTGGTCTCTTCGCCGGCGGTAAGGGGGGGCAGCGTTTACGTTGGGAGCGACGACGCCACGATATACGCAATCGACGACAAGGATGGAATCCAACGATGGTCCTTCCAGACAACCGCCGAGGTGGTATCCTCACCGACTGTGGTGGGTGGAACCGTCTATGTTGGGAGCTACGACACCAACGTGTATGCCATCAGCGCTGCAGATGGAATCGAACAATGGTCCTCTCCTACGGGTGCTCCAGTTGAATCCTCGCCGGTAGTGAAAGATGAGACAGTCTATGTTGGGAGTCAGGATTCCAACGTGTACGCGATCAACGCCGAAAACGGGATCGAACAGTGGTCCTTCCCAACTGGCGACTGGGTGGACTCTTCGCCGACTGTAGTCGATAGTACCGTCTATATCGGAAGTGAGGACTCCAACTTGTACGCGATAAACGCCAAGAACGGGACTGAAAAGTGGTCCTATCGGACGGATGGTGAGATACAGTCTAGACCGGCAGTGGTGGATGGCACGGTCTACGTCGGGAGTAAGGATTCCAACGTGTACGCTATCGATGCCGAGAATGGAACCAAACAGTGGTCGTTCCAAACGGGTGATGAGGTATGGTCCTCACCAGCGGTGAAGGATGGCAGAGTTTATGTCGGATGCATTGACGACAACCTGTACGCGATTAACGCCGATAACGGGACGGAGCAGTGGTCCTTCCAGACGAAAGACGTGGTTGAATCCTCACCTACAGTGGCAGATAGCACGGTATACGTCGGGAGTAGCGACGGCAACATGTACGCAATCGACGCCGAGAATGGAACCAAACAGTGGTCGTTCCAAACGGGTGATGAGGTGTGGTCCTCACCGGCGGTGAAGGATGGTACAATCTATCTCGGGAGCAATGATGAAAACGTGTACGCACTCACAGAGCGCGACATATCCGATGCTGATAGAACCTCTTGATTCAGCACGACCAATAAAAGAATCAGCCAATGAAGGTTTCAACAATGCCCGCTTCACAACCCGATATCAGCGAACGCATCGTCGATGACATCCTCGCTCGGCGCGTTCAGATACGGCTCGATGGCGGCGAAACTGTCCCAGCCGCCGACGGCCATCACGACGCGCGGGTTCATCTGCTGGTCGACGAGCAGCCGCTGGGCGAACCGGCGGCGGAGATCGTGCGTGCTCACCTTCTCGAAGTCCTGGTCGCCAGTTTCTTGAGCTGCACGCTCGGCCGTCCGACAGACCAACCAATAGACTGAGCGTGGCCCCACGCCGGGGCCTGTTAGTGGCAGCCCAATGATGGCAAGAGTGATTTCAAGACGATCTAATACGCATCTCGCGGGTGACACGCTCTGATAGCCAGTCAAGCACGGGATAGGCGTCGGTTGTAATCCATGGCCCGCTGAAATCAACGCCAGACATACTCTCTGCGGCGGCTTCTCCAGTCATCTCGTTCGTTGAGAGTCCGTTTGACGTGGGGCTCCCGGCCGACGCTGACTGGTCAGTGGCGTCAGCGTTCCAGTAGACATCCTCGACCGGGCCATTCTCGTAGTTCCGACCGACGGCACCACCCACGTGCTCTTCGCCGCTAACAGTCGCGGCAGTAAACGAGGAAGCGACCCGACCTGGTGCATAGTTCATTCCTACCAGCCCGCCAACCGAGGACTCGCCACGGACGCTACCGAAGACCGCTGAATTGGTCACGTTACCGATACTGTTACCGGCGAGACCGCCAACGCTGTATTCACCAACGACTGTGGCATTCACTTCGACGGCAGATATCTCGCCAACCCGGTAATTAGCATTCGGCTCGGCAACAACGCCAGCGATACCTCCAACACCACGCTCTCCGCGGATACTCCCTGTAACAGTAACCTGCGTGATCGTGCCGCTTGAGGTGCTGGCTACGCCCCCGACATTGTCCTGTCCGCGGACGGAGACATTCCGAAGATGGAGTCGCTTAATCGTTCCGCCGTTGAGTGTCTTGACGATCCCACCGGCACTGTCCGACCGGTGGACAGTAAGTCCACGAACTGTGTGGCCGTTTCCGTCGAGTGTTCCAGAGAATCGTGGTGTCGGGTCGAACCCATTCCGCCACGTTGCGTCGATATCCGAGACGAGTTTATAATTCGCATCAGAGTCGACGCCGATACACTCGGCTGGTGGAGTGTCTCGATCCGGTACGGATTGCTGGTGGATCCATCGCCCCCTGCGAACGAACCGCCAACACATTGATCCAGAGCATCGGGTCCCGGCATGAGCCGAGTTGATGGAGTAAACATCTCCTTCTCGATATACTTCCAGTCGTCAAAGCCAGCGTCGGAGACGGCCTCCGAGGTGTAGCTATAGTGGTCCGGGGGAGCGTTGTAATTCAGAACACTGGGGTATTCGTCGAACGGAACGTCGGTGGTGTCAATGCCACGGTATACATCAGGCATCAGGCCCATTGAGTGGCCAAGTTCATGTATGAACGTGGTCCCCATGCGTGTGTCGTCGACGGTCCCTGAAACGTGCATTATACCCTCAGCGCCGCCACCATCGACAGACTCTGAGAGTGAACTCCGGTCAACTAAAATCGCGTAATGGTATGCTTGCCCGTTATGGTCAAAGTATTTGTTCTCGTATTCATCTGTCCTTAGGCCTCCAAGCGTACGAGTGTACGGGACCTGGTCGCTCCTAATAAGATGGAGGTTGATTCCGTTCGTTCCGTTCGGATTCGAGACCGGCGCGTCGGCGAACTTGGACTTGATTAGCGCTCGCTCATCGTCAGGGAGCGAGTAGCTCTTCATGTAGTCAATCTCGACGTAAATATCCTTGTACAGTGGATTCGCGTCTGGATAGACGTCGCTATGGACCTCCCAACCATCAAGGAGATTGTCACCATCGGTATCCCGAATGGTTGGGTTAGTACCGCGCTCGATCTCGGCACCGTCAGCGAGTCCATCGTTGTCTGTATCGCGCTTACGTGGGTCTGTGTCACCCTTCAGTTCGGCAGCATCGTCAAGCCCATCATTATCGGTATCTGCCGAATTGGGGTCTGTTTTGTTTCAGTCACCTCACGGAGATCAGTGAGACCATCATCGTCTGTATCAGCCTCGTTGGGTCAGTTCCGAGTTCGGCCTCACGCCGGTCATGTAGTCCGTCATCATCGGAGTCTACCGATGTTGGTGTTGTTGTAGATGTAGCAGCACTACTTTCCGTCTCGGCTGCTGATTCCTCAGTCGGCCCATCGTCCACTCCAGTCGACACTGACTGGGTTGGTTCAGTTTGGTCCATTCCGACGAATCCAGAACAGCCGGAGAGCAAAACGAGGATCACCAGCCCAATTGCAGTCACTTGTCCCGAACCCATACAATCTGTCAATTTGGTGTAGAAATAAATCTACCGCCGTACGGCTCTGTTCAAATCCTCGGATAGTTACAGGTTCGTCCGGTAGTCTGACCGGATGCAGGCCCTCCCAAAGTCGCAGTTGCTTCGGTTCGTTGAGCAGGCGTATCACTTGGCTCGGCGAGCTGTTGCCCACTACTCGTCGAAGTTCTCGAAACGCCGGTACACACTTCATCAACACATCGTCTTGCTCTGTCTCAAGATACGGAAGAATACGACGTACCGGACGCTTCTTGACGAACTTATCGAGATGCCCCGTATTCGGAGCGCCGTCGATCTGACGGAACTCCCCTCACCCTCGACATTGTGTAAGGCGTTCAATCGCCTCGATATGACCGTATGGCGCGTCCTGCTCAACCTCTCGGTCACACTCCTTCCGACCAACGGTGTCGTCGGGATTGACGCCTCCGGGTTCGACCGGAGTCACGCCTCGAAACACTATACGAAGCGAACGAAGTTGACGAGTCAACAGTTGAAAGTCACGCTCCTCGTAGACACAAGAGCGAATGCTATCCTCGATCTGTACGTGACGACGACCAGAAAATACGACTCACAGATCGCAGTTCTACCGAACGGCTGTTTCAGGGGATATGTGTCGAACTAATAGTATTTCAACAGAGGCAACATTTCGTATTTTACGTCGGTTTTTTATGTCGTAGTACTGTCGAGATTGTATGGGAGACACTGGGGAACTAACCGTCTATCGAGGGTGAGTGCCAGTCGTTGACGTGGAGTACGAGACTGAAAATAATCACTCTCCGGTACAGGCCATTGTTACGGCGCTGGCGGATGCTGCTGATATCGATCCAGTCGATCTCCCGCCGATAAGTGAGCATGTTGACCCGGCTGCACTCAACGCTCTGTTTGATCCCCATGACAGAACCACAGACGGAGACACTGTTCTCAGTTTTCAGGTAGATCCTGGAACGTATTCGTCCGCTCCGACGGCTTCATCCGCGTCTGTGACGCGACACAGCGAACCGATCTGGTCCCGTTTTTGCATCTATCAGCACCTAACACGACTTCTCTTTGAGAGAGGCCGCTGATCTACGAAGCAAACGATTCAGGACGAGACAGTTTCGATGAAGTCCGTGGGTCCGGAACGGTCAGATCCGCCGCATCGTCGTCACGACTTCCCGCCCGGTGACGCGCCAGCCACACCCAGTCCACACCGCTTCGACACGCTCGAAGCCACCACCACTCCGTCGGTCGAACTCGACCTTCCATTTGGGACCACGGATGGACTCGTAGACGAAGCCATTCGCGTCAGCCATGGAACGACCGTTTATGCGTCGGGCCCTCTCACGAGTTCGCCCACGAGCGAGCCGTCGACGTGCGGTCCGACGGCCCAGCCACGCTCCTCACGCGTGTACTCGCACCACTGCCCCAGCGTCTTGAAGGGGATCTCGGTCAGGCTCGACTTTCTCGGCAACGGTGTCCTTGACGATCACCAGGGCGCGCTCGTGCTCGTCCCAGTAGTGGGCCGCCGCTTCACCGTCGACGCCGAGGAACAGCGGGCGTTGGGTGAGTCGTTGGCGAACGTGGTCGGGCACGATCCGCTGGTCACCGACGGAGGTGGGCAGTGATGGCTATCGAAGAACGCGAAGGCTCGAATGTCGTCGTCGCGACGGCCTGCCCGTACTGTGGTGCCGATCTCCCTGAACAGGCGTCGCTCGCTATCCATCTCGGACGGAGTTGTCCAGCGACGACTGAAACGCCACCAGGTGGGGCCGCATGAGCCGAGAAACCAGAGGGGTCGTGCCGAAACGGGCCCCAGACCCGCGGGGATCAACTCTGGGTCAAGGAGAGCTGGTGGGCAACTACACGAGCGGGAACCAGGGCCCACTCTCGATGTTGGCGAGACTATCCAATAAGTATTCTGCCATCACTCAGTTCGCAGTCGGAGGTGGCCGATGACACCCGACGCTCCCCTCCCAGAGGTCGGCGAGACGGTCGCGATCACCACGGCCGACAGTGAGCCGTGGCTGCTCGTCTGTACCGTCCACGAGGACGCCCAGGCAGTGACCGGCGTCCTCGTCGCCGACCTCGCCGACGAGACCGTCTGCGCCTCGAGGAATTGATCGGTGACCGTGAGCGACGGCGCAGACTCGCGATGGCCGTCAGCAGCGCGGACCTCATGACGTTCGCCGTGCCCCACGAGGACCTGCGCCACCTCGGCTCGCCTGGCATCCAAGGCTGTACGCATCCGACGGGAGGTGAGATGAAGATGGCCCAGGCACTAGGCTCCGAGCGTACTGCGACCAGCTCAGCGCCCACACACGGCCAGTGGCGACTGTGCTACAACGTCGGCGATCTCGTCCACTACACCGAATGGACGACTGACTTCCCGGCTGTCGAGAACCTCTACGACCAGTACCGCCGGGGCGACTACGGCCACGACGTCGTCATCGAGCGCCGCATGTCGTTGGTGCGCTCGTCGTCCTGAACGCCCTGTGTGCCGCCGTCGGTCAAACCCATTCCCCACGGATATGACTCTGACAGACCCCTCCTCCAACGACCCTACTTGCCGTCAGGCAAAGACACTGCTCTTCTGCCCGACGTGCGAACATGAAAGTCCCGCTGACGGTGACTGGATCGACGATGATTCGACCGCTCGCCACCGACTCCTCTGTCCCCGCTGTGGGGACATCGTTGTGGACCAGGCACAACTCTAACCCGATCGCGAATCAGCGACGCTTCGAAACATCTGCTTTGTTGATATCCTCTGTTATGACAGAACTGCCGTGCAAGATACAGAACGTCTATGCAGTAGTGAGTTCAATTCCAGTAATCTCGAATCTGGCACCACCCTCAGCACTCTCTGTCAGGTTGATTTCCCATCCGTGATTTCGACCACCCGCTCGACGATGCTCAACCCGAATCCCGTTCCTTCCTCGTCGGTTGAGTAGCCGGCGCTAAACACGTCAGTACGTCTCTCTTCGGGGATACCAGGCCCATCGTCTTCGATATAGAAGCCATTGTCCAGCGCACCGACTGTGACCGTTGTGTCTGCTCCACCGTGTTTAATCGCGTTTCCGAACAGGTTTTCGAAGAGTTGGCACAGTCGATCATCGTCTGCTTCAACAGAGAGTGAGGAAACCGTCTCGTCTGCGTAGTGTAACTCGGCGTGCTCTGTCTGCTCTCCGACAATGTCCCAAGCTTTGTCTATCGTATGGGCCACCATAACAGCATCCACCGCACCGATGGCTCGTCCTTCTCGCGCCAGCCAGAGGACATCCTCAGTAATTCGCGTAATACGGTCTAATGCGGTCCCGAGTCCAGCAAGATGATCGCTGTCACACTCTCCTTTTGCGAGCTCTAAACGACCTTTCGCTACGGTCAGTGGGTTCTGGATGTCGTGACTGACGACACCCGCAAACTCGTCAAGACGGTCCCGCTCTCGGCGAAGTTTTCGCTCACGATCTTTGTGTTCGGTGATATCACGGGCGACACCGACGATTCCTTCAAGCACCCCATCTACAGTGAGGCGGACCAACCGATACTCTAACACAACATCTCCTCGGTGGGAAAATTCGACTTCGACTTCCCCCGACAGTTGTTCGCGCCGACCGTCAAGAAGGGCCTGGTAGGGATCGCTGTCGGCAGACTGATCACGTATAATCGGGATCAACCTACTTTTCTGGCCTTTGGCTGTTCTTTGGTGGTGTTGTACCAGTTAGCCAGATATTCGTTTACGACCACGAAGCGTCCGGACTCGTCGTAGATACAGGCGGCCTCGTTCATCGAGTTTATCATCTGTTTGTACCGCTGGAGGTCACGGTTCTGTTCGGCCAGTTTCTGTTCTGACCGGTGCGATTCGACGGCATTGGTGATCCGGTTGGCTAAGACGGTGTACTGATCAGTCCCACTCTCTTTTGAAGATAGTCTGTAACGCCTGCAGAGATGGCCTCCATCGCGACTTCCTCAGATCCCTTCCCTGTATACAAAATAAACGGAAGATCGGGGAATTGTTCACGGACGGTGCGAAGAAACACGATTCCGTTTTGTCCAGGCAAATCGTAGTCGGAGACCACACAGTCGAACACTTCGTCGGTGAGCATTTCACGCCCAGCACTGGCATCGGGTACCGTGGTGATCCGAAAGCGATCGTTCTCACGTTCAAGATATGTCGCAGCGGCTCTGGTGAATCGCTGGACGACGGCGGCTTCGACCGTTAGAACGAGGAAGAAGCGGGAAACCGTCGATGATTCATGTCTAAGATCTCCCGCTTCACGAGTAAAGTCGTTCAGTTAGCTAAAAATGCTGTTGGTGAACGAGGCGAAGTCGCCGCCCCCGAAGGGGTGGCGGCCGCCGAGCGGTGGTGTCGCTGCACTGTCTGCGGGTTTACCTGGAGAAATCCTACCGAGAAGCACTCGATTTGCTGAGCGAGATGCCACAAATACTCGCGGAGATCGGCCTTGACGCGGCCGATCTCCCCGACCACTCCACGCCAGTCAAGTGGTTTGATAGAATCAAGACAGCACTCTGGCGAGTGCTGCTGCGCCTCTCGGCGCAGCTGCACGACCCGAGCGGTCACGCCGCCATCGACGCGACGTTCTTCGACCGCGAACACGCGAGCAAACACTACTGCCGTCGGACGAATTACCGCGTCAAGACGCTCAAGCCGCTGTTCTCGTCGACACAGAAAACCAAGCCATTCTGGACGTTCACTGTACGACTGAGAAACGCCACGACACACAACTCGGCTGGCAGGTCGCCCTCCGCAACGCGGGCGACCTCGCCAGCCTCGCTGCCGACAAAGGCTACGATTGGATGGATTTACGCGAGAAACTCCGCGAAGAGGGCGTAAGACCACTGATCAAACATCGTGAGTTCCGGCACATCGATCACGCGCACAACGCGCGGATCGATGGGGCTCGCTACCGGCAACGAGCGATGTGTGAGACCGTCTTCTCGACGATCAAGCGCACACTCGGCGACGCCGTGCGTGCGAGAACCTGGTACGGTGAATTCCGAGAACTCGTCCTGATGTGTGCGGTTCACAACATCAAGCAGGCACTCAAACCGTGAAATCAAGCCACGTCTGGCGATTCACCACTGCCGTCGCAGCCAAATCTGCAAACTCAAGATCGTCCTCGACGTGGAGAAGTCGAATCGAACCCGTCATTACACTACCAACGTTCAGTAGTCAAATAACTATACGGTAAATTTCACCGTCGCAAATTCATCCGACAGACCGACTGTTTTTGTCCCCATTCGTCACCGCATCGACTTCCGAAATATCAGTGATTGACTGGCGCTGTGAATACAGCACGCCCATAGAGTCCACTCGCCATCTGTCAGTACCGGCGTGACCGATACAGAGGCTGTATCTTGCATAGAGTATCTCCCAGATTAGGAGTCAAGACATTGCTCGGTACAGTCTCATTTATCACCGGTAGATTGATTAATTAATAAAATAGTTTCTGCTGTGTACGTGACGGTAGTGTTTAGTTTGGAGCATTGTGCCAGCGAGCGAAGGTCTGCAACCAATTTTCGGCTGTTTCGGGGTCGACGTGACTGAAACAGTTTGAAAACGACGAGGTTCGACGCTTGAACTCTCGAAAAATTCGTTCGACAGCGTTCCGATTTCCGTGGCGCCGCATCTGAAATCGGAATCCCGCTCGAGAGAGCGCAGTTTGGAGGTGTTGAGCGCCATCGACGAGAAAGACAGCAGTTTCGACATCGTGTTTTTGCCGAAGTTCGTGCAAGAAAATTTCCGTGAGGGTGGTCGTAGTCGTCGCAAAGAGCCGGACGTGAAGCAGTTCGTTCGACTGCGGATCGGCGGCGGCGTACAGCCAGAATTGCTGATCGTTGATCCGAATCACGGTTTCGTCAAGCGCAATCTGATTCGGTGATTTACCGGATTCGGGCTGTAAATCGGCTTTCTGAACCCAATCGTGGATTGCTTTCCGCGATCGTTGGACACCCAGATCTTCGAGTAATTCGACGGTATCCGACAGCGAGAGTCCCGCAACGTGCGATTTGATACCCAGCGCCATCGCCGGCTCGGGTGTCCGCTCGCGCTCCACAAAATCCAAATCAATCCAGTCTCTACATCCGCTGAGGCGGCTGATTTTTGGCATAGGCACCACAAAATCCGTCCGCCTCACTTTTCACGCTTAACTAAACACCGCCTACGTGACGCCGGATACTTTAATGAGGTCCGAGGATGCCGTCTCGTCAGTCATTTCGGTCGTCCTGATGGTGGGTATCGTGGTGATACTGGGGGCTGTCGTCTCTGTGTTCGCGCTAGGAATCGGAGAGAGCGTAGATAGTACCGCTCCAAGTGCGACGTTTGAGTTTGAGGTGCAAGCCAATGGTGACGTTCAGGTGACCCACGCAAGCGGTGACTCGTTTGACGGCGACCAGTTGCGGTTCGCGGGAGCCGCACTCGAAAAAACGTCGGTCGGTAGTATCAACGAATGGAGTGGGGGTGATGTCACCGCGGGCGACTCAGCGACGGTCAATGCCAAAGGCGGCGATACCCTACGGCTCATCTGGCAATCCCCGAAGGATGATACGACCGGAACAATCGCACAGTACGACGTGCCGAATAGCGCTAACCCACAGGCCTCAATCGGGGGTTTTGGATATCCAGCCTCGCACGATGCTCGGATAAATGGAAAAGTCACGATTAAGAACCTCCAATTCAGCCGGGCTCACGACGACCGTGTCTACGTCACTGTGGAAGACGAGCCGGCCGGTGGGAGTACCTCAGCAGCGCGGTACTTCGATTCGTCGGGGGATGATTTGATCTTTTCAGATGCGACGGGGAGTGGGCTTACGGATCAGAATATCGGGTCCAGTGAGACGATTACGGTAACGATATACGAGACGGACAAGAAACAAGTCAGAGTAATGACTGCTACGTTCGTAACCTGACCGATTTTCGTCCGATTTGCAGATTCTCCAAACAGTAGGTCGTACTTCAGTCTCGATGGGAGTTCGTTGCCTCTTGAAGTCGAAGGCCAGCCCTAGTTAAGTTAGCGATTCTACAGAGTAGTTGATTCGGCACAGAGTGGTCGAGCAAATTGGGGCATAGTCGCCATTGAAAATCAATGCACACCCGATCGCACGACTGCAGTGCGATCGGTATGTAAATCGTTTCAATCGTTGCTATCGGTGTCCCGTAGTGATTTTCAACTCTCGCAATTGGTTTTCCCCTTTTGCATGTGTCCGGCCAGCGCGTGCAACGTACATGCCCTGTTGTGGACCTCAGAATGTGGTAATTCAGGCGTCTCGTCCAGTGACCGATACGCGCACTGGGCCTTGTTTAGACGCGGTGCATATCGTCTACTACGGCCTGCATCCACAGAATGAAAGCAGGAAGAGAGACCCTCATGAATGAATTCTGTTCACCGGATAGAGCCACTAACCGAGGGCAGCAGACGCGTCTAAACAAGGCTCAGCTACTGTATCGACTGACCGGCCGATGGGATAATGCCCATCCACTTGTGACCGATTCGCGCTCTGTATTCAGCACGACCTCAACAAACTGTCCGGGAATGAGGAATTCAACAAAGCCCGTTTCCGATTTTCGTCAATAGCACAGAGTACCAGATGAGCTACAGCCCTACTTCTACGAACGCGTCATCGATGACGTCCTCGCTCGGAGCGTTCAGATAGGGTTCGATGGCGGCGAAACTGTCCCAGCCGCCGACAGCCATCACGACGCGCGGGTTCATTTGCTGGTCGACCGGAGGCGCTGGGCGAACCGACGGCGGAGATCGTGCGTGCTCACCTTCTCGAAGTCCTCGTCACCAGTCTCCCGAGCGCCCGTTGGGCAGTCCGGCGGATCACGGCGCGGACACCTGGTTGGGACAGATCGATAAAGGGTCTTTCGGAGCGATGTTGCGCTCGTTCTGGAACCGTTGAAGGTCGCGCTCGACGCTGTCGGGGAGGTAGGCGTCGCGTGGCTTTCCACCCTTCCCGCTGGTGTCCTTGCCGGCTTCGACGCGGAGGCGGTACTGGCCGCTCTCGGTTTGCTTCACGTCGACGGGGCGGACCTGGGGCATCTCGAAGGCGCGGAGGCCGACGAACGCGCCCAGCTGGATGACGAGGTCGTCGCGCTGACTGTTGGTGGCGCGTCGGAGGTCTTCGATCTCGCTGTCGGTGAGCCAGACCTTGTGTTCGTTCCCGTCTGTCGCTTCGATTCGCATACCGATTCCTTGAGGAACCGTTACTAAAGCATCTGCGGACGGCGTGATCGGGGCGAAGGCACACCGGGTTTCGAGTGAAAAACGCGGAGTCTGTTACGACTTGTTTTACAAGTCGTTACTACACGTTATCGGCCAAGACTTACCGAAGCAGTCGTCGGATTAGGTAGAATGGTGACCGCGAGATTTGTATCAGTTCCGGTCAGTGTTCTAAGGTGCGTGCTGAATACAGAGGGTGTATGCAGCAGAACCACTGGTGGTTTTACCACTCTGAGTACTATATTCATGGGGCGGTCCCACAGATTTTGATGCCTATTTTCACAGAGTCTCTCGGTTCGTGACTGCCAGTTGAATTCCAGAGCCACCTCGATGATATCGCACCCAAGCGATAGTCGTGAGGATACCGAGAAGAATAGCGCCCACACCGAGGAGACCAGCCTCGGGGCCAAACGCACCGCCGGTCATGACGTCTGGGCCATGCTGCTCGATTGCGAGGATGCTCGTCGTCGTCGAGCCACTGATGGGGAATCCGTAGAGGTTCCCCTCGAAGAAGTTCCACGCGACGTGGACACCGATCGGGAGCGCGAGTTCCCCAGTCAAGGCGTACCCGAGCCCGAGGAACACACCCGCGAGCGCAATCGACGCCGTACTGATAGCCGTCGCGTTCGGTGCCGTAGCATGTGCGAACGCAAAGACACCGCTCGTCAGTAGTATCCCCACCACCACGGCCCCGCGGGCGTCGACTGGCCCGACCTGGAACCCCTCGGCGAAGTTCGTCAGCAGGAAACCTCGGTGAAGGAGTTCTTCGATCACGGATCCGATGAGGTAGGACCCCACCGAGAGCAGGAACCAGTACGGAAACGTCCAGTGGGGGACGCCACCGACGACGAAAACGCCGCGTATTGTGACCCAGCCGAGTGCCAACTGGACCACGAAGATGGCCGTCATCAACGCGCCTCCCAGGACGAACCCGAACGTGAGGTCGGCCCACCACGCGCGATTGACGCGGAAACCGAAATCGCGGAACCGCCGGCGATCCACGTACCGACCGGCCAGGTAGATGGCCACAGGCGTGGAGATGGCGCCGACTACAAGGTCGATCGCGGTCACGGCGATACTGCCAACCGGAGTCCCTCGGAGTTCAAAGAAGGGTGACCGGCCGGTAACGACCGTTCCCAGGAGGCCGGACATCATGATTCCGAGGAGCCACCAGAGGGCGAGTCCGGCGAAGATTCGGAGCGGCATCCGGGGTCGGTCTTCGACGTCGTTCCAGATCAGCCCTCGAGGCTGTGTCTCCGGACGCAGCAGCCACCGCACGTTCACGGCGACTCACACCGTTGCGATGGGACGACGTGCCTGATGCCGTTCTGGTTGGTCAGCCGGAGTTCGAACACCAGCGAGGGACAAGCCGCCAGATTCGACCACCGAGTAGCCTGCTTCCAGGCGGGAAGGCCCTCCCGATCGTCTTCGACT